>CAYRON010000006.1:0-127235 GCA_964425885.1 uncultured Salinibacterium sp.
ACGACACGATCGGCCAGGACCTCGTCGGCATGGTCGTCGACGACATCATCGTCGTTGGCGCCAAGCCCTACTTCATGACGGACTACATCGCGTGCGGTCGCGTCGTGCCCGAGCGCATCGCCGAGATCGTGCGCGGCATCGCGGAGGCGTGTGAGGCGACCGGCACGGCACTCGTCGGTGGCGAGACCGCCGAGCATCCCGGGCTCCTCGGGCCAGACGACTACGACGTTGCTGGTGCCGCGGTTGGTGCTGTGGATGCAGCGGACCTGCTGGGCCCCGAGCGCGTGCGCGACGGCGACGTCGTGCTGGCGCTCGCGTCATCCGGAGTCCACAGCAACGGTTTCTCGCTCGTGCGCCACATCCTGCGCGAGCGTGGGCTCGCCTTCACCGACACCTCTGCGGAGCTCGGCGGCGTCGTCGGCGAGGTTCTGCTCGAGCCGACGCGCCTCTACACCTCACCCCTGCTCGCACTCCTCGCCGCACAGCCCGGCGCCGTGCACTCTCTCAGCCATGTCACGGGTGGTGGCATCGCCGCGAATCTCGCCCGTGTGCTGCCGCAGGGCAGCTGGGTTGAGATCGAGCGGTCGACCTGGTCGCCGCTGCCAGTGTTCCGCACGCTGTCGGACTTCGCCGGGTCGACGCTCGAGAGCAGCGAGGGCACCTGGAACCTCGGCATCGGCATGTTCGCCGTCGTCGCACCGGATGCCGCGGCAGCGGCCATCGCGCAGCTCGAGGCCACGGGCATCCCCACGTGGACTGCCGGGACGGTCTCGTTCGGCGAGCGCCCCGACACCGACTGGGTGCAGGGTGCCAAGGGAGTCGACGGCGGTGCCGTGCGACTCACGGGCAGCTACGCGAGCTGACCGCGCGGCACTCACCCGTTTCTCCGGAGCATTTGGGCCCTAGTCGCATCCGTTGCAGGTATTCGGCCGGTTGAGGGCGATACCTCCGGAAATGAGGATGACAGAGACCAACTCAGTCCGAGTGCGACTCAGTTCAGGTGCAGCTCACCCAGATGGGCAGCGCAACGCGGCTCTCCGACAGGAGGGCGCGCCCTACGCAGTGCGCGGTTCGTCCTCGTCCTCTTCGATGTCCTCGACATTGTCGACAACATCGGCGTAGGGGTCGACGTACTCCGGCCAGTCGGCCGCGTCGTCGGTGGAGTGGCTCGAACCTGCGAGCTCACGCTCGAGTGCGCCATAGTTCGTGTTCGGGCTGAAGTACTTCAGATCGCGAGCGACCTTGGTGTGCTTCGCCTTTTGACGGCCCCGCCCCATGCGTGACCCCCTCTTTCTCTGCCGCGCGCTCAGATTGTTGGCGGAAGGATCGCACCATTACACGAGCGAACAGGGTGGATTAAATCTAGCGACAAGCTTATCACGCGGCCCCGGGCACGATCCCTCTCTCCACCGGTGCCGTGGCCGGTAACGTTGTGCGCGTGACTACCGCCAGCACCGACACCTCCGTGGTGGTCATCGGGGCTGGGCAGGCTGGGCTTTCCGTGGGCTATTACCTGCGTCGACTGGGCCTCGATCCTGGCAACGATTTCGTGATCCTGGATCGCGGGCCGGGCACCGGCGGAGCGTGGCAGAACCGCTGGGAGGCCCTGCGAATCGGCTCGGCCCACAAGATCAACGACCTCCCCGGGATGGACGAGCTCGGCATCAGCTTCGAGACCGCTGATCGACACGCGCCGGCCAAGGACGTGGTCGCGGACTACTACCGCAGGTACGAGGACCACTACGGCTTGCAGGTCGTGCGACCGGCGGATGTGACATCCGTCGAGAACTTCGGCACAGACCTGAAGGTGCATTTCACGCTCGACGGCGATGACCCGAAGGATGTCTCGACCATCACCGTGGTCAACGCGACCGGCACCTGGGGTGCCCCCTTCATCCCGTGGTACCCAGGGCTCAAGTCGTTCGAGGGTCGCCACGTGCACACGAACGACTACCGCTCGGCCGAGGACTTCGCGGGTAAGAGCGTCGTGGTGGTCGGCGGTGGCACGTCGGCCATCGGGTTCCTGCTCGAACTCGAGGGCGTGGCATCCGATCTCACGTGGGTGAGCAGGCGGCCCATCGACTTCCTGGAAGACGGCGAGATGAACCTCGAGGCGCGCAGCGAGGCCGTGCGGCTGCAGGATGACGCGGCTCGCGCCGGTCGGGCGCTCCCGAGCATCGTCAGCGGCACCGGGGTTCCCCGCACACGTCGTATCCAGGCCGGCATCGAGCGGGGGGTGCTCACGCCCCGCCCCATCTTCGATTCCATCGAGCCGCACGGTGTGCGGTGGGCCGACGGCGCGTTCAAGTACGCCGACGCGATCATCTGGTCGACCGGCTTCCGGCCGGAGCTGCGCCACCTCGCGCCACTCAAGCTTCGCGAGAAGGAGGGCGGCGTCGTCGTCGCCCAGGGTGCATCGTGGAAGGACCCGCGCATCTTCTTCGCCGGGTACGGCCCCCAGGCATCCACCATCGGCGCGAACCGGGCAGGGCGTCTGATCGCCCGCCAGGTGATCGCGACGCTCAGCAAGCTACAGGCAGCGAGGTAAGCATGTCCCAGTCCGATACCCAGGCTCCGGTGCGCTCGACGCACCGCGGCTTCTGGATCGTGATCGCGATCGCCGTGGTCGTCGTGGCGCTCGACCAGCTCACCAAGTGGTGGGCCATCGAGAACCTCTCCGACGGCCAGGTGATCCCGGTGATCGGCGACTGGCTGCGTTTCGTGCTCGTGTACAACCCTGGGGCGGCCTTCGGTCTCGGCACCGGGTACACGTGGATCCTCGCCCTCGTCGCCGTGATCGCGGTCGTCGCGATCGCCTGGTACGCCTGGCGTGTGAAGTCGCTCGCGTGGTCGATCGTGCTCGGGATGATCCTCGGTGGAGCCATCACGCACGCCGGCGACCGGCTGTTCCGCGACCCGGGTTTCGCCCGCGGTCACGTCGTGGACTTCATCGGCTACGGCAACCTCTTCGTGGGCAACGTGGCCGACATCATGATCGTGGTGGGGGCGGCGCTCGCCGTGATTCTCGTCATCGCGAAGATCGACTCTGGACGGCATCCCGAAGCGGCCGAGACCGAGGTCGAGCCCGAGGCTGCCGAGTAGCACCATGCGATGGCGTGCTGCGGTCGTGGGTTGTGTCGCAGTCGGTGCGTTGCTCGCCGGCTGCGCTCCCGGCGTTCCGGCAGAGCCCCCGTTCACGGTGACGGTCGTGCAACCCCGAACGGGCATCGCCATGGGCATCATCGCGATGCAGGTGACCAACACGGGTGATGAGACGATCGCCGTGGCATCCGCCGAGCTCGACTCCGACTACCTCGGCGCCCCGCTTGTCTGGGATGGAGAGCCGGTCACGCTCGCACCAGGGCGTGCGGTCGACCTGCGTGTGAGCCTCGACACCTGGGACTGCGACACGGATGCCGCGGCAGACGCAACCGCGACGATCGGGTACTCCATCGAGGGCGGTGGCTCCGGCACCGCGACCGTGCAGGCCCCCGACACCACGATCGTGCTGCCCGGCCTGTGGCAGGGAGCGTGCCTCGCCGAGCGGGTGGCGGAGGTCATCGACCTGCGCGCGGTTGCGCTCGAGAGCAGCGGGGCGGTGGGCGACGTCGGCGAGTTGGTGCTGTCCACGGAGCCGACGGGCGCGGACGGCGCGGTTGAGATCCACAGCGTGGAGAGCACCACCCTCCTCGCGCCCTTCGACGGGGTAAGCGGTGTTCCGACGGTGCCGCTCGAGGTCGAGCTCGGCGTCGGTGGGCCGCCCGAGGTGCGCATTCCCTTCGTGCCCAACCGGTGTGACGCGCACGCGCTCGCCGAGGACAAGATCGGCACGCGCATCCCGTTGCAGGTCACGGTGGGGGACCTGTCGGGTCGACTCGTGCTGCCGGCGACAGACGAGCTGCGTGCGGAGATGTACGAGTTCTACGGAGCGTATTGCGCGCTGGAGCATTGAGCGAAGGCCATTTCTGGCCTTCGCCGCGACGCCAGCGCCGATGCCCGTCTCGGGCATCGGTTTGCGCTAATCGGCCCGCTACACCTCGCGCAGACGGGGCGCGACCTCGTCGCCGAAGCGGGCGATGGACGCGGCCGGGTCTGGCCCGAGAACACCGAAGTGAAGGTGCTGGATGCCCGCAGAAGCGAACGCCTCAGCGTTAGCGAGCACGTCGTCCGCGTCGAAGTCCGGCATGAGCCGCGCCTGGGCGGTGCGCTCGATCGTCTCGTAGTCGCGCCCGACGTCGTCGCAGTGCTCGCGCAGGATGTCGAGCTTGCGTACGACGGTCTCGGTGTCCGCGGCGATGAGGTTCGTGGCATCCGCGTACTGGGCCACCAGGCGCAGGGTCTTCTTCTCACCACTGCCACCGATCACGATGCGGGGGCGCGGTGACTGCACGGGCTTCGGCACACTGATGGTCTCGGCCAGCTGGTAGTGCTTTCCGTTGAAGGGGCCCTCGTCGTCGCTCCACATCTGGAGCGCGATCTGCAGGGTCTCCTCGAGGCGCTCGAAGCGCTCAGCCAGCGGCGGGTACGGCACGCCGAGTGCCAGGTGCTCGCGCTCGTACCAGGCGGCTCCGATGCCGAGGAAGGCGCGCCCCTCCGACAGCACGTCGAGCGTGGTGACGGTCTTCGAGAGGATGCCCGGATGCCGGTACGTGACGCCCGTCACGACGGTGCCGAGCTTCACGTTCTCGGTGATGCCCGCGAGGTAGCCGAGGGTCGTGTAGCCCTCCAGCATCGGGTCGTGGGCGGTGCGGAACTGCTCCATCTGGAAGAAGTGGTCCATCACGGTGAACCAGCTCGCACCGACCTCGTCGGCGTTGCGGCCGGCCGAGCGGATGGCGGGGGCGAGACCGGCCGGGCCGCCGGGAAGGGTCATGTCGAAGAAGTGGAATCCGAAGCGCATGGCCTCAGGCTACGCCCGTCTCGCTGGATCTTCGGTGCGGCGTCGGGAGCTCTCCCTAGGGTGGAATGCATGTTGAGAACGCTGGCCGTGGGGAATTATCGGTCGCTTCGGCATCTGGTCGTTCCGCTCTCCGGTCTCACCGTGGTGACGGGAGCCAACGGCACAGGCAAGTCGAGCGTGTATCGCTCGTTGCGACTGCTCGCCGAGGCATCCCTCGGCGGCGCCGTCACTGCGCTGGCCCGGGAAGGCGGCCTGTCGAGCACGCTGTGGGCGGGCCCGGAGCACCTCAGCGCGGGCATGCGCTCGGGTGCTGTGCCGGTGCAGGGCACTCGCCGCAGCACCCCGGTGGGGCTGCGCCTCGGATTCGCCGCCGACGAGCTCAGCTACGCGGTGGAGTTCGGCCTGCCCGGCCCCACTGGGCCGACGATGTTCTCGCTCGACCCGGAGATCAAAGTCGAGTCGGTCTGGAGCGGAACCACTCTCCGGCCGGGAACGTTGCAGACCGAGAGGCACGGCCCGTCCGTGCGGGTACGGGATTCGGCGGGGGAGTGGATGCAGTATCCCTACCGGGTGCGCCCGTATGACAGCATTCTCAGCGAGTTCGCCGACCCGCAGACGACACCGGAGCTCATGGCGCTGCGGGAACAACTGCGATCGTGGCGCTTCTACGACCATGTGCGCACCGACGCGGATGCTCCAGCGCGGCGCCCCGCGCCGGGCACCCGCACGACGGTGCTCCCCGTCGACGGCTCGAGCCTCGCTGCGGCGCTCCAGACGGTGCGCGAGCTCGGCACTGGACTCGACGAGGCGATCGACAAGGGATTTCCGGGAAGCCGGCTCATCGTGAACGACAACGACGGATGGTTCAGCCTCGCCCTCACTCAGCCCGGGATGCTGCGGCCACTCGCCGCGTCTGAGCTCTCCGACGGCACCATTCGCTACCTTCTCTGGGTCGCAGCGCTCCTGAGCCCTCGGCCGCCCGAGCTCCTCGTGCTGAACGAGCCCGAGACGAGCCTGCACCCCGACCTGACCGAGCCGCTGGCCGAACTGATCGCGGACTCGGCCACACGCTCGCAGGTGGTGGTCGTGACCCACTCAGCTCGTCTCGCTGATGCGCTGGAGGATGCCTCGCGGATCGAGCTCGTCAAGAGCACCGGCCAGACGTTGGTCGCTGGCAGGGGAGCGCTCGACGAGCCGCCGTGGACCTGGCCGAAGCGGTAGCGCTACGCCGCCAGGGCGAAGGCGAGGGCTGCCACCCCGACACCGAGAGTGAGATTGAGCGCGACCGAGAGCAGGGCCGACCGGGTCTTGCCCTCCATCACCAGCTGGATCGTCTCGACGCTGAAGGTCGAGAAGGTCGTCAGGCCGCCGCAGAATCCGGTCAGCAGGATGAGGCGTACGTCCGTCGAGACGAGCCCGGCCTGGGCGAAGCCGAGCACGGCCCCGCCGATCGCCGACCCCACCACGTTGACCACGAGCACCGCCCACGGAAAATCGCCCGGCCGAGGCGCGAAGAACCGCGACACCAGGTAGCGCGCCACCGCGCCGAGAGCGCCGGCGGCGAGCACGGCGATGATCGTCGCGGCGTTCACTCGTCCACCTCATCTATCGCGACCGCGCCTCGGGGGCGGCCGAGGCGCAACCCGACCCAGGCAGCGGAGAGGCCGAGGGCGAGTGTCGCCACGAGGTAGGCGATGGCGGGGATCCATTGCCCCGCCGCACTCAGCGAGACCAGCGAGACCGCCACCGCGGAGAAGGTGGTGAAGCTACCGAGTAGCCCGACGCCGAGGCCGGCGCGCAGCCAGGAGGGAGCAGTGGGCCAGACCCGCGCCACGAGGTAGGCGAGGGCGAAGGCGCCGATCACGTTGACGATCAGCGTGGATAAGGGGAACTGGTCATCCTCGTGAAGGAGCACTCCGTCAAGTGCGAAGCGAGCGCCCGTGCCGGCCACACCGCCGAGCACGACCGCCAGAAGATCCCTCACTAGGGCTTCTTCGTGGGGGCGGGCTTCTTCGCGGCAGGCTTCGTGGCGCCGGCGGCCGGCGGCATCGGCTTGCGTACGACGGGACGACGGGGCTCGCCGCGCCGCACGTCACCGGGCAGTGGCCGCGAGCGTCGGCCGTAGATGAGCGTCGACGAGTCGAGCAGCCACGGCACGACCGCAATCACCACACCGTGCACGAGCGAGAGCTTCTGGCGGATGCGACGTGACTTGTGGTTGTGCAGAAGGTGCTCCCACCAGTGCCCCACGATGTATTGCGGCGTGTACACGGTCACGACCTCGGCGCCGTGCTCCTCCCGCCGGGACTTGATGTACTTCGCGAGCGGAGCGCTGATGTCGCGGTACGGGGACTCGACGATCGTGAGCGGAACCTTGATGTTCTGCTCGATCCATTCGCGCTCGAGCTCCTTCGTCGACTCGTCGTCGATGGAGACGTGCACGGCTTCGATCGAGTCGTGGCGGGCGGCGATGGCGTAGTCGAGAGCCTTGAGCACCGGCTTCTGCATGCGGCCGACGAGAACGATCGCGTGGTCGCCCTTGGCGCCGAAGCGCGTGGTGGGGTCTGCCTCGATCTCCTTGTCGACATCGCGGTAGTACCGGTTCACACCGAGCATCAGCAGGAACAGGATCGGCATCACCACGAAGACGATCCACGCACCGTGGGTGAACTTAGTGACCGTCACGATCACGAGAACACTCGCGGTCATGACCGCGCCGAGCGCGTTGATGGCGAGGCCCCGCCAGACGGCACCGCGGTCGTCGCAGCCGTTGCGCAACATGCGCGACCAGTGCCGCACCATGCCGATCTGGCCGAGGGTGAACGAGACGAAGACGCCGATGATGTAGAGCTGGATGAGCGTGGTGACGTCGGCCTGGAACATCACGAGGAGCACGGTTGCCGCGACCGCGAGGGCGATGACGCCGTTCGAGAAGATCAGGCGGTCGCCGCGGGTCGCGAGTGACTTCGGTGCGTAGCGGTCCGTCGCGAGCACGGAGCCGAGCAGCGGGAAGCCGTTGAATGCGGTGTTCGCCGCGAGGAGCAGCACGGCAGCGGTCGCCGCCTGGATGACGAAGAAGAGAACCGTGTTGTTGCCGAAGGTGGCTGCGGCCATCTGCGCGATGAGGCTGCGTTGCGGGCTGTCGCCGGGCCGGCATCCCTCGTACTCCAGCAACTCGGTGCAATCGAGATAGTGCACGCCGGAGATGAGGGAGATGGCGACGAGGCCCACGAAGAGGGTGATCGCGATCGCGCCCATGGCCACGAGGGTCTTCTGCGCGTTCTTGACCTTGGGGCGGCGGAAGGCCGGAACACCGTTCGAGATGGCCTCGACGCCCGTGAGGGCGGCGCATCCACTCGCGAAGGCGCGCAGCAGCAGGAGGATGAACGCCGCCTGCCCGAGGCTCTCCGCCTGCACGACGAGGTCGGCGCTCTCGGCGATCGGCGGGTCGCCGAGAGCCGTGCGCACGAGGCCGACGACGACCATGAAGGCGATGGATGCCACGAACAAATAGGTCGGCACGGCGAAGGCCTTGCTCGACTCGCGCACCCCGCGAAGGTTCACTGCGGCGAGGATCACGACGAAGCCGACCGCGATCTCCACACGTCCCGGGTTCCACTCGGGGAACGCCGAGATGATGTTGTCAACACCGGAGGCGACAGACACGGCGACGGTGAGGATGTAGTCCACCAGCAGGGCGGATGCCACGACCAGGCCGGCCTTCTCGCCGAGGTTCTTCGACGCGACCTCGTAGTCGCCACCGCCGCTCGGGTAGGCCTTGATGAGCTGACGGTAGCTGAGTACGACGACGACGAGCAGGATGACGACGGCGGCCGCGACCCACGGGGCGAAGGACAGGAACGCGAGCCCGCCGAGCAGCAGGATCATGAGGAGTTCCTGCGGCGCGTAGGCCACAGAGGAGAGCGGGTCGCTCGCGAAAATGGGTAGCGCGAGGTGCTTGGGGAGTAGCTGGCCCTCGAGCTTGTCGGAGGCCAGAGGCTCCCCGATCAGCCACCGTTTGGGTGACCGGGCTTCGTCTGTCACGAGGGGCAAGCGTACTCCTGCGCAACCCACTGTGAACAAGCGCACGCGGCCTAGAATTCCCCCATGTCGTCAACCGCAGTCGCAAAGCGCCGCTGGCCGTGGGTGATCGTGGTCATCGCCGTCATCCTGGCGGTGCCGATCGGGATTGTCGTTGCGCCGATCATCACCCACGTGAACCAGGGGTCTGCTGGCCAGGGCGACGTGACGGGCTTCCCCCTCGAGGTCAACGCCACGGGCGATGACGGCCGAACCCGCGAGCTGCAGGTGTTCCCGGTGCGACCCGGCATGCAGGTTGATCTGGCGGCACTCGAGGTGGGGCAACGCCTCATCGTGAGCGGCACGGGTTACGACGCATCCCAGGGCATCTATGTTGCGATCTGCGTGATCCCGAGCGACCCGAGCGTGAAGCCCGGCCCGTGCATCGGCGGTGTTCCCGACCAGCAGCAGACGGATGTCGAGGCCGGCACCGTGCAGTACGCCCCGAGCAACTGGATCAACGACGACTGGGCCTGGAAGCTGTTCGGTGCTCGGAGCTACGACGATGTCGAGACGGGAACGTTCACCGCCTACCTCGAGGTGGGCGACCCGGTCGGGGAGGGCTTCGATTGCCGCGTGGACGCGTGTGGCATCTTCACTCGCGACGACCACACGGCGTTGAACGACCGCGTGCAGGACCTGTACCTGCCGGTCTCGTTCGCGGGGTAGTACCGGCGTCACCCTTAGTTGGTTGAGTAGCCGCGGCGCAGCCCGGCGTTATCGAAACCTCACCAACGTGGATCTTGTTGCACGTAGGTGAGGTTTCGATAACGGCCGCTTCGCGGGCCTACTCAACCAGCGGACTTACAGCCGCCCGCGGATCGTGTCGAGACCCTCGCGGAGAGCCGTGACCGTCTCGGCCGTGAGCCCGCCCCGGGATGCCCGCAGCCGCAGCTCAGAGCGCACGGTCGACCGGAACTCGGCGAGCAGTGCCTCCGCCTCCTGCAGTTGCACGCGAGCCTCGACGTGGTCGTTGTCGGGAATCACCGTGGCCGTGAACCGGGCCTCCGTCTTGGCCTCCCTGGCGGCGGCCGCAAGCTCGGCGCGGAGCGAACGCATCGCGTCGTTCACCGACGAGCGGACCTCGTCGGCCAAGCGCCGAACGGAGTCGGTGACACCGTTCTCGATGCCGTCGAGCTCCGAAGCCCTCGCGTCGAGTTCGGCTCGCCCGGCATCCGTGATCTCGTAGACGGTCTTGCGACCGTCGGCGACCTTCGTGACGAGCCCCTCCTCCTCGAGCTTGCCGAGGCGCGGGTAGATCGTTCCCGCGCTCGGCACGTACGTGCCGCCGAAGCGATCGCCGAGGGCCTGGATGAGCTCGTAGCCGTGCATCCCGCGACCGGACTCGGCGAGCAGGCTCAGCAGGTAGAGGCGCAGGTGGCCGTGGGCGAAGACGGGCGGGGTCATGCCGACACCGAGTGCAGAACCGAGACGTGACCGGAGACCGTGTTGACCTTGAAGTCGAGCCAGTGCTTGTCGAGGTCGCCGACGCGGCCGGTGTACGACCCGCGGGCCCCTCGAACCTCGGCGTTGTCGAGCAGGATGCGACCGCTCACGGTGTTGATGCGGTACTGCACGGGAACGTCGGCGCCGAGCCGAGTCGTGACGTTGCCGCTCACGGTGTTGACGGCGACCTCGTCGGGGATTCCGGTCAGGTCGAGGAAGACCTCGCCCGTCACCGAGTCCGAGGAGAAGCGCGAGATGGCACCGGATGCCGTCACGTCACCGTTCACGGTGTGCGCCGTGATCCTGCCCTTGTGACCGCGCACCGAGAGTTCGCCGCCGACGGCGTTGAGGGTGAGGTTGCCCTCGATGTCGTCGATCACGAGGTCGCCGCTGACGGTGGAGATCGAGGCATCCGATCGGAGCCCGGAGATGAGGCCGCTGGCGGAGATCACACCGAACTTGAGCGCGACATCTCGGGGCACACGGATGCTGATGTCTGCCTTCGCAGTCCCGCCGCGCCACGACGAAAACACGTCGATGAAGTTGTCCCAGCGCAGTTGCGGATGATCGATCTCCAGCGTGTGGCCGTCGACGCTGATCTTCAACTCGCGCCCGGTGACCGAGTGCACCTCAATGCGCGTGCCCGGCTCGTCATGACCGATGACGTTGACCTGCCCCGCGATGAGTCCCACCTTGAGGCTGCTGATGCCGTCGAGGTCGATGACCTTCTCGCCGTCGACGATCCACTTCTCCTGAGCCATCGGGCCCTCCTTCTCGCGCTATATCGCGTATGTCGTGAAACACGTTATATCGCGTTGCGATGTGAGTCAAGCTATATCGCGAAATTCCGTCGCACGCGCACGACGGTGTCCACGAACGTTGCGCTCGCGCCATCCCGCCCGGTGCCCACGCGCTCTCGGGTGCCGATGGCCTCGACGCTCCAGCCCGCTGGCAGTTCGAGCGCGGCGAGGACCTGGTCCGCGGTGGGCAGCGGCGGGGCATCCGAGTGCTCATGATGGTTTCCCGGCGGGAACTCCCCGTGTCCGACCACCAGCAACTGGCCGCCCGGAGCGACTGCCGAGAGCGCTCGCCGGAGGATCTCCTCGCGCGCCAGCTCGACGGGCGAGTGCAGGAACGCCGCGCTCACGAGATCGAACTCGCCGGACGGATGCCACGAACCGAGGTCCGCGCGAACCCACTCGATGCGGTCGCCCAGCCCCGCCTCCTCGGCTCGAGCCGCGCCGACCTCGAGTGCCGCGGCGGAGATGTCGATCGCCGTCACTGTCCAGCCTCGCGACGCGAACCACAGGGCATCGCCGCCTTCGCCGCAACCGAGATCGAGCGCCTTCCCGGGCGCGAGGGCCTCGGCCTCCCGCTCGACCGTTGCATTCAGCTGTCCGCTCCACACCTGCCCGCTCTCCTGTCGATGCGTCGCGTACCGCGCCTCCCAGAACTCCGCGGGGTCGATGAGCGCGGCCGCAGCAACGCGAGCGGATGCCGCGGCGATCTCCTCGGCGATGAGCTCCCGGTTAATCGCCAGGGCCGCCGTGGCTCCGGACCCCGCGGCGATGGGGACCAGCGCTCCCGGATTCGCCGCGTTGCCCACGGCCCACACGCGGGCGACGCTCGTGCGCCCGAACGGGTCGACGGCCGTCCATGGGCCCATGGGGGTGTCGGTCTGCTCCACGCCGAGGTTCCTGAGTGGCTCATCGAGGGCGACGAGGGTGGGTTCGGCGAAGACGACATCGACCGGCACGACGGCTCCGTCGTCGAGTGCGAGCGCGGTGATCGTGTCACCCTCGGCGACGACGTGGGAGATGCCCCGGGCATCCACTCGTATGCCGCGATCCTCGAGCACGAGACGCTCCTGCGACGGCAGCTCTCCCGCGAGGGCCGAGAACACGGTGACGTCGCGCGAGTACGACCGCAGCATGTGGGCCTTGTGCACGCCCGCCACCGTCGACGCGAGCACCGCGATCCGTCGCTCGCGTGATTCATACCCGTCGCAGTAGGGACAGGCGACCACGCCCCGGCCCCACTGCTCGGCGAGTCCGGGAATCGCGGGGAGTTCGTCGCGCGCACCCGTTGCCACGACGAGATGGCGGGCAGTGGCACGCTCGCCGGTGTCGGTCAGCACCTCGAAGCCGACGTTCAGCGATCTCGTCTCCACGACCCTCGCCGTGACGATAACGCCGTCGACGGCGCGCACTTCGCGGTATCCGTCAGACACGAGGTCGAGTGGCGAGTAGCCGTCGCGACTGAGTACCCCGTGCATGTGCGGAGCGAACCTGTTGCGCGGCTCGTGTGCGTCGAGCACGAGAACGCGGCGCCGTGCCCTGGCCAGGATGAGGGCGGCGCTGAGGCCGGCTGCCCCGCCTCCGATGATGATGACGTCCCACCGTTGGCGGGGGAGTGTTGGTTCGTGATGGGTCATGCTTCGAGCATCCGGAGCTGCTACCGTGTCAGCAAATATCGGTGCCGAATTGGCAAGGAGATGACGATGCAGGATGACTCGCTCGCGCTGATCGGACCTCGACTCAAGAACTGGCGCGAGAAGCGCAGCATGACGCTCGCGGAGCTCTCGCGTACCACCGGGATCTCGTCGAGCACCCTGTCCCGGCTCGAGGCGGGAAAGCGTGCGCCGAACCTCGAACTCGTCGTGCCGATCGCGCGAGCGCTGCGGCTGGAACTCGACGACATCGTGCCGAGGGCGGTTGCGGACCCGCGAGTGCCCCGCACGACGAAACGGGTCGGAGACACGCAGTACGAGACGCTCTCGCCGGAGTCGAGCCCGGTGCAGACCTACAAGGTGACGTTCCCGGCGAACCCGGCAGGAGTGACGGTGACACCCGAGCCGAAGGTGCACGACGGCCAGGAGTGGCTCTATGTGCTCTCGGGCAGGCTCCGGCTCGTGATCGGTGAGCAGGATGTCACGCTCGGCCCCGGCGAGGCGGCCGAGTTCGACACGCGCATCCCGCACTGGCTTGCGGCCACCGGCTCGGGCCCGGCCGAGATCCTCTCCATCTTCAGTAAAGAGGGCAAGCGCATCCACCTTCGTGCGAGGCCCGCGCCGAAGACGCACTAGCTGCGTGCCCTCCTCTGCAGGATCTCCTTGCCCCACCTGTTGTCACTCTTTTCCGGAGGATCTGCCCCGAACTCACACCTGTTTCGGAAAGGAGCGCTCCCACGGGCGACACCTCCGGAGAAAAGTGAAAGAAGAGAAGCGGAGGGGGGCGGATGCGGGCGGCTTGACATTGACGTTGCGTCAACCTTTAGCGTGGTGTCCACGAGAGAGGAGGGCGCCATGGACTGGTCGATCCAGGACATAGCGCGGCTGGCGGGCACGACATCCCGGACGCTTCGGCACTACGACAGCGTCGGGCTCGTGACGCCAACGCGCATCGGTGACAACGGGTACCGCTACTACGACGAGCGCGCGCTCGTGCGGCTGCAGCGGGTGCTCATGTTGCGTGACCTCGGCTTGGGCATCCCGGCCATCGCCGACGTGCTCGCCGGGCAGCGCGACGATGCCGCGGCGCTCACCACGCACCTCGACTGGCTGCAGCAGGAGAGGAATCGTCTCGACCGGCAGATCGCCAGCGTCGAGAACACGATCAAGGATCTGAGAGGAGGTGAACAACTGATGGCAGAGACCATGTTCGACGGATTCGACCACACCCAGTACAAGGAGGAGGTCGAGGAGCGGTGGGGCGCACAGGCGTACGCGGACAGCGATGCGTGGTGGCGCTCGATGTCGAAGGAGCAGCAGGCGGGGTGGAAGCAGAAGGTGGCCGAGCTGGGCACCGACTGGGCTACCGCCGCGGCATCCGGTATCTCACCGGAGAGCGACGAGGCCCAGGCGCTCGCAGAGCGTCACGCCGAGTGGCTCGCTGGCATACCGGGAACTCCGGGTGCCGGCAGCGCCCCCACGAGGGCGTACTTCGTGGGGCTCGGCGACATGTACGTCGCTGACGAGCGCTTCGCCGCGAACTACGGCGGCACTGAGAACGCCGCCTTCGTGCGAGACGCGATGCGCGTCTACGCGGAGAAGCACCTCCACTAGAAGCACGAACCCCCGCGAGAAGCCACTTATCGGCCGGTCGGAGCATCCGATACGGCGGTAGGTAGCTTTTCGCGGGGGTCGAGTGCGGGAGGCTGTGCGGTCAGCCGCCCACCGTCCACTCGAGGGTCGGGACGCGGCCGTAGCCGTCGCGGGAGACCAGCTCCACCGTCGCGATTGCGCTCCACAGGGCGAGCGCACCGAGCGCGATCATCATCACCATCATGTCGTCACCACCTCTCGCGGAGTCTCGGTCTCGCGGGGCAGACGCACCCGCAGAAGCGGCAGGGTCACGCCGACCATCGGTCCGATCAGCAGGGCGAAGAGCAGGGTTCCGATGCCGACGTTGCCGCCGAGCACCCAGCCGATCGAGAGCACGGTCACCTCGATAGCTGTGCGCACGATCCAGATCCGGATGCCCCAGCGCCGATGGATGCCCGTCATCAGCCCATCGCGTGGCCCTGGCCCGTACCCGGCACCGATGTACAGGCCCGTGGCAACGGCGAGCAGCGCGAGCCCACCGGCGAAGAGTGCGATGCGCACGACGAGGTCGGTCTGCTCCGGGATGAGCCAGAGCCCGAATTCGGCGCTCGGGCCGACGAGCAGCACGTTCAGCACGGTGCCGACACCCGGCCGCTGGCGGATGGGGATCCAGAGCAGCAGCACGAGCCCGCCCACGACGTTTGTGACGAGCCCGAACGAGAGCCCGGTCTGCGCGACGATGCCCTGGGTGAGGACATCCCACGGCGAGACGCCGATCGCGGCCCGCACGATGAGCGCGATGGCGAAGCCGTAGAGAAACAGTCCCGCAACCAATTGTGTGGCGCGACGAGCGAAGAGCAGACGTGGACTGGACATGAGGCAATCCAATTCCTGTATTGGACTGGACACAAGAGGCCAATCGTTCTACTGTGGCCCCATGAGCACTCTCTCAGCGCGAGCATTGGCCACCCTTCTCGCGGGATGGCGTGACGCTGGGGTCGCCTACGCGGCGCTGGCCGACCGCATTCGTCTGCTCATCCTCGACGGCCGCATCGCGACCAGCACGCGCCTGCCAGCCGAACGCGAGCTCGCCGCCCAGCTGGGCGTGAGCCGCACTACCGTCACTGCCGCCTACGCGGCCCTGCGCGAGACCGGCTACCTGCTGAGCGTGCGTGGGTCGGGCAGCGTCGCACAGCTGCCCGCTCGGCAGCACGTCGCGTTCGACGGCACCTACCCCGATCTTCTCGACCTGAGCAAGGCGACCATGCCGGCGATACCAGAGGTGGCCGATGCCGCACAGGCCGCTGCAGCGCAGCTCCCCGGCTACCTCGGCGAGTCCGGCTTCGACGCGTACGGCCTCGACGTGCTCCGCGAGGCGATCGCCGACCGGTACACGGCGCGCGGTCTGCCGACCAGCGCCGACCAGGTGATGGTGACGGTCGGTGCCCAGAACGCGATCGCCCTCGTTGCGCGCACGATCATGGGCAGGGGCGATCGCGCGCTGATCGAGCATCCGACCTATCCGCACGCCCTCGATGCGCTCCGTACAGCGGGGGCGCGGGTGCTCCCGGTCAGCGTCACGACCGACGACGGGTGGGATGCCGCGGCCCTCGAGCAATCCATCCAGCGCTCGAGTCCTGCGCTCGGCTACCTCATGCCCGACAACCACAATCCGACGGGGCGCACGATGCCCGACGAGCAGCGGGAGTGGCTCCTCGGTCTCGCCGCGCGCCACGGCACGACGATCGTGGCCGACGAGACCATGGCCGAGCTGGGTCTCGACGGGCAGGCCTCGCCGTTGCCGATCGCGGCGCACGGCAACGCGATCCTCATCGGCTCAGTCGGCAAGACCGTGTGGGGCGGTCTCCGGGTCGGCTGGATCAGGGCGGATCGCACCGTCATCCAGCGCCTGGCTCGCGCTCGATTCTCGAGCGACCTGGGAACCCCGATCATGGAGCAGCTCGTCGTCGCGCACCTGCTCAGGGACTTCGATTCGATCCTCGACCAGCGCCGCGCCTACCTCCGCGTGGGGCGCGACCGTCTCGTGCGACTCCTGCGCGAGCGTCTGCCGGAGTGGAACGTTCCCCACACCTCCGGCGGCCTCACGTCGTGGGTGAGCCTCGGCGAGCCGGTCAGCTCACAGCTCGCGATCGCCGCGCGCAACGAGGGACTCGTGATCGCCGCTGGCCCACGTTTCGGGGTTGATGGCGCGTTCGAGCGCTTCATCCGGATTCCGTTCTCCTACTCCGAGGAGCACACGGTCAGGGGGGTGGATGCCCTCGCCCGCGCCTGGGCGACGGTGATGCGCTATCCGGCCGCCGCCGAAGCGCCCGACGATCTCGCCTCGGTGGTCTGACCAGCAGCTATCCACTTACTCCCTCAGGAGTATGCGCCCCGTCGCACAACCGAGCGATAATCTGATGTGCACCTTCTCTCGGTTTTCAGCCTGCGCAACCGCGCTCTCATCGCCCTCGTCACCATCGTGGTGGGGGTGTTCGGCGGCATCGCGCTCACCTCGCTCAAGCAGGAGCTGATCCCGTCACTCTCGCTGCCGCAGGTGTTCATCGTGAGCACCTACCCGGGCGCGAGCCCGGCAGTTGTCGACAAGGATGTCTCCGGCCCCATCGAGGCCGCCATCCAGGGTGTCGCCGGCCTCGACTCCACGACCGCTACATCCAGTGCGAACGTGTCGAGCATCACGGCCGCCTTCACCTACGGCACCAACATCTCGACGGCGGAGCAGAAGATCCAGTCGGCGATCAACCGCCTGGGCTCGCAGATCCCGGAGTCGGTCGACACCCAGGTGCTCACCTTCAACTTCTCCGACCTCCCCGTGATCCAGATCGCCGTCACGAGTGACCTCGACCCGATCGATCTCGCCTCAAGGCTCGAGTCATCCACCGTTGTCGACCTGAAGAAGCTCGACGGTGTGAGCGATGCCTCGCTGCTCGGCACCACCACACAGCGCGTCGTCATCACCCCCGACCCTGCCGAGTTGGCGCTCCGCGGTCTCAGCACGCAGGCCATCCGTGACGCTCTCGACTCGAACGGCGTGCTGCTGCCCGCTGGCCAGATCACCGAAGACGGCCAGACGCTCACCGTTCAGGCGGGTGAACGCCTCACCGATACGGAGGAGATCGCTGCCCTTCCCCTCCTCGCGACCGCGACCGGGGCCCCCGCAGCGCCCTCCACCGAGGTAACGACGATCGCGGATGTCGCGACCGTCCAGATCGTCGACGACCCGGTTACGGGCATCTCGCGCGTCAACGGGGAGCCGTCCGTCACGATCGCCATCTCCAAGGCGCCGAGTGGTAACACCGTCGCTGTCTCACAGGCCGTTGTCGCCGCACTGCCCGATCTTGAGGCGGCCCTCGGATCGAACACCAAGTTCACGGTCGTCTTCGACCAGGCCCCCTTCATCCAGGAGTCGATCAACAGCCTCGCGACCGAGGGTCTCCTCGGCCTCGCGTTCGCGGTGATCATCATCCTGATCTTCCTGTTGTCCATTCGCTCCACCCTCGTGACCGCGATCTCCATCCCCGCCTCGGTGCTCATCACCTTCATCGGCATGCAGGTCTCCGGGTACACCCTCAACGTGATCACCCTCGGTGCACTTACGATCTCGATCGGCCGCGTGGTGGACGACTCGATTGTCGTGATCGAGAACATCAAACGACACCTCACGCTCGGCGAGCCCAAGCTGCAGGCCATCCAGACCGCGGTCAAGGAGGTCGCCGGCGCGATCACGGCGTCGACCGTGACCACGGTGGCCGTGTTCCTTCCGCTCGCGCTGGTCGGGGACATCACGGGTGAGCTGTTCCGGCCCTTCGCCCTCACGGTGACGATCGCGCTCGCGGCATCCCTCTTCGTCTCGCTCACGATCGTGCCGGTGCTCGCGTACTGGTTCCTGGGCAACAAGATCAAGGTGCCCAAGCACGATGGACCGATACCGGCAACGGCCGAGGAGCGCGACGAGCTCGAGACGCCGACGCGTCTCCAGAAGGCGTACCTCCCCATCATCCGGTGGACTCTCTCCGCCGCGTGGAAGGGCGCGATCGTGCTGTTCGCGTCGGTGCTACTCCTCGGCGGCACGCTCTACGCCGCGCAGTTCCTGCCGACGAACTTCATCGGTGACAGCGGCCAGAACACGCTGACGGTCAACCAGAAGCTCGGCCTCGGCTCGAGTCTCGAAGCTCAGGATGCCGCGGCGATGACCGTCGAGAAGGCCCTGCTCGAGGTCCCCGGAGTCGACACCGTACAGACCTCCATCGGCTCGGGTGGCAGCTCACTCCGCGCGGCCTTCAGCGGCTCGAGTGGAGCGACGTTCTCGCTCACCACGGATCCCGACGCCGACCAGACCGAACTCCAGAACGAGGTCCGCGCCAAGATCGAGAGCCTCACTGACGTCGGCGAGGTGACGATTGCCGCTGCGCAGGGTGGGTTCGCGTCATCCACCATCAACATCAACATCACGGCGACGACCGAGGACGAGCTGAACCAGACAGCCGACCAGATCCAGACAGCCATGGCTGGTCTCGACGTGGTCGCCCAGGCCACGAGCAACCTCTCTGACGAGCAGCCCTACATCGAGATCGCGGTGGACCGCGATGCGGCCGCCGAGCGCGGCCTCAGTGAGATCGCCGTGGGCGGTATCGTCACGGCGGCAATGAACCCGAGCGCTGTGGGATCGGTCGTGATCGACGAGAAGACCCTGTCGATCTACATCCTCAACGAGAGTGCGCCGACGACGATCGAGGAGCTCCGCGCCTTCGAGATTCCGACCGCGCTGGGCCTCGTGCCGCTGAGCGACCTCGCCACCGTCGAGCAGGCCAACGGGCCGTCGAGCATCACCACGATCAAGGGTGAGCGCAGTGCGACGGTCGCGGTGACCCCCAACGGCGATGACGTCGGTACGGCATCCACCGTCGTCTCGACGGAGCTCGAGTCGCTCGACCTGCCCGCCGGTGCCTCGGCCGAACTCGGCGGTGTCACCTCGCAGCAGTCCGACGCGTTCACGCAGCTCGGGCTCGCGCTGCTCGTGGCGATCCTCATCGTGTACGTCGTGATGGTCGCGACGTTCAAGAGCCTCCTGCAGCCGTTGCTGCTACTGATCTCTGTGCCATTCGCGGCCACGGGCGCAATTGCGCTTCAGCTCGCATCGGGCATTCCACTCGGCGTCGCCTCCCTCATCGGCGTGCTCATGCTCATCGGCATCGTGGTGACCAACGCAATCGTGCTCGTCGACCTGATCAACCAGTACAGGGCTAGGGGTATGCGCCTCCGGGATGCCGTCATCCACGGTTCCTCCAGGCGTCTGCGTCCGATCCTCATGACCGCCGCGGCGACGATCTTCGCGCTGCTGCCGCTCGCGATGGGACTAACCGGGCATGGTGGTTTCATCTCCCAGCCGCTCGGCATCATCGTGATCGGCGGCCTTGCGTCGTCCACCATTCTGACCCTCGTTGTGCTGCCGGCGCTGTACTACCTCGTGTACCGACTCGGCGAGTGGAGGGCAGAGCGTCGGGCCGCGAAGGCCGCGCGTAAGTCGCCTCCGCCCACCACCCCGGGTGCGCCGGCCGCCGCCGCCGCAACGCCCGTTGTCGGCCCGGCCCACTCCGGCGGGCCGTCGCACGCCGCGGTGACGGAAGTGCTGGATGACACGGAGGCGGCTCCGCCGGCGCCGCACGCCTCGAAGCCGACGACGTTCCCGGCCGCGGATGCGGTTCCGTCAACGCCGACTGCGCCGGCCGCTCCCGAACCGCCCGTCGCCGCTGTACCTGCCCCTGGGGTGCCCTTCGCTCCGACTGCGCCAGCCGCCCCGAGTGCGCCGACTGCTCCGGCCGCGCCGACTGCTCCCGCTGCTCCGGCCGCCCCGACTGCTCCCGCCGCCCCGACAGCTCCGCCGGCCATGCCCGCTGCTCCGCCCGCACCCGCGCCCATTGTGCCCCCAGCGCCGGTCCCGCCAGCGCCAGAAGCACCCGCGGGCGGCTTGCCGACCGCGCCGCCCATCGCGCAGCAGCTGCCGCCGGCGCCCCCCGTTTCGGCACCGATCGCACCCCCGGTGCACGCCGCGCCACCCCAGCAGGCGCCCACGCTTCCCGCGTGGCCGGCGCCCGCCCCGCTCGCCGAACCGGCACCGCCCGTTCAGGCCGCACCGCCCGTTCAGGCCGCACCGCCCGTTCAGGCAGCGCCCCCGGCATCCGCGCCTCTCCCGCCCGCACCACCGCAGGTTCCGGTCGTGCCGCCAGCCCCGTCGGAGGATGAGCCGCACCCTGACGGTCGCTAGGCTCGGCGGGTGGCCACACCTGACTTCGTCCTCGCCCTGCGCGCCAAGATCGGCAACGACCCCCTGTGGTTGATGGGGGTCAGCGCCGTCGTGCTGCGCGACAACGAGGTGTTGCTCGTCAAGCGTGCAGACACTGGCGCGTGGACTCCCGTCACCGGCATCGTCGACCCCGCTGAGGAACCCGCGACGGCCGCCGAGCGCGAGACGCTCGAGGAAGCTGGTGTCGTGGCCAGAGCCACTGCGCTCACCTGGGTGCACGTCATCCCGCCCATCACCTACTCCAACGGGGATGTCTCGCAGTACGTCGATCTCACCTTCCGTTGCGATTTCGTGTCGGGGGACCCGTGGCCGGCTGACGGGGAGAACACTGAGGCGGCGTGGTTCGACCTCGACGCCCTGCCCGACATGGAGCCCGACATGGTGGAGCGCATCCGCACGGCGGTGGAATTCACGGGCCCGGCTCGCTTCGAGCGCTGACCAACCCCAGGCTGACACGCCCGGGAGCGAACCAACCCTAGAGTTCTCGCGCTCGATCGAGTACCGTATCTAAGTCGGCTCAAGACGGGCGCTTTCGTGCGCCACAGGGTTTGTGTGTCTTTAGGCCGGTTCGACAGCACATCTGCTGCTCGACAATCACCATGTATGTGACGGCCTCGGTCAAAGACTGCCCGGGTTCAGCAGTGCGCGCGGTTCATTTCGCGGCGTGCTGCCATGCGTAAACGAAAACCCGGAAAGTATCACCATGCCCCAGTACGACAAGCCTTCCTACGGCAAGAACTCCAAGTCAGGCGCGCCCAAGTCGGGTTCGCGCAGCCCCAACCACCGCGGTTACAAGGCTGACGCGGCATCCGCACCCAAGAAGCGTTGGACCGCGGATGACCGTGCCGCCCGCACCGGCGACCGCCCTGCCTACGGCAACGCGAAGCCGGCCCGCGACGACCGTCGCCCCGACTGGACCCCGCGCGAGAAGCCGGCCCGCCCCGCGTACGGTGACCGCAACGCCCGCACCGAGCGCCCCGCCTACGGTGACCGTCCGGCTCGCACCGAGCGTCCCTCGTACGGTGACCGCGCCCCGCGCAACGACCGTCCGAGCTACGGCGACCGCCCGGCCCGCAACGACCGTCCGTCATACGGCGACCGCCCGCAGCGCTCAGAGCGCCCCGCCTACGGCGACCGCCCACAGCGCGACTCGTACAACGACCGCCCCGCGCGTTCGGAGCGTCCGTCGTACGGTGACCGTCCTGCTCGCACGGACCGCCCGTCGTACAACGACCGCGCCCCCCGCACCGACCGCCCGCAGCGCGACTACAACAACGACCGCCCGCAGCGCGACTCCTACGAGCGTCCGCAGCGCTCAGAGCGTCCCTCCTACGGCGACCGCCCGGCTCGCAACGACCGCCCGTCGTACAACAGCGACCGTCCGGCCCGCTCCTTCGACCGTGCTGACCGCCCGGCTCGCACCGAGCGCCCCTCCTACGACCGCGCAGAGCGCGCACCGCGTCGCGACTTCGACGAGCGTGCACCCCGCCGCGACTCCTCGTACTACCCCGACCGCGAGGTGAAGGCCTTCCACCAGCAGGATGACGTCGTGCTCGAGCGTCTCGAGGCATCCGCCATCACCGCAGGCGACGTCGAGGGCACCACCTTCGCCGACCTCGGCCTCGGCAGCAACATCGTTCGCCAGCTGGGCGAAATGGGTGCCGCTGCACCGTTCCCGATCCAGGCCGCGACTATCCCAGACGTGCTCGCAGGCAAGGACGTGCTCGGCCGCGGCAAGACCGGCTCCGGCAAGACCATCGCTTTCGGCGCCCCGCTCGTCGAGCGCCTCATGGAGAACAACGGTGGCAAGGACCGCAAGATGGGTCGCGCCCCGCGCGCGCTCATCCTCGCTCCCACCCGCGAGCTCGCCCAGCAGATCGACCGTACGGTGCAGCCCATCGCCCGCAGCGTCGGCCTCTTCACGACGACCATCGTCGGTGGCGTTCCCCAGTACAAGCAGGTCTCTGCCCTCCAGCGTGGCGTCGACATCATCATCGCGACCCCCGGTCGCGTCGAGGACCTCATCGAGCAGGGTCGTCTCGACCTCAGCAACGTGATGGTCACCGTGCTCGACGAGGCGGACCACATGTGCGATCTCGGCTTCCTCGAGCCCGTGCAGCGCATCCTGCGCGAGACCAAGGACGGCGGCCAGAAGCTGCTGTTCTCGGCCACGCTCGACAAGGGTGTTGCCACTCTCGTCAAGGAGTTCCTCGTTGAGCCGTCCGTGCACGAGGTCGCCGGTGAAGACCAGGCGTCGTCGACCATCGACCACCGCGTGCTCCTCATCGAGCAGCGCGACAAGCGTGCGATCATCGAGCAGCTCGCGAGCGGCGAGGGCAAGACACTCGTCTTCACCCGTACGCGCGCCTTCGCCGAGGAGATGAGCGACTTCCTCGAAGACGCCGGCATCCCCGCGACGAGCCTCCACGGTGACCTCAACCAGTCGCGCCGCACGCGCAACCTGAGCCTGCTCACCAGCGGCCGGGTCAACGTGCTCGTGGCGACGGATGTCGCGGCACGCGGCATCCACGTCGATGACATCTCACTCGTGATCCAGGCCGACGCACCGGAGGAGTACAAGACGTACCTCCACCGCTCCGGACGCACCGGCCGCGCCGGCAAGCAGGGCACCGTCGTGACGCTGGTCAACAAGAACCGTCGTCGCAAGATGGACGAGCTGCTCGGCCGCGCCGAGATCGAGGCCAACATCAGCCACGTCGCCCCCGGCGACGAGCTGCTGGAGACGCTGGCCGCGCTGTAGTCACACGCTGTAGACAGAACCCCCGCAGGAGCACTGCTCTCGCGGGGGTTTTGTTATGCGCCGCGGCGGAAGATCCGCGCGAAACCCCACTCGGTCACCTTGACCATCGCCTCGCGCACGATCGCCCCACTCATCTTGGAGTCTCCGAACTCTCGGTCGCGGAACTCGATCGGCACCTCGATGAGGTCGAGCCCCTGGGCGGCGATGCGCCGCGTCATGTCGATCTGGAAGCAGTAGCCGTGGGACTCGATGCCCGCGAGCGGCAGCGACCGGAGCACGTCGGCGGGGTAGGCGCGGTACCCGGCGGTCACGTCCTTGACCTTCAGCCCGAGCATGGTGCGCGCGTACCAGCTGCCGCCCCGGCTGATGAACTTGCGGCTCGTCGGCCAGTTCACGACCGAGCCTCCCGCGACCCAGCGCGAACCGATGACGCCGCCGACGCGGCCTGTCGTGTCGTCCGCGAGAACCGCGAGCATCGTGGGGATGACCTCGGGCGGATGTGAACCATCGGCGTCCAACTCGACCAGCACCTCGTAGTCGCGCTCGAGGCCCCACGCGAAGCCCGCGAGATACGCGGGCCCCAGGCCCTGCTTTCCCCCACGCGCGAGCAGATGGATGCGCGGCTCGACGGTGGCGAGGGATGCGACGTACTCGCCGGTTCCATCGGGGCTCGCGTCATCCACGACCAGCACATCGACTCCGGTCGCGAGGACGCGCGGAAGGATTCGTTCGATGCTCTCCCGTTCGTTGTACGTGGGGATAATCACCAGCGCAGCTGGGCTCGGCACGATCTGTGTCAACTTTCAGGGCGAGCGGAATGGGATGGACATAGGATAGGCCACTGACTTGGCCCGAACACGCGGGGGCCGGGCGTGGACAACTCGGGACTACCTGAGAGGGCAGGGGTAGGTGGGGTGGCCGACGTCGAGGTGAAACCAGGCTCACGACGCCGTTCGCGCATTCTCACCGTCATCCGTTACGTCGCTCTCGCAATTGTGATCGGTTTCGCGGTCGCCTTCTTCGCCGATCGATGGACGCAGATCACCGAGGTCATCGCGCAGATTCCCGTGCCGGCACTTCTGGGGTCCTTCGCGGTGCTCCTGGTGGGCATGCTCGCGAACGTGCTCAGCTGGGTCACGATCCTGAACGGCCTGGGCCACCCGGTACCGCTCGCGCGCGGCTCGCAGATCATGCTGGTCGGCCAACTGGGAAAGTATGTTCCCGGTTCGGTCTGGGGCTACCTCATGCAGATGGAACTCGGCCGCCAGTACGGCATCGCGAGGGCACGTGTGCTCGTGACGACGCTGTACGCGGCGGGTGTCGGCGTGGTGGCATCGCTCTTTCTCGGGGCCAGCGTCATCCCGACGGTCGTCACGGACCAGCCGGCGCTCGCGTGGCTCTACGTGCTGCTGCCGATCGGGCTGGTCTGCCTGCACCCGCGGGTGATGACGTGGCTCTCCAACCTCGCGCTCAAAGTGTTCCGCCGCCCTCCTCTGGAGCACCGCGTGCGGTTCGGCACGGTTGGCGCAGCGTTGGGCTGGTCACTGCTGTCGTACGTGCTGTACGGCCTGCACCTTCACCTGCTCGTCGGCGAGGTCGTTCCGTGGTCGTTCATCACGGTGATCATGCTCGGCGGTGGCCTGAGCCTCGGCTTCACGGCGAGTCTTGTCGCACCGATTCTGCCCTCGGGCGCTGGTATCCGTGAGCTCGTCATGATCGTCGTGTTGCTCGCCATCGGCGTGCCCGAGATCTATGCGACGGCGTCCACGCTGCTGTCGCGCGCGATGTTCACGGCCGGTGACCTTCTGCTGGCGGGCGCTGCCGTGATCCTGGTTCTCATCATGCGGCGTACTCTTCGAGCACAGGATGCCGCCACCAGCGAGTACGCGGTCCCGGGCGAGACGGATGCACCCGCCCCAGCTCAAGCGCCCTAGAGCGCCAGTCGCCCGCTATCCGACCGTCGTGCCGTTGAGGATCAGGACGAGGTCGCCCTTGATGGTCTTGCCGTTCTCCGTCGTGGGGAATCGGTTCTGCTCCGGGTTGATCTGCACGAAGACGGGGTCGCCCTCGGAGTCGCGACCCTGCAGGCGGAGCGTGTAGGTCTCGTCGGCTTCAAGCACAAGACCACCCGTCGGGAACGACGCGAGCCCGACTCCGATGGCGTTCATCGGGGTTGCGCCCTCGAAGACCGCCGTACCCGAGGAGTCCAGGATGGTGGCCGTCACCGCAGCGGAGTTGATCCAGGTCGCAGCCGAAGCATCCATGCCGACCTCCATCCTGTCTACCGAGATGGCGGACTCGAACGTGAGCTCCTCCTCGATGACCGACCCCGGTGCGAGCACATCGACGTCGGTGAGCTCCGGCGTCGGCGAGGTCGATGAGTAGGCCACGGCACGAGCGGGGATGAGGTACATGGCGAAGAGGAGCGCGCAGAACCCGACCAGGGCCGCGATCCGAAGCCAGACGACGCTGCGCTTGATCGTCTGGTTGTTCGGCATTCCTTCGATGAAGGATGCCCGGGGGTAATTGACGATCAGCACGGCGAGGGCGACGGCGATCATGAACCCCACGAAGAAGACCAGGATGCTTCCGTCGATCCCGAGTCCGCGCAGGATGTCTCCCGGGGTGTCGAACCTCTGGGGGTCGGCCGGTGGGATGAACCGACCGAAGTAGAGGAAGTTGAACATCCCCGAGTTGTACATCGAGTACCCGACGAGCATGTAGATGAGGCCGAGGGACGACGAGAGGCTCACCTCGAGCAGGGTATTGAGCGTGAGGTGCCGGGGGTTCGCGAAGATGATGAGCACGGCGAACGGTGCCATGAGTGCGATCCAGTAGGGGTTCAGCGGAGTGATCGCGCAGAACGCCAGGAATGCCGCGAGGGACAGGTAGATCGCGAAGGCCTGCACTTCGCGCTCCGACGAGGTGCGCTTCGCGTAGGCGAAGATCGCAAGCCCGACGATGAAGACCACGAACAGGGGAATCGAGATGCCCCCCTGCCAGGCGAAGCCGGTCGACACGAGGCGGCTGAGCATCAGGTCGGTGAAGCCGCCAGTCGACGCCTCGAAGGCGACGTCCCCCCGGTACAGCAACCTGCACAACAGGAGTCCGAGCAGGCCGATCACGATTTGGCCGGCGGCCCGAGGCAGCCGCTTCTCGCGCAGGAGCACGAGCGGTATGAAGATGAACAGCGCGAAGAGCTTGAACGTGTTCGCGGCAAGGAACCACAACAGGAACGCTCTCGTATTGCCCCTCATGTACGCGAGCAGTCCGGCGAGCATGAACGTCAACGAGACGATGTCGTACTGCACGACGACGAACACCGGCATGAAGATGCTCAACGAGGAGAGGAAGTAGAAGCCGACCCACTTCGACCGCTTCGCGCTCACACCGATCTGCTGCGAGATCTTCATCACGAGCCAGGTCGCGACGAGCGTGAAGGCGATGAGCATCAACTTCAGCCACAGGTGGGCGGGGGTCGAGTGCAGGTAATCGAAGTCGTTGAACTTGTAGAGCAGGTACGTCGGGAAGTTCCACAGGCCGAACACGATGTAGATCGGGATGTCGTACACCGCGGGATGCCCGAACGCCGAGTTCTCGATGGCGATCTGGTAGAAGTCCTGCGGGCGACCGGTGAAGACCGAGTCGAGGAAGTTGAAGGAGTGCTGCCACGTCGTCCTGGCGTCGGCATAGAGGAAGGTGACGGTGGCGAGAACGGTGATCGCCGCGAGCAGGGCCCAGTCGGCGATGTTCGGCTGCTCGACTCTCTTGAACCAGCGGCCCACCTGGCTGCCAGCGACGGCGCCCGTCACCGAGTCCCAACCATCCTCGACGCGGGCCCAGGCGACATCCATCGCGCGACCGACACGTGTCGGGGCGACGAACGGAGTCGTTCCCCCCTTGGGATTCTTGTTGGTCATGATTTCCTTCTGCCTGAACTGAGCGTGTCCGCGCCCTCAGGGGGCGCGGAGGGTGTGCGAGCGGCCATGCGCTCGATGAGGAGCTTGCGGGAGATGAAGTTGTAGACGAGCACGACGGCAGTCGCGATGAGCTTGCCGATGAGCGGCGAGACACCGAGGAGGTCGACGGTGAGAAAGAGGATCAGCTGGTTCAAACCCAGCGCGATGATGTTGAGGCCGATGTAGAACGCGAACTCCAGCGCGACGTTGCGCCCCGGCCTGGCTTCGAACACGAACTTGAGCGTGAGGAAGTAGTTGAGCACGAGCGAGAGCGTGAACGAGATCGTGCTGGCAACGATGTACTGGACATCGAAGTAGTGGAAGAGCACGAAGAAGATGCCGTAGTCGACCGCGAAGGATGCCACGCCGACGACGAGGAAGCGGGCGAACTGCCACATCAGCCGCCGGTGGCGCTTGATGCCGAAGCGCTCGCGCGCTGTCATGTTCGCGTCTCGGGCGTCTCATCCTTCGACGCATCGGCGATAACGTCACGCGTCTCGCGTACGACGTTGGAGTCCGGTTGCCCGAAGTTCACGCGCTCGCCGATCACGACCCGCGGCTTGCTCGTCACGCGGCCGTTGATGCTCAGGATGTACTCGCCCAGCACACCGATGAAGAACAGCTGCACTGCGCCGAGGAAGAAGATGCCGACGGTCGTCGAGGCCTCACCCACGGGGTAGGTGTCCCAGTTGATGAGCTTGTTGATGAAGACGAACAGGGCGAACCCGAGGCAGATGAGGGCGACGATCCCGGCGATGAACGTCGCAAGCCGCATGAGGAGCTTCGTGGACGACGTGATGCCCTGCATCGCGAAGTCGTAGTTCTTGAGGAAGTTGAAGTTCGACTTGCCGCGGGCGCTCTTGGCCTGGTCGTACTGGATGATGTCGACGTTCAGCCCGTACTCGGCGACGACCGCCTTGAAGAAGGGCTGAATGTCGTCGATCTCGCTCAGGATCCGGATGAACTCGCGATCGTAGAGCCCGTACCCCGTGAACCGCGGGATCTGGTTGGTGTCGGAGAACCACCGGATGACCGCGTAGTAGAGGTGGCGCAGGCCCGTCATCACGAAGCCTTCATCGCTGCTCCGGCGTTGGCCGATGACGACCTGCTTGCCCGATTCCCACGCACGGACGAACTCCGGCAGATTCTCCGGCGGGTCCTGCAGGTCTCCGAAGAGCATGAATGTGGCATCGCCGCTGCCGTACGTCAGCGCGGAGAACACGTTGCGGTGGAAGCCGAAGTTGCGCGCGTTCAGGATCGCCTTGACGCGAGGGTCGTGCTCCGCGATCCGACGGATCTCCGCACGGGTTCCATCGGTGGAGAAGTCATCGACGAAGATGATCTCGTAGTCGTACTGGGGGAGCTCATCCCGGAAGACCGCCGTCAGGCGATCCACCATCTCCTGAACGCTGCGCTCTTCGTTGTAGCTCGGGATGACGACACTGATCGTTTGTCTCGACAAAATGCTCCTCGATCGTGCCGTCATAGCCTGCGCGCCGCAGCAGTCTACCCCAGCGATCTCCGACACGACGTTGCGGGGTGAGGGTGCCTCGCGTCTTCGAACCCACCTAGGGAGCAGCGCCAAGCGGCGACAGCCTTACTCGCGCGTAGCCACGAGGAGCTTGTCGCACCAGAGGATGACGATGCGGGTCGGCGCAATCTCGACACCGACGATCGTCTTTGCTGGATCGTTCTCGCACGCGTCGCGGGCCTCCTCGACATTGCCAGACCAGGCAACGCCGGAGCCGCGGACGGACGGTGCCTGCGTGCTCGCGATGCCGAACTGCAGGAGCAGCCCGATGATGGCCACCCAAGCCACCACCGCTTGCCATCGGGTGGCCCGCGCAGCGGCGAGTCGAACGAGCACAGCGGCCGCGAGCGGCACGGTGGCAGCGAGGAAGAAACCGGACGCCACCCCGTAGCGCACACTCAGCATCCCCTCGAATCCGGAGGCGTTCGCGTGCTGCGCATAGCGGAAGTAGTCGCTGCCGTCGACGAGCGCCCCGGCGGCGTAGACGGCACCGGATGCCAGCACCAGGGTGACGACGAGCGTGCGCTGCATCCGTGTTCCCCACGCGAGCACGACGATCGACGCTGCGGCGAAGGGGATGAGGGCGAGCGCTGGAACCAGCGCACCGCTGTCGAGCAGCACACGTACCTGCCATCCGATGTCGGGGTTCACCATCGGCAGCATCGTGTTGTACAGGTAGCCGAGCACCAGTGACGGTAGGTCAACCCACGCGGCGTTGCTCTGCCGCGGCAGCAGCAGGGTCGTGATGACCTGGCCCGCGATGCCGAGCGCGAAGCCCGCGCCGATGGGCCAGGCGAAGCGGTGCTCCCTTCGTGCCATGAGAAGCAGGAGAGGAAGGAACAGAATCGACTGGATCTCGGTCATCGCGCAGACGAACGCCACGACTCCCCAGCCGATGCCCGACAGGAAAGCGCGCGGGCGATAGAGGAGCAGCCAGGGCATCAGCCAGAGGCAGTAGGTATGGAAGTCGGCGAGGTTGCCGATCACTTCTACCGAGCTGAGGGGGAGCAGGAAGGTGATGCCAGCGAGACCGAGTCGCGCGGGCAGCCACGGCACGAGGTCGCGGCTGAGCCAGAAGATCGCAGCGCCGGTCGCTCCCGTGAGGATGGCGCAGGTGACGAACACAACGATTCCGTAGGCCTCGAGCGGCACTGTGCTGGCGAGGATGCCCGTCACGATCCGCGGGATGAGGTGCTGGTATCCCGCGTAAGCCCGGAACAGTCCGGCCGTGCCGTCGATGTGCTGCTTGAGGAAGAGCCCGCCATCTTCGGCCCACAGGGTGTCGAGGTGCGAAACCGGAACTCGCAGCAGGGTGATGAGGGTGCCCACGACCACGATCGACAACAACGTGAGTCGGGTTCGCACGAGGGGAGCCTATCGGGCGCTAGGCGAGCGCCAGCATCGCTCCCGCGAGGATCGCGAGCGCCAGCCCCACGTACTGCAGCACCGCGATGCGCTCCTTGAGTACGACGGCAGCGAGGATGATCGTGCCAGCCGGGTACAGGGCGGTCAGTACGGCGATCACCGACAGCTCGCCGAGTCGCACTCCGAAGAGCAGGCCGGTGTTCGCGGCGGCGTCGAGTACCCCGCCTGCGACCGCGAGCCAGAGCGCCGTCGGCACGAAGGCCCCGCGCGGCTTGCCACGTCGAGCGGCGATGATGGCGAGGATTCCCACGAGCGAGAACATGATCGTGGCGTTCGTAGCGCGGTTGGCGACGAGGGGCACGATGCCCGAGTCATCCGGGGTCGCGTCGATGATCACCAGGAAGATGCCGATCGCGGCGCCCGACCCGATCGCCATGAGTACGCCTTTAAGGCTCGGCTTGACGGTGTTGCGCACGAGCTCGCCCTTGCCGGGCGGGGTGAACCCGACGAGGACGATCGCGACGAGTGCGAGGCCGAGCGCGACGTAGCCGAGGGTTCCGAGGCGCTCGCCGCCGACGAGCCCGATCGTCAGCGGAACGATCGCGCTCACCACCGCGGTGAGCGGCGAAAGGATGCTCATCGGCCCGATCGCGAGGCACGCGTACAGCAGCCCGATGGCGGCGGCTCCGGCCACGCCCGAGAGCGCGCCGAGCAGCACTGCCTCTCGCGACCACACGCCCCCGACGAGGGGCAGCCCGAAAGCGAGCACGGCAAGGAGCCCGGAGAGGGCGACGACCGCGGTCACCGTGATCGCGCTCATGCGTCGCGCGGCGAGGCCGCCGAGGAAGTCGGCGGCGCCGTAGACGAGGGCGGATCCGAGTCCGATGATGACGGTGAGCATGGCCCCCCACGTTATCGGGCGGATGCGCCCGGTCGGTCACTCCGTCGGAGCTGCCTCCGACGGCAGGGGCTCCGCTGGAAGCTTGCGCACCTTCGCGCGTCGGCGTCGACGCTCCGGGATCATCGAGCGCATCTCCTCGAGCTTGCCGAAGCACAGCAGGCGGTCGCCAGCTTCGAGCACGACGTTCTTGCGCGGGTTCGGGATGACGGATGCCCCGCGGTGCACGGTCAGCACGGTGATGTCGCGCTCCCAGAGCCCCGATTCGCCGAGGGTCTGGCCCACGAAGTCGCCATTGTTGTGCACGAGCAGTTCGGCGACGCCGTAGCCCGTGGAGACGCTCAGCCTCTGCCGCACGTCGATCTCGGGGAACGCCACCTGGTTCGCGATGTAGTCGACGATCGCGCCGGCGACGTCGAGCTGCGTGGCGGCCTCGATGCCGCCCAGGCCGGGGGAGGAGTTGACCTCCATGACGAGCGGCCCGTCAGCACCCTCGAGCATGTCGACACCGGCGACGCGCAGGCCCATGATCTGCGCCGACCGCACCGCGGCTGCCTCGAACTCTGGCGCGAGCGCGACCGGCTCCACCGAGCCGCCGCGGTGAACGTTCGAGCGGAACTCGTCACCGTTCGCGGTGCGCCGCATCGCCGCGACCACGCGGTCGCCGACGACGAGAGCACGGATGTCGCGCCCCCTGCTCTCACTCACGAAGCGCTGGATCAACACGTTCTGGTTGGTGGAGTGCAGTGTCTCGATGATGGCCTCGGCAACCTTCACCTCCGGAGCGAGGATCACACCGATGCCCTGGGTGCCCTCGAGCAACTTGATGACGACGGGCGCACCGCCGACGCGTTCGATTGCCGGCCTGACATCCGCACGATTGCGAACGAACGCCGTCGCGGGCATAGCGATGTTGTGACGGGAGAGAATCTGGGTTGCCCGCAGCTTGTCGCGGGCGTTCGAGATGCCGTTGGAGGTGTTGGGTGTGTAGACGTCCATCTGCTCGAACTGGCGAACGACGGCCGTGCCGAAGTAGGTGATGGATGCCCCGATCCTGGGCAGGATCGCGTCGTAGTCGCTCAGCGGTTTTCCGCGGTACTGGAGGTCGGGATCGGGCCCGGAGAGGTCGATCGCGAAGCGCAGGGTGTTGAGTACGCGCACATCATGGCCGCGCTGCTCGGCGGCCGCCCGGAGCCGCTGGGTCGAGTACGAGCGCGGCGCGCGCGACAGGATCGCAAGTTTCATGTGGGGTGGCCCTGCCAAGATGGAGCGGTGAGTAAGACACCCCATTCAAACACCCTCGCGGGGTGGCGGGAATGGGTGCAGTTGCCGGATGTTGGCATCCCCTGGGTCAAGGCGAAACTCGACACCGGAGCCCGCACATCGTCGCTCCACGCGTACAAGGCAAAGGTGTTCGAGCGCGATGGTGTCGACTGGGTGCGCTTCACCGTTCGGCCGTGGCAGGAGTCCACGGAGGATGAGGTCGTCGTTGAGTGCCCCGTGCATGATCGGCGCCGGGTGCGCAGCTCGTCGGGTCACGTGCAGGAGCGTCTCGTGGTGCTCATGAAGGTCGTGCTCGTGGGTCGCGAAGTACTCGCCGAGGTGACGCTGAGTAACCGCGATCAGATGGGCTTTCGGATGCTCATCGGGCGAGAAGCACTGCGTCGTGGGTTTGTCGTGGCATCCGGTAAGTCGTTCCTCGGTGGGCGAGCGCCCAAGGCGACGCGGCGACGCAATCGCGGTCGCGCGGAGTAACTGCCTGGCCATCTCTGTGCCGGCTCCGAGGCAGGAAACTCTGCCAAGGCCTCTTCATCGCGCCCGAGTGTTCTCCCATTTGATATGTAATATATTAAACATCGCGGGGCGTGAAGGGCCCTGCGCAAACAGGTTCGGAGCGTGACATGGCACGGGAACAGGCACAGTACGACGTCGTCATCGTGGGGGGAGGCGCAGCGGGGCTGAGCGCCGCCGTGATGCTCGGACGGGCGCGGCGCTCGGTGCTCGTGATCGACGCCGGCGAACCGCGCAATCGGTTCGCACCCCACATGCACGGTCTACTCAGTCGTGATGGGATGTCGCCCCTCGAGCTGCTCGAGCACGGACGCCGCGAGGCGCGGGGGTACGGGATCGAGTTCGAGACCGCACGCGTCAGTTCGATCGATGGGGGCGAGGGGTTCTTCACCGTGCGGGCCACGCGCGACGTCACGGCACGAAGGGTCATCGTCGCGACCGGGTTGGTCGATGTGTTGCCCGGCCTTCCGGGGCTCGAGCCGCTCTGGGGGACTGCTGCGGTCGTGTGCCCCTACTGCGACGGCTGGGAGGTGCGCGACCAGCCGATCGGCGTCATCGCGACCTCGCCGGCGAGCAGGAACCAGGCCCACCTGCTGCGACAGTGGACCCCTGACCTCACCGTGTTCGGTGCGAGGGAGGCAGGCATCCCCGACGAGGAGATCGACGGACTCGTCGCCCGTGGAGTCCGGATGGCACCGCCAGCGCGCGAGGTCACGGGATCGCTCGGGGCGGTCGTGATTCGCACCGATTCCGCCGAGTACCCGGTCGCACGCATCTTCGTCGGCGCGCGACCCCAGCCCTCCGACTCCTTGCTCACGGCTCTCGGCTGCGCAACCATCGATACCCCTGCCGGGGCATTCGTGAGCACCGACCCGACCGGCCAGACGAGTGTGGAAGGTGTCTGGGCCATCGGCAACGTTGCTGATGTGAAGGCACTCGTGCCGATCGCCCTCGGCGCAGGCACAAGCGCCGCCACCCACATCAACATCAGTCTCGTGGAAGAGGAGATCGCGACACTGCTTGCGGCCGAGGGGCGTTAGGCGCAGTCGACAATCACGTTGTCGGTCGTCATCCCTGGTGCGCTGATCTGCGCGCTCGATGGCGCAACCCAGGCGAGGGTGGCGAGTTCGCGAGCGAAGGGCTTGCCACCACCGTCGATCTCGAGTGATGCCCGCGGAAGGGCCAGCGCGACTGCGCTACCGGGGAACGCGTAGGCCTCTGCACGCCCGTTCAACAGGAACGACGTCTCGACGGTTGCGATGCGGCATCCGGAACTGCCGGCGTCTGCCAGCAGCGTGTACGACGAGCCGATCGCACTTCGCCCGGTGACCGATGCGAGCACGGCGGCGAGAACGGCAAGCCCGACAACGACGATCATCACGAGCCGCCGTGGGCCCTTGTCTGGTCGGCGACCTCTCGCGATCGCTGCCCCGACGGCGAGCAGGAGCGCGAGGAGCGCGGCGCCGACACTGACGGTCCACAGTGGCACGAGGGTGTCACCCACGAGTGCAAGCACCAGGAGCACGTCAGCCACCGCCGCAGCGACGGCTACTGCCGCCACGGCGATGGCCGCGGCGTTCAGCGCGACTGCGGTACGAGTGCGGTCGCGAGCCGTCACGGCGCGATCACCCGGTCAGATGCGATTGTCATGGTGTTCCTCTCGTGTTGTGGTCAGTGCTGGGATGCTTCGCGTCGCCGCGAACGCCGCGTGGGTACCGCGAGCTGCTCGGGGAATCTCCATCCGAAGAGCACGGCGGCCAGACGCACGATGACGGTCACCGCGACGCAGACGAGTCCGGCAATCGGCACGCTCACCCCCAGTTGGGCGAGCAGGATGAGGGATCCGACCCCGCTCCCCGCTGCGACTGCGTAGAGCGTGCCGACGTGGAGGAACGAGATCGGGAGGTTCAGGATGACGTCGCGAAGCATTCCGCCGCCGATCGCGCCGATGATCCCGACGACGAGGGCTCCGGCCTCACCGACGCCCAGGGACAAGGCCTTGGATGCTCCGACCGCACCGAACAGCCCCATGACGACCGCGTCGAGCACGAGGAGGGGCCAGTCCGCCCGTGCGAGGAGCGGTTGCAGGAGCATCCCGAGCAGGGCAGCCGCGCCCGCAACCACGAGATACCAGTTCATCCAGATCACGACCGGCTGCTGGTTCAGGACGATGTCGCGCAGCAGGCTCCCACCGAGCGCCACCGTGAGGCCGATCACGATCACCCCGAGTACGTCGATCCGGCGGTGTCGCTGACCTGCCGCGAACAAGGCGCCCTGGAGTCCGCCCAGTGCCGCGGCCAGGAGCTCGATCCACAGTGCGATCTCGAACTGCGGGATGGACATGGCAACGCTCCGGGGGGTCGGGGCCGGCCGCACTGCGCGGCCGGCCCAACGGGTTGGTCGGATCAGGCGGCTGCGGCGACCGCGCCCTGTGCGGCGCTGACGATGACATCCGACACGACGGCAGGCTGGGTCACGAACAACGCGTGGCTCGCAGAGACGTTGGTGACGGCGGCTCCTGCGCGCTGCGCCATGTGCTGGAGCATCGCCTGGTCGAAGGCCTTGTCCTCCGTGGCGATGACCGCCCAGCTGGGCTTGTCGTGCCACGCGGCCTTCGTCACGGGCGCGGCGAAGACTGCCATGTTGACGGGCACCTGGCTGTCACGCAGGAACGCGGCATCCGCGTCGTTGACATCCGCTGCGAATCCCGGCTGGAATGCGTCTGGGTTGAGGAATCCGAACCCGTCGGGCGTGACATCGATCACGAACTCGGGAGTCGGTGCAAAGCCCTCGTACTGCTGGCCACTCGTCTCACCGGTGTCGGGGATGAGCGCGGAGACGTACACGAGACCGGCGACGGCGGGGTGTGAGCCGGCCTCGGTCACGACGGTGCCTCCCCAGGAGTGCCCGACGAGGATGGTCGGGCCGTCCTGCTTGTCGAGCACGCGAGTGGTCGCGGCGACGTCGTCCTCGAACGAGGTGAGCGGGATTTGCGCGACGGTCACGGCGTAGCCACGAGCCGTGAGGTTGTCGTAGACGCCCCGCCATCCCGAGCCGTCGGCGAATGCCCCGTGGACCAGCACCACGTTCTTGATCTCCTGCGTGTTCATGCTCTTCTCCCTTTCAGTTGAGCGGTGGGTGGGCCCATCGCAAGCCTTGTGACTTCGGCTAACCGAAGCTTGATGTGTAACATATTGCATTCAATAACCATCCCGCAACACAAATATTCCCGAGTTGCGGAATGGGGTGGAATGTGCGCAATGTATTGCATGCCGATTCCCTCCAGCACTCCGACTCCTCGCCGTTCGCTCCTCCGCGACGACGTCTTCCGGCGACTCCGCGACGCCATCGTGGACGGCACTTTCGCGCCAGGCGAGCAGCTCAAGGACGGTGAGCTCGCCGAGTGGCTCGGCGTCAGTCGCACGCCCGTCCGGGAGGCCCTGCTGCGACTCGGCACGAGCGGCCTCGTCGTCGCTCTACCGGGCCGATCGACCACCGTCAGCACGATCGATTCCGCCGCGGTGCGTGACGCGCGCGATGTGATCGGCGCCATGCACGCGATGGCGGCCCAGCAGGCCGTCGGGCTGTTGACAGAGGACGACCTGGACAGGATGCGCGCCGCGAACCGTCGCTTCGCCGATGCCGTCGCGTCGGGAGATGTGGACGAAGCGCTCGACGCCGACGAGGAACTGCACCGCATTCCCGTCTCCGTGGTCGGCAATCGCGCGCTCGAGTCGGTGCTCGACCACTTCGATCCGCTCGTTCGGCGTTCCGAGCGTCTCCGTTTCAGTAGCGAGAACACCGAGTCGGTGGCGGTGCACGATCGACTCATCGACCTGCTCGCCGCGGGCGAGGCCGAGCAGGCGTCCAGGCTCACGTTCGAGATCTGGCACACCCTCTCAGCGGAGGATGGCGCGAACTCCTGACCCGCGCTCCGCGGGAGCACCTCGCATCCCGCTAGTGTCTCGTCATGACCACTGAGGAAGATTCCCGTACGACCGCGCGCCCAGGCCTCTTCAGCGACACCGAGGTGACCCTCCCGGCCTACCGGATCCAGTGGCTCGCCAAGCTCATGTACGGCAACGCGTTCGAGATCGTGGTGATCGCGGTCATCATCGCCAACGCCGTGTCGCTCGCGATCCTGACGTTCCAGGATGTCGCGCCCTCCGTCATCGCCGTCGCGCACGCCATCGATCTCTTCGCGATCATCTTCTACTCCGTCGAGCTGGTGCTGCGCATCATCTCCTACGGCACGAAACCGTGGATGTTCTTCCGCAACCCGTGGAACGTGTTCGACTTCCTCGTCGTCATCCTCATCCCGTTCCTCAATAACGGCACCGTGATCTTCCGTCTCGTGCGACTGCTGCGCATCCTGCGCATCTTCCGCTTCCTCCCGGAGGCGCGCATCCTCATGCTCTCTATGGTTAAGTCCGTCGCGCCGCTGGCGAACCTTGCCGTGCTCATCGGCTTCCTCATGTTCATCTACGCGATGGCCGGCGTGTATCTCTTCGGCGCGGTCGACGCCGAGCGCTGGGGCAACCTCGGTGCTGCGTTCCTCACCCTGACCGTCATGCTCACCCTCGAGAACTTTCCCGACGCGTTCCTCAGTGGGCTCGAGATCACCCCCTTCGCACTCCTATACTTCCTCTCGTACATGTTCTTCATCGTCTTCACCGTGCTGAACGTGCTCATCGGCATCGTGATCAACGCCATGGATCAGGCGCGCGAGGAGGTCGCGAAGACACCCCTCCCCGGAGCTTCGACGGCGTCCGTGAGCCCACACGAGGAGGAGCTCGAGTCGCTGCGCACCCGGCTGGCTGAGGTCGAGGCCGGCTACAAGGTGTCGCCAGATCACCTGCGTCGCATCCGGGAGGAGCTCGATCGTCTCGCGACGGGATGACCCACCTTCCATGACAGTGGTCGCCGGTAGGTTCTCCACAACCTGAACTTCAGGCTCGACATGTAAACGCTGTCCACATAAAGTGGAGGAACTATGACCTCGCCCTCCGACGACAATGTTGCCGCCGACCGCGTGGCAGCGACGCCCGCGACCCACGAGCCTCCGGCCGATGGCATGCGCACCTTCGCGCAGATCCTCATCAACACCGCGCTCGCGAACATCACCACGAGCTATCTCTGGTTCGCGCTGACCTTCTGGGTCTACCTCGAGACGCGCTCGGTGCTCGCCACCGGAATCATCGGCGGCGCCTACATGCTTCTCGTGGCGATCTTCTCCATGGTCTTCGGCACGATCGTCGACCGCCACCGCAAGCACCCGGTCATGCTCTTCGCCGGTACGGTCACGCTTGCCGCCTTCGGCGTCGCGGGCGCGATCTACCTGCTCTTCCCCGAGAGCACACTGCTCAGCCTCGGTAGTCCCATGTTCTGGCTCTTCGCCGGCATCATCCTGTTCGGAGCGGTTGTCGAGAACATGCGCAACATCGCGCTCTCGACAACCGTCACCCTCCTGGTGAAGGAGGAGCGGCGTGCCAACGCCAACGGCCTCGTCGGCACGGTGCAGGGTGTGGCCTTCATGGTCACGAGCGTGTTCAGTGGCCTCTCGATAGGACTGCTCGGGATGGGGTGGACCCTCCTCATCGCTGTCGCCCTGACCGCGGTGGCGCTTGTGCACCTGCTCTTCCTGCGCATCCCGGAGCAGCAGCCCGAGGTCGCGGAGCGTGCGCCCTTCATCGACCTCCGCGGCAGCATCACCGCGGTCCGCGCCGCGACCGGGCTCTTCGCGCTCATCATCTTCTCGACGTTCAACAACTTCATCGGCGGCGTCTACATGGCGCTCATGGACCCGTACGGCCTCGAGCTGTTCCCCGTGGAGTTGTGGGGAATCGTGCTGGGCGTGACATCCACCGGCTTCATCGTGGGCGGCCTGTTCATCGCCAAGTTCGGCCTCGGCAAGAACCCGATTAAGACCATGCTGCTGCTGGTGATCCTCATGGGGCTGCTCGGTGCGACCTTCACGATCCGCGAGTTCTGGTGGCTCTACGCGGCCGGCATCTTCGTGTACATGGCGATCATTCCGGCAGTCGAGGCTGCCGAGCAGACAGTGATCCAGAAGGTCGTGCCGTTCACGACCCAGGGGCGTGTGTTCGGTTTCGCGCAGGCCTTCGAGTCGGCGGCAGCGCCGATCACGGCCTTCCTCATCGCGCCCATCGCCGAGTTCCTCATCATCCCCTTCATGGACACGGATGCCGGGCGCTCCACGTTCGGGTGGCTGCTCGGCGAAGGGGAGGCTCGTGGCATCGCGCTGGTGTTCCTCATCGCGGGTCTCGTCATGGTGCTCGCCGCTGCGCTCGCGTTCCTGACCAAGTCGTATCGCCGCATCTCGGCCGAGTACGCCGGCCAGACAGAATCCGTGAAGCCCGACGACGAGGTGGAGCTGCCGATCACCTAGGGCCGCGCTCAACCGTCGAGCACCGAGGCATCCGCCAGCATGTCCGGGCAGGTGTCGCCGGGGGTGGTCGCCACCTCGTAGTGCCAGCGCTCGTTGGCGAAGATCTGGCACAGGCCGAACTCGTAGCCGTGCTCCTGAAGCCAGAGCTGGGCGTCGAGCGGCTCGATGTCCACCGCCTCCCCTCGGGTATGCGCCGACAGGTCGGGCGGGGCCACGAACTGGCGCGCGATCTCTTCACTGGCGTACAGCGTCACTGCTTCGTCGAAGAGCTGCTGCTGGTAGCGGATGCTACGCCAGCCGCTGTTGATGTAGAGCGGCTGGTCGTCCTCGGCGGCTGCCGCAGTCGCGGCTGCGAGGGCCGCGCGCAGCTCCGGATCCAGCTTCGCGATCGCCGGTACGTCGGTGTCAACGGTGAACCCGGACATGTCGGGGATGACGCCGTCCGCCTCACCCACGAGCCCGTCGGGCGCATCCACACCGATCGGTGGGAGGGTGACCGCGTCCGATGTCGGCAGCGAGAGGTAGGCGAGGACCCCGCACGCTGCCGCGACGATCGCGAGCGCGGAGATGATCGCCACGAGCGCGATGCCACCGCGGCTGTGTCGGCCCGGGGCCTTCTGGAAGGTGCTTCTTCTCTGCATGCCTCCGATCTCACGCGACCTGATGTTGCGTCGGCGTATCTCGAATTCCATACGCTGGCGATACCCACTCCGACCTATCGTGGAGCCATGCGGGTGCTGATCGTGGAGGACGAGGTGTTCCTCGCCGAGGCCGTTCGAGACGGCCTGCGGCTCGAGGCGATCGCGTCCGACCTCGCGCACGATGGGGATGCCGCGCTGGAGCTTCTGTCGATCAACGAGTACGACGTGGTGGTTCTCGACCGCGACATCCCGGGCCCGGACGGCGATGCGATCGCGCGGGAGCTCTCCGCGACCGCTGGGGGTCCGCGCATCCTGATGCTGACGGCGGCGAACCGTCTCGATGACATGGAGGCGGGGTTCCAGAGTGGGGCCGACGACTACCTGACGAAGCCGTTCGCGATGCGCGAGCTCGTGCTGCGGCTCCGTGCGCTGGAGCGGCGCCAGCGCACCGGCAGGCCACCAGTGATGGAGGCTGCAGGGCTGCGGCTGGACCCGTTCCGCCGTGAGGTGTTCCGCGACGGTCGCTACGTGGCGGTGACCCGCAAGCAGTTCGCGGTGCTGCAGGAGCTAATGCTCGCCGGGGGCGGTGTCGTCAGCGCGGAGGATCTTCTGGAGCGGGCATGGGATGAGAACGCCGACCCCTTCACGAACGCTGTGCGCATCACGATCTCGTCCCTGCGCAAGCGTCTCGGCGAACCGTGGCTCATCCAGACCGTCGCAGGCGTCGGCTACCGGATCGGCAGCGCCGATGACTGAGAGGCGGCGAGGGCTCTCGATCCGCACGCGACTCGCGCTGAGCTACGCGGGCTTCGTAGTCGCGGCCGGGCTGGTGATGTTCGTGGCCGGCCTGCTCCTCCTGCGCTTCATTCCCGAGGGCTACATCTACGACCTGAACGGCGACTTCGTTCCCGACCAGTCCGACCTCCTCGATGTTTATCTCCGCTACGCAGCGTGGGGTCTCGTCGTCCTCGCGGTCGTCGGCCTGGTTGGAGGGTGGCTTCTCGCTGGGCAGGTGCTCAAACCGTTGACCAAGATCACGGATGCCGCGCGGCGCGTGAGCGACGGAGACCTGAGCCATCGCATCCGCCTCCCTGGCGCTTCCAACGAGCTGACCGACCTGGCGGACACCTTCGACGACATGCTCGGCAGGGTGCAGGCATCGGTTGACGAGTACCGCCGGTTTGCCGCCAACGCGTCGCACGAACTTCGCACGCCCCTGGCCGTCACGCGCACGATGATCGAAGTGGCCCAGGCCGACGGGAGTCGGGATGTCGACACCCTGCTTGCTCGGATGGCCGCCATGAACGAGCGATCTATCGCCCTGACCGAGGCGCTTCTCGATCTCGCGAGCGCAGACAACGGCACGCGCGAGAGGAAGGAGGTCGACCTCGCGGCGCTGACCGAGGTCGTGGTCGACGAGCTGCGCGAGGACGCGGGGCTCAGGGATCTCGATGTCACGGTTCGCTGCGACCAGGCACGGGTTCTCGGGGATGCCGCGCTCCTCACGCAACTCGTCTCGAACCTCGTGCGGAATGCGCTCGTGCACAACCTCTCGGGTGGGGAGGTGCGGGTGTCGACATCCACGAGCGCGGGTGTCGCGCAGCTGCGCGTTGAGAACTCGGGACCCGTGATCGACCCGGCCATGGTGGCCGCGCTCACGGAGCCGTTCGTCCGCGGGGCCGGGCGCGTGCGAGCCGCGGGGGAGCGAGCAACCGGAGCTGGGCTGGGGCTTGCGATCGCGGCATCCATCGTCCGTGCGCACGGTGGCACGATTGAGCTCACGCCGCGCGCTGGGGGCGGGTTGACCACGGCAGTGTCGCTGCCGAGTGCCTAGGAGCGCTACGAGCGGTGCGCTCGCCGGTACGTGCTCGGGGAGACGCCGAGGTGCGACGAGAGGTGTCGGCGGAGAGAAGTGCCTGTCGCGTAGCCGACCTCGGCCGCGACGGCATCGACGCCGAGGTCCGTCGTCTCCAGTAGTCGGCGGGCGGCTCCGAGGCGCTGCTGGGTCAGCCACTCCCGCACGGCGAGGCCCGTGTCGGCTCGGAAGCGTCGCACGAAGGTCCGCTCGCTCATGTGCGCGTGATGTGCGAGTCGCGCGATCGTCAGGTCGTCGTCGAGCCGCTCGAGCGCCCACTCTCGCGTCGTCGACGTGGACAGGTCGGGGGCGTCTGGGATTGGCCGCTCGATGAACTGAGCCTGACCGCCACCGCGATAGGGAGCGACGACGCAGCGGCGAGCGGCGCGCGTGGCCATCTCCACGCCATGATCCTCGCGGATGAGGTGCAGGCACAGGTCGATTCCGGACGCCGCGCCCGCAGAGGTCACGACCGACCCGTCGCCCGTGAAGAGCACGTTCTCGTCGAGCTCGATCTCGGGGTACCAGTCACGGAAGATCGGGGTGCACTGCCAGTGCGTGGAGGCTGTGCGGCCGACGAGGAGCCCGGCGGCTGCGAGCGTGAAACTCCCCGTGCAGATGGACACGAGCCGGGCATCCTTTCGCACCAGTTCGAGGGCCTCGGCCATCTCGCTCGAAAGCTCCTTGCGCAGGTATCGAGGGGCGACCGGCGCGACGATCACCGTGTCGGCGGTGCGCAGCACCTCCGGCGTCACGCTCGGCACGACATCGAAACCGGCGTTGGTGGTGATCGCCCGGCCGGTGGGAGTGCAGAGCTGCACATCGTATGCCCCATCTGCGGCTCCGAAAATGCGAGAGGGGATGCCGAGTTCGAAGGGATAGGCGCCCTCCTGCGCGAGCACGACGACGCGGTGCGGGCCGGTACCAGTCATGGCGCAATTGTATCGAAAGGTGACATTCCAGTCATTGGCTCGGCTCCGCCGGACTTCTACCGTGAAAAGGTGCCTGAAACAATGAATGCCATCACCCAGGATGCGCTCGGCGAAGCCGACGTTCTGCATCTCTCCCGCATCGACCGCCCAGAGCCCGGGATCGGCGAGGTCCTCATCCGGGTTCACGCGGCGGGTGTCAACCCCGCTGATGCGATGAACCGTCGTACCGGCATCTTCAGTGGGCCGCCTCCCTTCGTTCTGGGGTGGGATGTCTCGGGTGTCATCGCCGCGGTCGGCCCGGGTGTCACGATCCACAGTCCCGGCGACGAGGTCTTCGGGCTGCTGCCGTTCCCCCGGGGTGGAGGTGCGTATGCGGAGTTCGCCGTCGGACCCGCACGGGCGTTCGTGCCCAAGCCTGCGGCGCTCACGCACGTCCAGGCGGCTGCACTTCCGCTCGCGGGGCTCACGGCCTGGCAGGCGCTCGCCGAGACCGCGCACCTCGCTGCGGGCGATCGCGTGCTGATCACGGGGGCAGCTGGCGGGGTCGGGCATCTCGCCGTACAGATCGCATCACACCTCGGCGCGCGCGTTGTGGCCCTCACCTCGGAGTCGAACGTGGACGCGGTCCGCGCCCTCGGCGCGGAAGAGGTGCGCGACTACCGGGCGGTCGACTTCGCCGAGGTGCTGTCCGAGCTGGACGTTGTACTCGACGTGGTCGGTGCCGACTACCCGCTCAAGGCCCTGCGCGTACTTCGGCCCGGAGGCATCCTCGTCTCGACGCTGCCCCAGAGTCTCGCGCCGGCCGTCCCCAGTGCCCGGGAGTCGGGGATCCGCATCGCCGGGCTGTTCGTCGAGTCGGACCGCGTCGGGATGACCGCGCTCGCCGAGCTCGCGGCATCCGTAGCCCTTCGACCAACGGTCGCGGCCACCTATCCCCTCGCCGAGGCGGCGCGGGCCCACGCCACTAAGCACGCCCCCGGCAAGGTCGTGCTGACGCTCGACTGAGCGCCGGCGACTCCACGAAAGGAACAACAATGACCACTCCCAAGCAGACGGTCGTCGCCGCGGTCGGTCGACTCTTCGGCCAGAAGGATGCGAGCGCGATAGACGACTACTTCGGCCCCGTGTATGTGCAACACTCGGCGCTGGGTGTAGACGGGCTCGAGGGCATCCGGGGCCTGCTCGCCCAGCTGCCGCCCGGATTCCGCTACGAGCTGGTGCGAGCGGTGTCGGACGGCGACCTCGTCGTGACCCACGGACTGTACTTCGGATACGGACCCGGCCCCGTCGTCGGTTTTGACGTGTGGCGAGTCCAGGACGGTCGCATCGTCGAACACTGGGACGCGCTCGCCCCATCGACGAGCCCGGACGAGCGGGCCGCCGTGGATGGCCCCACCGAACCGTCATCGGCGGATGCCGATCGCAGCCGCGAAGTCGTGCTGCGGCTTCTCTCTGCAGGCACGAGGGCAGCAGACGTTGACCACGCCCCGGCGCTCGCAGCAGCTGGCCCGTACGTGGTGGGCACGGTGCGACAGGTGATCGCGGAGGGGGATTTTGTCTTCACGCGTTCCGAGGGAACGGCGGGGGATGCCGCGGCGATCCTCAATGACCTGTGGCGGGTCGACGGTGACCGGGCCGTCGAGCGCTGGAGCCTCGTTGCGGCAGTTCCTGCACAGCTGCCCCACGGGAACGGCGTCTTCTAGACGGGAAGGTCGTAACGGGGCACCCGCTCGAACGCCCCGTTACGGCCGCGTGAATACTTTCTGCGGAACCTCGACTTCTGTCACACCCCCTGCCTACGCTCGAAGGTGGCCCCCAAAGTGGGCACACCCGACGCACGCCCACACTGCAGGGAGAAACACATGCGATCCCCCCATTCACTCACCAAGAGGATCGCCGCCGCGGCGGTCCTCGCGCTCGCCCTCACCGGCGTCGCCGCAGCGCCAGCCAACGCGGCTGACCCTGTCACGATCGATCTGCTCAGCATCAACGACTTCCACGGTCGTCTCGAGGCGAGCACCCCCATCGCGGGAGCAGCGGTGCTCGCCGGGATGGTCGATTCCTACCGCGCTGCCAACCCGAACACCCTCTTCGTGGGTGCTGGTGACCTCATCGGCGCCTCGACGTTCACGTCGTTCATTCAGCAGGACGAGCCCACGATCGAAGCCCTCAACGTGATGGGCCTCGACACCAGCTCCTTCGGCAACCACGAGTTCGACCAGGGTGTCGACGATGTCGTCGACCGCATCGAACCCCTCGCCGACTGGGACTACCTGGCCGCCAACCTCTACGAGAAGGGCACCTCGACTCCCGCCTTCCACGAGTACTTCGTGCAGGAGTTCGGAGACGTCTCTGTTGGGTTCGTCGGCGCGGTCACCGAAGAGCTGCCGAGCCTCGTGAGCCCTGCTGGCATTGCATCCATCGACGTCGGCCCGGTCGTTCCCGCCGTCAACCGCGTCGCCGACCAGCTCAGCGACGGCAACCCCGCCAACGGCGAAGCGGATGTCGTGGTGCTCCTCGTGCACGAGGGTGCTGCAACCACCAACATCGCGAGCGCTACCGACGATTCACCGTTCGGCCGGATCGTCACCGGCGCCAATGCGAACGTGGACGCGATCATCTCGGGGCACACCCACCTCGCGTACAACCACACCATCCCGATTCCCGGAACGAACAAGACGCGTCCGGTGATCTCGTCCGGCCAGTACGGCGAGAAGTTCAGCCACACCACCGTGAAGATCGACCCGACCACGGGTGAGCTCGTCTCGATGGTCGCCGAGATCAAGAACCTGTTCGGTGCCTACCAGCCCAACGCGCAGGTCGCGAAGATCGTGTCGGATGCCGTGGCTGTCGCCGTCGAGCGTGGCTCCGTGAAGCTCGGTGACATCACCGCCGACTTCAACCGCGGCGCGCAGGCGGCCGGAGCGGAGAACCGCGGTGCGGAATCGACCCTCGGCAACTTCGTCGCCGACGTGCAGCTGTGGGCGACAGAGTCCGCGGGCTCGCAGATCGCCTTCATGAACCCCGGCGGTCTGCGTGCCGATCTCAAGTACGCGGCGAACCCCAACACCCCTGGCGACGGCACCGGTGTCGTCACCTACGCGGAGGCGGCGGGTGTGCAGTCATTCGCCAACACGCTCGTCACGAAGGATCTCTCGGGTGACCAGATCCGCCAGGCGCTCGAGCAGCAGTGGCAGCCGGGTGGCGCGAGCCGCCCCTTCCTCAAGCTGGGGATCTCGAAGGGCCTGACTTACACCTACAACCCGATTGGGGCCCCGGGCAGCCGCATCACGGGCATCTGGTTGGACGGGGAGCCCCTCGACCCGACGGGCACCTACAAGGTCACCGTGAACTCGTTCCTCTCCTCCGGTGGTGACAACTTCGGGGCCTTCGCGCTCGGCGCAAACAGCGCGGACTCCGGCAAGGTCGACCTCGCGAGCATGGTGGACTACTTCACCGCCTTCCCGACGGTCGCGCCCGACTACGGGCAGCGCTCCGTCGGTGTGCAGGTGTCGTCGCCCGGCGCGTTCGGCTATAACCCGGGCGACCAGGTCACGCTCACGCTCTCCTCTCTCCTCTTCACCAAGGACGGGCCCCGCACGGGGACGGTCGTCGTGAGCGCGGGCGGGCAGCAGCTCGGAAGCGCAACGATCGACCCCACGATCGTCGACACCACCGACGAGGTGGGTCGCGCGGTCGTCACGGTCGAGCTGCCGGCAGGTGCGAGCGGAACACTGCCGCTCACGATCACGGTCCCCGGTACCAGCACCAGTGCCACCGTGGAACTGCCGATCACCCCGCTCGACGAGAAGATCGATCGCGTCGAGGGCGAAGACCGCTACGCGACCGCCGTTGAGCTGTCGCAGGCGTACGACACCGCGGACGTGGTCTACATCGCAACGGGGCAGACCTACCCCGACGCGCTGTCGGCTGGTCCCGCCGCCGCGCACGAGGGTGCACCACTTCTACTGGTGCGTCAGAACGAGATTCCCGCGGCGGTGGCCGCAGAACTCGGCCGCCTCGACGCGGAACGCATCGTGGTTGTCGGTGGCGAGCCATCCGTGTCCGCCGCGGTCTTCGACCAGCTTGAGGGCATCGTGGGTGAAGCCAACATCACCCGCTACGCCGGCGCCGACCGGTACGAGACGTCGCGGATGATCGCTGAGGACGTCTTCGGCTCGGCAACCCTCGCGTACGTGGCGACGGGCCAGACGTTCCCTGACGCGCTGGCGGCGGGAGCTGCTGCGGGTGCACAGGGTGCGCCGGTCGTGCTCGTGCCCGGCAACGCGACTGCTCTGGATGCCGCGACCGCCGAGCTGCTCGACGGGCTGGGTGTCGAGAACCTCACGGTGACCGGCTCCAACCTCACCGTCTCGGACGCTCTGTTCGACGACCTCAATGAGATCGCGCCGGCCGTTCGCCTCTCCGGCAGCGATCGTTTCGAGACCGCTGTGGCGATCAACCTCGACGCGTTTGACAGCGCTGACCGGGTGTTCATCTCGACGGGGCTCAACTTCCCGGACGCGCTCGCGGCCTCCGCGATCGCCGGGGTCGAGGGCATCCCGCTCTTCATCGTGCGCCCCCAGTGCGTGCCGCAGAGCGTGCTCGACGCGCTCGACACCCTCAATGTGCAGACGGCGACCGTGCTCGGTGGCACCGACTCGGTGTCGGTCGATGCGCAGAACCTGAAGTCCTGCGGTTGAGTTGAGTTGAAGTACGCGGGCGGGCGGGGGTATACCCCCGCCCGCTTCGCTCTGCCATAATCAACAAAACCCGCGCTCAGATTCCGGACTTCGCTCACCGCGCTTCGGACTCTCGCCAGGCTCCGCACGCCGACGTTGGAGACGCCATGAAGCTCGCAGTACGCAGGACCACCACCGCTGTCGCCGCAGTAGCGACGGCTGGCGCATCCACTCTCATGTTCGGCGTCGCGCCCGCGGGCGCAGCCGACGTCGACGCGTGTGGCGAGGGCACTCTCATCGCTCCCGGTGTGTGCGAGCAGAGCTTCACCTCCGGTAGCGCAACCTTCACCGCGCCGGTGACCGCAACGCAGCTCGAGCTCCTGCTCGTGGGCGCAGGTGGTTCCGGAATGGACCAGGAGGAGGAGTCGAACACCAACGGCTACGCCTCGGCCGGCGGCGGCGGCGAGGTCACCTACGTCGACTTCAGCGGATCGGCCGACCCCGTGGAGATCACCGTGGGCACCCCGGGCGGCCCCACCAGCACGGCGACCGATGGCAGCACCTCCGCTGAGGCGCGCAACGGCTTCGACGGGTCCACGGGAAGCGGCGGCAACAGCGGTGGCGATGTCTACTCGGGCGCGGACGCGAACGTCGCGGGTGGTGCCGGCGCCGGTGGCGATGCCGACGGTGAAGACGGCGGCGCTGGCGTCATCGTGAGCGACCTCGTCGCCTCGGTCGACGGCTCACTGTTCGCCGGCGACGAGCGCTGCTTCGGTGGCGGTGGCGCTGCCGGTTCAGACGAGATCCAGGGCTTCCCGGGATGCGGCGCAGGAGGTCCTGTCGACGCGATCGGCACCGGTCTCGTTGCCCCCGTCGCCAATAGCGGTGGTGGCGGTGGTGGCCTCGCCACTCCTCAACCCGCAGAACTCCGCGCAGGCGCCGATGGCGTGGTGATCGCCCGCTGGAACGGCGCGACTGTCGCCCTCACATTCGACGTGAAGGGCCACGGCATCGCGCCAACGACGCAGAACGTCATCGCCGGAACCGCACCCGTGAAGCCAGCTGACCCGACCGCGGCAGGCTTCACGTTCGAGGGCTGGTTCGCCGATGATGCCCTGACCGTTCCCGCGGACTTCACGGCACCCCTGACCGCGTCGACCACGTATTACGCCAAGTGGACAGCAGCGCTCGCAGCAACCGGATCGACTCCGGATGCCGCAACCCTGCCGATCGCCCTGGGTGCACTCGTCGCGGGCGCTGGCCTCTTCGCCGCAGCATCGCGTCGTCGTCGCCAGGCGTAGGACGAGGCGCTACACAGCGCCGTAGCGTTCCGCGAGTTCGAGGCGCAGCGGCTTGCCCGTGCGTCCGCGCGGGATCTCCTCGACGCGTGCCACGAGGGTTGGGGCCGCCGGCCCGAACTGCGCCTTCAGTCGTTCGACGAGGGCTGGTGCATCCACATCGTCGGTGGTGACAAGTGCGATGCCCACCTGCAGGAGACCGGACGCCGACGTGAACGCGAAGCTTGCGGCATCCAGGATTCCGGGGTGGGACTGCGCGGCATGGTCGAGCACGTTCGGGTCGACCTTCACGCCGCCCGCGTTCAGCACCTCGGAGGCGCGACCGGCGAGGGTGAGGCCGCCGTCCTCACGGAAGAACCCGCGATCGCCGGGGTAGAACCAGCCATCCCTGAACACCTCAGCCGTAGCTTCGGGGTTGCCGAGGTAGCCCTCCGCCATTCCGGGGCTGCGGTGGCGCACGGTGCCGACGGTTCCGACGGGCACTGGTGCACCGTCGTCGTCGACGACCTCCACGACCGACCCCTCGTTGACGTGGCCGACGTCGAACGGGTCGTCGGACTCGTAGGCGCGCGTGGTCGCGCCGCCCGCCTCGGTCGATCCGTAGCTCGAGAGCACGAGGCATCCCTCGAACACGCGCCGGGCGCGCTCGGCTGCCCGTGGCGGCATTACGGTTCCCGCGAGCATCAGCGTCTGCACGCTCGGCAGAGTGCGGCCCTGTGCCTCGAGCGCGTCGATGATCGCGACCGCTTGGGCCGGCGAACCCCTCAGGGTCTTCACCTGATGCTTCTCGATCATCTCGATGAGCCCGTTCGGGGGCACACCGCCGGAGCTGAGGAAGGGCTGCCCGCCCTTCACGCTCAGAAAGAACTCGCCGATGCCGGCGACGGTCCCGGTATCCATGAGGGAGAGGTAGGGGCTGCCGTGGAACCATCGCGGCAGCGCGGCATCCATGAGCATCTCCATGCGGCGACCGAGCGCGATCGCCTTGGGCGTGCCGGTGGTACCGCTCGAGAACACGATGCGCAGGATGTCGATCGGCTCCTCGCTCGGGCGAATGCCGTACGGGTTCTCCTCGACCTGCTGCAGGAAGCGGGCGTCGACCGTGATGGCCTGCGCCGTGCTCGGAGGGGTGGTGCTGCGGTTGGTGAAGAGCCACTTCACGGGCACGCGCGGATCGACGGTCGTGCCATCCGGGATCACGGTGCTGATGCCTCCCTCGTGGTACACCGCCTCGGTGAACATGATGCTCAGCTGGTCTGGCAGGTCGAGCGCGACGATGTCGCCGGCCCGCACCCCGAGGCGACGCAACTCGTAGGCGATCTTCTTCGCGTGGACGACGGCGTCCGCGTTGGTGATCGTGTCGGATGGCGTGTGGATGAACGCGCCCCGAGGGTTCTCGTCGGCGTTCTTCTGCAGGTAGAGGAAGGGATTGAGTGCGGACATCGAGTTCAGGGTACGGGGTGATGGATGTCGCGACCTAGGCCCGCAGGGCCGCCACGTCCTGGCTGGGTGGGGCGCCGAACTGCCTCCGGTACTCCCGGCTGAACTGCGACGCGCTCTCGTAACCGACGGCAAACGCCACGCCAGCGACATCCGTCGGGTCTGCGAGCAGACGCAGTCGCGCCTCCTGGAGGCGGATGTTCTTCTGGTACTGGATGGGACTCATCGATGTCACCGAGTGGAACGCGCGATGAAACGCCGACGTGCTCATGCTGGCCTGCTGGGCGAGCTGCTCGACGCGGACGGGTTCGGCAAAGTTCTCCCGCATCCGCCGCACGACGTGGCGCACCCTGGCGAGGGTGCTGTCGGCGAGCCCGAGTTGTCGCACGGTCGCACCCTGACTGCCCGACATCACGAGCCAGAGGATCTCGCGTTCGATGAGTGGAGCGAGCGCGGGGATGTCGCGCGGTTCGTCGACGAGCTGCAGCATGCGGCACGCGGCATCCAGCAGCCGAGCGGATGCGACCCCCACCGCGACGGCGGGGGGCGCCGACTCGCACCGTCCCTGGCGTGCAAACTCGGCCGCAGCGGGCCCGAGCATGATCTCGGCCACCACTTCGGCCCGCAGCTCGAGGCCGAACCCGAGCGCAGGGTGGTCTGGAGTTGCATCGGCGAACTGTCCGGACACTGGCAAGTCGACCGAGGCCACGAGGTAGTCGCCGGGGCCGTAGTCGTGCACAGCGGAGCCGACGGAGAGACGCTTCGTGCCCTGCGCGACCACCGCGAGAATCGTGCCGGTCGACGGTTCTTCTTCCGGCCGCGACGTGGTCATCCGCGAGACGACCACACCGGGAATCGGGGTCGGGATGACGCCGTCGGCATCGCCGGCGAGGCGTTGGATCATTTTCTGGAGCTCGGTGATTCCCATGTTTCATCCAAGCATGAGCTAGTCCGATCGTGGCGAACTGGGCAGGATTGGGCAAGGCATTGACGCGAACGCCCTAACGGTCCCAAGGCGCCGTCGAGTTGTCTGGATGCATGACAGCACACACCATCTCCTCCCCATCCGTTACTGCCGAAAGGACCGTCGCCGTCGTCACGGGCGGAACCGCAGGGATCGGCCGAAGCGCCGCCATCGAGATCGCCCGCCGCGGCAGCGGCGTGGTGGTCACCTACAACTCGCGGCCGGACGGCGCGGACGAGACCGTCGCCATGATCGAGGAACTCGGTGGCACCGCGCGATCCCTGAGGCTCAACGTGAGTGACTCGACCACGTTCCCGGCCTTCCGAGACGAGCTCGCGGGTGTACTGAGGGCCACCTGGAACACCGACCACATCGCCGCGCTCGTGAACAACGCGGGGTTTGGGGGAGGCATGTCGTTCGCCGACATGACCGAGGAGCTTTTCGACAAGTACTACCGCGTGCTGTTCCGTGGGCCCTACTTCCTCGCGCAGGCTCTCCTCCCGATGCTCGAGGACGGCGGCTCGATCCTCAGCATCTCGAGCAGCTCAGTGCGCCCTGGCGACACCGAGCCCGGTTACTCGGGCTACGCAGGCATGAAGGCTGGGCTCATTACCGCGAGCAGGTTCATGGCGCGGGAACTCGGGGAACGCGGCATCCGCGTGAACACGATCGCGCCGGGCCCGACCCGAACACGCCTCGGCGATGACGCGTTCGAGAAGTACCCCGAGATCATTCCCGCGCTCGCCGCAAAGACTGTGCTGGGCCGGCTCGGTGAGCCGCACGACATCGGTGCGGTGATCGCGTTCCTCGTATCGAAGGATGCGGCTTGGATCACCGGACAGGACATCCAGGTCTCCGGGGGCTACGCACTGTGAGGTGGGGGACCGCCGTGCTCACGGGCGCGACGAGCGGCATCGGTGAGGCGACGGCGCGACTCCTGGCCGCTCGGTGCGATCGGCTCGTCGTGCAGGGGCCCGAACCCGAGCGGTCCGTCACCGAGTTTCTGGACTCCCTCCGTGAAACGGGCGTGGCCGTCGAGTACGTCTCGTGCGACTTCACGCGGTTGGATGCCGTGACCAAGGCCGCACGCGAGATCCATGATCGTGCGCCCGACGGCATCGATCTGCTCATCAACAACGCTGGCGTTCCCGGAGCCCCGCAGCGCATCGTGACCCCGGACGGCTTCGAGCGCACGCTGCAGGTCAATGCGCTGGCTGCCGCCCTCCTCACGCGACTTCTCGTACCGACCCTCTCGCGAGGAGCCCGCATTGTCGTGGTGGGGTCGTCCGCGCACCGGGTTGAGGCGTTCCACTTCGACGACATCGATCTCGCGCGTGCCTACACTCCCGTCGCCGCCTACGCACGCGCGAAGCTCGCGATGATCACGTGGTCCGTGCTCCTCGCGCAGGAGTTGCCGTCTGTGACCGTCGTCGCGGTGTGCCCGGGTCTCAACGACACGGCGCTGAGCGCGGCGATGATGGGTCGTATCGGTGGCTCGCCGGCGATGGGTGCACGGCGTGTCATCCATGCGGCGACGGCGGAGGTGGCATCCGGCTCGTATCTCGAGGGCGACCGAGTCGTTGCGCCGAGCGCTGAGGTCACAGACACGGGCAACCGTGCAGCCCTCACCGCGCTCTACTGGGAGAGGCTTGCACCCTTCGTTCAGGGGAGCAGCAAGGTTTAGCTATTGACAATAGCCAAAAGGGGATGCATGATAGCTACATGACCTCCTCAGAAACGACCACCCGCTTCCTCGCCCGGCCGGACGGGCGCATTGCCTACGACGTTCAGGGCTCCGGTCCGCTGCTCGTGCTCGTGCCAGGAATGGGCGAGCTGCGTTCCAGCTACCGGTTCCTCGCCCCGGCTCTCGTCTCCGCCGGATACACAATCGCAACGACAGACCTCCGGGGTCACGGCGACAGCGACACGACCTTCACCTCCTACGGTGACGTCGCAACGGCCGGTGACATCAGCGCCCTGATCGAGGAGCTGGGTGGCCGTGCGACGATTGTCGGCAACTCGCTCGCTGCCGGCGCCGGCGTCATCGTCGCGGCCGATCATCCCGAGCAGGTCAGCGGTCTCGTGCTCGTGGGGCCGTTCGTGCGCAACCCGCCAGCCAACCCGCTCATGATGGGTCTCTTCCGCATCATGATGTCGCCGCTGTGGGTCGCGGCGATGTGGAAGGGCTACATGCCGACCCTCTACTCCGGCACGAAGCCGACCGATTTCGAGGAGTACCGCAACGCCGTAGTTGCGAGCCTCAAGCGCCCGGCCTACGGCAAGGCGTTCTCGCTCACCACACGCCAGACCGACCACGACCCGGCCGAGGCAAAGCTCGGCGCCGTCACGGCACCCACGCTCGTCATCATGGGTGACCGAGACCCCGACTTCAAGAACCCTGCGGCCGAGGCCGCGTGGATCGGGGAGACACTCGGGGCTGAGGTCGTGGTGGTGGCGGATGCCGGCCACTACCCGCAGTCGCAGCATCCGCAGGTCACCGCCGACGCCGTGATCGCATTCCTCGAGAAGGTGGCACACCGTGCCTAGGGCTGGCCTCACGCGGGAGCGCGTGGCCGATGAGGCTGCCGTGATGGCTGACGAAGTGGGGCTCGGCCAGCTCACGCTCGCGGCCCTCGCCACGCGCCTCGGGGTGCGCCAGCCGTCGCTCTACAAGCACATCGATTCGATGGCCGACCTCCACAGGAGCATCTCCATCCAGGCCAAGCGCGAGCTCGGCGACGTTCTCGCGCGGGCCTCGGTTGGCAAGTCGGGCGCCGACGCGATTCGCGCCATGTCGAACGCCTATCGCGACTGGGCGCTTCGTCACCCTGCGCGCTACCAGGCGTCCAATCTCATGCCGACTCCAGGCGACGTCGAGGTCGAGGCGGTCTCGCTCATTTCGGTGCAGGTCATCGCGGATGTGCTGAGCGCCTACGAGTTGGAGGGGGATGACGCGGTGGATGCGATCCGCGCGTTCCGTGCAAGCCTCCACGGCTTCGTCTCGCTGGAGGCTGACAAGGGGTTCGCCCTCAGTGCGGATGTCGATCGCAGCTTCGAGCGACTCGTGAAGGGCTTCATCGTCGCGCTGGAGAAGTGGACCGAGTAACGATCCCCACCTTCGAACCACCGAGGCATGCCGTCACCCGCCGCACCTAGGCTGGACGGATGACGCCCGCCTCCGCCACCGCCGCTGCGTCCGGCGGAGTCGACAAGCTCGCGGTACTCGAGAAGACCTTCGGGTACTCGAGCTTCCGTGGCCAGCAGGATGAGATCATCCAGACCGTCATCGACGGCGGCGACGCGCTCGTGCTCATGCCGACGGGCGGCGGCAAGTCGCTCTGCTACCAGATCCCCGCACTCGTTCGCCGGGGCACCGGTGTCGTGATCTCGCCGCTCATCGCGCTCATGCAGGACCAGGTGGATGCCCTCGCCGCCGTCGGCGCGCGTGCGGCCTTCCTCAACTCCACGCAGTCCCCGCAAGAGCGCGCACGTGTTGAGGCCGCGCTCCTCGCCGGGGAACTCGACCTCCTGTACCTCGCCCCGGAGCGCCTCCGCGCCGCGTCCGGGCTTCTCGACCGGGCCGATCTCGCCCTCTTCGCGATCGACGAGGCACACTGCGTATCGCAGTGGGGTCACGACTTCCGGCCGGAGTACCTCGGGCTCTCGATGATCCACGAGCGGTGGCCGACCGTGCCGCGCATCGCCCTCACCGCGACCGCGACTGCGGCGACCCGCAAGGAGATCGCGCAGCGTCTCGACCTCGGGGATGCGAAGCAGTTCGTGTCGAGCTTCGACCGGCCGAACATCCAGTACCGCATCGAGTCCAAGGCGCAGCCGCTCCAGCAGCTGCTCTCGCTGCTGCGCACCGAGCACCCCGGTGACGCGGGCATCGTGTACTGCCTCTCGCGGGCATCCGTCGAGAAGACTGCGGACTTCCTCGTCGAGAATGGCATTTCAGCGCTGCCGTACCACGCGGGTCTCGACTCGGGCCTGCGAGCGGCGAACCAGTCGCGCTTCCTGCGGGAGGACGGCCTGGTGATGGTCGCGACCATCGCGTTCGGTATGGGAATCGACAAGCCGGACGTGCGTTTCGTCGCCCACCTCGACCTGCCGAAGTCGGTCGAGGGCTACTACCAGGAGACGGGTCGAGCTGGCCGAGATGGCCTGCCGTCGACGGCCTGGCTCGCCTACGGGCTTCAGGATGTCGTGCAGCAGCGCCGCATGATCGACCAGTCGGAGGGCGACCTCACGCACCGGCGAAACCTGTCGGCGCACCTCGACGCGATGCTCGCGCTGTGCGAGACGATCTCGTGCCGCCGGGTGCAACTGCTCCAGTACTTCGGGCAGCAGTCGGAGGCCTGTGGCAACTGCGATACCTGTCTTGCGCCGCCGGAGACATGGGATGGCACGGTGCCCGCGCAGAAACTCCTGTCGACCGTCGTGCGTCTCGACCGTGAGCGCAACCAGAAGTTCGGCGCGGGCCACATCATCGACATCCTTCTCGGCAAGACGAACGATCGCATCACGCGTGGGCGTCACGACGAGATCTCCACCTACGGTATCGGCCAGGAGCTCAGCGAACAGGAGTGGCGTGGAGTCGTGCGCCAGCTGCTCGCGCGGGGGCTCCTCGCGGTGCAGGGGGAGTATGGCGTGCTCGTGATCACACCCACGTCCGGGTCCGTACTCTCGGGCGAGACGCCGGTGCTCCTCCGGCGCGAGGCTCCTCGCGCATCGAAGGCCGCGCGCAGGGCGGTCAAAGCAGACCTGCCGACGGATGCACTGCCACTGTTCGAGCGCCTGCGCGAGTGGCGTTCGGGCGAGGCCCGCTCGCAGGGAGTTCCCGCCTACATCGTGTTCGGGGATGCCACGCTGCGCGGTATCGCGGTGACCGAGCCATCCACGCTCGCCGAGCTCTCCGAGATCAGCGGTGTGGGGGAGAAGAAGCTGGAGCAGTACGGCGAAGCGCTGCTCGCGGTGGTCGCGGGGGGTGCGCCGCCGGAGCCCGGTGCTACTGCGGCCGTGGCATCCGTGCCCGCTGCTGCTCGCGCCGCGGCTCCCGCGAAGGCTCCGGTCACGACCTTTGCCCCCGAGCCCGACGAAGCACCCCCCTTCGACGACTACCCGCCCGACGAGTAGCGCTCCCGCTCTCGCCCTACGTCCATCCACAATCAGCGCGCTGATTGGCAACCAGCGCGCACATGTGCACACCTCTCGTCACTGTGGGCACCTCTCGCTCGCGCCGGTTGCGAGTCGTACACTTCACCAGTGACCAGCACCGCGCGCAGCAACCGGGGGCCAGCAGCGGCCGCCGACAATCGCGCCGCGCTGCTGAAGGCCGCGACCGAGATCTTCTCGGAGCAGGGCCCGGATGCCCCCCTCAGCGCCATCGCGAAGCGCGCGGGAGTCGGCCAGGGTGTGCTCTACCGCCACTTCCGCTCGCGCGGTGAGCTCGCGTTCGCCGCCTTCGAACGCAACCTCGACGACCTCGACGCGATCGTCGAGCGTGGCGGCACCCTCGCCGAGGTGCTCGGCGAGGTCGTCGCCCAGGTCACCGAGGCCGCAGCGCTCATCGAGTTGACGGCCACGCTCAGGGACGACCCACACCTCGGCGAGTTCGAGCGGCGCATGCGCGGCATCCTCGCCTCGACGCTCGACGACGCGAAGCCTGCGGGCACCGTGCCGGAGGCCTACGACATCGACGATGTGATGCTCTCCATCCGGATGCTCGCGGGCGCCCTCAACGGAAGCCTCCCCGAGGAGCGACCCCAGATCGTGAGCCGCTCGCTCGCGATGCTGAGGATTCGCCTGTCCTAGGCCGGAAGGTCTTTCGCCTGACCCGCTGCGGGTGCATAATCTCTCCTAACCGGACAACGCTGTCCGCATATCAACCCGAGGGAAAGTAGAACACCGTGGCCTCACCACTCACCGACAAGTCCTCCATCGCCGACTGGCTCGCCGACCCCATCGGCGGCCCCATTCTGACCAGGCTCGTCGAATCGGGCGGAGGGTCGGTCGACCAGCTGAAGCCCGTGCGTCGACTTGCCCTCAAGCGGCTCGTTCCGATGAGTCGCGGCATGATGACGCAGGAGATCGTGGACGGTCTGATCGCCGAGGTTCGTGCTGCCGAGGCGGCTGCGGGAGTGGTCGCCAGCGCGAGCGCAGCGGACGAGACCGCCGCAGCTCCGGAGCTCGAAGAGTGGGTGGAGGCCATCACCCCGGGTCGTTTCGCGGGCAAGACAGTGATCGTGACGGGTGCGGGCTCTGGGATCGGGCTCGCCACGGCATCCAGAATCGCGCGCGAGGGCGGCCGCGTGATTGCGGCCGACGTGGCCGAAGATCGTCTCACCGAACTCGCGGCAGCTCTCGCGGACTTCGAGGTGGTCACCGTCGTGGGCGACATCAGCAAGGAGTCGGATGTCGCGGCCATCGTCGCGGCGGCCGGCGACCGAATCGACGGCCTCGCGAACGTCGCCGGCATCATGGACAACATGACGCCGCTGCACGAGGTGAGCGACGCTGTGTGGGAGCGCGTCATGCGCGTGAATGTGGAGGGGCCGTTCCGTCTCACCCGCGCGGCGCTGCCCCTGATGCTCGCGGCCCACCGCGGTTCGATCGTGAACGTCGCGTCGGAGGCGGCCCTCCGGGGTTCCGCAGCGGGCCTTGCCTACACGACCTCCAAGAACGCGGTCGTCGGCCTCACAAAGAGTTCCGCCTTCATGTACGCGAACCTCGGCATCCGTGTGAACGCGGTCGCACCCGGGCCAGTGCTCACGAACATCCAGGCGAGCTTCGACTCGGAGCTCGGCGAGGAGCGGGTTGGCGGCCTGCTGGGGTCGATCCCGACGCCCGCGACGGCGGCGCAGCTCGCGTCGTCCATCACCTACCTGCTGAGCGACGACGCCACGAACATCACGGGCGTGATCCTCGCTTCCGACGGAGGCTGGTCGGCGCAGTAGGTGTCATTCTGCTGGTTGAGTAGCCGCGGCGAAGCCCGGCGTCATCGAAACCTCACTGACGTGGTCGTTTTGGCACGTGTGGTGAGGTTTCGAGACGCGACCTAGCGGTCGCTCCTCAACCCGCGGTTGAGGAGCGCAACCTCGGCAGGATCTCGTCGCCGTAGAGCTTCAGGAAGCGCTCCTGGTCGTGGCCCGGCCCGTGGAACACGAGGTGCTTGAAGCCGAGATCGAGGTACTCGCGGATGCGGGCGACGTGCTCGTCCGGGTCGGTCGAGACGATGAAGCGGGATGCCGCGCGCTCGATGGGCAGGGCATCCGCCAGTCGCTGCATCTCGATCGGGTCCTCCACGCCCATCTTCTCCTCGGGCGAGAGGGCCAGTGGCGCCCAGAACCGGGTGTCCTGCATGGCTCGCTCGTGGTCGTGGTCGAACGAGACCTTCACCTCGATGAGGGTGTCCACGTCGTCGGCGGAGCGGCCAGCCTTCTCCAGGCCCTCGGCCAAGGCAGGCAGGAGCGTCTCGGTGTAGAGCTCGCGCTTCTTGCCCGACGTCGTGATGAAGCCGTCGGCGATGCGTCCGGCCAGGCGGGTTGCGGCTGGCCCTGCGGCACCGATGTACACCGGCACGGGCGTCTCTGGCTTGTCGTAGATCGTGGCATCCACCGTGCGGTAGTACTCACCGTCGAACGTGACGCGGTCCTCCGACCACAGCTTCTCGATCAGCCCGAGTGCCTCCTTGAGGCGCGCGAAACGCTCCGGCGGCTCCGGCCACGGAATTCCGAGCGTCGCCTCGTTGAGTGCTTCTCCCGTGCCCACCCCGAGGATGACCCGCCCGGGGTAGAGCGAGCCGAGGGTGCCGAAGGCCTGCGCAATGACCGCAGGGTGGTAGCGGAACGTGGGGGTCAACACCGACGTTCCCATGAGCACACGATCGGTCGAGGCCCCGAGCGCGCCGAGCCACGGCATGGCCGCCGGAGCATGCCCGCCGTCGTGGTTCCACGGCTGCAGGTGGTCGGAGACGAAGACGGAATCGAACCCCACCTCCTCCGCGAGCACGCCGTAGCGCAGCAGGTCGGTGGGCGAGAACTGCTCGGCCGAGGCCTTGTAGCCGAAGCGAATGGGGTGCTTCATGGGTTTCTCCTTGGGTGATTCATGCTCTACCAACCGACCGACAGCGCACGGTCGATGGATGCCCCGTCGATGGATGCCAGGGGCGCTGCCTGCACAGTCTGCTCGGTCGTCCTGACCGGGGGCCGCAGGTACGGCTCGGGATCGAACGTTCCGTTGCGCTCGCGAAACTCGCGCGCCGACCCCGGCCACAGAAGCGTGAGCCGACCACTGCGCGGATCGAGGTACCAACTGTCGCAGCCGGTGAGCCAGACGGTCGGCGCCGCCATCCGGTCGATCTCCGCGGTGTACTCGCGCTCGGCCTCCGCGCTCACTTCGAGCACACCGACGTCGTCGAGGCGGTCGAGCGCTCCCAGCACGTACTGAACCTGGGTCTCGATCATGTAGACCGCCGAATTGTGTCCGAGCCCGGCGTTCGGACCATTCACCACGAAGAGATTCGGGAAGCCGTGCACGGCCGTGGAGGCGAACGCGGTCATGCCGTCACGCCAATGCTCCGCGAGGGTCACACCCCCGATGCCCTCGACGAGCTCGGCGTAGGGCTGCTCTGCCGACTCGAAGCCGGTCGCGAAGACCACGACGTCGGCCTCGTAACGCTCGCCGCTCTCGGCGACGAGCACTCCCTGCTCGACGGAGGCAAGGGCCGATGCCTCGAGGGTCACCGCATCGCTCGCGATGGCGGGGTAGTAGTCACTCGAGATCAGGCGACGCTTGCAGCCGATCTCGTAGTCGGGCGTGAGAGCGGCGCGGAGGCGGGCATCCGTCACCTGCGAGTTCAGGTGGTCGAGTGCCTCGTGGCGCGCTGCTGCAATGGCTTCAGGGTCGCCGGCCCGGGCCGCGAACATCGCCTCGCCCTCCCAGAACTGAGCGTTGCGCAGCCGCTCGACAGACTCGGGGTCGCTCGCGAATTCGCTCAACTCGTCGTAGGAGTATGAGCGATCGGGCCGGGGCACGATCCACGGTGCGCTGCGCTGGAACACGGTAACGGATGCCGCGACCCTCGCCAACTCCGGAACCAGCTGCACCGCCGAAGCCCCCGTTCCCACGACGGCGATCCGCTTGCCGGCAAGGTCGACGTCATCGCGCCAGCGCGCGGTGTGCATCATGTCGCCTGCGAAGGTCTCGATACCGGGCAGCTCCGGGATGCGCGGCTCGGTCAATCGCCCGGCGGCGAGGATGACGGCATCCGCAGTGAGCGTGCCGTTGCTCGTGGCAACCCGCCACACAGCCCACTCCTCATCCCACCGCAGCGATGTCATCGCGGTGCCGAGCCGCAGGTGAGCCGCGAGCCCCTCGGTGCTCGCGGCTCGACGCAGGTAGTCGTGGATCTCGCCGCCGCGGGCGAAGACGTTCGACCAGCCCGGGTTCGGCAGGAACGAGTAGCTGTACAGGTGGGAGGGAACGTCGCACGCGACACCGGGGTAGGTGTTGTCGCGCCAGGTGCCGCCGACGGAGGTGCCGCGTTCGATCACGACGAACGACTCCTCGCCGGAGCGGCGCAGCGCGATGGCGGCACCGAGTCCGGCGAATCCTGCACCGATGATGGCGACGCGCACGTGCGTCATGCGAGCTTCCTCTCGGGCTCGCCGTAGGTGGTGGTGCGCTGGCGCAGGGGCCGGAACAGCTTGCCCGTGATCGACCGGGCCCGATCGAGCGTGAGCTCGTGTCCGAACTCGACGCCTGCCTCGGGCAGCACCCGACCGTCGAGGAGAGTGCCGCCGAGGTCGTCAGCGCCGGACTGAAGCATGACCGCGGATGCCTCGAACCCGAGTCGCGTCCACGGCACCTGGATGTGTCGGATGTGTCCGTTCAGCAGTATGCGCGAAAGGGCATGTACTCGGCGGTGTTCGTCGAGGCTCACAGGTGTGCCAGGCAGCGGAATGGGCACGAACTCGGTGAAGCCGCCCGTCTCGTCCTGGATCTCGATGAGCCTCTCCAGGTGCGCGATGCGCTGTTCCGCAGTCTCGCCGTGGCCGTAGAACATGACCGAGCTCGTGCGGAAGCCCGCGCGGTGGGCAGCCGTGATGACCTCGACCCAGCGTTCGATCGGCAGGTCTGTCGGAGCGATCCGTGCTCGCACCTGCTCATCGAGGAGCTTGAGGCCTGTACCTGGGATCGTGTCGACGCCGGCCTCGCGCAGTGCGTCGAGGGCTGCATCCAGCGTCAGATCGTTGCGGGTCGCGAAGTCGTCGATGTCCGCCGGGCGGAAGGCGTGCAGGTGGATGCCCGGGGCTGCGGCCTTCACAGCGCGAGCCAGCTCAAGGTATTCCCCTCCGGGCATGAGACCCTGCACGCACAACTCGGTCGCACCGAGGTCCCACGCGTCGCGGGCGACGGCAGCAACGCCCTCCAGGCCGTACTCGGCGAACCGCGACGAGTCGAGGTTGCGGTTGACCACGATGCTCACCGCTTCGCCCACCGTGTATCGCCGCAGGTCGTTGGCCTGTGCAACGAGGTCGTCGAGCGACTCGTCGCGCGGGTTGAGGAGCGACCGAAGGTCGCGTCTCGAAACCTCACCAACGTCAACACTCTGCGAGGTTTCGAGACGCGCACTTCGTGCGCTCCTCAACCCACGGGAGGCCGCCAGCCCTTGCGCATCCGCCATCGCGAGCACTCGCGGCGCGATCCCCGCGTCGACCCAGTTCTCGTTGAGGTACTCCGGGTGCGCCGTCAGCCGCTCCCGCAGTTCGAAGCCGTACTTCGCGGTCGAGGCAGCCAGGTCCTCCAGCTGCGGCCACGGCCGCTCGGGGTTCACGTGGTCAGCCGTAAGAGGACTCACGCCGCCCCAGTCGTCGGCGCCAGCACGCAGCAGCAGCTCGAACTCGCTGGCATCCGACAGGTTCGGCGGAACCTGGATGCGGGCGTCCGCACCCATCACGATGCGGGCGACGGCGACGGCCGCAACGTACTCGAGCAGCTCGGCATCCGGAACGCCCTGCATGGCTGTGCGGGGCTTCGCGCGGAAGTTCTGCACGATCACCTCTTGCACGTGCCCGTGCCTGTCGTCTGCCTCGCGCAACGCGATGAGCGACTCGGCCCGGTCGCGCACGGTCTCGCCGATGCCCACGAGGATGCCCGTGGTGAACGGAACATGTGCTGCTCCGGCATCCTCGATCACCTGCAGGCGTACTGCCGGGTCTTTGTCGGGCGACCCGTAGTGGACCTGCCCCTTCTCCGAGTAGAGGCGGTCTGAGGTGGTCTCGAGCATCATGCCCATGGACGGCGCAAACGGTCGGAGGTACTCGAGTTCTTCGAGGGACATCACTCCGGGGTTGAGGTGCGGCAGCAGGCCCGTCTCATCGAGCACGGCCTGCGCCATGTCGGCGACGTAGTGAAGGGTCGACTCGTAACCGTGCTCGTCGAGCCAAGCGCGAGCCTCCGGCCAGCGCTCCTCCGGCCGGTCGCCGAGCGTGAAGAGCGCCTCCTTGCAGCCGAGCGCAGCGCCCTCGCGAGCGACCTGGAGAATCTGCTCGCGACTCATGTAAGCGGGCTTGCCGAGCTTGAGCAGCTGGCCGGGGGTGTCGACGAAGATGCAGTAGTGACAGCGGTCGCGGCACAGCGTCGTCACGGGCAGGAACACCTTGCGCGAGTACGTGATGACTCCGGGGCGTCCGGCGTTCTCGAGTCCTGCATCCCGCAGATGGGATGCCACGTGCAACAGCCGCTCGAGGTCGTCGCCGCGCGCGTGCAGTAGTGCCTCAGCGTCATCCGTCGTGGCCCGCGCACCCGCCATCACACGCTCGAGGATCTCCTCGACAGAGGAGCGGGGGCTCGCGTCGACCAGCGTCACTGTTCCACCGTACTCGCGGTCTCCGAGACATTCGGGGTGCGGCATTGTTGGGAGCAGCCAATGCCGCGCACGCGCCGAAGACTTCGCTTCGTGCAACACCTACCGCACATTCCGGCATTCGTTGTAGCAGTCGTACGTTAACGACATGAGCCAGACGATCGATCGCACGAGCAAGACCCCCGCGAGGGCGCAGGAGAAGCCGATTGTGGATGTCGCCGCCCTCGGCCAGCGACTGATGGGCCGCTGGGCCGATGAGCGCCGTACGTCCCGCGAGTTGTGCGCCACCCCAGCGATGCAGCGCATCCCGGGCCAGACGATGGCCGAGCACCGCGAGCGCGTGCTCGAGCAGCTGAAGATCCTGGTCGACACCAAGTCGGTGCACAAGGCGTTCCCGAAGAACGTCGGTGGCCTCGACGACCACGGCGGCAACATCGCGCAGTTCGAGGAGCTGCTGCTCGCCGACCCGTCGCTGCAGATCAAGTCTGGCGTTCAGTGGGGCCTCTTCGGCGCCGCCGTCATGCACCTCGGCACGGAGAAGCACCACGAAAAGTGGCTGCCCGGCATCATGAGCCTCGAGATCCCCGGCGCCTTCGCGATGACCGAGACCGGACACGGCTCGGATGTCTCGGCCGTCGGAACCACGGCCACCTACGACGAGGCGACCCACGAGTTCGTCATCAACACCCCGTTCCGCGCGGCGTGGAAGGACTACCTCGGCAACGCAGCGCTCCACGGTGAGGCAGCCGTGGTCTTCGCGCAGCTCATCACGAAGGGTGTCAACCACGGCGTCCACGCGTTCTACGTCGAGATCCGCGACAAGAACAAGAACTTCCTGCCCGGCATCGGCGGCGAGGATGACGGCCTGAAGGGCGGCCTCAACGGAATCGACAACGGCCGCCTGCACTTCACCGACGTGCGCGTTCCGCGCGAGAACCTCCTCAACCGCTACGGCGATGTCGACGAGGACGGCACGTACTCCTCCCCGATCGCGAGCCCGGGCCGCCGCTTCTTCACGATGCTCGGCACCCTGGTGCAGGGGCGTGTCTCGCTCGATGGTGCGTCTGTCGTGGCATCCAAGCTGGCCATGACGATCGCCATCACCTACGGAACGCAGCGCCGCCAATTCACGGCAGCGAGCGAGACCGACGAAGAGGTCATTCTCGATTACCAGCGTCACCAGCGCCGACTGCTGCCGCGTCTCGCCGAGACCTACGCGATGAGTTTCGCCCACGACGTGTTCCTGGAGAAGTTCGACGCGGTCTTCAGTGGCCGTGAGGATTCCGACGAGGATCGCCAGGATCTCGAGACTCTGGCCGCGGCCCTCAAGCCGCTCTCGACGTGGGGCGCCCTCGACATCCTGCAGGAGGCACGTGAGGCGTGCGGCGGCAACGGGTTCCTCGCCGAGAACCGGCTGACCCAGCTGCGGGCCGACCTCGACATCTATGCGACGTTCGAGGGCGACAACAACGTGCTGCTCCAGCTCGTGGCCAAGCGCCTGCTCACTGACTACTCGCGCAAGTTCGCGGGCGCCGACGCAGGCGCGCTCGCGCAGTACGTCGCCGGCCAGGTGGGGGATGCCACGATCAACCGCACGGGGCTGCGAAAGCTCGCACAGTCGATCGCCGACTTCGGCTCGACCGCTCGTTCCGTCGGATCGGTGCGCGACGCTGACGCGCAGCGCCAGCTCCTGACCGACCGCGTGCAGACCATGATCGCGGAGGTTGCCGGTCGCCTGAAGGATGCCAACAAGCTCCCCAAGATGGAGGCGGCGCAGCTGTTCAACAGCAACCAGAACGCTCTCATCGAGGCCGCTCGCGCCCACGGGGAGCTGCTCCAGTGGGAGGCATTCACCGACGCAGTGGACGGCATCGAGGATGCGGGAACCCGCCAGGTGCTCACGTGGCTGCGCGACCTGTTCGGGCTCGGGCTGCTCGAGAAGCACGCCGCGTGGTACCTCATCCACGGCCGTATCTCGGCGCAGCGCGCGCAGTCCATCACGAGCTACATCGACGACCGCCTGCTGCCGCGGCTGCGCGAGTACGCGCTGCCCCTGATCGCCGCGTTCGAGCTGAGCCCCGAGCTGATCGGAGCGCCGATCGCCCTCGGCGCCGAGAAGCAGCGCCAGGATGAGGCGCGCGCGTATTACGCCAACCAGCGCGAGACGGGCGCCGCCCCCATCCCGGAGAAGGCTCCCGCAAAGCCCGTACGAGCCTGAGCAACGTAGCCACCTCGGCTCCCGCATCCCGTGCTGTCGCGGCAGCAGGTTCCTGTCCTTGGATCTCCAATCAGCGCGCTGATTGACGAGCTGCCGTCAACGTGACGAGACGCGCGCAACTTTGCGCGCAGAAAGTCAATCAGCGCGCTCATTGCAGGTCAGGCAGGGGCCGCAGTCTCGGGATCGGGCGCCGCGACGAGTGCTCGGTCATGGCCGTGAGCCTACGCCCGCGCCGGATGCCTCGATAGCCTGAGGTCATGTCCATCGTCCGCTCGGTCAACATCGGTGCCCCGCAACCCAATCCGCACAAGCAGACGCGTGCGACGGGCATCAACAAGCTGCCCCAGACGGATGCCGTCCAGGTCCGCGCACCGGGACCGAAGGGTGTCGGCCTCGGGAGCGGTCTCGTCGGCGACTACATCGGCGATGGCAGGCACCACGGCGGTGACGCGCAGGCCGTCTACTCGTTCACACGCGAAGACCTGGACTCGTGGGAGCAGCGCCTCGATCGCACCCTGACCGACGGCTTCTTCGGCGAGAACCTCACGACCGAGGGCTACGACGTCAACGAGGCCCGGCTCGGCGAGATCTGGCAGATCGGCGACACCGTTCAGCTCAAGGTCACGAGTCCGCGGCTGCCGTGCTCGACGTTCCGGGGCTGGGTCGACGAGAAGGGCTGGCTCCGCACGTTCACGCTCGCGGCACGGCCGGGCGCGTACCTGAGTGTGGTGGAGCCGGGGTTCATTCGTGGTGGCGACGAGCTGCGCGTCATCCATCGCCCCGATCACGACGTGACGATCTCGCTGGTCTACCGCGCGCTCACGACCGAGCGCCACCTGCTGCCCGGCCTCCTCGCCGCTGGAGACGACCTCGACGACGAGACCCGCGAAGCGATCGAGGAGAACGCGAAGTTCGACGCGGGGTAGAACGTCGCTCAGCGCCGCTTACCGCGCGCAGGTTTGGCGAGGGCGCGGCTGTTCACAGGGGCGCGTGGTCGTCACACCTCAGCGCGGGATGCCCGTACCCGAACCACCGCGGTCACGCCCAACACCACGACAAGGCCAACGATGGCCGCTACTCCCGTCACAACGGAGGCCGGTTCGCCGGCGAGGCGACCGACGGCAAGCCAGGCGAGTCCCCACGCCAGGGTGAGTGACTGGGCGAAGCGACCCCGGCTCGCCACGGCGAGTAGCACTCCCGCGAGGGCAGCCACGGCCACCACCACGACCGACCACACCTCCGCGGGGATCCCGAATCCGGTGAACCCGATCGCCACGAGCAACGCGGTGATGTTGGCGGCGGTCGCGACACAGACCCATCCGAGGTACAGGCCGATCGGCACATCCGTGAACGCCGCGTCGAGAGCCCCTGCCGGTGGGTACTGGATCGCCTGGCGGAAGGTCTGGATGAGCACCGCGAGCAGCACCACGATGATGGGCACGCTGAGGCCGAGCAGGTCGAACTGGATGCTCAGGATCCACAGCCCGTTGAGCACGAGGGATGCCGCGATCCAATACCCGAGCCGACGGTGCCGTTCCGCGGCACTCTGCCCCGGGAGCGCTTGCCACACCGCGTACACGAGCAGACCCAGGTAGATGACGGACCACACCGAGAAGGCGGGCGAGGCCGGGGCGATGAGGGTGGCGTCGGCGGCGAGCGCACCACCCGCCGCATCCTGGATCGGGGTGCCTCCGGCCGCACCGGACCCCACGAAGGAGGCGATGACGGCGAACACCGCAGTGGAGATGACAACGATCTGACGGAGCACGTCTCTGGGCTGGCGCATGGCGAGAGCCTATGCCCGGGTCGCGCGCGGCACCGGGGCCTTGACATCCCTCGCGCGCGCAGTCAACCGGGGCCGCCAACCACAACCCCGACGGGTACCCTCGTGCCATGACGTTCAACGACAACGCGAAGATCGACACGAGCCGCGTCAGCCGACGAGGTCGAAACACGGGGATCGCCGTCGGCGGAGGTGGCGCGATCCTCGTCGTCGGGTTGTTCCTGTTGTCACAACTTCTGGGCGTCGATCTGACGGGACTCGCGGGCGGGGGAGGCCAGGAGCAGGGCCCCGCCGAGAGCATCGGCGAGTGCACCGGCGCCGACGCGAACGCCGATCTTGATTGCCGCATCGCGGGGGCCGCTGACTCGCTCGATACCTACTGGTCGCAGGAGTTGCCCACGTTCGGCTCGGAGTACCGAACGACCAACATCACGCTCTTCACGGGCCAGGTCTCCACGGCCTGCGGCGGGGCCACCAGCGCCGTCGGTCCATTCTACTGCCCGCCCGACGAGACGATCTACATCGACACGAGTTTCTACGACGAGCTGCAGTCGCGCTTCGGGTCGTCGGGTGGACCGCTCGCCCAGATGTACGTCGTGGCGCACGAGTGGGGTCACCACATCCAGAACATCACGGGCATCATGAACGGCCTCGACACGAGCGACACCGGCCCGAGTTCCGACGCCGTGCGCCTCGAGCTGCAGGCCGACTGCTTTGCGGGCGCCTGGGTGGGGGCAGCTCCCGAGATCCGGGACGACCAGGGCGTCGCCTTCCTCGAGCCCGTCACCGACCAGGAGATCGCGGATGCCCTGAGCGCTGCATCCGCCGTCGGAGACGATCGCATCCAGGAGTCGACGCAGGGACAGGTCAACCCCGAGGCATGGACACACGGGTCGAGCGAGATGCGCCAGCGCTGGTTCACCGCCGGGCTGAACGGCGGACCGAACGCGTGCAACACCTTCGACGCCAGCGTCTCGCTGTAGCGCGCCGATGCCGAAGCCTGTGACCGAACAATGACCGACGAACGGCTCAGCGAGGAGCCCCAGGGTGAGACCGAGCTGAACGGCGAGCCCATCCGGGAAGCACTCCGCGAGGTGCTCGCAGAGGCCCGCGAGCTGAACGACGGCGAGGTAGCCTCCTACATCCCGGAGCTCTCGTCGGCCGATCCATCGCAGGTCGGCCTCGCGCTCGTTGGCGTCTTCGGCCGCACCTTCGAGGCGGGTGACTCGCGCGCGCCCTTCACGATCCAGTCGGTGTCCAAGCCCTTCGTCTACGCGCTCGCGCTCGAGAAGCTCGGCATCGAGACCGTGCTCGAGAAGGTGGGGGTCGAGCCGAGCGGCGAGCCGTTCAACGCGATCAGCCTCGACGCCGACAGCGGGCGGCCGATGAACCCGATGATCAACGCGGGGGCCATCGTCGTGGCATCCCTCGTGCCAGACTCCGACATCGTCGAGGGTCTCGCCGCCTTCGCTGGCCATGCTCTCGAGGTGGATGACGCGGTGTTCCAGTCCGAGCTCGAGACGGGTCACCGCAACCGCGCGCTCGCACACCTCGCGCTCGCCGCGGGGATGCTCGGATCGTCAGTGGATGAGGCGACGGAGAGCTACTTCCGACAGTGCTCGCTCATCGTCTCGGCCCTCGACGTCGCGACCATGGCGGCCACGCTGGCGAACGCCGGCCGCAATCCGATCACGGGCGTGCAGGTGGTGAGCGAGGTCGTCGCCCGCTGGACGTGTGCGGTGATGGCCTCGTGCGGAATGTACGACGCGTCGGGTGACTGGCTCGCACGTGTCGGGCTGCCGGCGAAGAGCGGCGTCGGCGGCGGGATCGTTGCGGTGGACCCGGGGGTATTCGGCATCGGAACCTTCAGCGCGCCGCTCGACTCCCAGGGCAACAGCGTGCGCGGTCGGGCAATGCTCACCTCGCTCTCGCGCAGCTACGGGCTACACGCGTTCGCGCATCCGACGGTCAAGTTCCAGCCGCCGAGCTAGCCGCGGCACCCGTTCCGCGCGCTGTGCCGAAAACTAAGGAGATGCTGCCGCTCCAGGGCTCGGACGCGGCGAGTCGCTCGCGTCGCCCCAGAATCTCCTTAGTTTTCGGAACCGACCGCGGCACCGACCACGAGGCCGTGCACGTAGGCGAGCTTCTCCATGACGGGGGGCTCCAGCGTGAAGGGGTAGAGGTCACCGTGCCCCATCGCGCGGTTGACACGGTTGAACATGAGTGACAGCCAGTGCCAGTCTGCGAGCATCCGGTCGATGCCCGCCTCGCGGTAGTCGTCGAGCGGCACGACGTCGTCGTCCACGATGCCGGGTACCCGGCTCGCATCCAGCACCACTCCTGCAGCCGCTGCGGTCGCGAGCGTTCCCGTGATGTGCAGGTAGTGCGCGAAGGTCTCGGCGAAGTCCTCCCACGGGTGCATCGTGGCGTACTCGGAGATGAAGGATGCCTCCCACCCGGCCGGCGCACCCTGCGCGTAGTGGCGGCTGATCGCATCCTGGTAACTGGCTCGCTCGTCGCCGAAGAGAGCGCGGCACTCCTCCCACGCCTCGTCGTCGCGCAGCAGCACCTGCTGGTAGTAGTGGCCCACCTCGTGCCGGAGGTGACCCAGCATCGTGCGGTAGGGCTCGCCGAGTCGCACTCTCAGGGTCTCGCGGTAGTCGTCGACGGTCTCGGCGAGGTCGAGCGTGATGATGCCGCTCGCGTGGCCGATCATCACGCGGGTGCCGCTGAAGCTCGAGAGCAGGTCGACGCCGAGTCCGCCCTCGGCCTCGTAGAACGGCGTGATCGGCAGGTCGAGTTCTGCGAGCTGCACGAGGAGGCGTCGCTTGGCGATACCGGTGTCGCGCAGCTTCTCCCACGCGATGGTGTCGTCCCGCGGCGGCAGTGTGCGGCTCAGTCGACAGGAGAAACAGCGCGCGGCGTCTTCGCTGTCGGCCACGAGCCAGTTGCATCCCCAGTCGCGGTTGGCGCAGTGGCGCCAGGTCTCACCCTCTCGCGTGGCGATGCCGTCAGTGGTCTCGAGGAAGTCGAGGGAGGTGAATCGATATCCGAGCGTCGCGCCGCAGTGATCGCACTCGTGCGCGTCGAGGAAGGCGAGGCTCGAGCAGCGGGGGCATCGCGGGGCGGTCACGGAGTGCAGTCTAGGACCCCGTTACGCCCCCGCTGTGAGCGATGTCAACCCCTCGCCGGTGCGCCCGCCACCGCCGTACCGTGGCGGAATGGACAACTCAGACAGCACGCGCGGTATCGACCCCGATCTTCAGCCGGCTGACGGCACTGTCGACTCGGACGGGAGCAACCCCGAGGCGGACACCGCCTCCGGTGGCTCGCCCGAGGAGCCTGACACTGACCCTGCGGTGTACGGGAAGCCCCAGAAGGACTGACCGCACGGTCCCACGATCCACGATGCCCCGCGTCCCAGCCGACGCGGGGCATCGTGCTGTCTAGCTGTCGCGCAGTGCCGCGATGAGCTCGGCTTTGCGCAGCCGCGAGTAGCCGGTGACGCCTATCTCGCGGGCCCTCGACCTGAGCTGCTCCACCGTCCAGTCGTCGTAGTCACCCGCCGCACCGCCGCGGCGCCCCACCGCCGAGCGGCCGTCCCGGGCGGCGGCGTTGGAGATGCGGGCGGCCTTCTGCGCCGAGTTGCCCTCGTCGCGAAGTTTCTCGTAGAGCTCCGGGTCTTTGAGGGACGGGTTGGGAGTGCTGCGTGGCATGATGTCCTCCTCCTAGAACGGGCGGCCGCCGGTGACGGGAATCACGCCCCCGGACATGTACGAAGCGTCATCCGAGGCCAGGAGCACATAGGCCGGTGCGAGCTCCTCCGGCTGCCCGGGCCGGCCGAGCGGCGTGTCCTTGCCGAACTCCGCCACCTTGTCCGGCCAGTCAGTCGCCGGGATGAGCGGGGTCCAGATGGGGCCGGGCGCCACCGCGTTCACCCGGATGCCACGGGGCCCGAGCTCCTCGGCCATGGCCTTCACGAACGCGACCTGCGCCGCCTTCGTCATCGCGTAGTCGATGAGGCCCGCAGAGGGCTCGACCGCCTGGATGGAACTCGTGACGATGATGCTCGCCCCGGCCTCGAGGTGCGGGAGGGCGTACTTCACGATCCACAGCAGCCCATAGATGTTGGTCTCGAAGACGCGCGCGAATTCCGCAGTCTCGAGGGTCTCGAGTGACTCGCGGTTCTTCTGGTACGCCGCGTTCGGAACGAGGATGTCGATGCCCCCGAGCTCGGCGACGGTGAGCTCGACCGCCCGGCGGCAGAACTCCTCATCTCGCACGTCACCGGGGATCACCAGCGCACGCTGCCCGGCCTCGGTGATGAGCTGCGCGGTGGATGCGGCATCCTCCTCCTCTTCTGGAAGGTGCACTATCGCGACGTCCGCTCCCTCGCGGGCGAAGGCGATCGCGACGGCCCTGCCGATGCCCGAGTCGCCGCCCGTGATCAGGGCTCGGCGACCGCGGAGCTTGCCTGCCCCGACGTAGCTGGACTCGCCGTGGTCGGGAGTCGGGCTGGTCTCACTGGTCAGCCCCGGCTGGCTCTGGGGCGTGCCATCCAGTCCGTCGGAGGGGTGTTCGGTTCGTGGGTCGGTCGCGGACATCGTTCTCTCCTTCTCGTTGCCGGTCAATCACGCAGTGGGGCGCGGGGGAAGGTACGGGTGCTGCTTGAGCAGCCCGGCCAGGTGAGTCGCGTTCGTGGCCGCGAGCAGGGTGGCATTCGCCACAGTCTCCGGCGTCTCATCGAGATCGCGGTAGTCGGTGGTCTCCATCGCCCTGCCGACCCAGTAGGTCGAGCCCTGCGACGGGATCGTGAACCCCACATCCGACAGCCCCTGGGAGATGTCGGCCACAGCATGGTGCGCGCCGTCCTCGTTGCCCACCGCGGCGACCACCGCGACCTTACCCGCGAGGATGGCGCGGCCCTCGTCATCGAAGGTCGAGAGCTCGGCATCCAGACGCTCGAGTACCCGCTGTGCCTCGCTCGAGGCGTGCCCGAGCCAGATGGGGGTTGCCACGACGACGATGTCCGCGTCGAGGATGAGCGAGCGGATGCGCGGCCACCCGTCACCGTCTCCCTCGTTCGCCGATACTCCCGGAGCGATGCCGGCGTCCACCGATCTCTCCGACGTGCCGCTGACACCGAGCTCCTCGAAACACGCGAGCAGTTGGTCGGTGATCATTTGGGTGCTCGAGGGTTCGGGCGACGGTGTGAGTGTGCAGACGAGGGCGAAAACAGACAGGTCTCGATTAGCCATACTTCGACGCTACGGAGGGCGCCGGGCATGTACGAGGGGTTGACATCCGCGACCTCGTGAGCCACCGATAGCGGACCCCGTGCGCGGATGTCAAGCCATTTACTCGGCGACCCCGACGCGGTCAACTGGTATCACGCGCTCCACTCGGGCACGACAAGAGGGGACACGACAATGACCATCACGCAGATTCGACCGATCGCCGCAGCCGCTCCCGAGCCCGTTGTCTCGCCGTTGCGCGACGGCGTCTACGAGGTCTCCCTCGACGGACAGGTGCTCGGGTTCGTCGAGCGAGTCGGAACCGTCTTCGTCGCGCTCATGGGGCGCACCGTGAACTGCGCGTGCGAGGTGGGGCAGTCCCTCTCGTGGGACACGAGTGTGCGGATGGTTCTCCAGGCCTCGCGGACTCCCCGCAGTGTCACCCAGTCCATCGCCTGATTGGCGCGGCGCTCAACTCGGGTAACAATGTCATCATGGGCACCCTGACATACGACTCCACCCTGGCTGCGGATTTCGATGACCGCACGCTGGCGCACCTCCAGATCGTCATTGGCGCAAAGCTGCGCCGCAACGAGGCCTTCTTCTTCAGCTGGAAGGATGACTCGGCGATTGGTGATGGCCGCTCCGTGATCTGGTTGCACCCCTCGATCCCGATCTCGTTCAAGTTCTTCGGGAGCCGCCCGCCGTCGCTCAACCGCGAATGGGTGGACGAGATGCTCCTCATGGCCAATACGCCAGCGGGTCTTCAGATCACTGCCGAACCGTCGACCCTCGCGGCGAACGGAGAATCCGCATGATGCGAACGACGATCCTCTACGACGGTTCGGAGTACGTCGTCGCAGCCTCCGCCCAGGACGTCCGCGCCGACCTCGACGAGATTCTCGCCACCGGCAAGCCGGGGTGGTACATCGCCAACCACGGGCGGGGAAAGCTCCAGCAGGCCGAGATCCTCGTCTCAGCCGGCATCCCGATCAGCCTGATCGACACGAGCGACGAGAGCTGACGTAACTCTCGGCGCACAAAGAAAGGGCGACGGACCGAAGTCCGCCGCCCTTCTCAGTCACTTAGGCGCGACGTGAACCGCGCGTGACGAGGCCGTAGATCAGCAGCACGACGATCGCGCCACCGATAGCGAGAAGCCACGTGGTGATGTCGAAGAAGCCCTCGAGGCCGACGCCGAAGATGGCGCTACCGAGGAATCCGCCCAACAGGGCGCCCACAATGCCGAGGATGAGCGTGATGACCCATCCGCCGCCCTGTGAACCGGGCAGGATCGCCTTCGCGATCGCCCCTGCTGCCAGCCCCAAAATAATCCAGGCGATGATGCCCATGACGACCTCCCAGTCGATCACTTCATTCTGTTCCGGGTCTCGGAACCTCAACTACTGAACCATCAGGTGACCCCCAGACGGGAGGGGTTGAAGTATGGTCTCCGGGCTGCTAGTAGACGGATTCAGCCCTCGAACGGGGTGCCTAGGTTCGCAGAAGTTGGAGTAGCGCGCTCATGCTCTTCGATCCGCCGACCGTGCGCCCCTCCGCGAACCTCTCGTAGACGAGGGGATGGATGTAGCTGGCTCGGGCCACCGTTGGCGTGTTGCCGAGCATCCGTGACGCTGCCTCCACCGACGCTCGGATGGCGGCCTGGACCTCGCGCTCGGTGTCCGGCGTCTCGGCGGGCAGTGCGGCTGCCGCTGCGGCCGTCGCGTGAAGGGTACGGAAGTCCTTGGCGCTGAACTGCTCGCCAGCGCACAGCCGTACATAGCTGTTGACGTCCGACGTGTGCAACGGGCGGCGCTTCCTGCCGTCGGCCCACGCGAGGAGCCTGCTCGCCGGCGCTCGGCCGGTGATGAGTTCGTCAATCGCGCCGGCCAGGTCGGTGTTGCGAACGGAGATGGATGCCAGCTGCCTGCTCTTGGCGCGGAACGAGAACGACACCACCGACTCCTCGACACTCGCGTGCCTGCGCAGCAGCGTGCAGAGGCCGCGCGACCCGTTGACCGCGGCGTACTCCTCACCGCCGATGCGCATCGCCGTGAGGTCGAGCACACTGAACGCCGTGGCCAGCACGCGCTCGCGCGAGAGCGGCTCTGCGCCGAAGTCGCGACCCGCTCGTCGCCTGGCCCTCGGAAGCGCCTCGGCGAGCTCGAGTGCGCGCTCGAACTTCACCTGGTCCTGTGCCTCGCGCCAGGCCGGGTGGTAGATGTACTGGCGGCGGCCTGCCTCGTCCATCCCGACCGCGAGAATGTGCGCGGTGCGGCTCGGCGAGATCCACACGTCGGTCCACGCCGGCGGTATGGCCAGGGCGTTGATCCGGGCTTCGATGGCCTCGGGGACCCGCCCTCCGGCGGCATCTCGGTAGTGGAACGCCGTGCCGCGGCGCACGCGGCTGATGCCCGGCGCTTCGTAGGGCCTGGCCTGGCTGAGTCTCACGCCTCGAATGTAAGCCGTGAGGTGCTGGCGAGTCAGGGGGTTGACGCGGTGTCCAGGGGAGGGCTCCTACTCCCAGAAACCCTCGTGCACGGCCGCGGCCTCGCGCTCCAGCGCGGGCCCAGCTACCGCAACCGTGCCACCGCCCGCTGCGAACACGTCACGGCTCGGCAGGTGGAGGGTCGGTTCATCCGACACCTCCGCGACGATGTCGATGAGCGACTGCTCCGGCAGCGCGTAGACCATGCGGCCGATTCCCGCCCAGTAGATCGCACCAGCGCACATGGCGCACGGCTCCGTGCTCGTGTAGAGGGTGCTGGTGCGCAGCTGCGTGGCATCCAGGTCGGCGGCAGCGAGGCGAACGAGGTTCGTCTCGGCGTGGCCCGTCGGATCCCGCTCGGTGACCACCGTGTTGAGAGCCCGGATGACGCGACCCTCCGCCGTCACGAGCACGGCGCCGAACGGGTGATTGCCGTTCGCCCTGGCCTGCCGCGCTGCCTCGATCGCCTCGCGGAGGTGACCCTCGTCTGCCGGCGAGACCGCAGTGGGGTCAGTCACGCTCAGCTGCGGTGCTTGGCCGCGAGCTCCGTGAACTGCTTCTCGAGGGCGTGGGCCTCTTCATCGTCGCGGCCGGGGCCAGCGGCGAAGTTGCCGGCGCGGGTGGCCAGCTCTTCGAGGCGTGCGTAGTGTTCGGTATCGCCCTGTCCGTCGTGCTTGAGCTGCTCGAGAACGGCGCGGTGCTTCTTGGAGATCGACATGGTTCGATCGTGGCACAGACGGCGCCGTCTCACTCGCGAAATTGCTCCGAGAATCTCGTAGCGGGACGTGTCACTCGTCGCCGTCGTTGTCAGCCCGCTCGATCGGTTCAGGTGCGGTGAATCCGCCCGGTGCCAGGTGCGGAGGAATCGCGTCGCTGTCCGGGTCTGCCGCGCTCTTGGATGTCGGGGTGGCTAGCGGCTGTTCCTGCTCGGAGTTTGTGCTCATCCTCCGACGCTAGGAGCCACCGCGGGCTCACGACAGGGGTTGACTCCGGGCGCGCTGGGGGTGTCAACCCCTCGACCCGCTGGGGGCGCTCGCGTACCGTCGAGAGAGTGGACACCTCAGAGAACAGCCCGCTCGCAGACCGGATGACTGACGACGAGAAGCGCACCGACCAGCTGACGCGTGCCCCGAAGTCCGACCCTGAAGACGCGGCCCCGCGCATCACGACAACCCAGCGCGGCGACGTCACACGTATCGACGTCGCCGACACCGCCGTGGTCCGCCCTGGCAACCCGGAGAAACAGCACGGGGATACCCTCGACTCGTGAGTGGACCAACTGCAGGTCACATCGACGCGATCGTCGTGGGCGCGGGCCCCAACGGTCTGGCTGCCGCCGTCACACTTGCTCGGGCCGGCCTCTCCGTGACGGTGTACGAGCGAGCAGCAACGATCGGCGGCGGCTCCCGAACGCAAGAATTGACGCTCCCCGGGTTCCACCACGACGTGTGCTCTGCCGTGCATCCGCTCGCCCTGGCCAGCGGTTTCTTCCGCCGATTCGGGCTCGACAAGCGCATCGACCTCGTCGTGCCGGAGCTCTCGTACGGTCACCCGCTCGACAACGGTCGCGCTGGCCTCGCCTGGCGAGACCTCGAGCGCACGGTGGACGGGTTGGGCCGCGACGGGGCGTCGTACCGGCGCCTCATGGGTCCACTCGTCGAGGATGCCGACCGAGTGGCGCAGTTCACGGGGTCTGCGCTGCTGCAGGTGCCACGGCATCCGTTGACCGCGCTGCGGTTCGGGCTGCGTGCCCTCGAGCAGGGGTCGATCGACTGGAACACGCGCTTTCGCGAGGATGTCGCGCCAGCGCTTCTCACCGGCGTGGGAGCCCACGCCATCCGCCCCATGCCGAGCCTTGCGACCGCTGCTGCGTCGCTCTCGCTCGGTGCCTACGCACACGCGCGCGGCTGGCCGATCCCCGTTGGCGGCAGTCGGGCCATCACGGATGCACTCGCTGACGACCTCCGAGCGCACGGTGGCACGATCATCACCGACACCGAGGTGGGGTCGCTCGACGAGCTGCCTCCTGCTCGCGCTGTGCTGCTCGACGTGAGCCCGGCGGCCCTCGTCAGGATCGCGGGGGATCGCCTCCCCTCGTCGTACGTGCGGCGGCTCGAACGATTCCGCTACGGCAACGCGGCGGCCAAGGTGGACTTCGCCCTGTCGGGCCCCGTGCCGTGGCAGAACGCCGACCTCGCGCAGGCCGGCACCGTGCACGTCGGAGGAACCCGCGCCGAGATCGCGCGCGCTGAATATGAGGTCGCCCAGGGTCGTCACAGTGCCGACCCCTACGTTCTCGTCGCGCAGCCGTCAGTGGGCGACCCCGGCCGTGCGCCAGAGGGCAAGCACGTGCTGTGGGCATACACCCACGTGCCCGCGGATTCGACTGTCGACCAGACCGAGGCCGTCACCCGGCAGATCGAGCGGTTCGCCCCGGGGTTCCGCGACGTGGTGATCGCGTCGGCGAGCAGGACAGCGGTCGACCTCGAACACGAGAACCCCAACTACGTCGGCGGCGACATTGCGGCGGGGGAGGCGAGCTTCGCGCAGCTTTTCGCCCGACCCATCCTCTCGACCGACCCATGGCGAACCCCCGCAGAAGGCGTGTACCTCAGCTCGTCGTCCACTCCACCGGGACCGGGCGTGCACGGTCTCGCGGGGTACTACGCGGCGCGCAGTGCACTCCGTTCCTCGTTCGGAATCACCGCGGCCCCGCCCCTCAGCCCAGGAAGGTAGACCGTGTCTGTCACCGTGAAGCAGATGAACTGCGACCCCGAAGACGTCTTCGCTGTGCTCGCCGACGGGTGGGTGTTCCCGACCTGGGTCGTGGGCGCTTCGAGGATGCGTGATGTGGATGACGCGTGGCCAGCGGAGGGAAGCAAGCTGCACCACTCCTTCGGCGTCTGGCCGATGGTGATCGACGACCGGACGACCGTGCACGAGTGGGATCCCCCGCACCGCATGGTGATGCGCCCAGCGGGCTGGCCGCTCGGCGAGGCGCTCGTGACGATCGAGGCGAAGCCCCGCGGTAACGGCTGCGTCGTGCGCATGACGGAGACCGCCGTGCGCGGGCCGAGTGTGCTCATCCCGCGGCCGATCCTCGACGGGTTGCTGCGCGTGCGCAACGTCGAGACGCTTCGCCGGCTCAGCTACATCGCCGAGGGCGGCAAGACGAAGCGGGAGCGCGAGGGGGAGTAGCGACCGCTTCCTCTGCATCCCGGGCGAGCACTGCATCCCGACATGAGCACCGCATCGCGGCATGAAAAAAGGCCGGAGATAACTCCCGCCATACCCAAAATATAGCCCAGCAGGGGGCTTGCGGCAAGGCCCCCTCGGTGGCGCACACTGGTCGATCCCAACCCGGATACGACGAGTGGAGTCACCCCTGTCTGCACGCAACATCCCCAGCGCCTTCGCGCTGCCCGCACGGCTCGAAGCGAAGCGGGCACTGTCGCTCATCGGCACCGACGAGCGACGCTTCGCCGAGATCTCCCGCGAGCTCGAGCGCAGCAGGGCCGAGATCTCCGACCGACTGGATGCTCTCCGACTGGTCCGAGGAGAGTCGGCGGGCGAAGTCGTCGAGCGGGATGACGAGATCCGCCGTCTCTCCGCTCGACTCCGCGTGCTCAGCCGCTACGGCATCGACCTCTGCCTGGGGCGGATGGTTGCCTCGGGTTCGAGCGAGCCCCTCTACATCGGCCGCTTCGGGCTCACCGACGAGACGGGAAAGCGCCTGCTCATCGACTGGCGCTCGCCGGCAGCCGAGCCGTTCTTCGCCGCGACCCTCGCGCACCCTGCCGGGCTCGCGAGCCGACGGCGGTACCGGTGGACGCTCGGCCGCATCACCGACTACTGGGATGAAGTCTTCGAGGCAGGGGCGCCGGGCGCCTCGCTCGACGACCAGTCGGCGTTCATCGCGAGCCTCGGGTCGAGCAGGTCCCCGCGCATGCGCGATGTGCTCGCGACGATCCAGTCCGACCAGGACGCCATCATCCGCGCGGGGTCGCGCGGCGCACTCGTGGTGGACGGCGGGCCCGGCACCGGTAAGACGGTGGTCGCCCTCCACCGCACCGCGTACCTCCTCTACTCCGAGCCTCGCGTGAGCGCGGGCGGCGTGCTGTTCGTCGGCCCGAGCGCCGCCTACCTCGCGTACGTGGAGGACGTGCTGCCGAGCCTCGGTGAGGAGGGCGTGCAGATCTGCACCCTGCGTGAGCTCGTCGCGGAAGGCGCGGCGGCAGTGGCGGAGACGGATGCGGCCGTGGCATCCGCCAAGTCGTCAGGGCAGCTGGTCGCCGCGGTCGACGTCGCCGTCGCGCTCGCCGAGCGGGTGCCGCGCTCCGCCGTGATCGTCGAGACGCCGTGGGCCGACGTACGCCTCGAGCCAGCGGATTGGGAGGAGGCGTTCGCCGCCGTGGAGCCCGGAACCCAGCACAACGCAGCCCGCGAGCAGGTATGGAACGCACTCGTGGAGATCGTCGCCGATCGGTTGGGCATCGAGGAGGAGGAGGAGTCCGACGAGTTCGACGCCTACGGTCGCGGACGTGTGTCGTCCGGCGGGCTTGGGAGGCTCCTCGCAGCAGACGAGCAGTTCGCCAGCACGTTCTCGCGAGCGTGGCCGTTGCTCCGTGCGACAGACCTCATCGCGGGGTTCTGGTCATCGCCGGAGCTGCTGCGTCGCGTCGCGCCCTGGCTCAGTGCCGACGAGGTTGCAGCGGTGCAGCGGAGCGACCCGCGCGCCTGGACGACTGCAGACCTGCCCCTGCTCGACGCGGCGCACCGCAGGCTCGGCGACCCCGATGCGGCGGTCCGCGCTCGCCGGCGCGAGGTCGAAGCGGCGGCCGAGCGGGCCCGTCGAGAGGATGTCGCGGCCGACCTCATCGCGAGCGACGACTCGGAGATGCACGTGATGTCCATGCTTCGCGGGCAGGACCTCCGCTCGACTCTCGACGACGGGGCCGAGGGGCTCCGGGTCGAACCGGACGCGCTCGCCGGCCCCTTCGGCCACATCGTCGTCGACGAGGCGCAGGAACTCACCGACGCCGAGTGGCAGATGCTGCTCGCGCGGTGCCCCACGCGCAGCTTCACCATCGTGGGCGATCGGGCGCAGGCGCGGCGGGGGTTCAGCGAGTCGTGGGCCGAGCGGCTGGAGCGCGTTGGATTCGGGCCCGTCACCGTGGCATCCCTGAGTGTCAACTACCGAACGCCGACGGAGGTCATGGCAGAGGCTGAGCCCGTGATTCGCGCGGTGCTACCGGACGCGAACGTGCCGACGTCGGTGCGCGAGACCGGCACCGAGGTAAGGCGAGCGGATGCCGCAGAGCTCCGGCCCATCGTGGAGACCTGGCTGCGCGAGCACACCGAGGGCATCGCGTGCGTCATCGCTGCGGAGGATTTCGACTCCACGGCGGTGGGCGGCCTTGACCGCCTCCGCGTGCTGACGCCCGAGCTCGCGAAGGGCCTCGAGTTCGACCTCGTCGTGCTCGTCGACCCCGAGAGCTTCGGCAACGACGTCGCCGGTGCCGTCGACCGCTATGTCGCGATGACGCGCGCGACGCAACAGCTCGTGATGCTGCGCTCGCGACCGGCACTCTGACACGATGGTGAGAAGTACTTTCGGGGGAGGGGCGGCATGACGACAACGCGCGAGCACCAGGGCGAGTCGGCCTGGCGGAGTTTCTGGAACCGGGGCGGCTGGTGGCGAGCGCTCCTGGCGGCTGCGGTGTATCTGGCCCTGTTCATCGGGTTGAGCTACGCCGTGACATCCCTCTTCGCGGCGTTCATCGACACCAAGGATTTCTTCGGCTCGCCGTCGACCATCTTCTTCTCGCTGGCCCTGCCGATCCTGATCATGGGCCTGCTCACCTTCGCGTTCATCGCCAGCCTCGGCTGGCAGAGGGAGATCTTTGGAAGGCAGCCCCTTGCGGGTGCGCCGTGGATGTGGATCGCCGTTGCGCTCGTCGTCATCCCGATCGTGTTGAGGCTCGTCGCCACGAAGTGGTCAGGGTATTCGGTAGCGGTCGTGCTCACGCTGCTCTTTCTCGGGCTCTGCATCGGTTTCGCCGAGGAGCTCATCACGCGAGGCGTCGCCGTGAACCTCTTGCGCAGGGGAGGGCACTCCGAGCGCGTGGTGTTCGTGTTGTCGTCGGCGCTCTTCGGGCTCATCCACTCGGCCAACATCATCGGCGGCCAGGCCTGGTGGGTGGTCGCCATCACGGTGGTCTACGCCTTCGGATTCGGCGCGATGATGTGGCTGTCGATGAAGGTCACCGGCAGCATCATCTGGGCCATGCTGCTGCATGCTGCCACCGACCCCACCACCTTCCTTGCGACAGGCGGCATCGACGCCCACGGCAGCACATCGGGAGATCCGGGCCTGCTGTCGATCGCCGGGCTCTTCAACTACCTCTACATCGCGGCGGCCCTCGTGGCGATCGTCTTCGTCAAGGGCCGTGTTCGCGACTCGAGCGATCGCACCTAGGCTCGCCCCTCCGCACTGTCAACCCCTCCTCACTCCCCGCCACCTGCGCATAGCGTCGCAGTACTGATTCCCACGAGTGATGGAGGACGCCATGCGCGCCAAAGGTTTGCTGTTGATCGGTGCCGTTGCAGGGCTTGTCTTCGCTGCGACACCGGAGGGCCGTCGAGTGATCGAGGATGCCAAGGTCAGGCTCGAGGGTTTCTGGTCGAGCCCTGACGTGCGGCGCACCGTCTCCACCGTCGAGGGACAGGTTCGCAAGGTTCCCGGTGTCGGCGGCGCGATCGCCGACACGATCAAGGGCGCGCGATGAGCATCCAGGACCAGCCAGTCGAAGACGGAAGCACGGATGCCACTGACGGCGAGAAGCTCGAGGGCATCGTCGAGCAGACCAAGCAGGATGTCGCGATCGGCTCTATTCCCGGTGGCGACCTGCGCGACGTACTCTTGACGCGCATCGCGGATGCTGGCCTCGAGGTCGACGACGAGACACTGAACCGCCTCCTCGAGTCCAGCAACGACTGACTCTCGTCCGCCCGCCGCTCGGGCGAACGTGAGTTATGCTCTGGGTAAGCCTTTCGAGAGGATCCACCATTTCGACGTTCGACCCTCCCGCGGGCCCTCCGACGCAGCCCGAACGAGAGCCGGAGACGGCTCCCGCAGTGCAGCCACCCACGCTCCCTCAGGCTCCACCTCCCGCGGTCCAGCTTCCGCCGGTGATCCCTGCCTCTGTGATCCCTGCCTCTGTGACTCCTCCCCTGGCGTCTTCTGCCCCGACGACGCCATCCGCGCAGTTGCCGACATCGCCCCAGTCGTTTCCCCCTCCGGTAGCGTCAGACGCGCCAGCACCGGGGGCGCCGTACCCGTACGCGCCCGCAGACGCTGTCGTCGCCCCGCCGAAGAAGCGGCGGCGCATCGGATGGATCATCACCGTCATCCTGCTGGCCCTCGCCCTCATCGCGACAGGTGTCGTGCTCGCGCTGACGCTCGATCGCCTCGAGCAGGCACGCGATGTGATCGACGATCAGAAGCAGGAGATCCGCGAGCAAGAGGATCTCATCGAGAAGAAGCAGACGTTCGGACTCGCGGCGGAGGACCTCATGGCCACCGCGGCGCAGTTCGACGCGCTGCCCTATGCCACGCTGGTCGACACCGCCAAGCTCCAGGAGCTCATCACTGCGGGCTGGGCGCACCGCTGGAACGGCGATCTGCTCGTGAGCGATGCCGAGCGCGTCGGGGCGATGAAGGATGAACTCGCCGGCGTCATCACGGCCGCCCAGGGTGAGGCCGCGGCGAACGCCTCCGGCACCTTCTTCGAGACGATCACCGACCAGCTGGGCACGGGCTACGTGAAGACCTCACTCGACACGGCGGACGCGACCTGCGACCAGGACGTCTGGGGATGCGTCGGCGGGCAGGACACGTTCACGATCCACTACGACCAGTCCCAGACTGCGTCGGAGCCCTACATGAACGACTGGCTCCGCACGGGGCTCGCGTACCACGAGTACGCGCACGTGCTGCAGTACAACAATCCTGAGCAGACCGAGGCGGCTGCGGCATCCTTCGGCGGGGACTGGGAGACGATGGCCGACTGCTACGCCCTTACCTTCCTGCCGGGGTGGACGCTCGACCACACGATCTACGTTGGCGCCTACGAGTACTGGGAGGTCAGCGTGGGCTACGGCTACACGTGTGACGCGGGCCAGGCCCAGGTGGTGCGCGACTGGGCGGCATCCCTCGGCTACGCGTACGCGCCCATCTCGCAGTAGCGCTGCCCCACTGTTCCGATACGGCTGCTAAAACCGCGCTGATGACAGCCATATCGGAACACTGATTGGCTCGACACGACGTTCGCGCTACATTCGACGAACTCGGGGTTTGACAGCCGAGTATCGTGTGCTACATTCGTCGAACCGGTTCGATGAAGAGCAGAGGATACAAGTGGCAACCATCGGTGATGTGGCTCGTGCAGCAGGGGTCTCCCGCAGCACCGTGTCCTATGCCCTGTCCGGTAACCGCCCGATCTCGCGTGAGACTCGCGAGCGCATCGACCAGGCCATCCTCGAGCTCGGTTTCACCGTCAATGCTGGGGCGCGCGCCCTCGCAACCTCGCAGACCATGGCGATCGGCCTGCTCTCGCAGTTCCACCAGGACGAGTTCGCTCCCGCGATGCTGCAGTACATCCGTTCCGTATCCGACGCGTCGCGAGAGCTCGGATACGACGTGCTCTTCGTCACCGACATCGACGGGGCGAACGCAGTACGCCGCATCACGTCGTCGAACATGGTCGACGGAGTCGTGCTCCTGGATGTCACGCACGCCGACCCCCGCCTGGATGCGCTGCGGGCGGCGCGTCAGCCCGGTGCGCTCGTGGGTCTCCCCGGCGACACCGAGGGACTAGACGTCTTCGACCTCGATTTCGGCGAATCCGCGCGGGTCATGGTCGACCACCTCTACAGCCTCGGTCACCGCGAGATCATCCTCGTCAGCCCGCCGCAGCACGTCTTCGACCGTGGTGGAGCCTATGGATGGCGCTTCCGTGATGCTGCCGTCGAACGCGCTGGGCGCTACGGCATCCGCATCCATCCCTACTTCGGCGAGTCGCAGCAGCCCGCGATCACCGTCAACATCGACGCAATCCTGGATGCCCGGCCCACCGCCACAGCGATGATCGTGCACAACGACGCGACCATCGCAGCGCTCCCCATGGTGCTCCAGCGCCGGGGTGTGCGAGTGCCTGATGACCTGTCGGTCGTCAGCCTTTACTCACAGGACTTCGGCCGAACGTTCTCCCTGCCGTACACGGCAGTCGAGAGTTCGCCCGACAAGCTGGGCCGCATGGCGGTCCAGCAGTTGGTTCGACGAATCATCGACCCGGGACAAGCAGGTCCCGCCGTCGTGAAGTTCATCGCGCCCGAGTTGGTCGATCGGGGGAGCACGGCGTAGCCCGATGGCGGGTTACCCCGCTTTCAGGCGGCCCGGCTTCGAACCGGTTCGATGATCCACCCCGATAGAAAGCACGATTCAGAGAGGAATACCGTGATCACAAACACAAAGGGGGTGCGCGCAGCGACGGCGCTCATCCTGGGAACCACCCTCATCGGCGGCCTGGCAGCATGCGCTCCCACCGAATCCACCGGTGGCGGCGACAACTCGACGTACACCCTGTGGGACCCGTACCCCGACCGCGACGCCTCGTCGACGTGGGCCAAGGCGATCGACGCCTGTGCCACCGACCTCGGCATCACGATCGAGCGCAACTCCGGCAACACGGGTGACACCGTCAAGGACCTCACCACTGCGGCGGGCAACCTTCCCGACCTCGCCATGGTCGACAACCCGAAGGTCGGCACCCTTGCCGATGCGGGTCTCCTGACCACCAACGAGGAGACCGGGCTCGACACCTCGGCGATCGAGCCGAACATCCTCTCCGCTGGTGAGCTGGATGGCGCGACCTACGGTGTGCCCGTGGGCGCCAACACCCTCGGCCTCTACTACAACCCCGAGATCCTCGCGGCTGCAGGCGTGGACATCGCGAGCGTCACCGACTACGCGTCGCTGACCGCCGCACTCGAGAAGGTCGTGGCATCCGGCGCCAAGGGCATCACGTTCTCGGCCGTCGGAACCGAGGAGGGAACCTTCCAGTTCCTCCCATGGTTCTGGGGAGCGGATGCTGACCTCACCGAGCTCGACTCGAGCCAGGCACAGTCCGCACTCCAGCTCTGGACCGACTGGGTGACCAAGGGTCTCGCACCCAACTCGGTGCTCTCCAACACGCAGGGCACCAGCTGGGATGAGTTCATGACCGGCGAGTACGCGTTCGCCGAGAACGGCTCGTGGTTCAAGGGCGCTGCCGACGAGGCTGGCTACCTGTCCATCCAGGTTCCCGGTATCGACGGCGGAGCCGCGCCTGCGCCGACCGGTGGCGAGTTCATCACCATCCCGGTGCAGAAGGACACCGCTCGCTACGAGACCTCGACCAAGATCGTCGAGTGCCTCACAACGGGTAACGCTGGTGCCGACGCGCTCGGCTACGTTGCCCCGACCGCGGAGGGCCAGGCCGCCCAGCTCGAGGCCGACCCGTCGCTCGAGTTCTGGATCAACGCTGTCGGCGACGCGAAGCCTCGCACGGCGGACAACCTCGGTATCTCGTACGGCATCATCTCCGAGCAGCTCTACACCGCGGTGCAGAACGCCCTGAGCGGCGTCTCGTCGCCGGCAGACGCACTGGCGGATGCCCAGGCCGCCGCCGCGGACAAGCTCAAGTAACACCACACGTAACACCCTCAGTGCAAGGAGACACGATGACGACCACACAGATGACCTCTGAGTCGGTGTCGCGTGTCCCCGGGGATGGGGCGGTGGCTTCCGCCGCCCCATCCCGCAGCACGAAGCGGCGCAGGCCGAAACTCCGCGAGCAACTCGTGGCCTGGGCGTTCATCGCCCCGGTCGTGATCTACCTCGTGGTGTTCTACGCCTACCCGCTGTTCCGCAACATCGACCTGAGCTTCCGCGACTACACCCTGCGGTCGTTCATCGACGGCACGGCCCCGTTCGTCTGGTTCGACAACTACGTGCAGGTGCTGAACGATTCGACGTTCGCTCCCGCCCTCCTCAACACTGCGGTGTTCACGTTCGTGTCCATTGCCTTCCAGTTCTCCATCGGGCTGGTTCTCGCGGTGTTCTTCTACCGCCACTTTCCCCTGTCGGCCACCCTGCGAGCGCTCTTCCTCGTGCCGTGGCTGCTGCCGCTCCTCGTGTCGGCTTCGGTGTGGGCCTGGATGCTCAACAGCGAGTCGGGCATCGTCAACGCCGCGCTCGAGACGATCGGTCTCGGCCAGGTCAACTGGCTCACGTCGCCGCAGTGGTCGATGGTCTCGGTTCTGCTCGCGAACATCTGGATCGGCATCCCGTTCAATCTCGTCATCCTGTACAGCGGGCTGCAGAACATCCCCGGTGAGGTCTACGAGGCCTCGTCGCTCGACGGTGCGAACGGATGGCAGACCTTCTGGCGCATCACGTTCCCGCTGCTTCGCCCCGTGTCGGCGATCACGATCCTCCTGGGGCTCGTCTACACGCTCAAAGTGTTCGACATCATCTGGATCATGACGCGGGGTGGGCCGGGCAACTCGTCGACGACGTTCGCCATCTGGTCGTACCGCCTCGGCTTCGGTGGCGGTAGCCCCGAGCTGAGCCCCGCGGCCGCGGTCGGCAACCTGTTGATCATCCTCGCGTTCGTCTTCGGGCTCCTCTATATCCGCACCCAGCGTCGATTGGCTGACTCATGAGAACACGCGGGCGCCTCTGGAAGACGGCGGTCGGCGTCATCCTGACCGGCATCATGCTCTTCCCCCTCTACTGGATGATCAACGTGTCCCTGACCCAGCCGACGGCGCTGCGCAAGGATCCGCCGGACCTCTTCCCCATCAATCCCACGTTCGACGGCTACTCGCGGGTGCTCAGCGAGCAGCTGCCGTACCTGGCCACGAGCCTCGTGATCGGGCTGGGCACGGTCATCCTGACCGTCGCACTCTCGGCGCCGGCCGCCTACGCGCTCGCCAAGCTGCGCCCGTGGGGCGGCACCGGCCTCAACTTCGTGCTGCTGATCGCCCAGATGATCCCGGGCATCATCATGGCGATGGGGTTCTACCTGATCTTCTTCAACTGGGGCATCCTCGACACCATCCCCGGCCTCATCCTTGCCGACTCGACGCTCGCGGTGCCGTTCGGCGTGCTGATCTTCACGGCGTTCATGGCCGGCATCCCCGACGAACTCATGTCGGCGGCCAAAATCGACGGCGCCGGGGCGTGGCGTACCTTCCGCTCGATCGTGCTGCCCATCAGCCGCAACTCGATCGTGACGGTCTCCCTCTTCGCCTTCCTGTGGTCGTGGTCGGACTTCCTCTTCGCCTCCACGCTCAACCGCTCGAACGGATTCCAGCCGATCACGATCGGCATCTACCGCTACATCGGCAACAACACCCAGGACTGGAACGCGATCATGGCCACCGCTGTCGTCGCATCCATTCCCGCCGCCGTGCTCCTCGTGCTCGCCCAGCGCTACGTGGCCGCAGGTGTGACGGCTGGTGCCGTCAAGGACTGACCCCTCTCTTCCCAAAGGACCTCAATGCTCTTGCCCTCCGACCATCGTTTCGACGTCAACGAGATCCCGTTCTCCATACGCGGCTCGTGGCTCGATGTCTCGCCGGTGGTAGCGCTCCACACGCGACGCGACGATCTCCACCTCGTGTCGCACCAGAACGGCATGCACGGCGTGCTCGCCCTCGTTCCCGAGGTCGGCGGTGTGCGGGTCGACACCGAGATCGTCGCCACACCATCCGTGCTCGCATGGCAGCACGAGCACGGCAGCATCCAGGTGACGTTCGACAACACGTCGACGCTTCGGCTGCGCGGCAAGGGTCTCGCGCTTCGGGTGTCGGATGCCGCGGCCAGCCTGACCCCGTTCTCCGGCACGTACCTCTTCACCGAGCCGGGCACCGCGAGTGCGGTCTTCACGTCGTACGAGACGGGCCGTCGGTACCGGGTCACGCCGATCACCGGGTCGCTCAAGGTCGACGGGGATGAGGCTCTCGGTGCGCGCGCGCGTTCGGTGCTCGCGGGTGGCGAGAGCGGCGAGTGGGAGATCGCGATCGAGGAGTTCACGGCCGCACACGTCCCGTTCGTGGCATCCGAGCCGTTCGACGACGCCGTTCGGCGCAATGAGCGCGAGTTCGGGGAGTACCTCGACGCGCTTGCGCCGTGGCGCAGCGATCGCACGCCCGGCGCCGCCCTTGCCGCCTATGTGCTGTGGTCGGCGACGGTCGACCCCCTGGGCTACCTCGGCCGCGAGTCGATCCTCATGTCGAAGCACTGGATGGACAAGGTCTGGAGCTGGGACCATGCGTTCAACGCGCTCGCCCTCGCGCCCGGCCTGCCGGAGGTCGCGCTCGACCAGTTCCTCGCACCGTTCGACTACCAGGACGACACGGGCGCACCGCCCGACTCCGTGACGCACTCCGAGGTGCTCTACAACTACGTCAAGCCGCCCATCCACGGTTGGGCGCTCGCCAAGCTGCGCGAACGGATGCCGCATCCCCTCGATCGCGAACAGCTCCTCGATCTCTACGACCGCCTCAGTCGCTGGAGTCTTTTCTGGCTGGACTATCGCCGCGTCGACGGACATGATCTGCCCTACTACCAGCACGGCAACGACTCCGGCTGGGACAACTCGACGACGTTCGATCTCGACCGTGTGATCGAATCGCCGGACCTTGCAGCATTCCTCGTCGTGCAGCTCGATGTTCTGACGGAGCTCGCGGGGGAGTTGGGGCTCGATTCCGCGAGGTGGACGACCGAGTCCGAGCGGCTTCGATCAGCACTGCTCGGCACGCTGTGGAGCGGTGAGGACTTCGTGGCCATCGCCCCGTCATCCGGGCGCCGCAGCACCGCGACGAGCCTGCTCAACCTTCTGCCGATCATCGCGGGGGAGCGGCTTCCCCACGAGGTGCGCGAGAAGGTGGCGGCGCACATCGAGAGGCACCTCACCGAGTTCGGGCCGGCGACCGAGATCCCCGGCACGGAGCACTATGAGGCAGACGGCTACTGGCGCGGTCCGATCTGGGCGCCGTCGACGGTACTCATCGAGTCGGGCCTGAGGTCGAGCGGCTTCACGGACCTCGCCGACACCGTCAGCGAACGGTTCCGCGCGCTCTGCGAGAGGTCCGGCTTCGCCGAGAACTTCGATGCCGTCACCGGTGCCGGGCTCCGCGACCGTGCCTATTCGTGGACCGCGAGCAGCTACTTGCTCCTCGCGAGCGAAGCGGAAGCCCGGAGGGAGCAGGCCTCCTAGACGCGTCGAACACGGCTGTCACTCGTCCTCCGCGGGACGGGTGATAGGCGTGCCTACGCGCGCGCCAAGGTGAAGAAATCCCCGGAAATTGGCGGTTCTCGAGGGGTTGTTTCCCGTTTGCGGTTGGGGTAAACATGTAGCAACGACTTCATCGAACCGGTTCGACACACAGACGTGTTGAACCGGTTCGAGGGAGACCTCAACAGGCTCGGTAGAGCGGTTCGGGATGCGACGGTGCATCGGGTGTTTCGTTTCACCAATGTCGTCCATCGCACACGGAATCCAGGCTCCACCGGTGCCTCCAGACGAAAACGGAGGACGATCGTGTCACTCACCACAGCCCACCCAGCCCCGAAGCTGAGGCGGCCCATCGCGCTCGGCGTTGCCGCCATTCTGGCGGCGACGCTCGGGGTGGTCTCGCTGCCCGACCTGACGGAACCGGCATCCGCAGCCCCCGGCGCTGCTCAGACCCTCATCGTCGAGGCTGACCAGCCCTTCCGCGAAGCGACAGTGATGGCGAGCGGCTCCCTGTACGGAATCGCCAGCGATGGCGTTCCGTCGGATGCACTCATCGCGCCGCTCAAGCCGGACACGTTCGTGCAGATGCCCCCCGGCGGAACGCAGCAGCCGACGGGCGACACGCTCAACGTCTGGCGGGCCGCCGATCGCGCCGGAGCCGGCGTCGTCGTGCGACTCGTGGACTACTACCCGGGCTGGCCGTACCAGTTCTCCTTCACGGACACCCCGACCCGCCTCGGCTGGGAGAACGCGGTCCGCGACATCGTCGCGAAGATCAACGCGGCCGGCGTGACCAACGTCGTCGCCTACGCTCCGTGGAACGAGCCCGACATCACGTGGAAGGCCGAGAACGGCTCCTTCCTCGACTTCTGGGAGGACAGCTACAACCTTCTGAGGGAGATCGCGCCGGATGTTCCGATCCAGGGCCCGAACTACTCCACGAACATCAGTGGCATGCGCGAGTTCCTCGAGTTCGCCAAGGCGACCAACACGGTCCCCGACGTCCTCGAGTGGCACGAGCTCATCTCGCCCGACCGCATCCAGGGTCACGTCACGACGGTGAACGCGCTCCTCGAGGAGCTCGATCTCGGAGACATCCCCGTGGACATCACCGAGTACGCCACGACCGCTGAGGTCGGCATCCCCGGAAAGCTCGTTCCCTACCTCGCCAAGCTCGAGCGCTACGGAATCGACCGTGCAGAGCTGCCGTTCTGGAACCAGTCGGGAACCCTCGGTGACCTGCTCGTGAGCCGCGGCGGTGCACCCAACGGTGCCTACTGGATGTACACGTGGTACGCGCAGTTCGAGGGCGACATGGTCACCACCACCCCGCCGTCGAACGCGAGCCCGCTGGAAGGTGTCGCGTCGGTCAACGACGACAAGGACACACTCCGCATCATCGCCGGCGGTAACACCGGGGCCACGTCGGTCGTCGTCAACGGCCTCGACGCGCTCAACCTCGGCGACGACGTGAACGTCAAGCTCGAGTACGTCCCCGCGTACGGGCGCACCACTCCGACCGCTGGCCCGATCACCATCTCGAACACGACGTACGAGGTCGGCTCCGACGGTTCGATCACCGTACCGATCGTCATGAACCCGGCCTACGGGTACCACATCGTGGTCACCGAGGCGGGTGCCGGCCAGAGCCTCGAGGGCTCGTACGTGATCACCAACGGCAACAGCGGTCTCGCTCTCGAGCCGTCGGCTGGCACGGATGGCGCTGGCGTCGTCCAGTCGGCAGTCGACGAGGCCGAGAAGCAGGTCTGGGACCTCGTCGACGCTGGTTCCGGTCTCTACAAGATCGTCAACAAGGAGAGCGGCCTGGCGCTCGGCGTTCAGGGCGGTGCAACGACCAACGGCGCTCTCGCGGTGGTCGCGACATCCGGCGCCGCGGAGAACCAGCTCTGGCAGCCGGTTCCGAACAGCACTGGCAAGATCCGGTTCACGAACTACGGCACGGGGCTCACGCTCGGTGTGCAGGGCGTGAGTACTGCAGACGGTGCCGCGGTGAACCAGTGGGCGGATGGCGTGGCATCCACGGGATGTCTCCCCACCACGTCGCGACAGCCTGGCAAGTTCGGCACCGCCCTCGACTTCTGTGGCACCTCGGGCTACGGACAGCTGCCGACGGGCGTCGTGAGTGGCCTCGCCGGCGACTGGTCGATCTCCACGTGGGTCAAGCCGCAGACGGTCTCGACCTGGTCGCGCGTCTTCGACTTCGGCACCGGGCAGTCGGCGAACATGTTCCTCACGGTCAGTGCGGGCAACGGTCCTCGATTCGCCATCACCTCGGGCGGAGCCGGAAGCGAGAAGCAGCTCAACTGGACGGGTCAGAACCTGCCACTCAATCAGTGGTCGAACGTGACCATCGTCTCCTCGGGCACCACGGGAACGATGTACGTCAACGGCAACGCCGTGAACACCAACGCCTCGTTCACCACGAAGCCGTCGGCTCTCGGGCAGACCAACCGCAACTACATCGGCAAGTCGCAGTACAGCGACCCGGCGTTCAACGGTGCGGTTGACGACCTCGCGATCTACGACCGCGCGCTCTCTGCGCAGGAGGTGGCAACGATCGCCGCTGGACAGGTCGCCGCTGGCAACGTCGCGAACTACAAGTTCGACGAGACGAGCAGCTACACCACGCTGGCCGACAGCTCGGGCAACAGCCGCAACGGAACTGTCGTTGCCGGCACGGGTAGCTCAGGTACGGCGACGACCGCGACGGATGCGACGACCCCCGACCGGTTCTGGACCCTGACTGCCGTCGAGGAGCCCGACACCACCGCACCGACGGTGACGTCGAGCGTCTCGGGCCGCACGGTGACCCTGACCGCAACGGACGCCGAGAGTGGCGTCGCATCGGTCGAGTACCAGTTGCCTGGCGAGTCCACGTGGACTGCCTACACGGCTCCGTTCACGGTGCCGGGAACGGGCGCTGCGACGGTGTCCTACCGAGCAACGGATGTGGCGGGCAACGTGAGCCAGACCGGAACGGTCGATGTCGCGGCGGATCCGACGGGCCCGGGTGTTGACAGGGTTGCGGGCGCTGACCGCTTCGACACCGCTGTGCAGATCTCGCAGCAGTCGTACCCGAGCACTGCTCCGGTGGTCTACATCGCGAACGGTCGCGACTACCCGGACGCGCTGTCGGCCGGGCCGGCCGCAGCGTTCGAGGGCGGTCCGCTGCTGCTCGTGACGCCCGGTGGCATCCCCGAGATCGTCTCGGCGGAGATCGCACGCCTCGACCCCGCAAAGATCGTCGTGGTGGGTGGTGAGCCGTCCGTGAGCGCGGCCGTGTACACCCAGCTGACGGGCATGGCGGATTCCATCACTCGCCTGAACGGTGCTGACCGCTACGAGACGTCGCGCATGGTCGCCGACTACGCGTTCGGCGAGTCCGGTGCGACGCTCGCCTACATCGCCACGGGAGCGAAGTTCCCCGACGCGCTGGCCGCGGGCGGTGCAGCGGGTGCTCAGGATGCCCCGGTCATCCTCGTCAACGGAAGCGGCGGTAGCCTCGGCGCAGCCACCAAGACGCTGCTGGCCGACCTGGGAGTGACGGACACGCGAGTGCTCGGTGACACGAACTCGGTCTCGGCCGACGTGTTCTACGACGCCGAGCAGGTCTCCAACGCTGTGCGGCTCGCAGGCTCCAACCGTTACGAGACGTCGCGGGCGATCAACGCCGACGCCTTCGACACGGCAGAGCACGCATTCCTGTCCACGGGTGCGAACTTCCCGGACGCGCTCGCGGGTTCGGCATGGGCCGGTCTCGTCGGCGCACCCCTGTTCACGGTCTACACGGACTGTGTTCCGCAGGGCGTACTCGACGACCTCGATGCCCTGGGCGTGACGCAGGTTACTCTCCTCGGTGGGTTGCCGTCGCTGTCGGAGTCCGTCGCGGAACTGACCGCGTGCGGCTAGCTCCCGAGTAGTGCGGCTGGTGGCCGTCGTGGTGTCTGTAGTCCTCGGACACCGCGGCGGCCACCGCTGCGTGCGCGTGGCGCGACCCTCACCCACTTCCGCCGAGTGTTCCGATATGGCTGCTAAAACCCTGCAAATGACAGCCATATCGGAACACTCAGCGTCGCTGCATCCCCGAGTGTTCCGAAAGCGCCGCAATAAGGCGCGTCAAAGGGGCACTTTCGTAACACTGGCGGGCTACAAGGCCGCGCAGGTAGTCTGGCCGGTTGCCCATTGCCCAGCGAAAGGTGTTCACCCCATGGAGCGCGTCCCACGTGAGCTGCCGATCTCGCTCTCCATGGAATGGCGCAGGCGATCCTGGACCACTAACCCACCGAAGTATGAACCGCACTTTCAATGGAGCGTAAGCCTCAGGATCTCTGCGGAGGAGCCACTGCGCGTGGCTTTGGTGCGCGGTAACGACATCAAGAAGCTGATGGAGCGGTCGAGCAACCCTTCTCTGGGCATTCTCTGGCTGATGGACAATGCCGAGCCCACAGCCGTCGAGCAGCGCGACCCGTGGAGCGCGCTGGGAGTGGTTAAGCCAACGCAATCCGCAACGTGGGAGCTGATCCCCGTAATCGCGGCGCGGGACAACGCACCCGGCACGGCGCTGATCGCCGTACCTCGTCGAGACACAGAGCTGCTGCGGCGAGGCTGCTGGAGAATTCGCCGCGAGTTGTGGCCGTACCTGAGCGGAACGCTGCTGCAGCTGCGAACTTGGCGGGGGAATCCGCCGAGTGTTCCGAAAGTGGCGCAATAGCACTCGCCAAAAGGGCACTATCGGAACACTCGGCGACGCGGGGCGGCTAGAGGCCGCGCGCCGCGCAGGTGACGCAGCGGTCCGCCCATGGGCGAACGCGGAGGCGAGCATCCGGGATCGGGTTGCCGCACACCACACAGATCCCGAAGGTGCCGTCCGCGATGCGCTCCAGCGCGCGGTCCACCTCGTCGAGGCTCGCGACCGCGTCGGCGTGCATGCTCGTGATGCGGGACCAGTCGGATGCCAGGGTCGACCCCTCAGGGTCGTGCTCGTCGTCCGCCGTGCCGTCCGATCGCGCGACGCGGATGCCGGCGAGTTCCTCGCTCGACACCCCGATGGCGTCGAGTATCTCCGCGCGGCGCGCGATCAGCAGCGACTGGAACGGATCCATGACCCGACGATACGCTCAACCAGCGGTGGCCCGGCTGTGGATCGTGACGAGGTAGCCGTCGAGGTCCTGGAACACGAACGTGGTGCCGAACGGGCCCTCGAAGGGTTCCTGAGCGATGACGGCGCCAGCGGCGACCATGGAGGCATGGAGCGCGGCGGCCGCGGGATCGTGCATCCAGAGTGCGACGCCGAGACCCAGGGGACCGGCATCCAGGTCGACTCCCGGCGCAGGATCGCGAACGGCGAAGGCCGGCTGTGTGTCGAAGACGACCGCATGCGGGGGTGAGAATGGCGCGCGGGTGAGCCCGGCCACCTGCTCGTAGAACGTGGCGGCCTTCTCGAGGTCGCGCACCTGAAGGGCGATGAAGTCTGGGCCGGTGATGGCCATGGTGGATCTCCTCTATGTCAGTTTCCTTACATGCAAGAGTATGTCAGGCTACTGACATGGTCAATACGCAGGTCGGGTACGCGCTCAAGCAGGCGCAGTCGCTTCTTCACGTGCGAATGGAGGAGTCGCTGCATCCGCTCGGCCTCACCGTCTCGCAGTACTCCTGCCTGCACCGCCTGCGCCGCGAGCCCGGCATCTCGGCCGCGGGGCTCGCCAGGGCGACCTTCGTCACGCGGCAGTCGATGAACGCGATGCTGCAGCAGCTCATCGATCGCGGCCTCGTGGCGCGGCCGACTCAGGCGGAGAGCGGCCGAGCTCTGCCGGCCGTGTTGACGGATGCCGGCGCGGAAGCCCTCGACAACGCGCAGACTCTCGTCGACGAAGTGCAGGAACGGATGCTGCGGGGCTTCACCACCGCGGAGACCGCTGCACTCGAGCGGGCCCTCGCCGCCTGCATCCGCTCACTCGAGGACTGAGCGCTCTACCCGAGCTTCGCGAACCGCGCACGCAGCACGCTGTAGACGCCGTAAGCGATAAAGCCGAGACCCACGGCGACGAGGATCACCTTGCCGAACGGCAGGTCGGCAAGGGCCTTGAGCGCACCGTCCAGGCCCGTCGCCTTGGAGGGGTCAGCAGTGACGGATGCCACGATGAAGAGCACTCCCACGACGAAGAGTGCGATCCCACGCGCGACGTAGCCCAGTACTCCGGAACCACGCACGACCGTTCCCGTCCTGCCGCTCGGGATGTTGAGATCATCCTCGAACCGTCGGGACAGTCCCTTCCACACCATGTACGCACCGATGCCGCACACGACCAGCCCGATCGCGATGATCACGATCACCCCTCCGGGTGCCGCCAGAAGCTGGGCGGTCAAGGATGTCGCTTGCCCGGCGCTGTCGCTGCCCGTGCCCACGGCAAAGCCCGCGGCGCCGACGGAAAGTGCAAGGTAGGCGACCCCTTTTCCGACACCGATGGCGATCTTCGCAGCGCGGCTCTTCGTGTCACCGCCGGTTTCGAGGAACGACCCGAGCAGGTACCAGAGCCCGAGGGCGGCGAGTGCCACAGCGATCACCCACAGGAGCACAAGCCCGGCTGGATTCGCGGCGATGGCGCCGAACGCCCCGGACTGGTCTGCACTGCCGCCGCCCGACACCGCGATGCCGATCGCGATGGCTCCGATGATCGCGTTCACCACCCCATTGACCGCGAACCCAGCCCTCGCGAGAGCTCTTACCGGGGTGGAATTGCGGGAGCTGTGTGCGGTCTGCTTGACCTTGGGAGTGTTCACCGTCCGAGGCTATGGCGGGGGGCAGTCGCGAGCGAGTGCTTGCTCCGCGGGCAATGGCGGGGTATGCGACATCCACGAGCAAAGCAGCGAGTGTTCCGAAAGTGCCGCAATAGATCACCCCACAGCGGCACCTTCGGAACACTCGGCGCGAGAGGGCACCTATCGTCCCCGTATCGATTTCCGCATACGGAGCCGCAACGGGCCCTGACCTTTGCTTGAACCATGACGCCGCATAGAGCGGCGCTGTGATTCAAGGAGTTCCCCATGTCCACCTCGTTGCGCCCTCGCTACCCGGCCATCCTCGCCTCCGCGATCGGCCTCACCCTCCTCCTGGCCGGATGCACGGGCGGCACCCCCGACGCAGCCGAGACCTCCAGCCCAAACTCCACGAGTGGTGACACTGGGTTCTCGGCGGCCCGCGACGCATACGACCTGAAGCTTGCGCAGTGCCTGCGTGATGCCGGCTTCGACGTGAAGGACCCGCAGCCCGGGCAGGGCATCACCGAGACGATGGAGGGACTCAACGAGGCCGCCGGTGTCTGCATGAGTGAGATCGGCGACCCGCCCACCCCGGGTGCGAAGGTCGATGAAGCCGAGATGCTGAAGGCGATGCTCGAGTGGGCTGACTGCTTCCGCGAACGGGGCATCGATGTCGAGGAGCCCCAGCTCGGCCAGGCCTTCGTGCTGCCCGAGGCGGCCACCGAGGCCGACGTCGCCGCCTGCATCCCCCCGGTGTGAGTGCCAGCGTGATGAGTGCAGATACCGACGAGTCCACCGAGATCACTCAACGACGGCCACCATCCAGGCGTCGACGAGCGGCGATCGCCCTCTCCGTGGCAGCGATCCTTGCCGCCGGCGCGGTCGTCACCGCGGCAGTCCTCCTGCGCGAGGACGCGGCGGATGCCCCTCCCCCCGCAGCCGCGGTGTCGACTGAATCCGTGACCTCAGGCGACATGGTTGCCGAAACGAAGGTCGCGGGAGCCATCGCCTACGCCCGCTCGGAGGCGATCGCATCCGGCCTCGCCGGGGTCGTCACCGACCTTCCGGGTGCCGGAACCGTGATCGACCCCGGCGCTGTGCTCTACCGAATCAACACGCTCCCCGTGGTGCTGCTGTCCGGTACGGTGCCGGCCTGGAGGGACTTCTCATCTGAGATGACCGACGGCCCAGACGTGCTCCAGTTCGAGCAGAACCTCGCGGCGCTCGGCTTTCTCGAGGAAGAGCCGGATGCCACGTTCGACTGGGACACGACGGTTGCCGTCCGCGCGTGGCAGGTCTCGCTGGGAGTGGAGTCGACCGGTTCGATCGAGCGAGCGATGCTGCTGTTCTGGAACGGCAGCCTCCGTGTCGACGCCCCCGCCGCGCGGCTCGGCCAGGACGTGGGCCCCGGCTCGGAGCTGTACCAGGCGACGAGCGTGGAGAAGGTCGTGGACCTTGCGGTCACATCATCCGATCGCTCGCTTGCGGTCGCTGGTGGCGCCGTGACGGTGACGTTGCCAGACGGCTCGACCGTCGACGGCGTGATTCAGGATGTCGGTTCACCCCAGAGTCGCCCGAAGGCGGACGGCTCCGGTTCGACGGTCGTGATTCCGGTGCGCATCAGCATCGCGGACCAGGAGGCCGTTGCCGACCTCGCATTGGCCAGCGTGACGGTGAGCTTTGCGAGCACGCTCCGGAGCGACGTGCTCACCGTGCCCGTTGACGCGCTCGTGCCCCTGGATGACACGCACTTCGCGGTGGAGATCCCCCGTGCCGACGCCTCGGCTCCTCGCGAGCTGGTGCCGGTAACCGTGGGAGCCGTCGCCTCTGGGCGAGCCGAGATCAGCGGCGACCGCATAGTTGCTGGCCTCCTCGTCGTGGTGCCTGCCCGATGAGCGCGCTGCTGCAACTTGAGGGCGTCGGTCGGGTCTACGGCTCCCCGCCGGTCACCGCGCTCGCGGGTATCGATCTGGTCGTCGACCGCGGTGAGTTCGTTGCCGTCGTCGGCGCGAGCGGCTCCGGCAAGTCGACCTTGCTCAACATCATCGGCACCCTCGATCGGCCGACGTCGGGGCGAGTCACGATCGCGGGGGTCGACACGCAGGAGCTCGATGATGCCGCGCTGTCCGCACTCCGCGCGCGGAGGCTCGGCTTCGTCTTCCAGCAGTTCCACCTTCGCGAGGGTGCCAGTGCCAGGGACAACGTCGCCGACGGGCTCCTCTACACGGGGGTGCCCCGGCGAGAACGCCAAGCCCGAGCCCAGCACGCACTGGAACGCGTGGGCCTCGGGCATCGCGTCACGCACCGTCCGCACCAGCTCTCCGGCGGGGAGCGGCAGCGCGTAGCCATCGCCAGGGCCGTCGTCGGTGATCCGCCGCTCCTCCTGGCCGATGAGCCAACCGGCAACCTGGACTCTCGCTCCGGCGAGGGGGTCGTCGAGCTCCTGCATGAGCTCAACGCCGCGGGCACGACCATCCTCGTCATCACCCACGACGCCGATCTCGCGGGCCGGCTGCCGCGCCGGGTCACCATCAGCGACGGCGCGGTCGTCTCGGACTCGTCATCGAAGGTGCAGGCATGAAGCGCACTACGTCCGACCGGGTGGGCAGGTCCCGACTGCGGTTCGCGGATCTCCTCGCTCTCGGCTCCGCAGGGGTCGTCGCGAAACCCGCGCGAGCGGTGCTGTCAGCATTGGGAATCGCGATCGGGGTCGCGGCGATGGTTGCGGTTCTCGGCATCTCGTCGTCGAGCCAGGCCAAGCTCGACGAGCGCCTCTCCGAGCTCGGCACGAACCTCTTCAGCGCTACATCCGCGCCGCCGGTCTCGGGTGACGCGATCCCGCTCCCTGTCAACGCATCCGCGCGAGCCCATCGTCTTCCGGGTATCGACGGGTCGGCCGCGGTCGGGGATGTCACGGGCGTTGGCGTCTATCGCAACGAGCTGGTCGATCCGGGCCGCACGGGTGGACTCACTGTCACTGCGGCGGACCTCACCCTTCTGGACGTCGTCGGCGGCACCGTCGCTTCGGGAAGCTGGCTGAACGAGGCCACGGCCACTGTTCCCGCGACCGTTCTCGGCGCGGCGGCGGCCGAGCGGCTCGGCGTCACCGAGGCGGGCGGCCTCGTCTGGATTCGCGACCAGAACGTGCTCGTCACGGGAATTCTCCGCCCGATCCCGCTCGCCCCGGAGCTGGACTTCGCGGCCTTCATCGGCAGATCAGTGGCAGAGCGCGACTACGCCTTCGACGGAAACCCGACCCGTCTCTACCTCCGCGTCGATGACACGAGAGTGCGCGAGGTGAGCCCCCTCATCGCGCCCGCCGTGCAGCCTGGAGCCGCCGGCACTGTCGCGGTCACGCGGCCCTCGGACGCGCTCGCTGCGGTCGACGCCGTTGACGAGACGTTCACGGGGATGCTCGTGGGCCTCGGTTCCATCGCGCTGCTCGTCGGAGCCATCGGAGTGGCGAACACCATGATCATCTCGGTGATCGAGCGGCGGAAGGAGATTGGGCTCCGCCGTGCGCTGGGTGCCACCCGTCGCCACATCAGGCTCCAGTTCGTCATCGAGGCTCTTGTGCTCTCGGGTCTCGGCGGGGTGGCTGGGGCGCTGATCGGTTCCCTGGCGACCGCGGTCGTAGCGGCCATCAGCGATTGGCCCGTGGTCGTTCCGCTGCCCGTGCTGGGTGCTGGCGTGGCATCCACTCTCGTGGTGGGCGCGCTGGCTGGTCTCTACCCCGCAATGCGAGCCGCTGCGACCTCACCTACCACGGCGCTCAGCAGCTGAGGCCGCCGAGTGTTCCGAAATGGTCCCTAAAACGGCGCGAATAACGGCCAAATTGGAACACTCGGCGGAGAAGTCAGCTTTCAGCGTCCACTAGATACTGAGAGGCTCTATCCCATGAGTGACATCGATTGGGCGGCGGGAGAATGGACGACACCACCGGTTCACCTCGAGATCAAGGATGACGGACTCCACGTCACCGCTCGCAAGAACAGTGACGCCTGGCGGATCACCTCGTATGGGTTCATCCATGACTCCGAGCACGCACTTCTCGCACCGTTCGAGCAAGACAGCGCCGTCGAGGTGTCATTCCGTCTGAACTTCGCGGCCCAGTTCGATCAGGCCGGCATCTTCATCCGGCAAGACGAAACGTCGTGGATAAAGGCCGGGATCGAATGGAGCGACGGGCAGGAGAGTGTGGGCGCTGTCGTCACGCGAGGCGTCTCCGACTGGTCTCTTTCTCCCACGCCAGGGTGGGACGGACGGTTGGTCACCATGCGCGCCAGCCGATCGGGGAATGCCGTGACGATTCGCGCAAGAGTGGACGACGAACCGTGGGGACTGGTGCGAGTTGCGCCACTCGATCCGGATGCCGTCGTCTCCGCGGGACCGTTCTGCTGTGCCCCGACGCGCGACGGCCTGACGGTGCACTTCACCTCGTGGCGCACCACACCGCCGGACGCGAGCCTGCACCCGGAGAGCTGATGCAACTGCCGATGCCTCAGAACCAAGTGGCGGCGCCTGGTGTTGATCGTCGTTTCCGAATCGTTGCGCCATCGGGGTACCTCCACCACTAGCATCCGAGATCATGAGGAAAATCGCGCCGGTGATGTTGGCTGCCGCGATCCTCACCCTCGTCGGATGCTCAGTACCTGAGAAGGGCGACTTGGCGTACGGGATCGACGACGCCGGGGACGTTGTCGCAGTAGTGCAGATGTGCGAGGACGCGGTGGATGCGGTCACCGTGTACAACTCGAAAGACGGCTTCCAGATGCGCTGGACCTTCGCGGAGCCGGTGACCGACTTCGGCACGCTCACCTTGGAGAGCCTCAATTTTGACCTGCAATCGGGCGCTTCCTATAGCGCGTTCGCCGGTTCCTCGGACAACACGGCATCTGCTCGAGGCCCACAGTTCAGGGTGAGTGATCTCGTTGGACTCTCACCGGGTGAGGTGTACGCGAGGGACTCCTCGAACGGCTACGAGCCAGCGGTCATGACGGTCGGCGAGTTTCGAGAGATGGTCCGTCGGGACTGCGCTCGACTTGCCGAATGACGAGGGGCTTGCAGCGGCGCGAGCTCTCGAGTGTTCCGAAATGGTCCCTAAACGGGCCGAAATAACGGCCATATCGGAACACTCGGCGGGGGAGTCTAAGAAGTGGTGGCTCCGACGGGCGTCGATCCCGTGACCTCACGATTTTCAGTCGTGCGCTCTACCAACTGAGCTACAGAGCCGTACAAGTACGGCGCCTGGCGAGAGATGCCGAACCTTGCGACCCTGACCGGACTTGAACCGGCGACCTCCGCCGTGACAGGGCGGCGCGCTAACCAACTGCGCTACAGGGCCTAGCTATTTACGTTCTGTGTTTGTGACCCCAACGGGATTCGAACCCGTGTTAACGCCGTGAAAGGGCGCCGTCCTAGGCCACTAAACGATGGGGCCTCGAAGTTCAGAACTTCTTAGCTACCGAGGGTCAAGCATAAGGGGGAGGGCAGGAAATGCCAAACCGCACCGAGATCGCGAGGCATGAACTGGGAATCGCGTGAAAACCGGTAAATGTCCGCGGCATCCGCGAGACCCGCAGGTAGCTTCGAGGAGTCATCCATCCTGCCCACGAGGGTGCCTGACGCGATACGGGGATTTCATGAACAGTACTCGCGCCCAGATGCGCAAGCCCGGAGCGACGCGCGCCCGGCTGAGGCTGTTCGCGTTCCTCGCCGTTGCAGCCCTTCTCGCGGCATCCGATCTCGCGGTGCGTCCCTCCCTCAGCGCTTCGGCCGTCGACTACCCCACCTGGGATGACGTCACCGCAGCCCGCGGCAACGAGGCGGCGGCTGCCAGCCAGATCGCCGCCATCGAGGCGCTCATCGGTCAGCTCACCGCGGAGTCCGAACGGGCGCAGGCGGATGCCGTGGCCAAGGGCGCACGATGGGGCGAGCTCGACTCGCAGTACCAGGCGGCCGCTGGCAAGGCCCAGACTCTTCTCGACCAGGCCGAGGCCGCCAAGGTTGCCGCAGCGGACTCCGGACAGCGCGCCGGCCAGATGGCCGCCCAGCTCGCGCGTGCCGGCGGCTCAGACCTCACCGCAACCCTTCTCTCCGGCACCGAAGACCCTGACGCCCTCCTCTACGGGCTCGGGATGTCGGGCCGCATCGCCGAACAGACGAACGCGCTCTACGCACGCGCGGTGCTCGACCGCAACACGGCCCGCGCCCTCACCGACCAGGCCGACATCGCCCGTGACGAGCTCGAGCAGCTCAAGATCGCAGCCGAGGCAGCCTTCGTGGAGGCGCAGGCCGCGTCGGCAGCAGCGGCCGCTGCGGTCGTCGAGCAGCAGCAGAACCAGGCGCGTCTCGCACAGCAGCTCGTCGTGCTCAAGGAGCGCCGCGCGGCGACCGAGGCCGACTACAAGAAGGGCGTCGACGAGCGGGCCAAGGCCGGTATTGGGCTGCCCGCTGGCGCCATCAGTGCCGCTGGCTGGGCCAAGCCCGTGAACGGCCGCATCAGCTCATCCTTCGGCCCGCGCGTTCCCCCGACGGGTGGAGCATCGAGCTACCACCAGGGCACAGACTTCGGCGCAGGCTGCGGCTCTCCCATTTACGCGGGCTCCGCTGGCACAGTCGTCTACGCCGGCTGGAACGGCGGCTATGGCAACTTCGTGCTCATCGATCACGGCGGCGGCGCGGCGACGGCCTACGCCCACATCGTCAACGGCGGAACGTTCGTGAGCTACGGCCAGCAGGTCGCCGCGGGCACGCACATCGCGAACGTCGGCACCACCGGTACCTCCACCGGCTGCCACCTCCACCTCGAGGTGCGGCTCGGCGGCACGGCAGTCAACGCGGTCCCATTCTTTGCCGAACGCGGCATCATCCTCGGCTAGCAGGGAACCATGACCAGATCATCCAGAACTCGACTCGGAGCCGTCGTGGCCGTCATCGGCGCGCTCGTCGCGGGCAGCATCATGGGCGTCGTCACGCCCGCCGCCTTCGCCAAGGACTACCCGAGCTGGGATGACGTGGCCTCCGCCCGCAACAACGAGGCAGCCACCCAGTCCCGCATCGCCGAGATCCAGGCGCTCCTCGGTGGGCTCAAGGCGGAGGCCGAGCGCACGGCGGCGGATGCGAAGGCCAAGGGCGAGATCTGGGCCGCGGCCGACCAGAAGTTCCAGGAGCAGGCCTACAAGACGGCCAACCTCCAGAAGCAGGCGGATGCCGCGAACCTGACCGCCACGCAGTCCGAGCAGCAGGCCGGCCAGTGGGCCGCCCAACTCGTGCGCGGCGGCGGCCAGGATCTCACGGCCAACCTTCTCGTCTCCGGCGACGCCGACAACCTGCTGTACGGCCTCGGCATGTCGAGCAAGATCTCCGACCAGGCCTACGCGATCTACGAGCGTGCGCTGCTCGATCGCAACACGGCCCAGTCGCTGAGCGACCAGGCCGAGGTAGCCCGCGGTGAGTTGGAGACACTCAAGCTCGCGGCGGAGAAGCTCTTCGTCGAGGCGCGCACGGCCTCCACGGCGGCTGCGGCGGCGCTCGCCGAGCAGCAGAACAACGAGGCCACCCTCCAGCAGCAGCTCATCGTGCTCACCGAGCGCAGGGCGGCAACGGAGGCCGACTACCAGGCCGGAGTTCGTGAGCGCTTCGGCAGCGGTGCGAACCTCGACGTCGGGGAGATCAGCGACACGGGTTGGGTGAAGCCCGTTTCCGGTCCCATCACCGACAACTTCGGCCCCCGAATCGCCCCCACCGCCGGCGCGTCGACCTACCACCAGGGCACCGACATCGGGGCGAGTTGCGGCCAGAAGATCTACGCCGCGACCGGCGGTACCGTGGCGTACGCCGGCTGGAACGGCAGCTACGGCAACTTCGTTCTCATCGACCACGGCGGCGGGGTTGCCACCGCGTATGGCCACATCGTTGACGGCGGCATCCTCGTGGGCATCGGCCAGCACGTCGACATCGGCCAGAACATCGCGCTCGTGGGCACGACGGGTGCCTCGACCGGGTGCCACCTTCATCTCGAAGTCCGCATCAACGGCGGCGCGATCGACTCGGTCCCCTTCTTCGCCGGCCAGGGAATCTCGATCGGCTGATCCACGCCGTTGGCCCTCCCGACGACCGCTCTAGTCGCTCGGGATGCTCGCCCCTGTGCAATTCCGTCGCGTGTTGCTACTGTTACCTCTGTTATCAGTGTTAACAACGTGACTCGGGGGAGCACATGTCCAGGCCGCACAACCGTCATCTCCGAGCGCTCGGTGCTGCCCTCGCGGCCGGCCTCTTCCTGAGCGTCGGTATCGCCACGGCCGCCGGTGCTGATGACTATCCCACCTGGGATGACGTGCTCGCCGCCCGTTCGGATGAGGCGGCCACCAACAGTGCGATCAGCGAGATCGAGGGCATCCTCGCCGACCTCGAGACCGAGTCGGCCCAGCTCGGCCGTGAGGCGCAGCTCAAGGCTGAGCAACTGAACTCCGCGAAGGTCGCGCTCGAGAACGCCACCGCCCGCGCCGCGAGCCTCGCGGATGCCGCGGCATCCGCCGAGAAGCGCGCCCAGGTCTCCAGCCAGCAGGCTGGCCAACTCATCGCCCAGCTCGCACGCACCGGAAGCGGCAACCTCAGCGTCGCTCTGATGGCCAGCCCCGACGCGGCAGACCTGTTGGGTTCCCTCGGAACTGCAGGCAAGGTGGCCGAGCGCGCCACCACCCTGTACGAGCAGGCCACCCAGGACAAGAACCGCGCAGAGGTCATGACCGCGCAGGCAAAGCTGGCCGAGAACGAGCGCAAGTCCCTCTCCACTGCCGCAGAGACCGCGCTCGCCAGCGCCCAGCAGGCAGCGGATGCTGTGCAGGCACGCATCGCGGAGAAGCAGACGGCATCCGACCAGCTCTATGAGCAGCTGGCCACTCTCAAGGGCACGACGGCCGACGTCGAGGGTCGTTACATGGAGGGTCTCCGCGAAGAGCAGGAGCAGGCAGTGCAGCCGCCGGCGCCTCCCGTGACGGGGCCAGCGCCCAACCCGACGCCGCCAGCACCGGATGCCTCTGCCGCCTCGGGTGCGATCGCCTTCGCGTACGCGCAGCTCGGCAAGCCCTACGTCTTCGGCGGCTCGGGTCCCTGGGGGTGGGACTGCTCCGGTCTCACCAAGGCGGCTTACGAATCGGTGGGCGTCTACATCGGCGCACACCTGGTCTCGAGCCAGTACTACACGATGGCCGGCGCAGGGCGCCTCGTGCCCCTCGGCGCGATGGCACCTGGCGACCTCATCTACTACGCGGACGGCGGCTACCCGGGCAGTTTCTACCACGTGACGATGTACGTGGGTGACGGCATGATGATCGAGGCGCCCCGCGAGGGTGTGCCCGTGCGCGTCACGGCCGTGCGGTACTACGACGCGCTGCCGTACGCAGGTCGCCCGACGGGCTAGTTAGCTCGCCGCCTTCTTCACCAGTGCGCGGAGCTGCTTCTCCACGGCATCCGTCATCTCGACCACCGCGTACGCTGCCGGCCACATCGGTCCGTCATCGAGTGCAGCGTTCTCGTCGAAGCCGATCGTGCCGTAGCGGGTGTTGAACTTCGACGCCGGCTGGAAGAACACGATGTTCTTGCCGTCCTTCGCGTAGGTGGGGAACCCATACCAGGTCTTGGGGTCGAGCTCCGGCGCCTCTTCGGCGACGATCATGTGGAGTCGCTCGGCGATAATGCGATCGGTGCCCTCGAGCTTGCCGATCTCGGCCAGGCACGCCTCGAACTCCTTCGCCTTCTTGGCGGAGCCCTTGACGCCCTTCATCTCCTTGAGCTCGGCAGCACGCTGCTTCATCGCCTCGCGCTCGGCATCGCTGAAGCCGCTCTTGGTGTCGCCCATGTCAGTCCCTTCGGTGAGTAGTCGTCTTCACCCTAGGGATGCCGCGAGCCTGCCGCTTCTCGAAAACTGATGCGTTCGCGCCCGAAGGGGCTAGCCCTTATACGCCGCGAGCCCCGCCTGCACGACGGCGTCGGCCTCGGCCGCACCCTGCCAGCCGTCGACCTTGACCCACTTGCCGGGCTCCAGGTCCTTGTAGTGCGTGAAGAAGTGCTCGATCTCCTTCTTCGTGAACTCCGGGATGTCGTCGAGGTCCTGGATGTGGCTCCAGCGCGGGTCCTTCGCCTGCACGCAGATGACCTTGGCGTCGCTTCCGCCGTCGTCCGTCATGTTGAACACCGCGACGGGGCGCACCGAGATGCCGACACCGGGGAAGGTGGGGGCGTCCAGCAGGATGAGCGCGTCGACCGGGTCACCGTCGAGACCGAGGGTGTGCTCGAAGAAGCCGTAGTCGGTGGGGTACTGGAACGTCGTGAAGAGGTAGCGGTCGAGAAAAACGCGACCGGTCTCGTGATCCACCTCGTACTTGTTGCGGCTGCCCTTCGGAATCTCAACGATGACGTCGTAGGCGGTCATGGCGGGGTCTCCTTGAGGTGAGGGGCAGGATGCTGCAATAACGTTAGCGGATGCCCCAGCGCCCCCGCCTCACTCCCGCGATCGCCGACATCCGGCGTGCGACGCGTGCGCTGCTGCCTGCGCAGGGACTCGCCCTCGTCGCTCTCTCTGGCGGCCCCGATTCCCTCGCGCTCGCCGCGGCACTCGCCTTCGAGGCCCCGCGGGCCGTGCTCCGCGCCGGTGCCGTGATCGTCGACCACGGACTCCAGCCCGGGTCGGCGGATGCCGCGGCGTCGGCAGCACGCCAGGCCACCGACCTCGGCCTCGACCCCGTACTGGTGCTGCCCGTCACGGTGGGTACCGAGGGTGGTCCGGAGGCCGCCGCGCGCACGGCCCGCTACGCCGCCCTCGACCAGGCCGCGCGCGAGACGGGCGCGACCGCTGTGTTCCTCGGCCACACGCTCGACGACCAGGCTGAGACCGTGCTGCTGGGGCTCGCGCGGGGGAGTGGCGCTGCCAGCCTGCGGGGCATGGATGCGGTCGCAGGGCTGTACCGCAGGCCGCTGCTGGGCATCCGTCGCTCGACGACAGTGCAAGCCTGCGCGGATGCCGGGCTGGAGCCCTGGCACGACCCCCAGAACGACGACCCCGCCTACACCCGAGTGCGTGTGCGCCGGGACGTGCTTCCCGTGCTCGAGCGTGAGCTCGGCCCCGGCATCCCGGAGGCACTCGCTCGCACAGCTGAGCAGCTTCGCGAGGACTCCGATGCACTCGACCACTTCGCGGAAGAGATCGCCGAGGACCTCGCCGAGCACTCGGAGGCGGGTATCGCCCTGCCCGTGAAGGCGCTCGAGGCCAACCCGGCAGCCCTCCGCCAGCGGCTCATCCGGTTGGCGGTCGCGAGCGAGTTCCACGTGTCGCTCAGTCGCGCCCAGACGCTCGAGGTCGCACGCCTCGTGACCGACTGGCACGGGCAGGCCGGCGTCGACCTGCCCGGGGTTAGGGTGGAGCGGCGGGCCGGTTACCTGCACTTCACCGCGAGCTAAGGAACGCTGATGGAATTCTCCGACGTCGAGAACGACCTCGCCGAGATCCTCCTCACCGAGGAGCAGATCCACGCCAAGATCGAGGAGCTCGCCCGGGCCATCGAGGCCGACCACGTCGGCGAGAAGATCCTGCTCGTCGGGGTGCTGCGCGGGGCCGTCATGGTCATGGCAGACCTGGCGAGGGCGCTCAAGGTCGATATCGAGATGGACTGGATGGCCGTCTCGTCGTACGGCGCAGGCACCCAGTCGAGCGGTGTCGTGCGCATCCTCAAAGACCTCGACTCCGACCTCACCGGTCGGCGCGTGCTCATCGTGGAGGACATCATCGATTCCGGTCTCACCCTCTCGTGGCTGCGTACCAACCTCGAGAGCCGCGGTGCGAAGACCGTGGAGATCTGCGCGCTGCTGCGCAAGCCCGACGCGTTGAAGATCGATGTGGATGTCACGTACCTCGGTTTCGACATCCCCAACAAGTTCGTCGTGGGCTACGGCCTCGACTACGCCGAGCAGTACCGCAACCTGCGCGGCGTCGCAGTGCTGGCCCCGCACGTCTACGCGTAGGTCTTTTCGGGGGCTGCGGAACGGCCTCCGCACTTCCGCGGTGGTTTCACGACGTTGCGGAGGAGGACGCGCCGTTCCGGGCGCACCCCGAACTGCGGCCACCGCGTGTCATCCTCCGCAACGTCGTGCGGTGGCGAGGTTTCGATCACGCCGGGCTTCGCCGCGGCTACTCAACCAACGGACTGACCAGCGCCTACCCGTCCCCTTCAAAGGCCTGGGACGGGATGACACCCTGCCGTGACTTCCACGAGGGCCTGCGCACCACCGATGACCAGGGTGGTGCGGGGCCGCGTCCGCGGGTCTCCGGTGTGGTGGGCGTCTACGGGCAGAGACCCCTGAACGCGGCCCCGCAGCGCCCACCCCCGAGAACAACACCTGCGAAAGCGTCAAGCGCTGTGCTTATTGGTTCGCTTGACGCTACGCGTCAAGCGAACGTGCAGCCCGCGCACAGTAGACGCCCGATAACCTTGGCTCACGTTTCTTAAGCAGGAAGGTGCCGCGCCTCGTGGGGGCGGAATGACATGGACTTCAAGCGCATTTTCCGCGGGCCGATCATCTACATCGTGCTCGCTATCGCCGTCGTGTGGATCGGTTCGACCCTCCTCACCGCGACCGGGTTCCGCGAGATCACCACGCAGGAGGGCCTCGAGCTCCTCCAGGGCAGCACCGTAGAGTCGGCGAAGATCGTCGACGGCGAGCAGCGTGTGGATCTCGAGCTCACGAAGGCCGACGGCGACAACGGCACGAAGGTGCAGTTCTACTACGTCGCCCCTCGTGGCACCGAGGTGATCGAGGCGGTCAACGCCGCCAACCTGAAGAACTTCGACGACGAGGTTCCACAGACTAACTTCCTGATGAGCCTTCTCGGCATCCTGCTGCCGTTCCTCATCATCGGTGTCGTCTTCTACTTCCTTCTCACCCGCATGCAGGGTGGCGGCAGTCGCGTCATGCAGTTCGGCAAGTCGAAGGCCAAGCTCGTCGGCAAGGAAGCTCCGAAGGTCACCTTCGCGGATGTCGCCGGTTCCGATGAGGCCATCGAGGAGCTCGAGGAGATCAAGGACTTCCTGAAGGATCCGGCGAAGTTCCTCGCCGTCGGCGCCCGCATCCCGAAGGGTGTGCTGCTGTACGGCCCTCCCGGTACGGGTAAGACGCTGCTCGCCCGTGCGACCGCTGGCGAGGCCGGCGTGCCGTTCTACACGATCTCGGGTTCCGACTTCGTGGAGATGTTCGTGGGTGTCGGCGCGAGCCGCGTTCGCGACCTCTTCGAGCAGGCCAAGCAGAACTCGCCGGCGATCATCTTCATCGATGAGATCGACGCCGTCGGTCGTCACCGTGGTGCTGGAATCGGCGGCGGCAACGACGAGCGCGAGCAGACGCTCAACCAGCTGCTGGTTGAAATGGACGGCTTCGACGTGAAGACGAATGTGATCCTCATCGCCGCAACGAACCGTCCGGATGTGCTCGACCCCGCACTCCTGCGCCCTGGCCGTTTCGACCGCCAGATCGGCGTCGACGCTCCCGACCTGCAGGGGCGCAAGCAGATCCTCGAGGTGCACGCCAAGGGAAAGCCGATGGCCGAGGGCGTCAACCTCGAGGTCGTCGCTCGCAAGACGCCCGGCTTCACCGGTGCGGATCTCGCGAACGTGCTCAACGAGGCAGCTCTCCTGACGGCACGGTCGAACGCGCAGCTCATCGACAACCGTGCCCTCGACGAGGCCATCGACCGCGTCATGGCAGGCCCGCAGCGTCGCACGCGCCTGATGAACGACAAGGAGAAGCTCATCACGGCGTACCACGAGGGTGGTCACGCCCTGGCCGCGGCATCCATGCGCAACACCGACCCCGTCACCAAGGTGACGATCCTGCCGCGCGGCCGGGCCCTCGGGTACACGATGGTGCTTCCGCTCGAGGACAAGTACTCGGTCACCCGCAACGAGCTGCTCGACCAGCTCGCCTACGCCATGGGTGGTCGCGTTGCGGAGGAGATCGTCTTCCACGACCCGACTACGGGTGCCTCGAACGACATCGAGAAGGCGACATCCATCGCCCGTCGCATGGTCACCGAGTACGGCATGAGCACGAAGGTGGGGTCGGTCAAGCTCGGCCAAGCCTCGAGCGAGCCGTTCCTGGGCCGCGACATGGGCGCCACGCGCGATTACTCCGACCAGATCGCGGAGACGATCGACGAGGAGGTGCGCGCGCTCATCGAGCAGGCGCACGACGAGGCGTGGCAGGTGCTCAATACCAACCGCGACGTCCTCGACCGCCTCGCGACGGAGCTCCTCGAGAAGGAGACCCTCGACCACGAGCAGCTCGCGACGATCTTCGAGGATGTCGTGAAGCTCCCGGAGCGCCCGACGTGGCTCTCGAGCGACACGCGCCCGCTGTCGGACCGCCCGCCGGTCGCGATCCCGTCGAAGCTCCCTGTCGACGGCAGCCTCTCCGAGGGTGGAGTCGAGTCCGACTACCCGGAGGAGAAGCCGAAGCGCGCACCCTCACCGCGTAAGTCGCCCGGCATCGCCACGGCCTGAGGCCCGCGCTGATGGCCATCGATTCACTGGGTATCGAGTCGGCCGTAGCCGGGATCCTCTCCGCGATCGGTGAGGATCCCGGCAGGCCGGGTCTCGCAGACACACCGAAGCGTGTGGCACAGGCCTACGCAGAATTCTTCTCCGGCATCGGAGTCGACCCGCGCGTGCACCTCACGGACGCCGTCGATGTCGAGCCCGGTGAGCGTGGGGAGCTCGTGCTGATGCGCGGCCTCGACTTCCGCTCGGTGTGCGAGCACCACCTCCTGCCGTTCCTCGGCACCGCACACGTCGCCTACATCCCCGGGGAGCGCATCGTCGGGCTCGGCAGCCTCGCGCGCGTCGTGGAGACCCTCGCGTCGCGCCCCCAGCTTCAGGAGCGGCTGACGGAGGAGATCGCGGATGCCCTCGCCGACGGCCTCGCCGCCGAGGGTGTTCTCGTGGTGCTCGACGCGGTGCACGGGTGCGTGACGACCCGCGGACCGCGACAGGTGAACAGTTCGACCGTGACGATGGCGTCCCGCGGAATACTCGCAGACGCGGTGCAGCGCGCCGAGGTCATGACGCTGATCGGGGCCATTGCATGACGTTCATCCTGGGCATTCTCAACGTGACGCCGGACTCGTTCAGTGATGGTGGGCGGTTCGATTCGGTGGCCGAGGCGGTCGCGGAGGGCATCCGTCTGCGCGACCTCGGTGCTGACCTCGTCGACGTCGGCGGCGAGTCGACTCGCCCCGGTGCTGCTCGCGTGTCCGTCGAGGAGGAGCAGGCCCGCGTGATCCCGGTGGTGCGTGCACTCGTCGCAGCGCGCGTCGAGGTGAGCGTCGACACGATGAACTCCCGCACGGCGCTCGCGGCGGCGGAGGCCGGGGCATCCATCATCAATGACGTCTCCGGTGGGCTCGCTGACCCGCGCATGCTTCGAGTCATCGCCGACACGCGGCTCACCTACATCGCGTCGCACTGGCGAGGTCCGAGCGAGTCGGAGGCGAGCTACGGCGACGTCGTGGAGGACGTCCGCAACGAGCTGCGCTACCGGCTCGCCGAGATGGCCGTGTACGGCATCGACCCCGGTCGTGTCATCCTCGACCCGGGTCTCGGCTTCGCCAAGAACGCCGAACACAACTGGCAGCTGCTGTCGCGTCTCGATGAGCTCGAGTCGCTCGGGCACCCCCTGCTGATCGGGGCATCGCGCAAGCGGTTCCTCTCGAAGTGGGGCACGAGCCCTGAACAACGGGATGCCGCAACCGCGGTCATCAGCGCGCTCGCCGCCCAGGCTGGCGCCTGGGGCGTGCGGGTGCACGACGTCGAATCGACCCGCCGTGCCCTCGAGGTGCAGGCGGCCTGGAAGAGCGGAATCGCACGATGAATCCTCTGGACGAGATCACCCTGACCGGCCTGCGCGCCAACGCCTTCCACGGCGTGCTCGAGCAGGAGCGCCGCACCGGCCAGGTCTTCATCATCGACGTGACCGTGTTCCTGCCGTTGGCGGATGCCGCCTCCGGTGACGACCTCGATCGCACCATCCACTACGGCGAGCTGGCCGAGCGCATCGTCGCCGCGGTGGAGAGCGACCCCGTCGACCTCATCGAAACGGTCGCCGAGCGTGTGGCGCAGATCGTGCTCGACTACGAGCTCGCCGTGTTCACCAAAGTCACCGTGCACAAGCCGAGTGCGCCGATCGCGGTGCCGTTCGACGATGTGTCCGTCACCATCAATCGCGGTCGCGCGCCGAGCGCGGGGCCGGTCGGGTTCAGCGCGTGACGCCCCGCGTCGTCATCGCCTTCGGCAGCAATCTCGGTGATCGGGCCGAGACGATTGTGGTTGCAGCGCGCGAGATCGCAGACCTGCCGGGCGTCGAGCTGACCGCTGTCTCGTCCCTGCACGAGACGCCGGCCCTCAAGCCTCACGGCGTGGACCTCGCCGCTCCTGCGTACCTCAACGCGATCGCGATCGTCGAGACCGACCTCGACCCTCACGAACTGCTCGCGCGACTCCGCGAGATCGAGCAGGAGCACGGTCGTGTGCGCGAGGAGCGCTGGGGTGATCGCACTCTCGACCTCGACATCATCGATGCAGACGGAATCGTCGTGGCGACGGATGACCTCACCCTGCCGCATCCCCGGGCCCACGAACGGGCCTTCGTGCTCGAACCCTGGCTCGAGGTCGACCCGGAGGCGGTGCTCTCCGGCCGACGCGTGAGCGACCTGCTCGCGGAGGTGCCCCGATGACCAGGACCAAGCCGCTCCACCTCGTGCTGCTCGCACTGTTCGGCGGCACGATCGCCTGGTTCGTGGAGACGCTGCTCGCCTCGACCGGGCGTGCCGTCGTCATCCCGCCCGTGACGCTGAGCTTCGCCCTCGCGCTCATCGGCGCCATCGTGATCGTCATGGCACTGCCCGTGCGCCGCGTTGCGCGCAAGGTCGAGGGTGCACGAGTCGATCCCTTCTACGCCACGCGCGTTGTCATGCTCGCCAAGGCCTCGAGCCTCAGTGGTGCGCTCCTCGGCGGTGGCAGCCTCGGCATCACCGCCTATCTCCTGAGTCGCTCCGTAGTGCCCGGGGTAGGCTCGGTGGGGCTGGCGATCGCAGCATCGGTTGGTGCAATCGTGTTGCTGGCCTGCGGTCTCGTGGCGGAGCAGATGTGCGCGATTCCGCCCGATGACGATGACCCGACAGAGGGTCGTCCCAACCCCGGAGGCCTCTCGTGACCCTCGAACTGCCCGATACCGAGTGGCGGCGGGTCTCGCCGAAGTACATCGTGGTCGATGTGATCGGCACCTTGATCATGGGAATCATCGTCGTGGGGGGCGCCTCGATCGCCCCAGCGGTGAGCGGCAACTCGTGGTTGTGGTTCGTCCCCGGATCCCTCGCCGTCATCTTTCTCGTGACCCTCGCGGTCACCCCGCGGCGCGTTCGTGCGATCGGGTACCAGTTGCGGCAGGACGACCTGCTGTTTCGCCGGGGCATCCTGTTCCAGCGTTTCGTGTCTGTGCCCTACGGCCGGATGCAGCTGGTCGACGTCAATCGCGGGCCGCTCGCGCGCGCGGTCGGCCTCAGCGAGCTCAAGTTCGTCACGGCAGCCGCCACGACAGGCGTGACCGTTCCCGGTCTTCCCGAGGCGGAGGCGGAGAGCCTGCGTGATCGCCTCGTCGAACTCGCCGAGAGCCGCCGGGCCGGACTGTGAGCGACCTGCCTCCTCCCGAACTGCCGGCCGCAGCTCCACCGCCCACGGGAGTGACCGCGCCCGGCGAGGGCCGTCTCGCCGACGGCGAATGGCACCGGCTCCACCCCGCCACGCCACTGCTGCGCGGTGGCATCGCCTTCGTCGCGATTCTCGGCGTGATCATCGTCAACCTGCGTGACATCGTCATCGATATCGTCTTCGGTGGCCCGGACTTCGAAGACGACTACAACCCGGTCACGTTCATCCTGGAGCACGACTACCTCGGCTTCGTGGCGCTCGCCATCATCGTCGGGTTGATCCTCACGATCGGCGCGTTCTGGCTGTCGTGGCGGATGCACACCTTCCGCATCACGGACCAGCTGGTCGAGGTGCGCAGCGGAATCCTCTTCCGCACGCACCGCCGCGGGCGCCTCGACCGCATCCAGGGCATCAACATCGTGCGACCGTTCCTCGCGCGGCTCGTGGGAGCCGCGAAGCTCGAGGTCTCGGTCGCGGGGGAGGATGCCAACATCCAGCTCGCGTACCTCGGTTCGTCTGCCGCTGACGAGCTGCGTCGAGAGATCCTGCTGCTGGCCTCGGGAACGCGAGCGGGCACGGATGCCAGCCCTCCTGTCGAGCCGGCTTCCGGCTCGCTCGTGGCCAACCGCGTCGGCGACCTGCTCGCCCCCGAGCTCGACCCGACGCTCGCGCCACCGGAGTCGGTGGTCAAGTTGCACCCGGCACGACTGGTCGGGTCGCTGCTGCTCAGCGTCGGCACGATCATCGCCATCGTGGCCGTCGTGCTCATCATCGTCTTCGCGGTGCGACTCGAGTCGGGATTCTTCATCTTCGGTCTCGTGCCCGCCGCGATCGCTTTCGGCAGCTACAACATCTCGCGGTTCACGAGGTCGCTGCGCTACAGCATCGCCTCGACGCCCGACGGCGTGCGCGTGGGCTTCGGGCTGCTCTCGACGAGCAACGACACGCTTCCCCCTGGCCGCATCCACGCAGTCATGGTGAGCCAGCCGCTGCTGTGGCGCCTCACCGGATGGTGGGAGATCAAGATCAACAGGGCATCCAGCTCCTCGGCCCAGGGGGCCGCCGGCCAGGCGAACACGACGATCCTGCCGGTGGGCACCGTCGGTGACGTTCGCAAGGTGCTCGAGCTCGTGCTGCCGGGCATGGTCGACGACATCGACCTCCTCGAGCGTGCGCTCGTCTCGCGGGGCGGGGACGACGGATTCAAGAACTCCCCGCGGCGGGCGGCTATCGTGCGGTGGTTCTCCTGGCGGCGCAACGGACTCGCGCAGACGTCGTCGGCCGTTCTTCTCCGTCGGGGGGCGATCTGGCGCGAACTCGTCATCGTTCCCAAGGCGCGAATCCAGAGCGTCGCCCTCAGTCGAGGCCCGCTGGGTCGTCGTCTCCGTCTTGCGAAGGTGCGCGTGCACACCGTCGCGGGCCCCGTCTCCGCCTACGTCGGCGCCGTCGACCAGGCCACCGCTGTCGGTTTCTTCGAATCCCTCGCGCACGAGGCGGTCGCAGCGGGCCAGGCCGATCGCAGCCATCGCTGGCGAGACGAGGGCCAGGCGTGACGGCCGCCGGCCGACTCGGGATCGGCATCATCGGTGGGGGTCGGGTCGGCCCAGTACTCGGCGCTGGTCTTCGAGCCGCCGGTCACGGGGTCACCGGTGTCGCGACCCTGAGCGAATCCAACCGCGAGCGGGCGCAGGTGATGTTGCCGGATGCCCCGATCCTCGAGATACCGCAACTCATCGAGCGAAGCGAGCTTGTGCTGCTCGCCATCCCCGAGGCGGAGATCGAGGCTCTCGTCGCCGGCCTGGCTGCTACGGCAACCTGGCAGCCGGGCCAGTTGCTCATGCACACCGCGCCGGGCCTCGGCTACGGGGTGCTGCAGCCGGCCACGTTGCAGGGTGTGATTCCGCTGGCCGTGCATCCGGCGATGTCGTTCACCGGAACGAGCATGGATCTGGTGCGCCTGCGCGAGAGCTTCTGCGCCGTCACGGCGCCGACCCCCGTGCTGCCGATCGCCCAGGCACTGGTCGTCGAGCTCGGTGCCGAGCCTTTCGTGGTCGCCGAGAGCGATCGGGCGGCGTACGCGGAGGCAATCTCCACCGCCACGAACTTCTCCTCGGCCATCGTACGGCAGTCGATCGACCTTCTCGCGGGAATCGGGCTCGAGGCACCTGGTGCCGTCATCGCTCCGCTCGTGCGCTCCGCCGTGGAGAACGCCCTGCACTCGCCCCCGACGTTCACGCAGTTCCCGCCCGACCCGGACGTTCCGTAAGTAGCCCTACGATCGACAGGTGACTGCTCCACTCCCTCGCGTCATCACCACCGTTGCTGAGATGCGCGAAGCGATCGCTGTCGAGCGCGCGGCTGGTCGTTCGGTGGCGCTGACTCCCACCCTTGGCGCTCTCCACGATGGCCACATCTCGCACGTGATCCGGGCGGCGGAACTCGCGGATGTCAGAGTCGTCTCGATCTTCGTGAACCCCACGCAGTTCACCCAGGCTGAGGATCTCGAGAAGTACCCCCGCACGCTGGACGACGATGTCGCGCGCCTCGCCGAGCACGGGGTCGACCTGGTCTTCGCCCCCAGCGTCGAGGAGATCTACCCGACGGGCCCGACGCGGGTTACGGTGCACGCAGGAGACGTGGGCAACACGTTCGAGGGCAAGTCGCGCGCCGGCCACTTCGATGGCGTGCTCACCGTCGTCGCCAAGCTGCTCGGCATCGTCACTCCCGATGTCGTGACTTTCGGGCAGAAGGATGCCCAGCAGCTGTTCCTCGTGAAGCGCATGGTCACCGACCTCAACTTCGCCACCAGGGTCGAGACGATCGAGACCGTGCGTGAGCCGGACGGCCTCGCGATGTCCAGTCGCAACAGGTTTCTCGCGCCGGGGGAGCGGCGGGCGGCTCTCGCGCTGTCGTCGGCGCTGGAGGCCGCGGCATCCGCTGGCGACCGCGGCATCGACTCGGCGCTCGCGGCCGCGCAGGGGGCGCTGGCGGGAACACCCCTCGTCGAACTCGATTACTTCGCGGTCGTGCATCCGGATACCTTCCGCCCGGTCGACGACGACTACAGCGGTCGTGCGATCGCAATCGTGGCTGCTCGCGTCGGCACCACTCGCCTCATCGACAACGAACCCCTCCGCATCGGCTGAGTCCTAGCTCCAGCTACGACCTCCCGGACCCCGGCGTGCTGCCGTCCCCGACGTCGGAGCTGGAGCTACGACCATGCGGGTTCGGCAGCCCAGTACCATTGACCCTCGTGAGTGACGAGACGACGCCAGAGCCCGAGCTGACCGAAGAAGAGGTCTCGCAGCAGAAGGCGGTCCGTCTCGAGAAGCGCGAGCGCCTCATCGACTCCGGTGTTGGCGCCTACCCCGTTGGTGTCGGCATCACCACGACCATCCCCGAGGTCCGCGCCAAGTACCCGGCACTCGAGCCCGACACGCAGACCGGCGACGTCGTCGGCCTCGCCGGCCGCATCGTGCACCTGCGCAACACGGGCAAGCTCTGCTTCGCAGCTCTCCAGTCGGGCGACGGCGAGCGCATCCAGGCCATGGTCTCCCTCGCGGAGGTGGGCGAGGAGTCGCTCGAACGCTGGAAGGAGCTCGTCGACCTCGGCGACCACGTGTTCGTCTCCGGCCAGGTCATCTCGAGCCGTCGCGGCGAGCTCTCGATTCTCGCCAAGGACTGGGCAATCGCCTCGAAGGCCATCCGCCCGCTGCCGAACCTGCACTCCGAGCTCAGCGACGAGGCGCGCATGCGCAGCCGCTATCTCGATCTCATCGTGCGCGAGCAGGCGCGCAAGACCGTCAGGGCGCGTGCTGCCGTGAACGCGTCGCTGCGCTCCACCTTCGGCACCCACGAGTACCTCGAGGTCGAGACCCCGATGCTGCAGGTCATCCACGGTGGTGCCTCGGCTCGCCCCTTCGTGACCCACAGCAACGCCTTCGACACCGAGCTCTACCTGCGTATCGCGCCGGAGCTGTTCCTCAAGCGTGCCGTCGTGGGTGGCATCGAGCGCGTCTTCGAGATCAACCGCAACTTCCGCAACGAGGGTGCAGACTCCACGCACAGCCCCGAGTTCGCGATGCTCGAGGCGTACCAGGCCTACGGTGACTACAACCAGATGGCCGACCTCACGCAGGAGCTCGTTCAGGATGCCGCGCGCGCGGTCACCGGTGGCCTCGTCGTCACCCTTGCCGATGGCACGGAGTACGACCTCGGCGGGGAGTGGAACCGCATCTCGATGTACGACTCGCTGAACACGGCATCCGGGCTGTCCATCACCCCGCAGACTCCCGCCGATGAGCTGCTCGCACACGCCGAGTCGCTCGGTATCGAGGTGCAGCACCCCACCCACGGCAAGCTCGTCGAGGAACTGTGGGAGCACTACGTCAAGCCGGGTCTCACGACGCCGACCTTCGTCATGGACTTCCCCGTCGACACCTCGCCCCTCGTTCGTGACCACCGATCGATCCCGGGTCTCGTGGAGAAGTGGGACCTGTACGTGCGTGGGTTCGAGCTGGCCACCGGCTACTCGGAACTCGTCGACCCCGTCATCCAGCGGGAGCGCTTCGTCGAGCAGGCCCTGCAGGCCAGTCGCGGGGACGCCGAGGCGATGCGTCTCGACGAGGAGTTCCTCCGCGCGCTCGAGCACGGTATGCCGCCATCGGGTGGAATGGGGATGGGCATCGACCGCCTCATCATGGCCATCACGGGTCTCGGCATTCGCGAGACGATCCTGTTCCCCCTCGTCAAGTAGCACAGGATAAGTAGGTAGGCTGCGCGCATGAGTGACCTGAAGCTGCCCGGTGAGGACAAGAAGAAAAAGGGCGAGATCTCGACCGGCCGGATCGTGATCTGGCTGGTTGTCGCCGGCGTCGGCCTCTACCTCGTGATCTCGGGCGTCGTCGGCATCATCGCCAAGGGCTGACGGTGGACCGTCGGACTTCGCGGCTGGTCACATCCGTCGCACTGGTCGGAATGATCGTGCTCGTGGCGGTCGTCTGGTTCATCACCAGGTAGACGGCGGTACGCTGGAGACATGCCCCAGGAGTATTGGTTCAACGCGCTGTACTCCGTCACGCCGACGATCCTGCTGGGTCTCGTCTTCTGGTTCGTCATCCGCTCGATCCTCCGAGCCGATCGCACCGAGCGCAACGCGCGAGCGAAGATCGAGGTCGAGGAGCGCGCACGCATGGGGCTTCCGCCCAAGCCGTAGCGGCGTCGCTCAGCGACGCTTCGCGCGCTGAGGTTTGCGCGGCGCGCCCACGTTCAAACATCAGCGCGGTCACCATTCCGCAGCGCCGCGGCTTTCAGCCTCGCGGCTTCAGCCGGATCGGCGGCAGCTGCGGCGCGGGCAACGGATGCCCGTCGTAGCCGTTCAGGATGCCGAAACGTCCCGGGCGCTCCGCCAGCCCAGCCTGCCACTCGTCGCGGAACCGCTGGATCTCGTCGTGATCGCGCCCGATGAAGTTCCACCACATCACGATCTGTTCGCCGAGCGGCGTGCCTCCGATGAGCAGGAGGCGGGCATCCGTGTGGGCGACAAAAGTGATCGAGTCTGTGCCCGGCGGCAGATAGCCGAGGTGCGAGCCGGGTACGGATGCACCATCCACCGTGACATCCCCCGCGTCGACGAGCACGCCGTGCTCGTGCACGGGCTGCACCGGCACGGTGATGGTGGTGCCAGCCGGGATGTCGAGCTGTGCGCCCACGAGGTCGGTGAAGACCCGCACCGGTGAGCTGACGCCGGCGAGAGTGCCGATGAACACGGTCACGGTGCAGCCCTGCAGGGCGAAGGGCTGCGGCACGAAGTTCTCGAACAGGGGCTCGCGGTGGCGCTCCGAATCGGGGAGCGCGATCCACAGCTGCGCCCCGTGCAGCACGCGCGGCCGTGAGTCGTCGCCCGGAATGGATACCTCCGAGTGGGCGATGCCGCGGCCGGCCGTCATGAGGTTGAGCTCGCCGGGGTTGATGATGGCGTGGCTTCCCACGGTGTCACGATGTTCGATGCGCCCGGAGAACAGCCAGCTGACCGTTTGCAGGCCGGTATGGGGGTGCGGCGGAACATCCATCTCGACCGCTTCAGGGCCGTAATGGTCGACGAAGCACCACGCGCCGATGAGGCTGCGTGCGCGCTGGGGGAGCGTGCGGCGCACGCCCATCGCGCGAGGGCCTCCGAGGGGCACGTCCCGCGGTGCGAGCAGCTCGACGGTGCGTCCGCTGGGGTCTGGTGTCTCGTCGCCGGAATCGACCAGCAGCTCCAACGGGTCCTTCTCGAGGTTGCTCACGCTCGCACTCTACTGCCGACCTGCCCCGCATCCTCCACTCCGCGGGAGGGTGCCGAAAACTAAGGAGATGCTGCGGGAACGCGCCGGTTCTGGAGGTTCCGGCATCCGTTCGGCTCACATCTCCTTAGTTTTCGGTACCCGAGGTTCAGCGGGTACCCGCGGTGAGACGTCAGGCGAGGGCGGCCACGAGCTCGGTCATCAGGCGGTCGGCGTCGGCGCGCGAGAACGGCAGTGGTGGCCGGATCTTGAGAGTGTCGTTGGCGGGCCCGGATGTCGCGACCAGCACCCCGCGCTCGCGAAGCGCGTTGACCGTGGCGAGAGCCCGCTCCTCCGACTCGAGTCGTGCGCCGAGGAACAGCCCAACCCCGCGCACCTCCTCGAACAGGCCGGTGCCGGTGAGCTGTGTGAGCAGGTATCCACCGACGTCACGCGCGTTCTCCATGAGCCCCTCGTCGCGCAACACATCGAGCGTCGCTTGCGCTGCCGCGATCGACACCGAGCTGCCGCCGAAGGTGTTGAAGTAGCGCGACCGCTCGTTGAACGCGTCTACGAGTTCGTGCCGCGCCATCATCGCGGCGATCGGCTGGCCGTTGCCCATCGGCTTGCCCACGGTCACGATGTCGGGCGCGAGTCGATACCGGTCGAAGCCCCACATGCCTCGGCCCAGGCGCCCGAACCCTGGCTGGACTTCGTCGGCGACGAACAACCCGCCGGCCTCCCGCACGGCAGCCACGGCATCCGCGAACCCTTCGACCTCAGGCCAGGCGCCGTCGGAGGCGAAGATCGTGTCGACGATGAGCGCCGCTGGCCGGATGCCCGCTGCCGCGAGTTCGGCGATGGCTGAGCGCACCGACGCGCCGAGGTCGCCATCGACGGCCACCGTGCGCACCCACGGCGCGAGTGAGTCGCGGCCGCCGAGCGAGGGTGAGATCGCCGCGATCTCGGTGGTCACTCCGTGGTACGCGTTCTCGGTGACGATGACGCCCGTGCCTCCCGTCGCGACCTTGGCGATCTTCAATGCGAGGTCGTTGGCCTCAGAGCCAGTGCACGTGAACATCACGTTGTCGATGTGGGGCGGCAGGGTGCTGAGGATGTCCTCGGCGTAGGCGACCGTCGGCTCGGAGAGGTAGCGCGTGTGCGTCGTGAGCGTTGCAGCCTGACGTGCAATCGCGTCGGCAACGCGGGGGTGTGAGTGCCCGACCGAAGGCACGTTGTTGTACGCGTCGAGGTACTCGCGGCCGTCGGCATCCCACACCCGCGTGCCCGCGCCCCTGACGAGCTGCAACGGATGCGCGTAGAACAAGCGATACGCGGAGCCCATCGCTCGGGCGCGGCGCTCCACCAGATCGCGGGTGGCGGCGTCGAGCTCGGGAGTGCGAGCGGGGTCGAAGTATGCGGTGGGGCCGGCCATTGCTCCAGCGTAAGACTGTGGAACCTTGGACAGCTCGCTACAGTCGAGACCCATGGACATCGCTGCCCTCGCCGACTCGTTCCCCCTCATGCGTGGTGGAGGCGCCTTCCTCGTCGCCATCGGACTGGGCATCGTGATCGGCGCACCGGGCACTCGCCGCTGGCGACTCACGTGGCTGATCGCCGGCGCGGGCCTGGGCGTCGTCATCATGGCGGTGGGCGGAGCGACGAAGCTGATCTTCGCCGGCCTGCCGTACCCCGCCATCTGGCAGTGGGTAGTGCTGGGCGCCGCTTTCCTGATCGAAGCGCTCCTCGTGAACGTGGTGCTGCGCAAGGTTCCGGATGTCGACTCCCGAGAGTTCTGGCTCTGGATCCTCTTCATCGTCGGCGCGCACTTCCTCGTGCTCGGCCTGAGTCACGGCCCGATCTGCGCGGCTCTCGCTGTGCTCTGCATGGCGAACGCGCTCATCGGCCTCCGCCTTCGCAACACGAACTTCAGGATCTTCTGGGCGATCGACGGCGTGCTCAAGATCGCGGCGGGCGCTGCGATGGTCTGGGTGAGCTACCTCTAGTTCGGGTTCGCGCGTTCGAGCAACGCGTTCAGCAGCCGCCGCTGCACGAGGCGTGCCGACACAAGGTGCGGCAGCACCGCCCGCTCCTCGGGCGTCAGTGGCACCACCGACTCGAACCCGTCGACGAAGGGCAGCGCAGCCTCCGACGGGCTGGACCCCATCGGCAGATAGGCGAGCGCTACCCCGAGGTCGTTGACGCGCGCACTATGCACGACATCGCCGAAATCCAGGATGCCCGTCACGTAACCTTCATCGCTGGTGTCGACCAGCAGGTTGCCTGGGTGGAAGTCGTTGTGGATCACCTGCTGCGGCATCCGCTGAAGTGACGGCAGCGTCTCGGCCTCGAACCGGTCGACGATCTCCAGCATCGCGGGGGTGTCGACGGCGAGCTCGCGCAGAGCCGGTAGTCGCTGCAGATCCCAGGCGAGTTCACGCCGGGATGCCGCGTGCTCGAACCCGCGGAGTGCGAGGTTCAACCGCCCGAGCATCCGCCCCATCGCGCGCAACTGGCGGTGCGTCGGTTCACTGCCACGGGCGAGCGTGCCATCCATCCACTCGTAGACGCGGGCCGCGCGTCCGTCGACCTCGACCCACGCCAACCCGTCACGCGACGGAACGACATGCTGCAGCGGAAGGCCGGGATCGGCCTCTGCGGCGTGCGCGAGTGCCGCGAGCTGCAGGTCGACCACGGCAGGATCGTCGCTCGGGTGCGCCACTTTGAGCACGTAGGAGGCGCCGTCGGCCTCGAAGCGGAAGGTGTCGTCCCGCTCGGTGTCGAGTCGGTCGAGCGCGATCGGCGACAGGCCCCAGTCCGAGCCGAGCAGGTCCGCTGCGGCTGCGTCGGGCATCCGTTCGAACGGCTCAACCAGTTCGGCGAGGATGCCCGACGTCATGCGCAGAGCCTACTGCGCGGGTGTCGGCTAGGCGCTCGTTGCCGAGCGGCGACGCATCGCGATCACGCCGGCAGCGCCGAGCAGCAGGAGAAGTCCGCCGCCCGCCGCGAGGGGTGCTGGGTTGCTGCCGGTCGCCGCGAGTACGGCGGGGGCTGGCGCGGTGGAGCACTCCTGCGCGAAGACGACGTGGGTGGCCGCGGCGTCGTAGACGTTCAGCTGGATGAACGCGCCGAGGCCCACGACACCCGCGGCGAACGCATCACTTGCGGCCGTGAAGGATGCAGGCACGGTCGGACGAGGAGTGGCTGCGGTGATCGCCGCCTGCACCGCTTCGACGTAGGCGCCGAGCTCGGCGAGGTAGTTGTTGTAGACCCCGCTGAAGTCCGAAGCGTACGGCGAGTTCTCGAGGGCGTCGCCGATGGTGTCCACAAAGGCCTGGCTTTCCGCTGCGCTGTCCGGGTCGACCGCGAGGAGGTCGTCGATGAGCTTCTGCTCCTGCGCGCCGAACTCGGTCGTCGCGGCATTGCTCGTCTCACCCGCGCCCGTGAACGCTGCACCAACCGCCGCGTACATGGCGTCGTACTCGGCCTGCGTGAAGTCGGCGTCTACCGTGGCGAGCTGTGCGGCGATGGTGGGAACCATGGCCGCGTACGCATCCTCGACGATGACGAACTGGTTGGGACTCTCGGCGAAGGTCTGCCAAGGCTGGGTCGCGGCAGTCGGTGTCGTGCCGGTGACACAGATCTCGGCAGCCGATGCGACCGTCGGCATCGCGAGGGTGGTGAGGCCCACGAGGGCTCCGACGGTCAGGGCGAGGGTGAGTCGGCGGCGCGGCGAGGCTGTTGACATGTCTTCACACTAGCGGAGACTGTTCCAGTGGATAAAACTCAGAGAGCCAGCTGCACGAGCGTGACGATCGTGCCAGCGCCAACCACGAGCACGACGAGCGAGATGATCAGCACCCAGGTGAGCACCTTGTTATTGCGCAGCTTGCCGAGAAAGCCGACCGGCTTGTTGTCGTAGTCATCGCTCATGGGCGAGAGCCTACTGTGAGCAGATCGCCCACTTCGCACTCGAGCGCTTCGCAGATCGCCAGCAGCGTTGTGAAGCGGATGGCGCGAGCCCGATCGTTCTTCAGCACTGACAGGTTCACGACGCTCACGCCAACGAGCTCACTCAGCTTCGTGACGGTCATCCCGCGCTCGGCGAGCAGCTCGTCGAGCCGGCAGTGGATACCCGTTGGCCCTTCGGCCGCGTCATCCTCGGTCATACGAGTCCCTCCGTGTCGCGCTGCATCCGCTGTCCGATCTCGAATGCGGCTGCCACCACCGCGAGCGCGAGCGCCCACGCGATGGGTGCCGGATCGAACTGGACGAGGAAGGGTGGGAGGGCATCCGTCCCGAGCTGGGTGGCGACCTCGGCGTGAGCGACGCCCAGAAGGGCTGGGTTCACGAAGCCGACCACGATGGCCAGTATGGCCACCACGCCGATGCCCCACGAGGCGGACGTGACGAACGGCTGACCGAGGAACACGCGCAGGGCAAGCCAGGCGACGACCGCGCAGACGGCAATCGACAGCATCGAGGCGATGATGGCCGCGGCGACGAGTGAGACACGGGCTGCGCTCGCAAGTCCCACGACGGTCAACGTCACCGAGTCATAGCTCGCGGATGTCACGGCCCCAAGCCCTTCGGCGAACGCCGGTGTCATCGGCTCGGCCAGGGGGATCCGGCCGACCGTCAAGGCCTCGTCGCCGAGGAGCGACGCGATGCGCGTGATCAGGAGCACCACCTCGACGACGGCGATGGCTGCGGCACCCCCGGCGATGAATCCGAGGATCACCTTCTGGGCGAGCGACCCCGCCCGGCGCCCGCGTTCTTCTGCCGTCGTCATCAGACCAGTCCTTCCGTGTCGCGCTGCAGTCGGTGGCCAGCGACGAACGCCGCCGACAGTGCGCCGAGGGCACCGATCGCGAAGGGCACCACGAGCTCCATCGGGAGCGCCGTGTTCTCCGGGTACTCGCCGGCGAGGGCGGCTGCCGCGCCGTTTGCCCCCATCGTGCGGAACAACCACGTGAGGATCCATCCGAAGGCGACCACGAAGGTCAACGTGCCGACGAGGCCGACATTGGCAGCACTGAAGGCGCGGCCGCGGATGATGTTGCGGATCGCGAGCGAGACGCACACGACTGCGGCGATCACGGCGACCGCGTAGATCACTTCGGCGGCGATGAGCGAGAACACCGTGATGGGTGCCATGTCGCTCGCGCTGATGAGCACCTGCTCTGGCACCACAGTGACATCGGCGCCCCCGGGCCCGATGGGAAGGGTTGCGGGTGTGTCCGCGAACGACGCGAGCACCGGGACATCCCGGTTGGGAACGATCTCGATGATGCGCGCAATCGCCTGGACGAGCGTGACGATCGCCGCGGCAGCGCCAAGCGCGATCGTGACGATGAGCGCCACCCGGTCGGCGGGCTTGGGCTGGAGTGTTGAAGTCATCGTGTTCTCCTATCGATTATCGATAACAACGATAAACGTTATGTTGAGCCCACGCAAGGGAGAGTCACGCCGACGGCGAACAGCGGACTTTTCGGCCCTCCCCGTGGTTAGTCTCTCTATAACGCGCCACCCACATCAGACGCGTGCAGGGAGTCAAGAATGTTCGAGAGATTTACCGACCGAGCTCGTCGTGTCGTCGTCCTGGCCCAAGAAGAGGCCAAGATGCTCAACCACAACTACATCGGTACCGAGCACATCCTCCTGGGACTCATCCACGAGGGTGAGGGTGTTGCCGCGAAGGCTCTCGAGTCGCTCGGCATCTCCCTCGACGCAGTGCGCGAGCAGGTGCAGGACATCATCGGCCAGGGTCAGCAGCAGCCGACCGGTCACATCCCCTTCACCCCGCGTGCCAAGAAGGTACTCGAGCTGAGCCTGCGCGAAGCGCTGCAGCTCGGCCACAACTACATCGGAACCGAGCACATCCTGCTCGGCCTCATCCGCGAGGGCGAGGGCGTCGCCGCACAGGTGCTCGTCAAGCTCGGCGCGGACCTCAACCGCGTGCGCCAGCAGGTCATCCAGCTGCTCTCCGGTTACCAGGGCAAGGAAGCTGTCGCCGTCGGCGGCAACGACGCTGCGCCCGACAAGGGCAGCCAGGTTCTCGACCAGTTCGGTCGCAACCTCACGCAGGCCGCCCGCGACGGCAAGCTCGACCCGGTCATCGGGCGCGAGAAGGAGATGGAGCGGGTCATGCAGATCCTCTCCCGCCGTTCCAAGAACAACCCCGTTCTGATCGGTGAGCCCGGCGTCGGCAAGACCGCCGTCGTCGAGGGTCTTGCCCAGGCGATCGTGCGCGGTGACGTGCCGGAGACGCTGAAGGACAAGCAGCTCTACACTCTCGACCTCGGCTCGCTCATCGCCGGTAGCCGCTACCGCGGTGACTTCGAGGAGCGCCTCAAGAAGGTCACCAAGGAGATCCGCACCCGCGGCGACATCATCACGTTCATCGACGAGATCCACACGCTCGTCGGTGCTGGTGCCGCAGAGGGCGCGATCGACGCGGCGAGCATCCTGAAGCCGCTGCTTGCCCGAGGTGAGCTGCAGACGATCGGTGCGACCACGCTCGACGAGTACCGCAAGCACTTCGAGAAGGATGCCGCGCTCGAGCGTCGCTTCCAGCCGGTGCAGGTCAACGAGCCGTCGTTGCCCCACGCGATCAACATCCTCAAGGGACTGCGCGACAAGTACGAGGCGTTCCACAAGGTGTCGATCACGGATGGCGCGATCGTGGCCGCCGCGAACCTCGCCGACCGCTACGTGCAGGACCGCTTCCTGCCCGACAAGGCGATCGACCTGCTCGACGAGGCCGGCGCACGCCTGCGCCTCTCGATCCTGTCGGCCCCGCCGGAGCTGCGCGAGTTCGACGAGCGCATCGCCGTCGTGCGTGGCCAGAAGGAGGCCGCGATCGAGGATCAGGACTTCGAGAAGGCAGCATCGCTGCGCGACGAGGAGAAGAAGCTGCTCGGTGAGCGCCTCCGCCTCGAGAAGCAGTGGAAGTCCGGGGATGTCGGCACCACCGGCACTGTGGACGAGGGTCTCATCGCCGAAGTGCTGGCTGCTGCCACGGGCATCCCGGTGTTCAAGCTCACCGAGGAGGAGTCCAGCCGACTCATCTTCATGGAGAAGGCTCTGCACCAGCGCGTGATCGGTCAGGAGGAGGCCATCTCGGTTCTCGCCAAGACGATCCGCCGCACGCGCGCCGGCCTGAAGGACCCGAAGCGTCCCT
>CAYRON010000007.1:0-115299 GCA_964425885.1 uncultured Salinibacterium sp.
CTCGTAGAGGTTGTCGATGCCGAGGTAGTCCTCGACCTTCTCGATGCCGGGCTCAAGCACGCCGACGGTGCGCTTCTTCTCGTCGACCTCGTAGTCCTCGCCCTCGATGAGCTTCTTCGAGATGTTCGCGAACTCGCCGAACCAGCGGTTGGCCTCCCCCGACGAGGGACCGGAGATGATGAGGGGTGTGCGAGCCTCGTCGATGAGGATCGAGTCGACCTCGTCGACGATGGCGAACGCGTGGCCGCGCTGCACCATGTCCTGTGCCTGCCACGCCATGTTGTCGCGCAGGTAGTCGAAGCCGAACTCGTTGTTCGTGCCGTACGTGATGTCCGCTGCGTACTGCTCGCGGCGCTCCGCAGGGGTCTGTCCGGAGAGGATGCAGCCGGTCGTCATCCCGAGCGTGCGGAAGATTCGACCCATGAGCTCGGACTGGTAGCTCGCGAGATAGTCGTTGACCGTGATGACGTGCACGCCCTTGCCAGGGATGGCGTTGAGGTACGCGGCCAGGGTCGCCACGAGGGTCTTGCCCTCACCGGTCTTCATCTCGGCGATGTTGCCCAGGTGGAGCGCGGCGCCACCCATGAGCTGCACGTCGAAGTGGCGCATGCCGAGGGTGCGGGATGCCGCCTCGCGCACTGCCGCGAAGGCCTCGGGGAGGAGGTCGTCGAGCGACTCGCCCTTCTCGTAGCGCTCACGCAGCTCAACCGTCTCGTTCTTCAGTTCCTCGTCGGTGAGGGTCGTGAAGTCCTCTTCGAGCTGGTTGACCGCCTGAGCGTAGTTGGAGAGACGGCGGAGAAGCCGTCCTTCGCCGACCCGCAGCACACGTTCGAGTACGTTCGCCACCAATGACTCCCTTACATCGTCGGGATCATCCCGACTTGACGGCACACGAATAGGCAGTGTTACCGGTTTGTAATGCTAGCAACTAGTGGCTGAGAACTAGCGCCGAGGAAACCAACGTTCGGTTCCCTCGGCGCTAGCTGAACGACAGCGCGGTACTACCGGCGACCAGCGAGCTGCCGCGGCTCGTCCACGCTTTCCTCGAGCGAGATGACGCCGTAGTCCCAGCCCTTGCGGCGGTAGACCACGCTCGGGCGGTCGGTCTCAGCGTCGATGAAGAGGAAGAAGTCGTGGCCGACGAGTTCCATGTGGTCCACGGCATCCGACAGCGTCATGAGACTCGTCGGAAACAGCTTCTGGCGGATGACGACGGGCGAGTAGTTCTCCTCGTTGTCCTCATCGCTCTGTACGGGGATCTCCCCCGTGGCGACGGCGTCGAGCACGTCGGGGCTTGCCGGCGTGATGTCGACAACGCTGAAACCGTCAGCGGATGCCTCGCGAAGCGACACCGGGCGGTGCTTGCCGCGGTGCACCTTGCGACGATCCTTCGATTGGCGGATGCGCTCGATGAGCTTCGCCATGGCGAGGTCGAGGGCGACGTACTTGTCAGAGCCCTCCGCCTCGGCACGCACGAGCGGCCCGGGTCCGATGAGTGTGAGCTCGACCCGATCATCGCCGGATGACCCTCGGGTTTCATGGTGGCGGGTCACCTTCACCTCGAATGCGATTGCCTTGTCTGCGAGGTGTTCGACCTTCTCCGCCTTCTCAGTCGCGTACTCGCGGAAGCGGTCCGTGACTCCCAGGTTTCGTCCGGTGATGGTGATTTCCATGGCGACCTCCAGCCGTCTCACTGCGTTCGCCGCCCGGATCTGCCAGGCGGTTCACGCGCCTTTAGGCCCCACCGTAGTCCTCGCCCAGACGGATGTCACGGATTCCCTGCAACCTCGGAGTGAACGCGAGTGAAGCCGCCCCAACGACCCTTCCGCCTGCCTCCGAAACGGCGCGTGCGGCCTCTGCGAGGGTGGCTCCGGTGGTAATGACATCGTCGACGAGCACCACCTCCCGACCCTCGAACGACCATCTCGCGACGAGCGAACCGGCGATGTTGCCCCGTCGCTCGTCGATCCCGAGCGACTTCTGCGCACGTGTGCCACGCGAGGCGGCGAGCCCCGGCGCACTGCCTGATCGTGACTTTCGCAGGAGCAGGTGCAGCGGGTCGTATCCCCGGGATCGGTAGGAGTTGCGGCCGCGCGGGATGCGCACGAGTGTCGCCTCCGGGTTGGCCGAGGTCGCGACGGCGACGGCGGCGCCGAACGGAATGGCCAGCTGTCGAGCGACATCCGTGCGCCCCTCCTCTTTGAGGGCAAGGATCACCCGCCGAACCTCTGACTCGTACCGGAGGGCGGTGTGCGCCGTGAAGCCCTCCATGCTGCGCGGAGTGACGACGGGGCGCAGCGTGAGCAGGCACGCGTCGCAGAGCGCTCGGTCGGGCAACGCGCAACCAGCGCATTCCACGGGGAAGAGGAGTGCCCGAGCATCACGGAGCGCGTCGCCGATCATCCATCGACCGTGCCACCTGCGAGCTCGCCCGAGAACGAGAGGAGGGAATCTGTGGAGAACTACTGCTTCGTTCCGAGGAACACCGCACGCAACCCAGTGTCCACCCACCCGCCACTGCCTCGCGGACTGAGCACCATGCCACCGTCGCCAAGCACGCGGAGACCGGTCGCACCACCGTTACCCCCGACGATCGAGGATGCGGCACTCACCCCTCCCAGGCTCGCGCTCGGGCCACCGATCTCGATGAGCGAGACCTCGGTGCCGCTGTCGGTGCGCGTCAGGGTTGCCACCGTGCGATCGCTCGCCCACGTGGCATCCACGGGCACACCGGGGCGCACCGTGAGGTCGAAGGGCTCCCCCAGCGCAATCGGGACGTTGGTTCCCTGCTGCCGGATGATGCCGGTGACGACGAGTCGTGGGCCAACGTTCGTGTCGAGGTAGAACAGGATGCGGGTGCCATCCCGTGACACGTCGATGGACGTGACCCTGGCATCCGATGGCAGGGTGCTGGTGATGGGCACCGGGGTACCGTCGGCCTCGAATACGGAGAGCGAACCCGCATTGGTTGCCTCCACGGACCACACGAACCGGAACGGGTCAAGAGCTGGTGCGATCAACCCCGCCCGGGGGTCGACGACGTTCGAGTCTGATGCGCCGTCGCGTGCGACCATCACGCCCCGGTCGGTGAGCATGGCGAGGGTCTGCTTGTCGGCCGAGAGCGTGGCCGCCGAGGGAGCAGCGGCGATCGCCTGTCCACTGATGCCGGGGATGGGCGCGACGCCGTCGCCGGAGGCGAAGCCGAACTCGTCCTGGGTCGCAAGTAGCACGGCCGGATCGACGAGCGGGCTGCGCACAGCGGCGGGCAACCCGTCAGGTGTCGCGAGTTCGATTCCCGCGACCGTGATGTCGACGGTGGCGACATCCAGACTCACAGCGAGTTGTTGTCGCATGCGGTCCCGTTCGACCGGCGAGGCCCCGAGCGCCTCCGCGCTGAGCTCCACACTGGCCGTGCCCGACACGACCTCCGACGAGACGACAGTCGTCGCGACCGGGAACGCGCTGACGAGCACGCCCTGCTGCAGCCAGGGCGAGGGGCCGAGCAGCAATTCGGTGACCGTGCGTTTCGCAGCAGTAGCTCGCGACGGGAACCACCGGACGTCGGGCACCAGGAACTGGTAGCTCGGGTCGAAGAAGTAGAGCGCCTGCTCGGTGAAGACGACGTCGAAGCTCGACCGCGAGAGCACGATCCCGTTCGGCGCCGAGCTGATGCGCCACTCCCCCTGCTCCTGCACGAAGCCGAAGCCGAGCGATTGGGAGGCCAGCGGGGTCTCGCGGTAGCGGCCACCGGAGTCAACCTCCGCGCTACTGGTGAAGGTGTACTGGAGGGTGTTCTCGTTCGGTCCAGCGTCGATCGAGTAGGAGCCACTGCGGATGATCGTTCCCTCGTCGGGATTCCACGTGTTGGCGATGTCGTCAGCAAGATACTGCCGCGCGATCGCGTATCCCCCCTGCGGACCGCGGAGGGCGAGCATGAAGTCGATGAGGATGTCCTCCTGCGTCGAGCCGGGTCGCGGTTCGGAGGGCAGCACGATGAAGTCCGGGTTGGCCTGCTCCGTGATCGCCGGTCCCGGGACGATGTTGCCGGATGTGGGGATGCCGACGCAGCCCGTCAGGAGCAGCGCGCCCGAGACGACCACCACCATGCCCCTACGCATCATCCACCGCCAGGGGGACGTCTTCTACGGGCGGGAGCTCGAGAGGGGACGACCGCACGACACCGCCGTGCTCGCGCGGGAGCGTCAGCCGGAAGCAGGAGCCCTCGCCCGGCGCCGACCAGACCTCGAGCCATCCGCCGTGCAGAGCCGCGTCCTCGAGCGAGATCGCGAGGCCGAGTCCCGTGCCCCCCGTGCTGCGTTGGCGCGACGGGTCTGCGCGCCAGAACCTGTCGAACACGCGCTCCATGGCGGCAGGCGTCATCCCGACACCGTAGTCGCGCACCGCGATGGCGACGGCATCCGAATCGCTGTCCACCCAGATGACGATGGGCTTGCCCTCGCCGTGGTCGATGGCGTTGCCGAGAAGGTTGCCGAGGATGCGACGGATGCGACGGGCGTCCACATCGGCCTCGAAGTAGCCACCGGGGGCCACGAGCCGCAGATCGCTGCCCTTCGACTCGGCGAGCGCCGTCACCGACTCGATGGCGTCCTCCGCCAACCGCACGAGGTTGGTCGGCTCGGCTTCCATATCGACGGCCCCAGCGTCGTAGCGGCTCATCTCGAGCAGGTCGGCGAGGAGCAGTTCGAATCTCTCGACCTGGGTGTGAAGGAGTTCGGCCGTGCGGGCGGTTGCTGGCGGAAAGCTCTCGCGCTGGTCGTAGAGCACGTCGCCGGCGAGACGGATCGTCGTCAGAGGCGTGCGCAACTCGTGCGACACGTCCGAGACGAAGCGCTGCTGCACCTGGGAGAGCGCGGCGAGCCGCTCGATCTGCTTCTGCAGGCTGTCCGCCATGCCGTTGAACGACCGTGCGAGGGTGGCGATCACGTCTTCACCCTTCTCGGGGATGCGCACGCGCAAGTCGCCAGCCGCGAGCTTCTCACTCGTCTCCGCCGCGAGCTGGACGGGGCCCACGACGAGCCGCACCACGATCACGGTGACGGCACCGATGAGCAGGATGAGCGCGAGCCCACCCACTGCGAGAGTCTGCTGGACGAACCCGAGGGTCGCGGCGGCGTCAGCGATGTCGTAGATGAGGTAGAGCTCGTACTGCACCCCGCGGATGTCGAGCAATGTGCCGACGACGAGGCCCGGATGGATGACTCCGTCGACGTCGAGTCCTACGGATTGGGACTGCGTCCTGAGGTCGGTCGACGTCTGGAGCGCCTCACGCAACTCCGGCGAAATGACCGCGTCAGGGTCGAATCCCCGCGACCTGAGGTCGGCGGGAGCACGGGAACCGTCCTGACCCGGGGTGCGGAGGATGGCGAACTCGGTGCCTCCTGTGGTGGACGCGGAACTGGCGATGGCCGCCGCCGCCTCCGACATCGTGAACTCCAGATCCTCGCTCCCGACCTGCTCAGCGGCCTCGTCGAAGAACCGCTGGCCAGTGAGTGTGGCGTTCGCGCTCGTCGCCTCCAGCTCGGCACGCCGCGCCTCGAACAGGTTGGTGCCCACGCTGAACGACATGGTCGTTCCGATGATGAAGACCGCGATGGCCGAGAGGATGACGGTGATCGCGACTGTGCGCACCTGCAAGGACGAACGCCACAAGCGGGCGAGCCGATCCATCCACCCGCGCCAGTCGAAGTAGCGCATGGCTCTAGCCGGAGGCGCCAGCGCGATAGCCGACCCCGCGCACGGTCATGACGATACGGGGGTTGTCCGGATCTTCCTCGACCTTCGCCCGGAGACGCTGCACGTGCACGTTCACGAGGCGGGTGTCGGCCTTGTAGTGGTATCCCCAGACCTGCTCAAGGAGCATCTCTCGCGTGAACACCTGCTGGGGCTTCATGGCGAGGGCGAGGAGGAGCTCGAACTCCAACGGCGTCAGGTTGATGGGGGTGTCGCCGCGCTTGACCTCGTGGCCCGCGACATCCACGGTCAGGTCACCGATCGTCAGCTCGTCGGCTGCGGTCTCGGGGGTCGGGCGAAGGCGCGTGCGGATGCGCGCAACCAGCTCCTTCGGATTGAACGGCTTGACGACGTAATCGTCGGCACCACTCTCGAGCCCCTTGACGACATCGGAGGTGTCGCTGCGAGCGGTGAGCATGATGATGGGGACGCCGGACTCCTCGCGAATGCGCGAGCACACCTCGATGCCGTTCATGCCGGGCAGCATGAGGTCGAGGAGTACGAGGTCGGGGCGTACGTTGTGGAAGGCCTCGAGTGCTGCTGACCCGTCTTCGCAGAAGGAGGGCTCGAAGCCCTCGGACCGCAGCACGATGCCGATCATCTCGCTGAGAGCGGTGTCATCATCGACAACCAGAATTCGCGCGTTCACTCGTCCTCGCAACGGTTCGTTCACAACATGGGCATCCCTCGGGAGCTTTCGCACAAGAGTAGTCGAGTGTGAAAGCATGAATACCAAGGATGGGCTGTAGTTCTCAGCATGTACCGACGCTCTGGGAGCCCACAGTGAACGTGGAAGGTGATCGGTGACAGATAACAGCCCGTGGCAGGCTCCCGGAGCCCAGCCTGAGCCCACTGCGTCACCTGTCCAGCCGCCTGCACCGCCGGCCGCGCCCGTGATTCCACCGATGGGCGCGCCAGCACCATCGTTCGGGGCGCCGAGCGTTCCCGTCGCCCCGAGCGGGCCCTATGGCGCGCCATCCGTGTCCGCCGCCGCCCCCGGATGGACTCCCCCTCCCAAGCCCGGCCTGATCCCCCTTCGTCCGCTCACGCTCGGCACCCTTCTCGGCGCATCGTTCCAGGTGCTCCGACGCAACCCGCGGCCGATGTTCGGTTTCTCCCTGCTTCTCACGAGCGCGACCTTCCTGCTCGCACTGCTAATCCTGGGCTTCTTCACGTTCTGGGGCATCAGCCGCGTCGCATCGGCCACGGGAGAAGACGCTGAAGCCATCGCCGCTGGTGGGATCGCTGCCGCTGCCCTCGGCTCGCTCATCCCCATCGCCCTCTCGATCGCCATGCTCGCGATCCTGCAGGGAGTCGTCGTGCTCGAGGTGGCACGGGGAACTCTCGGCGAGAAGCTGCCCCTGCGCGGCCTGCTGCGCGCGGCGCGCGGCAGGATCTGGGCGCTCGTCGGCTGGTCGCTGCTCGCCACGGTCGTGGTGACCGTCGCGGTGACCCTCGTCGTGCTCCTCATCGTGCTCATCGCGACCCTCGGTGGTGAGGCCGGAATCGCGGTCGCTGTGCTCCTGGGGATCGTGGCGGCCCTCGGGTCGATCGTGCTGGGAGTGTGGTTGTGGATCCGCCTCTGCCTCGTGCCGATCGTCATCGTGATCGAGCGCCTGACGATCCGTGAGGCGATGAAGCGGTCCTGGTCGCTCACGACCGGCTACTTCTGGAAGACCTTCGGCATCCAGTTGCTCGTGGCGGTCATCATCTCGACCGTGTCGAACGTCGTGTCCTTCCCGATCTCCTTCGTGCTCGGACTCGCGGGCGGCCTCCTGAACCCGCAGGGCGACTCGTCCGTCGGCATCATCGTGGTCGTGGTGGCAAGCCTGCTGAGCGTCGTCGTGTCGGTGGTGATCGGTGCCGTGAGCGCCGTCGTGCAGTCGGCGACCACCGCGCTCATCTACATCGACATCCGCATGCGCAAGGAGGGCCTCGACCTCGAGCTCGCGCGCTTCGTGGAGGCCCGCCAGGCTGGCGTCACGTCGGTGCAGGACCCCTACCTGGTGCGACAGGCAGCGCCCACCGCGTGATCTCTCCCGCCTACGACGTTCCCGTCGACCCGGACGTCGAACAAGCCAAGGACTGGCTGATTCAAGAGCTGTCAGGCCCGCAGTACCAGGCGGCCAGGCCGACGCTCTTCGATCGGCTCGCCCAGGCCTTCTGGGACTGGCTGAATTCGCTGCAGATCGGAACGGTCGAGGGGCCACCGGCGTTCGGTCTCGGCATCGTGCTCGTGCTCGTGGTGGCAGCGATCGTGGTTGCCCTCCTCGTGTTCGGGGTGCCGAAGCTCAATCGCCGCAGCAGTGTGACGGGTGCCCTCTTCGGCGAGGACGACGAGCGGGATGCTGCCTCGATGCGGCGGGATGCCCAGGCCGCCGCCGCGCGCTCGGACTGGTCGACGGCCATCGCCGAGATGTTCCGCGCCATCGCGAGGGGCCTGGCAGAGCGGGGCCTGGTGTCGACGACGCCCGGCACCACCGCGAGCGGCTTCGCGTCGCGCGCCGGCGAGGTCATGCCGTCGCTCAGCGGCCAGCTCGTGGCATCCTCGACGGCGTTCGATGAGGTTCGCTACCTCGGCCGCGACGGCACCCGCGAACAGTACGAGCAGGTGGCTGCGCTCGAAGCAGAGGCACGCAGGGCCAAGGCCCAGTCCGAGGGCGTTCCCGTATGACGGTGACCGATCGGACAACCGGCGATCTCGTCACGCCAGCCCTCACGCCACGCCTTCGCACGACCGCGCGGCGCTGGCTCTTCTGGGTCGTGATCGGGGTTGTCGCCCTGCTGGTGGCGTTCATCTCGCTCGCGACGGCCGGGTCGGTGGGCGACGCCGAGCCGCTCGACCCCGAGAGCCCGGCCCCCGGCGGAACGATGGCGCTGGCTGAAGTACTGCGCGACCAGGGTGTGGACGTCACCGTCGCCCGCTCACTCGACGAGGCTCGCGGAGCCGTCGATGACCGGGCCGAGACCACGCTCGTCCTCTACGACAGCGCCCTCTATCTCGACGAGACGAAGCTTCGCGAGGCTGTGGGCCTCGCGGACACGGTGATCCTGCTCGATCCGGTCTACTCGCAGTTGAAGGCGGTGGCGCCAGAACTCGCCCAGGCCGGGTCTGTCAGCGAAACACTCGATGCCGATTGCTCAGTGGCCGCCGTCGAACGAGCGCAGACGGTGTCGGGCTCCGGGGGCGGGTTCCGCGTCATCGACGACGAGGCGCAGGCGATCACGTGCCTGGGGAGCGGCGACGGTGTCTACTCCCTCGTCGAGCTCCCGCGCGACGGTGGGCGACTCATCGCGCTGGGTGCGGTGGATGCCCTGACCAACGAGATCATCGTCGAGCAGGGCAACGCGGCCTTCGCACTCGGGCTCCTCGGGCAGCACGACAACCTCGTCTGGTACCTCCCGAGCTTCGATGACGTCGAGGCCGCCGAGTCACTCAGCGACCTCACTCCACCCTGGGTGACGCCCGTGATCGTGCTGCTGTTCATCACGGGGCTCGCGGCGGCTATCTGGCGGGGGCGGCGCTTCGGTCCCCTCGTGATCGAGAACCTCCCCGTCACGGTCAGGTCGAGTGAGACGATGCTCGGTCGAGCGCGGCTCTACTCGCGCTCATCCTCCCGACTGCGAGCGCTCGACTCCCTCCGCATCGGCACCATCCAGCGCCTGGCCGCTGCCTGCGGCCTGCCGCGAGTTGCGACTGTCGATGAGGTCGTCGCCGCGGTCGCAGGGCTCACGGGAGCGCAGCCGGCCGACATCCGTCGACTGCTGGTCGACGACCATCCCCAGACCGATCGCGAGCTCATCGCCCACTCCGATGCCCTGCTCGTGCTCGAACACGACGTTGCACGGGCCCTCCGTCCCTGATCCTCCAGCCCTGAACCCCCTCGACATCCACTACCGGGAGATAATCCAGTCATGACAGATACCCAGCTACGCGAGTCGTTCCTCCGGCTCAGGGCAGAGGTCGGCAAGGCCGTCGTCGGCCAGGATGCTGCCGTCACCGGCCTGACCATCACGCTCCTCGCGGGTGGGCACGTGCTGCTCGAGGGTGTTCCGGGTGTCGCCAAGACCCTTCTCGTGCGCACACTCAGCCACGCACTCGCGCTCGAGACCAAGCGCGTGCAATTCACTCCTGACCTCATGCCGGGCGACCTGACCGGCTCGCTCGTCTACGACTCGAAGTCCGGCGAGTTCGAGTTCCGAGAGGGCCCGGTGTTCACGAACATCCTGCTCGCGGACGAGATCAACCGAACGCCGCCGAAGACCCAGTCGGCGCTTCTCGAGGCCATGGAGGAGCGCCAGGTGTCTGCCGATGGCGTCACCCGCACGCTGCCCGTGCCCTTCATGGTCGCGGCGACCATGAACCCGATCGAGTACGAGGGCACGTACACGCTGCCCGAAGCCCAGCTCGACCGGTTCCTCATGAAGCTCACACTCGACCTCCCCGCGCGCGAGCACGAGGTCGAGGTTCTGCAGCGTCACGCTGCGGGCTTCAACCCGCGTGACCTCCGCGCGGCCGGGGTGACGCCGGTACTGGATGCAACGCAGCTCGCGGCGGCGCAGTCGGCCGTCGCAGCCGTCGGAGCCTCTGCGGATGTACTCGCCTACGCCGTGGACCTCGCGCGTGCCACCCGCCAGAGCCCGTCGGTGAAGCTCGGTGTGAGCCCCCGTGGGTCGACAGCGCTCCTCGCCGCGTCCAAGGCGTGGGCCTGGCTCAACGGCTTCGACGCGATCACCCCCGACCACGTGCAGGCGATGGCGCTGCCCGTACTTCGTCACCGTATCCAGTTGCGACCTGAGGCAGAACTCGAGGGCGTGACCGCCGACACCATCCTCCGGTCGATCATCCAGCAGGTGCAGGTGCCGATCTAACCGGGTCGCCCCTCGAAGGGGCTGGGCTCGCGACCGATATCGAGGAAGGACTGCACGTAGTGGCGATCAGTGGATGGTTCGTGCTCCTCGTCGTGGCAGGGGTGCTACCGACGGTGATCATCGGTGACCCCGCCGTCGCGGCGTGGTGGCTGCTCGGCGCGGTGTTCCTCGGGCTGGTCGACCTGCTTCTGGCGGGGTCACCCCGGCGCGTTGGCGTCGAGAGGCAGGTGCCAGGGCGAGTGCGTCTCGGGGAGGCCGCGGCATCCGTGCTCACGCTGTCGAACAGGGGTCGGCGCACCGTTCGCGGGATCGTGCGGGACGGGTGGCAACCCTCGGCGGGCGCGCGACCCACACGCCAGCGGATCACCATCCCGGCCGGGGAGAGTCGCGCCCGCACGTGGACGCTGACACCGTTCCGCCGCGGAGACCGGCGGTCCGCCCATGTGACCCTTCGGTCGTTCGGACCCCTGCGCCTCTGGGCACGACAGGCGACTCTCGATGCACCGGGCTCGCTGCTGGTGCTGCCGCCGTTCAACTCGCGCAAGCACCTGCCCTCGCGGCTGGCGCGCCTTCGCGAGCTCGATGGGGCGACAAGCGTGCAGGTGCGCGGACAGGGCACGGAGTTCGACAGCCTGCGCGACTACGTGCGCGGAGACGACGTGCGGTCGATCGACTGGCGGGCCACGGCGCGACGTAATGATCCGACGTCGCCGACCGGGCGTCGACTGGTCGTGCGCACGTGGCGCCCCGAGCGCGACAGGCGCGTCGTGATCGTGATCGACTCCGGCCGCACCTCGGCCGCGCGCATCGACAACGAACCGCGCATCGACACGGCCTTCGAGTCGGCCCTCCTGCTCGCGGCTCTCGCCTCGAGCGCCGGAGACCGCGTCGACCTCGTGATCTTCGACCGTCGCCTGCGCGGGCGCGTGCAGGGCGCGACGGGGGCTGAGCTCCTCTCGCGCATGGTGACGACCATGGCTCCCGTCGAGCCCGAGCTGATCGACATGGATTGGGCCTCGGTACCCGGCCTCGTGCGATCGGTCACCTCGCACCATGCCCTCGTCGTGCTCGCGACGACTATCGATGCACCCGGTGCGTCGCGTGGGTTGCTGACGATCCTCCCCCAGCTCACCCGCAAACACACGGTCGTGGTCTCCTCGGTCACCGACCCGACGGTGCTGGATGCCACACTCCAGCGTTCCTCACGCGACGAGGTCTACAACGCCGCGTCCGCGGAGCGCTCGCTGCTCGACCAGGCGAGGGTTGCTGCTGCGGTGCGCCAGCTCGGCGGCGAGGTCGTCACCGGCGCGCCACAGGATCTGCCTCCGGCCCTTGCCGATCGCTACATTGCGTTGAAAGCCGCAGGTCGCCTCTGAGCGAAGGCCTACCGCTAGGCTCTGGGGCGTACCTCGTTGTCTACGGAAGGGTCCTGCCATGGCCAAGCCCATTGCTGATGCTGAGATCGATGTCGATACCGCTGCCTCACTGCCCCAGCGCGTCACCGCCGAGATCTTCGGCACGTTCCTGCTCGTCGGCGGTGTGATCGGCACCGCCCTGTTCTCGTCGTCGAACACCGGCATACTCGGTGTCGCACTCGCGGTCGGCCTGGCCGTCCTCGCGGGCGCCTACGCCGTTGGCCACATCTCTGGTGGTCACTTCAACCCTGCCGTGACGCTCGGTGCTGCGGCATCCGGCCGTTTCGCGTGGAAGGACGTTCCGTACTACATCGTCGCGCAGATCATCGGTGGAGCACTCGCGACCACCGTCCTGTTCGTCATCGCCTCAAACGGGCCGGCAGGCCTGCTGTCGAGCATCCAGGCCGACGGCTTCGCCTCCAACGGCTTCGGCGACCACTCCCCCGGCGGATTCGGCCTCATCGCCGTCATCGTCACCGAGGTCGTGCTGACCGCGGTGTTCCTCTACGTGATCCTCGGTGTGACCGACCGTCGCTCGGCGACCGGCTTCGCACCCCTCGCGATCGGCCTCACCCTCACACTCCTGCACCTCGTCGCGATCCCCGTGAGCAACGCCTCGTTCAACCCGGCCCGCTCGATCGCGACCGCGATCTACGGCGGCGGCGACGCGCTGATCCAGCTCTGGGTCTTCATCGTCGCGCCCATCGTCGGTGCACTCATCGCGGGCTTCACCTACAACGCGCTGTTCGACAGCAAGAAGCGCGTCTAGCCCTTTTCTGCAGCGGATGCCCGGGGCTTCGGCTCCGGGCATCCGCTCGTTAAAGCGCCAACCGGCGGCGGCGCCTCCGCCCCCACGCAGGTGCCGAAAACTAAGGAGATTCTTCCGGACGGATGCGTTTCGTGGGCGTGTCGAACTCGAATCGCACGAACGTCCTTAGTTTTCGGCACCTGCGTGATGAGACGGGCGCCGGAAGGGCGGATGCCGCGGCTCGCGGCGACCTCAGCCGGCGACGAGTTGGCGGGCCCCTGCCTCGAATTCGTCGAGGTCGCCCGTCTCGCCCGCGCGGAAGGCGCGGCGCCCGATGACCCACTGGTAGACGAGGAAGACCGCGAGCACGATCGTGCCGATGCCGATCTTGATGACCCACGGCCAGTCCTGGCGGGTCACGAAGCCCTCGACGAGACCGGAGACGAGCAGCGCGAGCACCAGACCGACGACGATCGTGAACATGGCGCGGCCCTCCTGGGCAAGGGCCTGTGCGCGGGTGCGAGCCCGAGGGGCGATCCAGGCCCAGAAGACCCGGAGGCCGGCGGCAGTGGCCACGAAGATCGCGTAGAGCTCGAGCTGGCCGTGCGGGGCGATGTAGAGGAAGAAGACGTCGAGCGAGTCGATGGACGCGAGGGCGCCCCCCGTCATCCCGATTCCCTGGGCATTCGAGAACAGGATGTACGCGGGATACACACCCGTGATGCCGAAGGCGATGGCCTGTGCGGCGATCCAGGCATTGTTGGTCCACACGACGCTCGTGAACGACGTGCCCGAGTACTCGGAGTAGTAGTTGATGAACTGCTCCCGGTACGCCTCGAGCTCGGCGCGAGTGCCCATCTGCGCGAGCACGGCGGGGTTCGCGGCGACCCACCATCCATAGAGAAATGCGATGAGCGCGAAAACCAGGGCGATCACAAGGCACAACCAACGAATACGGAACAGGGCTGCTGGCAATTGCGCCACGAAGAATCGCGGTAGTTGACTGAGGACGTTCGCGGATGCCCCGGTGAACCGCAGGCGAGCACGACTGAGCGACAGCGACAGGCGGTCGCCGGGGATGGACTCGCCGATGGTGGTCTGCATGGTCGAGAGCTGGCTCGCACCAGCTTGGTAGTGATCGATCAGCTCGTCGGCATCGACACCCGTGAACCGTCGCTGAGAGCCGAGCGCGGCAAGGCGGTCCCACTCATCGCGGTGGGCGGCGGAGTAGGCGTCGAGGTCCATTCTGATTAAATGATGTCATGGCGGGAGCGACCCTCGGTTCTAGCGCGGCACAGAACACCGGCGCGCTCGCGCACGACGAACGGCCGAATGAGCTGATCATCGGCGAGGCCGTCGCACTCGATCTTCGCCCGACGAGCTTCATCCTCCGGGCAGCTGGCGCTGCTCTCGACTTCGTCGTCTACTTCGGCGGCTTCCTCCTTCTGCTGTGGCTGTTCTTCACTCTCGCTGACGCCCTGCAGTTCGACGAGGCGATGCTCACCGCCATCTCGGTCGTGGGCCTCGTCGTGGCGATCGTGGTCGTGCCGACGACGGTGGAGACACTCACTCAGGGAAAGTCGCTCGGTCGACTAGCGGTGGGTGCCCGCATCGTCAGGGACGACGGTGGCGCGATCGGATTCCGGCACGCCCTCATCCGATCACTCACCGGAGTGTTCGAGATCTTCTTCACCCTCGGCGGCGGCGCGGCCATCGTCGCGCTGCTGAATTCGCGCTCACGCCGCCTGGGCGACCTCGTCGCTGGCACCTACAGCCAGAATGAGCGCGTGGCGCGAGAGGTGCGACCCGTCTACGGCGTGCCGTTCCAGCTGCAGACCTGGTCGCTCACTGCAGACGTTGCCCGGATGCCCGATGCGCTGGCACGACGGATCGCGCAGTTCCTCTCCCAGGCCGGCGCGCTCACGCCCTACACCCGGCAGCGCCTGGCCCAGGAACTCGCCAACGAGGCCGCGGCCTACGTTTCGCCGCTGCCCCCGAGCGACCCCGAGCTCTTCGTCGCGGCCGTCGCCGCGGTTCGGCGGGACCGCGAGCGCGCAGCTCTCGAACAGGAGAAGCGCGGGCTAGAGCGGTTGGCGCCGACGCTCACGGGCATGCCGAGGGGCTTCCCGGACCGCGGCTGAGTCACTCCAACCCCCGCCACAAGCCAGTTGTCGGCGATTTCCCGCGAAAACCACGCGATAAGTGGCTTTTCGCGGGGGTTCAGCCTTAGTAGCGGTAGTGATCGACCTTGTAGGGCCCCTGCACGGGCACGCCGATGTAGGCAGCCTGGGCGGGCGTCAGCTCCGTCAGCACGACACCGAGGGCGTCGAGGTGCAGTCGTGCGACCTTCTCGTCGAGGTGCTTCGGCAGAACGTAGACGTTCTTCTCGTAGCGGTCGCGGTACACCCACAGCTCGATCTGCGCGAGCACCTGGTTGGTGAACGAGTTGCTCATGACGAATGAGGGGTGACCGGTCGCGTTGCCGAGGTTCATGAGACGGCCCTCAGAGAGCACGAGCACGCTGCGTCCCGACGGGAGGCGCCACTCGTGCACCTGCGGCTTGATCTCGACCTTCTCGGCGTTCGGGAGCGTCTCCAGGCCCGCGATGTCGATCTCGTTGTCGAAGTGGCCGACGTTCGCGACGATCGCAAGGTGCTTCATGCCGAGGAGGTGGTCAACCGTGATGACGTTCTCGTTGCCGGTTCCGGTCACGAAGATGTCAACCTGGTCGAGCACGTTCTCGATCGTGGTGACCTGGTAGCCGTCCATGGCCGCCTGAAGCGCGCAGATCGGGTCGACCTCACTCACGATCACTCGGGCACCCTGGCCACGCAGGGCTTCTGCCGCACCCTTACCGACATCTCCATACCCAGCAACGAAGGCGACCTTGCCGCCGATGAGCACATCGGTCGCACGGTTGAGGCCGTCGGGCAGCGAGTGGCGGATGCCGTACTTGTTGTCGAACTTCGACTTGGTCACGGAGTCGTTGACGTTGATCGCCGGGAACAACAGCTCGCCGGCCTTGGCGAGCTCGTACAGGCGGTGGACGCCCGTCGTGGTCTCCTCGGTGACGCCCTGGATCTCTGCGGCGATCGTGGTCCAGCGCGTGGGGCTCGCCGCGACGGAACCACGCAGGAGGTCGAGGATCACGCCGTACTCCTGGCTGTCGCCGTCCTGCTTCTGCGGAACGGCGCCGGCGAGCTCGAACTCGCGACCCTTGTGCACGAGCAGGGTGGCATCCCCACCGTCGTCGAGGATCATGTTCGGTCCGATGAAGTCCTCGCCAGCAGCGGATGCCTCGGCGCTCCAGTCGAACGCCTGGTCGGTGCACCACCAGTACTCCTCGAGCGTCTCGCCCTTCCACGCGAACACGGGAACGCCTGCGGGGGCATCCACGGTTCCCGTCGGGCCGACGGCGATGGCCGCTGCCGCGTCATCCTGCGTCGAGAAGATGTTGCAGCTCACCCAGCGCACCTTCGCGCCGAGCGCCACGAGGGTCTCGATGAGGACGGCGGTCTGCACGGTCATGTGCAGCGAGCCCATGATGCGGGCTCCGGCGAGAGGCTGGGTGGGGCCGAACTCCTCGCGCAGCGCCATGAGGCCGGGCATCTCGTTCTCGGCGAGGCGGATCTGGTGGCGTCCGGCCTCGGCGAGGGAGAGGTCTGCGACCTTGAAAGGAAGCGCAGTCGGGAGTGCGGTGGTGGTGGTCATGGTTCTATTCTCCCAGAGGTGGCAGGGTCGTTACGGGGAGTTCCCCGGATGGGGCATCGAGCCAGGCGACGAGGGCCGTCACGGCGGCGTGGGTGTCGCGCCATCCGTGCACGGGAACCGACGTCACGCCCAGCGCGTACACGGGGTAGTCGTTGCCGGTCTCGTCGAGGCGATCGCCGATGAAGAGCAGCTCGTCGAGCGCGTAACCCCGCGCCTCCTGGAGCTTGGCGATGCCGTAGGCCTTGTCGATTCCCTTGCGGGTGATGTCGATGGAGGTCGAGCCCCCACCGCGCACCTCGAGGTCGGGCAGCCGCGGTGCGACGTACTCCCAGATCGCACGCTTCTTGGCGCCATCCGGGTCCCACGCGACCTTCTCGGCCACGGGAGCCTGCTGCCCCAGTGCCGAGAACGTGATCTGGCTGCCGCGGTCCTCCACGATGGGGCCCCAGGGCTCCGGATGCCACAGCCCGAGCGCTCTCGCGCCCTCCTCGACCGCGGCCATCGCGCGCGACTTCTCGTCATCGCTCAGGTCTTCGGCGTACTGGAGAGCCCAGTCGCCATCGCCCCACCGGTAGTAGCGGGTGCCGCACGTCGGCATGAGGTGCAGCCGGCCGAGGGCATCCTCGCTGGCCTCAAAGCCGTTGAGCGCCTGGGCCTGGAACTGCTCGAAACGCCCACCGGAGATGATGCAGACCTCCACCCGGTCGAGCAGTGCCGCGAGTGCGGCGCTCATGTCGGGGTGCATGGTCGACTTCGACTCCGCGAGGGTGTCATCGAGATCGAAGACGACGGCGCGGATGGCGGGGCGAGGAGAAATCACGCACCCAAAACTACATGGCGCACGACCTGCCATCCCTGAGGCGCCGACAGCCGTTCAGCGTGGCGTTCGCACAGGTCGTACGAGTGGGGTTCCGCTGAGCCGCTGAGCGGCCCGAGAACGGCCATGGAGTCCGCATAGACGTACGTGAGGGTGGAGACGGCTTCTTCGTTGCAGGCGACCTTGCTGCAGGGCCGATCGCTCAGGTGAACCTCGCTGATCTCGCCGTCCATGGTCTCGCTCATTGTGAGCGACAGCCTAGGCCTGAGGGGGCATGCACGCACGAAGCAACGCCGCACCCATGACCGTAGACTTGCGGGGTGGCGGCATCGGGCAAGCGGAGCGGGGCTGGTTCCGCGAGGACGGGCTGGCGCGACCGGCATGGCCGTGGCATCCGTTCAGCCGTCACGGGTCCGCACCTGCCGCTGTTGAACAGCCGCGCCGACGTCTTCGACATGACCGTCGCCGCGACCGCGGAGTACCTGCGGGAGCTCTGGCCCGAGGAGCTCTCGAACGTGACGTTCGAGGTTGCCGGCCTTCCAGCGGAACTCAGCGGTGGCCCTGTTGTCGACCGTTGGCTGACGGATGCGATCGAGCGGAGGGTCGTGCTCTTCCGCCTGCCCATCGAGCGCTTGTCGCGGCTGCACAAGTACGACGAGGTCCACAAGCGCATGATGATCGAGAGCTGCGTGTTCCGCGCCGTGGCCGAACTCATCGGCAAGGACCCGTGGGACCTCGCGCCGGAGCGATTCCGGCACCTGTAGCGAGCGCCCCGACCCCTAGGGGTAGATCACGATCGGACTCGATCCGACTCCGGGAGGCGTGATCGAGTAGTGGGCTACGGCACCCGCCTCGAGAACCGAGACCGAGGCGTACAGCTTGCTGGAAAAGCCCTCGAGGAGATATGTCGCGCCCTCGGTCACCCTGATGTGCGCCGCGGTACCCGGCAGCACGGTAAGCGACAGGGCGCCGCCGGTCTCGCTGGTCAGCGTGACGGTGACCTGTTCGGTGCCCGTGTTCGCGAAGTGCACTACGGGAGAGGGTCCTGGTGCAATCGTCACCTGGGTCGGCCCGGTGAGTTCGGGCGAAGACGCGAACCAGGCGAGATCCGTCTTCTGGCCAGCCGCGGCGGATGCGCGTGCCGCGGCGAGCAGCGGCACCTGGGACTCGACGCGCACCGTGTAGCGGCCATCGGCCAGCTCGGGGATCGGGACATCCACTACCCTGCCGGCATCGAAGGTGAAGGCGAAGGATGTGCCAGTACCGACGCCGTCCTCCGGCGTCACACGCACGGTGGACTCCGCAGCGACGTCGCCGGGCACGAACACGCGGAGGATGGTCTGGAGATCCTCGAAGCCCGGTCCGATACCGAGGGTGGATTCGATGTCAGCGGCCCCGGCGATCGTCAGGCCGGGGATGACGGTGTCGAGCGACGGCGGGGTGGATGCGCCGAACACGTCGACGCCTCCTGGCTGCAGGCCGCGCACGATCGTCTCCTGCAGTTCAGCGACGACCTGGCCACCAACGCTCGTGACGTGAACGACCGGCGATGCGACCTCGGGCGCGAAGCCCGCGAGCGAAAGCACACGCTGTCCGCTGGCCGGCACGACGATGCCACTTGTTCCGGGCGCGGTGATCGGTCCGGTCTCGCCGAAGAGTTCGAGGTCGACGGTGGCCGGCACCTCGGTCGGGTTGCTCAGCGTGAGAAGCGTGGTGCGCCCGACCACGGTCGCGCCCCCGACAAGCCAGGTGTCGGCGGATGCCCCCGTGCAGTTGCCCGCAGCGAGCCCCACAAAGTCCCCCGAGTTCACAGTCTGCGCCTGGGCGCCGCTGATGAGGATGCGCTGAGTGGGGTCTGCGGGGTCTGGAGGGGTGCTGATGATCTGGGGCGCCCCCGAGGTTCCACCGGTTCCTGCGTCCGATTCGACGAGCGCCTCCTGAACGACGTCGCCAAGACTCGAGTCGCTCCTCAACTGGGGCGTGCCGACTGCGGAGGCCTGGGTCGCACCCTGGCCAGCGTCATCCGCCAGACGGAGCACGGAGCCGGGGCAGACGAGCTGCTGCGCGGTGGGCACCGGCGTCACGAGCTCGCTCGGGGCGACTGCGGTGACGCTCGGGAGCGGAAGGAGTGCCGCGGAGGTCACGACGACGACCGCGACGGCGATGCCGACGGCACCGGTCGCCACACGAGCGCCGAGGATGGCCATTCCACGAGCAGTAAGTGGTGCGCGCTCCTCGCGAACCTCGCGGATGTCCTCATCCTGCTCTGGGAAGAAACTGTCGTTCTCCACGGTCTCACCGGTGGGTTCGATGTCACTCATTCGGTCGACCCTCCTCACTCGTGGGTTCCGCGGATTGGTCGATGACGGGCTCGGCGGTCTCACTCACCGGCTCGCCCGCGACGCCGTCGGAGCCGCGGGATGTGCGCACGCGCCGACGACCAGCGGTGGGGATAGCAAGAAGCACAGTAATGAGCAAGATGACGCCCTGCGCGACGAGGACCGTGACGCCCCACTGGGTGCTCACAGGGCCAGGACCCGTCGGAGCCGTGCCGTCGCTCAGCTCCTCGTAGGCCCAGAGGAAACCCTGGGAGGTGTCGCCGACCGGCGTCAGCAGGCGGTTGCCATCGAGGGACTCCGCCGCGCGCTGGTGCGTGGCAAGAGCAGCCTCGCTCGTGGCACCGGGCGAGACCAGCACGAAGGCGATCTGGAGTTCGTCGAGTTCCCCCGCGATGTCGAAGCCGCTGCGCGACGCGAGGTTGCCCGCGAGCACCGCGAGCCGCTCGTCGCCCGCGTCGAGCTCGGTGTTCGTTGCATCCAGAGTCGACTGCTCATCGAGCGTCGTGCCTTCCCCGCGGTGGACGGTGAGCGCGAGCCCGCCATCGGCTTGCGCGGAGAGCTCGAGGGTGCCGAGCGTTGGCCGGGTACCGGCCTCAGCGGTGACGAACGCGGGGAGGAGCCTGCCGCTGCTCTCGGAGACCGCGACGGTGCCGGATGCCCCGGCCACCAGTAGCGGCGCCGCGAGACCGAGCAGCGCCACACCGGTCACCCACGCAGGGACGGCCGCACGAGTGGCGAGTGTCTCGAGGGCGACGACCATGGCACCGACGAGCCCGAGCCAGTACAGGCTGAGTGCCGCCCCTGGCCAGATCGGTGTGACCTGCGAGCCGACGAGGGTGACCTCGACATGCGTGGCAATCACGGCGGTCACGAATCCGAGAAGGGCGATCACGAGGGCGGGAACAGCACGGACGATGCTGGGGAGGAAGAGTGCGAGAACGGCGAGGATGGCCAGTGGGGCGATCAGCGCGACGACGACAATGGGCGCAACGGCAGGTGCGAGGCCCAGGCCTGCGAGGAACTGGTCCCACCCATTGAGCGGTGACCCGGGCGAGCCAACAGCGAGCTGCCAGGCCGTCGCGGCCTCCCGGAGCACCGGGACACCCGGCTCGGCGAAGATCGCGGCGAACGTGCCGCGACCGAGCTTGTCGATGACGATCGGAGCGAACAACGCGACCCCGAGCACGGGGATGCCGATGAGCCGGTGAGTCGAACGCGGACGGGCGAGCATCCAGGCCAGCCAGATGATGAGCAGCGCCGGCGCGAGGACCGGGGATGCCGCCGTCACAGCAGCAAACAGCAGCGCTGCCACAGCGGCCATCGACCAGTTGCGGGAGGCTCGGAAGAGTGCGAGCACGAACGTCGGCAGGAGGATGTGCGCGATGGCCGCACCGAGGTGCCCACCGTTCAGCGATGCGAGGAAGGGCGGCGCGACGGCCCAGGCGAATGCGGCGACGGACGGCGCCCAGCCACGGCGCGAGAACGCCGCGGCACACCACCAGGCAGACAGGGCAGCCAACGGGAGCGCCGCGAGGTACAGCAGCACGATGGAGAACGAGGGCGACCAGAACGTGAGGCTGCCGAGCACGGCGAGAACGTAGGTGAACGGATCGGCGGCTCCGACGAAGCCGGCTCCGATGTCATGCCAGCCGTAGCCGATATTCGACCAGAGTTCGGAGAGCTTCGACGAGAGCGGCAGAAGGCCGCCGCCGGTCAGTGCCGGCGAGCTGATGAATCGCCCGAACGCGACGAGTCCGACGAGCACAGTGAGGAGGACGACCCACGCCCCTCCCCCACCGAAGAAGCCGGGGTGCTCGCGGATGCCCGACCTCTCGATCACGGAGGCGGCGCGTTCATGTGCTCGGCGCTCGCGCACCTCCGACTGCGGCATCCGCAGAGGAGCGATGGCCGCCCACCCGAGCACGCGGTTGCGGCGAAGGCGACCCCGGGCGGCAGGAATCGACCCGTCGAAGGCAGCGGCGATTCCGGCGGCGAGCTCTCCCCCGACAGAACCGGGGCGCTTGGCCACGAAGTGCAGGATCGACCGCACGATCGCGAGTGGCAGGAGAGTGAGCCAATGGATGGGCACGGCCAGCAGCGGCGCCCACGTCAACCTGCGGTGCAGCTGGGCAGCACGCTGGATGCGCGTCCTCGTGCCATCGGGAAGGGTCTTGCGCCCGAACAGCTCCGGGGGGCCAGCGCTCGCGACGCGCGCGGCGGGAACGCCTATGACACGGTGGCCGGCAAGACGAGCACGCACGGAGAAGTCGAGTGCGGCATCCGCCGAGGGAAGCGCAGGGTCGAACCCGCCGAGCGCGGTCCACACCGAGCGGCGCACGAGCATGCCGCCTGCCGCAACGGCCAGTTGGTCGCTCTGGACATCGTGCTGGGCCTGGTCCAGTTCGTCGGTGACGAGTGGCACGGATCGGCCGAAGAAGGTGATCGTCTCGCCGAAGCCCGCGATGATGGCCGCGTCGTCCCAACGCATGAGCTTGGGGCCGGCAATGGCGACGGAGGGTGCGACCTCGACGGCGCCCAGGAGGGCAGCGAGCGCACCGGGGTCTGGCGCGTTGTCGTGGGCGAGCAACCAGAGCCACTCGTTGTCGGCCTGCTGGGGGCCCGACACCTGGAGCGCGTGCTCCACTCCGCCTCCGAAGGACCGACGGCCGGGGGTCGTGACGACGGAACCCGAGTCGGCGAGCAGCGCGCTCGTGGCATCCGACGAGCCAGCGTCAACGAGCACCACGGAATCGGGTCGCCGAAGCTGTGCCGCGAGGGCGGCAAGGGTTCTCGGCAGGAACTCGGCCCCATTGCGGGCGACAAGAACTGCGGTGACTCTCGGCTGCATCAGATCGAGACTAAGTGCCCGACTTGCTCATCCCGGGCGTGACACGGCGCTGGCGCGCATCCACAGGGAGGAGTTCGAGGAGTGGGGCGCTAGGCCCGCTTGCGCAGCTTGCGACGCTCGCGCTCGGACAGGCCGCCCCAGATTCCGAAGCGCTCATCGTTGGCGAGAGCGTACTCGAGACACTGGTTGCGCACCTCGCACGAGGTGCAGATCTTCTTGGCATCGCGAGTCGAGCCTCCCTTTTCGGGGAAGAAGGCTTCGGGATCGGTCTGCGCGCACAGGGAGTCGCTCTGCCACGCGAGGGGATTCTCCTCCTCGTCGGTGACCTGCCGGACTCCGGGAACCCCCAGGCGGACCGGGTCGACGAACCAGTTGTCAGGTACCCCCGGGCCGTGTGGCGTGCTGCGGTGCTCGTTAGCCGCCATGATCAATCTCCCCTCCGGCCCCAGCGAAGCGCGTGAACCGTTAGGGATAATTACACCCGTGTAGTTACCCTCCCGTCAAGTCGCGGATGATAAGTCGCGCGGCCCTACTCCGAGGGGCGTGACGCGCCGCGAGTCGCTATCCATTGCGTCTCGACCATCTCGTGGAGCGAATGACGCATGGCCCAGTCGAGATCGCGGGCAGCGAGTGTGCCTGCTGCAACGATGCGCGCGGGGTCGCCGGCTCGCCGGGGCGCAATCTCCGGGGTGAAGGGGATGCCTGTGACCGAGGCCACCGCGGCCATGATCTCGCCCACCGACGAACCGTCACCCGAGCCGAGGTTGTAGGCGGGTTCGAGCGCATCCCCGGCGTCGAGCTTGCGCGCCGCGACCGCGTGAGCAAGCGCCAAGTCGGAGACGTGGATGTAGTCGCGCACGTTCGTGCCGTCGGGAGTCGGGTAGTCGTTGCCGTTGATGCGAGGGGTGCGGCCCTCGATGAGGGCAGTGAAGACGAGCGGAAGCAGGTTGTGGGGGCTGGAGTCGTAGAGCATCGGGTCGCCAGAGCCGACGACGTTGAAGTAGCGCAGCGAGGTGTGGCGCAGACCGCGGGCGACGCCCTGGTCGCGCAGGAGCCACTCGCCGATGAGCTTGGACTCACCGTACGGCGACTGGGGATTCTTGGGGGTGTCTTCTGTGACGAGGTCGACGTCAGGGGTGCCGTAGACGGCCGCGCTCGACGAGAAGACGATGCGATCGACGCCGTGCGACTCCATGGCCGCGAGGAGCCGCGCGGTGCCAGTGACGTTCTGTTCGTACGTGTGCAGCGGCTCAGATACCGAGACGCCCGCGTACTTGAACCCCGCGACGTGGATGACGCCCGTGACGTCGTACTCGTGCATGGCGTCGAGCAGCAGTCCGCCGTCCAACAGAGAGCCGCGCACGAACGGCACGTCGGAGGGCACGAACGACTCGTGTCCCGTGGAGAGGTCGTCGAAGACGACGGGCCGCATGCCGGCATCCGAGAGGGCTCGAACGACGTGAGATCCGATGTAGCCAGCACCACCAGTTACGAGCCAGGTCATGGTCCAACGCTATCGCTCTCCGCGGTACCCCTCCGTCCGCTCGCCCGAGCCTGCGTGGCAGGATCTGGACTGCTTGCCGTTTTCGGCCACCGCTGGCAGCATGAGAACACACGTGAAGATCACGCCAGTGGAGGAACCATGCTCAAGAAGGTCGTCCTACTCGCCATTCCCGGAGTGGCACCGTTTGAGTTCGGCGTCGTCTGCGAAGTCTTCGGAATCGATCGCAGTGACTCTGGCGGCCCGAATTTCGACTTCACGATCGCCACCGCCGACCCGGGGCCCGTCACCACGAGCCTCGGCTACGACATGCACATCGCCGCCGATCTCACCGTCGCGGCCGACGCCGACCTCATCGCAGTGCCTGCGCACGCGATCGAGGACGTCGACGACCGGTTCCTGCAGGCGATCCGAGACGCGGAGGAGCGTGGGGCGTGGGTGCTGAGCGTCTGCAGTGGTGCCTTCACACTGGGGCAGGCCGGAGTGCTCGACGGTCGCAACTCCACGACCCATTGGATGCACACCGATCGGCTCGCGACGATGTACCCGGGCACGACAGTCGACCCCGACGTGCTGTTCGTCGAAGATCGCAAAGTCGTGACATCCGCGGGAACGGCAGCAGGGATCGATGCAGCGCTGCACATCGTGCGCAAGGAGTACGGGGCAGCGGCGACCAACGTCATCGCCCGACGGATGGTGGTGCCGCCGCAGCGCGAGGGCGGGCAGTCGCAGTACATCGATGCGCCCGTGTCGGAGTTCACGAGCGACTCGTTCGCGATCGTCACCGATTGGATGCTCGAGAACCTCCACGAGGACCTCACGGTCGACCAGCTTGCCCGCAAGGCGCTCATGTCGAGCAGGACCTTCGCGCGGCGCTTCCGCGCTGAGATGGGCACGACCCCGGCTGCCTGGCTCAACCGCCAGCGCCTGCTGCGCGCCCAACAGCTGCTGGAGCAGAGCGATCTCGGCCTCGAGACCATCGCGCAGCGCACGGGGTTCGGCTCTGCCGCGGTGATGCGTCATCACTTCGTTCGCGTGCTGCAGGTCTCGCCGATGGCGTACCGGCGGGCCTTCGGCGAGCGCGAGGCGGGTTAGCGCGTCCTCTAACCGGACGACGCCGCGTCGCACTCGTCGCCTCCGCACCGGCCGGCACCCAAAACTAAGGAGATCGCTGCGTTGAGGGCGTGTCGCGGGGGTCGCGAGGGGGTTTCGAGACAGATCTCCTTAGTTTTCGGCGCAGGACGACCGGGGTGCCGGTATCTGCTTCCATGGCACCGCAAATCGCACGCAGGCAGAGATCCCAGTCGCCTTCGAGCTGTGGGTAGCTGATCCGGATGCTCCGGGCTCCCGTGGCAGCGAGCAGCAGGTCTCTGCGCCTGTCATTCGCGAACGAGCTCGGGGTCGCGCCTGTCCACTCCGCGTCGTGCTGTTGCCCATCGATCTCGACGTACACGCGTGGCGAGACCTGACCGTCCAGCCTGCCAACGCCCGGGACACGAGGCTGCGGAATGAACCTGATTCCGACGTCGTGCAGGCGCACCCGCGCAACAGTCTCACCCCAGGCATCCGCCCGCCCGTCGACCATGGTCAGCCAGCTCCTGACGCGTTGCGGAGCACGCTCGAACACCGCCATCAGTCGATCACGGCTCCAGCCGCGATAGCGAAGAAGAGCGTCGCAGCACGAGATCGCCGTCTCGCGCTGCTCATGGAGGAGCACGCAGAGGAGGGCATCGTCCTCTGAGACGATCCAATCCCACGCCTCGCGACTGCGGCGAGGGGAATCGATCCAGTGGAGCCGAACTCCGTCAGTGGAACGAAGTCGCTCCCGCCGATCTGCGGGACGCCTCAACCCCGCTGCGTTTTTCGGTACCGCCAGGTCGATGACGCGCGGTTGGGGAAGGAACACTCCTAAGGTGCCGAGCGCCGCGAGCCCCGTCAGGCGCCCGCCCACTCGGATCGCGCGAACAATGACGTCAGCGAGATCGGGAAGCGCGTACCACCCGTGGCGCACCCGAAAGATGTATCCGTGCGCGAGCGCCCAGCGGATCTCGCGGTCGGTGTGGCCTGCGCGGAGGAGATCTTGGCGCCGCATGATCCGGCCCCGGTGATCCATGTGGCTGACGATCGGATGCACTGAATCAGGATGCGCGGCCCACAGCCCGGCACGGCTCCTGCCCTCGGCATCCGTGGACAACCTCACCTGTGGACGATCGTGCTCAAAACTAAGGAGATTGCATCGTCTCGCCGCGACAACCGGCTCTCCGTGACCCGTAACGCGAAGATCTCCTTAGTTTTCGGCACCACGACAAGGGCGGGAGGACGCGCGGGTTAGTCGGTCAGACCGTCGTGGCGACCACGAGCTGGCCGGTGCCCGACACCAGGAGATCGCCCTCGTCGGGGGTGATGTAGACGGCCTCGCCTCGAGTGAGAGTCACGGAGCCCGAACCCTCGATCGTGAAACTGCCAGCCACGCACAGCGCGATGGCCGGACCATCGAGGGGACACGGGCCGTCGCCCTCGAATTCGATGAGTTCGAACGAGGCGCCCTCCGGACGGAACACCCGCACATCGGGCACAGGAACTTCGGGGATCAGATACGGCGCCGAGCGCGGCGCGAAGTCGAGCACAGAGAGCAGCTCGGCGACATCCACGTGCTTGGGCGTGAGTCCCCCGCGAAGTACGTTGTCCGACGCCTCCATGAGCTCGATCCCGACGCCATGGAGGTACGCGTGGATGTTGCCTGCCGGCAGGTACAGCGCCTCGCCCTTGGCGAGCTTCACCTCGTGGAGCATGAGGCTGATCGCGATGCCGGGGTCGCCGGCGTAGAGCTCGGCGAGCTCGGCTTGCACGGCGAACTCGCCCGTATTGCGTTCGGCCACATGCGACACCGCGGCGATCACGTCGTCGACGCCCGTTGCTCGCGAGAGCAGCCAGGCGAACGCGGCCCTGATCGACTCGTCGTCGCCGAGACGGTCGAGCATGCGGGTGAGGGCACGCTGCTCCTCGGGATGCCCGTTCGCGAGCTCGATCATCCGCTTGAGCGACGTACGGCTCTCGGCCGCCGGGCGAAAGCCGCAGAGCGCATCGAATGTGTCGCTCACCGCGAGGATGAGCTCGGGCTTGGCGTGCGGGTCCTTGTAGGAGCGGTTCGGTGCATCCAGCGGGATCCCCACCGCGTTCTCGCGCGCGAAACCGGCCTTCGCCTGTTCCGTCGTTGGGTGCGCCTGCAGCGACAACGGTCCGCCCGCCGCGAGCACCTTGAGCAGGAAGGGCAGACGGCCGTCTCGGTGGACTCCGACGCGTTTGGTGGGGTCGGAGGCGATCCATTCGGCGAGGTCGGTGGATGCCTCGCCGCCGTCGAGCACTCGACTCGGCGACCCGTGATGCGCGCCAAGCCAGAGCTCCGCTTCCGGACGTGTCGATGCGGCGTGACCGAACAGTCGGGAGATCGCCCCGACGCCGCCCCACGCGTAGTCCCGAGCCTCGTTGGTGATGCCTACAAACATCCGCCCCGCTCCCCTGTACGCATTGGATCACCCTAACAACGGTGTGGAAACAGCAGGCTGCACGCTGGTTGAGTTGCGCGTGCGACACCCGTCACCCCCTTGCACTGGAGCTCATCATGACCTTCCCCTCCCTCGATAGCGACTTCTACGGCTTCGAGAGCCGCCTGACCGCCCCGGAGCTCGAGAAGCTCGTCGCGCTCCGCGAGTTCCTCGACACGACGGTGCGGCCCGTGGCGAACGGCCTGTGGGAGCGGGGGGAGATGTTCGGCCCTGAGGTGCACCAGGGGCTCGCCGATCTCGGCATCTATGGCCTCGCCTGGGAGGAGACCCGACCCTTCGAGAACTCCGCGGTGTTCCGCGGCTGGGTGGCGCTGGAGCTTGCTCGCGTCGACGCGAGCGTCGCGACCCTCGTCGGCGTACAGAACGGCCTCGCGATGGGCGCGATCGCCCAGTGCGGCTCTCCAGAGCAGCGCGCTGAATGGCTGCCCCGCCTGGCATCCGCAGAACTGCTGGGAGCGTTCGGGCTCACCGAGCCACTCTCCGGATCGGACTCGGCGCAGGGGCTGCGCACGGTCGCACGCCGCGACGGGGACAACTGGATCCTCAACGGCGCCAAGCGCTGGATCGGCAACGGCTCGATCGGTGACGTCACGGTCATCTGGGCGAAGGATGCGGACGACGGCCAGGTGAAGGGGTTCATCGTTCCGCAGGATTCGCCCGGGTACGAGGCATCCGCGATCGCCGGCAAGGGGTCGCTGCGCATCATCCAGAACGCGGACATCACGCTGACGGATGTCGTGGTGCCCGAGTCGCACCGCCTGCAGAACGCCAACTCGTTCCGCGACACCGCCGCCGTGCTGCGTCTCACTCGCGCCGAGGTCGCTTGGGCTGCGGTCGGCAACTCGATCCAGGCCTACGAGGCAGCGGTCGCCTACGCGAAGGAACGCGTGCAGTTCGGCAAGCCCATCGCCTCGCACCAGCTCATCCAGGAGCTGCTCGCGAAGAGCCTGGGCAACATCACGGCCTCGATCGCCATGGTCACGCGCGTCTCGGAGATGCTCGACGAGGGAACCCAGGGCGACCAGCATTCCGCACTCGCCAAGGAGTTCACGACGAGCCGCATGCGCGAGACCGTCGCCTGGTGCCGCGAGGCCCTCGGTGGCAACGGCATCGTGCTCGACTACGGAGCGATGCGTCCGTTCGCGGATGCCGAGGCGCTCTACTCCTACGAGGGCACGCGCGAGATGAATACCCTCATCGTCGGTCGGGCCATCACGGGCAAGGCCGCGTTCGTCTAGACGGAATCGAGGGGAACCCGCACTCGCGCGAGGTCCTCGAGCTCGCGCCAGAGCCGGCCAGCGAGCTCGGGATCCGGACGGGCCGTGTGCGGATAAGGCTCGACGGGCACGGGAACACCCCTGATGCCCTCGCGTGGCGCGTAGTACTGGCCGCCGACAGCATCCGGGTCCACGAGTGCGCGCACACCTGACCACGCGGCGGCATCCTTGCCCTGTGCCCACGGCGTGTAGGGGTTGCGCCGGTACCCGACGGTCGAGTCACGAATTCCGGCGCGTTCGGGTGTCTTGGCATCCACACCAACGCCGGGCCGACTGACGATGGATGCCACGGGCACCCCTGCTGCTCTCAACCGCCGGTCCAACTCGAAGGCGAAGATCTCCGTGACCGTCTTCGCCTTCGTATAGGCCACCACGCCAAAGCGCGGAGTGAGCGTGAGGTCCGAGGCATCCGTGGGGAAACGACCAACGAATCCTGTCGAGGTGTGAACGATGCGCGCGGGAGTACCGACGGCCGCTGCAGCGAGGGTAGGCAGCAGACGGCCGATGAGCGCGACGTTCGCGACGGTGTGCGCGCCGAGGATCAGCGGGAGGCCGTCCGCTGTCCTCGCTCGCGTCGAGAACTGCATAGGCGCACCGTTGAGGAGGATCCCGTCGAGACGGGGTAGCCCCGCGAGCTCGGCTGCGGCCGACGCGACGGAATCGAGCGAGGTCAGGTCGATGGTCACGGCGCGCGTGGCGGCTCCGGGTACGTGATGCCGCAGCGTCTCGGCGGCGACCTCGATCTTTGCCGCGGAGCGCGACGCCAGCACGACCTCCGCACCGGCCGCGGCCAGTTGCTCTGCTGCGAAGTAGCCGATGCCTCCCGTCGCGCCGGTCACGGCGTAGGTGCGACCTCGAAGGTCGGGCAGGTTGGCGGGGTCCCAGGTCATATGATCTCCTAATCGGATAACTAATCCGGTTAACGATAGACCAAACGGATGAATCATCCATTTCCACTACTCTGGCTTCATGCCCACCATCCGCTCCGATGCCGCCAGGTCCCGCGCGACGATCCTCGAGACCGCCCGCAAAGTCCCCGTAGCGGAACTGCGCCTCAACGACATCGCGCGAGAAGCGGGTGTGGGGGTCGGCACGGTCTACAGGCACTTTCCCACCGTCGCAGCACTCGTCGAAGCTCTGAACACCGATGCGCTCGAGCAGCTCATCGAGCTGGGTCGGGCCGCATCGCAGATCGATGACCCGAGCGAAGCCGTTGCCACTTTCGTTCGCGAGTCGGTGGCTGTCCAACTCCAGCACGACGGCCTGCAGGCGACGATCGTCGCCGTCGACGTCTCCCCCGCGGTCACCGCACTACGGACGGAATTGTTCAGCGTCGCAGGTGAGGTACTCGACCGGGCAGTCAGCGACGGTGTGGTGCACGAGGGCATCACCATCAGCCACGTTCAGCGTCTCGTGTGCGGCGTCGAGCACGCGGTGAGACTGGGCGGGGGCGCGGACCGCGACCTCCTCCTCGACGTGATGCTCAGCGGGCTCCTCTTCCGCGACGGTCGACCGAGCGCCCCTACACGCCGCCGTTAGACTCGTGCGCGTGCCCGGCCTGATCGCCCACGAGTGGATCGAACCGTTCGGTGGCTCCGAGAATGTGCTCGAGGCCATCGCTGCGGAGTTTCCGGATGCCCCGATCCTCACGCCGTGGACCAATGCGCCCCACCGCTTTCCCGACCGCGAGGTTCGCGAACTGTGGCTCGCACGCTCGCCACTGCGCGGCAGGAAGGCGCTCGCGATGCCGGCGCTCGCAGCTGCGTGGCGCACTGCCATCGACCCACGCGAAGAGCTCGACTGGGTGATCGCCAGTTCGCATTCCTTCGCCCACCACCTCAAGCCCCGAGGCGCATCGCGCGATGCCGCCAAGCTCGTGTACGCGTACACGCCGGCGCGTTACCTGTGGACCCCGGAGCTCGACGAACGTGGGTCGGGCATCGCCGCGCGGCTCGCCGCAAACGCCCTCCGTCCTATCGACCGGCGGCGCGCCGCCGAGGCCACGGCCATCGCCGGCATCAGCCGTTTCGTTGCCGACCGCATCGCTGCAACCTGGCAGCAGGATGCCTCGGTCATCTACCCACCCGTCGAGGTGGAGCGAATCAGGGCACGAGCCGACTGGCGCTCCGAACTCGAGGGGCGGGAGCTCGGCATCCTCGACGGCCTGCCCGACATCTTCGTGCTCGGGGCATCACGGTTCATCCCGTACAAGCGACTCGACCTCGTGATCGATGCCGGGGAGGCCGCCGGTCTCCCCGTCGTGCTCGCGGGAGCGGGGCCGGAAGAAGCGCGGCTTCGTGCTCGCGCCGCCGCCGCGTCGGTGCCCGTGACCTTCGTCATCCAGCCGCGCGACGCGCTCCTGTACGCCCTGTACCAGGCCGCCGCGGTGTTCGTGTTCCCACCGATCGAGGACTTCGGCATCATGCCGATCGAGGCGGCCGCGCTCGGCACACCGGTCGCTGCCAACCGGGTCGGAGGCTCAGCAGAGACGGTCGGGGCCGGAGTCTCGGGCGTGCACTTCGACGTCGATGATCGGGCATCGATCGCTGCCGCCGTACGCAGGGCTCTCGAACTGCCCAGGGACGAGGTGGTCGGGTGGAGCACGCAGTTCTCGCGTGAAAGGTTCGGTGCGGAACTCAGGGAATGGGTCGCGCGCAGCAGCTAATGGGCACCGATGCGGAGGAGAACCACTCTGGCCGTGCGGAAGAGGATCACGAAGTCGTCGGTCAGTGACCAGTTCTCGACGTAGTAGAGATCGAGGCGCACCGCCTCCTCCCACGTCAGGTCGGAGCGGCCGCTGATCTGCCAGAGCCCCGTGATGCCGGGTTTGACGAGCAGCCGGCGGGCCGCTTCATCCGTGTAGAGGGCCACCTCTGCAGCGATCTGCGGGCGCGGGCCGACGAGGCTCATGTCGCCCTTGATCACGTTGAAGAGTTGCGGCAGTTCGTCGAGCGACGTGCTGCGCAGGAACCGGCCAAGTCGCGTGACGCGGGGATCATCGCGGATTTTGAACATCGGGAGGCCTGCGAGGTCGCGCTCCACCAGCAGGTCCATGAGCTCCTCGTGCGCCCCGACGTTCATCGTCCTGAACTTGAAGATGCGGAAGAGCCTGCCGCCGAGGCCCACCCTCTCCTGCGTGAAGAAAATCGGCCCACGAGTCGTGACCTTCACCGCGATCGCGATGGCCACGAGCACCGGCGACAGCAGGATCGTGAGCGCGATCGCCGCCGAGAAATCGAAGAGTCCCTTGATCACCTTCGCACCGCCCTCGTAGCTGGGCGATTCGACGTAGATGAGTGGCAGGCCAGCAACGAGGCGAGTGTGGATGCGCGTGCCGGCGATATCCGTGATCGACGGGGCCACCATGAGCTCGACGCCCGTGCGCTCGAGTTGCCAGCTGATGCTGCGCACGGCGCTGGGTGGGAGGCCGTGCGATCCGGCGAGCGCCACCGCGTGCGCGTCGGTCTGGCGGATGACGCTCGTGAGGTCGTCGAGGGAACGGAAGACGGGCACGTCGAGCTCTGCGATGCTCTCCTCCGAGGCATCCTGGCCGGTCAGGCAGACTCCGACGACGGAGTAGCCCGCGTAGGCGTGACGACGCAGTTCACCGGCGAGTTCTGCCACAGAGTCCGGCGACCCGACGATGAGGAGCCTGACGAGATACAGGCCGGTGTATCGCTTCTCGCGGAGCCACTGTCGCCACCCCCACCGCCCGAGAAGGATCAGGAAGAGCCCAACCGGGAAGGCCGTGATGATGTAGCCGCGAGCGACATCGATCAGCAGCAGCAGGCTCACGATCGCGACGAGGCCGAACAACCTCACGGTGGCATCGCCCGTCCGCGCGTACTCCTGCAGGCCGGATCCCACGATCCTCGCATCCCGCGTGCCGAAGACGTGCAGGAAGATGAGCCAGCTCGCGGCGAGCACGACGCTCACCGTCAGGTACTCGACCTCCACCGGCACCGCGCGCGGAAGGCCAGCTAGTTCGACCCGACGGGTGCCGAACCAGAGCAGGTGCGAGCCGCCGACAGCGAGCAGGATTGCGAGCGAATCCGAGAACACGAGTCGCCGCGTGTACATGCGTATCCAGGGCGCGCGAGTACGACGCTCGGGAGTTACGGATTGCACCATTGCAGGAACTCTTCTTCTGGGCCGGTCGGGGTCACGACTTATCCTCCATGATCATAGGTTGCCGTCGTCTAGCCTTACGGAATGCGGATCATCACCGGCCCACGCGCTCGATTCGCGTTCCTCGTGCTGGTTCTGGCCCTGGCGCTGGCACCCGACGCGTGGCGGTACTCCTTCGGCTGGTGGGTTTTCGGTGTCGTGGCAGTGGCCAGCTCGATAGAGAGTGTCATCATTCTCGCGGCACAGCGCGACCGGTGGCACGTCGGCCAGCTCCCCTACCCCCTCATCGCCTTCCTCGTGCTCGCGACCGCCTCGTTGGCGTGGTCGTTCTACCCGGGAGCGACGGCGATCGGTCTTCTCACGACGTGGATGCTCGTCATTGGCGGCATCATGCTCGCGGTCACCTACAGCTGGAGCGAACTGCTGCGCGGCATCGGCGCCGTCGTGCGGTTCGTGCTCGCGGCATCCCTGCTCTTTGAGGCTTTCGTCTCCTTCGTGATCCGCCACCCCGTGCTGCCGCTCGCCCAGCAGATCAACGCCAACCCCGAGGACTTCGACAAGATCCCGCCGCTGCTCTACTGGTCGCGCAACGAATTGCTCGAGGTGTTCGACGAGGGGCGCATCCAGGGCATCGTCGGCAATTCCAACAACCTCGGCTTTCTCGCGCTGCTGGGCGTTCTGGTCTTCGCGATCGAGCTCGCAGACAGGCGCCGTCGCCCCTCGGTGGCCATCACCTGGCTGGTCGTCGCTGCGGTCTCGCTCGTCTTCACCCGGTCGGCCACGGTGACGGTCGCCCTCATCGGTACGGCAGTGATCATCGGCGTCGTGCTGCTCCTGAGACGGCGTGATTCGCCCCGAGCCAGAACGATCACCTACGTGAGCCTCACGGCAGCGATCGGCCTGGGCGCCGCAGCCGTTCTCTCGTTCCCCGCGGCGATCATCGGGGCACTCGGCCGCAGCACCGACCTCACGGGGCGCGTGGAGATCTGGCAGAGCGTGACCGAGCTCGCGCAGCAGCGCCCCCTCTTCGGTTGGGGCTGGGTGAGCTACTGGGTTCCGTGGGCGCCGCCGTTCGACGACCTCGCTTTCAGTAACCGCGTTCGCATGTTGCAGGCCCACAATGCGTGGCTCGACCTCTGGCTGCAGATCGGCATCGTCGGGCTCGTCATCTTCGCGGCCCTCGTGATCTCGACTCTCGCGCGATCGTGGATCTTCGCGGTCGACAGGCAGCAGCGCGAGCCGGGCAAACCGCTGCGGTACAGCGCGCTCACTCTCTTCCCGCTCGCGATCATGGTCGCTTTCGTGATCCAGAGCGTCGCGGAGAGCAGGCTCCTGGTCGAGTTCGGCATCATGTTCCTCGTGATGATCGCGTTCAAGACGAAGCGATCCGAGCCCGTGGACGCGGCCCCGTGACGGTGGGCCACCTGACAGCGGACGCTGCCCGATGAGGATGCCACGCGAAGGAGCCGTGCTCGCCGCGAAGGCATTCCTCGGCTCACCCCGTTTTGCCACAGCACTAACGTCGGCGATCGTCGGGGTCGCCCTCCTGACATTTCCTCTCCGCCAGCTGTCCGGGTGGGCGGGGCTCATCGGAATCCTGGTCGTGCTCGTGCTCCTGGCCGCCGGTTCGGTCGCCGCCCGCTGGGACTCCATCGAGTGGCGCGCGGTGCCCCCCATCTCCCTCATGGTGTTCCTCGGGTGGGCGGGTCTCACACTGCTGTGGAGCCAGTACCAGTGGGCGACCCTGTCCGGTCTCGCCTACCTCGTCGCGTTCACGCTGCTCGCCCTGTACCTCGCGCTCGTGCGGGACACCATCCAGATCGTGCGGGCGTACGGGGATGCCCTACGGCTGGTACTCGGGGTCTCGATCGGTATCGAGATCCTTTCCGGCGTGCTCATCGACTCGCCCATACGCTTCCTCAGCATCGAGGGCAACCTTGCCGACCTCGGCCCCATCCAGGGCATCCTCGGCTCACGGAACGAGCTCGGCTTCGTCGCCCTGATCGCACTCATCACGTTCGCGATCGAGTACCGCACCAAGTCGGTGCCGCGGGGCCTCGCCATCGGTTCGGCCGCTGGTGCCGCTGTCTGCCTCTACCTCGCGCAGTCGCCCGTCGCGTTCGGCGTGCTGCTCGTGGTGGCGATCGCCGCCGCCGCACTCATCGGGTTGCGGAGGGTCGCGCCGGAGCGTCGCCGCTACTGGCAGTTCGCGGCGCTCGGAGGCGTCGTGGTCGCCGCGATGCTCGCCTGGTGGTTCCGGTCCGCCGTCATCACCTTCCTCGGCGCAACGGGCGAGCTCACCTACCGTCTCGACGTCTGGTACCGCGCATGGAGCCTCATCGGACTCCATCCGCTCGAGGGCTGGGGCTGGACGGGCGGGTGGCGCACCGACCTGCCTCCATTCAGCCTGTTCGCCGACGTATCGCCGCGGGTCGAGACATCCGCATCGGGCGCTTATGTCGATGTGTGGTTGCAACTCGGACTCGTGGGCCTCGTGATCTTCCTCGTGCTGCTCGGGCTCGCCTTCACTCGTTCCTGGCTCCTGGCGTCACGCCGACGCAGCGAGGTGTACGCGTGGCCCGCGCTGGTGCTTCTCGCGCTGCTCACGAATTCGCTTGCGGAAAGTTCGATCCTCGGCGAGTTCGCGTGGTTGACCTTCGTCGTGTGCGCGCTCAAGGCGGCCAAGCAACTCAGCTGGCGTCAGGCATTCGCGCGGCTCGAGAGCCCCGCTCGGGAGTAGCGACTGCCGGGCCCTCGCACCCCGCCGGTAGGATCGGCGGGTGGCAGAAGCGAAACGAGGCGACCGGTGATCACCGTCATCCTCGCGATAGCGACGCTCGGCGCAGGCGTTGCCGGGATGCTCGGGCTCGGCCTCGTTCCGCTGTGGATCGTCACTCTCGCCTCCGTCAGCCTCGCCCTGGCCGTGCGCCTGCCCCGCCCGCTCTCGCTCGCGCTGGCCTCGGTTGGTCTCCTGGTCGTGGAACTGGGCCTGCTCATGCTCACCCCGGTGCTGGGTGCCGGCATGACAGTGCCCCATGTCGTACTCCTCGGGGCGGTTTCGCTCGTGTGCTCGTGGTTCGCGCGCGAGCATCGCGGCGTACGCGGAGTCCTCGGCGACTGGCGACTCGCCCTGGCCTCGAGCGTTGGCGCCGGGCTCTTCCTCCTGACCATGGTCGCCACGCAGATCGTTCCGGGAGCACTGCGACTTGCCTGGGCCATGAACGGCGACACGGTCAACGTGATGGTCTTCTCACGCCTCATGCTCGCCGCGGGAGGCATCGACCAGACGGCGGTACCCCAGCCCACTCCCCTGCCGTTCGCGATGGCAGCTGCCTCGATGGAGGGCGGGCGCTCTGCACTCGCCGACGGAGCGCTGCTCGAGCACGACGTGGCGAGGATGGCGCAGCTCTGGGTGCTCATGATCGCCCTCACGTGCCTGCTCGTCGGCGTGATCGTCGGCTCCACGGTGCGCGGCGCAAGTCGCCGGTGGAGCCTCGCCGTGACAGCGGTCGGCAGCACGATCCCGCTGCTGTGGTTCGTGGTCGGAGTGCAGTTCGAGTTCGGCTTCATCAACTCGGCCTTCGCCATCGTGCTGCTGTTGTGTGCGTGGCTGTTCCACAGGGCGGGAGCCGGGCATCCGTTGCTGGCCTTCGTGGGGCTCTGGATGGTGCTTCTCGCGCTGCTCGCCGTCTGGAGCCCGCTCATCATCTGCGTCATCGGGCTCGGCGTCGTGCTCGTCGTGCAGCGACGACGCGAGCTGCTCGCCAACGGCGGGGCGCGGATCGCGGCAGCAGCACTGGCGCCGGTGGCGTTCCTCGCCTACGCCGTTTTCGTCACGGTTCCGCTCTTTCTCGAGCAGTCCGACGCGCTCGGCAGTGACGGTGGATTCCCCGACATCCCTTCGAGCCAGTCGATCATCATCGGCACCGTCGCCGTGCTCATCGCCCTCGTCGCCTGGCAGCGCGGCGACCGGCAGTCGAGTCTCGGAATCCTCGCGGTGCTCGCCGGGCTCGGCATCGGCTTGACCTACCTCCTGCTGCAGCGTGTCGGTGAGGTGTTCTATTGGGGCTACTACCCGGCCAAATTCGCCTGGACGACGTGGTGCATGCTCATCCCCGTGATCGCGAGTATCGCGATCGGATTCCTCGCTGACCTCCGCGGCCGCATGAGGGTGCTGCTCACGCTGTCGGCTGGCGCGGTCGTCGCGAGCCTGCTGTTCGGGCCAGGCACTCCCGCCGCGCAGCTACCCCTCCCGCAGCTGGTCGCGGGAACCGCCTTCAATAACACCAACGAGGATGCCGCCGTCACCTTCGAGCTGTCTGGTTCAGCCGATGGTCACAACGTGCTCTGGCGCAGCCAGGTCGGCGACAACTGGCCGAACCGCTGGCTACTGCAGGTGGATGTACCGGACCCGCGCAGCAACCCCGTGCGCACTTACGCGACCCTGCCGTCTCTCGGTGCCGAGCAGGTGTGCGAGATCGTCGACCTGTTGGGGCCGACGACCGTCGTGTGGACCGCTGACCCCGCCGCCGAGGCCGACCTGGCCGCGACGTGCCCGGGCAGCCAGTACCGCGTGCAGCTCTCGGAGTTCTGAGCCGGGTTAGGGGCGACCCTGCCGCTCGAACTCCGCCTCGACCATGATGCCGACGAGTTCGGTGAAGGCGACCGTAGGCTGCCATCCGATCGAGCGCAGCCGCGTGGAGTCGCCCACGAGCTGTTCGGGGTCGGCCGGGCGGTAGAACGCGGGATCGATCACGACCCGGCGCTCCCAGTCGCTCACGCCCGCGGCGCGGAACGCCTCAGCCACGAAGTCGCGCACGCTGTGCGACTCGCCCGTGGCGACGACGAAGTCGCCGGCCTCGTCGTTCTCGATGATGCGGATCATCGCGTCCACGTAGTCCGGGGCGTAACCCCAGTCGCGGTGCACGTCGATGTTGCCGAGGGAGATCGTCTCCTGCTTGCCGAGCGCGATCGCGACGACCGCGACAGCGATCTTGCGCGCGACGAACTGTTCGGGGCGCCGCGGTGACTCGTGGTTGTAGAGGATCGCCGAGCTCACGTGCATCCCGCGGGCGCGGTAGACACCGGCCATCTCGTGCGCGAATCCCTTCGCGGCGCCGTACGGTGTGACGGGTCGGCGCGGGGTGGTCTCGCTCTGCGGGATCTCGGTCGCGTTGCCGAAGATCTCGGCGCTCGACGCCTGAAGCACGCGCACCTGCGTTCCCGTCCGCTCGGAGATGCGCCAAGCGGTGTCGAAGATGCGGATCGGCCCTACGCCGAGAACGTCGGCCGTCTCCGCCGGGTACTCCCAGGAGCGCGCGACCGACGTGTTGCCGGCGAGGTTGAAGATGCGGGTGGGTTCTGCCGCTTCGATGAGCGCGGAGAGGCCCTCGGCGTCAGCGAGATCACCGACGACGGCGACGACGCCCGGCTGGTCGATCGCGAGCTGGTCGGCCTTCTCCTGCGAGTGGCACATGCCGACGACGTCGAAGCCATCGGAGAGAAGGCGCTCGACGAGGTAGCGGCCGTCCTGGCCGGCAGCTCCGGTGACAAAGGCCCTGCGCGCGGTCATGCGGCATCCCGGTATGCGGTCACGTGCACGTCCTTACAGCGATCCCAGGTGAACAAGTGGGCCTGGGCAAGACCCGCGTCGATGCGGCTGCTGCCCGTGGCTAACGACTCTAGTATCCCCGCCGCAATGTCTCCTGGGTCGAGAGGGTCGAAGAGCACGGCCGCGTCACCGCACACCTCCGGGATCGATCCGGCATCGGATGCCGCGACAGGGCAGCCGGACGCGAAGGCTTCGATCGGCGGCAGCCCGAAGCCCTCGTAGAGGCTGGGGAACGCGAGCGTCGCCGCGGAGCGGTAGAGCCCGCGCAGCTCGTCGCCAGACACCAGGCCCCGACGGTCGACCCACTCCGGCAGCTCCCCCAGGCGGTCGAGGTCCCCGCCGGTGAGCACGAGTGACATATCGGGATGCTCGAGCCGGACGATCTCCATCGCCTCGATCAACCGGCGATGGTTCTTGTGCGGCCAGCCCCTGGCCGGGTACAGCACGAATGACTCGCGCGGCCCGCGGTTCGGGGTGAAGCCCTCGAGGTCGACGCCGAGCGGAGCCACCCGAACGCGCTCGGGAGCGATGCGGAGCAGTTCGACGATGCGCTGCTTGGCGAACTCGCTGATCGTGATCACGAGGTCCGCGCGCTTCGAGGCACCCTCGTAGAACACCCGGCGGTAGGCGAGCTCTGCGCGCGAGAACAGGTGGGGAAGATCGAGATGTTGCACGTCGAGCAGCGTCTGGATGAACCCCTGGCCCCGCGATGGCCGCGGCACGCTCACGGTGAAGGGGAAGTGCACAACATCCGCCTGCCGCATCTCACGGAGCACATCGCCCGAGCGCAGGCGAGCCTCGGCGAGCGCGCGCAGACGCTCCCCCGTGGACGGGCCCGTCGTCACGTGCGCGGCGACGCGTTCGGGGATGCCCGCACTGAAGCCCGCTGCTGTGGCTGGCACGTACGAGGTCGCCGAGACATCCGGGGCCCCGGCGAGGGCGCGCGTGAGTTCCCTCGCGTACGTCTCGCTGCCACCCATCCCTCCGGGAACGAGGGTGAGCATCGACAGCGCAACTGCGGGCGCTGCGGTCATGGTCAGGCGGTCTGGACGGTGTCCACGTAGAAGCTGCCGGCCTGCTCGAGCGACTTGATGTCGGCGTCGACCATGATCTGGGCCAGGCGCGGGGTGAGCACCGACGGCTTCCAGCCGAGCAGGCGCTCCGCCTTGCCCGGGTCGCCGACGAGGGCGTCGACCTCGGTGGGACGCAGGTAGCGCTCGTCGAATTTGACGTACTTCTCCCAGTCGAGGCCGACGTGCTCGAAGGAGTACTGGAGGAAGTCCTTGACCGTGTACGCAGTGTTCGTCGCGACGACGTAATCGGTGGGCTCGTCGTGCTGCAGCATGCGCCACATGGCCTCGACGTACTCCGGCGCGTAACCCCAGTCACGCACAGCGTCGAGGTTGCCCATGAAGAGCTCGGACTGGACGCCTGCGGCGATGCGGGCGACCGCGCGGGTGATCTTGCGCGTCACGAAGGTCTCACCGCGGCGGGGCGACTCGTGGTTGAAGAGGATGCCGTTGACGGCGAAGATGTCGTACGCCTCGCGGTAGTTGCGCGTGATCCAGTACGAGTAGACCTTCGCGACACCGTACGGCGAGCGCGGCCAGAACGGCGTTTCCTCGTTCTGCGGCGGCGGGGTCGCGCCGAACATCTCCGAGCTGGAGGCCTGGTAGAAGCGCGTCTTGAGACCGAGGGCGCGGATGGCCTCGAGCAGGCGGATCGAGCCGAGGCCCGTGACATCCCCGGTGTATTCCGGCTCGTCGAAGCTCACGCGCACGTGCGACTGCGCCGCGAGGTTGTAGACCTCGTCTGGCTGGATCTCGCTGAGGAGTGTGACGAGACGGGAGCCGTCCGTGAGGTCCGCGTAGTGGAGCTTGAGGCGCGGGTTGTCGTCGTGCGAGTCCTGGTAGATGTGGTCGATGCGGTCGGTGTTGAACGTCGACGCACGACGGATCAGACCGTGAACCTCGTAGCCCTTGCTGAGGAGGAGTTCTGCAAGGTAGCTGCCATCCTGTCCGGTGATTCCGGTGATGATCGCCTTCTTGGCTACGGGCTCTGTCATGACGTGTGCTCCATCTGGTCGGGGAGAAAAGGGCCCGTCCGGGCGCGGCTGGTGAACCCAGACAGACTACAGGGAGCGGGCCGTGGCGTTCACTCGGCGGGCGGCGAAGGCCGAAGCCCAGCGAATGGGGTACTGCCACAGCGGGCTGATCGGGCGCAGGATCGCGGGCAGGTGGCGCCGCTTGACCGACTCCGACTCGCGACTCGAGGCGAGTCGGTTCGCCACCGTGAGCGAATCCGGATGCCAGCGGAAACCGGAGACCGACTCGCGTGTGAACGCGAACTTTCCGTGGCTGCGGAGCTTGAGGAACGCGTCGAGATCCATCGCGTACTTGAGCTGGGCGTCGAAACCCCCGATCGCGAGCAGGTCATCGAGGCGCACCATGGTTCCGGGGTGCGGGATGAGGTCGGGGCCCCACGGCAGCAGGAAGATCGCGAGCCGCCCGGCGTTGCTCGTGACGATCGTGCGGCCCTCCGCGTCGATGTAGTCGCAGCCGCCGTACGCGAGCACGGCATCGGGGCGGGACTCGAGGATCCCACGGAGGCGCTTCAGCCCACCCGGGCGGAAGATGTCGTCGTCGCCGATCCAGGCGTAGTACTTCTCAGTAGTGCGAGCGGTCAGGCCGCGGTTGATCGCCTCGGAGATACCGGTCTTGGGGTCGTCGACGATGACCGCACCGAACTCCGCGGCCATGGCGCGAGCCTCGGTCGCCCCGGAGGGGAGCACGACGGCCAGCGTCAGTGCGACGTCGGCGCGCTGGGCATCCACCGTCTCCAGCGTCTCGCGGAGTGTCTCGAGCCGGTCGCCGAGGGTGGGAAGCACCACAAGCACTTCGGGTGCGGCCATGAGCTGTCTCCTCGAGAGTTTCTGCGCTGTTGCTACGATCAGCGGGGGGCGAGCGCACCGCACGGAATAATGCCGTGCCCGGTGGCGCTGACACTGGTGGCTGGGCCACAGAACTGCCGCAGGGCGAGCCCCAGTGAGTATAGCGAGAGCACGGGAGCGACGAGCGAGCATGGCAATCAGCAGCATGGAGAAAGACAGCCGCATCTACATCGCGGGCCACCGTGGACTCGTCGGGTCCGCCATCTGGCGCCACCTCGAGAACGAGGGATACACGAACCTCGTCGGTGCCACCTCGTCCGAGGTCGACCTCCGTGACCGCTCCGCCGTCTTCGACTTCATGCACGAGCAGCGCCCGGATGTTGTCATCGATGCGGCAGCGCGCGTAGGCGGCATCCACGCCAACGACACGTACTCCGCCGACTTCCTCAGCGACAACCTGCTCATCCAGGTCAACGTCATGGATGCCGCGAACTCGGTCGACGTCGATCGCCTGCTCTTCCTCGGCTCCTCCTGCATCTACCCCAAGTTCGCCGAGCAGCCCATCAAGGAGTCCTCCCTCCTCACGGGCGAGCTCGAACCGACCAACGACGCCTACGCGATCGCCAAGATCGCCGGAATCATGCAGGTGCAGGCCGCGCGCAAGCAGTACGGCCGTCACTGGATCTCGGCGATGCCCACCAACCTCTATGGCCCGGGCGACAACTTCCACCCCGAGAACTCGCACGTGCTGCCCGCGCTCATGCGTCGCCTGCACGAAGCTGCTCGGGATGGCGCGGACTCCGTGACCATCTGGGGTTCCGGCACACCGCGGCGCGAGTTCCTCTACGTCGATGACCTCGCACGGGCGTCCCTGTTCCTGCTCGAGAACTACGACGACCCGCAGACGATCAACGTCGGCGTCGGCGAGGACCTCTCGATCCGCGAGCTCGCCGAGACGATCGCCAAGACGGTGGGCTTCGAGGGCGACATCCTGCTCGACACGAGCAAGCCGGATGGCACGCCCCGCAAGCTGCTCGACGTGAGCCGCCTGAACGACCTCGGCTGGAGTGCCCAAACCGACCTCGACGAGGGCATCAAGACCACCTACGACTGGTACCTCGACCACGAGAGCACCGTCCGCGCCAAGTGAGGGCACTGCCGACGGCGCTAGGATTCTCGGGTGTCGTCGAGCCTTGCGGAAACCCTCATCGTGATGCCCGCGTTCCGCGAAGAGGGTGCGGTCGGCGATGTCGTGCGCGAGGTTCTCGAGAAACTGCCGGGGGTGGGCATCCTCGTCGTCGATGACGGATCGCCGGATGCCACGACCGAGGTGGCACGAGCCGCTGGCGCCCGTGTTGCCACGCTCCCCTTCAACCTCGGCGTCGGCGGAGCCATGCGCACGGGGTTCCGCTTCGCGCTGCAGAACGGCTACCGCAACGTCGTGCAGGTCGACGCCGACGGTCAGCACGACCCGTCGGGAGTACCAGCACTGCTGGCGAAACTGGATGAGTACGACGTCGTCATGGGTGCCCGCTTCGCCGGCGAGGGCGACTACGCCGTCCGCGGCCCGCGGGCCTGGGCTGTGAAGGTGCTCTCGAGTGTGCTCAGCCGCACTGCCAAGACGAAGCTCACCGACACGACGTCGGGTTTCAAGGCCTCGGGGCCGCGAGCCGTCGCCCTGTTCGCCGAGCACTATCCCGCCGAATACCTTGGTGACACCATCGAGGCGCTCGTCATCGCAGCCAAGGCCGGCATGCGCATCACCCAGGTGCCCGTCGCCATGCGGCCCAGGGCGGCGGGTGTTCCCTCGCAGAACTTCGTGAAGTCCGCCGCGTACCTCGGCCGCGCGGGTATCGCGCTCGTCTTCGCCTACATCCGGCCCAAGTCGTCGTATCGCACGGAAGAGCAGGCATCAGCATGAGTGTCGCCAGCTACATCTTCGGTATCGTCTCGGCGCTGCTGATCCTCGTCGTGGTCATCGAGATGCTGCGTCGCGGCAGGCTCCGCGAGCGTCACGCCGTCTGGTGGGTCATCGCGGGTGTGCTCGCGCTCATCGCTGGCGTGTTCCCGAGCACCCTCGCGTGGGCATCGAAGGTCGTCGGGGTCGAAGTGCCCACCAACCTGCTGTTCTTCGTGAGCATCGGCATCCTCTTCTTCGTCGCACTGCAGACGAGCGCCGAGCTCACCCGGCTCGAGGCGAAGACCCGCACGCTCGCCGAGCAGGTGGCCCTCTTGGAGCTGCGCATCCGCGAGCTCGAGGCCGCGAAGGGCGACGCGGAGGACTAGCGCCCGGTCAGCGCATGAAGGGTTCGAAGATCGCCTGGACGGTCGCTGCAGCGCGGTCGGCATCCTGTGCCGCGATCGCCTCGACGAGCTCGTGGTGCAGGAGGTGTGCGGTGTCCTCGTCGTCGGACGGGTCGTCGTGCATGTGCACCACGAAGACGTTGAGCATGCTCGCGTACAGCTTCACGTAGAGAGGGTTGTGCGTCGCCTCGACGATCGCATTGTGGAGAGCCAGGTCGGCTTCTGCCCGCTGGTCGGGGTCGTCGCTCGCCCAGCTCGCCTGGCGACTGTCGCGCAAGCCGCGGAGCACCTCGACGTCGGCATCCGACCGATTCTGTGCGGCCAGCGACGCGGCAGCGCTATCGAGGGCGAGACGGAGCTCGAGGTAGTGACGCCTGCTACCCCCCGAGAGCTGACGTTCGAGAGTGCCGTCGAGTTCTGAATCGGAGAGCACGAAGGTGCCTCTCCCCTGCTCGCGGCGCAGCATGCCGGCGTGCACGAGCGATTGAAGTGCCTCTCGCACGGTGTTGCGCCCCACCCCGAATTCGGAGACGAGCGCGGTCTCGGTCGGGATGCGCTCACCGACCGGCCAACGACCGCTGACAATAGCGTCCCGAAAGGCTGCGGCTGCCTGGTCGATGAGTCCCTCTCGACGCATCGGAGCGGATGTACCATGCTTGTCCAAATTCATCCCATGATCCCATCATCCGCCCTCAGTCCCAGATTCGGATTCTAACGTGACCACCATTTCGCCCACCCCGACTCCCACCCGCGGCCGCGTGATCATCTGGGCGGGATTCGCCATCGCGCTGACGGCGATCAATCTCCGCACGGCGGTCACCGGGTTCACACCACTGCTCGAGACCATCGGTTCGGACCTGGGCTTTGGCGTGACCGTGGCCGGGCTCCTCGGTACGGTGCCCGCGGCATCCTTCGCGATCTTCGGATTCCTCGCCCCCGTCGTCACCCGCAAGTTCGGGCTCGAGCGCACCGCCACCGTGGCGCTGGCCGTCACGGCCGCCTCGCTCGTGCTGCGTGCGCTGTCGTCGGATCCCCTGTTCCTCGTGCTGTCGACGGTGCTTGCGCTCGGCGGCATCGGCGCGGCGAACGTCGTGATCGTTCCGCTCGTCAAGGCCTGGTTCCCGGAGCGCCTCGCGCTCGCGACCTCGCTCTACCTGGTACTCATGCAGACCGGCCAGTTCGTGGCTCCTCTCGTCGCCGTGCCGATCGCCGAGGCGTCGAGTTGGCAGGTGTCCGTCGGTATCTGGGCGATTCCCGCCGCCATCGCCTCCCTGGTGTGGCTCGCCGTGTCGATCAAGCTGCCTTCCGACCACCACGCGGCCTCCGCAGCGTCCGCAGATTCGCCGCGACCCAAGATCAGCCGCTCGCCCACTGCATGGGGCCTCGTGGTGCTGTTCGCCATGATGTCCATCTCGAACTACGGCATCATCACCTGGGTGCCGTCGGTTCTCACCGACGCTGGCGGCAGCGCAGCTCTCGGAGGAACGATGGTCGCCCTCTACTCGGTGTGGGGTGTGTTCGCGGCGTTCGTCGTGCCGCAGATCGCCACGCGACTGGCCAACCCCTTCATCGTGGTCGTGGTGTGCGCGATCCTGCTCGTCACGGGATACCTGGGGCTGCTCTTCTCGCCCCTCGACGGCACGCTGTTCTGGATCTGCGCGCTGGGCCTCGGCGTGAGCACCTTCCCGCTCTGCATGATCTTGATCAACCGCCGCACGCGAACCGCGCAGACCGCCTCTGCGGTGTCCGGGTTCGTCCAGGGCATCGGCTACGGGGTCGCCTGCCTCGGCCCGATCGGGCTTGGCCTGCTGCGCGAGGCAACGGGATCGTGGACGGTTCCGCTGCTCGTGCTCGCCGCGACATCCGTGCCGGGGCTCATCGGCGGCTGGTTCGCCTCGCGGCCGCGGTTCATCGGGGACTGAGCCTCGACGACGCGGCTAGGACGCCAGACGCGGGGCGATCCACTCCTGGAGGCGCGCAACGCCCTCGTCGAGACTGACGACCGGCGTCCAGTCGAGCCACTGGGTGGTCGCTGAGATGTCGGCGGATGCCGCCCGCACATCGCCATCACGGAACTTGCCCACCACCACCGGAGCCGGTGCGCCGTAGTAGCGCGCGATCGCGTCGGCCATGTCGTGGATTGTCGTCTGCACGCCGGCGCCCACGTCGAGCACGGGACGAGCCTCGTCGGGGCCGGCGAGCGCCACGGCGCCGATGGCAGCGGCCACGTCGTCGATGAAGACGAAGTCGCGCACGATCGCGCCGTCCTCGTAGAGCGGGATCGCCTTGCCCTCGCGGGCCCAGCGCGAGAAGAGCGACACGATGCCCGTGTAGGAGTTGATGAGCGATTGGCCGGGACCGTAGACGTTCTGGAGGCGCAGGATGCTCACGGGCACCCCGCGCGACCCGCCCCATGCGTTCAGGAGGTTCTCCTGCGCGAGCTTGGTGGCGCCGTAGACGCTCGTGGGGGCTGGCGGAGTCGAGCCGGCGCTCATGGGGAGGGCCGTGGCATCCGGGAAGTCCCATTGCCCTGCCTCGAGCTGGGCGTGCGAACGCATGCCCGGCTGGAAGATGGTGCCGTCTGTGCGACGCCAGCTGCCCTCGCCGTAGACGGCGCGACTGCTCGCGAGCACGACGTGCGACGGCAGGTGACCGGTGCGACCGAAGGCATCCGTGAGCTCGGTGGTGCCGACAACGTTGGCCCGGCTGTGGCGGCTGGCCTCGTCGAGGGACTGGGCCGTGCCGGTCTCGGCGGCCAAGTGGATGACGGTGTCTGGGCGCACTGCAGCCAGGGCCTCATCCCAACGGGCGGGATCGGCGACGTCGCCGACGATGACCTCGACGCGCTCATTCAGTTCGACGGGAGGCGTGCCACCGGGATGCACCTGGGGGTGCAGCGAGTCGAGGGCGACCCAGCGGTCGGAACTGTCGATGAGAAGATCGGCCAGCGCGGTGCCGATGAATCCGGCGCCGCCCGTGACGAGCACAGTTCCTAAGGTCACGGTCGTACTCGCCTCACTGATTTCACTAAACCCGTTACCGGGTGGCTGCTACCTCGAGGGTCAGCCGCGGACTGCCGACCAGTCTGGCACGGTCACGGTTCGGGGGTCGACTTCGAAACGGGCGCGTCTCTCGGGCCGAAAGCGAGTCCGCCGAGGTGGACGGCCAGCCCGGCGAGCGGACCGGCGAGCAGCGAAACGCTCGCCCTGGCCTCAAGGGGCAGGGGCAGGAACACGGTCGCGATCGTCACGATGGCGCCTGTCACCCATCCCGCCGTGAAGATCTGGTGGCGCGACCTGGCAAGGACGGCGGCGCCCGTGACGCAGAGGGCCGCGACGACAGCCGAGGAAGCCACGAGCACGGCGACGAACCAAGCGCCCGGCACCGGTTCACCCGGGTACAGCCACGCAAAAATAGTGGGCCCGAGCCACCAACCGGCGGCACCCAGCACGACACCCCCGACGCCGAGAACGCCGAGGATCCGCGCGAGCCGCCCGGCGACGTGGGCATCCCTGAACTGCACGAGGAGCCACCCCTGCAACGACATCGTCACGACGATGAGAGGAGCGCGCACGAGCGTGACGGTGAGCACGACCATGCCGACGAGAGCCGCCCGTTCCCCCGAGGTTGCCAAGGTGAAGACGAGGGGAAACCCGCTCACCATGATGCCCGTGGATGCCGCGGCGGTGATCATTCTGGCGACGTTCCAGGCGAGCTGCCGGTAGCCGACGTCGAGTTGCGCACGGCCAACGACCTGGGCCCGGATGAACGGCCAAAGCACCACGACGGCGAGCAGGAAGGGCGCAGCAACAGCCCACGCGAGAACGACAACGTCGTGGGTGAAGAGCAGGGCGATTCCGACGGCCGCGAGCCGGAGCAGTGCGTCCGCGAGCACGAGCGCGGCAGCCTCACGCCAGCGGGAAAGGCCGAAGAGAGTGCCGGCGAGCACGGCGACGATCGCATAGCTGGCGGTTCCCACCGCGAAGGGCAGCACGAGGAGAAGGCCCCGACCGGGGAAGACCGGCTCTGCCCAGAGCGGCGAGGTCGCCAGGATGATCGCGAAGGTCAGGAGGGATGCCGCGACTCCGGCGTTCCGCGCACGATTCACCGTTCGGCCGGGCGTTGACGCCTCGACCGGGCCGGTCGCGCGGGTGACCTCCTGCTGGAGGCCGTAGAGCGCGCCGACCACGAGGTACAGCGCGGCCCAGAACGCTGCGAACGTCGCGTACTCGGCGAAGCCGATGGCGCGGGGCACGAGCCAGGTGACCAGGTACGACGTGACGCCGGCGATCGCTGTGGCCCCGAGGAGCACGGGCAGGCCGGACTTGGGCATGCCGTTCAGCCTATCCGCGTACTATCGGAGCCATGCCCGCCCGCTCCACGTCGCCGCGCCCGTGGGCCGTCTTCCTCGTGACGTGGTTGCTGTTCTCGGCACTTGCCGCACTGTGGTCGGTGGCCACTCCTCTCGCTGCCTCACCCGACGAGCCGGCTCACATCATCAAGGCTGCCTCCGTGGTGCGAGGTGCATTCAACAACGCTGACGACGGCAAGGGTGCCCTCGTCGACGTGCCGCAGTACATCGCGTGGACCCACGCACAGACGTGTTTCGCCTTCAATGCCGAGGTCACTGCTGCGTGCATCCAGGATGCCCCTGGTGACCAGACCGAGATCGTGGACTCCACGACCACCGCTGGCCGGTACAACCCCACGTACTACCTGATCGTCGGAACCCCGAGCCTCGTGTTCGAGAACGCGGGCGGCATCTACGCGATGCGAATCGTCAGCGGCATGCTCGTGAGCCTGTTCTTCGCAGCGACAGTGATGATTCTCGCCAGCTGGCGCGAACGCACGTTGCCGGTGATCGCCTTCGGTGCTGCGATGACCCCGATGATGCTCTTCCTCACCGGGTCGGTGAATCCGAATGCTCTCGAGGTGGCCGCGTCGTTGACGGCGTTCACCGCAGTCATGGCGGTCATCCTCCGACCGGACTCGACCCTTCTGGCGCAGCGCGCCACGATCATCGCAGTGGCGGGAGTGATCGCCGCCAACACGCGAGCGATCTCGCCCCTGTGGGTCGCGATCGCCGTCCTGGTCCCCTTCCTCCTCGCCTCCCGCGAGCAGATTCGGGGTCTCGTGCGAAGCAGGCCCGTGATCATCTCGGCATCCGTCATTGCAGCGGGAACCGCTTTCGCCCTTCTCTGGCTGCGCCTCACCAACACGGTTGCCACGTCGTCGGAGGCTGGCGGCGAGGCACCCATGGTGCCCTACGCAGGTTCTTCCCCACTCACCGGCTTCGCACTCATGATGCTCCGCTTCGGACAACATCTGCGCGAGATGATCGGCGTCTTCGGATGGCTCGACACAGCCTCACCAGCGGAGGTCTACGCGCTCTGGGGCCTCTTCTTCGGTGGCCTGGTGATCGCGGCCATCGTGCTCCTCCGAGGTCGCACCCTCGTGTTCGCGTGCACCGTCATCCTCGCCGTGCCGATTGTGCCCGCCCTCGTGCAGGCCGCGTTCATCACGTCAGGCGGCTGGATCTGGCAGGGCCGCTACGCGCTCCCGGTTCTCGTGATCGCCGTCGTGGGCCTCGGAATCGTCCTTGCCGGCAGGTTCGCGTCGATTCCCCGACGGCCGCTCGTCATCCTCACCACCATCGCCGCCGCGATCTGGTTCGTGTGCCAGGTCCTCGCGTTCACCACAGCGCTCCAGCGGTACACCGTTGGCGTGAGTGAATCGTGGCTCGACATGGTGTTCGACCCGGCGTGGCAGCCGCCCGGTGGCGTGATCGTCTCCCTCGTAGCTTTCACCGTCGTCGCGGGCGCAACCGCTGTGATCGGGTGGCGCTGGGCGCTCGCGGGGACGTCGAACGCTGCCTCGGAGGATGTCACTGCTTCCGCGGTCGCGACGGGCCGCTAGCACGCGCATCTTTCCGACTGTTTCGTCACGTTTCGCGCTGTTACATGCGCGCGCGACGAGCACGGCACGGGCGACGTAGCGTCGTGGTGACGGGAGGGACCATGCTCACGAGGGCGGATCGCACGGAGATCGAAGAGGTCATCGCCATCTACGGCCATGTCGTCGACGATGACGCGTGGGATCGCGCGCACCTCGTGTTCGCCGACGACTTCGTCTTCGACTTCAGCGAGTTCGGTCGCCCGAATCTCAATGGCGTCGGCGAGCTGCAGTCCGCCCTTCGTAACCGCAAGGTGTATTCGCACCACTCGACCAACATTGTGATCCAGGAAGTCGACGACGATACGGCGCGCGTGCGCAGCAAGTTCATCGGCTTCTCGAACGAGGGCCCACCGATCTCCGGCGACTACCGCGACGTGTTCGTGCGCACCGCCGCGGGCTGGCGGCTGTCACGGCGCCGCAGCTCGGTACGCGACCCGCGCTTCGATTGAGAGCGCGGAAGTCCTAGCGAACCGCGCCACCCGTCAGTCCCCCGACGAGCCAGCGCTGGAAGAACACCGCGGCCGCGAACACGGGAATGACCCCGATGAAAGACGCCGCCGCGATCTTGCCGAAGTGCGGAGTGCGGTCGCCGTAAAACAGCGACAGCGCGACGGGGAAGGTCTGGGCATCCGCACTCTGGCTGAGGAACGTCGCGAGCAGGAACTCGTTGTAGTTGAGGATCGCCACGATGATGCCCACGGCGATCATGCTCGGCAGCAGCAGGGGCGCGATCACCGAGACGAGCGTGCGGTACGACCCTGCGCCGTCCAGCGTCGCGGCCTCCTCGATCTCGATGGGGAGCCTGCGCACGAAACCCTCGAGCAGCCACACGGCCACGGGAGCATTGGCCAGCGCGTAGACCAGCGCGAGGCCGAGCACCGTGTTGTTGAGCCCCACGACCCGCAGCAGGGTGAGCAGGGGAACCACCGCCACGATGGGCGGGAGCAGCCAGGGACTCATCAGGGTGGCAGCGAGCGTTCGACCGCCCGCGCGGAATCGAGCGATCGCCCAGGCCCCGGGCAGGGCGATAAGGAGGGTGATGATCGCCCCGCCGAGGGCTGCCAGCAGCGAGTTGCCGATGGATGCCGGGATGCCCGTGCCGAGCACGTCCGCCCAGTTCGACCACTGCGGGTCTGAGGTCCAGAGAATGCCGGACACCGTCTCATCCCGACCCATGAGCGACACGGAGAAGAGGTAGGCCAGCGGAAGGATCGTGGCCAGCAGCGCGACACCGAGAACGACGTACGCGAGAACGGAACGGTGCTGGAACGCCGCACGCGTGCGGACTGCCGTGCTGCTGTCAGTCATGGGAGAGCCTCCTGGCGATGGCTGCGACCGGCAGCGTCACGAGCGTGACGACGACCGCGAAGAGAAGGGTGATGGCGGATGCCCGACCGACGTCGAACTCCTTGAGCGCGACCTGGTAGATCACATACGACGTCGTCGTCGACGCCTGCCCTGGGCCTCCCGAGGTCATGATGAACACGAGATCGAACACCTTGAGTGCGATGACGAGCCGCACGAAGAAGACGGCGGCGACAGTTCCGGCGATGGCCGGCCAGGTGATGTGGCGGAACAGCCCGAAGCCGTGTGCACCATCGAGGGATGCTGCCTCACGGACGGCGCTGTCCTGGGTGAGCAGGGCCGCGTAGACCAGGAGCGTCACGAGCGGCGTCCACTGCCAGACATCCGCGAGCCCGATCGCCGGGAGCGCCCAGAACGTGGAGGACAACGGAGCGACGGATGCGCCGTCGACGCCGACACCGCGCAGAAGGGTGTCGAGCAGCCCGCCGCCAGGGTTGAAGACGAGCTTCCACAGGGTGCCCACCACGACGGGCGGCGTGATGAGGGGAAGCAGCAACACGGTGCGCACCACGGAGCCGGAACGCGTGGCGCGGTCGAGGGAGACCGCGATGATGACGCCGAGTCCGACGCTCGCGATCGAGATGGCGAGCGCGTAGAGCACGGTGCGCAGGAACGAGGCGACGATGTCGCCGTCCGCGAGCACGACCTCGAAGTTCTCGGTGCCGACCCACTCACGGAAGGGCTTACCGAGGGTCGAGTCGCTGAAGGCTGCAGCGAGGATGAAGAGCAGCGGGTAGAGCCCGAGCACGACGATCGAGAGGATCGTCGGAGAGATGAAAAGGCGGTGCGCCCACGCCTGCCGCTGCGGCACGAAGCCGGACGTCAGGCGCGGGCGCACCGAGGTGGGACTAGCCAAGGATTGTCTCCCACTCGGCCTGCACGCGGTCGAGGGTGTCCTGTGCGCTTCCGCCCTCGCCGGCGATCAGCTTGGCGAGTTCGTCGGTGAGGATCTGGGCTGCCTGGGTGGCGTTCTCACCGGTCGGCCACGCGAGCGATCCGCTGAGGGTCGTGCGGTTGACCTCCTGGAGGGCCGGGTACTTTTCGCCGTAGGCCGCGCTCTCGAGCGACGACTTGCGGTTCGGGTCGATACCGGTCTGCGGGTCGGCCACGAGGAGCTCGGAGTTGACCTCGCTCGACGCGGCGAATTCGATGAAGGCCTTCGCCAGGTCGGTCTTCTCGGTGTTGGCCGAGATCACCCAGGTGAAGCCGGCGACGAGGGATGCCCGGGGCTCCGTGTTGTCGCCACCGACGGGCAACGTCGTGACGCCCCACTTGCCTGCAACCGTCGAGTCGGGGTTCGTCTCGGAGCCGACGCCGAGGTCGGTCCAGTTCTCGATGAAACCGACCTTGCCGTCGTACCAGGCGCCGTTACCGACACCGAAGTCGGTCTCGGCCGGAGTCGGGAAGGCGTAGGGAACCGCGTCGACGAGAGCCTGCGCTGCCGCGACGGCCTCCGGCGAGTTGATGGTCGGCTTTCCGTCCTCATCCACGAAAGTTCCGCCGAAGCCCGCAAGGCGGTTGGCGTAGGCGGCACCGAGGATCAGCGGCGACTTCTGGCCGAAGATCGCCGACCCGTAGACGCCGTTCGCGCTCTCGTTTGCCGTGATGATCTTGATGTCGGCGAGGTACTCGTCCCAGGTCGCCGGCGGCTCGGTGATGCCGTTCCGCTCGAGGATCTCCTTGTTGTAGAAGAGCACGTGGGTGTCGCCGTCGAACGGGATGCCGTAGCGCTGGCCGTCGACGAGCGTGTACGGGTCGTAGATCGACTGGATGAAGTCATCCTCCTCGAGCGAGGGCGTCGAGTCGATCCAGTCGGTGAGGTCCTGGATGGAGCCGCCGGCCGCGAGGTCGCCGATCGAGACGTACCAGGGCGCGGCCACGTCGATCGTGTTGGCACCGGACTGCTGGTCGAGGGCGAGGGTCGAGCCGATCTCGTCGTAGGGAACGATCGTGAGGTCGACGGTCGCGCCGGTCTCGGCCTCGAAGTTCTCCTTGAGCCAGTTGGCAGCACCCTCGTGCGAGGTGATGAGCAGCGCGCTGAGGCTCTGGCCGGAGAAGTCGCCGTCGCTGGCGGACTCCTCTGTGCTCGGCGCAGCGCAGGCCGCGAGGGCAAGCGCTGCAGCGGCGGTGGCCGCGGTGGCGGTGACGATCCTGCGACGATGCGCCTTCGAGGTTCGGGTGGTCATGAGTGCTCCTTGGTGTGGACAGGGAAATCTGCTGTGAGGACGCCGTCATGCTAAAAGTCGACCGGCTCCTGCCGCGCGGAGGTTTCGCAGGGCGACGGACTGTTACGGGTTGCCCACCGAAGATGACGAACTGCGACGTTGCGTTACAGGCCCGCCCGCGCCCTGTTCTCACGCGAGTTAGCGTGCACACGATCACCGCCACATCGCGCACCCAAGGAGCAACCCCGACATGACCCGGCGCATCATCTTCAACGCCTTCGACATGAGTTGTGTCACGCACCAAGCGCCCGGGTTGTGGAGACATCCTGACAACCAGGCCGACCGCTACAACGACCTCGACTACTGGGTGGATCTTGCGAAGCTGCTCGAGCGGGGAACCTTCGATGCGATCTTCATCGCCGACGTTCTCGGCGTCTACGACGTCTACCGCGACTCCGCCGCACCCGCCCTCGTGGACGCCGCACAGGTGCCGCTCGGCGACCCCGTCATCCAGGTCTCGGCGATGGCGCAGGCCACGGAGCACCTCGGCTTCGGCGTCACGGTGGCGGCGACGTACGACCAGCCGTACCAGCTCGCGAGGCGCTTCTCGACGCTCGACCACTTCACCAAGGGCCGCATCGGGTGGAACGTGGTGACGTCGTACCTCAACTCGGCAGCCAAGAACCTCGGCCTCGACAAGCAGCTCGGACACGATGACCGCTACGAGGTCGCCGAGGACTTCCTCGATGCGAGCTACAAGCTCTGGGAGGGGTCCTGGGAGGATGGCGCGGTGCTCCGCGACCGCCAGGCCGGCGTGTTCACCGACCCGGCCAAGGTGCACCCGATCTCGCACGAGGGCCCGCACTACCGAGTGCCGGGCATCCATCTCTCCGAGCCGAGCCCGCAGCGTACGCCCGTGATGTTCCAGGCCGGCGCATCCCCGCGCGGTCGCGAGTTCGCGGCGCGACACGGTGAGGCGATCTTCATCAACGGCCTCCGCCCGGAGATCACCCGAAAGGTCACGGACGACATCCGCAACCGCGCAGAGGCGCTCGGTCGCCCGCGCGACTCCGTCAAGATCCTCACGCTGGCGACCGTGATCGTCGCCGCGACAGATGAAGAGGCAGAGGCCAAGTACGCGGAGTACCGCGAGTTCGTGAGCCTCGAGGGTGCGCTCGCGCTGTACGGCGGCTGGTCGGGCCTCGATCTCTCGGAGTTCGACCCGGATGTTCCGCTGAAGTACGTGGACACGGATGCCGCGCGCTCCGCCCTCTCGATCTTCACAACCGCCGACCCCGAGCGGGAGTGGACTCCGCGCGACATCGCGCACTATGTGGGCATCGGCGGCATCGGCGCTGTCATCGTCGGCAGCCCCACGACCGTCGCCGACGAACTCGAACGATGGATCGACGTGGGTGGCATCGACGGGTTCAACCTCGCCTACGTGGTCACCCCCGGCACCTTCGAGGACTTCATCGAGTTCGCCGTTCCCGAACTGCGCGATCGCGGGCTCATGTGGGACGAGTACCCCGAGGGCACCCTGCGCGGTCGCCTCAGCGGGGACGGCTCCCCCGTTATTCCCGAGTGGCACCCCGCCCACGCCTACCGCGGCGCGTACGCCGACAAGCCGAGCACGCTCGACGGCGAGCGCCCGTCAGCGCTCGAGAACCCCGCGAATTCCGAGAACCGACAGGAGACCGCATGACCGCCACGACAGCCCGGAGCTTCTGGAGCGGCACGGCCTCATCCGACGAGCTCGCCCACTGGCGCAGCGTCGCCGAGCGCGTTGCCGCCGAGCTCGCGACCGACGCCCTGGAGCGGGACCGCCGCAACCTCGACCCCACAGCGGAGCTCGACCTGCTGCGCGAGGCAGGCCTGGTCGATCTGCTGCACCCCGCGGAGTTCGGTGGCGGTGGAGGCCACTGGGAGAGCGCGTTGCTTGCGGTGCGCATCCTGTCGCGTGCCGATGCATCCGTTGCCCAGGTGCTCGCGTACCACTACATCAACTCGGCCAACATCGGCTTTGCGGCCGACCCGTCTGTACAGGCCGACTGGTACCGCCGCACGGTGTCGGGCCACTGGGTGTGGGGCGATTCCGTCAACCCGGTGGACCCCGATCTCGTGCTCACAGCGGACGGCGACGGCTACCGTCTCGACGGCGTCAAGCGCTTCTCGACGGGAGCCTCGGCCGGCAACGTCGTGCTCGCGGCCGCGCTCGTGAAGGGTGGTGCGCGCGACGGTCGGCAGGTCTTCGCAGTGCTCGACCACGATCGCGAGGGCATCGACTACCTCGGAGACTGGGATGCTCTGGGCCAGCGCCTCTCCGCGAGTGGTTCCGTACGTTTCTCCGGAGTCGTGGTGCGCGAGGCAGACATCCTCGGCGAGCTGAGCGAGGACCCGTTCGCGAATCTCATCACCCCGGGCATCCAGCTCGCCTTCGGCAACATCTACCTCGGTATCGCCGAGGGCGCGCTCGCACAGGGGCTCGACCTCACGCGTGCGCGCAAGAATGCCTGGTTCCTGAGCTCGGCCGAGACCTACCGGGATGACCCGTTCATCCAGCGCGTCGTTGGCGAGTTCTCGTCCAACATCGCTGCCGTCGAGGCTCTCGCAGACCGGGCCGGACGTCACTTCGACGAGGTCGTGGCGCTCGGCGCTGACACCTCGGCAGAGGACCGCGGGCGCATCGAGATCGAGATCGCCAAGCTCAAGGTCGTCGCGACCGAGGTCGGCGTCGAGGTGGCCAACCGCATCTTCGAGATCACCGGGTCGAGCTCCGCGAAGAGCTCGATCGGACTCGATCTCTTCTGGCGCAACGTTCGCACCCACACGCTGCACGATCCTGTCGACTACAAGAAGCTCGAGGTCGGAGCCTGGGAGCTCAACGGCACCCTCCAGCCGATCTCCCTCTACACCTGATGGGCAGCGAGACAGTGCGGGCCAGGCTCCTGCCCGTCTTCGAAAGGATCGGAGCGGGAACGGTCGAACGCGAGCGAACGCGAACCCTGCCCTACGCCGAGGTCACCGCGCTGCGCGAGGCAGGCTTCGGCCGCCTCCGCATTCCCGTGGAGTTCGGTGGAGACGGCCTCGCCTGGCCGGAGTTCGCAGACCTGCTCGTGGAGCTCGCGGCACTGGATTCCAACCTCCCGCAGATCTTCCGCGGGCACATCGCCTACGTCGAGGAGCTCATCGCCTCCCCCGTGAGCGACCGCCGCGAGAGCTGGCTCCGACGTCTCGCCGGCGGCGAACTGGTCGGAAACGCCTGGAGCGAGGTCGGTTCTGGCGCGCTCGGAACCAGCGGCACCGTCGTGTCGGACGCCGGCGACGGCACACTGCGGGTGGATGGACGGAAGTTCTACACGACGGGCAGCATCTTCGCCGACTGGATCGACGCGACGGCGACACAGGGCGAAGCCAACGTCACAGCCCTCATCCCCCGGCACCAGCCGGGCGTCACGGTGCAGGACGACTGGGATGGTTTCGGCCAGCCCCTCACGGGCACGGGCGGTGCCGTCTTCGACGGTGCCACCGTCGACCCCGAGGATGTCGCAGCCTTCGAATCGCGCTTCCGCTACCAGACCGCGGTGTACCAGCTCGTGCTCCTCAGCGTTCTCGCGGGTATCGCCTCCGCGGTGGAACGGGATGCCGGGGAGCAGATCCGATCTCGCACGCGCGTGTACAGCCACGGCACCGCATCCCGAACGCACGACGACCCGCAGGTCCTGCAGATCGTGGGTGAGATCTCGGCCGCAGCGTCCGTAGCGCGGGCATCCGTGCAGTCCGTGGCCAGGGCCGTCCAGCACGCGGTCGACCTCTCCGGCGACCCTGACTCTGCCGAGGCCATCGAGGCGGTCGTCGCCGCTGAACTGGGCTCCGCCCAGTCCCAGATCGTGCTGTCCGAGCTCGTCACGCGTTCGGCGACGCGCCTCTTCGACACCGTTGGCGCTTCGGCGATCAGCGGGGCCAAGGGTCTCGACAGGCACTGGCGCAATGCGCGGGCCGTGGCATCCCACAATCCGTGGATCTTCAAGGCGCGTGAGCTCGGCAACTGGTCGGTGAACGGCATCGTTCCCGAGTTCATCTGGAGCGTCGGCGTGGTGAAGACCGCGCCAGGAACGGAAGAGAAGGCGTGAGCGACTTCGAGATTGCCGCCGATCACCTGAGGTTCGACCAGAGCGTTCCCGACATCCATCAGCCCTACGCTGCTGCGGCCGACCGTTACACGAACCTTTCGTACCGTCGAGTGGGGCGTTCCGGCTTGCTGCTGCCCCCGGTCTCACTCGGGCTCTGGTACAACTTCGGCGACAATCGCCCGTTCCAGAACCAGCGCGACATTCTGCGCCACGCCTTCGACAGGGGCATCAACCACTTCGACCTCGCCGACAACTACGGCCCGCCGAACGGCAGCGCCGAGGAGAACTTCGGCCGCGTGCTGCGCAAGGACCTCGCGCCCTATCGCTCGGAGATCATCGTCTCCACCAAGGCAGGCTGGCCGCACTGGGCGGGACCGACGGGTGACTTCGGCTCGCGCAGTCACCTCCTGTCCGGCCTCGATGAGTCCCTGACTCGGCTCCAGACCGACTACGTCGACATCTTCTACTCGCACCGGGTCGACCCCGTCACCCCTCTCGAGGAGACGATCGGGGCACTCGACGCCGTCGTTCGCCACGGCAAGGCACGCTACGTCGGCCTGTCGTCGTACTCCGCGGAGCGCACCAGGCAGGCCGTCGCTATAGCGCGCGACCTCGGCACGCCACTGGTCATCCACCAGCCGTCGTACAACCTGCTGAACCGGTGGGTGGAGGACGACCTTCTCGGCACCCTGGGCGAGCTCGGACTCGGTTCGATCGCCTTCACGGTTCTCGCCCAGGGACTCCTGAGCGATCGCTTCCTCCGGGACTCGAACGCCAAGCACGCGACGTTCCGCCCCTCCTTCCGCGACGGCGTGGTGAGCGAGGAGAACCTGGCTCGCCTGCGAGCGCTGGAGGAGATTGCCCGTGGCCGCGGGCAGACGCTGGCGCAGATGGCGATCTCGTGGGTGATCCGCCCTGGCGGCGTGACCTCGGCGCTCCTCGGCGTCTCATCGATCGAACAGCTCGACGAGAACATCGCCGCTCTAGACGCTCCGGCGTTCTCCGACGACGAGCTGGCCGCCATCGATGCGGCCACCGGTGACGGCGGCGTGAACATCTGGTCCATCTCCTCCGACCTCTAGGCCGGGCGGATCCTCGGTCAGGGGAATCCGCAGTCAGGCCCCGTGGAGCAGGTCGCGCAGGATGTCGAGACTCCCCTGACTCGACAGTCGCGAGTAATCACGCCGCTGCCGCAGCACCGGGCCCAGTCGCGCGAGGCGCCCAGCCGGGTACTGTGCTCGCGCCTGCTCGAAGCGCTGCTTCGCGCGTGCGAGATCGAGCACCTCGGAGGCAACGGGCAGCGTCTCGAGCTTCTCGACCAGGGCAGCGGAGCGCGATGCCAGCCACTCGTAGCGATCGCCCCGGGGTTCGAGCATCCGGCGGATCAGGTGGACGGGGGTCGGGCGAGCGACGCCTATCTGGTTGCCGCCGTGCTGGCGGTAATCCACGAGCGCGCGCTCGTCGAGCCGCGCGCCGCCGAGGGCCGCGCCGATGGCCGCGAGCCACTCATCGTGGATCCAGCCCTCGCCGATGGGAAGGGCCTCGCCAGCGAGGCTGCGACGAAACGCGACCGTGGCACCTGTGGCGAGGTTGCGACGGATGTAGACACCGAAGGAGCGCCCCGCGACGAGCTCCCTCCGCTCCTCGTCGCTCGCGCGCAGCCAGTCGAGGAGACGCTGCCCGAGGGGCGCACCAACACCGTCCACCAGTTCGGCGTCGTGATGCACGAAGAGCAACCGCGGATCCGACGCGAACCGCGCGACGAGAGCTTCGAGCCTGCCGGGGTGCCAGCGGTCGTCCTGGTCGGAGAGCGCGACGAGGTCACCATCGGCCGCTTTGATGGCTCGTGTGAAGTTACCTGCGACGCCGAGCGATGCCGGGCCGGGCTCGAGCACCACGAGCCGTGTGCCGGGGTACTCGCCGGCGACAGCGCGCACGATTGTGAGCGTGTCATCCGACGAACCGTCATCGGCGACCACGAGCTGGTCGGGTGCCCTGGACTGCGACAGGATGCTGCGGAGCTGCTCCTCGACGAAGGCTGCGCCGTTGTACGTCGCAAGCGCGACGCTCACGGTCAGAGCCTGCTCGGCGGGCGGCTCCGCCGGGCTCACGAGCCCAGCCCGAGCCTCGAGCGCACCTTGCTCACGGCGACCCGCACTCCGCCATGGCGGAGGTGGAAGAGCGTCTGGCGCACGTTGTGGACAAGACCGGAGCGGCGACGGGAGCGCGTCTTAGGGCGCGAGGATCGCGGGTCGCCCGTCCAGTCGGCAGCGTGGCGCGGATCCGACATGAACTGCACGAGGGGGGCGAGCACGACGCTCCATCGGAAGCGCTCGCGCACCCGCGCGATGTTGGCCCGGGCACTGGCCGCGAACTCCTCGTCGAACAGCACGGTCTCGAGGGCGTCGGCGAGGGCATCCACGTCTTCGGCCGGAACGACGATGCCGAGACCCTCAGCGCGGATGAGATCCGCGAAGTGGTCGCCATCGGTGACGACCATCGGCAGGCCGGCCCACAGGTAGTCGAGGATGCGCGTTCGGAACGAGAATGTCGTCTCGACGTGCGAGAAGTGGGTACTCACGCCGGCGTCCGCCTCGAGCAGGTAGTTCTGCCGATCTGCGTAGTCGACCCACGAATCGTTGAAGAACACGGCCTTGTCGGCAACCCCCAGCTCGGCGGCGAGGGCTCGCGACTCGGAGACGACACGCATCTCGGGCACGTCGGGATGCGGGTGCTTGGTGCCCTGGAAGAACAGCCTCACCCCGCCACGGCGCTCGTCGACTGCAGCAACGGCGCGGATGAGCGTCGCCGGGTCGAACCAGTTGTAGAGCCCACCGCTCCAGAGCAGCACCTTGTCGTCGATGCCGAACCCGGGGCGCACTCCCTTGAGCACGTCACGCTCGTGCACCGGCTCCTCGCCGGGGATACCGAAGGGCACGACCGACAGCAGCCCGTCGAAATCGGGGTCCCCGTCGTAGGTCGTTGGCGTGATGCGACCGAGGGCGGCCAGCTGGCCAAGGTAGAAGTGTTTCTGGCGCTCCGAGGCCGCCATGAAGAAGTCACCGCGCGCGAGCTGCTCGTTGAGCACCTCGGTGGCACCCTCGACCTGCGCGTGCCAGGTCGCCGGGCCGAGCTCGCGGCCCTGCTCCAGCTGCTCGAGGTGCATGGGGTCGTAGATGTCGACCACGATCACCTTCGACGACGTGCGCAGCGATTCGAAGACCGACATCGCCGACCCCTGGAAGACGATCACATCGGCCCACGCCTCGAGCTTCGAGAACTCGCGGTCGTTGCCGGATGCCACGTGCACGAGTCGGAACGGGGCATCCACCTGCTCGATCCCCGACAGGCTGACCAGGGTGACGTCGTTAGCCTCTGACAGCGCGAGCGCCATGTTCCACGCTCGGATCGCGGGCCCAGCGATCTTCGCGCCGATGGGATCGCCCGTGACGACCACGACGCGGTTGGTGAGTCGCGGTGTTGCAGCGTCGAATGCCTCGACGAGGTTCTCGTAGCCCTGCAGGTACTTCTTCTCATGGATGATCGGGGCGTCGTACTGACCGAAGAGGCTCCAGATCATCGCCTCCGAAACCACGCGAGTCCGCTGGATCTCCTCACGCGAGGCGCTCAGCGATGGCAGCTCCTCGACGAACTGGTCGATCGCGTAGACGGCGGCGACCGTCTGCGTCGGGAACTCCATGGTCGGCTCGTCGCTGCCACCCTTGCGGAGATCGAAACTCGTCGAGTCGAGTTCGCCACGGGTGATCCCGCGGCGAATCGAGAGCCCCATCGCGGCGGGGAGCAAGTCGGCGAGCGCTGCCTGGCCTGCGTTCTTGTAGAGCGTGAAGAGAGCGTTGCGCTCGAGAAGGAAGGTCTCCTTGTGCGAGCCGAACGCCGACATGGACGCGTGGTGCTTGTGGAAGGCGAGGGATGCCGGCTCGTAGACGAACCGGTAGCCCGCGAGGTTCAGCCGCCAGCCGAGGTCGACGTCCTCGAAGAACATGAAGTAGCGCTCATCGAAGCCGCCGAGCGCTTCGTAGACACTGCGACGCACGAACATTGCTGAACCGGTGCCGAACAGCACGTCCCGGGAGTGGTCGGGGGTGCGCGGGATGCGCTCGGCCGTGAAGGGCTTGTAGCCCATGCCGTACCAGGTCATGGCCGACCCGATGTAGTCGACGAGCTCGCCATCCCAGTCGAGAACGCGGCTGGCCACTGCACCGACACGATCGGATTCTTCAAAGCGCGCCACCGCCGCCGCGATCCACTGCGGGTCCGGCTTGGCGTCGTTGTTCAGGAGGGCGATGTACTCGCCGGAGGATGCCGCGACGCCCTGGTTGCATCCTCCAGCGAACCCGTTGTTCGTGGTGGAGACGAGCAGGGTGACATGGGGAGCGGCGGCGGCGATGCGCTCGGCGCTGTCATCCCCCGATCCGTTCTCGACGACGACGATCTCGAGTCGTTCGGCTGACCAGTCGAGCTCACCGAGCCGCTGGATGGCCTCGAGCGTGTCATCCGTGCCTCGGAAATTCACGAGTACGACGGAGACGACGCCGGGTCTCACGGTGGGCATTGCTGTCCTCTCGATACGGGGCTTTGCCGCCGAGGAAGTCTACCAATGGGGCCCGTCGCCACCGCGGTCACCCAGTGATCGCTGGCTATACTGGGGCGTTGCCCGATGAGAGACATGATCATATGAATGCACAGGAACGCTTCGCGGCCCTGGAGCGCGAACCCTTCCGTAGGGTGGGAGCAGCAGGTCGCACCCCCACAGCGGGATTCCGACAGCTCGGCGAGATCTTCCGTCACCGCGAGATGCTCAACCTCCTCATCCGGCGCGATCTCAAGTCCCGCTACAAGGACAGCGCGCTCGGGTTCCTCTGGACCCTCGCGCGCCCGCTCACGCAGATCGCGATCTACTACCTCGTCATCGGCCAGTTCCTGGGCGCGGCTCGTGCGATTCCGGATTTCGCCATCTATGTCTTCACGGGCCTCACCGCGTACACGCTGTTCAGCGAGATCGTCGCCGGTGGCACTTCGTCGATTGTCGGCAACAGCGGACTGATCAAGAAGGTCTATCTGCCGCGCGAGGTGTTCCCACTGGCGAGCGTCGGGTCGGCGCTCTTCAACTTCGCCATCCAGCTGGGGATCCTGCTCGCGGCAACCCTTCTGATGCTGAAGTTCCCTGCTCACTGGGAGATCGTCTACGCGATCCCGAGCCTTGCCGTTCTGCTCGTGTGGGGAACAGCGTTGGCGCTGCTCCTCTCCGCCTGGAACGTCTACCTCCGCGACATCGGCTATCTGCTGGAGGTCGTGCTCCTCGTGCTCATGTGGGCATCGCCCATCGTCTACTCCTGGGCCATGGTGCGCGATGCGATCCTCAGCCTCGGTGCCCCGTGGTTGCTCGAGGTCTACACGAACAACCCCATCACGCTGGCCGTCCTCGGGTTCCAGCGCGCATTCTGGGTGAGCGGGGATGCACTCCCCTCCCCCGAGGGTCTCACCCTGCGCCTGGCCGTCGCGTTCGTCATCGGCCTCGTCTTCCTCGCGATCAGCCACCGTGTATTCACCCGCCTGCAGGGCAACTTCGCGCAGGAACTGTAGGAGCATCCGATGGCAAAAGTTCTCAACGCCCCCGAGGTCGTCCGCCTCGAGAACGTCTCGAAGCGCTTCATCGTGCGACGCGACAACTCTCTGAAGGAGCGCCTCGTGACGTTCGGCCGCGCCGGACGCACTCATCGTGAGGACTTCTGGGCCCTCAAGGATGTCTCGCTGTCGATCACGGCCGGCACCACCATTGGTCTCATTGGCCACAACGGCTCCGGCAAGTCGACGCTCCTCAAGGTGCTCGGCGGGATCCTCGAGCCCACCACTGGCTCCGTGCACAACCGTGGTCGCATCGCGGCGCTCCTCGAGCTTGGCGCGGGTTTCCACCCCGACCTCACCGGCCGCGAGAATGTCTACCTGAATGCCTCGATCCTCGGAATGTCGAAGGAAGAGACCGATACCCGGTTCGAGGACATCCTCGATTTCTCTGGCATCGGCGACTTCATCGACACTCAGGTCAAGTTCTACTCGTCGGGAATGTACGTGCGGCTGGCCTTCGCGGTCGCGGTGCACACGGAGCCCGACATCCTGCTGGTCGACGAGGTACTCGCGGTCGGAGACGAGGCCTTCCAGCGCAAGTGCCTCGACAAGATCCGCGAGTTCCAGGAGGAGGGCTGCACGATCATCATCGTGACCCACTCCCTCGGACAAGTTCTCGAGCTGTGTGACCGTGCGGTGCTCCTCAACAAGGGAGAGGTCGTGATCGATGGTGACCCAGCCAAGGCCGTCACGATGTTCCGCGACATTCTCGAAGAGCGCCGACTGGAGAGCATCAAGCCGGTCGATCGCGATCGCAAGAACCTCGGATTCATCGACGTCACCGTCACGGGGAGCGAGGAGGGCCCGCGCGGCGAGATCCTCCCCGGTTCCGACGTGACCTTCGACCTCACCATCCACTCGGACCTCGATATGTCAGACATGGTCGTAGCCGTGCACCTCAACACCCCGACCGGGCAGGATGTCTGGGGCACGACAACCAAGCGGCTCGGGTTCTCACTCCCCAACTCCATCGGCGAGAACACACTCCGATTCACGATGCGTGACTCGCATCTTGGAGCCGGCAAGTACTTCGTCAACCTCTCGATCATGGATCAGAGCGGTGTGCACCTCCACGATTGGCTACAGGCGACCTCGTTCAACAGTCACGACCCGAGGACCCATTACGGGGTCGTCTACTCGGAGCCCGACGTGGAGGTCGTCGCCGGGCCGTCTACGCCACACCAGTAACATCCGTACCACTAGCCTCGCAAAACACACTAGTTTCGCGTAGTCTGGCCCTGCTATCCGAGTGGGGGGATTCGATGGTGACTGGTCGGGCAACGGCGCTTCGGGCGCTTTGGGGAACCCTCGCGACCGCCGCCCTCGTTTTCACGAGCCTCGTCGCGGCCCCCGCAACCTCCGCGCAGGCCTTCACGGGAGCGGACTTCAACGCTGGCTACATCATCAGCGACGCGAACTTCTACGACGGCAACGCACTGTCGGAATCCGACATCCAAGCGTTCCTCGTTGCCAAGATCGGCGAAGTCGGCGGGTGCACGACGGCGAACTGTCTCGCCGTCTACCGCGCTAACACGGGATCGAAGCCCGCAGACGTGCGTGCAGGCGGCGTGGTCGTCTGCAACGGCTATTCCCCCGGAAGCAATGAAACCGCCGCCCGCATCATCTTCAAGGTTCAGCAGTCCTGTGGCATCAGCGCCCGGGTGATACTCGTCACTTTGCAGAAGGAACAGAGTCTCCTCTCGGCGAAGGCACCCACCGCGTGGCAGATGCAGGCGGCGATGGGCTATGGATGCCCCGACTCCACGCCCGGCGAGTGCGATGCCGGTTACTACGGCTTCTTCAACCAGGTCTACCAGGCCGCCTGGCAGCTCAAGCGCTACTCGGTTCCGGACTACTGGTACTTCAATTTTCGTCCGGGCTCCAATTACATCCAGTACAACCCGAATCCAGATTGCGGCGGCTCCTGGGTCACCATTCAGAACAATGCGACGGCCGCGCTCTACAACTACACGCCGTACCAGCCGAACGCGACATCCCTCAGCAACCTCTACGGCAGTGGCGGCTCGTGCGGCGCCCACGGCAACCGCAACTTCTGGACCTTCTACTACAACTGGTTCGGCAACCCCACGGGGCCAGCCCCCATCTCGGTCATCCCGAACATGCCGGCCTCGACCCGTATCGCGGGTGCCGATCGTTTCGAGACCGCGGTGGGCATCTCACAGCGGGTTCCCCCGAGCACCGGCACGGTCTTCATCGCGAACGGGATGAACTTCCCGGATGCACTCGCCGCCGCACCCGCGGCAGCGGTCGCCGGCGCACCGGTGCTTCTCGTGAGTCCAGACGGAGTTCCCTCGTCGGTCCAGGCCGAGTTGACGCGCATCAAGCCCACTCGCATCGTGATCGTCGGGAGCGCGGCATCCGTGTCCGAGGCCGTTGCCACCCAGCTGAAGACGCACACGCCCGACGTCATCCGCATTGGCGGCACCAACAGGTTCGAGACCGCTCGGATGCTTCTGCAGTTCTTCCCGCGTCAGCAGGCGAGCGAGGCCTATGTGGTGAACGGCATGGGCTACGCCGACGCCTTGGCTGCAGGCGCGGCAGCAGGTTCCAAATCGGCGCCAATTCTGCTCGTGGACGGTGCGGCCGGCGGAATCGACCAAGCGACGATCGATGCCCTCGTCTCACTCGGGGTCAGCAAGGTGACGATCGCCGGGAGCACGGCAAGCGTCAGCGCTGGCATCGCCGCGACTATCGACGGGCTGCCCAGCGTGTCAGTCAACCGGCTGGGAGGCGCCGACCGGTACGCAACGGCTGGCCTGATCGCGCGCGATGCCTTCCCGACCAGCAGCACGGTGTACCTTGCGGCGGGCAACAGCTTCCCTGACGCGCTGGCGGCCGCGGCCCTCGCGGCCACGACTCGATCGGCGCTGATCCTCACGGAGCCGTCGTGCGTTCGTCGGAGCACGGGTGCCGACATTAGCGCGATGGGCGCGTCGAGCGTCGTGCTCCTCGGCGGACCGACAACGCTCGGCGACGGAGTCACGCAGTACCACGCTTGCGACTGAGCTAAGCAGGAGAGCAGGTCCAGCCAGAAGCCAGCTGGCGCATCGGGCACGCCCGATCAGAAAAGGATCGACTACGAGTAGTCGGCGGCCAGCAGACGCTGCAAGTAGGTACCGTAGCCACTCTTCTGGAGCGGCGCAGCAAGCACTGCGAGCTGCGCGTCGTCGATCCAGCTGGCGCGCCAGGCGATCTCTTCGATGCAACCGATCTTGAACCCCTGACGGTCCTCGATCACGCGAACGTACTCGGACGCCTGCATCATCGACTCGAAAGTTCCGGTGTCCAGCCAGGCAGTGCCGCGGTCGAGCACCTGCACCTGCAGGCGGCCGGCCTCGAGGTAGCGCTCGTTGATGGTAGAGATCTCGAGCTCGCCGCGGGCACTCGGCTCGATCTCCTTGGCGATCTGCACGACGCTGTTGTCGTAGAAGTAGAGGCCGGGAACGGCATAGTTGCTTTTCGGCTTGACCGGCTTTTCCTCGATGGAGATCGCCACGTTGTTCTCGTCGAACTCAACCACCCCATACGCTGTGGGATTCGCCACCTGATAGGCGAAGATCAGCCCACCGTCGATGTCGCCGTTGTTGCGAAGCGAGCTGCCGAGACCGGAGCCGTGGAAGATGTTGTCTCCGAGTACGAGAGCCACCGACTCATCGCCGATGAACTCCTCACCGATGATGAAGGCCTGGGCAAGACCATCCGGGCTCGGCTGCACCGCGTACTCGAGACGAATGCCGAGGCCAGAACCATCACCGAGGAGGGCGCGAAACTGCTCGTTGTACTCCGGAGTCGTGATGATCAGAATCTCGCGGATGCCGGCCATCATGAGCGTCGACAGGGGGTAGTAGATCATCGGCTTGTCGTAGATGGGCATAAGTTGCTTCGAGATGCCCTTGGTGATCGGCCACAACCGTGTACCGGATCCGCCGGCAAGGATGATTCCGCGCATTAGTTTGTCGCCCCCAGGCTCGCGTAGTAGGTCTTCATGTCATCCCACGTCGGAAGGAGTCCCTGCTCCGCCGCCTCCGCGAGGGTTGGCGCATCCGTGTCCTTGGGCGACAACAACGGTTCCCCTGCCTCGTCGGGGAAGACGAGAGCGATATCGCGGTCGAGTGGGTCAATGCCGTGTTCGCCGGTCGGGTTGTAGGTGTCCGAGACCAGGTAGCTCACCACTGCGCCCTCGGTGAGGGCGACGAACGCGTGGCCGAGCCCCTCGGAGATGTAGATGGCGCGGCGATCAACGTCGTCGAGGAGAACGGAGTCCCACTGGCCATAGGTCGGCGAACCCACGCGAATGTCGATCACGTAGTCGAGTACAGCGCCGTGGGTGCAGGTGACGTACTTCGCCTGACCGAGCGGAACGTCCGCGAAATGGATGCCTCGCACGACACCCTTCTTCGAGACGGAGGTATTCGCCTGCCGAAGCGTCAGCGGGTGCCCGATCGCTTCGGAGAGCTTGTCGAACCTGTACCACTCGAGAAATACCCCGCGGTCGTCGCCGCGGATGATGGGAGTGATTTCGTACGAGTCCGCGATGGACAGTTCTCTAATCTGCACCGGGTGAGTCTACCGGGCCGCTAGAAGGGCCGCGATGTCGTCGGCAGTGTAGGTCGCTGCGTTCTGGCTGTCGTTGAGACCACCCCATGCGTTCTCTAGGTACAGGCCGCTGGCCTGGGTACCAGGGACGAAAGGGAAATGCTGCGGCTCGTCGCGGACCAGCGCAACCCCGATGCCGTGGGCCACCGCCACTCGATGCACCCAGATGTCATCGTTCTTGGGAGTCTTCTCGAGGAACTCCTTGCCGTATCCCTGCAGGATCTGCAGGAGGTGGGCGGGGAAGACCTGGCCCGACACTGACGTACCGAAATGCAATGGCGTCGGCCGCCGCCCCTCCGCCGGTACCCACTGGGAGTACGGGGCCATGACGTCCCCGTCGAACGTGATCCGGTGCGCCCGGTAACACACGATCGACTCCGGATACCGCGTCGAGGCCTCAACGAGCCCACTCAGCCAATCTGGCGGGTAGATGATGTCGTCATCGCTCGTAACGAGCCCGGCCGTGTGCGCGTCCAGGGACTCGACGTACGGGAAGTATTTGGTGTGAACCCCGAGGCCCTTCGGCACCGTGATGACCTCGAGACCGCGACGCTGGAGCCTCCGCAACGAAGGAGTCAGTTCACGCTCCTCGTCGAGCCATAGCATCACTCGCGCCGGCAAAACGGTGCCCCTGGCGATGGATTCGAGCGCGATGTGAACATCCCGCAGACGATCGCCGTGCGTCGTCATCGTCACCACGAACGTCGAGGTCGGATCCACGATGGATGCGCGGGAGAAGCGATTGCGGAAGGCCAGACGCCGCAGATCGCGTCGCACCTCGCGACTGGGCGCGTCGTCGAAACCCGGTGGCGGAGCGACAAGCCCGAGCCTTCTTCCGAGCCTCCGTGCCCCTGGAATGGCTGCAATGATCGAGCGAATTGTCACCACAGGAGTTTAGACGCTAAACGCTGTGGGCACCGGCCGCCCCGGACGAGGCCTCCTTGTCGGGTGAAGTGACTCCGTTCAGCAACTGCGAAGAGCGAAGACGTTCGCGTCGAGGGTGCTGGAGCTTCCCAGAAGGTGCACGGTGGTCACACCCATCGACCTCATCGCGGCGAGCGTCTCCTGCGGAACGCAGTCGCCTCGCACGACGAAGAGCGGCACACCCTCCTGTCCGGCGAGCGCCCCACCGGAGAGAGCATCGGGGAATCCCAGCCCGTAGGCAAGGTAGGCGGCGTTCGAGGTGGTGAACGCGTTCGTGTTGATGTCGACTGACGTCTTGAAACGGTCGGAGCCCGCGAGACGCTGCACGCTCACCCCAGGGATCGAGTCGATAGCGGCCTCGACTCCCGCTGAGACCGAGGGGTACGACCCCGCGATTTTGACCGTGGTGACGTCGAGCTGCTCGAGCATGTCCCTCGTCGCGGTGTCGAGGGTAGTTGCCGAGCCGTTCACGAGGATCACTGGCGCTGGGACATTACCGGCTGCGGCAGCCGCTGACAGGGCGTCCGGGAAATTGAGCCCCGTGGCCACGTAGGCAGTTGAGCTCGTCGGGAATGCGTCCGCGCTGATCAGCAGCGAGGTCGCGAAACGGTCGGAGCCGGCCAGACGCACCACCTGTGCATCAGAGTCGTGACTCAACACGATCGCCTTCGCCGCTTCGAAAACCGCGGAAGAGATCGAGTCAACGCCGCCGAGCACGACGAGCCTCGAGGGGGCGACGGAATCCAATACCTCAGCGATCGAGGGTGGGAGTTCGTCGGGCCCCGTAAGGAGCAAAGGGGCATTCTGGGACCCCGCGGCGGAGGCGGCACTCAGCGCGTCCGGATACTTCAGACCGTTGGCGAGATAAATCGTGTTGGATCCCGAGAACCTGCTGGCGATCGCCGCGGAGGTCTCGAAACGGTTCGCGCCGAAGATGCGATCGATAGACATCCCACGCTTGACGAACCCCGTCGTTGGTGTCGATTTCGACCAGGTCCCATACCTGGCTACCGCAGAGAACGTGTGGATACCAGGTGCTAGCGATGTCACACCCACCGACCACGCACCCGTGCTCGCCGAGACGTTGGCCGTTGCGAAAGCGGTCGTCGAACCATCGACGAAAACGTCAACCTTGTAGTCGATACCCGGGTTCGACACCGAACCGTTGATAGCGGTGTCGCTGGCGCCGGAGGAACTGATCGAGGTGATCGTCGGCGACGATACGGTGGCGGCCAGTTCCCATGTCGCGCCGTATGCCTGCGTGACGCTGGCCCCGCCGCTCGATGACACGAGGGGGAAGAAACCCGCGTAGCTTCCCGTCACGTAGGGCTGGCCCTGCGAGTCGTAGTGGGTCGTGTAGTCGCTGTTGCATCCCTGGGATGTCGTGGTCCACGAGGTGATCCCGAGCCCCTTGCCGCCGGAGGCCAGTGCGATGCCGCCACTATCGCCGGGGAGCACGCAGAGTGCGGCAACGATGGAGTTCACAGCGACTCCCCCAACACTTGCCTCATAGTCGACGTCGACGATCGTGCCGCAGCTCCATCCCGTACGGCTGCCTGACTTGCATGCCGTCTGGCCCTCGATCGCGGCTGAGCGACCGTTGACGATACTCGGAGGGAAAGCAAGCGGCGCACCGCTGCCCATGCCCCAGGTGAGTGCACTGCTCTTCTGGACTATTCCGGATCCACCCGAACTGATTCGACCGACGTCATTGCCGGATCCGAAGAACGATGTCCCGGCAACCTTGGTTCCGATTGTGGCTCCGACGGAACCGGTCTGACCGGGCGCTGACTGGTTGAAGATGCTGGCGTTGCCCACCATGCTCGCGGTGCAGTGCCCAGCGGTAGCGAGCTGCGGGGTGCCGTTGGCGAGGTAGCCCGTGAACCCCACCGAACACTGGTGGCGGAACTGGGTGTCCTGCCACGTCCACCCCTGTCCGTCGTAGACATCCGCGGCGAACTCCAAGTCATGGCCGGAGGGGTCCCAGAGCGGTGCGGGATCTCCGAGCTCCGCGGTCGCGCCGGTCGACTCGACAATCGCAGCATCCTCCGCGGACTCGACGTTGACGACGAGTTCGGTGCCCTCCAGGCGCGACCCCAGTACCTCGACGCCAACGTTCTCGATCGACTCGACAACCTCGATGGCCAGCACAGCCGCTGCGCCCTGGGCTAGGTACTCGTCGGGGGTCAGGTCCACGTCGCGATCGAGCACTTCCACCAGTTCGGGCGGCAGCGCTGCCGCCTCTTCCGCGAAGTCCGCTGACGGAAACTCGAGCATCGTCTCGAGGGGCGGCGGGTCCTCCGCGAACGCGGGCGCCGGAACGAGGAACACGCCAACGAAGAGGGCGATGCCCACCGGTGCCGCGATGAAGCGAAGACGTGCATCCGACATGTAGATCTCCCCCGTGAGCCACTGTCAGGATGCGGCTCTCAGCACTGATCATAGGGTGCCCCCGGTAACATCAGTGTTCATGCCCACAGCCAGCGATAAACGATCGGGCGTGCCCGCGGTCGTCGTGCTCCTGGCAACGCACAACGGTGTGCGCTGGCTCGATGAGCAAGTCGACAGCATCCTCGGCCAGGAGGGTGTCTCGGTGCGCATCGTCGCCCTCGATGACGGCTCGACCGACGGCACCACCGACTGGCTTGCCGCACGAGCGACGCTCGAGCCGCGACTCACGGTTCTCCCCGACGACGGTACCGGGGGCAGTTCGGCTCGAAACTTCTACCGGCTCATCGAGAGCGCCCACCTGGAGGACGGGGAGCTCGTCGCGTTCTCCGACCAGGACGACGTCTGGCAGCCCGACAAGTTCGCGAAGCACGCGTCTCTTCTCGCGGAAGGCAACGACGGGGTGTCCTCGAGCGTGCTGTCCTTCTGGAGCGGCGGACGCACCGAACTCGTGCGCAAGGACTACCCGCAGCGCGAATTCGACTATCTCCTCGAAAGCCCCGGCCCGGGATGCAGCTTCCTTCTTACCCGCGAACTGTTCGAGCTCGTGAGGCAGACGCTCCGCACGAGTGAGGATGCCCGCCAGGTCGAATACCACGACTCACTCATCTACGCCATCGCTCGGGGCAACGGCCTGCGCTGGCATATCGACGGCTACCCCAGCGTGAACTACCGCCAGCACGACGACAACGTTCTCGGATCGAACCAGGGGCTGGGCGCCGGGCTGGAGCGCCTCCGCCTCATCCGTGAGCACTGGTTGCGCCGCCATGCGACACTCCTTACTCGTGTAGCCCTGCACGTGGCGCCCGAGGAATCGCGACCGGAGCTGGGGCGCATCCTCGGGTATTTGACCGGCGACGGGTGGCGAAATCGGCGAGAGTTGGCCCGTCTCACACCGCAGTTGCGACGCCGACCCCGAGATCAGCGGATAATTGGACTGCTCATAACGATTGGTATCTGGTAAACCCATGAAAATTCTTGTCACCGGCGGTGCCGGTTTCATCGGCTCCAACTTCGTCCGCCGTACTCTTCAGGACGCCTACCCCGGCCTCGAAGGCGCCGAGGTTGTCGTGTACGACGCCCTCACCTACTCGGGCAACCTCGAGAACCTGAAGCCGGTTGCCGACTCCCCCCGCTACTCGTTCGTGCAGGGCGACATCCGTGATGCCGAGTTGCTGGATGCCACGCTCCCCGGCATCGACGCGATCGTGCACTTCGCTGCCGAATCGCACGTCGACCGCTCCGTGCGCGACTCCGGCATCTTCGTCGAGACCAACGTTCTCGGCACCCAGCGCCTTCTCGATGCAGCGCTTCGCCACGGCACCGCGCGCTTCGTGCACGTCTCCACCGACGAGGTCTACGGCTCGATCGCCGAGGGTTCGTGGGACGAGGAGCGCCCGCTCGAGCCCAACTCGCCGTACTCCGCGTCGAAGGCGGGCAGCGACCTGCTCGCGCGCAGCTACTTCCGCACCCACGGACTCAACCTCTCGATCACCCGCTGCTCGAACAACTACGGGCCGTACCACTTCCCCGAGAAGGTCATCCCGCTGTTCGTGACCAACCTCATCGACGACAAGCACGTGCCGCTCTACGGCGAGGGCAACAACATCCGCGACTGGCTGCACGTCGACGACCACACCCGTGGCATCGCGATGGTGCTCACCCGCGGTCGCGCGGGTGAGATCTACAACATCGGCGGCGGAACCGAGCTCACCAACAAGGAGCTCACCGAGATGCTGCTCGAGGCCACTGGCAAGGACTGGTCGTACGTCGACCGCGTCGCCGACCGCCTTGGCCACGACCTTCGTTACTCGGTCGACATCTCGAAGATCCAGGCGGAGCTCGGCTACGAGCCGCAGGTGCCCTTCGAGCAGGGACTTGCCGACGTCGTGCAGTGGTACCGCGACAACCGTGCGTGGTGGGAGCCCCTGAAGGAGCGCGCAGCCCTCTAGGAGGCGACTTTCCACACAGTGGACGACTCCGTCGAGAGCACTCAGGTGCCCTCGCTAGGGTTGAAGACGACAGGAACCGCAGTCCTGTGTTTTTTTCAGGTATACCCTGCTCTTCACGAGAAGAACCCTGTATTTCAGGTTGAGTGGAAAGAGTCATGACAACTCTTCGCGTCATCCTCGATGACATGCTGTCGCCGAACCCGGGAGGACTCCCCCGGTACACCGCGGAGCTCGCCTCGGCCATCATCGAGGCGGCGCCCCGCGGATGCACGGTCGAGGGTTTCGTGGCGGCATCGCCTGAGCCCGACTACGAGCGGATCGCGCAGCGACTCCCCGGTCTCGCTGCACTGCACAAGAGTGCGCTCGCGCGTCGGGAGCTCTCCGCAGCCTGGCAGCACGGCTTCACTCGCCTCCCCGGTACCGGGATGGTGCACGCACCGAGCCTTTTCGCGCCACTGGCCAGACACGACCGGCTCAACGACGGCGACCAGATCGCGGTGAGCATCCACGACACGATCGCCTGGAGTCACCCCGAGTCGCTCAGCCCGCGCGTCGTGTCGTGGCACAAGTCGATGGCGAAGCGCGCCGAGCGCTACGCGGACGCGATCGTCGTGCCGAGCCATTCCGTCGCCGACCAGCTGACCGAGATCGCCGACTTCGGCGACCGGGTGCGAGTCATCGCAGGAGCGCCGAGTTCGACTCTCGCCCTGCCCGTCGACGCCGATGAGCGCGCTGCGAAGCTCGGCCTGCCCGAACGCTACGTTCTGGCCATCGGAGCCATCGAGCCCCGCCGCGGCATCGACCAGCTGATTCGCGCCATGAACCACGTGCACGACGCGATCCCCCTGCTGCTCGTCGGGCACGGCGTGGGCGACGATGCACTCGCCACGGCCGTGCACGAGGCCGGACTGGGTGAGGGTCGCGTGCGCAACCTCGGCACGCTGACCGATGCAGACCTCGCGGTGGCGCTCGCACGGGCATCCGTGTTCGCGTATCCCAACCTCGAGGAGGGGTTCGGGATGCCCATGCTCGAGGCCTTCGCCCACGGAACCCCCGTCGTGCACTCCGATGCGCCAGCGCTCCTCGAGCTCGCTGCTGATGCCGGAATCGTCGTCGCCCGCGACGGTGACGACTACCCCGCCCGGCTCGCCGACGGCATCAACTCCGTGCTGAGCGACGATGCACTGGCCGAGCGCCTGCACTACGTGGGCTCAGACCGCGCCAAGGTCTTCACCTGGCGCGGAGCTGCCGACAAGGTCTGGCAGCTGCACGCCGACCTGTAGCGGCCAATCGAGCCACACGCTGCTCGTGAGTCGTTACTGAGCGTTGAGTCGTTACTGAGGGCTGAGTAGTTACTGAGCGTCCGGGTCGGCCACTACCGTGGCATCGGCCACGAGCTGGTGGATGTAGTCGTACTCTGGCTCTTCCGGGTCGACGTCGTTGTCGGGCGTGAGCTCGACCTGCGTGATCGGCAGTTCCTTCGTCTTGCTCGCGAGCTGCACGAACATGCCGAGGGATGCCTGCGGGATGTCCGTCTTCACGAGCCGCGCACCTGCGGCCGCTACCGCCTGGAACTTGCTCAGCACGTTGGCGGGATTCGACTGCTCGAGAATCGCCTCCTGCAGCTGGTGCTGGCGCAGCATGCGGTCGTAGTCGCTCGTCTCGTGTCGCGAACGGGCGTACCAGAGGGCGTGCCATCCATCGAGGTGCACGACCCCGGGCCCGATCCACTCCGAGACCTCGGTGAAGGTCTCGTCGGTGTGGATCGGCACGGCGTTCTCGACGTTCACGTCAACGCCGCCGAGCGAGTCGACAAGATCGATGAAGGCCTGCATCTCGACGAGCACGTAGTACTGGATGGTGAGGCCGGTGACGCCGGACACGGCATCCCGCATCGCCTCGATACCCGGCTCGCTGCCCTCAGCGACCGCATTCGGGTACATCTCGGGGCTGACGAGCTCGACCTCGGTGTAGATCGAGTTGAGGTAGCAGACGTCGACCTCGCAGCCGTCGTCCCAGCCGTAGCCGTTCGGGTAGAGGGCCTGGAGCGGCGACCCGTCGGGGAACGGGACGTACTCGAGGTTTCGAGGCAGCCCGATCATGGTCGCAGCGCCTGTTGCAGCGTCGATACTCACGACGGTGATCGAGTCGGGGCGCAGACCTTCGCGGTCGGGGCCGGCGTCAGCACCGAGCAACATGATGTTGTAGCGGCCGTCGATGGGCGGCTCCGGCGGGGTGACGGCGAAGACGTCGCCGACAAAGGAACCGGCAGTCGTTGCGAGGTACGCGGCATACCCCGCACCACCGGCGAAGAGCACCATCGACACCGTGGCGAGCCCCGCGATCCAGGCGCGAGCGGAGGGCAGCGTCTTGACGATGCGGACGAGCCGCAGGGTGTCCAGGGTCAGGATGACCCACAGCACCGAGTAGAACACCAGAACGGCAGCGACGACCCACAGGGTGATGGCCGTCGTCGCCAGCGTGAAGATGGCTGTCGGCCACAGGAAGTACAGCACCACGCCGAGAATCACGATGGCCCACAGCACGAAGGTCGCGCCCACGCCGAAGCGGCCGAGGCGTCGGCTACCGGCGAGCAGCTGGGCCGAGCCCGGCACGAGGATGTTGAGACCGACGAGCCACCAGCCGCGTCGGGTCATGCCCTCGGGGAAGCTTGCGTCCGGGTATCGGACGGTCGGGGATGCCTGGCTCACTCAGTCCTCACTGGCCGCGGCCCAGCGCCGCGTTCTTCTCCTCGACGAGCGCTGCGAGGGAGTCGGCGAAGGCATCGAGTTTCGCCGTGAGTCCGGCATCCCCCGAGGCGAGGATGCGGGCTGCGAGGATTCCGGCGTTGCGCGCTCCGCCGATCGACACGGTCGCCACGGGGATGCCAGCGGGCATCTGCACGATCGACAGGAGTGAATCCATGCCGTCGAGCCGTGCGAGGGGAACGGGCACGCCGATCACCGGAAGCGTGGTGACGGAGGCGAGCATTCCGGGAAGGTGAGCGGCACCGCCAGCGCCAGCAATGATGACGCGGAACCCGCGACTCACCGCGAGCTTGCCGAACTCGATCATCTTCTCCGGGCTGCGATGAGCAGAGACGACCTGCACGTCGTGGGTGATGCCAAAGTCGTCGAGGGCGTCGGCCGCAGCCGACATCACGCTCCAGTCGGAGTCGGAGCCCATCACGATGGCGACGGTTGCGGGGTCAGTCACCCGACAAGGGTATGGGTCATTCCTCAAAGAATGCTGCTGCGGCACGCGCCCGGAACACGACGTCGTCGAGGTCCTCCCCGCCGGCCGTCACATGCCCGGCCTTCCGCCCCGGGCGGGGCTCCTTGCCGTACCCGTGCACCTTCACCGCGGGGTCAGCGAGCGCGAGCGGCACGCGCTCGGGTGCGACACCGCCGAAAACGTTGACCATGACACTCCAGGGCTCGCGGCATCCGGTCGCCCCGAGCGGATAGTCGAGCACGGCACGCAGGTGCTGCTCGAACTGGCTCGTGGTGGAGCCATCGATGGTCCAGTGGCCACTGTTGTGGGGTCGCATGGCGAGCTCGTTGACGAGGATGCGATCATCCGTGGTCTCGAAGAGTTCAACGGCGAGCACGCCCGTGACGCCGAGATTCTCAGCGATCGCGGTGGCGATCTCCGCCGCCATGTCCGCAACCTTGCCGGCGGACCCTGGCGCGGGTGCGATCACCTCGGCGCACACACCATCACGCTGGATCGATTCGACGACCGGCCAGAGCGCGATATCGCCGGACGGTCGGCGCGCCAGGACCTGCGAGAGCTCGCGGCGGAACGAGACGAGCTCCTCGGCGAGCAGTGGGCCGTCGCCGAACCAGTCCGAGACCTCGGCAGCGGATGACACGACCCGCACGCCCTTGCCGTCGTAGCCGCCGCGCGGTGTCTTCACGACAGCGCGCCCGCCGTACTCGGCCAGGAACGCGTCGAGCTGCCCCTCGTCCTCGACGGCGGCCCACCCCGGCACCGGCAGGCCGAGCTCGGAGAGCCTCGCGCGCATGAGCAGCTTGTCCTGCGCGAAGAGGAGTGCGGCAGGCCCCGGATGCACGGCAACCCCGGCGTCGACGAGAGCCGCGAGAATCGGCTGGGGAACGTGCTCGTGGTCGAAGGTGACGATGTCGACGGTCCCGGCGAAAGCGAGAACTGTCTCAACGTCACGGTAGTCACCGACGACGGTCGCGGCGATGCTCGCTGAACTGCCGACGGTCTCAGCGAGAACGGCGATCTCGAGGCCGAGCTCGATGGCTGGGGGCACCATCATCCTGGCGAGCTGTCCGCCCCCGATCACTCCAACGCGCACAGTGATTCCTTTCGCCGACGTGGTGACACCATTATCCCGCCCAGCACTCGCTGAGGTTTGACGACGGGGCGCAGGTACAAACACGCGCGCACGCCGCAAACCTCAGCGAGCGAAGCGTCGCTGAGCGACGTCGTCCGGAATTACGGACGACCGAGACCGCGATACTCCCAGCCGGCGTCGCGCCAGGTTGCCGAGTCGAGCACGTTGCGGCCGTCGATGATCGTGCGGCCAGCCGTGATCTCGGCGAGCGCCTCGGGGTCGAGCTCGCGGTACTGCTTCCACTCGGTCAGCAGCAGCACGATGTCGGCGTCCTTTGCAGCCTCGTCGAGGGTGGTGACGTAGTCGAGGTCGGGATGCACGCGACGCGAGGTCTCGATGGCCTCCGGGTCGGTGGCGAGCACAGTCGCACCGAGCGACTTCAGGCGCACCGCGACATCCAGCGCAGGCGAGTCGCGCACATCGTCCGAGTCCGGTTTGAAGGCGAGCCCGAGGATCGCCACGCGCGTGCCCGCGAGGTCTCCACCCGCCGCGGCGAGCGCGAGCTGCACGACGCGCTCGCGCTGGGCGAGGTTGATCGAGTCGACGTTCTTCAGGAAGTCCAGCGACTCCCCCACTCCGAGCTCGTCGGCGCGGGCCATGAACCCTCGGATGTCCTTGGGGAGGCAGCCGCCTCCGAAGCCGACACCGGCGTTGAGGAACCGGCGGCCGATGCGGGCGTCGTGCCCGATCGCGTCGGCGAGCTCCGTGATGTTGGCACCCGTGGCATCCGCGACGACCGACATGGCGTTGATGAACGAGATCTTGGTCGCGAGGAAGGCGTTTGCCGCGACCTTGACGAGCTCAGCCGTCGCGTAGTCGGTGACCAGGCGCGGCGTCTCGGCGGCGATCGCCGTCGAGTACACGGCGTCGAGGGTCGCTACGGATGCCGCGTCCCCCGCCCGGACGCCGTAGACCAGCCTGTCGGGCGCCAGGGTGTCCTTCACGGCGAACCCTTCACGCAGGAACTCGGGGTTCCACGCGAGGGTCGCACCGGACGCCTCGACGGACTCGGCGAGCCGCGCGGCCGTACCGACAGGCACGGTGGACTTTCCCACGACGAGATCGCCAGGGCCCACCTGCGTGAGGAGCGCCTCGAAGGAGGCGTCCACGAACCTCAGGTCCGCAGCGTCGCTGCCCGGCTTCTGCGGAGTCCCGACCGCGACGAAGTGCACCGTTGCGCCCTTGGCGTCCTCGATGTTCGTCGAGAAGCGGAGTCGACCGCTGGCAACGCCGCTCGAGAGGAGCTCGGGCAGGCCCGGCTCGAAGAATGGAGCTGTTCCCGCCGACAGGCTCGCGATTTTCGCCGCGTCCACATCGATACCCACCACGTCATGGCCCAACTCGGCCATGCACGCGGCGTGGACTGCCCCCAAATACCCACAACCGATTACGGAGATTTTCACGCGTGAACCCTATCTGATCCATGTTTCAGAAAAGTCGTCGTCGATGTCGCCGCTGTCGCTCCACGGTGCCTCCGGCAGCTCATCGAGCAGGTCGTCGAGTGCCTCCGCGACGAGCTTCGGCGACGAGACATCCCGCAGGATGGCCGGGCGCGCTCCCCCGCTGTCGAGCAGCACGTCACCGGTGCCGAACAGCAGCTGCAGCCCTCCGCGCCGCACAGTCACCTCCTGCACCCTGGCGTGGCGGATGTCCTGGCGCGAGCGAACGAGCACTCCGCTGCGCAGGATGGTGCGCTCGTTCGTGATCGTGACGGTCCTGGCCAACCAACGGAAGTAGGGCGCGACGCACCCCACGACGATGACGAGCGCCGCTGCTCCGAGGACGGCGAGGTTCTGCCACTCCTCGGGCAGCCGGCCGTAGGCGAAGCCCGTCGCGGCGCACACCAGGAGCAGCAGCAGTGTCGGCCAGAACAAGGCCCTTCCATGCGAGCGCAGCCGGGCGACCACCCACTCGCCATCGGCCTTCTTCACACGACCCTCACGTGGGTGACGTCGCCGGCGGCGACGGCGAACTCCGAACCGCCGTCGTTCACGATGAGGCGGCCGTCCGGGTCGATGGATGCCGCGATCCCCTCGCGCACCTCGCCGCCCGGCAATTCCACCCGCACCGTACGCCCGAGGGTGCCGCAGGCGTCGGACACCTCATCGCGCAACCCCTGTTCGGCATCGAACCCTGCCGCGACGAACTGCTCCCACAGCGCCACGAACTCGGAGAGGTACCTGTCGAGAGCCCGCTCGGCCAGGAGCTGCGGATCCACGCCGCTGAGCACGAGCGACGTGGCGGTCGGCACAGGCAACTGGGCCTCACTCATGGCGAGATTGAGGCCAGCGCCGATGACGGCACCGGAGCCGACGACCTCCCCGAGGATGCCGGAGACCTTGCGTTCGGCGATGAGCACGTCGTTCGGCCACTTGAGCATCACCGCTGCCGGGTCGACGAACGCCCGGACGGCGCGGGTCATCGCGAGTCCGGTCAGCAGCGGCAGCCAGGAGGAGCCCCGCTCCACGAACACCGAAACGGCGAGCGCCGTGCCGTCCGGAGCGACCCACGATCGGCCGAGCCGCCCGCGCCCTGCGGTCTGGTTGGTGGTTGCGAGCACCGTCAGGTCTGCCAGCGGGGCGACGGATGCCCGGCGCACGAGTTCCGCGTTGGTCGAATCGACCGCGCTCACCCATTCCACGTGCATCCGCCAAGGCTAACCATGCGGTGTAGGTCAAGGGCCAAGAAACGAGGGAAAGCGATGTAGGCGATCACCAAAAGCTCGCGGCCAGGCCTCGGTAGAGTGGCAAGGTGACTGAGCAGACGCACACGCCCGACCTCTCCACGACCGCAGGACGTATCGCAGACCTCAAGGTGCGGTACCACGAGGCCGTGACCGCGAGCGGCGAAGCCGCCATCGAGAAGCAGCACGCGAAGGGCAAGAAGACCGCCCGGGAGCGCATCGAGCAGCTGCTCGACCACGGCTCCTTCGTCGAGCTCGACGAGTTCGTGCGCCACCGCACCCACGCCTTCGGCATGGAGAACAAGCGGCCGTACGGCGACGCGGTCGTCACGGGGCTCGGCACGATCCACGGCCGTCAGGTGGCGGTCTACTCGCAGGACTTCACGATCTTCGGCGGCTCACTCGGCGAGGTCGCCGGCGAGAAGATCATCAAGGTCATGGATCACGCGCTCAAGACCGGCGTGCCCATCATCGGCATGCTCGACTCCGGCGGCGCCCGCATCCAGGAGGGCGTCGTCGCCCTCGGCAAGTACGGCGAGATCTTCCGCCGCAACACGCAGGCCTCCGGCGTCATCCCGCAGATCTCGATCGTCATGGGCCCGGCGGCAGGCGGGGCCGTGTACTCCCCCGCACTGACCGACTTCGTCATCATGGTCGACAAGACCAGCCAGATGTTCGTCACCGGCCCCGACGTGATCAAGACCGTCACCGGCGAGGACGTCGGCATGGAGGAGCTGGGCGGCGCGCTCACCCACAACAAGGTGTCGGGCGTCGCGCACTACCTCGCGAGCGACGAGGATGACGCGCTCGATTACGCACGCGCCCTCATCAGCTTCCTCCCCGACAACAACCTCTCGGACTCCCAGGTCTACGACAGCGATGTCGAGCTCGAGATCACCGACGAGGACCGCAAGCTCAACTCGATCGTTCCCGACTCGCCGAACCAGCCGTACGACGTGAAGACGATCATCGAGCACATCGTCGACGGCGGGGACTTCCTCGAGACGCAGCCGCTCTTCGCGCCGAACATCGTCGTGGGCTTCGGCCGCGTCGAGGGTCGCACCGTCGGCGTGATCGCCAACCAGCCCTCTGCCATGGCGGGAACCCTCAACATCGAAGCCGGCGAGAAGGCCGCTCGATTCCTGCGCTTCTGCGACGCGTTCAGTATCCCGATCCTCACCCTCGTCGACGTGCCGGGCTACCTGCCTGGCACCGACCAGGAGTGGACCGGCGTCATCCGTCGTGGCGCGAAGCTCCTCTACGCCTACGCCGAGGCGACAGTGCCGCTCGTCACCGTGATCACCCGTAAGGCCTACGGTGGCGCGTACATCGTCATGGGCTCGAAGCAGATGGGCGCAGACCTCAACTACGCGTGGCCGACTGCCGAGATCGCCGTCATGGGCGGGCAGGGCGCGGTGAACATCCTCTATCGCGGCGAGATCAAGGCAGCCGAGGAGGCCGGCGAGGATGTCGCGGCGGTCCGCACGCGTCTCGCCAACGAGTACACCTACAACGTGGCATCCCCGTTCCTCGCGGCCGAGCGTGGCGAGCTGGATGGCGTTATCGAGCCTGCGGCCACCCGCGTGGCAGTCGTCAAGGCACTGCGTGCTCTTCGCACCAAGCGGGCGAGCCTTCCGGCCAAGAAGCACGGGAACATCCCCCTGTGACCGCGGGAGCCCACGCGGCAGAGAGCCCGGAGATGTCGCCGATTCGCGTCGTCTCCAAGAACGCCAGCGCCGTGGACATCGCGGCAGTGACCGCTGTGGTGACCGCTGCACTGGAGGAGTTGTCTGCCGAGCAATCGGCCGAACCAGCCGAAGTCTCCGCGTGGCGACGCAGCCAGCGCGGACTTCGCGGCGAACTTCACCCCGGCCCCGGCGCGTGGCGCCGGTCTTAAGACGCCACCCCCAGAACGACGGGATGCGCAGCACGCACAGACCATCCCGGCAGGTTGAAGGCTCGTCGACGGCGGAATCCGTCGGTCAAGGCCGATTTGTACCCCGCCTCGCGATGGGCGCAATCGTGACCCGGACGCGGCAACCAGAATATTGCTGGAATGTCACCCGAAACTCGTACCCCGGTGTCCCCCAAAAGGATGACTAGCATCTCTCATGAATGCAGTGCATTATTGATCGTGCTAGGTGTCTCATCGAGGCACAACCAGGTAGTGGCCGACTAGGGTAAGCGGGCCAGTACCTTGGGGGCGGGTCAGGGCGATATTCGGGTTATCGCCCTGACCCGAATCATTTAACGGCCGTGTTGGCCGGGCTGCCTTCAGACCGCTGGCCTCGTCGCTACGAGCAACTTCCGCTCGCGCTCGGCCCCGTCTGCAGGATCAGTGTTCGGACCCTGTCTCGACCGTTCGCGGAATCTCGAGCCACAGGTCGACCTCGTCATCCTCGAGCGAGTCCTGGCCGAGAGCGACGGCCTCGCCGTCGGCGACGGTTCGGAGCCCGACGACAGTGACCGCGACATCCGAGCCCTCCGGCACGGTGCGTGCGATGACCTTGTCGGCCTTCGTGTCGTGGAGGGCCACGGCGAGCCGGTTGAGCACACGGTCGAGATCCTGCTCCGAGAGGTCGTCGATACCGCCCTCGTCAAGCAGTGTGACCGTCATACCGCGACGGCGGGCGTTCATGACCTCGTCGCGAACAGCGTCGTTCAGAAGCTTGCGTCCTCGAATCTCGTCGCGGATCGCACCCTCCAGGTAGAGGCACTCCTGGCGCTGGGCATCGGTCAGCTCGCCGCCACTGTCCTGGATCTGCCGCAGCATCCCGAGCGCCATCACGCTTGTCTGGCCGAGGCGGAACTGCCGCTCGTAGACGTGGGCCTCCTGCGCGGCCTGCCAATCGGTGGCCTCCCGCTCGGCGAGGGCGAAGCGATGGGCGTCCTTGGATGCCTTGGCCAGCGCCGTACTGAGCACGTGCGAGACCGCCACCCACGACGCGCTACCGACGATGCCGAGCGCGAAGAGTCCTGGGCCGACGAGAACGGCGGACTGCACGACGAGGAATCCGATGCCGAGCCAGGCGAACGAGTGCCGCAGCCTCGTCGACGTGATCGTCAGAAGAGTGCCGCTCGCGGCCACATACCAGCTCGCGTATCCCGGCCCGCCCGGCACGTTGAAATCGAGCTCGTTCGAGACGAGGAGAGTGATCGCCACGACGATGGCGAAGTTGAACGCCGCCATCCAGATCGGCATCCTGATCGGGCCGATGGGGAGCAGGCTGATGATGGTCGCCACCGCGTAGAGACCCATCGCGACGAACACCGGCACCGGGTTGCGCGGCACATCGATCGTGTAGGTCGCCAAGACGAGGTGGTACGTCGAGAAGAGCGCCGCGATGCCGACGATCAGGTAGCGGGGAACGCCGATCCTCATGGCCGTTCCTCCCCGTCGAACTCGATGAGCGGGTCAGTGACCGTCGACGGCGTCGGGTGAAGGTAGGGCCAGCGGATCGTGATGATCGTGCCTTCGCCCGGCGCCGACTGGATGACGGCGCGGCCACCAGCGCTGGCGACGCGCTCGATGATCGAGACTCGCACGCCAAGACGCTCTGTCGGGATGTCGGGCAGCCGGAAGCCGGAGCCCGTGTCGGCCACCACGACCTCGATGCCGCCGGGGCGCACGCCGCGAATGGCCACCCAGCGCGCGACTCCCGCCTCACCCGCGTGCTGCAGGCTGTTGACCATCGCCTGCACCGTGGCCGAGTAGATGGCGTCGGCGGACTGCACCGGCATCGACGCCGTGCCGATACTGCGGACCCGGAGCTCCCAGGGTGTCGAGAGTGCGGATGCGGCGTCGGTGATGCGGTCGACGAGCGTCGTGAACCGCACGGTCGTGTCATCCTCTGGCGAGGCACCGGCGGCATCTCGGAGATGACCGATCGCGTTGCCCGCCATTGTGGCGGCGAGCTCCTTGGCCTGGGGCGTGTAGGCCCGGGCAGCGGAGATGAGGGTCGTGAGCACGCTGTCGTGCACGATCGAGTCCACCTGCACTCGTTCGACCTCGGTGGCGTGCTGGCGCACCGCGTGGCCGTACCGTTCGAGAGCGGTCGCCTGCGCGGCATCCACCGAAGACGCCGCCTGTCGGAGCATCGTGACGATGATGAGCACGGCACCGCCGAGGATGAGCGCGTACATCCCCTCGAGCACGGCGAGCTCCCACCCGGCGTCCCCTCCCACGGGCATGGTGCGGATCGTGGAGTAGATGACGGACGTGAGGATGAGATACCCCGTGGCGATGCGCCAGGTGAAGGCGATCGCGGCCATCGCCGTCGCCACGGTGATGAGGTAGTCGAGCCAGTGGATGCCGCCGTACACCTCGACGCCCGGGATGACGGCGAAGGGCCACGACACGAGCACAACGAAATAGGCGATCGCGAAGGTACCGTGAGCCTTGCGCACCCAGACCTGCGCGAACGACATGATGACGACGAAGATCAGGAGCCCGAAGAGCACGGGAACCACGATCCACAGCCAGATCGGGTACGCCTCGTCGAGCTGGCCCAGGAGCCAGGGCACCGTCTGCGCCCCAAACACGACACCGAAGACGGCGACGGACCGCGAGATAACCTTCTCGACCTGCTTGCGGCTGATCGGGTTCCTGGGTTGCTTGCCCTGCGGAACAGGGGCTGGAGCTACGGCGCTATCGGCCATCTCCGCCATCCGGGTCGAGTCCCGGAAGGATCCCGTCCTCGACGGCTCGTCTCAGGAGGTCGACCTTAGTGGGTGCGGGTCGCCCCACTTCGACGTACTTCACGCGGATCCGGTCGAGATATTCGCGAGCGGTCGAGTAACCGATTCCGAGCTGCTGCGCCGCGAGCTTGAGCGGCAGTCCCGAAGCGTAGAGGTGGAGGATCTCTCGTTCACGGCGACCGAGCTGTGCCTTGGCGAAGTCGCGGTCGGCGTCGATCGCGGTAGCCCACTCCAGGTTGTTGAGCACCTCGCCGCGCGCGACCGTTGCCGCTGCCGCGAGCACAGTCTTGGTCGCAGAGGACTTGGGGATGACGCCAGCGGCGCCGGCCGCGAGAGCCTCCCGCACACTCGCCACGCGATCCGCGATGGAGTGCACGAGCACAGCCGAGCCAGTCGCCTGCACGTTCTTGACGTTGTCGGTCACCGTTGAGCCATCGCCGAGCGACAGGTCGAGCACGACCACGTCGACCTGGCGGCCGTTCAGTCCTGTGATGAGCTGTTCGACGGTGGGCGCCTCGAGGACGAAGTCGTACCCCTCGTCGAGGAAAGCGGCCTTCAACCCGAGACGGACTGATTCGTGGTCATCGACCACGGCGACACGCACCCGCGACCCTGTCGCCGGATGGGTAGCTGCCTCTGGGGACATGGTGCTTCCTGTCTCGAAATTCTGCTGCCCAGTGTACTGGCGCTACGGCGCGCTCGGCGGTGACATACCGCACGAGGGGGCTGGCGTGCCCCTCAATCGTTGCGGGTGAGTGAGCCGACGGCCTCGAGGTGATGGGTGTGCGGGAAGAGGTCGAAGGCGCGGAGCCTGTCGAGCGTGTAGCCGCGCTCCGCGAAGTAGGCGACATCGCGGGAGAACGCGACGGGGTCGCACGCGACGTAGATCACTTGGGCGGGCGACACGGATGCCACGGCATCCACGACCTCGCGCCCTGCACCTGCGCGGGGCGGGTCGAGAACGATGGTGGCACGGGCCAGGCGGGCACGCTCGGTTGCACTCGCATCGGCGGCGAAGCGTGGCATCCATCGCTCGACGCGTGCTGTCTCTGCGCGGGCGCCGACCCACTCACTGAGGTTGTCGGAGGCGAAGTCCGTTGCCGCGGTGTCGCTCTCGATCGAGGTGATGCGCGTGCCCGGCCCGAAGCGGTCGGCGACGGCCGCTGCGAGCAGGCCGACGCCACCGTAGAGATCGAGGTTGGCGGCAGAGGGATCGAACGTGTTCGGGTCGATCATCGACTGCACCACGTCGCTGAGCAGGGTCGCAGCGCCGCGGTGCACCTGCCAGAAGCCCGTGTCGTACAGGCGGAACTCGCGTGAGCCGACGACCTCGGTGATCACGGAAGGCTTCTGCTCACCCACGACCAGTCGCACCCCGCCGGACGAGGGCGCGAGGATGTCGACGCTGTCGTTTCCGCGGAAGGACTCGCCGAGCGGCGCAGCCTCGGCGAGCTCCGGCGTCGCGAGCGGCAGAGAGGTGACCGGGATCACACGGTGGCTCCTGGCCGCGTACGGGCCGATCGAGCCATCGCCGTCGACGTGCAGCCGCACGCGAGTGCGCCACCCGGTGCCGTCGGAGCTCTCGCCCGGGACGGCTTCGACCGTGGCATCCGTGTCGATCTTCGCCATGCGCTGCAGCGATTCCGTGAGGACTCGGCGCTTGAGCTCACGCTGGTGAGCGAGCTGGATGTGGCCGAACTCGGCCCCACCCGCGCGCTCCTCAGGGGCACGATCGACGGATGACGCGTCCCAGACGTGCTCCTGGCGGAACTCGCTCGGCTCGACGACGGAGACCGTGTCGGCGCGCAGGAACGACTTCTTGGCGTCGTTCGTGACGCGCGCGATGACCTTCTCGCCGGGGATGGCATCGGAGACGAAGACCACGCGGCCCTCGTGTCGAGCGACGGCCACGCCGCCGTGCGCGATGTTGATAACGTCGAGTTCGATCGTCTTTCCCAGCAAGTCACCCATTCTGTAGAGCTTAGGAGTGCCGTGCGGTTCTACCTCGCCTCGACCTCCCCCGCGAGGCTCGCGACCCTGCGAAATGCGGGCATCGAGCCCGTGCTCGTGCCGTCCGGTGTCGACGAGGATGCCGTGGTCGCCGCCGCGGGGCAGCTGTCGCCTGCCGAGACCGTCCAACTGCTCGCGCGCGCGAAGGCCGAAGCTATCGTCGGCACTCTCGTTGACGGGCAGCCCATCGACGGCGTCATCCTCGGTGGGGACTCGATGTTCGAGCTCGACGGCGTCGTCTACGGCAAGCCGCACCTCCCCGAGGTCGCCAAGGAGCGCTGGCTCGGGATGCGCGGCGCGAGCGGTCTGCTCCACTCCGGCCACTGGGTCATCGACCACCGGTCGGGCGCTGCGGCCTCGGCCGTCGGCGGAGTCTCGACCGCTCGCGTGACCTTTGCCGACGACATCACCGACGACGAACTCGACGCCTACATCGCGACCGGCGAGCCCCTCTCCGTGGCGGGCGCCTTCACGATCGACAGTCTCGGTTCGGCGTTCATCACGAGTGTCGATGGCGACCCGCACGCCGTCGTCGGCCTGTCGGTGTCACTCACTCGTCGCCTCGTTCGCGAGTTGGGCATCCCCTGGACCCAGCTCTGGAATCGCTGATCGCGACAACGCACCCGACTCTTCTTTGTGTGTCGCCCACAGGGCTGGCGTTCGCGCGCGCCCTAAGCTGGAGAAACTATGGCTCGAATCACAAAAGTCCTGATTGCCAATCGTGGAGAGATCGCCGTTCGCGTCATCCGCGCCGCCAAGGACAGTGGTATCGCCACCGTCGCCGTCTACGCAGACCAGGACCGGGACGCCCGGCACGTCAAGCTGGCTGACGAGGCGTACGCGCTCGACGGGATGACGAGTGCCGACACGTACCTCGTCGTGCCGAAGATCCTCTCCGTGGCCCGCCGCTCCGGCGCCGACGCGATCCACCCCGGGTACGGGTTCCTCGCGGAGAACGCGGACTTCGCCCGCGCGGTGATCGACGCCGGCATCATCTGGATCGGACCATCGCCCGAAGCGATCGAGAAGCTCGGTGACAAGGTCAGCGCTCGTCATATCGCCGAGAAGGTGGGCGCGCCGCTCGCGCCCGGCACGCTCAACCCGGTCTCCGGTGCCGAGGAAGTTCTCGAGTTCGTCGACCAGCACGGGCTGCCGGTCGCCATCAAGGCCGCGTTCGGCGGCGGTGGCCGCGGACTGAAGGTCGCCCGCACGCGCGAGGAAGTTCCCGAGCTCTTCGAATCCGCCACCCGTGAGGCCGTCGCCGCCTTCGGCCGCGGCGAGTGCTTCGTCGAGAAGTACCTCGACCAGCCCCGTCACGTCGAGACCCAGTGCCTTGCCGACCAGCACGGCAACGTCGTCGTCATCTCCACTCGCGACTGCTCGCTGCAGCGTCGCCACCAGAAGCTCGTCGAGGAGGCGCCAGCCCCCTTCCTCACCGACTCCCAGAATGCCGCGTTGTACGAGTCCTCAAAGGCCATCCTGAAGGAGGTCGGCTACGTCGGCGCAGGCACGTGCGAGTTCCTCGTCGCCAAGGACGGCACGATCTCGTTCCTGGAGGTGAACACTCGACTGCAGGTCGAGCATCCCGTCTCCGAGGAGGTCACGGGCATCGACCTCGTGCGCGAGCAGTTCCGTGTCGCAGAAGGCGGAGTGATCGAGTACGGCGACCCCGTGCCCCAGGGGCACTCGTTCGAGTTCCGCATCAACGGCGAGGACCCGGGCATGAACTTCCTGCCCTCCCCCGGCCCCGTCCAGGCTCTCCGCTTCCCCGGCGGCCCCGGCGTGCGCGTCGACAGCGGCGTGACCACCGGCGACGTCATCACGGGTGCCTTCGACTCCCTCCTCGCAAAGCTCATCGTCACGGGCGTCAGCCGCGAGGACGCCCTCGAGCGCTCGCGCCGCGCGCTCGACGAGTTCGAGATCGCGGGACTCCCCACCGTGCTGCCCTTCCACCGCAAGATCGTTCGGGACCCGGCCTTCACGAGCGACCCGTTCACGGTCTACACGCGCTGGATCGAGACCGAGTTCGACAATGACATCGAGCCGTGGAGCGGCTCGCTCGTCGAGGGCGCTCCGGCACCTGCCCGCCACAACGTGGTGGTCGAGGTCGATGGCAAGCGCGTCGAGGTCTCCCTGCCCACCAAGCTCGTACCCTCGACGGCGGGTGGAGCCGCGCTCGCCGCACCTCCGCGGCGCCGGGGGGCGGCATCCGTGAGCACGGTCACCGGCGACTCGGTGACAGCACCCATGCAGGCGACCATCGTCAAGCTCGCGGTCGCTGAGGGTGACGTCGTGGTGAAGGGTGACCTGATCCTGGTGCTCGAGGCCATGAAGATGGAGCAGCCCATCGTGGCGCACAAGGATGGCACGATCTCGGGCGTCAACGCGTCGGTGGGCGCCACGGTCTCCTCGGGCCACGTACTGCTCTCGATCGCGGACTGACCCCTGCTGGACGTCGCTCGCTCCCCGGGGCCTGTTCCCAAAGAGCGCGCCCCTTGGCAACAGTCGCGAACATCTGCACGCCGGTGGTCACTTTGGTCGACTAGCGCGGCCAAGGGCTAGCGCAGACCCGCCGAGCGAAGGTGGGCCTCGAGGGCCGGCAGTGAGGATGCCACCACCCAGCCCCACCGCGTCACGCGCGGGCCGAGGGCGCGCAGCCTGTCCTCCCGGACTTTCTCGTCGACGACCACCTCGCCCGGGGTGCGCCCTCCGCGGAACTCGTTGCGCTGGTACTTACCCACCCCATCGAACTCCCCGACGAGGCCGAACTCGGGCCACCAGAAGTCGACGATGATGCGCCCACGCTCGTCGCGAAACTCGTGCTGAAGCTTTGGTTTCGGCAGACCGAGCAGGTGCATGCCCACCCGACTGAGCGACTCCCCGGCCGATCCACTCGCGCCGTCCGCGAGTTCCACAGCATCAGCGCAGCGTGATCGTCCGCGGGCGGAGCTCAGCGATAGCTCGTCCAGCAGCTCCGGCCGGGTGACGCGAGTGCGGATCGGGCTCCTGTCGGTCGCGAGTGAGAGCGCGGCATCCATCATCGCTACCGCCGTGCTCAGCCGTTGGGAGCGTCCGACGTCGATGAGGGTGCGCGGCAGGGTGGTGACATCGAGGCCGTCAATGGTGTCGCGGTCGTCGGGTAGCGGGTATCGTCGCGCCGTGAACGCTCGTCTCGTTGCGCTGGGCGAGTCACCGACGGTGGCTTCCGGTCGCTCTGGCCACGCGCCCACGATCGGCAACCTCCAGAGTGCCGCGGCGGACAGGTGCGAGAACAGGAGACCTGGTCGGGATGACCTGGCGGCCGCGTGAATGCGGAGGAGAAACTGCGTGTCCGGATCGAGCGCGAGCCAGCCTTCGGTGGGCACGTACCATCCCTCGCAGAGCCGGGTGAAGTGGCCCGCGCGAGCCCGTCGGTAGAACGTCGGGCCGTCGCCTGACCTTCGGATGGCGGTCGATGAGACGAGGTGCTTGAGCCAGGGAGTCGACGTGGTGTGGGGCATCCCGATAGCGTGCGCGCCCGGCCATCGGAACGGGGCCAGGCACCTCCCGCTTGGGCGATGATGGCGACGGGTCGCCCATGTTGACGAGAGGTGGCGAAATACGCACGCGTCCAGTCAAGGAGCGCGCTGTTTGGGGAGAGAACCTCAGGAGACCCCTAGTTGACGATGTGCATTGCGCGCGCGGCGTCCGTGATGCTGCCCGTCAGGGAGGGGTAGACGGAGAAGGCACGGGCGAGCTGGTCGACCGTGAGGCGGTGCTCCACGGCGAGGGCGACCGACATGATGAGCTCGGATGCATGGGGCGCCACGATCACGCCGCCGATGACGGTGCCCGACCCGGTGCGCGCGAACAGCTTCACGAAGCCGTCGCGCATGCCCATCATCTTTGCGCGGGGGTTGGACGCCAGCGGCAGCTTGTAGATCTCGCCCTGGGCGATGCCGTCCTCGATCTGCTTCTGCGACCAGCCGACCGTCGCGATCTCGGGCTGCGTGAAGATGTTCGACGTGACGTTGCGCAGCTCCGTGGGGTTCACGGCATCCCCCATCGCGTGGAAGACGCCCGTGCGACCCTGCATCGCGGCGACGGATGCCAGGGGCAGGAAGTCCGAGCAGTCTCCCGCCGCGTAGATCGAGGGAACAGAGGTGCGGGCAACACGATTGACCCGGATGTGCCCGGACTCCGTGAGCTGAACGCCGGCCTCCTCCAACCCGATGTTCTCGGTGTTGGGCAGGGAACCGACGGCCATGAGACAGTGCGAGCCCTCGACGGTGCGCCCGTCGGAGAGAGTTGCGACGACGCCGTCGGCAGTGCGCTTCACCGACTCGGCGCGCGACTTCGAGAGAACAGTCATGCCGTTGCGCTTGAAGACATCCTCGATCACGCGGGCAGCGTCGGCATCCTCCCCAGGAAGCACCTGGTCGCGCGACGAGATGAGCGTCACCTCGGAGCCGAGCGCGCGATACGCCGAGGCGAACTCCGCACCGGTCACACCTGAGCCGACCACGATGAGGTGTTCGGGGATCTCCTTGAGGTCGTAGAGCTGCGTCCACGTGAAGATGCGCTCGCCGTCGGGCTTGGCGGTCGGAAGGATGCGCGGGCGTGCCCCGACGGACACGACGATGGTGTCCACCTCGCACTCGTCGAAGTCCACGCGCGACTTGCCCTTGCCGGTGGAGACGATGATGCGGTTCGGCCCGTCCAGGCGACCGTCGCCCTGGATGATGCGAACGCCGGCCTTGAGCAGCTGCGACTTCATGTCCTCGGACTGCTGGCGCGCGAGTCGCAGGAGGCGCGCATTGACGGCGGCGAGATTGACGGTGATCTCCGGTCGGACTGCTCGTCCGGCATCCGTTCGACTGAAGAACTGCACGCCGAGATCGGTGGCCTCTCCCACGTTGCCGACCGCTTCCGCCGTGGCGATCAGGGTCTTGGAGGGCACTACGTCCGTGAGTACGGCCGACCCACCGATGCCGGTGCGCTCAACGACGGTGACCTCACCGCCGAGCTGTGCGGCCGCGAGCGCTGCCTCGTAGCCGCCGGGACCTCCCCCGAGTACGGCAACACGCTGCTTACGCTCGAACTCATAGGCCATGCGTCAATTCTTGCACCGCGCAGAGCTGCACTGCGCGTCAGGTAGGTATAGCCGCGGTCGGGGCTAGGTCGCCCGCAGGCATCAGCCCAACGGTGCGACGCGCGCGACGACACAGGGTTGGCGTGTTGAATCGAGCTGTCCACGGGCAACGATTGCGGACCCCTATCCCATGGCATCGCAGGACCGAAACATTAGGCTTGAGGGATGTCGCAGGTACACACCGCCAACCCGCTGGATGACCCTTCAGCAGACCCCTTCGAGATCGCCAGGATCGCAGCTTCGGAGATAGCCGATATCTCCGGCGTCGAGCGCCACGACGTTGCCCTCACCCTCGGCTCCGGGTGGGCGAAAGCCGCCGACCTGATCGGCGAGACGACGGCAACGATCCCGGCATCCGACATCACCGGCTTCTCGAAGCCAGCCCTCGAGGGACACGTCGGAACGCTCCGTTCCGTGCTGCTGCCGACCGGCAAGCGCGCCCTCGTGATCGGCGCCCGCACCCACTACTACGAGAACCACGGCGTGCGCCGCGTCGTGCACTCCGTGCGCACCGCGGCAGCGACCGGCGCCACCACGATGATCCTGACGAACGGCGCAGGCGGCATCAAGGAGACCTGGAAGCCCGGCAGCCCCGTGCTCATCTCCGACCACATCAACCTCACCGCGGACTCGCCGCTCGAGGGCGCGACCTTCATCGACCTCACGGACCTCTACTCGAAGCGACTGCGAGAGCTCGCGAAGACGGTGGATGCCACCCTCGACGAGGGCGTGTACTGCCAGTTCCGCGGCCCCCACTACGAGACGCCCGCCGAGGTGCAGATGGCGAAGGCCATCGGTGGCCACATCGTCGGAATGTCCACCGCGCTCGAGGCGATCGCAGCACGGCAGGCCGGCATGGAGATCCTCGGCATGTCACTCATCACGAACCTCGCTGCGGGCATCCAGAAGACGCCCCTCAGCCACGAGGAGGTCATCGAGGCCGGTCGCGAGGCCGAGGGCCGCATCAGCGCACTCCTCGCCAAGATCGTGGGCCAGCTGTGAGTATCGACGCGCTCGACCCCGTGGTCGTCGCGGCTCGCGAGTGGTCTGCCCAGGACCCGGATGCCAGCACCAAAGCCCAGCTCGATGACACGATCGCTGCTGCCGAGGCCGGCGACGCGGTCGCCGAGGCCCAGCTCCGTGATTGGTTCGGCGCACGCCTGGAATTCGGCACGGCCGGTCTCCGTGGCGAACTCGGCCCGGGCCCCCGGCGGATGAACCGCGTGCTCGTCACGCAGGCCGCTGCCGGCCTTGCCGCCTACCTGCTCCACCGCGAGCCGAGCCCGAGCGTCGTGATCGGGTACGACGCTCGCACCAACTCCGAGGTGTTCGCCCGCGACACCGCCGTGATTATGGCAGGCGCTGGAGTGCGCACGACCCTCCTCCCCCGGCACCTGCCGACTCCCGTGCTCGCCTTCGCCGTCCGCCACCTCGGCGCGAGCGCTGGGGTCATGGTGACGGCATCCCACAACCCGGCACGCGACAACGGCTACAAGGTCTACCTGGGTGGCCTCGACCACGGTTCGCAGATCGTTCCCCCTGCCGATGCGGAGATCGCCCAGGCCATCCACCAGGTGGCGCACACCTCGATCACCGAGCTGCCGCGCTCGACGGACTTCGTGCTCGCGGACGAGTCCGTGGTCACGGAGTACGTGCGCCAGACCGCGGCCCTCGGCGTTGTCGCTGCACCGGTCGCCATCGCGTACACCCCGCTGCACGGGGTGGGATGGGAGACCGCGAGCGCAGTCTTCGCTGAAGCCGGTTTCGGCACCCCGGCCCTCGTTGCAGAGCAGGCCGAGCCGGATCCCACTTTTCCGACGGTGGCCTTCCCCAACCCGGAGGAGCCGGGCGCTATGGACCTCGTCATGGCGCTCGGCGCTGCATCCGGCGCCGACATCGTCGTGGCCAATGACCCGGACGCCGACCGGCTCGCGATCGCGATCCCGGCCGCTGACGGTTGGCGCCGCCTCAGCGGTAACGAGATCGGCTGGCTGCTCGGCTGGCGGGCCGCGGAACGCGCATCGGAGGACGGGGTACTCGGCGCATCCATCGTCTCCTCCCCTGCCCTGCGAGAGGTCGCCGCCGCGTACCACCTCGAGCACGTCGAGACCCTCACGGGGTTCAAGTGGATCTCGCGCGTGCCCGGCCTGAGCTTTGGCTACGAGGAGGCCCTCGGGTACCTCGTTGATCCCGCGAAGGTGCTCGACAAGGACGGCATCTCCGCCGCCGTCGACTTCCTCTCGATGGCCTCGGAACTGAAAGCGAAGGGGCTGACCGTCGAGCAGCACCTCCACGCCTTCGCCGAGAAGTTCGGAGGGTTCGCCTCCGGACAGATCTCGATCCGAGTCTCAGACCTTGCCGACATCGGGCGGATGATGGCAGCGCTCCGTTCCGCACCGCCCAGCCACATCGGCACTCTCGCGGTCTCGAGCATCGATGACTTCATCGACGGTTTCGGGCCGTTCCCTCCCGGCGACATCCTCCGCATCCATCTCGATGGCGGGGCACGGGTGATCGTGCGGCCGAGCGGCACCGAGCCGAAACTCAAGGTGTACCTCGATGCCTCATCCTCCGAGGGCGACGGCGCTGCACGCATCGCGGCCGCCGGGGCAGTGATCACCGAGCTTGACGCGGGCGTCCGGGCGCTTCTCGGGGTCTAATCAGCCCAGCGCAGCCTCGAGCTTGTCGGTGAGCTCCGCAGTATCGAAGTAGTTCTCGATCACGATCACGTCGGCATTGGTCGTACCGATGGCGTCGACGAACTCTGCCGAGGTCAGGATGACCTGGGCGTTCGCCGCGACCTCACCGATGGTCGTGACATCCGCAGCTACGACATCGGCGTCGATGCGCAACTTGCGGAGCACCCGCTCCGCATTCACCCGCAAGATGCCGGAGCTGCCGATGCCTGCACCGCAGATCGTCACGATCTTCATGAGACGCCCATGATGGTGCGAACCTCCGCAGCGGTGGTCGCGGCAGCGAGATCGGAGATGGCGGAGCTGTCGTTGAAGACGTTGGCAAGATCTGCGACAGCACCGAGGTGGGTGCTCGGATCGGTGATCGCGAGCCCGAGAACGACGCGGACGGGGTCGTTGTGCGGATGCCCGAACCGAACCGGTTCACGCAGCGTGACGATCGCGAGCCCATCGGTGAGCACCTCCGGCCCAGGGCGCGCGTGCGCGAGAGCGAGTCCCGGTGCGATCACGACGTAGGGGCCGTGCTCCTCGATCATGCGGATCATCTCGCGCGCGTACGTGGGTCGCGCTGCGCCGGATGCCGCGAGTGCGTCGGCCGCAACCGTCACCGCGTCACGCCACGTGGTGACATCGGCACCGATGACGATCGCGGATTCCGGGAGTGGGGGCAGTGCCATCCGTTATCAGGCCTCGTCGAATGCGGCGACGATCGCGTCGGCAAGCGCCTCGCGGTCCTCGAGCGGCAGGAACGCCGCTGCCGCGGCATTGAGTTGGAACACCGCGAGATCAGTGAGGTCGTAGCCGAAGGTCTCCGCGAGGAGATACAGCTCGCGGCTCAGCGACGTTGCGCTCATGAGGCGGTTGTCGGTGTTGACCGTCACCCGGAAGCCCAGCTGGTACAGCAGGTCGAACGGGTGGTCGATGAGCTCGTCACCCCACTGCTCGATTGCGCCGGTCTGCAGGTTCGATGACGGGGAGAGCTCGAGGGCGATCTCGCGATCCTTGACCCACTGGGCGACGGGGCCGAGGGTCACGTAGGTGTTCTCGTCGTCCTCGCGGGCGGTCTGCACGTCTTCAGCGAGGCGAACGCCGTGGCCGAGGCGCAGGGCCCGGCCGTCGAAGAGCGCCCCGCGGATGCTGTCGATGCCGTCGGCCTCGCCGGCGTGCACTGTCGCGGGAATGTAGTTGTGGGCGAGGTAGTCGAAAGCATCGCGCAGGTTGCCAGCCGGGAAGCCGGCCTCGGCACCCGCGATGTCGAAGCCCACGACACCGTTGCCGAAGTGGCGCTTCGCGAGTTCCGCGATCTCGAGACCGCGGTCCGCGTGGCGCATAGCGCTGACGAGCTGGCCGACACGGATGCCGTGACCGCCCGCCGCGGCATCCGCTACTCCCGCGTCCAGGCCCTCCTGCACGGCCTCCACCGTCTGGTCGAGCGTGAGCCCGCGCGCAACGTGCTGCTCGGGAGCCCACCGGATCTCGCCGTAGATGACACCGTCTGCCGCGAGGTCCTGCACGAACTCCCGCGCGACGCGCACGAGACCGTCGTGCGTCTGCATTACAGCGGTCGTGAGATCGAAGGTCTTCAGGTACTCGACGAGCGAGCCCGAGTCGCTCTTTTCGGCGAACCACTGGCCGAGTTCATCCGCGTTCTCGGCGGGCAGCTCGAGGCCGATCTCGCGGCCGAGGTCGATGATCGTCTGGGGCCGCAGTCCACCGTCGAGGTGGTCGTGCAGTGACACCTTCGGGAGCGCGCTGATGCTTGCTCCTCCCCCGGGCATCAGGAATTCGGCAGCTGCGGGGTTCATGCCTCTAACCTACCGGGGTTCACCCTGCAATAGTCGTGAGATGGCGGCCCCAGCCCGGGTGGCGGCGGCGACGACATCCTCGGCCGGAACAGCGCTGAACGTGGTGGCGACATACGGCACGGTGAGTGCCGCGATGGTGCCGGATGCATCGGTGACGGGCACGACGACGTCCGTGATGCCCGGCTGGAGCCGATCCGGTCGCACGACAGGTTCGCCCGTGGTGAGCGCGGTGCCCGTCGCCGTGTCATCCACCGCGAATTCCGCGCCCACACGCACGCGGTAACCGAAGTCCGCGGGACTCTCGACCTGCGCGATCACGCGTACGCGGCCCGCGTCGAGCACGCTCAGGTTGCACGACTGGCGTGTGGATTCGGCAAGCTCGCGCATGGGTGCCGATGCCACGGCGATGAGCCCCCGCAGTGGCGGGTTGCGGTGCGCGAGGTCGAACAGCTTCATCGACGACGAGTACAGCCCGGACTGCGCATCGCGCACGATGTACCCGCGCCGCTCGAGAGTCGCGAGCACGCGGAAGATCTGACCGACGCTGCGGCCCACGCCGTCCGCGATCTCGGACTGGCTGAGCTCACCCGGCTGGTCGGCGAGCAACTCGAGGATGTCGAGTCCCTTGTCGAGCGCAGGCGCCTGGTACGTGGACGGCTGCTCGGCCATCAGCGGTGCGCGGCCATGGCGGCGAGCATCCGTCTCGCGATCTCGCGGTCGAGGTCGTCGGGCACAGGCTGGGCGCCGGCGAGGAGCGACTCGGGCGCCGTGGCGACGCGCTCGAGCGAGAGCGACTGCAACAGGAAGCCGAGGTCCATCGACTCGAGTGAGTTGCCCTTCGGCTCGCGGCCCGCGAGGTTGAACATGCGACCGTCAGCGATGAGGATGACGTGGCGCCCGCCCGGCAGGTCGATGCGCTCGATGGCCTCGTCGAGCACCGTCGCGCCGACCGAGTACTCGCGCAGGGCCGGCACGTCGATCTCCCACGGGAAGTGCCCGCAGTTGGCGAGGATCGCGCCATCCGCCACCTTCTCGAAGAACGACTCGGTGAGCACGCCCGGGTGGCCGGTAGCCGTGATGAACACCTCGCCCCACTCGGCGAGATCCTCGATGGGGGCGACGCGGTAGCCGTCCATGGCGGCCTCGAACGCTTTCAGCTCGTCGATCTCCGCGACGGCCACCTTGCCGCCGAGAGCGCGGAGGTAGTGCGCGACACCGCTGCCGCACCATCCGTAGCCCGCGACCACGAAACGGCGGCCAGGCACCATGAGGTTGGTGATACGCATGAAGCTCTCGACCACGGACTGGCCGACCGCGTGACGGTTCTCACCGATTGCCTTGAGCAGGCTGTCATTGATCACGATGACAGGGAACGGGATGCGACCCTCGAGCTCCGTGCGCAGGCGGAGGCCGCCAGAGGTGGTCTCCTCGGTGCCGCCGACGATGCGCCAGTCGTCGCTCGCACCAGCGGCGAGCGCAGCGAGGTCTGCTCCGTTGTCGAGCAGGATGTCGGGACGCGCGGCTGCGACCGCTGCAACGTTTGCGTGGTGCTGCTCGAGGGTGTCGTCGCGACTGCCGTGCACCGTCATGCCAAGGTCGCGCAGGTGAGCCACGACGTCGTCCTGAGTGGAGCCGTGGTTGCCCGTGGCGACGATCTCCGCGCCACCGGCGGCGAGGGTCTCGAGGAGCGCGGCCGTCTTGGGTTCAACGTGCAGGGACATCCCGATGAGGTGGCCCGCGAAGGGACGGGATGACTGGAAGTCCGCCCGTGCTCGCGCGAGCAGCGGCATCCGGGAGCGGATCCACTCGACGCGGGCTGCACCTCGCGCGCTGAGTTCTGACGAGTTCGACATGATCCGATGTTACACATACGAATGTAACTTTCATATGCGTCGGCAGTATGCTCGGCTCATGGCACGAAAGATCATCCTCGACTGCGACCCGGGCCACGACGACGCGATCGCCATGCTGCTCGCCTGGGGCAGTCCCGAGATCGATCTCGTGGGCATTACGACCGTCATGGGCAACCAGACGATCGACAAGGTCACGCGCAACGCTCGCGCGGTCGCGCGGGTCGGCGGGATGACGGGCGTGCCCATCGCTCGCGGATCGCACCGGCCCCTCGTGCGGGAGGTCGAAGTCGCGGAGTCGATCCACGGCGACTCGGGACTCGACGGGCCCGTGCTGCCCGAACCGATCGGCGAGCTCGACCCCCGGCACGCGGTCGATTTCATCATCGACATCGTGATGGCCTCGGAGCCCGGAGAGATCACCCTGGTTCCCACCGGTGCGCTCACGAACATCGCGCTCGCCGTGCGCAAGGAGCCGCGCATCGCCTCTCGGGTTCGTGAGGTCGTGCTCATGGGTGGGGGTGTCAACGTCGGCAACTGGAGCGCGACGAGCGAGTTCAACATCGTGATCGACCCTGAGGCTGCGCACATCGTGTTCAACGAGTCGTGGCCGCTCACGATGGTGGGGCTCGACCTCACGCACGATGCGCTCGCCACCCCTTCGGTCGCTGCGGCGATCGCCGCCGTCGGCACTCCCCCGGCTCGATTCGTCGGCGAGTTGCTCGAGTTTTTCGGCGAGACCTATCGCGACCAGCAGGGGTTCGAGCATCCGCCGGTGCACGATCCGTGTGCTGTCGCCTACGTGATCGACCAGTCCGTGATGGAGACGGTGCGGGTTCCGCTCGACATCGAGCTCGCGGGGACCCTCACCCTCGGCATGACCGTGGCCGACTTCAGGGCGCCCGCCCCGGATGACTGCACCACACAAGTGGCCCGCAACCTGGACCATCCGAAGTTCTGGGCCCTGGTGGTCGACGCGCTCGAGCGCATCGGCACCCCGCGCTGACATTCGATGAGCGCGCGCATGTATGAACGCGCGCGGGCTCCTCAAACCTCAGCGAGCGAAGCGTCGCTGAGCGACATCCACCCCAGCTACGCGATGCGAGCGGCTATGAGGGGGGTGAGGGTCGGGGCGTCCTGCGTAATGGCGTAGGCGCCCTCCAGGGCTTCCAGTGCTCGCTCGAAGCGGGCGGGCTCGTCGGCGTGGAGCGTGAACAGGGGCTGGCCCTTGGTCACGGCATCCCCGAGCTTCGCGTGCAGGTCTATGCCCGCAGCATGCTGCACCGGGTCCTCCTTACGCGCACGTCCGGCGCCCAGGCGCCAGGCGGCCACGCCGAACGGCAGTGCCTCCTGCGTCGAGAGGATGCCGTCAGCCTCCGCGGTGACCACGTGCGACTCGCGCGGCTCGGGCAGAGCAGCATCCGGGTCACCGCCCTGCGCGCGGATCATCGCGTTCCACGTGTCCATGGCGCGGCCGTCGTTCAGCGCGGCCTCGACGTCGGCGTCCGGTTGCCCCGCCTGGGCGAGCATCTCGCGCGCGAGTGCGACCGTGAGCTCCACGACATCGGCCGGGCCACCGCCGGCGAGTACCTCCACCGATTCGCGCACCTCGTTGGCGTTGCCGATCGCGAGCCCCAGCGGCACGTTCATGTTGGTGAGGAGCGCGACCGTGTTGACGCCGGCGTCCTTACCAAGGCGCACCATCGTCTCGGCGAGTTCGCGGCTGCGGTCCTGGTCCTTCATGAAGGCACCGGAGCCGAACTTCACGTCGAGCACGAGCGACGCCGTTCCCTCTGCGATCTTCTTCGACATGATCGACGAGGCGATGAGCGGGATCGACTCGACGGTTCCCGTGATGTCGCGCAGGGCGTAGAGCTTGCCGTCCGCGGGGGCGAGACCGGAGCCGGCGGCGCAGATGACCGCGCCGACTGACTCGAGTTGCGCGTAGAACTCCTCGTTCGAGAGCTTTGCGCGCCATCCCGGGATGCTCTCGAGCTTGTCGAGGGTGCCACCCGTGTGGCCGAGGCCGCGGCCCGAGAGCTGCGGAACGGCGACCCCGAAGGATGCCACGAGCGGTGCCAACGGAAGCGTGATCTTGTCGCCAACACCGCCGGTGGAGTGCTTGTCGGTGGTCGGCTTGTCGAGACCGTCGAACGAGAGGGTCTCCCCCGAGGCGATCATCGCGAGTGTGAGATCACGAACCTCCTCGCGGCCCATGCCGTTGAGGAAGATGGCCATCGCCATCGCAGCCATCTGCTCGTCGCCGACGTATCCGCGCGTGTAGGCATCGACGAGCCAGCTGATCTGCTCGGTCGAGAGTGTTCCGTGGTCACGCTTGGCGTGGATCAGGTCGACGACGTCGAAGGGTTCCACAGCCACGTCACACACTCTCTTCGCGGTACTCGATCAGGGTGCGCGGACCGAAGGCATCCGGGATGACCTCGTCGATCGTCTTGATCCCCGAGACCGTCTCGAGCAGCATCCCCTCGGCCGAGTGCTCGAAGAGCAGCTGGCGACACCGGCCGCACGGCATGAGGGCATTGCCGTGACCATCGACGCACGTGAAGGCAACGAGCTTGCCGCCGCCCGTCATGTGCAGGGATGACACGAGCGTGCACTCAGCGCAGAGCGTGAGTCCGTACGACGCATTCTCGACATTCGCACCAGAAATCACGCGCCCGTCGTCGACGATCGCCGCGACCCCGACGGGGAAGTTGGAGTACGGAACGTACGCGTGTGCCAGTGCCTCCTTGGCGACGCCGCGCAGGGCGTCCCAGTCGGCCTCAGTCTGCGGGATGAACTCACTCACGATTTCACATACGGCTTTCCGGCTGCGGCTGGGCCGCGAACCTGTCCGACGAGCCCCGCCACGGCGAAGATCGTCACGAGGTAGGGCAGCATGAGCATGAACTCGCTCGGCACCGGCGAACCGATGATCGACAGCACGCTCTGGAGGTTCGACGCGAATCCGAAGAGCAACGCGGCGAGCGTCGCACGGATCGGATCCCATCGGCCGAAGATCACGGCGGCGAGGGCGATGAATCCGGCACCCGCCGTCATCTCCTTGTTGAAAGCACCGACCGACCCGAGCGTGAAGTACGCACCGCCGAGGCCTGCGATCGCTCCCGCGAGCGAGACGTTCCAGAATCGCGTGCTGTTGACGTTGATACCCACGGTGTCCGCAGCCTGCGGGTGCTCTCCGACCGAGCGGAGGCGGAGGCCCCAGCGGGTCTTGAAGAGCGCGAACCACACGAGGAACACCGCGATGTACATGAGGTACACGATGATCGTCTGGCGGAACAGCACGGGGCCGATCACGGGAATCTCGCTGAGCAGCGGGATCGGGAGGCGCGGGAAGCGCGGCGGCGAGTTGAGCAGTGCCGCGTTCGGCGCGAGGAGGGTCGAGAACAGGAAGCTCGTGAGACCGACCACGAGCACGTTGAGGACGACTCCCACGATGACCTGGTCGACGAAGTACTTGATCGAGAAGGCGGCGAGCACGAAGGCCACGAGCACGCCAGCGACGACAGCAGCAGCCAGGCCGGCGATCGGCCCCACGATCGGGTCGCCGATGGCGGATGCCACGACCGCCGAGACGAACGCTCCAGCGAGCAACTGTCCCTCGATCGCGACATTCACAACGCCGACCCGCTCCGAGATCACACCACCGAGCGCACCGAAGATGAGCGGAACGCTCAGGCCGACGGTTCCGATGAGAAGTCCCGTCACGGGGAGGGTCGCCCCGGAGGCTGCCCACGCGAGGAAACCGAACAGGAACAGGATCGCGAACACCGAGATGAGCCACAACGGGGTGCGCTGCGCGCGGTAGGCGAGCCATGCCGAGTAGGCAGCGATGGCGAAGAGGAGGACGGTCACGACGATGCTCGCCGACGTGACATCCACCGGGATCGCGGGCAACTGCAGTACATCGCTGTCGGTCGAGAGGCGGAACACGGTGGTTCCGCCTCGGCCGAAGACGATGAAGATGAGCAGCCCGATGATCGCGAAGATGCCGAGTGCGATCGCGGGCTTCCAGTTGCGGACGACCGCCTTCTCGAGGGTGATCGGCGCGGACGACGGCACGACGGCAGGGGTTACGGCGCTCACTTGGCCACCTCCACTGCCGTGCCAGTCCGTTTCGGCGCGGTGCCCGGAACGGGTAGGCGGAAGATCGTGCGCACGAGCGGGGGCGCCGCGATGAAGAGCACGATGAGCGACTGCACGACGAGAACGATGTCGATGGGAACTCCCTGTGCTGCTTGCATGGAGTAGCCGCCGGCCTTGAGTGCTCCGAAGAGAACTCCGGCCACGAACACCCCGACCGGCTTGGACCGCCCGAGAAGTGCGACCGTGATCGCGTCGAAGCCGATACCAGCGTCGATGCCGGCCGTGAACCCGGTGGTCACCGTTCCGAGTACCTGGCTCACGCCCGCGAGGCCGACCAGGCCACCCGAGATGAGCATCGCCCACACGTAGACGTTCTTCACGTTGATGCCGGCAACGCGTGCAGCGTTGGGGTTCTCGCCCACCGCACGGAACCGGAATCCGAGGCTCGAACGATTGATCAGGTACCAGACGTAGACGGTCGCCGCGATCGCCAGGATGAATCCGAAGTGGAGGTTGAACTGGTCGCCGAGGATCTTCGGGAACACCGCCGTCGGCAGCATGGCAGCCGACTTGGGGTTGGTCGAGCCGGGAGCCTGCAGAGCCCACTGCTGGGTGAGCAGGTACGAGATCAGGTAGAAGGCGACGTAATTGAGCATGATCGTGACGATCACCTCGTGCGCACCCGTGCGCGCCTTGAGAAGACCGACGATGCCACCCCAGATCGCTCCCGCGATGACACCCGCGAGCACCGCGACGATGACGTGGATGCCGTAGGGCAGCGGCCACGCGAAGCCGACGTAGCCCGCGGCACCCGCCGCCACCAGCATCTGGCCGCGGCCACCGATGTTGAACAGGCCGACGCGGAACGCGAGCGCGACACCGAGCCCGGCCGCGATGAGCGGCGTGGCGAACTTGAGCGTCTCGGTGAACGGGCGGATGCCCGCGATGAACCCGTCGACCCTGAAGTTGTAGATCGACCCCTGGAAGAGTGCGATGTACGCGCCGGAGATCGCGCTCCAGATGGCGCCGAACGTGTCACCGGGCCGGGAGAAGAAGTACCCGGATGCGGTCTGCACGTCTTTGTCCGTGAGGGCGATGAGGATTCCACCGGCGAGGAGCGCCAGCACGACGGCGAGCACCGAGATCATCGCACTGCCACCGAGGATGTCGCGGAGCACCTGCTGCGACCGCGACGGCGGGGCGACCTCGTTGGGTTTCTGGCCCGGCTCGAGGGTGGTGTCGACGCTGCCCGGCGTGGGCACCGACGTGGTGATCTTCGGGTCGCTCATGCTGCCTCCCCCGCACTCGGGTCTACGGGATGATCGGGGTGTTCGCCAGCCATCATGAGGCCGAGCACTTCGCGGGGTGTTCCGCCTGGCACGATTCCGACGATGCCACCGCGGTACATGACCGCGATGCGATCGGCGAGGGCGGCAACCTCGTCGAGCTCGGTGGACACGACGATGACGGGCACACCGGCATCCCGGGCCTGCACGATACGGGTGTGCACGAACTCGATCGAGCCGACGTCGAGGCCGCGCGTGGGCTGCGCAGCGACGAAGAGCTTGAGCTCGCGGCTCAATTCGCGCGCGAGCACGACCTTCTGCTGGTTACCGCCGGAGAGACGGCCGACGTGGGTCTCGATGCCCTGCGCACGGATGTCGAATTCTGTGATCTTCTCCTCGGCGAACTCGGAGAGGTAGCGCAGCTGGAGAGTGCCTGCCTTGACGAACGGCAGGCTGTCGGAGCGGTCGAGCATGAGGTTCTCCGCGATGGTGAACTCGGCGACGAGTCCGTCCTCCTTGCGGTCCTCCGGCACGAAGCCAACGCCCGCGTTCAGCACCTTGCGCACGCCGAGACCCGTCAGGGAGACCCCGCCGAGGCTGATCTCACCGGTGACTTTGGGCTGCAGGCCGAGGATGGCCTCGGTGAGCTCGGTCTGGCCGTTGCCCTGCACCCCGGCGATCGCGAGAATCTCGCCAGCCCGCACTTCGAAGCTCACGTTGTTCACGACGAGCTGGTTACGAGGGTCGATGACCGAGAGCTTGTCGACCTTGAGGGCGACGTCGCCCGGGTTGGCGGGACCCTTGTCGATCATGAGGTCGACGGCACGGCCGACCATGAGCGAAGCGAGCTCCTCATTGGTGTCGGTCGGGGATGCCTCGCCGACGACCTTGCCAAGACGGATGACGGTGATGCGGTCGGCGACCTCGCGAACCTCACGCAGCTTGTGCGTGATGAAGACGATGGAGGTGCCACCCTCCTTGAGCTGGCGCATGATGCCGATGAGCTCGTCGGTCTCCTGGGGAGTCAGCACGGCAGTCGGCTCGTCGAACACGAGCACGCGGGCATCCCGCGACAGTGCCTTGATGATCTCGACGCGCTGCTGGACGCCGACGGGGAGGTCGTCGACGAGGGCGTCCGGGTCGACGTCGAAACCGAAACGGGCTGAGATCTCGCGCACTTTCTCACGTGCGCCGTCGAGGTCGAGGCGCCCGCCGAACTTCGTCTCCTCGTGACCGAGCATGACGTTCTCGGCGACCGTGAAGACGGGGATGAGCATGAAGTGCTGGTGAACCATGCCGATGCCAGCATTCATGGCATCCCCCGGACCGGTGAAGTGCTGCACAACGTCGTCCAGGAGGATCTCGCCCTCGTCGGCCTGGTACAGGCCGTAGAGCACGTTCATCAACGTTGACTTTCCTGCGCCGTTCTCGCCCAGAAGGCAGTGGATCTCGCCCGGCTCGACCGTGAGGTCAATGTGGTCGTTGGCGACCAGCGAACCGAACCTCTTGGTGATCCCTCGAAGCTCCAGTTTCATGCTGTCCAATCTAATCTCCGCGCGCGAAAAGGCGCAGTTAAAGAAGGTCGGGGAGACCAGCTGAGCTGGCCTCCCCGACCGGGACTCGCCCCGTGTTACGGGTTGAGGTAGGACGTGACGGGGATGCTGCCGTCGACGATGCCTGCGGAGATCGTGTCGAGCTGGCCCGAGAGGTCAGGCGACACGAGGCTCTCGAAGTTGTGGAACGGCGCGAGGCCAACTCCATCGTTCTCGAGCGTTCCGACGTACGCCTCGTTCGAGAAGTTGCCGGCTGCTGCGTCGGAGACCACGGCGGCCGTGGCCGTCTTGATGCCCTTGAGGATCGACGTCAGGATGATGTCGGCCGTCGACGGGTCGGTCTCGAACAGGTCGGCGTCAACACCAACGAGGGCGATCTCCTTGCCGGAGTCCGCTATGGCGGCAACGGCGCTCTGGTAGATCGGTCCACCGACGGGCAGCAGGATGTCTGCACCCTGGTCGATGAAGTTCTGAGCGGTCGTCTTCGCGACGTCGTTGGCCTCGAAGCCACCCGTGAAGGTCGACGTCTCGCCGTCGCCAGTCCAGCCGAGGACCTTGATGTCCTTGCCGTTCTCCTGGTTGTAGTACGCGACACCCTGTGCGAAGCCGTCCATGAAGATCGTGACGGTGGGGAAGTTCATGCCACCCCAGGTCGCGACGGTTCCGGTCTTCGTGTAGCTCGCCGCTGCGTAGCCGGCGAGGAACGCGGCCTGGGCCGTGTCGAAGATGATCGGCTTGGTGTTGTCGAAGTCGGTCTTGCCGTCGAAGTCGGCGTCTGCCGCGTCGTCGATCAGGGCGAACTCGACATCGGGGTTCGCCTCTGCAGCCTCGAGGGTTGCTGCGGAGAGCGCGAAGCCGACCGTGACGATGAGGTCGCAGCCCTGGCCGAGAAGGCTCTCGATGTTGGGTGCGTAGTCGGTCTCCGAGGCGGACTCGACCGTGATCGGCTCGACGCCGATCTCACCGGCGGCCTCGAGGAGACCCTCGTAGCCGAGCTGGTTGAACGACTTGTCGTCGAAGCCGCCAGCGTCGGAAACCATGCAGGGAAGGAAGTCAACGGCGGCGGTGTCGTCGCCGCCCTCTTCGGGTGCTGCTGCGCAGCCGGCGAGCAGCAGTGCGCCCGTTCCGACCAGTGCGATGCCGCTGATGACGCGGCCGCGAGTGATTCTCAAGGTGTCCTCCAAGATGCAGCCCAGCGGGACAGCTGGGACTTAGTGGAGTACACGTTACCCAAAGTTACGACGCGCGAAACGGCTGGGAGCAGGACGTGGCCGAATGGTTACACAGTAGCGACCGGCCCGTAACGAGCCGGACACATTTTCGGCCCTGACCTGCACATTCTTGAACGCGGGATGCCCGACCTAGAGCACGTCGTTGCTGCCGGACAATCGCAGCGCGTCGACCACGGACTTCACCCGCTGGGCGTTCGCGGTGGTGGTCACGAGGAGTGCATCGGGAGTATCCACGACGACGATGTCCGTGACGCCGATGAGGGAGATCATCCGCTTGCTCTGGCTGACGACGATGCCCGTCGATGCGTCCGCGAGCACCCGCGCGTTCTCACCGAGAATCGCGAGGTCGGACTTGCGGCCACCGGAGTGCAGTTTGGCGATCGACGCGAAGTCACCGACGTCATCCCAGTCGAAGTCGCCGGGGACGACAACCAGGCGGCCTGCCTCCGCCGCGGGCTCGGCGACGGTGTAGTCGATCGCGATCTTCCTGAGCGTCGGCCAGACCTTGTCGACGACGGCACCGCGGCGGGGCGTGTCCCACGCGTCGGCAAGCTCGTTGATGCCTGCGAGGAGATCGGGGTCGGCTTCACCGAGCTGCCGGAGCAGGACATCGGCGCGGGCGATGAACATACCGCCGTTCCAGAGGTAGCCGCCATCGGCGAGGTAGCGCTCCGCGGTTGCGAGGTCGGGCTTCTCCACGAAGGAGCTCGCGACGACCGCGTTCGGGGCGCCGTCGATGGCGAGGGGGCCTGCGCAGTGGATGTAGCCGAAGCCGATCGCGGGTTCCGTCGGCGTGATACCGATGGTTGCGATGTATCCGGCGCGGGCGGCCGCGACGCCCTCCTGCACGGCCCGGCGAAAACCTCGGGTGTCGCGGATGACATGGTCGGCGGCGAACGAGCCGATGATGACGTCGGGTTCGCGGCGCAGAAGCACGGCCGCGGCGAGACCGATGGCGGCCGAGGAGTCGCGCGGCTCACTCTCGAGCACGACATTCGGGTCCTCGAGCTGGGGAAGCTGGCCCTCGACGGCCGCGCGATGCGCTCGCCCCGTCACGACCATGATGCGGTCGGCGCCGGAAAGAGGAACGAGGCGATCCCAGGTGTCTTTGAGGAGGGTCTGTCCGGAGCCTGTGAGGTCATGCAGGAACTTCGGGGCATCCGCCCTCGACAACGGCCACAGGCGTGAGCCGATGCCCCCTGCCGGAATCACACTGTAGAAATCGTCGATCGGGCCCCCGGATGCACTCATGGGACCCGATTCTAGGGCGCGAGCCTCCGTGAGATGCCCGACATACACCCGCCATCGACACGTCAGGCGGGGTTCACCGTGCGTCCACCACCCGCGCGGACCCTGAAGTCATGCGAGTACTCGTCGTCAGCGAGAGTTTCCTCCCCACTACGAACGGCGTCACCACGAGCGTGCGCAAGGTGCTCGAGCATCTGGCGCTCCGTGGCCACGAGGCGATGGTCGTCGTGCCGGCCGCTGGCGCTCCGCGGGAGTACGCGGGCTTCCCCGTGCGCGAGGTTCCAGCGATTGCGTACCGGCAGTTCCCCGTCGGGCTTCCGAGCCCGCACCTCCAGGGCATCATCTCCGACTTCCGGCCTGACGTCATCCACGCGGCGTCCCCGTTCCTGCTGGGAGCCCAGGCCATCGCGGCTGGTCGTCGCCTCGGCATCCCCGCGGTCGCGATCTTCCAGACGGATGTCGCGGGCTACGCGCGTCGCAATCGCCTGGGCGCAGCAACCCGCTTCGCGTGGCGGGTGGTGCGCTGGATCCACGAGGGTGCTGAGCTGACCCTCGTGCCGTCATCCGCATCGATGACCGACCTCGAATCCGCTGGCGTTCCGCGACTCGCACGCTGGGGTCGTGGAGTCGACCTCGCGACCTATCACCCGCGCAATCGGCAGGATCCGCTCGTGCAGCTCCTGCGCGAGCGGATCGCACCGGAGGGCGAGACGATCGTGGGTTACGTCGGCCGTATCGCGCCGGAGAAGCAGCTGGAGCGCTTCGACTCGTTGCGAGGGCTCAGGGGCATCCGTCTCGCGATCGTCGGCGACGGGCCGTCACTCCCCCTCGTGCGCAAGCAGCTCTCCGGCATCCCCACGACCTACCTCGGATCGCTGTCGGGGAGGGAGCTCGCCCTCGCCTACGCGTCATTCGACATCTTCGCCCACACCGGGGCCGAGGAGACCTTCGGCCAGACCGTGCAAGAGGCGCACGCGAGCGGGCTTCCGGTGATCGCCCCGCGTGCCGGAGGGCCCATCGATCTCGTGCAGCAGGGAGTCAACGGCTACCTCTTCGACCCACGGTTCGACGCCCAGCTTCGCGGGCACATCGCGACTCTCGCGGAGGATGAGGCGCTGCGTCTGCGGATGGGCGAAGCAGGTCGCCGCACGGTACTCGGCCGCACGTGGGAGAACGTCTGCGATGACCTGCTCGGTCACTACGAGAGCGTGCTCGAGCGCCAGGCTCTGCCGGTCTAGCCCTTCTCGCCTCTCGCGGATTCGACCTCTCGCAGGAGTCCTGCGAAGAGCGGATGCCCCTCCTCGATGCCGGTGACGGATGTCACGAACTCGGGAGCGGGCTCGCGCTCCAGCCGCTCCAGCAGCTCGACGCTCTGCGGATCGTCCGCCACATCGAAACGCAGGGCGGCACCGATCGCGGCGAGCAGTGCGACGGGGTGGCTGCCCGCCTCGGCGAGGTCGGCCGCGGGCGCGATGAAGCGTTCGCCGCGACTGAGCTTGCGCAACGGCTGGCGGCCCACCCGGTCGACGCGGTCGGGCAGCTCGGGGTTCGCGAAGCGCACCAGGATCCGCTCGATGTAGGCCTGCTGCTCCTCGGGGTCGAGAAGATGCCTGCGAACAAGGAGCTCCTTGGTCTCGGCGAGCACCGCACGAACCGAGGAGTCCACCGCTGGCATGGCGAGCGCCTCGGAGATCAACTCCGCGCCGGCAAGAAATCCGAAGTAGGCGATCGTCGCGTGCCCGGTGTTGACAGTGAAGAGCTTGCGCTCGATGTAGGGCGCCAGGTCGTCGACCCAGTGGGCGTCGGCGATGGGCGGCGGCGCGTCGGCGAAGGGGCGTCGATCGATGGCCCACTCGAAGTACGTCTCCACCGTGACATCCAGGGCCGATTCGGCTGGCTGGATCGGCACGATGCGGTCGACGGCGGTATTGGCGAACACCGCCCGATCGAGCACGGTCTTGTCATCGCCGACGGCCTCGACGACGAATCCCTCGAGGATGTCCGTCGCATTGATCGCGTTCTCGCAGGCCATGATCGCCAGCGGGGTCTCGGTGCGACGCTTCCGCAGCGCCGCGGCGATGACGGGGGCGACGAACTTGAGCACGTTCGGTCCCACCGCGGTCGTGACGACATCGGCCGACGCGATCTCGGAGATCAGGGCCTCCTCGTCGGTGGAGCTGTTGATGCCGCGGAAGCCCGTGACGACGTGATCCTGGGCGCCGGCGCCGACCTCGTGCACGGTGTAGCTGTTCGCCGCATTGAGAGCGTCGATGAGAGGGGCCGCGACATCCGCGAAGACGACCTCGTATCCCGCGCGATGCAGCAGCAGGCCGACGAAGCCGCGGCCGATGTTGCCAGCACCGAAGTGGACGGCCTTCATCAGGTGTTGACCTCCGAGAGGATGTCGAGGATCTCCTCGGCACTCGTCGCGGCAATGAGCGCATCGACCTCGTCCTCGTCGGAGAAGACGATCGCGATGCTCGAGAGGATGTCGAGGTGCTCGTTGCCGATTCCGGCGATCCCCACGACGAAGCGAACGGGGTTGCCGTCCCAGTCGATGGGGGTCGAGTACCGCACGAACGAGAGCGCGGACGCAAGGATCGCGTCCTTGCTCTCGTTCGTGCCGTGCGGGATGGCCAGGTAGTTGCCCATGTAGGTCGAGACCGATTCCTCGCGTTCGAGCATCGCGGGGAGGTAGGCACTCGTGACCGCACCGGCGGCGACGAGGATGTCAGCAGCCTCGCGCATCGCTTCCAGCTTGGTCGTCGCGGTGCCCTCGATCTTGATCTGCTTCTCGGTCAGTACCTGGTTCGCCATGGTGTTCCCGTCCTGTGCTGTTGAGTAACGCTGTGCTGTCCGGTAGCGCTTGCGCTACTTGCTCGCTGAAGTGGACTGGGCCGCCAGCTGGTCGACAACCTCGTCGTACTTCGGCGAACCCATGAAGTTGTCCACGGAGACGTGGACGGCCTTGGGGTTCTGCTGCCGGGCACGGTCGGTGAGGTCCTGGTGCGTGATGATCAGATCCTCCGTACCGTCGAGGTTCGCGATGGCCTTGTTGGTCACCGTCACTCCCTCTACCCCAGCCTTCTGGAGCTTCTTGCGCAAGACCGACGCGCCCATGGCGCTCGAGCCCATGCCGGCATCGCAGGCGAACACGATGTTCTGGAGCGGCGTGCTGGCCTTGCCCTGGGCAGCCATGGCATCGAGGAGCGCAGACGACTTGCCCTTGTTCGCCTCGGTCTGCGTGATCGCGGCACCGAAAGCAGCGTCTGACGCCGCGAGGTCCCGCTTACGGCTTGCGAGGAGGAGGAGCATCGTCACGAGGAAGGTGACTGCTGCCGAGACGATCACCGAGAGTGCAACCGTGAGAGTGGTCTGCGCCGCGATCGCGCCACCCATGATCGCGATGATGGACCCAGGCGACGCCGGCGCGATGAGGCCACCGTTGCCGATCACGTTCACCAGAACGCCCGATGCTCCACCGGCGATGAGACCGAGGATGAGGATGGGCTTCGCGAGCACGTAGGGGAAGTAGACCTCGTGGATTCCACCGAAGAACTGGATGATGAACGCTCCCGGCGCCGTGGCGCGAGCAACACCAACACCAAAGAACGTGATCGCGAGCAGAAGTCCGGCGCCCGGGCCAGGGTTCGCCTCGATGAGGAACAGGATGCTCTTGCCCGTCTCCGCGACCTGCTCGACCCCGAGCGGCGTGAACACGCCGTGGTTGATCGCATTGTTGAGGAACAGCACCTTGGCGGGCTCAACGATGATCGACGCGAGCGGGAGCAGCCCGTTGTCGATGAGGAATCCGACACCGCCACCGAGAACGTTGGTGATCCAGTTGATGATCGGCGTCAGTCCGAAGAAGGCGGCGAGCGCCAGGACGAAGCCGATGATGCCTGCCGAGAAGTTGTCGACGAGCATCTCGAAGCCGGGGCGCACCTTGCCGACCCACAGCTTCTCGATGGACTTCAGGATCCAGGCGGCCAGCGGGCCGGCGACCATCGCACCGAGGATCATGATGCTGCCGTCACCGCCGACGATGACACCCATGGCGGCGATCGTTCCGATCACACCACCGCGGTGGCCGTAGACCATGCGACCACCGGTGAAGGCGATGAGCAACGGAATGAGGTACGTGAGCATCGGCCCCACGAGCCCTGCGAGCAGCTCGTTGGGGAGCCAGCCCGTGGGGATGAAGAGGGCGGTGATGATGCCCCACGCGATGAAGGCCGCGATGTTGGGCATGATCATGCCCGAAAGGAAGGTACCGAATCGCTGTACTGCGACCCTGGCACCGCCGCCCTGGGCGACGGGCTCTGCGGACGTCGTTGTCATGGTCAGGTTCTCCTTGTGATGAATGAGTGTCTGGTGAGTGGGTATTGGGTTGTGGGGGTGAATCGTCTATCCGGCGGCCGCAGCGGCGCGACGCGCCTCGGCGGCTGAGGGAGCGGAGAGCGCAGCGGCGGCACGGGCCTTCGCTTGCTCGAGGGTCGTTCGTGCGAGTTCCGCACGAACATCCGCCAGGGCGGCGGGTGTCATGGAGAGGCTCGTGACGCCGAGGCCCACGAGCACGACGGCGAGATCCGGATCGGCCGCGGCCTCGCCGCAGACGCCGACGGGCTTGCCCGCCTCGCGTCCGGCATCCCCCAGCATCGCGATGAGGCGGAGGACGGCAGGATGCCACGGGTCCTGGTAGTGCGCGACCGAACCGAGGAGGCGGTCGGCAGCCAACGTGTACTGGGTCAGGTCGTTGGTGCCGATGCTCACGAAGTCGCTCACGGCGGCGACCTCCTTCGCCATGAGGGCCAGCGACGGCACCTCGGCCATGACGCCGGCGACCTTGATGCCGAGCTCCTTGGCGAGTGTCACGAAGTACTCGGACTCCTCGGGGTCGGCGATCATGGGCGCCATCACCCAGAGATCGGCGGTCGTCTCGGCCTGGGCCTCGGCGAGCGCCGTGAGCTGCTCGCGCAGGATGTCCTCCTTGGCGCGCAGGGCGCGGATGCCGCGCAGGCCGAGTGCGGGGTTCTCCTCGTCGGAGTCGTTCAGGAACGCGAGCGGCTTGTCGGAACCGGCATCCAGGGCGCGGACGACGACCTTCTTTCCCGCGAAGGCAGTGAGGAGCGCGGTGTAGGCCTCGCGCTGCTGACGGATGGTCGGTGCACTCGTCGAATCGAGGAAGAGGAACTCGGTGCGGAACAACCCGACGCCCTCCGCACCGAGGGCGAGGGCATCCGCCGCTTCCGATGGCTTGCCGAGGTTGGCCATGAGCGGCACCGCGTGTCCGTCGGCGAGTGCGCCGGGAGTGATGGGAGCACTCGCGATCTTCTTGAGTTCGGCGGTGCGGAGCTCGGCCGACTCAATGTCGCTCGAGGTCGGCTCGATTGTGATGGTGCCGGCGCCCGCGTCCACGATGACGACCGTGCCCGCGGTCAGCTCGGCGGCATCCACGACGCCGACGATCGCGGGGATCGACCGTGATCGCGCGAGGATCGCGGTGTGGGAGGTCGGCCCGCCCTCCGAGGTGACGAGAGCGAGCACGCGCTCGAGATCGAGGAGTGCCGTATCGGCGGGAGCGAGGTCGCGCGCGACGAGGATGAAGGGAGTCTCCGACTCCGGAACGCCGGGAGCCGGTACGCCGCGAAGGTGCGCAACGACGCGCTGCGAGACGTCGGAGAGATCGGTGGCACGCTCCGCCATGTAGCCGCCGAGACCGATGAGCATCTCGCGGAAGGCCTCAAAGGCCTCGAAGACCGCGCGCTCCCCCGTACTCCCGTCGTCGATGCGCTGGTTCACGTCATCGACGAGTCCAGGGTCGCGGGCCATCATCGCCTGCGCCTCGAGCACGTGCTGGGCATCGCCGCCCGCCCGCTCGCCGCGACTGTCCAACTCGACGGCGACTGCCTCGAGTGCTTCGGCTACGGCGCGCTTCTCGTCGTCTGCTTCGGTGGTGCGGGGGACGCTGGCGGGCTCCGCCAGCGGTTCGGGCATGGTCAGCACGGGGCCCGTGGCGATACCTCGGCCCACTCCGATGCCCTGGATCTGCGACATTGCTACTCCTCGGTCGAGCTGAACCCCAGCTCAGAAGGTCCTGTTAGGGCAACACCGTACAACGAAATCGATTGACAAACAAACAGTTTCAAAGATAAAACTAGCTAAACAGACTTTTGTTTGTGTTTGGTTCCCGACACAAGGACAATGGAGTTCGATGTACGCCCCCGAACGACACCAGAAGATCCTGGAGCAGGCACGCTCCCAGGGACGGGTGGATGTTCGCGAGCTGGCCGAGCTCCTCGCCGTCACTCCGGAGACCATCCGGCGAGACCTCACGAGCCTCGAACGTCGTGGGCTCGTACGGCGAGCACACGGCGGCGCGATCCCCGTCGAACGCGCGGCGCTCGTCAGCCCGGTCACCGACCGTGAGGGCCTGCACGCCTCGGAGAAGCTGGCGATCGCCACCCTCGCCCTCGACGAGCTCCCCGAGAACGGGTCGATCATCATCGATGCAGGAACCACGGCCATCCGACTCGCAGAGCTCCTGCCGGCCGACCGACCACTGACCGTCGTCACCCATTCCCTCGCCGTTGCATCGACCGTCGCGCCGCGACCCAACATCGAGCTCTACATGCTCGGGGGCTCCGTGCGCACCACGTCGCTGGCCTCGGTCGGCACCTGGACTCACCAGCTGCTCGGCATGGTGAACGTGGATGTCGCGTTCATCAGCGTCAACGGGCTCACCCCCGAGCGCGGCCTCACCACCACCAACATGGCGGAGGCCGCGGTGAAGACCGCACTCATCAAGGCCGCTCGACGCACCGTGGTGCTCGCGGACCACACGAAGTTCGGCCGCGAGGAGTTCGGCCGCGTCGCCCCGCTCGCTGCCGTCGACACTGTCATCACCGACGACGGAGTCAACGCCGACCTCGTCCTCGACATCGAGGCCGCAGGCACCCAGGTGCTCTGGCCCGGTCGCGCCAAATCGTTCTAGTCCTGACTCACACCATCACCGAGGGAGCAACCATGGCCACCGAAGAACGCACCGTCACAGTCGCATCGAGCTCGGGCCTCCACGCCCGGCCAGCCGCACTCTTCGTCGAGGCTGTCACGAAGTCCGGGCACAAGGCCACGATCACCAAGGCGGACAAGAAGCCCGCGAACGCCGCGAGCATCCTCTCGGTGCTCTCGCTCGGCATCGAGAAGGGCGACGAGGTCGTTCTCACCGTCGATGGGGATGACGCGGCCGCCGTCGCGGACACGCTCGAGGCGTTCCTACTCGAGGACCACGACGCCTAGGGGGCGCTTGTGCAGTAGATGATCGCGCCGGAGTTGCAGTAAACCTCCCGCTCGAATTTCTCGAGGAATTCCTTCGGCCACACGATCCCTGGTTGTTCGCCGACTTCACTTTCTCCAGAATCACCGGTGTAAGCCTCTGCCTCTGCCGCGGCACGTGCGGCGGCAGCCTCAGCCTCCGCCCGTTGCGACGCGAACATCGCCTCGACCGTCGCCGCATAGGACTTCACGTGCTCGGCGAGCGCGCCCTTCCCCGCTGCGGCGGCGAGCGCATCCCGCGCTGCTTCGAACGCGGCCCTGCTGTCTGCACTGGCGATCGGCGAAACCGCGAGAGCGGCCGCCGACTCCGCGGTGA
>CAYRON010000007.1:115399-117409 GCA_964425885.1 uncultured Salinibacterium sp.
CAACCCCGTGAGACCGTCTGACGAGGCATCAAGTGCCTCAGCGCGGCGGTCTTCGGCGTCGGCCCACTCGAGCAGGGATGCCGCACTCTCGCGCAGTTCGGCAACGGTGTCGGGGCGGGCGGTGCGGGGCATCGCGGAGCCCTCCGCCGACACGATCGCGAGCGCATCCGTGAGCGCGGCGTTCGCGGCGGAGAGATCGGTCAGCGCCTTCGCGGCCAGGTAGCCGGTGCCGGCGGATGCCACGGCAGCGCCATCCGCGAGTGCGAGGGTCGCGGCATCCCGAGCTTCCGCGGCGGCCGTCTCGGCAGTCGCGACGAGCTCGGCGGTCGTGCTCGCCTTGGTTGCTGCCGTGTCGAAGGCCGCGCCAGCGCTTCGCCAATCGAGGATGTGAACAGCAGCTGGAGCGATGGTCACGGCCGCAAGAACGAGCATCGCGATGCCCGGGACGAGAAGGGGTTTCACGGACTCAGTGTAGGGAGCAGTGATTTCGGCGAGATGTCTCGAAATCGAGCTAGTTAGGACCTCCTAAGCCGCATGTTCGCTGGAGGCCGAATAGACTTGGACGGTCTGGACTACAGACGATCGTCGGCCGCAGGACCGCGGCCCGAACTCCCACAAGGAGGGTTGCTCGTGCCACAGAAGTCGGCGGGTACCCTGGCGACTGGCACTGCCGCCAAGCCCACCATCAAGGCGCCAAAGCGCCCAGCGGGGACCCTGTATCGGGGTCGAGAAGGAATGTGGTCGTGGGTGCTTCACCGCATCACCGGTGTTGCGATCTACTTCTTCCTCCTCGTTCACATCCTCGACACCGCCCTCGTGCGCTTGAGCCCCGAGGCGTACAACGCGGTGATCAACACCTACAAGACGCCCATCATGGGCCTCGGTGAGATCGGCCTGGTTGCCGCGATCGGTCTGCACGCGCTGAACGGGCTGCGCATCATCCTGATCGACTTCTGGAGCGTCGGCACCAAGCACCAGCGCCTGATGTTCTGGATCGTCATCGGCCTCTGGCTGGTCCTGCTCGCGGGCTTCATCCCCCGCCAGCTCATTCACATCTTCGGAGGCGAGTGATGACTGCGATCCCGATGCCCCATGAGCGGCCCGAGCGCCGTCGCGGCGTGAACTGGGAGAAGTGGGGCTGGATCTACATGCGTGCCTCGGGCGTCGTGCTCGTGGTGCTCATCTTCGGCCACCTCTTCGTCAACCTCGTCGCCGGTGAAGGCGTCAAGGCGATCGACTTCGCCTTCGTCGCCGGCAAGCTCGCCGACCCGTTCTGGGTCGTGTGGGACACCCTGCTGCTCTGGCTCGCTCTCATCCACGGCGCGAACGGCATGCGCACGATCGTGAACGACTACGCCTCGAACCCGAAACTCCGCCGCATCCTGCTCGGCGCGCTCCTTGCGTCGACCGTCATCCTCATCACCCTGGGAACACTCGTGATCTACACCTTCGACCCCTGCCCGGCCGTGCCCGCCGACCAGCTCGCGCTGCTCCCGAGCTTCTGCGCGGACGTTCAGTGAGCGACGTAGCAGGCGAGGCAGTCGCTGAGAGCACACCGCTTGAGACGAGCACAGTGGACGGCGTTCACTACCACCAGTTCGACGTGGTCATCGTGGGTGCAGGCGGCGCAGGCATGCGCGCGGCGATCGAGGCCGGCCCCAAGGCCCGCACAGCCGTCATCTCCAAGCTCTACCCGACGCGTTCCCACACGGGAGCCGCGCAGGGCGGCATGGCCGCTGCCCTCGCGAACGTCGAGGAGGACAACTGGGAGTGGCACACCTTCGACACCGTCAAGGGCGGTGACTACCTGGTCGACCAGGATGCCGCCGAGATCCTCGCGAAGGAGGCCATCGACGCGGTCATCGACCTCGAGAACATGGGCCTCCCGTTCAACCGCACGCCAGACGGCAAGATCGACCAGCGACGGTTCGGTGGACACACCCGCGACCACGGCAAGGCGCCCGTGCGCCGAGCCTGCTACGCGGCCGACCGCACCGGCCACATGATCCT
>CAYRON010000008.1:0-111269 GCA_964425885.1 uncultured Salinibacterium sp.
CCGAAGCGCATGCGGATGACTCCCGCCTCGCGCTCGGAGAGCGAGTCGAGCAGCGACTCGAGTTGCTTCTGCAGCATCGTGAAGCCCACCGCATCGGCCGGCACGACCGCCTCTGTGTCCTCGATGAGGTCGCCGAACTCGCTGTCGCCGTCTTCACCGAGCGGCGTGTGCAGCGAGATCGGCTCGCGGCCGTACTTCTGCACCTCGATGACCTTCTCGGGGGTCATGTCGAGCTCGCGGCTGAGCTCCTCGGGCGTGGGCTCGCGGCCCAGATCCTGCAGCATCTGGCGCTGCACACGCGCGAGCTTGTTGATGACCTCGACCATGTGCACCGGGATGCGGATCGTGCGCGCCTGGTCGGCCATCGCACGCGTGATCGCCTGGCGGATCCACCACGTCGCGTAGGTCGAGAACTTGAAGCCCTTGGTGTAGTCGAACTTCTCGACGGCACGAATGAGACCCAGGTTGCCCTCCTGGATGAGGTCCAGGAACTGCATACCGCGGCCGGTGTAGCGCTTCGCGAGCGAGACGACGAGGCGGAGGTTGGCACCGAGAAGGTGGCTCTTCGCACGCTGCCCATCCTTCGCGACCCACTGGAGTTCGCGTCCGAGCGAAGAACGCTGCTCGGTTGCCGACATCGTCGAGAGCTTGTCCTCGGCAAAGAGGCCGGCCTCGATACGCATGGCAAGTTCGACCTCCTCAGCGGCATTGAGAAGCGCGACCTTACCGATCTGCTTCAGGTAGTCCTTGACCGGGTCGGCTGTCGCGCCGGTGATCGCGGAGGAGTAGACGGGAACCTCGTCCTCGTCATCGACCAGTGAGAGCACCAGGGCGCCGGTGGGCAGCTCCTCGTCTTTCCCAGTCGACTTCTCCTCATCGTCATCGTCGGTCGCGGCGTCGTCCTTGGCCTCGGCGTCATCGCCGGTCTCCTCGACAACAACAACCACCTCGGTCTCGTCGTCGCCGATCTCCTCGACGTCGACCGACTCGTCGGGCTCGTCGGACGCTGCCTTCTTAGTGGCGCGCGACTTGGCCGGTGCCTTCGCGGCAGGGGTCTTCGCAGCAGGGGTCTTCGCAGCAGGGGTCTTCGCGGCGCTTGCCTTAGCGGCAGCTGCCTTGACCGGTGCCTTTGCAGCCTTGGCGGCTGCCGTCTTCGTCGCTGCAGGTGCGGCGGCGGTCTCTGCGGCGTCCGCAGACGCGGCCGCCTTCTTCGCGCGCGGCTCTGTGGCGGCGGCGGGGGACTTCGAGCTGGTCGTCGAAGCCGGGGAACGGGTTGCCATTCGAACACCTTCCAGGGGTTTCAGGGCAGTACTAAGACCCATGTCAAGTCCTGTGCACGCGCATCCTCATAACAAGGATGGCCACAGCAGGCAGACCGGGTCTCGTACCCAATTATTGCACGCTTTACGGGGCCGACCGACACGCCGTGGACAGACGACTCCGCGCCACTGCGCCGGAGGCCGGTCGTGAATCACGCGCGTCGCTTGCGCCAAGCCCTCACTAATGCAACCCAGAGGGGGGCGACCGTTATTCCCTCTTCCTCGTGGAGAAGGGCACGCGTGCGCCGACGCGCCCTCAGAAGCATGACGACACCGAAACCCACGACGAGGTATTGGGCGAGGAAGGCGATGCGGAACGAGTCGAAGGAGTAGAGCTCTGCCGGGATGCCCGTGCCTCCGCGTACGTGATCGATCGCGTCAAGGGCGATGCCGACGAGGAGCATGATCGTGAAGCTCGCCGTGAATCCCCCGACATTGACGACACCCGACGCTGAACCCATCGAGCGCATGGGGTTGAACGTGCGGGCGAAGTCGAACCCGATGAGGGCACCCGGACCGCCGATGGCGATGACGACGACGAGAAGAACCACCAGCCAGACCGGCGGTTGCCCAGGCCAGCCGAGAACGGCAGCCCACACGACCGCCATAGCGCCCACGATGCCGAGCACGAGCGTCGACCTGCGGAAGGGGAATCGCGCGGACAGGAGTCCCAGCACCGGCCCGGCGATGCCGGCCACCACAACCACCAGGGTCAGCAGCAGAGCGGCGCCCGTCGGCCCGTAGCCGAGACCGACGGAGAAAAAGGGGAAGCCCCACAGGAGCGCGATCATCGTGACCGACGGCTGCGAGACGAAATGCGACCAGAATCCGAGCTGCGTGCCCGGCCTGGCGAGCGACTCCTTCAACTGCCTGAACGAGGCTCCCCAGGTGGCCGACTCGCGCGACTCGGCACCACGCCCCTGCACCGCGACGAGCACGACGACAATCACCACGACCGAGAGCGCCGCGATACCCAGATAGGTGTTCGTCCACCCGAAGGCGTGAAGTGCTGCCACGAGCGGCAGCGCGGACAGGATCTGTCCGACCTGACCGGAGGTACCGAGCACCTGCGTCGTGATCGGCAGAGTTCTCCCCTGGAACCACGTGGCCAGCAGTCGGATGCACGACAAGAACGTCATCGCATCCCCGGCACCCACCCCGATCCGGCCGATGACGGCGACCTCGAGCGTCGGAGCCAGGGCAAGGATGACCTGGCCAGCCGTCATCAGCGCGGCACCCAGAACGATGAGGAAACGCGGCCCGACCCTGTCGATCATCACGCCGACGGGAACCTGAAGCGCCGCGTAGACGATCAGTTGGACGACGGCGAGACTCGACAGCGCCGCCGCCGTGACACCGAAGCGCTCGGTCGCCTCGACGGCCGCGACACCGAGCGACGTTCGGTGCAGAACGGCGACGAGATAGGCGAACATCGCGACGCCGAAGACCAGCCACGACCGTCGAGAGTTCACTACCTCATGGTAGAGCCGGGGCAGTCACCATCCGCCCGCTTCGTGGCGAACCGGGCTCGTGTTAGGAGGCGTCCTCTGAACCGTCGCGGCGGCTCGCGAGGAAGTTCTGCAGCTCGGCAGCGATCTCGTCGGCGGACGGCAATTCGCCATCCTCGTCGATCAGCGGCGACGGCAGAGGGTTGTCGAGCATGTAACTGTCGTGACGCTCCTCGAGTGTGCCGACGAGCTTCGCCAACTCCTGGTTGTTCTCGACCTGGCTCTCAATCCGCGCAACGAAGTCGCGACCCTCCTCGCGAAGACGGTCCGTCGGGAACAGCAGCCCCGTGGCTGCACTGACACTCTCGAGCGCCGTGACAGCGGCGGCCGGGTACTCGGTGTCCGCAAGGTAGTGAGGAATAAGCAGCACGAAACCGGCGGTCGGATGCCCGAGCTCCTGCAATCGGTACTCGATAAGGTGGAGCGCATTGGCGGGGACTTGCGTGCGGGGCTTCCACACGGACATCGCGTCGGTCAGCTCTGTGCGGTTGCCGCTCACCGTCACACCGATCGGCCGCGTGTGCGGCACCGGCATGGGGATGGCGTGAACCCACGTAGTCGTGCTGACCTGGAACCTATCGACGAGCTGGAGAACTGCCGCGGTGAACCGCTCCCATTGGAAGTCGGGCTCGTATCCGGTGAGCAGCAGGAACTGCTGCTCGAGTTCATCCTCCGCAAGGTAGAGCTTGAGCGACGGCGGGCGGTAGTCCGAGAGGTGGTCCTGGTCGAAGTAGATCGTCGGGCGGCGCGCGCGGTAGTCGAGCAGTGCATCCGAATCGAAAGTCGCGATGGGACGGTGCGCGAGCGAGTCGAGGACATGAGAACTGAACTGTGTCACTGCGCTCCCCGAGTCCGCGAACCCCGTGAGAGCGGCAACCAGCGGCAACCCCAGCGGCACATCTGCTGCGTCAAGGGAGAGGTCGTAAAGCCCGGCAGGATCTCGCATGTTTCCACTGTATCTGCGGCCCCGCTCACATCAGCCGCGTCGGAGAATGCCGTGAGCGAACACGCCGTACGATGGCCGGATGGCCGTTCCCACGCTCTCACTGACCCAGGATCCATCGCACTCCATCGAGGGTGACGTACTCGTGCTGGGGGTGCGCAAGACCGACGAGGGCCCCGAGCTGCTGACCGACGACGACACTCTTGCGCCTCTCGCTCTCGCCCTCGCCGCCATTGGTGTGACGGGTGCACAGGATGAGCTGCGCCGAGTTCCGTGGGATGTCGCGGCAACCGAGAGCATCGCTCTCGTCGGTGTCGGTTCCGTGGTGAACGCCGACGCCCTCCGTTACGCCGCCGGCTCGGCCGCGCGCCAGCTGCGCGGCGTCGAGTCCCTCGTGATCGCGCTGCCGGCGTCGACCGATGAGGAGACGCTGGCCATCCTTGAAGGAGCAGGAATCGGTGCATACGCGTACACCGAGTACCGTTCGGCGAGCCTCGAGGCCACGAAGCTCCCCGCATCGCAGATCACCGTCGCGGCCCCCGGCACCGATGCCCTCGTCGAACGTGCGACGGTCGTCGCTGAGGCGATGCACACGGTCCGTGACCTCGTGAACGCCCCGGCATCCGACCTGTATCCGGAGACGTTCGCTGCCGCGGCGGTGGACCTTGCCTCTGCTGCTGGAATCTCCGTCGACGTGCTCGGTCACGAGGAGCTCACCGCGGGGGGCTTCGGTGGCATCCTCGGTGTCGGTCAGGGTTCGACACGCGGACCGCGCCTGGTCAAGGTGGCCTACTCCCCCGCCGGCGCGGACAAGCACATCGCGCTCGTCGGAAAGGGAATCACGTTCGATACCGGTGGCCTGTCGCTCAAGCCGCCAGCATCGATGATCGGCATGAAGTACGACATGACAGGCGCTGCCACCGTGCTCGCGGTCGTCGTTGCGGCGGCTCGCCTCGGAGCTCCCGTCAAGATCACCGGATGGTTGTGCCTGGCGGAGAACATGCCGTCGGGAACGGCTCTCCGACCAGGGGACGTCATCACCATCCGCGGCGGCAAGACCGTCGAGGTCCTCAACACGGACGCGGAAGGTCGTCTCGTTCTCGCCGATGGCCTCGTTGCTGCCAGCGAAGAGCAGCCGGACGCCATCATCGACGTGGCAACCCTCACGGGCGCCGCGAGGGTCGCTCTCGGGGACCGCTACGTCGGTGCAATGGGCGACACCGAGCTCGTCGGCAGCGTCGTCGACGCCGCTGGGCGCGTGGGAGAAACGCTGTGGGCGATGCCCATCCCCGCTGAGGTACGTCCGCTCCTGGCGTCCGATATCGCCGACATCGCGAACATCAAGCCGGGCAACACGGCGGCCGGCATGCTCATTGCTGCGGCTTTCCTGAGAGATTTCATCGGCTCGACCGGCGAGGACGACGAGCGCAGAGTCATCCCATGGGCGCACCTCGACATCGCGGGACCCGCGAACAATGGCGGCGCAGGCTGGGGTTACACCAGCAAGGGTCCGACCGGAGTCACTGTGCGGACACTCCTCGAGCTGGCCGAGTCCTTCGCAGCCAGGTAGTAAGGTTTTTCAGGCGGAATGGTCCGCCTCTCGATTCGGTTCCGATCACACCCTGGATGCCGAAAGCCACGGAATCTCACAGAAGGTTCCCTACGGAGGAGTAGCTGCAATTGGCTGAGCACACTTTTGACCTCGTAATTCTCGGCGGCGGGAGTGGCGGATACGCTGCAGCGCTGCGAGCCACCCAGCTCGGCATGACCGTCGCGCTCGTGGAGAAGAACAAGCTCGGCGGCACCTGCCTTCACGTCGGCTGCATCCCCACCAAGGCTCTGCTCCACGCGGCCGAGGTGGCAGACGTGTCGCGCGAGTCGGCGAAGTACGGCGTGACCACCACGTTCGGCGGCGTCGACATCGCGGGTGTCACTGCCTACCGCCAGGAGGTCGTGGCCAGCAAGTACAAGGGCCTGCAGGGTCTCATCAAGATGCGTGGCATCACCGTGATCGAGGGCACCGGCCGTCTCGTTGCTCCCACGACCGTTCAGGTCGGGGATGACACGTACACGGGCAAGAACGTCATCCTCGCCACGGGTTCCTACTCCCGTTCGCTTCCCGGCCTCGAGATCGGTGGCCGTGTGATCACCTCCGAGCAGGCCCTCGAACTGGATTTCGTGCCGAAGAAGGTCGCCGTGCTCGGAGGCGGCGTCATCGGCGTCGAGTTCTCCAGCGTGTGGCGCTCGTGGGGTGCCGAAGTCACGATCATCGAAGCTCTCCCCCACCTCGTGCCCAACGAGGACGAGGCCATCTCGAAGCAGTTCGAGCGCGCGTTCCGTAAGCGCGGGATCGACTTCAAGCTGGGCGTTCGCTTCCAGGGCGTCACCCAGAACGATGACGGCGTGGTTGTCACCCTCGAGAACGGCGAGACCGTCGAGGCCGAGCTGCTGCTCGTCGCGGTCGGCCGCGGACCCAGCACGGCCGGTCTTGGTTTCGAAGAGGTCGGCGTCTCCATGGATCGCGGTTTCGTTCTGACCAACGAGCGCCTCGCCACCAACCTTCCCGGGCTGTACGCGGTCGGCGACATCGTCCCCGGCCTCCAGCTCGCGCACCGTGGCTTCCAGCAGGGCATCTTCGTCGCTGAGGAGATCGCGGGTCTCAACCCGATCGTCATCGACGACCTGAACATCCCGAAGGTCACGTACAGCGACCCCGAGGTCGCCTCGATCGGCCTCAGCCAGGCCAAGGCGGTCGAGCGCTACGGCGCAGACTCGATCAAGGCCTACGACTACAACCTGGCTGGCAACGGTAAGAGCCACATCATCGGGACCTCCGGGTCGGTGAAGGTCGTGCGTGTTATCGATGGCCCCATCGTCGGCGTCCACATGATCGGTGCTCGAGTCGGCGAGCTGATCGGCGAAGCGCAGCTCGCCGTCAACTGGGAGGCGTACCCCGAGGACATCGCCCCCCTCATCCACGCCCACCCGACGCAGAACGAGGCGCTCGGTGAAGCATTCCTGGCACTCGCCGGCAAGCCGCTTCACGCGGTCTAACCCCAACACAGACCCCGCAACTAAGCTTTAGTAACAAAAGCGTTAAAGGAGCATCACTGATGAGCGAATCCGTCAACCTTCCGGCACTTGGTGAGAGTGTCACCGAGGGTACGGTTACCCGCTGGCTCAAGAAGGTCGGCGACCGCGTAGAGGTCGACGAGCCATTGCTCGAGGTCTCCACCGACAAGGTTGACACCGAAATTCCGTCGCCAGTCGCTGGCGTCGTCGAGGCAATCCTCGTCGCCGAGGACGAGACCGTTGAGGTGGGCACCGCGCTGGTGACCATCGGCGACGGTTCCGGTGGTGGCGAAGCTGCGCCTGAGACACCGGCAGCAGAAGCTCCCGCGGCAGAGGCCGCACCGGTTGCAGAGGCTGCACCGGTTGCGGAGGCTGCACCGGTTGCGGAGACGCCCGCGCCCGAGGCTCCCGCAGCGGAACCTGCCCCCCAGGCAGCGCCCGAGCCCGTCGCAGCTCCGGAGCCCGCCGCAGCACCCGAGCCTGTTGCAGCACCCGAGCCCGTTGCAGCACCCGAGCCCGTTGCAGCACCCGAGCCCGTTGCAGCACCCGAGCCTGTTGCGGCACCCGAGCCCGCCGCGGCACCCGCTGCCGCAGCACCCGCTGCGCCCGCGCCCACCGCTGAGGCTTTTGCCGGCTACGTGACTCCCCTGGTCCGCAAGCTCGCGAACGAGCAGGGCGTCGACCTGTCGACGGTCTCCGGTACTGGCGTCGGCGGCCGCATCCGCAAGCAGGATGTTCTCGGAGCCGCCTCGGCGCCCGCCGCATCCGCTCCGGCCCCGGCAGCTCCGGCGGCTGCTGTACTCGAGACCTCCGAGCTCCGCGGCACGACGGTCCCGATGTCCCGCCTCCGCAAGGTCATCGCCGAGCGCGCGGTCATCTCGATGCAGTCGTCGGCGCAGCTGACGTCCGTTGTCGAGGTCGACGTCACCGCGGTGGCGCAGTACCGCAACAAGGTGAAGGATGCCTTCCAGCAGAAGACGGGCGTCAAGCTCTCCTTCCTGCCGTTCTTCGCCCTGGCCGCCGCGGAAGCGCTGCGCGCCTACCCGATCATCAACTCGACGATCGAAGGTGACTCGATCGTCTACCCGGCGCACGAGAACATCAGCATTGCGGTCGACACGGAGCGTGGCCTTCTCACGCCTGTCGTTCGCGATGCGGGTGACCTCGACCTGGCCGGCCTCGCGACGCAGGTCGCGGACCTCGCCGAGCGCACGCGCGACAACAAGCTCAAGCCCGACGAGCTCGCTGGGGGCACCTTCACGCTCACGAACACGGGATCGCGCGGCGCGCTGTTCGACACCCCGATCGTGTTCCTGCCCCAGTCCGCAATTCTCGGTACCGGCATCGTTACGAAGAAGCCCGTCGTGATCTCCGACGCAGGTGGCGACGCGATCGCCATCCGCTCGATGGTCTACCTCGCGCTCTCCTACGATCACCGGATCGTGGATGGCGCGGATGCCGCGCGCTTCCTCACAGCGGTCAAGAACCGTCTCGAGAACGGCGACTTCGCACCGAACCTCGGAATCTGATCACACGCCTCATGTGAGGTAGTCCCTGATTCGCCAACCGGCCTCGCTCCTGATCATCAGGACCGAGGCCGGTTCGCTATTGCTCCCCGTGACGGTGACGAGGGCGGCCCCGCCCAGCTGCTCTTCGATCTGGAACTCGCGCGGAGTATCAGGGATCGTGGCAACCTGCACCTCCTCGATGGAGTCCGGCGCACCCTGCAGGGATCGAATCCGCTCCTGGTCCTCCGCGAGGGCAGCCGAGCCGACCTGCCCGACGCCGTCGAGGCAGAGAATCGAGGCAGATCGGATGCACTCGTCCCGCACTGCCAGGAGGGCGTCGAGAGCAGCAGCCGGATCATCGCCCGTGACATCGGCCGCGTTATCGGGCTCGCTGATCGACGGGATCGGAGTCCGTGTCGATGTCGGTGTCGCAGATGATGCCGGAGAGGGAGTCGCCCCGGAGATAGCGTCGCTGGGGTTCTGGGGAACCACCACCAGAGCCAGCACCATGGTCGCCAGCGCCCCCAGCCCGATGACCCAGAACCGAGCACGCACCGGCGCGATGATCTCCTTCGCCCGCGCGACGAGGTCGGGAAGGCGGTCAAGGCGAGCTAGGGCACCGGTGAGCGCCCCGATGGCAGAACGACCCAGCGTTGAATCGTGAGAACCAGCCCTGCGGCGGGCCTGCTGGAGGCCGGTGCGGACGTCGGGTGCGGGCGCCACAACCTCCGCAGAGAGCTGAACGGGCTCTGGGGTTCCCACCTCGAACAGCCGCGCGATGAGCTCATCGACAAATCCGTCGTCGAGCGGTGCAGCATCCATCCACTGCATCAGTTGCATCAGTGCTGGGTCGGTGGCACTTCCGTGTGCGGCGAGCACCACCACCCGAGCCACATCACGAAAGTCGGCAAGGTCGGCACCTAGCGCGTCCGAGGCCTCGCGTTGCAGCGAATTCGTCGCCTTCGTCACGGCGGACCCGCCGAAGCAGGCGAGAACGGGCGCCCCGTCATTCGTGAAGAACACTGATCCTGGGCCAATGCGGGTGTGGGCTATCCCGGCTGCCCTGATTCTGCCCACTGCGCCCGCCAACGGCACGAGAACCGTTATCGCCTCTCCGATTGAGAGCGTGCCCCTCGCTGCAAGGAGCGAAGCGAGGCTTCTCCCGCTCACCCTTTCAAGGACGAGAACGGGTGAGCCGTCGATGCCGGTGCTGATGTCAAGAACGGACACGACGTGAGGCCCTGCTGCAGTGGTGAGAGCGTGAAGCTCCCTCTCGATGTCCGCGAACGGTACGCCCGCACGATAGATCTTGAGCGCTACCTGGGGAGAGGTCTCTGGCGCGACGATGGGATGCCCGAGGTACACCTCCGCCCGGGTACCCTCCCCCAGGCTTCTCACAAGTCGATATCCGCCAACCACATCGCCCGTCACACGTCGATCCTTGCGCCCACCGGCTCACACCCGGAGTGCTACGCGGCGACTGCGGCGTCAGTTCTGGGCGTGAGGATGTGTGGAGGAGCAGACATCCACCTGGCCATGAGAGCGGGCATCCCGCAGGCGGTATCCTTGGAGCATGGCTCGCCCTTCTTCTTCCTCGTCGAACACCACGAAGGAACCCGGTCGTCTCAAGCAGATGTTCCAGGTCTTCCAGATGACCACCCGCTACGACAAGTCGGCGCTGTGGCTCCTGATCGTCGCCTTCGTCGTGCCGATCGTTGCGGGTGTTGGGCTCGGCTTGGTGTTCTCGGGCGACAACATCATCGGTCTCATCCTCTACATCGTCGCCGGCGTTCTCGGCGGACTTCTGCTGTTCCTGATCGTCCTCGGCCGTCGGGCCGAGCGTGCCGCATACTCGCAGATCGCCGGCCAGCCGGGTGCGGTGGGCGCGGTACTCAAGAGCTCGCTGCGACGCGGATGGACGGCCAGCGAGATGCCCGTCACGGTCAGTCCGCGCACGCAGGATGCCGTCTACCGAGCCGTCGGACGCGGCGGTGTCGCGCTCATCGGCGAGGGGCCGCAGAGCCGCACCCGCCCGATGCTCGAGGAGCAGCGCAAGGCTGTCGCTCGCATCCTTCCGAATGTGCCCATCCACCTCGTCTACGTCGGCCCCGACGCGGAGTCCACGGTGCTTCACAAGCTCCCTGCGACCCTGAACAAGTTCAAGCCAGCGCTGCGCAAGCCCGAGGTTCTCGCTGTGTCCAATCGACTCAACTCGCTGGGCAAGAACGGTCTGCCGATCCCCAAGGGCATGGACCCGATGAAGGCGCGGGCGCAGCGCCCGCGCTAAAACGCAGGCACGCCGTCAGCGGCGAACGAGCACTGTTCCGGAGATGCGGTCGTGCATCCCCCGCTGGTCCTTGTCCCAAATGAGGGCTGGAATCACGAGGCACAACAGCAGCGTGCGCGTGAACGGGCGCCAGACGCCCAGGTATCCCCCACGGAGCGGAACAACCCGCATGCCGAGGATGAGATGCCCTGGCGAGCCGGAGAGTGTCAGCAGGAAGACGATCTGTACGACTGCGAAAATCGCGGTGCTCGCCCATCCCTCGTAGCCGAAGAATGCGGCCGAGATGACGCCAGCGCAGGCGAAATCGATGGCGAGGGCAGCAATGCGCCGCCCTGATCGTGCAATCGAGCGGGGCCCGTCGTTCGGAAGTCCCAGCCTCTTGCCTGGCCAGTCAACGGGAACGGGACGCGTCTCGGGCATCCCACGAGACTACCTCGACGCATACCCGTAACATGCCCGAAACATTTGCGTGACCCTCGCGAAACCCCTTACGCATAGCCTCGTGGGTGGCCGCGTCTGCTGCCGTTCAGCACCAAGCTCATTGGAGTCCTTCACATGTTCAGTGATTCTTCAGAAGTGCTCAAGTTCATCAAGGACACCGACGTCAAGTTCCTTGATATTCGCTTCACGGACCTTCCCGGGGTCCAGCAGCACTTCAACATCCCGGCGTCCACCGTTGACGAGGAGTTCTTCTCCGTCGGCCAGCTCTTCGACGGTTCGTCGATCCGCGGCTTCGCCAACATCCACGAGTCCGACATGCAGCTGATTCCGGATGTCACGACCGCCTACGTCGACCCGTTCCGCACCGAGCGCACGCTCATCATGGTGTTCGACATCTACAACCCCCGTAACGGCGAGATCTACGGCAAGGACCCGCGCCAGGTTGCCAAGAAGGCAGAGAAGTACCTCGCCTCGACCGGTATCGCAGACACCGCGTACTTCGCTCCGGAGGCCGAGTTCTACATCTTCGACGATGTGCGCTACTCGGTCACCCAGAACCAGAGCTTCTACTCCGTCGACTCCGAAGAGGGCGCCTGGAACACCGGTCGCGTCGAGGAGGGCGGAAACCTCGCCAACAAGACCCCGTACAAGGGTGGCTACTTCCCCGTCAGCCCGATCGACAAGCAGGCCGACCTTCGCGACGACATCAGCCTCAAGCTGATCGACGCCGGCCTCATCCTCGAGCGTGCCCACCACGAGGTCGGCACCGGTGGCCAGGCTGAGATCAACTACCGCTTCGACACGATGGTGCACGCGGCAGACGACATCCTCAAGTTCAAGTACATCGTCAAGAACACCGCTCTCGAGTGGGGCAAGGTCGCGACCTTCATGCCGAAGCCGCTCTTCGGCGACAACGGCTCGGGCATGCACACGCACCAGTCGCTGTGGAACGACGGCAACCCGCTGTTCTACGACGAGCAGGGCTACGGCGGACTGAGCGACATCGCTCGCTGGTACATCGGTGGTCTGCTCAAGCACGCTCCCGCCGTGCTCGCGTTCACCAACCCGACGCTCAACTCGTTCCACCGTCTCGTTCCCGGCTTCGAGGCCCCGGTCAACCTGGTTTACTCGGCCGGTAACCGCTCGGCGTCGATCCGTATCCCGATCACGGGCACGAACCCCAAGGCCAAGCGCATCGAGTTCCGTGCGCCGGATGCCTCGGGCAACCCGTACCTCGCCTTCGCTGCCCAGCTCATGGCTGGTCTGGACGGAATCAAGAACAAGATCGAGCCGCACGAGCCCGTCGACAAGGACCTGTACGAGCTGCCCCCCGAGGAGGCCAAGCTCATCCCCCAGGTTCCCGGTTCGCTCGCCGAGGCGCTCAACGCGCTCGAGGCCGACCACGAGTTCCTGCTCGAGGGCAACGTGTTCACGAAGGACCTCATCGACACGTGGATCGCGTACAAGTGGGAGAAGGAGATCATCCCCGCCTCCCAGCGTCCGCACCCGTTCGAGTACGAGCTGTACTTCTCGGTGTAACTAACGCCTGAACAGACTGGGCCGCATCCTTCGGGGTGCGGCCCAGTCTGCGTTTGACGACGATTCGGAGGACGGCGCGCGGAAGGTCACGGCGCCTGTCTACTGTGCTCGGCGCGCCGTCCTCCGTAACGCCCTAGACCGTGGTCGAGGGGCGCTGTGGTGCGCCGTAGAAGCGGCGTTCGAAGACTTGCCGGGCGAGGCGGGTGACGCGCAGGTAGTGGTCCTCGAACACGGCTGCGGAGCCCGGCGGGTACTCGAGGAGGCGCGCGACGCCCTCGAGCTGTTGGTGGTCAGTCGGGAGCACATCGGAGGTCCTGGCTGTCCAGAGCGTCATGGCGGACCGGGCGCGAGAGGCAAGGATCCAGGCATCCCGGAGCTTGTGGGCGTCCTCGGTGTCCACGAGGGCCGCCGCCTCGGCCGCGGAGAGCGCGCCGAGCGTCGAGGTTGTGCGCAGACCTGGAACGCTCGCGCCGTGCTGCAGCTCGAGCAACTGCACGAACCATTCGACGTCGCTCAGCGACCCACGCCCGAGCTTGAGGTGGCGCGTGGGGTCGGCCGCCTGCGGCAGGCGCTCGTTCTCGACCCGCGCCTTAATCCGCTTGACCTCGCGGATCTCCTGTTCCGAGATGGATGCCGGGTACCGAACTTCGTCGGCGAGCTCCTCGAACGCCGTCAGCACGCCAGCATCCCCGACCGCACCCCGAGCACGCAGGAGCGCCTGCGCCTCCCACGTGAGCGACCAGCGCTTGTAGTAGGCCCGGTAGGAGTCGAGCGACCTCACGATGGCGCCGTTGCGCCCCTCGGGCCGGAGGCCGGCGTCCAGGTCGAGCGGAACGCGCAGGTCCTCGGTGTACCGACCGAGAGCGTGCACGATGCGCTCGGCACGCTGGTGGGCCTCCTCCGGAGTCGCTCCGGCCGGCCGGAAGACGTACATGACGTCGGCGTCGGAGCCGAATCCGAGCTCCTGACCGCCGTAGCGACCCATCGCGATGATGCCGAACTCGATCCCATCCCCGTAGCGATGCGCGAGGGCCAGCGCGCCCGTGAGGATCGCCGTCGTGATGTCGGAGAGACCCTTTCCCAGCTCGCTGATCGTGATGGTGCCGACGATGCCGGCTAGGGCGAGGCGGAGGATCTCGCGGCGCCGGGCCGTGCGCAGGGCGAGGGCCGCGGCATCCTCGTCGTCACGGTGCCTCGCCACGGTGGCTTCGGTCTCCTCGAGGAGCTGGGCGAGGGGTCTCGGTCGCAGCTCCTCCTCGTTCTCGAGCCAGGCCGCGGCCTCGGGAATGCGCTCGAACAGCGCACCGACGAACTTCGAACCGGAGAGAACATGGGTGAGCCGCTCAGCAGCACCCGACGAGTCACGCAGCATGCGGAGGAACCAGTAGGCCTCCCCCAGGTCCTCGCTGAGGCGACGGAAGGCGAGCAACCCGTAGTCGGGGTCGGCGCCCTCCGCGAACCACTGGAGCATGACAGGCAGGAGCGTGCGCTGGATGGTGGCGCGACGGGACACTCCCCCGCTGAGCGCCGCGATATGGGCGAGAGCACCGCGCGGATCGTGGAAGCCGATCGCCGCGAGACGCGCCTCGGCCTGTTCGCTCGAGAGGGCAAGGCCGTCCTCGGGAAGGGCCGCGACCGCGGAGAGGAGCGGACGGTAGAACAGGCGCTCGTGAAGACGTCGAACGGCGTTCTTCGTGCGCTGCCAGCGCTCGGTGAGATCGGATGCCGTACTCGCGAGCCCAGATGCCCTGGCAAGGACACGCAGCGCTTCAGGATCCGTGGGCATGAGATGCGTTCGGCGGAGCCGGGAGAGCTGCAGGCGATGCTCGAGAACGCGAAGGAAGCGGTAGTCCTCGGAGAACTCCGCGGCCTCGACGCGACCGATGTAGCCCTGCTCGGCGAGGGCGGTGAGGGCGGGCAGCGTCGCGCGCTGGTGCACCGCGTCATCCAGCTGGCCGTGCACGAGCTGCAGGAGCTGGATCGTGAACTCCACATCGCGCAGGCCGCCCGGCCCGAGCTTGAGCTGCACGTCGATCTCGGCGTTCGGGATGTGCTCGGTCACGCGCTCGCGCATACGCTGGACCGACTCGACGAAGTTCTGGCGCGACGCGCTCGACCAGACCATCGGGGCGAGAGCACTGACGTACCGGTCGCCCAACTCGCGGTCGCCCGCGAGCGGACGCGCCTTCAGTAGCGCCTGGAACTCCCAACTCTTCGCCCACCGCTCGTAGTAGGCGACGTGCGAGGCGAGAGTGCGCACGAGGGCGCCGTCTTTGCCCTCGGGGCGTAGGTTGGCGTCGACCTCCCAGAGGGACGGCTCGGATGCCAGTTCATTGATGCCCCGCATAGTCTGCATGGCGAGCTTCGTAGCGATATCGACGGCCCGATCGTCCGCGATGTCATCCGTGCCGTCGGCGACGAAGATCACGTCGACATCCGAGACGTAGTTCAGCTCGCGTGCGCCAGCTTTGCCCATGCCGATGATCGCAAGCTTCGTCGCGGCGACATCGGCGGCGGGGAACGGCACGTCGCGTCGTGCCACATCGAGGGATGCCTCGAGCGCTGCCCCCGCGAGATCCGCCAGCGCCTCGGCCACACGGTCCAGTACGGCCAATGCGTCGGCCTGCCCCAGGTCCCACGCCGCGAGGCGAGCGAGGTGGCGGCGGTACCTCACGCGCAGTGCCACCCAGGCCGTCTCGCCCTGAAGTCCGCGCACGGACTCGAGAAGGTCCTGTTCGTAGACCTCTGCAGACGGTGGTGCGATGAGCGGATCGGCGAGCGAGGCGAGCTCGGCGGGTCGACGCGAGAAGAACGACGCGAGGCCCTCGGATGCGCCAAGCACACGGATGAGGCGAGCCGCTGCATCCTCGCGCTCGAGAAGCGCGTCCACCTCGAGAGGTGCCTGCTCCCGGAGATCGACCAGAAGCCGTAGTGCCTGATCTGCGTCGGCCGCGGAACTGAAGAGCGGCACCAGCGCCGGGATATCCAACTCGATGAGTACCGCTGCCGCGCCGCCGAGGTCAGTGAAACCGAGGCGTGCCAGTTCCGTGAGCGTCGTCTGTGCGCGAGTCATGGTGCCGTGCTCCTCTGCGCGCGGGCTCTCGAACCTCAGCTAGAGGATCTCGAGGCTGCTCTGGAGCTCGTAGGGCGTGACCTGTGCGCGGTATTCCTTCCACTCGCGACGCTTGTTCAGCAGCACGTAGTTGAAGACTTCCTCGCCGAGGGTCTCGGCAACGAGCTCGGAGTCCTCCATGAGCGACACTGCGTGGTCGAGGCTCGCGGGAAGCTGCTCGTAGCCGAGCGCACGACGCTCGGAGTCGGACAGCTCCCACACGTTGTTCTCGGCCTCGGGAGGAAGCTCGTAACCCTCCTCGATGCCCTTCAGGCCCGCCGCGAGCAGGAGCGAGAACGCGAGGTACGGGTTGGCCGCGGAGTCCATGGCGCGGTACTCGACGCGAGCGCTCTGGCCCTTGCCGGGCTTGTAGAGCGGAACGCGCACGAGCGCCGAGCGGTTGTTGTGGCCCCACGTGACGAAGCTCGGCGCCTCGTCGCCGCCCCACAGGCGCTTGTAGGAGTTCACGAACTGGTTGGTCACTGCCGTGATCTCGGGTGCGTGGCGCAGCAGGCCCGCGACGAACTGTCGACCGATCTTGGAGAGCTGGTAGTGGCCGCCACCGTCGTAGAACGCGTTGGTGTCGCCCTCGAAGAGCGACATGTGGGTGTGCATGCCGGAACCCGGGTGGCCGGAGAGCGGCTTCGGCATGAAGGTCGCGTACACGCCCTGCTCGATGGCCACCTCCTTGATGACCGTGCGGAACGTCATGATGTTGTCGGCCGTCGTGAGGGCGTCTGCGTACCGAAGGTCGATCTCGTTCTGTCCGGGACCAGCTTCGTGGTGGCTGAACTCGACCGAGATACCCAGGTCTTCGAGCATCCGGACCGAACGACGACGGAAGTCGTGTGCAGTGCCGCCGGGAACGTTGTCGAAGAAGCCCGCGGAGTCGACGGGCTCGGGGGCGCCACCCTTGAGCTTCGACGACTTGAGCAGGTAGAACTCGATCTCGGGGTGCGTGTAGAACGAGAATCCGCGATCCGCGGCCTTGGCGAGCGAGCGCTTGAGAACGTTGCGCGGGTCGCTCCAGGCGGGCTGTCCGTCCGGCGTGAGGATGTCGCAGAACATGCGACCGGTCGGATCGATCTCGCCGCGCCACGGGAGGATCTGGAACGTCGCGGGGTCGGGCGCCGCGAGCATGTCGGCCTCGTAGGCACGCGTGAAGCCCTCGATCGCCGAGCCGTCGAATCCGAGTCCCTCAGCGAATGCGCCCTCGACCTCGGCCGGCGTGATGGCAACGCTCTTCAGGGTGCCGACGACATCGGTGAACCACAGTCGTACGAACTTGACACCCCGCTCCTCGATCGTGCGAAGAACGAAGTCGCGCTGCTTGTCCATCAATACCTCTCATCAGCTCTCTGGCGGCGCACTCGGCACCCCTCATAGGCTACTGGCTCCGCCTTAGACTTAGCGCATGGCTGAGCAGGTGCTGAAGCGCGTTCGTACCCGTCACTTCCAGCGAGCCAAGGAATCCGGCATCAAGATCACGGGCCTCACGAGCTACGACCAGCTCACCGCGGGGATCTTCGATGAGGCGGGCATCGACTTCCTGCTCGTGGGCGATTCGGCTGGCAACAACGTGTACGGATACGACACGACCCTTCCGGTCTCGGTCGACGACCTGATCCCCCTGACCCGCGCCGTCGCCGGCTCGGTGTCACGCGCGTTCGTCGTGGCGGACATGCCCTTCGGGTCGTACGAGACCGGTCCGGATGAGGCCCTGCACACGGCCTTCAGGTTCATGAAGGAGACCGGCGCGCACGCGGTCAAGCTCGAGGGCGGGGTGCGCAGTGCCGAGCAGATCCGTCGAATCGTGTCGGCGGGCATCCCGGTCATGGCCCATATCGGATTCACCCCGCAGAGTGAGCATGGCCTCGGCGGGCACGTCATCCAGGGTCGCGGCGACCAGGTCGACCAGCTCCTCGCCGATGCTCACGCGGTCGAGGATGCCGGCGCTTTCGCGGTCGTGCTCGAGATGGTCCCGGCCGAGGCTGCCGCGCGCGTGACGAAGGAGCTCAGCATCCCCACCATCGGCGTCGGCGCGGGCCCACACGTCGACGGACAGCTGCTCGTATGGACGGACTGGGCCGGCTTCACCAAGGGTCGCATCCCCAAGTTCGTGAAGCAGTACGCCAATCTCCGCTCGACCCTCACGGACGCCGTGAACGCCTATCGCGCCGACGTCGAGCAGGGCAACTACCCCGGTCCAGAGCACTCCTACGAGGACTAGCTCCACCATTCCCCGATGGCCGTTTACGGGCCATGTATCGCGCATGTTACAAGTCAGGGTCGCTGACATTTCGTAGTGCGGATTCGCAGTGATTGGGCGGCGGATAGCCCATTTCACGGGCTTGACCCCTGCCCGAAACACGGCGGGAATTTACACTTCGTAGCCTCGAGTCGCAGGAGACGAAGCAGTGTGTCGATTGTGGTGCTCCGTCGTGGACCGGAGCATCTGTTTATGGGCCATGCCCGTGAACGTCCCGCACCGCAGCGGCACGCGATCTCATCGCATCCGAGCGGGTGCGGCCCGATCCGTCGCCGACCTCCCGTCACACAGACCCGATTGGAAGCATCGACATGAAGCACTCTGCACCTTCCTCAGCGCGACGTCGGTTTGCGGTCGTCGCAGCCGCGGCAACCGCCCTCGCACTCGCACTCACCGGCTGCGCCGCACCCGAGGCTGAGGCCCCGTCCGGCGACCTCACCGACGTCAACTACCAGCTCAGCTGGCTCAAGATCACCCAGTTCGGGGGCTTCTTCGCCGGCGACGCTGAGGGTTTCTACGAGGAGGAGGGAATCGCGCCGACCTTCACGGCCGGTGGCTCCAACATCCTCGCCTGGCAGCAGGTCACGGGCGGCTCAGCCCTCCTTGGCGACGAGGACAACACCCTGCTGCTGCAGGCCATCGAAAGCGGCGAGGACCTCGTCGCCATCGGCGCCGTGTTCCAGAAGTCACCCATGGCGATCATGAGTCTCTCGGATGACGCGATCACCGCCCCCGAGGACTTCGAGGGCAAGACGATCGCCTACCCCGACAACGGCATCGCCCAGTTCACCTCGGTACTCGAGTCGCAGGGCGTCGACATGTCGACGGTCACGATCGTGCCGGCCGGCGCCGACCCGACCCAGCTCGTCACCGGGCAGGTCGACGGATACGGCGGATACGCGACCGCTCAGGGCGCATCGCTCGAGCTCCAGGGTCTCGATGTCAACTACCTCTACCTCGATGACCTGGGCGTTCCGAGTTACGGCAACGTTATCATCACGACCAAGGCCAACCTCGAGGAGAACCGCGACCTCATCGTGAAGTTCATGACCGCCACGGTCAAGGGCTACGAGTGGATCAACGCCAACCCCAAGGAGGGCGCGGAGATCGTGGTCAACGACGTGAACCCGACCGGTGGCCTCGACCTCGACACCGAGGCTGCGACGGCGGAGATTCAAGCTGACCTCATCGCGGGCCCAGAGGGCGTGCTTCGACTGGACGTCGACAAGTTCCAGGCGATCATCGACTCCCTCGTCGAGGCGGGCACCCTGTCAGGCCCGCTCGATGCCGCGGACATCGTCGACACGTCGGTTCTCGATGACGTCTACGGTTCCTCGACCTCCCTCCTCAACTAACCACTCGCTACAGCAGGCCACCCGAAACACCAGGAAGGGCGACAGCTCATGATCATCGATGCGTACAACAACATCTGGGAAGCATCAGGAAACTCCGACTACCTCACCGGGGAGTCATTCACCGCGGAGGACCTGATCCCGTTCCTCGATGAGGCTGGCGTTGACATGGCCGTGGGCTGCTCGCTCGGACAGGCGATCAACAACGAGTACATCGCGGCAGTCGTGGAGCGCTATCCCGACCGGTTCATCGGCTTCGGCGGAGTGAATCCACGACTGCCCGATGCGCTCGAAACGCTCCGTGAGTCAGCCCGACTGGGACTCAAGGGCATCAAGCTGCATCCCACGCTTCACGGTTACCACTTCGCCGACCACGGGCTGCTCGACCCGATCTTCAAGGCCGCCACCGAGGAGGGCCTCATGATCCTGGTGAACGCTCTCGACGACCCGTGGTGTGCACCACTGTCAATCGAGGAGATCTCCAAGGGCTTCCCCGAGGCACCGCTCCTCATCGCGCACATGGGAACGGTATGGAACACGACGGAGGCCCTCATCGTCTCGGAGCGCAATCCGCACATCTACCTCGAGACCTCCAGCACGCAGCTCCTCGAAGTGCAGACGGCCTACAAGCGCGTTGGCCCGGAGAAGATCGTCATGGGTACCGACTGGCCGGGCAGCGTTCCAGCGCTCGAACGGATGAAGATCGCCAGGGCGATCCCGAACGACGCGGACCGCGCCCTCATCGAGGGAGACAACCTCGCACGCCTGCTGAGGCTCGCGTGACGATCACGGGCACCCGCACCGTCACCCTCGACGGCGTCGGAATGGATTTCGCGATCAAGGGCGGCACCTTCACCGCGCTCGATGACATCGCGCTCAGCCTTCCGGAGGGCGGGTTCACCACGCTCCTCGGTCCATCGGGATGTGGCAAGTCGACCCTCCTGCGCATCATCGCGGACGTGATCTCCCCGACGCGCGGCTCCGTCGACCTGTTCGGGATGACACCCCACGAGGCCCGCACAAGTGGCCTCTTCGGTTTCGTGTTCCAGGATCCGGTGCTCCTGCCGTGGCGCACGGCCCTCGGCAATGTGGAGCTTCCCCTCGAAGCGCAGGGTGTCGCGAAGTCCGAGCGACGCGAGAGGGCGATGGCTGTCCTGCAACTCGTCGGGCTCGACGGGTTCGAGCAGCACCTACCTGCGAAGCTCTCAGGCGGGATGGCGCGGCGCGTGGCCATTGCACGTGCGCTCGTGGTCGAGCCGAGCATCCTGTTCCTCGATGAGCCGTTCAACGGACTCGACGAACTGCGCAGACGACAGATGAACGAGGAGCTGCAGAGGATCTGGAGTGCAAGCGGAACGACCGCGCTCTTGGTCACACACAATGTCGCCGAGGCGGTGTTCCTCTCCGACACCGTCATCGTGATGGGGCGCAACCCGGGTCACGTGATCGAGCGTCGCACCATCGACCTGCCACGACCGAGGGCCATCGACCAGGCACTGTCGCCCGAGTTCATCGCACACGAGCGAGCACTCACGGACCTGCTCAGCTCCGACTACCGGACCACGGATAGCGAATGAGGGCCCTGCCGCGCCCCGTCATCCCGGCGCTCTTCTTCGCGCTGCTGCTGGTGGCGTGGCAGCTGGGCGGCCAAGCGGCCGTAGCGCCTGGCGCTGTGCTCATCCCGCCGAGCCTCATCATCGAGACCTTCGGCGAACGCTGGTACGCCCTGCTGCTGAACGCCGGGATCACGCTCAGTGAGGCCGGGCTCGGGTTCGTGTTCGGTGCGGGCGCCGCTATCGTTCTCGCGGTCATCGTCGACCGCTTCCGGGTCGTCGGCGAAGGGCTCTACCGCCTCGCGCTCGTGATCTATGCGATCCCCGTAATCGCCATCGCCGCTCCCCTGACGGCATCCCTGGGGCTCGGCATGGAGAGCAAGGTCGCTGTCGCCGCCCTCTCGGCCTACTTCCCCGTGCTCGTCAACGTGACCGGAGCGCTGCGAACCCTCGACCCGCGCATCTCCGAACTCAGCCGAGTCCTCGCCATGAGCTACGGACGCACATTGTTGACCATGCGGGCACCCGCCGTTCTCCCCGCACTGTTCTCCTCGTTCAAGATCGCCGGCCCCGCGGCATTCATCGGCGCGATCATCGCCGAGTGGATGGGTGCGGAGGGCGGCCTCGGCGTGATGCTCATCCAGGCGATGTTCAACTTCAACGTGCCCCTCCTGTGGACGGTACTTGTCGTGGCCACCGCGCTCAACGGCCTCATCGTTCTCCTCTTCGACATCCTCGGACGCGCCGCAGCACCGTGGCACGACTCGTCGGGGGTCTCGTCATGACCACGACCGCCCAGCCCGCGCTGCGCAGCCGGCTCTCCGCACCGTCATGGGTGGTGACGACGACCGTTGTGCTCATCGTGCTTGCACTGTGGCAACTCGCCGTCGTCGTGCTGCAGGTGTCACCGAACGTTCTGCCCGGGCCCGCCCAGATCGCGGTGGGCGCGGACTGGCTCCTCGTCGTTCAGGCCGCTCTCAACACCGTGCTGGCGACCCTCGCCGGGTTTGCCGTCGGCAACATCGTGGGATTGGCGCTGGCCATACTCATCTGCGCCTCACGGACCTTCTCCGACATCGTCTACCCGGTCGCCGTCGTAGTGCGCGCCATCCCCATCGTCGCGCTGGCGCCCTTCATCACGCTCGCGTTCGGTCGTGGCCCCGGCGCCACCGTTGTCGTGGCGGCCCTCATCGTGTTCTTCCCGACGCTCGTCAACGTCATCCTCGGACTGCGGTCTGTGCCCGTGGAGACCATCGAACTGTTGAAGGTCATGAATGCCTCGACGGTCTTCGGGTACGTGCGCGTCCGCATCCCCTTCGCGATGCCGTCATTCGTGTCGGCCCTGAAGATCTCCGCGCCCAACGCCGTTCTCGGAGTCATGACCGCCGAGTGGATCATCGGCGGTACCGGCCTCGGACGCCTCGTCGTGCAGTCCTGGCTGAGCCTCGACATCACGACCATGTGGGGCGCCGTGCTGTTCTCCGCACTCGTGGCGTCCGTGCTGTTCAGCGTCGTGAGCCTCGTCGAGCGCCTGCTCCTCGGGTGGGCGGTGCGCACATGAGCACCTTCACGATTCGCGCTCGAGACCTCATCACGGATGCCACATCCCCCGCGATCCACGATGCCGCGATCGTCATCGACGACGGTGTCGTCGTGTCGGTCGGCTCATGGCGTGCGGTCGACGCGGCCGGTGAGATCGTGACGGTGGACGGCGTGCTCGCACCGGGCTTCGTTGATGCGCACTCGCACCTGCGGGGCCTTCCCCTCGACCTTCACGGTGTGCCAGCCCGGCCATTCGAATCGTGGATCTACTCGCTCGGAGCGGTCTCGGCGCTCGACCCGGAGGACGAGGCGCTCGTCGCCACCGCGGAACTGCTGGAGACGGGTGTGACGGCAGTGCAGGGGTTCGTCGATGTCGACCCGGGTGCCGCGGACGTACTCGCGGGAGCGCGGGGCGCACTCGCTGGGGTGTCGGCAAGTGGCATCCGCGGCCTCGTCGTTCTCGGGTTCGCCGACCGTGCGCTGACGGCTCCGGAGCCACCGACGGGTGACTGGATGCGGGTCGCCGGCACGCACGCTGCGCTCGCACCCTCCCATGTCCGCGCGATCGCGCGTGACTGGCTGGCGACGGTGAGCTCCCCCAGGATCGGGCTCGGGATCGGTCCCATCGGCGGGCAGTGGTCGACGGATGCACTCCTCGACGCTCTGGCCGACGTCGCGGGCACCGCGCGCGTCCACACCCACCTGCACGAGAGTCGACTGCACCGTCACTGGCTCGCGGGATCGGCGAGCCCACTCGATCGGCTTGACGCGAGCGGTCTGCTCACCGAGCGAATCTCGTGCGCCCATGGCGTGCACCTCTCTCCCGGCGAGCTCGACCGCATCGCCGCGGCGGGTGCTTCACTCGTGCACTGCCCCGCCTCGAATGATGCACTCGAGGTCGGTCGCGCGCAGGTCGCGGAGTGGCTGTCTCGCGGGGTTGTCGCTGGGCTGGGTGTGGACAGTCAGAACACCGCAGCTCCCGACTACTTCGACGTGATGCGCGCCGCACTCGCGACTGCAGCGAGGGTCGGTGCACCGCTGACCGCTACGCAGGTGTTCGCCATGGCAACCACCGGCGGCGCCCACGCTCTCGGTGTCACCGGTGGCGGTCGCAGTGCTGTGAACTCCCCCGCCGACCTCGTCGAACTCGCGATCGAGGAGCCATCCGTTGACGCACTAGTGGCCTCAGGGAGCGTGGCAGCCGTTCGGCAGGTGTGGGTCGCGGGCGCCCGTGTGGTCATCGACGGGCGATCAGTCGCCGATGCGGCCCCGGCTCGGCTGCGACTGCGTTCGCAGCTCGACGCCGACTCCGACGCCCGCGCGGAGCGCATCCTCGCCCAGCGACCGACCATCGACCTCATCGACCGCCTCACGGGAGCGGCCTCATGATCGCCGACCTCGCCGTCGTGGCCGCCGAAGGCTCCGCGCTGTTGGGCGAGGCCCCCCGCTGGATGCGTCTGGGCTCCGGCGATCACGCGCTGTATTTCGCCGATCTCCTCAGGGGCACCGTCCACGCCTTCGACGGCGACCACGCTGCGACAGTGCTGGAGTTCCCGGGAGAGACCGTGAGCGCCCTCATCCCGCTGGTTGACGGCCGAACCGTCGTCGCCCTGCACCGGTCGCTCGCGGTCCTCGACACCGCCGGCCGGGAGATCGAGCGCATTCCCCTCGATCTGCCTGCCGGTACCCGCCTGTCGGATGCGACGGCCGGACCCTCCGGCCACCTGTGGTTCGGCGTGGTTCCCGCGGGCGACGAGCGTGTGCCCGGCATGCTCCTGCGCCTCGGTGACGATGGCCTGAGCATCCAGCGCAGCGAGATCGGATTCTCGAACGGACTCGGCTTCACCGGCGACGGCACACGGATGCTGCACATCGACAGCGCGACCGGCACGCTGTGGAGCATCCCCCACGACCCGGCAACGGGCGACCTGGGCCAGCCGACAGCACTTCTCGTGTTCCCGGATTCCGAGGGTGCTCTCGACGGGCTCTGCATCGACGAACACGACCGAGCCTGGATCGCTGTGTTCGGCGGCGGCGAGGTCATCTGCGTGAACACGTCCGGCGAGATCGTCTCGCGCGTGCTCGTGCCAGCACTCCGCGCTTCGAGCTGCGTCTTCGTCGGCTCGACTCTCTTCATCACGACCGCGCGCATCGACGCGCCGGAAGCCGAGCTCGCCGAGTTCACCGCCTCCGGGTCGCTCTTCCGCTACGAGGCAGATGTCGCCGGCGGACCAGTGTGGGAAGGACACCTGTCATGACGATCGATACGGGGTTGAGCACGCGTTCGGGGATCTCGCTCCCCCGCGGCTCGGGCATGGGCGGCGGGATCGTTCCCGGGGTCTTCGACCAGGCAGAGTCGATGCGACCCACGATCTACGGCGAACGCTGGTCGATTGTCGCGGGACACCCTTTGGTGAGCGAGGTAGGGGCCGAGATACTCAGGCGCGGGGGCAATGCCACCGACGCTGGCGTGGCCGCGGGCTTCGCTTCCAATGTCGTGCAGGTCGAGATGTGCAATCTGGGCGGGATAGCGCCGATCCTCGTGCGGGAGTCGGGGTCCGACGTGGTGCACGCCGTGGCGGGAGTCGGCACCTGGGGTGCCAGCGCAGATCTCAGTGAGATCGCGTCCACCTACGGAGGCGCGCTCCCCCTCGGCGGTGTGCCCTCCATCGTGCCTGGTGCAGTATCGGGGTGGCTGACGGCGCTGTCGGAGTTCGGAACCATGGAGCTCCCGGACATCATCGCGGCCGCTATCGAGCTCGCCCGTGATGGATTCCTCCTCGACCCCCGCACCGCGTCGCACCTCGCCCACATGGGCGCCGGGTTTGGGCGCTGGGAGACCTCCCGGGAGGTGTACCAACCGGGAGGAGTTCCACTCGGCACCGGCGACCGTCTGGTGCAGCCGGCCCTCGCGAACACGCTCCAGCGGCTCTCCGACGCCGCTGCGGATGCACGCGCGGCCGGCGCATCGCGCGCGGAGGCGATCGAAGCGGCACACGCCCTGTTCTACCGCGGCGACATCGCCAGCACGATCGCCGCGTTCGTCTCCGAGCGCGGCGGTTACCTCGACGCATCCGATCTCGCGAACTTCCGCGCCGACGTCACTCCGGCCCCGTCGGTGCGGTTCGGCGACTGGGACGTTCACGTCACGCCGACGTGGTCACAGGGGCTGATCATCGCGCAGGCCCTCGGGATTCTGGAGCGCCGCGGCATCCGGGGCATCGAGGAGGGCTCTGTGGAGTACGCGCACGAGGTGATCGAGGCGCTCAAACTCGCATTCAGTGAACGCGAGCGCGCGTACGGTGACCCTCGCTTCACGACGGAATCCGCAGAGTCGCTGCTCGAGGATGCCCATCTCAACGCCCTCGCCGGGCTCGTCGGTGACCGGGCTCTCCCCAACGTGCCCACGCTCGAGCAGGCCGGCCCCCAGTTGCCGTCCACCACCGCCATCGTGGTCGTGGATGCCGACGGGGCTGCGTTCTCGAGCTCGCCGAGCGACACGATCGACGGGGCGCCCATCATCCCGGAACTCGGGATCATCTGCTCCCCACGCGGGGTGCAGAGTCGACTGGTCGCCGGCCACCCCAACGAACTCAGGCCGGGCGGGCGGCCCTGCGTGACTCCGGCATCGGTGATCGCGCTCGGCCCGAACGACGGCGTGTGGGCCTCGGCATGCCCCGGGGGTGATGTGATCGTGCAGGCGATCGTGCAGGCGATGCTCCAACTCGACGTCTACGGAAAGTCGCCCCAAGCGGCGGTCGAGGCACCCAGGCTCTTCGGCTCGAGCTACCCCGGCGGCTTCCATCCGCATCCGGTCGGTGAATCACTGGTCTTCATCGAGGCGGGATTCGGTGAGGCTGTAATCCACGGTCTCGAGGAGCTCGGGCACGAGATCATCGACTGGCCATCCAACGAGTTCGACGCTGGCAGCGTTCAGACCATCGTTTCCCACACCGGCCCTGATGGCTCGCGCATTCTCGCGGCCGGCGCCGACTCCCGGAGGACCGCATATGCCCAAGCACGCTGAGTTCGGCGACGCCCTCGCGTGGTCGTGGCACCACGCGGGCCTCGTCGTCGCGAACCTCGACCGCTCGATCGAGTTCTACCGCGACACTCTCGGCTACGAGGTCGAGTTCCTCGTGCGCGACATGGACGACCAGTTCCAGCGCACCGTCGGCGTCGACGGCGTCGTGTGCGACCTGGCCCAGCTCATCGCGCCGTTCAGCGAGACCCGGCTCGAACTCATCGAAGCGCGGAACGTTCCCGAGGGCCTCGACCCGCGACTGCCCGTCCATGTTGGCGTGGGGCACGGGGCCTACCAGGTCAAGGATCTCGACGCCTCCATCGATGCGCTCGTCGCGCGCGGCGGCTCTCTCATGGGCGAGATCGTCATGTTCGAGGAGGGCCCCGCGGTGTACTGCTGGGGGCCGACCGGCACCGTGATCGAGTTGGAGGGGGCGTGGTGACCGCATCGACTGCGCTGACTGGCGCGCTCGTCCCCGCCGAGCGCTGGCGAGACCGCTACCGCCTCATGGTGCTCATGCGGCGTTTCGAGGAGGCGTGCCTCACGGGCGTCGCGTCGAAGGAGATCCACGGCGAGCTGCACACCGCGATCGGTCAGGAGGCCATCGCCGCGGCGCTGGCCGAGCACATCCGGGAGGGCGATGCCCTCGCGAGCACCCACCGCAACCATCTCCACGCGATCGCCAAGGGCATCCCGCTGTACCCGCTCATGGCGGAGATCTTCGAGAAGGAGACGGGCCTGTGCGGCGGCTTCGGCGGCCACATGCACCTCTTCGACAAGGAGCGCCGGTTCTCCACGACGGGCATCGTGGGCGCCTCGCTGCCCGTCGCGCTCGGCCACGCTTATGCCGCCAAGCTGCGCGGCGACGACTCCGTCGCGTTCGCCGTCATCGGTGACGGATCCGTCAACGCGGGCGGCTTCCACGAGACCATGAACATGGCGAGCGTGCTGGGGCTCGCCCTCGTCGTCGTCATCGAGAACAACGAATGGGCCATCTCGGTGCCCTTCTCGGCGGCGAGCTCGACGGCAACGCTCGCCGAGCGCGCGGTCGCCTACGCGATCCCGGGCGAGCGCGTCGACGGACTCGACGTGGATGCCACGTCCCAGGCCATCGGCCGCGCCGTCGCCCACGCCCGCAGCACAGGCCCCGCCCTCGTCGAGGCCATGTGCTACCGGTTCCGCGGCCACTACGAGGGCGACCTCGACCTCTACCGCAGCCAGACCGAGAAGGTCGACCGCACGACCACGAAGGACCCGGTCGTGCTGCTGCGCGCCCAGCTGCGCGACGCCGGGATGCTCGACGAGGCCACGCTCGAGGCACTCGAAGCGCAAGCATCCGCCGAGATCGACGCCGTTCTCGCTCGGGTGCGCGCCGACAAGCAGCCCGACCGCGCGACCGCGTTCGACCACGTGTTCGCCTCGGGCCTGAAGGGAGCGGTCGCATGACGATCACCACCGAGGTTGGCCCGCGCAACATCAACATCTCGCAGGCCGTCGCCGAGGGCCTCAAGCTCGCCATGGAGGCCGACGACCGCGTCGTCGTCATCGGCGAGGATGTCGCGACCCAGGGCGGCGTCTTCGGCTCGACGCGCGGGTTGCTCAAGGCCTTCGGCCCCGAGCGCGTGCTCGACACCCCCATCTCGGAGATGGCCTTCACGGGCATGGCCGTGGGCCTCGCGATGGACGGCTACCGACCCGTCATCGAGATCATGTTCGTCGACTTCATCGGCGTGTGCCTCGAGCAGGTCTACAACGCCGTCGCGAAGATCCCCTACATGTCGGGCGGCCGGGTCGACATGCCCGTCGTCATCAAGACGGCCGGCGGCAGCATCGGCGCCGCGGCCCAGCACTCGCAGACGCTGTGGGGACTCTTCGGTCACCTGCCGGGGCTGCGGGTCGTGGCGCCCAGCAACCCCTACGACTCCAAGGGCATGATGGCGGCGGCCGTCGCATCCGACGACCCCGTCGTCTTCATCGAGCACAAGGGACTGCTGCTCGAACGCGCACAGGACTTCGAGTTCGGCGCGAACGTGCCGCGCGAGGCCTACGACGTGCCGCTCGACAAGGCCGCCGTCGTGCGGCCCGGCACCGACCTCACGCTCGTCACGCTGAGCGGCTCGGTGCGCCACGCGCTCACGGCGGCGGATGCGGCGATCCTCTCCGGCGTCGACGTCGAGGTCATCGACCTCCGCAGCATCGTGCCCATCGACTGGGAAACCATCGGCGCCTCGCTCGCCAAGACCCGCGCGCTGCTCGTCGTCGACGAGGACTACCTCGGCTACGGCCTGAGCGGCGAGCTCATCACGGGGGCGATCGAGCGCTTCGGCCTCGGATCCCTCGACTACGTCGGCCGACACGGCAACCCGGGCATCCCGGTGCCGGCGGCCCTGAGCCTGGAGAAGATGATCGTGCCGAGCACCGAGTCCATCTTGAACGCCATCGTCCGCGCGGGGGCGGCGCGATGAGCGCCCGCCACGTCGTCGTCGTGGGCGGCGCGGGCGCGATCGGCTCCGTCGTAGCGAGCGTGCTCGCCGAGCAGGGCATGCGCGTGACGGTCGCCGACTTCGCCGATCCCGGCGCAGTGGTGGATGCCCTTCCCGGCGCCGGCCACGCCGGCATCACGATCGACGTCACCGACCGCGAGAACGTGCTCGCCGCGCTCGGCCCCGCCGCGTCCGTCGGCCGCTACGACGGCCTCGTCTTCGCCGCCGGCACCAACTACACGGGTCCCGTCGCGACGACCGACTGGGACGCGTGGGACCGCGTCATGAACGTGAACCTGCGCGGCGCCGCCTACTTCGGTCAGGCCGCCTCCCTCAACCTCGAGGCCGACCCGCGCGAGTGCAGCATCGTCTACTTCTCCTCCACCGCGGGGCTCGTGGGTGAGGGCGGCGCGAGCGTCTACGCGTCGTCGAAGTTCGGGCTCATCGGCTTCATGCAGTGCCACGCGTCGGAGATCGCCCGGTTCGGTGCGCGCGCCAACGCCGTGTGCCCCGGCAACATCGACTCCCCTATGCTCCGCACGCTCGCCGCGCAGGTCGCGGAGCGCAACGGCGTCACAACCGAGGAGACGCTCGCGCTGTTCGCCGGCTCGAACGCATTCAACCGCCTCATCGACATCCGGGAGGTGGCGCAGGTGGTGGCCTTCCTCGCGAGTAAGGCATCCACGGGCATGAGCGGGCAGTCAGTCGTCATCGACGGACCCCCGAACTAGGAGGACACGAGCATGATCAACGTCGACACCGTCATCGCCGATACGCAAAGGCTCATCGGCATCGAGAGCACCAATCCCGGCGTGCTCGAGGCCGACGTCGCCGACTGGCTCGAGGGGCGCCTCACCGGCATGGGCCTCGAGGTGGCGCGGCACCCGGTGCAGCCCGGGCGGGACAACCTGAGCGTGGTCATCCCGGGCGCCGACCGCGGCGCCCCGCGCTTCGTGCTCGTGTCGCACATGGACACCGTTCCGATCGGCTCGGGTTGGACCCGGGATCCCTTCGGCGGTGCAATCGAAGGCGGCCTGCTCTACGGCCGCGGCGCGTGCGACATGAAGGCGGGACTCGCCCTCACCCTCGGCCTGCTCGACGCCCTCACCTCGACCGGTACCGTGCCGCCCGCCGACGTCGTGTGCTTCTACACCGTCGACGAGGAGGCCCCCGGGATGCTCGGCGCCTACCAGCTCGTCGAGGACGGACTCCTGCGCCCCGACGACCAGATTCTCGCCCCCGAGCCGAGCGGAATGCGCCTGCGCATCTCGCAGATGGGACTGCGCTGGCTCACCCTGACGGTCACGGGCAAGATGGCCCACGCGGGTCGCGCGCACCTCGGCACGAACGCCGCGCACATCATGGCGCACATCGTCGTCGAACTCGAAGCCGCGTTCCAGGCGCTGCCGTTCGACGACGACATCCTCGGTCGCCCGCGCTTCACGACAGGCGTCATCACGGGCGGCGTCTCGACCAACGTCGTGCCCGCCCTGTGCATGGCCGAGCTCGACCTGCGCATCGTGCCGCCGCTCGTGCCGGAGGACGCCGTGACGATGGTCGAGCGCGTGGCGTCCGACGTCGTCCGCCGCTACGACGACGCGTCCTTCAGCATCGAGGCACTCGGAGCACGGCGCCCGCCGGTGCGGGCATCCGACGACTCGAAGATCGTGAGGGCGCTGCGCGCCTCTTACCTCACCGTCGCGGGTCGTGAGCCCGACGTCGGTGGAGCCGACGGGCACGAGGCCTACACCGATTCCGCCATGATTGCGGCCCTCACCGGTTCGACCTCGAGTACTGTGCTCGGGCCAGGGGCCACTGACCAGGCCCACACCGCAGACGAGTTCGTACCCATCGCCGACCTCGAACTTGGCTCGGCACTCCTCTGGGACATGGTGACGACGTGGTGATCCGCCTGCCTCAGTACGGCCGGTCGCAGAACGAACTGCCCACCGTCGAGCAGACCCTTGAGTTCCCCACTATCCTCCGAGGTGACCCGGTCGTAGTCGCCGGTGCTGCAGGCCTTGGGCGTCGGGTGCGCTGGGTTCACATGAGCGAGATCGTCGACATCGCGGGATTGCTCCACGGTGGCGAGCTGCTCCTGACGATGGGGATCGTCTTCCCGGATGACCCGGCCGAACTTTCCGCGTATGTGGAGCGACTCGTCGAGGCCAACGCCGCAGCCCTCGTGATTGGTCTCGGCCCGCGATATCCCGAGAGCCTCCCACCTGCACTCGTCGAAGCTGCGGAGAGGTACGGGCTGCCGCTCATCGCGCTGAGACGCAAGATCGCCTTCATCGACGTGACGGAGGAGGTGCACGCATCCCTCATCGACGTTCAGGTGCGCGACCTGCAGGCTTCGGAGAGCATCCACGTGATCTTCAGTGCGCTCGCTGTGCAGGGCAGCAAACCGGAGATCGTGCTCAGGCAGGTCGCGAAACTCTCGGGCTTCGCCGTCGTGCTCGAGAACAGGTCACGGCAGGTCCTGGCCTTCGACCCTGCCGAGCGGTCCGCCGGCGATGTGCTGGCGGAATGGGCCGAACACAGCAACCGACCCCACCGGCCGGTGCGCACCTACTACGACCCATTGAGCGGCTGGCTGCAGACGATGGTGGGCGCACGGGGCAACGATTGGGGACGGCTCGTGCTCATGGCGCCGACGGCGGGAGCTCGTGAGCTCGACGCCACCCTGGAGCCGACCATGACCATTCCGCGGAGCCTCATCATGCTCGTCGAGCAGGCGGCATCGACGCTCGCGATCGGGCGCCTCGTCGACCGGGAGTCGCACCTCCTCGACCTCACCACTCACAGCAGTGTGCTCGGTCGATTGCTGGCGGGCGAGGGAGATCCGTCCGAATTGGACGAGCAGGCTCACGCACTCGGAGTCTCCTTTCGTCGCATGCGGCTGGCCGCGTTCGCGTTCCGATCCAGAGGAACCGCCTCCCAAGACCCTCGCGACCGCCAGGCGCTCCTCCGGGCACTGGCCAGCGCGATCTCCGACATCGCCCAGGACCGGGGGCTCGCCTCACTGGTCGCGCCCGTGGACGACTTCACGGTGGGGATGCTCACCTCGCTCCCGACCGGGTCGAGCGACCTGGATGAGGCAGAGGCCATCGTCGAACGCCTGGCACGCGATCACGAGTCCGTAGTCGTCGCAAGCGGTGGGCTCTCACGCGGGTCCGCGGCATCGCGAAGTGCACTCCTCGACGCCATCGAGACGGCGGCGACTGCCGTGAGCATGGGCGTGGAGAACTCGGTCGTGACGGCCAACGATCTCGGCCTTCGCGGGCTCATTCACACGCTGCGCGATGATCCCCGTGTACTGCAGTTCGGCGAGAGAACCATCGGCGCGCTCATCGACTACGACGCGCAGCGATCGACGTCGCTCGTGCCGCTCTTGCGTCACTACCTCGATGCAGGACGCAACAAGACGGTAGCCGCGCGTCGAGCCTTCGTCTCCCGCCCCTGGATGCACGAGCGCCTCCGTCTCATCGGAGAAGTGCTCGGCGCAGATCTCGACGACGAGAGCACCTGCCTCAACCTGCAGGTCGCGCTCCTCGTGATGGACACCCAGCGAGAACGTTCCGAAACCCAGCGAAAGGCCCAGCCATGACGTCCGCACGTGACGCAGTTTGGGAGGCGTTCGAGACGATCCGCAGCGTCGATCGGCCCGAGATCTGGATCTCGCTGCGGAGTGAGGCGGATGTCGCGGCAGAAGCCGAGCGCGTCGACGCCGACCCACGCGACCTTCCGCTGCGTGGCATGACCCTTGCCGTCAAAGACAACATCGACGTCGCCGGCCTGCCCACAACCCTCGGCCTTCCCCTGTCGAGGCGCGGAGCGATCTCCCCCACGGATGCCACGGCCGTCGCACTCCTGCGCGCTGCGGGCGCGATCGTGATCGGAAAGACCAACCTCGACCAGTTCGCCACCGGACTCGTCGGAACGCGGAGTCCCTACGGCGCCGTGCGCAACGCGCTCTGGCCTGACCGGATCTCCGGAGGGTCGAGCTCCGGATCGGCTGTCGCGGTCGCCCTGGGGATCGTGGACATCGCCCTGGGTACGGACACCGCGGGCTCCGGCCGGGTGCCCGCGGCCCTGAATCGCATCGTCGGCATCAAACCCTCGCTCGGACTCGTGTCGACCACCGGCATGCGGGATGCCTGCCGCCCGTTCGACACGATCACGATCTTCGCGCGTGACCTCGACACGGCAGTCGCGGCAACCAGCGCGATCGCCACCCCCGACCCCAGCGACGGACTCAGTCGGCGCGTGCCTGCGGACGCGACTCTCGCTGCTCCTTCGCATCCCGTGCTCGCCATCCCGCGCGAGGAGGATCTCGCCGCGCTCACCTCGACCGCTCGCGATGCGTGGAACGCCGCGATCGAACGCTGGGGAACCTTCGCTGAGCTCCGCCCGCTCGACATCTCCCCCCTCCTCGCGACCGCGAAGCTGCTCTACGACGGGGCGATCGTCGCCGGACGGTACGCCGCAGCGGGCGAGTTCATGGGCGACGAAAACGGCCTCGACCCGACTGTTGCCGGGATAGTCCGGCGCGCCGAATCGGTGCCGGGCTCAGGGTACGTCCGTGATCGCGAAGCCCTCGACGACGCACGAGTCGCAGCGCTGGCCTCCCTGGACGATTTCGACGGGCTCGTGATCCCGACTGCGCCGGGTCATCCGACTCTCGATGAGGTCGCTGCCGACCCGTTGGGCGTCAACGCGTGGATGGGCACGTACACGAACTTCGTCAACCTGCTCGACTTCGCCGCGGTCGCCGTGCCCTTCGACGATGGCGCGGACGCCGGATTCGGCACGACGATCGTCACTCGCGCTTTCGAGGACCAGGTCGCCCTCGATCTCGCGGCACGGTTCCTCGACGTCGAGCCGTGGGAGCTCGACCCGCAGGCCGGAATCGAGCTTGCCGTCTTCGGTGCCCATCTGACGGGGCAGCCACTCAACTCGCAGCTCACCGCACTCGGGGCCCGGTTCGTGGGCGCCGTCGACACCGACCGCAACTACCGGTTGTACGCGCTCGACACCCGCCCGCCGAAGCCAGGTCTCGTGTATGTGGACGAAGGCGGACGAAGCATCCGGGGCGAGTTGTGGAGCCTCTCGCCCGGCGCACTCGGGCGGTTCCTCGCAGAACTCCCGTCCCCCATGACCCTCGGTCGGGTGCGCCTCGGCGACGGTCGTGAAGTTGTGGGCTTCGGATGCACGCCGGCAGCGCTCTCCGGAGCACTCGAGATCACCGAGCACGACAGCTGGCCCGCGTACCTCGAGGCTCAGCGAGCGGTATAGCCGCCGTCGACGATGAGCTCTGTGCCGGTCACGAAGCTCGCGTCGTCCGAGAGCAGGTAGGCGGTTGCGGCCGCGATCTCCTGGGGCCTCGCGAACCGACCGGCTGGGTGCATCCCTTCGACCGCAGTCCTGAACTCGGGGTGCGGCGCGAACTGCTCACGCGTCATCGGTGTGTCCACGACACCGGGACACACGGCATTCGAGCGGATGCCGTGCTTCGCGTAGTCGACCGCGATGGCGCGCGAGAGGCCGATGACGCCCGCCTTGCTCGCGCAGTACGCAGGCTCATCCGCCGTTGCGACGAGCCCGGACATCGAGGCGTGAAAGACGAGCGCGCCACCATCGGGCATGCGCGACACCGCGTGCTTGGCCACGATGAACGCGCCCGTCAGATTCACCCCGATCACACGGTTCCACTGCTCAAGCGTGGTTTCGGTGAGGGGCACTTCCAACGCGATTCCCGCGTTGAGCACTGCCCCGTCGAGTCTTCCGAATCGCTCGATCACAGAGTCGAGCGCTCGAGTGACGCTCGACTCGTCGGTGACGTCGCAGGCGAGTCCGAGCACAGGCTCCGATGCGTTCGCGCGTGTCTCATCTAAGTCGAGTGACACCGTCACTGCGCCCTCCTCCGCAAGTCGGCGCACGGTGGCCGCGCCGATCCCCGATCCCCCACCGGTCACCACGATGACCCGATTCTCCAGCCGCATGAGTCCGCCCTTCGCGTCGTTCTCTCACGCTAAACGGAGCAACCGGCCCCGTGTTGGTGTTGGGCGGATTGGATACAACCTGTCTGGCCGAACCACTGGAGTGCCATCACTGCGTACCATGAGCCATGAGCTCTCGCGCTGTGGTTGGCATGGCCGGCTGGGTCTACCCGGACTGGCGTGGCACGTTCTACCCCAAGGGTCTGGTGCAGAAGAACGAACTCGCGTGGGCGAGCGAACAGGTGACATCCATCGAGCTCAATGGCTCGTTCTACTCGCTGCAGAAGCCGAAGAGCTGGTACACGTGGCGGGACTCGACACCGGACTCCTTCGTCTTCTCGGTGAAGGCGCCGAGGTTCATCACGCACATCCGTCGTCTCGACGATGTGGAGGAGCCTCTCGCGAACTTCTTCGCCTCGGGCATCCTCTCGCTCGGGCCGAAGCTCGGCGCAATCCTGTGGCAACTGCCACCCAGCCAGGAATTCGAGCCGTATCTCATCGAGCAGTTTTTCGCGCTTCTGCCCCACACCACGACCGAAGCGTCGGCACTGGCATCGAAGCGGAGCGAGCGGATGCACGGTCGCGAGCACCTCGACACCGACGCCGAGCGGCCCGTCCGACACGCCGTCGAGGTTCGACACGCCTCATTCGGCCACCCGACCTTCGTGGAGCTCGCGCGCCGGTACGGCGTGGCCATCGTTTACGGCGATTCCGGCGGCAAGTGGCCGGTCATCGACGAGGTCACGACGGACTTCCGATACGCCAGGCTGCACGCGGATACGGCCATCCACCCCGACGGCTTCTACGACGCTGACGACATCGTCGGGTGGGCAAACCGAATCACGCAGTGGCTGGCCGATGACCAGGATGCCTACGTCTACTTCGACAACGACACCAAGGTGCGGGCACCGATCGACGCGATGTCGCTCATCTCCGCACTGGAGAGTAAGTCCTAGGACTTGTCCCAGTCGCTGGCTTCCTCCTGCGCCCACTTGCGTGCGCGCTCAGCGATGATCTCCGGCGCCCGGGCGGCCTCTTCGCGAGTCTTGAACGGGCCGTCGCGGTCCGTCGCGAGCGACTGCGGCCCCTCTTCGACTTCTCCGGTCACGTGGTTGTACCACCAGTCGGTCATGCGTCTACCTCCATGGATCACTGCGCCCGGATAGGGACAAGCCCAGATTAGGACATGCTCGCGATCTGGATGAGATTGCCGCAGGTGTCGTCGAGAGTCGCAATCGTCACCGGACCCATGTTCGTTGGCGGCTGCACGAAGACGACGCCGAGTGCGGCCAGTCTCTCGTACTCGGCGTCGATATCGTCGACGCCGAAACTCGCGGCGGGAATGCCGTCGGCCGCCAGAGCAGCGGTGTAGGCCTGCGCTGCCGGATGCTCGTTCGGCTCGAGCAGTAGTTCCACCTCATTGGTCGAACCCACGACAGTGAGCCAGCGATGTTCCCCGATGGGGACGTCATTTTTCTTCGTGAAGCCGAGAACTCCTGTGTAGAAGTCGAGGGCCTTCTGCTGGTCGTCAACGAAGACGGAGGTTGTGGTGATGAAAATGCTCATGGTGACTCCTCTTGGATGGTCTCGATCCACCGGCGTGCCTCGTTGAGCACGTCTGTGTCGAGGTGATGGACAGTGGTGCGGCCAACCGTGGTGACGGTGACAAGCCCGGCTTCACGAAGCATCGCAATGTGTTTGGACACCGCTTGTCTGCTCATCGCCATGTTCCGCTCGGTGATCAGATGCACGCAGATGTCGAAGAGCGTCCGATCGTTTCTCGCAGCGAGGTCCTCGACGATCGCCCGGCGAACCGGGTCGGCCATGGCTTTGAACACCGCATCCACGGGCTCAGAATAGGCAACTATTTGGTTGCCAGTCAAGTCGCTAGAGTGGACACATGCCCCGCGACGAACACGGACATCTGGTCGCGGGCGCAGTCTCCCCTCGACGCCCCATCCCCGCCTCGATTCCTCGGCCGGAGTATGTCGGCCGCGCCGCTCCCGCACCCTACGAGGGCGACGACATCTACTCGCCGGAGCAGGTCGAGCTCATTCGCGAGTCGGGGCGGATCGCTGCCCGGGCCGTTGAACTTGCCGGAGAGGCCATCCGGCCCGGAGTACGTACCGACGAGCTGGATGTCATCGTGCACGATTTCATCGTGAGCCAGGAGGCCTACCCCTCAACGGTCGGCTACCGCGGATTCCCCAAGGCGGTATGCACGAGCATCAACGAGGTCATCTGCCACGGCATCCCCGATGACACGGTTCTCGACGATGGCGACATCATCAACATCGACGTGACAGCGTTCAAGAACGGCGTGCACGGCGATCTCAGCAAGACTTTCATCGTCGGCAGTGCGCGGCAAGAGGTCGTCGACCTCGTCGATCGCACGCGCGAGGCGATGAATCGCGGAATCAAGGCCGTAGCGCCTGGTCGCCAGATCAACGTGATCGGCCGCGCCATCGAGTCGTACGCCAAACGCTTCGGCTACGGCGTCGTGCGCGACTACACGGGCCACGGTGTTGGGACCGCGTTCCACTCCGGGCTCATCGTGCCGCACTACGACGCCGCCCCAGCGTTCGACCAGGTGATGGAGGTCGGGATGGTCTTCACCATCGAACCCATGCTCACCATGGGAACGCTCGAACGGCCGGGTGCGATCGCCTGGGACACTTGGCCGGATGACTGGACCATCACCACGAGGGACAAAGCGCTCACGGCCCAGTTCGAACACACTCTCGTCGTCACCGAGCGCGGTGCCGACATCCTCACACTGCCGTAAGGAACAATCGCACCATGGGACATGCACTCGGCGTCGACATCGGCGGAACCGGAATCAAGGCGGCCATCGTGGACACCGACACGGGCGAACTCGTCAGTGATCGCATCAAGCTCCCCACTCCGGCCGGCGGCGAGCCGAACGACATCGTGGCGACGGTCGTGAAACTCGTCGAACAGCTCGGCGGTCTCGGCGAAGATGTCCCCGTAGGCGTCTGCTTCCCCGCCGTCGTGCGAAATGGCCGCACCATGTCGGCAGCCAACGTCTCGAAGAAGTGGATCGGGCTCGAGGCCGAGGCGCTCTTCGAGAAGGCTCTCGCTCGGGACATCCACTTCGTCAACGACGCGGATGCTGCGGGCTTCGCCGAGGTTCGCTACGGCGCGGCGAAAGACGTGAACGGTCTCGTGCTGCTCACCACGCTCGGCACCGGCATCGGAAGCGCCCTCATCTACAACGGCGTTCTCGTACCGAACTCAGAGCTCGGCCACCTCATCGTCGACGGCCGCGACGCCGAAAAGCGCGCCTCGTACGCGGCGAAGGAGCGTTCGCGTCTCAGCTGGAAGTCCTGGGCGAAACGCCTGCAGAGGTACTACTCGCACCTCGAGATGCTCTTCTCCCCCGACCTGTTCGTCGTGGGCGGTGGAGTGTCGAAGAGCTACCAGGAGTTTCTCCCGCTGCTCTCCCTCACCACGCCGATCGTTCCCGCCGTGCACCGCAACAACGCGGGAATCCTGGGTGCCGCTGCGCTCGCCGCTCGACCGGCAGTGCAGCCCCCGAGCTTGTAGCAGCGTCAGGCCGCACCCCTGACGAGAGAGGTGTCGTCGCGGGTGAGTACCTCGGCGCTAAACCCCGCCCGCTCAAACGATTTCACGACCTCGAGCGCCTGGTGTTCTGCGACTTCGGTGAGCACACGGCCATCCTTCGCGAGCCAGCGGCGAGCTTCGGAGATGGCCCGACGCACGATATCGAGGCCGTCGGTGCCTCCGTCGAGGGCCGCGAGCGGCTCGTAGTCCCGTGCCTCGTGCGGGAGCAGCGAGATTTCAGCCGATGGCACGTACGGCGCGACCATGGTGACCGCCGACACCCGCCCGAGCAAGCTCCGCGGGAGAGGGTCGAAGAGATTCCCCTGCAGCACAGTGGCTTCGGTTCCCTCGAGGGTACGACGCGCGTTCGCGACCGCGAGAGGGTCGATGTCGGTCGCGAAGACCTGGACATCGACCCGTGATGCCACGGCAGCGGCGATCGCGCCCGTTCCGCAGCACAGGTCCAGTAGCAGGGAACCTGGCGCCAGCTCGCCTGCGGCGGCATCCACGAGGAACTCCGAACGAGGCCGCGGCACGAACACACCGGCATCCACCGGGACACGTATCCCCGCGAAGTCGGCCCACCCGAGCACGTATTCGAGGGGCGTGCCCCCGACACGCTCGGCCGCCATGCGCTCGAGTTCATCCGGATCACGTGCCTGCTCGAGAAGCAGCGCGGCCTCCTCCTCGGCGAAAACACACCCCGCCGCCCGGAGTCTCACGACGAGAGAGTCGTTGGTCACTCGGTGATGGTCAGGGTCCAGCTGCCGGACTGGCCGTCCTGGGAGCCATCGAGGTCGATCGACTCCTCGCCGCCCTCGTAGTCACCCACCATCGTCGCGTTGCCGTCCGCGAACTCGATGATGATGCGGAGCTGCCCTCCCGCGACGACCCAGGTGTCGCTCGGATCGTTGAAGTCCTTGCCCTTGTAGCTGAAGGCGAGAGTCCTGTCCTCATGGAACGTGAACTCCCAGTCCGCGTTGCGAGAGTCGGTTCCGCTCCAGGTGGTTCCTGCCAATTCTTCGCCGGTTGGGGTGCTCGCGGGTGCCGCGGTGCATCCTGCGAGCAGGGCGAGCGCTGCGGCGACCACGGCGACGCTGCCGAGCCTGTGTGTGAGAGTCATAGGAGCACGATAACCCCTCGTGATGGGAGTGAGGTCGATACACTTCGACCATGGCAGCAGATGCTGGCGCGATACCGCATCCGGGCGAGGCACACAGGTCCGGGCTTGCCTCACGCCTCAACTGGCTGAGGGCCGGCGTGCTGGGTGCCAACGACGGAATCGTCTCCGTGGCGGCCGTCGTGGTCGGCGTCGCAGGTGCCACGTCGGAGCTCGCACCCATACTCGTTGCCGGCATTGCTTCCGTCGTCGGCGGCGCCATCTCGATGGGTCTCGGGGAGTATGTCTCCGTGTCGAGCCAACGGGACACGCAACGCGCTCTCATTGCAAAGGAGCGGTCCGAACTGGAGAACTTGCCAGATGAGGAACTCGAGGAGTTGATCGGGCTCTACGAGGGGAAGGGCCTCAGTCGCGAGACGGCAGCGCTCGTGGCATCCGAACTCACGTCCCATGACGCGCTCGCCGCCCACCTCGAGGCCGAACTCGGCATCAGCGAAGAGGATGTCGTGAGCCCCTGGCAGGCGGCAGGGGCATCGGCCCTCGCCTTCTTTACCGGCGCCGCCCTGCCCATGCTCGCGATCCTCCTGCCACCAGCGGGCTTGCGTGTACCGATCACCTTCGTCGCGGTGCTGGTGGCTCTCACCCTCACCGGGATCATCAGCGCACGCCTCGGTGACTCCCACTGGCTGCGACCGACCGTGCGCATCGTGATCGGCGGCGGGCTCGCGCTGGCGGTGACGTTCTTGATCGGCATGCTCCTCGACACCTCGGGTGTCGTCTGAAGTAGCGACACCTCAGGGTGTCGTCTGAGGCGGCCCTAGCCGGTGTATCCGACCGTCATGCTCGAGATGATCGACACGATGAAGACCAGTGCCTGAATCAGTGAGATTCCCCCGCCGAAGATACCGAGCACGAGGCCCGTGGTCGCGAGCCCCCGCATCGTGCCCGGATGCCCGGAGGACGCGAGTTCGCGTGCCCGGCCGAGCCCGCGCACCCCGAAAACGATCGCGAGGATGCTCGGCACAAGCAGCAGGTTGAACACGACGGCGAAGATCCCGGCGATCAGGGCGTAGAGCGCCGACGGGTTGGCACGCGCATCGATCTGAGCCGCCGCACGAACGGGGCCGCCGAACTCAAGGCCCTCACTCGGGCTCTGCGGTGCAGGATTCGACGCCGAGTAGATGATCTGCGGGGGTGCAGCGGGCGCAATGGGTGCCGGTGCTCCGGCCGCAGGCACCGGTGCCTTCCGGCTCTCACTCCACCCAGCGCCATTCCACCACTGCTGGCCGTTGCCGTCCGGGGCCGGGTACCATCCGGGTGATCGCGTGGCGTCCATGCTGTGATTCTAGAGCCGTGCCCTCGCCAGCTCGGAGTGGGGAATGGGCCGGCTGATACGCCGGGTTCTGTTGACATCATCGCGACAAGCGTGAGGATGCTGGACGGCCATCTATCTACGACGTACGTTGCCGCACGCCTCCAGCGGTCTACCCGGAAACTGGGCGGGCCACCCGTAACGCTTCCTGTCTGACCTTGCTCCGGACGAGGTTTACCTAGCCGACCGCGTCGCCGCGGCCGCTGGTGGTCTCTTACACCACCGTTTCACCCTTACCTTTGGCACGAAGCCAACGGCGGTCTACTTTCTGTTGCACTGTTCTCGCGGGTTACCCCGGGTGGGTGTTACCCACCGCCCTGCCCTATGGAGCCCGGACGTTCCTCGACCGTGCACCCCGAGGGGAACACGAGCGCGACCGTCTTGCCGACCCATTCCGATGACCAGTGTAGGCGGCGGGTCCCGACCCTCAGTTGCCGAAGTCGGCGCCGAGGTCCATCGCGAGGTTGGCGAGCTTGTCAGCGCGCGAGTTCTCGAGACGTGGGATCCACTCGAAGCGCACGGGCGTTCCGATGAGCACACCGCGAGCCTCGGCGGCGAGCTCGGCCATGTCGGGATGCTTGATCTTCCAGCGACCGGACATCTGCTCCACCACGAGCTTCGAGTCCATCCGCACGTGCAGCTCGGCGTCCGGATCGATCTCGAGGGCGCGGCGGACGCCGGCGATCATCGCTTTGTACTCCGCGACGTTGTTGGAGGCGATCCCTCCGAACAGGCCGATCTCGGCGAGGATCTCCCCCGACGAGCCATCGATCACGACCGCGCCGCTTCCGGAGAGGCCGGGATTACCGCGGGATCCGCCGTCGGCCTCGATGATGAGTAGGCGCGCCACTAGAGGCCAGATTCATCGGTGCGGACGAGGATGGCGTCGCTCGACGGGCAGATCAACACGTCGTCCGGCGCGGCGGCGCGAATCGTCTGCAGCTCATCCTCCAGCAGCGCTACGCCGGAGGCCTGTGAGACTCCGAAGCGCAGCAGCGATGCACCCGTGCCGTACCGGGAACGCTGCTTCTCGTACAGCGCGAGAAGATCCTCGGGGAGCTTCGCCTGCAGCTCCGAACGCCCGGCCACGACGGTGGCGCGCTCCTCCACGATGGTCTTGAGCGCCTCGTCGCGCGCGGCCTCTGCCTGCGCGATGGAGGCGAGAACCCCGTCGAGTTCCGCAGTGGTCGCCGTAACGGTCGACTGCTCGGACTCCAAGCGTTCCATGACGGCGAGCTCGATCTCCTCGAGGTCGTCGAGGCGCTTCTTCAGGGCAGCGAGTTCCTGTTCCAGGGCCGCGACATCCTTGACCGACGAACTGCCCTGGAGACGCGTCGTGTCGCGCGCGATACGCTCCTCGACGACCTTCACATCGGCCTCGAGCCGGCTGAGCTCGAGTTGGGTGTTCTCGGCCACTCCGCTCTGCTCGCCGCGGGTGCTACGGAGTGCCGCTGCCCGCGTCTGGAACTCGGCGATCGCCGCGAGTTCGGGAAGACTTGCCGCACGGTGGTCGAGCTGCGCGAGTCGCGTGTCGAACGCCTGGAGGTCGAGCAGGAGAGCCTGCTTGTCTGGGCTGGCCTTCAGTGCCATGCGGTTCACTCTTTTCTTCGCTTGGCCCGCGAGGGCCTGGTCATTCGGGTGGATCCGTCGATCGTCACTGGGTGACGACGAAATCCCAGGGATCGGTTCGCACATCACTCACCGACACCGCGACACCCGGGAGCTCTGCTGCGAGCTCTGCTGCCGCGGTATCGAGCCAGAGCCACTCGCTGGCCCAGTGTGACACGTCGATGAGCGCGGGTCCGCCAGTCACACGGGCGTTCTCGCGAGCCTCGGACGCGGGGTGGTGACGCAGATCCGACGTGATGTAGACATCGGCGGCCAGCACGTCGGGGTGCGAGAGCAAGGAGTCGCCAGCACCGGCGCAGAGCGCGATGGTCTCGATCGGTGCGTCGTAGTCGCCTGCCACCCGAATACCCGTCGCGGTGGCGGGCAGGAGCTCGCCCAGAGCCCTCGCGAGGAGTCCAAGGGAGACGGGTGCCGGGAGTCTTCCGACGCGACCGAGACCGGTACCCGGGTCAGACGAAGGATGCAGCGGCCGGGCATCCACGAGTCCGAGCCTCGCCGCGAGTGTCGCTGAGGTTCCGGACGCAACGACGTCGGCGTTCGTGTGCGCAGCGAGCAGGGCGCATTCCGCGCGGATGAGACGCGTGAGAACCGAGCCCTTGTAGGTGTCAGCGGCCACGGAGGTCACACCGCGAAGCAGCAGGGGATGGTGGACAAGGAGGAGGTCGGCGCCCAGGGTGATCGCCTCGTCGACGGTGTCGATGACCGCATCGACGGCGAGCCTGACGGAGGCTACGGGTGCTGTCGGGTCGCCCGCGACGAGACCGACGGAATCCCAGTCCTCGGCGCCCGCCCGCGGCCACAGCCGCTCCACCGCAGCTCGAACATCGTCAACGGTGGTGGTCACGATGCAAGTCTACGGGCGTGGCGACTGCGGCGATCCGAGCGGGACGCGGATCTCCTCCTGGCGCCGGATCGCGGGGATGCCCGTGGCGATCGGCAGCAGCAGGCCCAGCAGAAGCGCGACCAGCACACCGAGATCGGTGCCAGCCAACGGGCCGTCAAGTGGGACGCCGAGAAGCGTGAACACGTACCCCTGCCATCCCAGCCACGCGACATTCGCCGTCGTCAGACCAAAACCGAGCGCAGTGATCACCACGAATCCGATGAGGTTCACGGGCCGCCAGTCCGCGTAGACACCGCCGCGCTTCACGAGCGAGTCCGAGTCGAACGAACGATTGCGGATCATCATCTCGGCAGCGAAGATTCCAGCCCACGCGGCTGTCGGCACGGCGAGAGTCGTCGCCGCGTCACGGAACACGGTGGCAAGGCCTCCGGGCAGCGCGATCGCGATCACTACGGCGACGATGGCGAGCAGCGCGCCCACGATGACGACCGCCACGGGGCGGCTGACGCGGATTCCCACCGACTGGAACGCGAATGCACCGGAGTAGATCGTGATGATGACGCCGGAGAGAAGGCTCAGGCCCGTAGCGGCGATGAGGGGAATCGGGTACCACGAGGGCAGCATCATGGCGAGCGTGTCAATGGGCGCCTGGACGAATCCGCTGGCGACGCCGGGATTGGATGCGGCGAGCAGGGCGCCGTAGGCGACCAGGAGGAACGCGGGCACGGTCGCGCCGAACGTTCCCCAGAGCATGGTCGCCCCGCCGCTGGAACCCGGGCGCTGGTAGCGGGCCAGGTCGGCGCCGGAATTCGCCCACACGAGGCCGATGAGGCTGAAGACGAGCACGGCTCCCGTGATGACCCCGAACCACGAGCCATCCGGAATCGTGAGCGCGACAGAGAGATCGACACGGCTCGCCGTCAGCGCGATGAAGCCGACAACGAGCACCGCGGCGAGAATGCTGAGCACGAGTTGAACTCTCGCGAGCAGTCCGTAGCCGAAGATGGCGACCACGAGCGCGAGCACGAAGACCGCGCCCAACGAGATCAGGAGAAGCGTGGATTCCGGCAGGCCGCCGGACCCTCCCGATCGCGCCAGCACGGCGGAGATAGAGGATGCGACGAGCCACAGCAGCGCTGCACCCCAGAACACCCTCGTCACCAACGCGATGGTCGCGGGAACGATGTTGCCGAGGTGGCCGAAGCTCGCGCGCGAGATCACCATCGTGGGCTGACCGCTGCGCTTTCCTGCGAGCGTCGTTAGCCCGAGGGGGATGAACGACAGAGCGACACCTGCCAGGATCGCAACGATCGACTGGCGCAGGCTGAGGCCCACGGTCACGACGGTCGCGCCGAGCGCGAGACTCAGCACGGACGAGTTCGCGGCGAACCAGAGCCAGAACAGACGAGCGGCACGTCCGACGCGCTGGTCGAGCGGTGTCGGCTCGATCGCTGCTTTTTCGACCACGAAGGCCTTGGGCGAGACCGGCTCGCTCTCCATGATCACGACCTCGTCCTCGGGGATGCGCACGGTGGCGATCGGCCCGGAGGGTGGCGAGATGGGAGGGGGAAGCATCGCTCCACCCGCGACCGCGCCGGCGACGAGCGGGATCCGGTCGGTTTCGTCGACATCATCCTCCAGCTCTTCCTCGTAGGCGGCGTCGATGATGGCAACCGAACCGGTCTCGGTGGGCACGCTCTCTCCTGCGGCGACCGGCATCGGCTCGATGAACATGGGCTCCGGGAAGGCTGCGGATGACGGCGGCTCTGCATCCGCGTGGAGAGGCGGTTCCTCGGCACCGTCGGAAGCGCCGCTCAGGAGGTCGTCGAAACTGAAGGCACCGGGCGCAGCTGTAGTCGCCGCGGCGGCTCCTCCGGCAGCGGCCGCACCGAACACGAAACCAGTCGACGTGGATGGAGCTGGTGGCTCGTCCTCGACGATCTCCGCGTCGATGATCTCCTCATCGACCACATCGCCAGCCAGAAGTCCAGCCGGGAAGGGCGCGGCGATATCGGAGGGCGACGAAGCAGGCACGAGTGGCGGTTCTACGAGTTCGGGGATGATTGGCTCGGACTCGGACTCGGACTCGGACTCGGGCTCGATTTCCGGCTCGGGTGCTGCGGCGGGAGTCTCGGCGACGTCGGCGTCACCGACTGTGGGCGCCGTGGCGAACTCCGGCACGCTGTCCACGAGCGGCGCCTCGGCGACCGCGGAATCGTCGACCGGTGACGAGGGGTCGACCAGCTCAGGCGGGGCGACATCGGCAACCGGCTCGGGCTCGGGCTCGGAGCCTCCGGGAAGTTCACCCGACAGCAGATCATCGAAGGACAGTGGCGCGTCGGACTCGGCCTCGACAGCTGGCTCCGCGACGAATACAGGCTCAGGCTCAACCGCAAGGTCCGGCTCAGGCTCAGGCTCAGGCTCAGGCTCAGGCTCAATTGCAGGTTCTGTAAATACTGGTTCCGCGAATACCGGCTCTTCGAGTGAGGGGTCTTCGACGACAGGCTCAGCCTCGAATGGGGCGCTCTCCGGCTCGTCCACGAGCTCGTCCGCCGGGGCGGTGAATGGTTCAGGCTCCGCCTCGGGTTCAGGCTGCGCCTCAGGTTCGGACTCGGGCTCGGGCTCGGGCTCGGGCTCGGGCTCGGGCTCGGGCTCCGGCTCCGGCTCCGGCTCCGGCTCCGGCTCCGGCTCCGGCTCGACAATAGGCGCAAATGTCGGCTCGTCTGCATCAGGCTCGAGCGGTGCTGCGGATTCCGCTGGCTGTTCCGTCCCAGGTGCCTCGTCGGGGTCAGGCTCTGGTGACCAGGTATCGCTCGGCGGTGGAACCTCCCACGACGGCAACGGTGCGTCGACCGGCACCGCGGGAACCTCCGGCGCGAGCTCCTCTGGGATGGCCTCCTCAGGCGCAACTACCTCAGGCATGATGACCTCAGGCGCGACCGTGTCGGCCGTGCTGGCGGCAGGTGCCGAAGCATCCTGAGTGGTCGGCACCAGACCATCGAACTCTTGGCGCGCTGCTGACACCTCGGCCAGCGCGTCGGGTGTGCCGACGGCGAGCATCGAGCTCTCCCACGCGCTGTACTCGCGCGCGTCTTGCTCGCGCAAGTGGAGCTGCGCCTGGAGTTGCTCGATCGCGCCGGCGGGATCCTGAGATGCTGCGAGGTCGAAGAGCTCCCGATCGGTCAGGGACTTACGCACAGGTCGGGCCGACGGAGCATCCAGGGCTACGGCCTGAGTCGGATCAGGTGCCGGGAGGCTGCTCCACGGAGCCGGCGGTGGGACATCCGTCACGGGAGTGGCGTTGGAGGGCGGGGGCGGCGTGCCCTCGGGGACCGCGAAGGACGACGTCGGTGTCTGCTCTGGCACAGGCGCGTCGAACACGGGAGTGGGGGCGGGCGCCGGCGCAGCTTCGGGCTCCTGCGCGCCAAACGTCGGAACTGAAGTGACGGGCGGCTCGTTGGCCGGCGGAGACGGAGCCGACGCAACGGGCGCGGTGGGAACTGCGGCCGCGACCGGCGTCCAGGCGGGAGGCGACGTCACCACGGGAGGAGCCATCGCGGGCGGCGGGCTGGCCGCAGGAGGAGCCGTTGCGGCAGGGGGTGCCGATACCGGAGCCGTGGGCGGTGTTACTCGCCCGAACTCCGCCGCCAGAGCGTTCGCGAGCTCGTCGTCGTCGTGCAGCGATGGAGCCGGAGCACCCGCGGGAGGCGGGCTGTAAGTCGAGCGACGCGGCCCAGATGGTGCATAAGAGGGTTCGGTTGAGGTCTCGTCGTTAACCTCGTCGTCACTTGCCATACAGCGAATTCTAGGGCGAGTGAGGATTTCTGCGCGGCTGACGGGCCGTGGTGAGCACTGTTACCGCCACGAGGATGAGGGCGAGCCCGACCCATCCGATGGGCTCCAACCGCTCCCCCACGACCACAATTGCGAGCAGTGTGGCGACGAAGGGCTCGAGCAATGTGATGGTCGTGGCGGTGCTGCTTCGCAGGGTGCGCATGCCGATGCCGAAGAGGATGTACGCCACGAACATCGGGCCGAGTGCGAGATACGCCGCGATGCCCACCGACTGCGTCGACTGGAGCAGCGGCGCACCGAGAGCGACAAGAACCGGGAGCAGCCCGAGCGCTCCGACCCCGAACATCCCGCCCATGACGGCACGGGAAGGCTGTCCGCTGCGGATCGCGCGGCTCGAGGCATACGTGTACAGCGCGTAGGCGAACCCTGCGAGGACCCCGAACAGGATGCCCGGCACAACGTCACTCGCCGCGTTCGACGACGACGCGCCGTGTCCTCCGAGAGCGAGAAGCGCGACTCCCCCGATCGCGATACCGGTGCAGATGAGCCAGCGACGCGACAGGCCGCGGCGTTCGAAGAGCCACTCCAGCAGGGCGGCGAAGACGGGGCCGGTGCCGAGCGACACCACATTTCCTATCGCCACACCCGCAAGATCCATCGAGAGGTAGAACGACAGCGGGTACACCACGACGCCGATCGCGCCGAGGAGAAGCCACGGCCGGCTCGCGCCATCCCGTAGTGCCCCAAGCGACACCCTTGCGGCAATCGCAAAGAGAAGTAGTCCACCGATCGTCATCGTGGATGCCCCGATGGCCAGCGGGTTCACCGATTCCGGCATGAAACTGGCGGCAGTGCCCGTGGTTCCCCAGAGGAGCGAGGCAAGCACGAGCGCCCAAGCTCCAGAACGCGACCCCGAGTTGTGCGAAGCGTCAGGACTGGTCACTGATCGCTCCCCCGACGTCGCAGCCGTTATCCCACTGTGTGGGCCCTACCGGGCTCGAACCGATGACATCCACGGTGTAAACGTGGCGCTCTACCAACTGAGCTAAAGGCCCCTGACCGGCATGCCGGATCAACGCCCTGCAATGGTACAGGCATACACTTCCCGACATGGCGCAGCGCGACGGGATCCTCGGCGGCGAAAGCCCACTGCCCGTCGTCATTGCGACTCTGGGCGCCCTGGCCACTTACCTCTTCCTGCCCGAGTCTGTGCAGTTCGTACCGTCGTGGGTCGTTCCGACGGTCGGCATCGGGATGCTCATTCCGCTTCTCATCATCAAGCGGTTGCGCAAAGAACCGGAGCAGACGTGGGCCAGATGGTCCGCGATCGTGTTCGCTGGGGGCCTCACGCTCGTCAACCAGTTCTACGTCGTTCGAGTCATCATCGAACTGGTCCAGGGCCGCGCATCGAGCGGCAGTGTTCTCCTGGTGACGCTCTCGGTCTGGGTGACCAACGTCATCGCCTACGCGCTCCTCTATTGGGAGCTCGACAACGGCGGACCCGTCGAGCGGCGCGTACAAGGCCGCCCTCTTCGCGGGACGCAACACTTCCGGTTCCCGCAGCAGGAATCGGGGCCGACAGACTGGCGCCCCGTCTACGTCGACTACGCCTATTTCTCGCTGAGCAACATGATGGCCTTCAGCCCCACTGACACCATGCCCCTGACCTGGCAGGCGAAGGCACTCATGGGCGCGCAGGCACTCACGGGATTCGTACTTCTGGCGCTCGTGATCTCGCGCGCCGTGAACATCCTGGACTGACGGATGCCTCGCTGACCTCGTGCGTCAGACGCCCGCGGTGGAAGCGTGCAGCGCGGCGACAGCCTCACGGTAGGCGACGAGCGGGCGCGCCTCACCGGGTGCGGTGATGAAGCTCTCACGGATAACACCGTTGATGTCGATGAGGAACGTCGCACGCGTCGCGAACCCCTTCTCATCGATGAACACGCCGTACTCCTTGGCGACGTCGCCGTGCGGCCAGAAGTCGGCGAGGAGGGTGAAGTCGTAGCCCTCCTCCTCAGCCCACGCGCGCAGCGTCGCCTTCGAGTCGACCGAGATACCGATGAGCTCGATCCCGGACTCCTTGAAGAGGTTGAGGTTGTCGCGCAACTCGCACAGTTCTGTAGTGCACGTGCTCGAGAAGGCGAGTGGGTAGAACACGAGGGCGACGGGCTTGACGCCTCTGAACTCGGAGAGACGGATGCGCTCGCCGAACTGGTTCGGGAGCTCGAAGTCCGGGGCCATCACATCATTGATCAGGGCCATGCTGGAAGAATCCTTATCTCCCGCAGGAAAGAATTGCGGGCCGATCGGCAATGATACGCCTCGTGCGGAACAGTATCCGATCGACAACTAGACTCGTTTGGCGTAGTTGATCGCGACCAGTCGTAACCCGATGGCGCGGTCCTTCATCTCTCTACCAGGAAGAGGTCAGCGGTGACTGTAAACGATCAGGATCCCTACTCGGTCAACAACATCGATCAGGATCCCGAGGAGACTGCGGAGTGGCAGGAGTCGCTCCGCGCGGTCGTCGCCGCGGCAGGCCACGAACGTGGTCGCGAGATCATGTTGAGCCTGCTCAAGGAGTCCAAGGATCTCCACCTCGGCGTGCCGATGGTTCCCACCACGGACTACCTCAACACGATCGCGCCGGAGAACGAGCCGGAGTTCCCCGGCAACGAGGACATAGAGCGCCGCTATCGCGCGTGGATCCGCTGGAACGCGGCAATCACCGTGCACCGCGCCCAGCGCCCCGGAATCGGCGTCGGTGGTCACATCTCGACGTACGCATCATCCGCCGCCCTGTACGAGGTAGGGCACAACTGGTTCTTCCGCGGGCAGGAGCACGCGGGCGGCGGCGACCAGATCTTCTACCAGGGCCACGCCTCCCCCGGCATGTATGCCCGCGCCTACCTCGAGGGTCGACTCAACGAGCAGCACCTCGATGCATTCCGCCAGGAGAAGTCGCGCGCGCCGTACGGTCTCTCGAGCTACCCGCACCCGCGTCTCATGCCGGACTTCTGGCAGTTCCCCACGGTCTCGATGGGTCTCGGCCCGATCAACGCGATCTACCAGGCCCAGTCCAACAAGTACCTGACCAACCGTGGAATCAAGGACGCCTCCGACCAGCAGGTCTGGGCGTTCCTGGGTGACGGCGAGATGGATGAGGTGGAGAGCCGCGGCGCCCTCCAGTGGGCGGCCAACGAGGGCCTCGACAACCTCAACTTCGTCATCAACTGCAACCTGCAGCGCCTCGACGGACCGGTGCGCGGCAACGGCAAGATCATCCAGGAGCTCGAGAGCTTCTTCCGCGGCGCCGGCTGGAACGTCATCAAGGTCGTCTGGGGTCGCGAGTGGGACTCCCTGCTCGCGAACGACTCAGAGGGCGCGCTCCGCGACCTCATGAACCGCACGCCCGACGGCGACTACCAGACCTACAAGGCGGAGAACGGCGCCTTCGTGCGCGAGAACTTCTTCGGTCGCGACCCGCGCACACTCGAGATGGTCAAGGACTACACCGACGACCAGATCTGGGGCCTGAAGCGCGGCGGTCACGACTACCGCAAGGTCTACGCAGCGTTCAAGGCCGCGTCGGAGCACAAGGGACAGCCCACCGTCATCCTCGCGAAGACGGTCAAGGGTTACGGCCTCGGTGCGAGCTTCGAGGGCCGCAACGCGACCCACCAGATGAAGAAGCTCTCCCTCGACAACCTCAAGCTGTTCCGTGACGTCATGCACATCCCGATCACGGATGCCCAACTCGAGGAGAACCCGTACGAGCCCCCGTTCTACCACCCGGGCCAGGACGACGAGGCGATCCAGTACCTGCACGAGCGCCGCCGTGAGCTCGGCGGATACCTGCCGGAGCGTCGCACCCGCTACACGCAGTTCGACCTGCCGGAGGAGTCGGCGTACTCCGTCGTCAAGAAGGGCTCGGGCAAGCAGGAGATCGCCACGACGATGGCCTTCGCTCGCCTCCTCAAGGACCTCCTGCGCGACAAGGGCATCGGCAATCGCATCGTGCCGATCATCCCGGACGAGGCGCGCACGTTCGGTATGGATGCCTACTTCCCGACGGCGAAGATCTACAACCCGAACGGTCAGCACTACCTGTCCGTCGACCGCGAGCTGCTCCTTGCGTACAAGGAGAGCCCTCAGGGCCAGATCGTGCACGTCGGCATCAACGAGGCCGGCGCTTTCGCGGCGTTCACCGCTGCGGGTACCCAGTACGCCACGAACGGCCAGCCGCTCATTCCGGTGTACGTCTTCTACTCGATGTTCGGTTTCCAGCGCACGGGCGACGCGATGTGGGCGGCCGGCGACCAGATGGCGCGCGGTTTCATCATCGGGGCAACGGCAGGTCGCACGACGTTGACCGGTGAGGGACTCCAGCACGCCGACGGTCACTCGCTGCTGCTGGCATCCACGAACCCAGCCGTCGTCTCGTACGATCCCGCCTACGGTTACGAGATCGGCCACATCATGAAGGCCGGAATCGAGCGGATGTACGGCGGTACGCACCCGGACCCGAACGTCATGTACTACCTGACGGTCTACAACGAGCCGATCGTGCAGCCCGCGGAGCCCGAGAACTTCGACGTGGAGGGCGCCATCAAGGGCATCTACCACCTCGCATCCCCGACCATCGAGGGCCCGCGCGCCCAGCTGTTGGCGTCGGGTGTCGCGGTGCCGTGGGCGCTCGAGGCGCAGGAACTTCTCGCGAAGGACTGGGGAGTTGCCGCAGATGTGTGGTCGGTCACCTCGTGGACCGAACTGCGTCGCGACGGTATCGCTGCGGACGAGCACAACCTGCTCCACCCGTACGATCAGCCCCGCGTTCCGTACGTCACGCAGAAGCTCCAGGGTTCGGACGGGCCGTTCGTCGCCGTCTCCGACTTCATGCACGCTGTTCCGGACCAGATCCGCCAGTTCGTGCCCGGCGACTACGCGACGCTCGGTGCTGACGACTTCGGCTTCTCCGACACTCGCCAGGCGGCTCGCCGGTTCTTCGTGATCGACAGTCCGTCGATCGTGGTTCGTACGCTCCAGTCCCTGGCGCGTCGCGGTGCCATCGATCCGAACCTGGTGCAGCTGGCCATCGAGAAGTACCAGCTGCTCGATGTCAACGCGGGAACGACCGGATCGGCTGGCGGCGAGAGCTAGCCGAGCGTGGCACCCAAGACGAAGGAACAGACCCTCGCCTGGTTGAGAACCATAACCGGCGAGCTGGCGACTGCAACGCTCAAAAGGCTCGACGAGACGCTGCCCTGGTATGGCGACATGCCACCGGGGCGGCGCTCGGCGGTCGGTCTCGTAGCTCAGAACGGCATCACGAGCTTCATCTCGTGGTTCGATGACCCGAAGTCGATCCCGTGGATCGCTGCGGATGTCTTCGGTGCCGCCCCGCGGGAGCTGTTGCGGTCGGTCTCCCTGACCCAGACCCTCCAGCTCATCCGGATCACGGTCGAGGTCGTCGAGGAACGGGTCAAGGACGGCGACGATGTGCTTCGCGAGGCGATACTGCTGTACTCGCGGGAGATCGCCTTCGCGGCCGCCGACGTGTACGCGCGTGCGGCAGAGGCCCGCGGTCTCTGGGATGCCCGCCTCGAGGCACTCGTCGTCGACTCGATCCTCTCCGGCGAGTACGACAACGAGCTGCCGAGCCGCATCGCGGCCCTCGGCTGGAACGGCCACGGCGAGGTGTGCGTGCTCGTGGGAACCGCTCCGAAGATGCTCGACGTCGACCAGTTGCGGCGAACGGCGCGCCACCTCGACGCCGATGTTCTCATCGGTGTGCAGGGCGCGCGGCTTGTCCTCGTCATCGGCCGCGCCCATCCCGTCCCCGACGATCCGGATGCGGTGCAGCCGATGCCGTTCCTCACGATCGCCGAGCAGCTCGAGCCCGGTTTCGGGCCGGGTCACCTCGTGCTCGGACCGGAGGTACCCACCCTCGTCGAAGCAGCACGCAGCGCGAAGGCAGCGCTTGCTGGTTTCGCCGTAGCGCGTTCATGGCGGAACGCGCCCCGCCCGACGCTTGCCGACGACCTTCTTCCCGAACGTGCGTTCGCGGGAGACCCGTTGGCACGCGCGACGCTCATCAACCGCATCTACAAGCCGCTCCAGGCACACTCGACCGACTTGCTGACCACGCTGTGGTGCTACCTGGACAACGGTCGCTCACTCGAGGCGACCGCCCGCGAGCTGTTCGTGCATCCGAACACGGTGCGATACCGCCTCAAGCGGGTCAGCGAGGTGATCGGTTGGGATGCCACGGGTGCCCGCGAGGCGCTCATCCTCCAATCGGCGCTCATCGTCGGGTCGATTGCCGACCCCGGAGAGCGGAAGCGCAACGGATGAGGAGCGACCGACTAACGGATCGCACAACGCTTTGCGCCATCTTTGTGAGGATGACCCCACAGTGTGTCGCCGGATCGTTGGCAGACTAGACCGGTGATCGTTATCGTCGCGCCCGGACAGGGCTCCCAGACTCCCGGATTCCTCGAGCCCTGGTTCACCGAGCAGCGTTTCGCTGATCAGCTCGGCGCAATCTCCGAGGCGGTGGGACTCGACCTCGTCGCCCACGGCACAACGTCCGACGCCGACACGATCCGCGACACCCGCGTCGCGCAGCCGCTCATCGTGGCCGCTGGGCTTCTGACCCTCTCCGCACTCTTCGCCGACGGCCGCCGCTCCAAGATCGGCGGCATCGCTGGGCACTCGGTCGGCGAGATCACCGCGGCAGCCGGTGCCGGCATCCTGAGCGAGACCGACGCCGTGACGTTCGTGCGCGAGCGCGGCTCTGCCATGGCGGATGCCGCGGCCCTCGAGCCGACCGGAATGTCCGCCGTCCTCGGCGGCGACGAGTCCGCTCTCCTCGCACGTCTCGCCGAGCTCGGTCTCGAGCCGGCCAACTACAACGGTGGTGGTCAGATCGTGGTCGCGGGAGCCCTCGATGCCCTCGCCGCGCTGGCCGCAGAGCCCGTGGCTGGCACCCGTGTCATCCCGCTGCAGGTCGCGGGAGCATTCCACACCCGCTACATGGAGCCGGCCGTGGCACACCTGCACGACGTTGCCTCGGGCCTGGCAACCAGCGACCCGACGCTCCCGATCTGGACCAACCGTGACGGAACACCCGTAGGCAACGGTGCCGCGTTCCTCGAGCTGCTCGTCGGCCAGGTCTCCTCCCCCGTACGTTGGGACCTCACCATGGCCTCCCTCGCGGATGCCGACGTCACCGGCATCGTCGAACTTGCGCCCGCTGGTGCTCTCGTGGGACTCGCCAAGCGCGGCCTCAAGGGCGTTCCGTCGGTCGCCGTGAAGACGCCCGATGACCTCGCCGCGGCCTTCGATCTCATCGATTCAGAATCCGGAGTCTCATGACCAACCCGACCCTCAAGCAGTCCACCGGGCCCGCGTTCACGCGGATCTACAGCTACGGTGCTGCGCGCGGCGACCTCGTCGTGCCGAACGACGACCTCGTTGGGCCGATCGACTCGAGCGACGAGTGGATCCGGCAACGCACCGGCATCTCGACGCGCACCCGCGCATCCGCGGGCGTGCTGGCCGTTGACCTGGCGACGGATGCCGCGCGCGAGGCCATCGCGAAGTCCGGCGTCGACCCCGAGCTCATCGACCTCGTCATCGTCGCCACGATCAGCAACGTGCAGCAGACTCCGTCGATCGCCGCAGTGGTCGCCGATCGCGTCGGTGCTAACCCCGCGGCCGCCTACGACGAGAACGCGGCGTGTGCAGGCTTCAGCTACGGCGTCACCCAGGCCGACGCCCTCATCCGTGCTGGCGCCGCCCACTACGCGCTGGTCATCGGCGCGGAGAAGCTCTCCGATGTCGTCGACCCGACGGATCGTACGATCTCGTTCCTTCTGGGCGACGGCGCTGGCGCCGTCGTGATCGGGCCGAGCGACTTCCCCGGAATTGCAGCGCCCGTGTGGGGTTCCGACGGTTCCAAGGCGGATTCGGTCGGCATGAACGCCACGCTCGTGCAGTTCCGTGACGGCGAGAGCGAGTGGCCGACACTGCGCCAGGACGGCCAGGTCGTGTTCCGCTGGGCCGTCTGGGAGATGGCGAAGGTCGCGAAGCAGGCACTCGAGGCCGCTGGCGTCGAGGCATCCGATCTCGCCGCGTTCATCCCGCACCAGGCGAACATGCGCATCATCGACGAGTTCGCGAAGCAGCTCGGGCTGCCGGAGACCGTGTTGATCGGTCGTGACATCGCCACAACCGGAAACACGAGTGCGGCATCGATTCCGCTGGCTACCCACCGGCTGCTCGAGGAGCACCCGGAGCTGAGCGGCGGGCTTGCCCTGCAGATCGGCTTCGGCGCTGGGCTTGTCTTCGGCGCCCAGGTAGTCGTACTCCCATAAACTGGCTAGCGGTCACTTCACACCACCAAGGAGAAACAACAATGGCATTGTCCACTGAAGAAGTACTGGCCGGCCTCGCCGAGCTCATCAACGACGAGACCGGTATTGCGACGGACACCGTCGAGCTGGACAAGTCGTTCACCGACGACCTCGACATCGACTCCATCTCGATGATGACGATCGTCGTCAACGCAGAAGAGAAGTTCGACGTCAAGATCCCCGACGAAGAGGTCAAGAACCTCAAGACCGTCGGCGACGCCGTGAGCTTCATCACCAGCGCCCAGGCCTAATCACCGGGCGAGTAATACGTCTGCGGCTGGCCAGCCGGGCCTCCGGCTGGCCGCCCCCGCCGACTCTGCAGTACATGACAGGAACGTGAAATGACCAGCAAGAAGATCGTCGTTACCGGTATTGGCGCGACCTCCCCGCTCGGCGGAACGGCCCCCGAATCATGGGCTGCACTGCTCGCAGGAGAGTCCGGCACACACACCCTCACCCACGACTGGGTTGAGCAGTACGACCTGCCCGTGACCTTCGCCGCCGAGGCGAAGGTTCGGCCAGAAGAGGTTCTCGAGCGCGTTGAGTACAAGCGCCTCGACCCTTCCAGCCAGTTCGCCCTCATCTCCGCCCGTGAGGCTTGGGCGGATGCCGGCTCCCCCGATGTCGATCCGATTCGCGTCGGTGTGGACTATTCGACCGGCATCGGCGGCCTTTGGACCCTGCTCGACGCGTGGGACACCCTCCGCGAGAAGGGCCCGCGCCGCGTTCTTCCGATGACCATTCCGATGCTCATGCCCAACGCTGCAGCAGCCGCGATCAGCATGAGCATCCCCTCCCGCGCCTACGCGCGTACGGATGTCTCGGCCTGCGCCTCGAGCACCGAAGCGATCGCCAACGCGTACATGCACCTCCAGGAGGGGCTCGCGGATGTCGTGATCGCTGGCGGAACGGAGGCTGTCGTGCATCCGCTCCCCATCGCCGCCTTCGCCTCGATGCAGGCGCTGTCCAAGCGCAATGACACCCCCGAGTCCGCTTCGCGCCCCTACGACGTCTCCCGAGACGGTTTCGTGCTGGGCGAGGGCGCTGGCACGGTCGTTCTCGAGACGGAGGAGCACGCGCTCGCTCGCGGCGCCCGTATCTACGCGGAGCTCGCTGGCGGCACCGTGACGAGCGACTCGTTCCACATCACGGCGCCGGATCCTGAGGGCTCAGCAGCTGCTCGCGCGATGAAGGCCGCTGTCGAGATGGCGGGTGGCCAGCTCACCGACGTCAAGCACATCAACGCCCACGCCACGAGCACGCCGGTCGGCGACATCGCCGAGTACAACGCCATGCTGCGCGTGTTCGGCGATCACCTGCCGAACATCGCGGTGTCTGCGACCAAGGCCGCTACGGGTCACCTGCTGGGTGGCACGGGAGCACTCGAGGCGATCTTCACCATCCTCGCGCTGCACAACCGCACCGCTCCCCCGACGATCAACCTCACCGAGCAGGACCCCGCGATCCCGCTCGACGTCGTGACGTCGCCTCGGGCGCTGGGAGAGGGCTCGCTGCTCGCGCTCAGCAACTCGTTCGGATTCGGCGGCCACAACGCGGTCGCGGCCTTCCGTACGTACGAGGGTTAGTCGGTCGCTGCCCGGTTAGGTGATCGGGCGGCAGCCGTCGTGCACGAAGCACTCGCCGTCGAACTGGAGCAGGTCGTCTTCGTTGACGAGTCGCTCGAGCTGTTCGAGATCGATGAGTGGTGGCACGACCTCGGCAATGAGGTCGTGCAGTTCGCGGTTGAGCGTATCCATTTCTTCCTCCCGGCCTTGGTGAATTGCTGTAGTACTCGCTGAGCGCAGCTAGCCGACTCTGTGCGCCGAAGGGGCGGCGGCGCGCCTAGCCAACCTTGTGCAGCCAGACGACTGCGGAGTCCTGCCCTGCGTGGCGGAACACGTCGAGCTCGTCATCCCACGCCTGGCCGAGGGCCAGCCGCAGCTCGCGGTGAAGCTCGACCGCGTTGGCGCCCGCTGATTCCATGGCGAATCGGATGCGGTCCTCGGGGATGACCGTGTTGCCCACCGTGTCGGTCTGGGCGAAGAAGATTCCAAGGTCGGGGGTGTGCATCCAGCGACCTCCGTCGGAGCCGAGCCCGGCATCCTCGGTGACCTCGTAGCGTAGGTGCTCCCACCCACGCAGCGCGGAAGCGAGCTTCGCGCCAGTTCCGCGCGGGCCCTCCCAGTAGTACTCGGCACGCTTGGCGCCCTTGAGCACTGGCTGCTCGATCCAGTCGAAATTCACTGCGCGCTCGAGGGCGCGCCCTGCAGCCCATTCAATGTGTGGGCACAGCGCGCGAGGAGCGGAGTGCACAAACAGCACTCCGCGAGCGATTGGTGCAGTCACGTTGAGCAATTCAGACATCTCTGCCTCCGTTCTTGTTGGATGCGACTTCCCCATCGACCCAGCTGAACGGACTGCTTGTGACGTGCCTATGAAATTGGACGGATCAAACCTTCAACAAAGGTTCAACCTGCTGGCCTCATTATCGCGGAAGATCCCGCTAAATCACAAGCATGTGATTCAGGCGGCGTGGCGCATCTTCGCTATTTCGCCTCTGCGTAGCTGCGGACCGTCGCCACGGTAACGGGGAACGGTGGTGCCTGCTCGCCGAACAGCAGACGGCCAGCGGCGGATGCCGCTTCTCTCAGGTGTTGTGCAACAGCCTCCGCCTGCTCGGCCGGGCAGTGCACGACGACCTCGTCGTGCACGAAGAACACGAGATGAGCGGAATCGGTGATCCACCGGCCCGCAGCCAAAGCCTCGAGCCGCTGCCGGATGCCCGCCATCCAGCACAGCGCCCATTCGGCCGCCGTGCCCTGCACCACGAAGTTGCGGGTGAAACGTCCCCACGAGCGCGCCTGCGTTCTGGCGATGGTGGCCGTCGCGGGCGTAGCCACCTCGCCCTGACCGTCGCGCTGGGTCTGCTGCCACGCAGCGTCCGGCACGGGCGACGTCCGACCCAGGCGTGTGCTGACTCTCTCACCGCGTTCGCCGGCGCGTGCAGCATCCTCCACGAGTCCGATCGCACGCGGGTACGCGCGGGCCAGGCGAGGCAGCATGCGGCCGCTCTCACCGCTGGTTCCGCCGTACATGGCGCCGAGCATCCCGAGCTTGGCGTGCTCGCGGGTGTCAACAGCTCCACTCGCGACGATGCCCTCGTACATGTCGCCAGCTGCGCCCGCGGCGATCATCGCGGCGTCGCCACTGAGGGCGGCGAGGATGCGTGGCTCGAGTTGCGATGCGTCGGCGACCACGAGCATCCACCCAGGATCTGCCACGACGGCACCCCGAATCTGCCGGGGAAGCTGCAGCGCACCCCCGCCGCTCGTGGCCCAGCGTCCCGTCACGACGCCGCCGGGCACATAATCCGGGCGAAAGCGTCCATCGACGATCCACGTCTCGAGCCATGCCCAGCCGTTGGCGCTGAGGAGACGGGCGAGCTTCTTGTACTCGAGCAGCGGTTCGATGGCGGGATGCTCGATCTGGCGCAGCTCCCACTTCGACGTGGACGACACGTTGAACCCCGCCCCACGGAGCACCTTCAGCAGTTCGACGGGCGAGTCGGGGTTGACGTTCTCGATATCCAGGGCAGAACGGAGTCTCTCCAGCACGGCCTGCATCTTCGCAGGGCGCTCACCGCCCCGGGGCCGCGGGCCGAGAGTCTCGGTGAGGAGTGCATCGTGAAGCGTGGCATTCCAGGGAAGACCTGCGTAGGTCAGTTCTGCTGCGATCAACGAACCAACCGACTCCGCCGCGAGAAGCAGCTCGATACGCGACGGCTCGGGCGACGCTGCGACCGCAGCTCGCTGCTGTCGGAACTCGGTCACGGGGTCGGCGTCGACGTCGTCAGGGGCATCATCGAAGTCGAAGAGAGCTCCCGAGGGAGCAACGGAGTGCCTTCTCGGAGCATCCCACGCACTTCTCGCTGACCGGGCGAGCTCGGAGTCCGCGGTCAGGTGGGACCGCTTGAGAATGGCGTGACACAACCGCAGATCGAAGCACCGCTCCACGCGCACACGCGCGGCGAGCAGCTGCGGGTACCACCAGGACGTGTCATCCCACACCCACCGCGGATGCTCACGCTCACGGTCGGCGACGAAGCTGGCCAGATCTGCGACAGCGATAGGTGACTCGCCGTCGATCGTGGCGGTGATGGATCCACCCCGATGATCGAGGACGATCGTGCTCACGACATCACCGGCGCGGAACCACTAGCCGTGGAGGAGCTCACCGTTCTTCGCCATCACGTTCTTCTCGCCGGCCTCGATCGCCACGGTGAAGCGGTTCTGCTTGGGCGGGAGCGGGCAGTTGAAGGCATAACTGAAGGCGCAGGGCGGCAGCACCGCGCGGTTGAAGTCGAGCGTGATCGTGCCGTCGGGGTTGGGCGCGAGGAAGAGGAAGCGGCCGACGCTGTAGGTGGACTCGCCGTTCGTAGCATCCGCGAACACGAGCTGAAGCGCCCGGCCAGCCTTGAATGCTGCGAGGTTGTAGTCGACGCCATCCTTCGAGAAGGTGATCTCGCCGGGGATGACATGCTCCTTCGTCTTACCGTCGCTCTTCAGTTGCTCGAAGCCGAGGGTGGTGCCCTCTGGGTTCTCGCGGAAAGTGCCCGTGATGATCCAGTCGGGGTTGTAGTCGAAGGCGTCGATGCCACCGAAGTTCTGGATGCCCTCGGAGTTCGCATCGAACACTCGGAGTGCGTAGTGCCCGTCCTCCCCCGCAATGACGAAGCCGTTGGTCGTGTCATTGAAGACGACGCTGCTCGGTTCTGCGGCATCCTTTCCCTTGACCAGGACGGTGCCGTCGACGAGTTCGCCATCCACGAGGATGCCGTCGGCCGCCGTTGCCGTGACCGCGAGACCGCCATCGGCCGGGGCCCAGCTGCCCGGAACGCCCCAGATCGTCTGTTCGCTGTCGATCCACTGGGTGTTGACGAGAGCGAGGCTGCCCTGCGGTTGCACCACCGCGAGTTCGCGACGGGAGTGGTAGTAGGCGAGCTGCTCTTCGGCAGTCTGGGTGGGGGTCTCGGTCACGTTTTCCACGCTAGCAGCGACCGCCGACCACACTCGGGATTCACAACCCCGAGCCTCTTCGCAGCACTCCACAGAACCTCACCTTCCCGGGTTCGCGAATTCCCATCGCCTTAGACTGGCCCGCATGCCCGAATCCTGGACCGATCCCGTCATCCGTCAACTGAGGGATCGAACCAGATGCCCGCGGTGTGGTGCCTCGCTTCAGGGGCCGACGTGCGGCGCCTGCCGAGCGGAGTTGAACGGACAGCTGGCGTGGGACATCCTCACCGCGTCTGAGGCTGCCGCAGCGAGCCTGGAACAGCGTGCGGCGCTCGTGGCGAAGCTCGCGACGTTCAGTGAAACGGCGGCGGCTGCTCCCGGCCGAACCACGGTCGCGCCCATCAGTGAACCAGCCGCAGCCGCCGACATTGCGGCCCCCGTCGTCCCGCGTACCCCCGCCCCCGCGTGGACCTTCGTTGCGCCGCCTGCCGCTCCGAAGACGTCGCTCAGTCTCCAGTCCGTGCTCGCCGTGGCAGGCGCTGGGCTCGTTGCCGTCGCGGCAATCGTCTTTGCATTCTTCAACCCCGACCTTGACAGTTTCGAGGCGCGTACGGCGATCATCGCGGCGAGCACGCTCGTCTTCCTCGGCGCTGCATGGCTGCTCGCCCGCGGCACCCTCCAGTTCTCCGCTGAGGCGGTCGGGGCGCTAGGAACGGTGTTCGTAGGACTCGATGTCTGGGCGTTCACCGAGCCCGCGACATCCGTCATGGGGGCCTTCCTCCTCGCATCGTTGGGAACGCTCGTGTCATCGGCCGGACTCGTGGCCATCGGGTATCTCGCCAGGCTCCGAGCGTGGGTGTGGATCGGATTCGTCGCACTGCCCGTCGCGTTGGTGTTTGCGGGGTGGGGGGTCGACCTCGGCAGCTGGGGCCCGGTGATCGGTTTCGTCGGGGCCGGAGCTGTGGCTCTGGTCGTGCATCCCCTCGCCACACGGTTGAGCGGACGCTTCTCGAGCCCACTGCGTGCGGACCACCTCACTGCGTTTGTGACCCAGCTGGTGGCGTTCTTCTTTGTCATCGCCCTCCTCTCCTTCACCGCTGAGGGTGTGGAGCGGGCGGTGGGGTCCGCGATTGTTCTCGCGGTTCTCGCTGCCATCGCCGCTGGCTCCGCGCGGCATCTCGCTGCCGCATGGTGGAGCTGGGCAGCGGGCGCATCGCTCGCGTCGTCGTTGGTGGCGTTGGCGTTCGCTCTCCCCCTCGACATCGAATGGATGCTCGCGCTCGCGCCGCTCGCCGTGCTCGTCGCCGCCGGGCTCAGCGCGCTTCTCCGCCCCAGCGGGAAGATCTCGCCGAGTCTCGTGCGCGCCGGGATCTGGAGTGTTGCCGTCGTCGCGGTGATTCCGAGCCTGTTCGCCGGACTCCCGGTCGTGCTCAATGCTGCTCTTGCAGACGACTTCTTCAGCAGCGTGTCGTCTACCGCGACTTCGGCGATGCTCATCGGACTGCTGGTCTCGGCCGGGACACACGTCCTGCTGGTTCGGGTCGGACGCAAGGACAATCCCCCGAGCTTCCTCTCCCCAGCGTGGATTCCGACGGCTCTGTGGCTCGTCGCCATGGCGGTACTGCTGTTTGCCACGTGGCCAGCGTTCGCGCGCGTGACGCACGCGATCCTGTGTCTGGCAATCGCCGCGGCGCTGGCCTTTGCCTTGGCCTCTCTGCCGCGCGTTCGCGCCCTCTCCCTCACCCTGAGAGCCCCGTTCTACGTCGCCGCTCACCTGCTCATCATCGTGGCGGGAAGTGCCAGCTGGAACGACGAGACACTGCGCGTTCCTCTCGGTGCGGCATCCATCGCAGTGTTCGCCCTTCTCTCTCGTGCGATGCCCAGGCCGGTTCGTCCGGTGTACACCGCTGTCGGCTACTCGTGGGCGCTCGTGCTGCTGTCCGCCGCCCTGGTCCTGGCTGATCTCGAGCTCATCGCGGTGCTGTGCCTCACGACATCCGCTGGAGCACTTGTTGCGCTCGTCACCACGATCACGCACTGGCCCAGGGTTGCGCACTGGTACGCGATCCTCGTCGTGACCTCCGTTCCCTTCGCGATCGGAGTCGGGACGGTCTTCTTCGAGCGGAGCGGCTGGACCGGTCTCAGCACGTCCGTCATCGTTGGCCTGTTGCTGGTGGTTCTCTTCAGTCGCCGTGAAGGCCTGACTCGGTTCCTCCGGACCTCCTCGGCTGCCCTCGTCGTCCCCGCCATCTCCGTCGCAGTGATCTCGCTGGCCGCGCAGTTCCTCGCGGTGAGCGCATCCCCCATCACGCTGCCGATCATCGCCTCGCTCGTCGCCTGTGTACTACCCGCAACGAACCTCATCGGGCTCGGCCTGCAGCGTCTCGGTGTGAGCGAGCTCGAGGCGCGCTCGGCTCGAATAGCGCTCGAGGTCGCCTCGCTTGTCACCGCTGCCGTCGCTGTTGTGCTCGCACTGGTGCGCGCCGCGGCCGGCCTTTCGACGACTCTCATCGTGCTTGTGATCCTTGGAGCCGGCGCCGTCGCGACCGCCCTCTTCGCCAGGAGACGGTACGGCTGGCCGCTGGCGGGGATCGCCTTCACCGGCGCTCTCTGGTGCCTGTGGGCGCTCAACGGGGTCACTGGACTCGAGCCGTACTTGCTGCCTCCCACCCTCGGGGCCGCGCTTGTGGGCTTCTTCCTCGTAGCGCGAGGTCTTCCGGGCTTCGGACTGTCGGCTACCGGTTTGTACGCTGCCGGCCTCACCACCGCACTTGCGCCGATTCTGGTCACCCTCGCGGCCATCGGCTCGGAGAGTCTCGTGCCATGGCGCGCGTGGTTGCTCTTGGGGTTTGCGGCTGCGCTGACCCTGTTCGCAGCGTTCATACCCATGCTGGCGAGGTGGCGATGGTTGTCGAGGGTCGGTTCGCTGCGGATGCCCTCGCTCTTCGTGGCACTCATTGCGGCGGCATCCGGTGTCATCCAGTCGGTGCGGTTCGCGCTCTCGCTCGACGGGGCTTCGGGTGGTGCCGGGGTGATGTGGCTCGTTCTGGCCTACACGCTTGCGTCCACGGCGATTGCCATCGCCATCGGAGTGCTCGTCAGCCGACGATCGGATGCCACGTGGTCGGCGCCCGAGCGACTCGCACGTTCGCGGTGGCTCTACGTTCCGGCGGTGGGGTTCCTCATTGTCGGGCCGATCGCAGCGATGCGCGCCGGGTGGCTCCCCATCATCACGTTGCTGGCCATCAGTGTCGGCTTGCTCGTGCTCATGATCGTCACTGCTGCACTGGCGCGAACCCGGCGGGTGGTACTTCCTCCCGTTGTCGTGACGTTTGCCGCGGCGTGGTGCGCGGCAGTGGCGAGCTGGTCCGCGCGTGACCTTCGGGTCGAGGCCTACTCGCTCCCTCTGGGCTTCGCGCTCCTCGCCGTGGGCGTCATCGCGCTGTGGCCGCAGCGCGAGGAACGCGGCACGTTCTGGACCTGGCCGATCGGCTACAAGGGATCCTGGAGGTTGCTGGCGCCCGGCATCATCGTGACGTTCCTGCCGTCCATTCTCGCGACGGGGACCGATCCGCGAACCGAGCGCGCGATTCTGGTGATCGTGCTCGCGCTGGTTGCGATCATGATCGGCAACCTGCGACGTTTGGCTGCTCCGTTCATCCTCGGCATCATCGTGCTGCCCATCGAGAACATCATGGTGTTCGCGGTTCAGGTCGGTCGTAACATAGGCGCGCAACCGTGGTGGATCACCCTCGCGACCGCGGGTGCTGTGCTTCTCGTGCTGGCAGTGACGTCAGAACGTCGGGTCGGGCAGGGCAAGGGTGCTGCGGCACGGATGCGAGACCTGACATAGGCCGGATCTCACACGAACAGGAACGTGGCCCAGGCGAGTGTAGACACGGCCAGAAAGACAATGACCGTGTGCCCTCGTTCGGCGAGGATCGGACGCTCCCGCAAACGCGCACGGCGCATCACGAACCAGTACGCGGCCGAAAGCACCAGCATTGCAATCGTGATCACACGTACCGCCGCCGTGGGATCGCCTCCCGCGATGATCGAGCCCACCTGATACAGCGCTATCACGCCCCACGGAACGACGGCTACTGCGGCGCCGAAGACGAAGGACCACGTGGCTTCCGTCGATGTCTCGTGCAACACGAGGAACAGACTTGACCCGGCGGTCAGTGCGTAGAGGGCGACGAGAGCCGCAACATCCTGAATGCCGTTGAGCTGCGCCACCAGGAAGACGATGATCGCCGAGACTTGCGACCACTCAATCCAGCGCAGTTGGGGCGTGGGCCAACGAACGGCGATCGCGGAGCCCAGCGCGCCCAGAGCGAGCAGCACGACGGTGGCCATTCTCAGGTCAACACTGGTGAGGATGTCGCCACCGAGGAAATCGGCGGTCACCGGAATCTGGATCGGAGCTGCCGTGGCATTGAGCAGGGCAACCGCAATCGCTTGCGCCCCAAGCATGACCACCGAGAGAGCCCGGAGGGTACGTGTGGTCATGCGTCCAGACTAGGACGGCGTTGAGTCTCGACCGCACTCTACTGATTCAGCTCGAACACCCAATCGATCACGGTCATCCCCGGCCCGAGCAGAGCCCAAACCGCTACGCAGGTGACGACTATCGCAAGCAGTAGCAGGGCGAGCGAATAGGGTTTTCCGCCGCGACTCGCCCACAACCACGTCCGAAAGGCAAAGGCGATGATCGCCATCGCTGCGAGAAGCAGTGCGAGGCCTACGACCGCCGCTGCGAAAATCGGTCGAACGGAATCCGACACAGCCCAGCCGATCATCCCCGCAAACAGGCCCGTAACGATCAGCACGACGACGCCCGCAAAGGATCTGGATGCCACGTCCTTCCAGAACGACTCGGAGCGAACCCACTCTTCCATCCAGGTACGCGGGTTCTCAGGCTGATTGGTCACGGCGCGATCCTATCGGCGGGAGTCTCGTATGGCTCGGGTCCGAAGGAGAATGGTTGCATGACAACCATCCCGTCCATCGATTTCGCCGCCGAGCTTGAACTCGTCGAAGAGTACTGGACGCCACGAGTCGTCGGGCAGGTCAACGACCAGTACATCAAGGTCGCGAAGCTCCTGGGCGAACTGGTCTGGCACGCACACGACGCGGAGGATGAAATGTTCATCGTCCTCCGCGGTCGTCTCCGAATCCAGCTGCCGGATGACCAGGAGGTCACGCTCACGCCCGGCCAGTTCTACGTCGTCCCGCGCGGTGTGCAGCACAACCCCATCGCCGAGGAGGAAGTGCACATCGTGCTCATTGAGACTGTCACCACCGCGCACACTGGTGATGTGATCGTCGAGCGGACCGTTCCTGTTGAGCGGCAACTGGGCGGAACTATCTGAGGTCGCCGTTGACGCCTCAGTCCCGGACTCGAGAGCATAGTTGGATGATGGGGAGACTCCAGACTGGGGTGTGGGGGCTGCTAATTCTGCTCACTGGATGCTCGGCCGCCGGGGCCGGCCCTGAAGACACGCCTGGTCCGAATGCATCCCCGACTGCCACCAGCAACGGCGCGTCGACTGGCAGCGTCCTCGCGACCGGCTCATTGATCGACAGTCACGGCGGAGCAGTAGGAAACATCGAGGTGCGCGTCGCGGAGGGTGGCGCTAGCGAAGTCGTGCTGTCGAACTATGTCCCCGTCGAAGGGTCAGTCTCCCTGCAGCTCTCGCCCGAAACGCTGACCTTCGAAGGGTGCCACGACACGGGGCCCGTCCTGGAGGTCGGCGAGATCGATACGGACCCCGACCAGGTCTTCTACGCCGGCCGCTTCGACGATCTCCCTTTCAACTCGAAGTTCGTCATGGCCGGGCTGATGGCCGATACGGCCCCTTCCGAGCAGCGGAATTGCCTTCTCAGGGTGATGGCGGTTGCAGAACTGACGTGGGCAGACGGCTAATTCGGCGTTTGCGGCCTTACGGAAGCGGCGACTACCGAAGTAGGTAGGACGCGCACGCCCCAATCTTGGTATGACGGACGGGTCTTGAACCCGTGACCGACGGACTATGAGGGCGACTCCGGAGGCTTTCCGCCCTGAACCAGAGCAGACCGTATTAGCCCGCTTTCACCCCCTCTGCCCAGCAAATACGTGGATTCTGGGCAGTCGCGGCGGACCACCCCCGGATCACGTCGGATCACCGTGGAGCGGCGCGGCAGGAGTGCTTTCGGAGTGTTTCCGACTTACTGCAGACGTCTTACTCGAACAGCCTTGCGCATGCCAGCGACCAGCATCTTGCCGCCGGTGATTGCGACCTCGGGCCTGTAGGCATATCGGTATTGATAGAAGAACTCGGCCTGTTCCCAAACCGACCCGTCCGTCAACTTCACGATTGTGCTGCCGGACCATCCGGTCCATGCACCGTCAATGCGCTTCATCATCGCAGCCACCTATGGTCCGGTGGCTCCACCGGCGTTGTTCTTTACGTTGTCGGCGGCTCGCTGGGCGTTGTATTGGCTGTCGAAGCTCTCTCCTGATGCCGCGACCTTGTCGCTCGACCTCCAGGCTCGCCAGCGCCACTTTCCGCCTACATCCGAATAGACCTCGTAACGAGCCGTGGAAGCTCCGGCCTTGAACGCGTTGGCGGCGCGGGTTGCATTCGAGCTTGACGCGAAGGTTTCACCCGCCCAAGCAACCAGTTGCCCATTGGAGCTATACAGCCACCATGAGGGAAGCCCGCCCTGTGTGTTCGTGACTTTGAACTGCATATCGATCTCCTTGTCGTGGAAGAGGGGTAGTACCTCGACGTAGCGGGGATGAATTCGGGTCACGTCCCGCTGCATAGAGAGTACGCCTCACCTCTGACATTCCGCGTTACCTGACGCTTGTGGGCGCGACGTATCGACTTCGGCGTCGCTCAGGGCTGGGAAAGACTTAGAAGAGCTCTCGCGCCTCGACACCAAGCGCAATCGCAAGCGGCAGATGTTGTCGAGGCTGACATTGCGTTCGCCACGCTCGACGCTTCCGACGTAAGTGCGGTCGAGCTTCGCGAGGTGCGCCAGCTCTTCCTGACTCACACCCAGAGTTCCACGAAGATTCCTCACTCTGGCGCCGAATGCGCTACGTTGAGCGCGCCGCTCGTCGGAAAGGTTCGGCACGTTTCCACGTTCGAACAAGGTGTTCCGGTATGCAATCCGGCACCGGCCGATCACCCACAACCCGGCGACAGGCACCGAGCTGCCGCGAGTGCAGCACAGCGCGACGTTCGCTCCACAGTTCCTGTCTGGCGCCGAGGTCGAAGCGCTCGTCGCGGCCTTGGCCGACTGGACACCACACGACGCGTTCGTTCTGGTCGCTGCCTTCTGCGGCTTGCGCTCTGGTGAAATGCAAGCACTCCGAGTCGGCGACGTGGACGTAGTGCGCAGTCGGATCAAGGTGCAACGAACGCTCGTGCGCACAAGCTCGGGCTGGCGCGAGGACTCCCCCAAGTCGGCCAACTCCACCCGCGTGGTCCCTATGAACGCCCGTGTCGTAGCCGCGCTGAGTGACTACCTCGCCGAGCATCCTGACCGCGACGACCCGAGCGCGCGGCTGTGGCCTGGACGCAACTATGCGGGCGGCGGCGAGTGGCGTGGGGGTCTCGATTGGGACAAGCGCATGGACTACGAGAGCTTCTACCGCCGACGCTTCCGCGCCGCCGCCGAGGCGATCGGTCGCCCCACGCTCCGGTTCCACGACCTGCGCCACACGGCGGCCAGTCTGTGGGCCGCGTCGGGCATGCCGCTCGAGATGGTCGCCGCCGCGCTCGGCCACGCCGACACGGGGGTCACGTACAAAACCTACCTGCACTTCTTCCCGGACCAATGGGCGTGGTACATGGCCGGAATGGACGCATTTCTTGCCGCGCCCGACGCGCAGATCACCTCACTGCGTCGGGCCAAGTAGTTGCATTGGCGTGAGCGTCCATGTGAACTCGTCGGGTAGCGAGGCGTGGCGCTTCCGCACGGAACGCCCGGCAAACTTCACGAGCAACGCGGCCTTAGTCCCCATTCCGGCCACCTCGAAATCCAGTTCCACCTTCCACTCGTCCACTGCCGACACCGCCTTGAACCTTCGCTCCGGCAGTGTCCACTCGGCGTGGATATAGGAGGTCCCAGAGCTGAAGACCTCGATTCCATCGACGCGGTTCAGGACCCCAGACGTTCGAGACTGATTCGCCGGGGAGCTGTAATGCGGCTGACTTTCGACAGCCACGCGCGGCCCGCGAAGTCGAACTCGTGCGGCGTGAACCGGCAAGAAGGCAGGCGTCTGGCCCACGTGCTCGAAGTACAAGCTGAGATACATGCTCAATTCCAGAACTCCCTGACCGTGCCTGCTGCTGAGCGCGTCTGGGATGCCCAGTCGAAGGGAGCCATCCAGCCCGGTCAGTCGCGGCACGCTGATGGCTGGATAGAGCATTCGGAGCAGTTCATGACGGTGGGCGCTGCGCGTTCGTGTTCCCACCCGGATAGGGACCTCCCGCTCGGTTGCGCCGCCATTCTGGACCTTGACGACGTAGGGTGAGCGGTCAGTTTGAAACAGCAGCGCCACCACTTTGTCCTTCTCCGAGATGTGCACATTGAGGTGTCGAACTAGCTCGGGCGAAGTCTGATCGAAGGCACGCTCCATTTCAGCCCACCACTTCGCGGGGTCAACCTCGCCCGTCGGATGGATATCGCCGCTTCGCTCATCTATGCCGATGATGTAAACAAGATCGTTGCCCGCCGCGCGGTTTGCGGCCCCTGCAAGCTGTCTCGCCTTAGCTGTGTCCGGCCAGCTTCGCTTGAACTCGACACGATCGTCCTCTGTGTTGTCACCGGCCCGGAGTCGGTTGACAGCCTGAATCACAAGAGCTTCGAGTTGCGAGGGATTCATCGAGCGAACCCGCGCGCGAGAAGCCAATGTGCCTGTGTCAACGTTTCACTTCTTTTTCGGTGGATCCGGAAGCTTCCACGAACCGTGCTGAAGGTAGAAAGAGAGAAACGGGTCCATTATGTGAAGCGAGTCATCTTCGTAATCCAATGCTGCGTCGCTATCGCCACGGTTGTCGTGCGCGATCGCGGAAAGGTGGCCGAGCGAGCTGGTTACTTGCTGCCCACTGGGCGCGTCATCGAAGAGCTGCTGTATTTTGTCCACGATGTCTCGATAGGGAATCGAAGCAACTGGGCCAAGCTGAGCCACTGCGTAGAGGATCGCTCCATAAATGTCAGTGACGCCTGTCCCATCACGCAGGGACCTGGCGGACCTTTCTTGGCCGTGCGTCTTCGGACCGCTCGCGATGAGGTCGAAAACGCCCGGTACAGATCGGTTCGCAACTCGCTCGTAGAAGCCCTGCAGGTCGCTTGACATCTTGAGATCCACTGCGGGTTCTTGCGTGTGGAGGATCTCCTGATCGAGCAGGTAGTCGAGGCAAAGCTGCTGCATAAGGAAAGGCGCACCCATACTCGCCCGTGCGAGTTCCGTCGCGACTGCATCGCCGTGATCCACTACGCCGAGCAACTCGAAACCAGCTTTGGCGATCTCCACCAGCTCGTCAACCTCCCACGGAAGAATTTGCAGCCCCCAAATTCTTCCGTTCATGTCGGGTTCTTGCCGCACAGAGTCAAATGCCTCGTGGGGCACTGCGATCAAGATAACGTGCGTCTTCTGGATCAGGCCTTTCACTGCACGCACTATCTCGCGTTTGGCGTCGTCTGGCACGTAGTGGAAGTCATCGATGACGATCGGAACAGGCAACTCGCTGAGCCCCTGCGTTGCCACATCAGCCGTTGATCGAGTCCGTGCGAAGGTCTTTGTTTCTGCTTCCCCGGTATCGCCCCCGACACCCACTCCGACCCCGGTCCCACCGGGCAGTCGAAGGTCAGCCTTCAGCTTGACTCCTGTACTTGCAGAAACTTGCTGCTTCAGTTCAAACATGTCGTAGATGCCGAGCCAGTCGATAATGCGACCGTAGAGCACATCAGGGTTAGTGAGCCCTGAACCGTCCACCCAGATCGCGTCCGAATCGCTGAGGTTGTGCTGAACTAGCACCGTTTTGCCTGACTTTGACGGCCCGGAAATCGTCAGAGCCTTGCCCGAATCGTCTAGGTAATTCCGCAGGTCGGCCTGCTGCTTGCGCTCGTTGCGCGGGTTGTAAGTGAGGTCTGGGTAGCGACCAGCAACGAAAACGTCTCGGGTTCTCCGAATCTCCATGTTCAAACATTAGGGCTCGACCTGCCGCGGGCTCGAAGAAACACGAGCTAGGGGTGTTTCTCGGAGTGTTTTTGGCTGTCAACCTTGCACTCGGCGACCTCGAACTCGGCGTAACCGCTGGTAGGGCGGACGGGACTTGAACCCGTGACCGACGGATTATGAGTCCGCTGCTCTAACCAGCTGAGCTACCGCCCCGTGGCACGCACATCGTTGGGAGAGCCGAGACAACGATACAGGCGTGCACGAGTATGCCGTGGATGTTGCGGCTCGCCTGATCACTCTCAGCCCCGGTTGCGGGCGGGGCTGGTTAGAAGGGTGGTGGGTCGCCGTGGGTGGTGTGGCCGGTGGGGCTGGTCCAGGTGATGCCGGTGGCATCCCTCGTCAGGGACCATTTGGTGTGGTGTTTGACCCGGTGGTGGTTTCGGCACAGCGGCCCGACGTTGGTATCGCTGGTGGTGCCGCCGTCGGCTTTGGCGATGGTGTGGTCGATGTCGCACTCGGCGGAGGGTCTGCCGCAGCCGGGGAAGTCGCAGATCGGATGCATCAGGCGCTGCCACCGCAGCAGGTCGGCCGGGATGTGTTCGGGGTTGCGGTCGATGTCCAACACCGTGCCGGTGATCGGGTGGGTGAGGATTCTTGTGAACGACGGGGCGTGACCTGCCAGGCGGCGGGCGGTATCCGCATCGATCGGGGTGAGACCGTCGAGGGTGCCAGGGGTGTCCTCCAGGCCGAGGAGAGTCATCACCGGGACAGTCACCGCCACAGAGACACCGGTGCCGCGGGTGTTGCTGCTGCCGAGGACACCACCGAGGAGGTCGGCGGCAACATCGGCCCGGAGTTGGTTCAGGGTGCGGGTCTCGCCGGGGACGTGGAGGGTGCGGGCCATCCGGTCGATAGTCGCGAACGCACGACGACACTGATCGATAGTGAGATGCAGGGTCAACCAGGCCATGCCGTCCACGGCGGGCTCCATCCACACCCGACGCTCCTTCGCGGCACGCTGGTGGCGTTCCGTGAGATCAGCCTGGTCGAGACGAGAGGCCACCGCACGAGCCCGGGCGCGGAACCTCGGCGGAGCCAACAGCCGGTGCTCGGCCATGGCGGTATCGAAAGCATCCCACGCATCGTCGGGCAGGTTCGAGACCAGGTCGGCAACAGTGTGGGCATTGGGGACGGCGAACTCACCCTCCCGGAACCACGCCCACACCCGCGGAGTACGGGTGCGCAGCAGTTCCGCTTCGTACGCGTGATTCCGCACAGCGTTCTCGGTCATGCCCAGACGGACAGCGAGATCGGCGGCGGCCGCTCGCACTGCGAGTTCGGACGCGTCGTCCGTGGGGCGGAGGTTCTCGACGAACACGTCGGGGAAGTCACGCGCTTCACGGAGGGTGTCGGCGATCGCCGCCCACTGCTCGGCGATGGCGCGGGTGGCCGACAACTGGGCAACCTCGGCGCGTGCCATCCCGAACAACACCCGCGTCTCAGGGAACGCCTCATCCAGGAGCAGCGGTGGCTCCGCGATCGCGAGACTTGGGGTGTTCATGCCTCTAGTTGAACAGGAGCCACCGACAAAGAGAGGGCTGGATGCTGGGGGTGTGAGTAACTCGTGGGTGAGGTTTCGATAACGCCGGGGCTTCGCCCGCGGCTACTCAACCCGCAGATACTCGGGCGGTGTACCTAGACCTGCTCGCCCCTGTAGAGGGCCTCGAAGGTGTTGAGGGTGCGCTGGATGTCGTGTGCCTCGACGATCGCGAGGCTTTCGCGCTTCATCCGCTGCAGTTCGTCCTCAGGCATCGTCAGCACACGCGTGAGCTTCTCCGCGAGCTCGTCGACGTTGCCCGGCTGGAACAGGAACCCGTTCTCGCCGTCATGAACGAGATGCGGAAGAGCCATCGCATCCGCTGCCACGATCGGCAGGCCGGACGCCATCGCCTCCATCGTGGAAATGCTCTGGAGCTCGGCGATCGAGGGCATCGCGAACACTTTCGCCGAGGTCAGCGTCTTACGCAGGTACTCATCGGTGACCTTGCCGTCCATCTGAACTCGGTCGGCGACGCCCAGCTGTGACGCGAGCACCTTCAGCTTGTGCTCCTGATCCCCCGTTCCGAGAATCTGGAGGCGCGCATTCAACGAGGGCGAGAGCTTCGCGAAAGCACGAACGAGCTTGTCGATCTGCTTCTCGTCGACGATGCGACCGAGAAAGACAATGAGGTTCTCGGGATTCGGCTCGAAGCTCGGAGTGTAGTTGTCCGCGTCGATTCCGCAGGAGATGGCGAGCACTCCCCGCACCGACGTGTTCTTCTCGAGGTACTCAGCGGCCTTCTGGGTGGGCGTGCTCACACGCTCAGCGCGGCTGAACGAGCGGTCCGCGGCATCCCACGCCTGACGAATCGCCCAGCGTTGCAGGAACGGCGGAATGATGTAGGTGTGGTCGAGCAGATTCTCGGGCATGAAGTGGTTCGTGCCGATGAGACGGATGCCCCGCTTCGCGCCCTCGATCGTGAGACCACGCCCGACCACGATGTGGGACTGGAAGTGGATGACATCGGGCTTCACGAGATCGAGGATGCGCGCCGACTCTCGCCGCACCTCCCACGGCAACATGAAGCGGAACGTGGGGTGCGGGTACCAACGCCATGACCGCACGCGGTGCACGGTCATGTGCTCGCCCTCGTGAACTTCGTCGATCGCTCCGATGCGCCCGTCGTACGACGGCGCCATGAGGTGCACGTCGTGTCCACGCTGCACGAGACCGGCAGCGAGACGCGCGATGAAGCTCGCGGCTCCGTTGATCTCCGGCGCGAAAGTGTCGGCACCGAGGAGAACGCGAAGTCGCGGCTTTTCCTCATCGGAGGAGGGTCGCGGGGTTGCTACCAAGGGGAAAGCTTGTCCTTCTGTCTGGGGCGAGAAGAGGCCTCGACCACGCCAGCAGTGCGCTCGGCACTGCCGTACAACTTACCTCACGAGTCTTTGGAGGCCTCGTCAGCCGCGTCGGCCATCGCAGTATTCGCCAGCGCCTGAGGATGGTGCCGAGCCAGCGAGAGCACACCGTAGACGGCAACCGCTGCAGCCAGGGCAAAGGCGACGATCGCCCAGATCGGTGCTCCGGCGGCCTCGCCGAGCACGATGATGCCGATCGACACGGCAACGAGCGGGTCGATCACCGTGAGCCCGGCGACCACGAGATCTGGCGGGTTCGACGAATGCGCGGTCTGAACGAAGTAGGTACCGAGCAAGCCCGCGGCCGCGAGCCCCACGATGCACAGCAGCGTGAGGATGTCTGCTGGTCCGATTGCGTAGTCAGGGATCGACAGGATGGTACGCACCCGGTCGATCACGACCTTCGCGAGTGTCACGACGAAACCGAACAGCACGCCGCCGGCAATCACGTAGAAGATCGGTCGCGGCGTACGGCCTCGCATGAACACGAAAAGCCCAACGAACACGACGAGTACCACCGCCAGAGTGATCAGCACGGTGACGAGCTGCGTCGCGGTGATGGGATGCGTCTTCGCGACGAATGCCGCGATCGTGACGAAGGCGCCGATACCCACGACACAGATCACGATCGCCCGGATCGACACACGATCCAGCGGCACCTTCGTGACCCTGGCGTTGACGATCGCAGTCACCACGAGAGCGACCGCTCCAAGGGGCTGAACGACGATGAGCGGCGCGAACGCAAGGCTCGTGAGTTGCAGCACGATCGCGAGTCCGAGCAGAAGAGTGCCGATGACCCACGACGGCCTCGCGAGCAGTGACCGGAGCTGGCCGAAGCTGAGCCCGGTCGTGCCATCCGTCGCGGATGCCGCGTTCACGAGCCCGACACCGCGGTGCTGGAACTGCGTGCCAATGGCAAGCAGAACTGCCGCGATCAGCGCCAGGGGGATGCCGATCGCGGCCGAGGAGTCCAGCGTCAGCTGATCGGCAATATCTTCCAGCTCGGGAGGCACCCGTCGAATCTACCCGCTCACTCCCGGATATTCTGGGCGAATGGCCGTGCTCCCGATACGAATCACTGGCGACCCTGTGCTCCACACCGTCGCATCCCCCGTCGACGAGATCACTGACGACGTCCGCTCGCTCGTCGCCGACATGATCGAAACGATGGTCGCTGCACCAGGTGTCGGCCTCGCTGCGCCGCAGGTCGGAGTCGGCCTCCGCGTCTTCGTCTACCGGTGGGAGGACGACGACGAAGTGCTCCACGAGGGCGTTGCGATCAACCCGGAGCTCTGGCTCGCGCCCACCCCTCCTGGAGAAGCCGACGAGGACGAGGAATCCGAGGGCTGCCTGTCCATTCCCGGCGAACGCTTCCCCCTGCGCCGCTCCCCCGCCGCCATCCTGCGCGCCACCGACCTCGACGGCACACGCTACGAAGTCGCAGCGGAGGGCTGGCTGGCTCGCATCTTCCAGCACGAGTACGACCACCTCGACGGCGTGCTCTACGCGGACCGCCTGGACCACCCGCACGGCAAGGCAGCGGCGAAGGTCGTCCGCAAGCGTGGCTGGGGTGTACCCGGTCAGGAATGGATGCCGGGGCTCGACGACCTCGAGGGCTGAACCAGCTCGCCCTAGCCCATGCCCGCGAACAGGCGGAGCATCGCGGCCACGAATGCTGCAGCCACGATGACCACGATGAACGGCACTCGTAGGGCGAAGAGACCAGCGGCGACGAGGATGGCGGGGAGCCGGGCATCCACGACGATGGCCTGACCCTGCCCCACCGTTTGCACCACGACGAGCGCTGACAGAAGTGCCACCGTCAACAGGTTGGCTACACGTGCGGGAGTCGGCCGCGTGGCGAACGACGGCGGCACGAGGTAACCCGCGAGCTTGAGCGCGAGCACGATGATCGAGGCCAGGAGGATGGTCTGCCAGACGGTCATGCCGGGCCCTCCGTGTCGACGGGAGTCGCGGCATCCCGGGCATCGCCCCGCGGACGCAGCCAGTTCGGAATCCCGACGACCAGTGCCACGAGCGCGGCCGCAATAACGGGGATTCCGGGTGGCAGCGCTGGCGTGAGCACCGTGGCAACGACCGCTGCACCGATCGCGACGACGACAGGCTGCAACTGCCGGAGGCGCGGCCAGAGCAGCCCCAGGAACGCGGCTGCCGCCGCAGCATCGAGGCCGTACTGCCGAACGTCGCCCAGCAGGTCGCCAACGAGCGCGCCCGCGAGTGTGGTGAGATTCCAGCCGAAGAAGATGATGCCGCCGGTCCACCAGAAGCCCGTTCGCTGGGCCTCCATCGACTTCTGGGCCGTCGCAACTGCGGTGGACTCATCGATCGTCCAGTGCGCCGCCAGCAGCTTCTTGGGCCAACGCCCGTCGATCATGGGCGCGATCCTGAGGGCGTAGAGCGCATTGCGCGTGCCGAGAAGTGCCGCGCTCGCGATCGCAGGCACCGCGGCACCGGCACCCCCGGCGGCCAGAACGCCCACGAGGGCGAACTGCGAACCTCCGGAGAACATCAGCAGGCTGAGCACGCAGGTCTGCCAGACGTCGAGTCCGGATGCCACGGACAGGGCGCCGAACGAGAACCCATACGCCGCGACCGCAACGCCAACGCTGACGGCTGAACGGAACGCCGCTTGCGCCTCTGCACCGCGAGCCATGACGAACGAAATCTCCCTCCTCGCCACCGCACACGGCGATGGCCAGAAGGGAGACTCTACCTGCCTAGCGCTGACCCGGGATGTTCGACCGGAGCACCTCCAGGCGTGCGCGGTACTCCTTCTCATCGATGTCGCCCTGCGCGAAGCGCTCAGCGAGGGTGGACTCCGCGCTGCGGGCTGCCCAGCCGCCCGGGTGGTGACCGGGGCCCCAGCCAGCGCGAGCCCAGCGGCGACGGCCGAGCCCGACGACGAGCGCGATGAGCGCGAACCAGAACAGCGGGATGAGGAAGAGGAAGATCCAGCCGAAGCCAAAGCCGAAGCCCGGGCCGTGTTCGGCGAGTTGTGTCGCGGCGAGAGCGAGTGAGGCAGTCATGGGGTTCCTATCGTGAAGATGAGTGCCCGGGAAGGTCTCCCGAACGTCTGCATCCAGCCTCGCCAACCGCGGTGTTCAGCACATCGGCCACCCGGCGACACCTCGGCTACTCCCCCGGACGTACCAGCCCGGTCTCGTACGCCACGACGACTAGTTGCACGCGGTCCCTGGCGACGAGCTTGGACATGATGCGGGAGACGTGGGTCTTGGCCGTGAGCGGGCTCAGGAACAACTCACGCCCGATCTCGTCGTTCGTCATGCCACGCCCCACGAGGGCGAGCACCTCACGCTCACGGTCCGTGATGGCCGACAGCACGGTCGCATCCGGTGCCTCGTGCAACTGGCTCGAGATGCGTTCGAGCAGCCTCCTCGTCACACCGGGGCTCAGCAGGGCGTCGCCAGCAGCCACAACGCGAACCGCGCGGATGAACTCGGCGGGCTCGGTGTCCTTGACCAGAAAACCACTGGCACCCGCACGGATGGCACGGCCGACGTACTCGTCGAGTTCGAACGTCGTGACGATCACGATGTGCGTCTCCGCAAGCTCCTTCTTCGCGACGAGCTGCTCCGTTGCCCAGAGGCCGTCGCCGTCGGGCATCCGGATGTCCATGAGCACCACATCGGGCCGCGTGCGTGTGACGACCGACACCGCCTCGGCGCCGGTGCCCGCCTCCCCCACGATCTCGATGTCCGGCTCCGCCTCGAGCAGGCTGCGGAACCCCGCACGGATGAGCTGCTGGTCGTCGGCGATCACCACCCTGATCATCGTGGCTCCTTCGTGGGAATCGTGGCGCTCACGCGAGTGCCCCCCAGCGGTGATGCGGAGTGGGCGAGGCTGCCACCGAGTAGCTCCGCACGTTCGCGCATCCCGAGGATTCCCCGACCATCCGTCGCCGACTCGCCTGCCAGCCCAGTGCCATCGTCGTCGACGGTGAGCAGGTAGCTGCCGTTCTCCTCGCGGAGCGTGACAGAGGCCCTCCTGGCGCCTGAGTGCCGCACGACGTTCGTCAGGGACTCCTGAACGATCCGGTACAGGGCGAGTTCTACAGCCTGTGGCGCGTGCGTGACATCCGAATCGAGGGAGACATCGATGCCCTGCGAGGTGACGGATGCCACGAGCCCCGGCAGCCGCGACAGGTCGGGCTCCGGCACCAGCGGTGCATCCGGATCCCGGTCGCTGGAGCGAAGCACACCGAGCACCGAACGCACTTCGTCGAGGGCCGTCTTGCTCGTCTCCTTGATGCTCGCGAGAGCCTCGGCAGCCTTCTCCGGCTGTTTGTCCATGAGATGCAGGCCAACACCCGCCTGCACGTTGATCTGGCTGAGCGAGTGAGCCAGGACGTCATGGAGTTCGCGCGCGATGCGCACTCGCTCTGCCTGAGCTTCGGTCTGCCGTCGCTGCGCCACCGTGCGACGGTAGTCGGCGAGCATCTCTCGGCGACCGCGCATGGCCTCGCCGACCCCGAAGACGAGGAGCAACCCCAGTGTGGTGACCGCGACGCGTGCCGGGCTCCACTCGTTGCCGAGAGCGAGCCCCAGGGCGAGGGAAGCCGCCCACACGATGCCGACGCTCAACCACGCCCAGGCACGTGCGCCCCGCACGAGAGCACTCACCACCGCGAAGGCGAGAGCGAAGTACGGCGGACCACCCATGCCCTGGGTGATGAAGAAGTCGACGCTGCCCAGAAGGCTCACCACGAGAACGACGGGGCCAGGGAATCGACGAGCGCCGAGAAGGGCCAGCGGACCGGCGATCGCCAGTCCGACGCCGATGATCTCGGCAGGCGTGAAGCCATGCGCGACCAGCCAGTACAGGCTGCTCGGCAGCTGCAGGACGAGTGACACCACCACAGGGATCAGCAGCCTGGCGCGACTCGACATGCGCCGCCGCGGCTCTGGCCATTCCGCGGGCCAGCGGTCGTGCCATCCCTCAGGCGCTCCCTGCCAGCGCCCACGCCAGTGGGCTAGGGCGGTGCCGGGATCACGCATGCCTCGATGCTATGCCCGGCGCTGGGCAACGTCGTCGGCCGGTGGGTGCCACGCGTGTACTCCCCGGGGAGTAGCCGCGATGCCGGAGGCGGGGAAAACAGAAACCCCCAGCCGTGGAGGACTGGGGGTTCAGCTCCCCGACATGGACTCGAACCATGAACCTACGCATTAACAGTGCGTTGCTCTGCCAATTGAGCTATCGGGGATCGCTTTTCAGCTTGTCCACTTTAGCAAAGGAACGGGAGTCTCCAAATCCACTCCGCTGTCACGGGAAAACTCCTAGTCAGAGCGGCAGTAGATACGACGGGGACGGCGCAGCAGTCGGCTCGCCGACGAGCACGGGCATGCCATCGGCGCCCAGACGGAACGTCGCAACCGAGTTCGAGAGTTGATTGCAGACGTGAAGGAGGTCGCCACGAACGACCGAGTGCCTGGGCCAATCACCAGCACACGACACGGCGCCGATCGCCGAGACATCCCGGCCGTCCTCGCTCGCGCGAAGCACAGCGATCTGGTTCGAACCGCGCAGCCCCGCGTACACGAAACCGCCAGGGCCGAAGCTGATGGCTGCTGCCTGGTCCGTCACCACCCGTCCCGGCAACGCCACGGATGTCACGGCCCCGAGCACGGCCCCGCTCCATTCGAGCACGTGCAGATCCTTGGCATGCTCCCCCAGCACGTAGATCAGACCCGACGGATGCTGCACGATGTCGCGCGGACCGGTTCCCGCTGGCAGAGCGAACTCGCCAATGCGGTCCACGCGGATGCCGTCGACCCGATGGACGAGAACCCTGTCTGCGCCAAGATCCACGGAGAGCAGTGTGCCTTCGTCGAGAAGAAGACTCGCGTGCGCGTGGGGGCCGTCCTGTGCCCTGTGCGGCCCCGAACCGCTGCCGGGCAGGAGCTGCTTGAGGGTGTCCACCGCCCCGTTCTCGTCAAGGGAGACAACACCGAGGTCTCCGGTCATGTAGTTGGCGACAACGAGTGCCCCCTCGATGAGCGTCAGATGGCACGGCGACGCGCCTCCCGTCTCGGCAACCCCATCCTCGGTCAGACGAAAACCATCGCGTCGGAACGACCTGACACGTCCACTCCCCTCCGCCACCGCGTACACATGGTCGGATGTGCTCACGAGGAAGGAAGCGGATGGCGCCTCTGCGACGAGCGAACCCAGCTCCAGGCTTCCGTCTTCGCGAGACGACATGGTCGAGATTCCTCGGGCCGTGCCGTCCTGGTCAGGACCGAAGCCGCCCAGCCACCAGTCGGTCACGAATTCGGCGTGAGATAGCTGAGCGTGCTCGAGAGACTCTGCACGTACGGGTGCGTCGAGGTCTGCAAGACGGTCTCGAGCTCTCCAACGCCGACCACAAGACCACCGTGCATCACTGCCACATGCGAACTCACCCGGCGAACCTCCCCGAGGTCGGCTGTGACGATCAAGGCGGAGAAGGACTGCTGCTGCTGCAGCTCCACAAGCGTGTCGAGGATCGAAGCCCGGACAGTGACGTCGATGCCCGCGGTCGGGTCATCCGCCACGAGAAGCGAAGGCCCGAGGATGAGTGCGCGAGCGATGGCGACCCGCTGGCGCTGGCCCTTGCTCAACTCGTGCGGGTACTTGTTCATGCTCGCCAGCGGGAGGCGCACGGCGTCCACGAGGGTTGCGACAGCACGACCAGCGTCATCCTGATCGAACCAGCGATCTCGGGCGAAGATCGGCTCCGCGATGTTCTCGCCAACCGTCAGTCGGGGCGACAGATGGTCGCCGGCCTCCTGTCGCAGATAGCCGACCCCGAGCCGCACACGGCCGCGCTTGCGGGCTCCAATGCCGCGCACGGACGTGCCGAGAACCTGAAGCGTTCCGCCGGTGATGCGCGGGGAGTCCTCCTCGGGGCGATCGCCCTCGAGCGCAACGGCCTTGGCAAGCGTCGACTTGCCGGAACCCGTCTCGCCGACAACCGCGAGAATCTGGCCGGGAACGATGTCGAGGTCTGCGCCCTGCACCGCAATTGTGCGGGTCTGCGGGTTGTCCGAGGTGTAGCGAAGGGTGAGGTCCCGTGCGCGAACGGCGAGTTGCGGCGCGGCAGGCGATTCCATGCAGCCAGCCTAACGACTGTGCGACTCGCTCACTCCCGGAGGGCTCTGCGTTCTGCCTCGACGCGCACGAGGTCGCGCTGGACCTGGGCGAACCGTTCTGGTTCGGATGCGGCATCCACGCGCTGAAGGCTGCCCAGGAGCTCACTGGTCTGTCGCAGCAGGTCGCGATCGATGAGCGCCGACGCCACTCCGTGGCAGTAGATGCCGATCATCTCGGGGCGCTGCGGGATCGGGGCAACCGAGAGCTGCGTCACGAGCGTGGCATACGGCGCTGGCACCTGGTCGACGACTCTGCTCACCCAGTCGGGAGCCGCGAGGTGGTCGAGGGATGCCGCGATCCCGTCGCGCACGACCGAGAGAGTGCGATCGCCGAACTGGGTCGCCACTGCACGTCGAGCGAAGTCAGCGCCCACCTCGGCGGGGTACTGGAGGATCGCCATGAGGGCATCGCGCTCGAGGCGCGTCGACGGGTCTGTGGGCAGATTGGTCAGTGACGGGGCTGACTCGTGTGCGACGGCCGGCTGGTCCGGCGAACTCGTAGTCGCCTCGGCGGGGCTCCGCTGTTCACGACCGCCGTTCTGAGCCGGCGCAGCACTCTGCCGCTGGGATGAGACGGCTCGCTGCACCTCGGTCGGGTCCATCCCGAGCCATCCGGCAAGGTTGCGCACGTAACCGATCGCGAGGGCCTGGTCACGGATGCTCGCCACCACCGGTGCCGCAGCCCGGAGCGCCGTCACCCGCCCCTCGACAGTCTCGAGGTCGTGTCGCGCGAGCACCCTCCGGATCATGAACTCGAACATCGGCTTGCGCGTCTTGATCATGTGCCGAACGGCGTCGTCACCGCGGTTCAGGCGGAGGTCACAGGGGTCGAGCCCGTCGGGGGCGACAGCGACGAAGGTCTGTGCAGCGAAACGCTGCTCCTCGGCGAAAGCGCGGCTCGCGGCCTTCTGGCCGGCCTCGTCGGGGTCGAACGTGAAGATGACCTCGCCGGTTCCGCGGGTGTCAGCGTTGTCCACATCGCCCATGACACGGCGAACGACGCGGATGTGATCGACGCCGAAGGCCGTTCCACAGGTGGCGACCGCTGTTGTGATGCCCGCGAGATGGCAGGCCATGACGTCGGTGTACCCCTCCACGACGACGACCTGTCGACCCCGGGAGATGTCGCGCTTGGCGAGATCCAGTCCGTAGAGCACCTGGCTCTTGTGGTAGATCGGGGTGTCCGGAGTGTTGAGGTACTTGGGGCCCTGGTCGTCGTCGAGGAGCTTGCGGGCGCCGAACCCGACGGTCTGGCCCGTGACATCCCGGATCGGCCAGATGAGCCGCCCACGGAACCGGTCGTAGACATCGCCGCGGTCGCCCTTGCCGATGAGCCCGGCAGTGATGAGCTCTTCCTCGGAGAAGCCGAGGCTCTTGAGGTGCTTGCCGAGCACGCCACCCCGCGGTGCGAATCCCACAGAGAACCGCTGCGCCGCGGCGGGGTCGAACCCACGCTGGCCGAGGAAGACACGGCCCGGCTCTGCCTCCGGAGTCTCGAGCTGCGAGACGAAGAAGTCCTCGGCGGCTTTGTTGGCAGCAAGGAGCCTCGCCCGGTTGCCGTGGTCGGGGGCGGCGCCGCCATCCTCGTAGTGCAACTCGAACCCGATGCGGGCGGCCATGCGTTCGACGGCCTCGGCGAACGAGACGTGGTCCATCTTCTGGAGGAACGTGAAGACGTCGCCGCCCTCACCGCACCCGAAGCAGTGGTAGAAACCGACCTGGGGCCTCACGTGGAAGCTCGGGGAGCGCTCCTCGTGGAAGGGACAGAGTCCCTTCATGGATCCGCTGCCAGCGCTCTTGAGGTTCACATAGTCGCCGACGATGTCCGCGATGTTCGTGCGCGACCGGACCTCGTCGATATCGCTGCGTTTGATGAGGCCGGGCACGGGTCGATTCTACGGTCGAGGTCGGATCACATTCCGGCGAGTGTGCACGAGGCAGGTCAGCCGACGAGTCGCGCGTGCCATTCGTTGGCCGATTGATCGGTGAGCGAGGCCACTTGGTCGACGATGACGCGTTTGCGGGCTTCGTCGCTCGGCGCGGCATCCCAGTCAGCACGGAAGCCGACGTCGAGATTCTTGCCACCGGTCCACAGCAGCACGTCGGCGAGCTCGCTGAGCTGGTCGCGCTGCTGTGCATAAATGGGGCGGCGGGCATTCGTGGACATCACGAAAGCGGCGACGATGCCCTTGAGCACCGCGATCTCCGCCTGGATGTCACGGGGCACGACGATCGCGCCGCCGAAACGTGCCAGGGAGCCCGGGTGGGCCTCGCGGGTGGCCTGGACCGCGGCACCGGCGAACCGGCCGATGAGCTGGCTCGTGAGGTTCTTGAGGCGACCGTGATCGCGTCGGCTGGCGTCCCACCGCTCGATCCAGAAGTCGAGGCTGTCGAGTCGGTCGAACGCCGCGATGAGCTCGTCGTGTGAGAGCTCGCCACCGATCCAGGCGAACATCGAGTTCACGAGCTCGTCGTGGTCGACGCGGGCACCGAGAGCCGGCACGTCGATGAAACCGCCGACGATCGCATCCTCGAAATCGTGAACAGAGTAAGCAATGTCGTCGGAGAGGTCCATGACCTGCGCCTCGATGCAGAGCCTGCCCTCCGGCGCACCCTCGCGCATCCACGTGAAGGCGTCGACATCGTCGTCGTAATAGCCGTACTTACTGCGGCCGCTCGGGTCTGGCACCCCACGCACTCCGGGCCACGGATACTTGCAGCTCGCGTCGAGACTCGCGCGTGTGAGGTTGAGTCCGAAGCTCTCGCCGTCGGTGCCGAAGACCTTCGGTTCGATCCGAGTGAGGAGTCTCAGGGTCTGTGCGTTGCCCTCGAAGCCGCCGATGTCGGCCGCCCATTCGTTGAGAGCCCGTTCGCCGTTGTGACCGAAGGGCGGGTGACCGAGATCGTGCGACAGGCATGCGGTGTCGACGACATCGGGATCGAGGCCGAGGCTGTCGGCGAGCTCGCGGCCCACTTGGGCAACTTCGAGGGAGTGGGTGAGCCTGTTGCGCGCGAAGTCCGCTCCGGCGGCAGGACTCAGCACCTGGGTCTTGGCAGCGAGACGGCGCAGCGCACTCGAGTGGAGCACGCGTGCCCGGTCGCGGGCGAAATCGCTGCGACGGCTCGAGTGTTCCTCTGGCAGGCGTCGATCCGCGTCCGACGCGGCGTAACCGTCGGTCGATCCGGTGTTATCAGGCAAGGGTCCTAGCCGCCGCTCGTGCTGAGCTCGGCCTCAACCAGCTCAGCCTGGTGCGTCTCCTGCAGATCACGGCTGTCGAGCCAGCCCTGCGGAAGGGAGGGGTTCTTGGGCGTTCCGGCACGGCCGCGCTGGCCCTCGGCGTCGGCGCCCGGATAGGGCTGCGAGGCGTCCAGAGTGCCGAGCAGGTCGTCGAGCTCCTGCAGGGAACGAACGGTGGCGAGGCTCGCACGCAGGTCGCCGCCGACCGAGTATCCCTTGAAGTACCAGGCGACGTGCTTGCGGATGTCGCGGCACGCGCGATCCTCCTCGCCGAAGAACTCCACCAGCAGCTCGGCATGCCGGCGGAACGCGTCAGCGACGAACCCGAGGTTCGGCTCGAGCTTGACGCGGTCCCCGGAGAACGCTGCGGCGAGATCGCCGAAGAGCCACGGACGACCGAGGCATCCCCGGCCGACCACGACACCGTCGCATCCGGTCTCCTCAACCATACGAAGGGCATCGTCGGCGCTCCAGATATCCCCGTTGCCGAGAATGGGCGTACCCGAGATGGTGTTCTTGAGCTTCTCGATCGCCGACCAGTCGGCCGTGCCCGAATAGAACTCGGCGGCCGTCCTGGCATGGAGGGCGATGCTCGCGACACCGGCACCCTCAGCCGCCTTGGCGGCCTCGAGGTACGTGAGGTGGTCGGAGTCGATGCCCTTGCGCATCTTGACGGTGAGCGGAATGTCGCCGGCCGCCGCAACGGCGCGCTCGACGATGTCGCGGAACAACCCGAGCTTCCACGGCAGGGCAGCTCCCCCGCCCTTGCGAGTGACCTTCGGCACCGGGCATCCGAAGTTCAGGTCGATGTGATCGGCGCGATCCTCGGCAACGAGCATCGTCACTGCCTCGGCAACAGTCTTGGGGTCGACGCCGTAGAGCTGGATGCTCCGGGTGGTCTCCGACTCATGGTGCGTAATCAACCGCATGCTCTCGGGAGTGCGCTCCACGAGCGCACGACTCGTGATCATCTCGGAGACGTAGAGGCCGGCGCCGTATTCGCGGCACAGCCGGCGGAAGGCGGTGTTGGTGATGCCCGCCATCGGTGCGAGAACGACGGGAACGTCGAGCTCGAGGGGCCCGATGCGCAAAGGCGCAGCCGTGGCTGGGAGAATGGTCACGTGACGATTCTCCCAGATGATGACAGTGACACCACCGGTCGCGCCCGAGTGGCGCGGGACGCTGCAGCTCGCGGCATCCCCATCGAGATCATCGAGCGGCCCGCAGCGTCCTCCCTCGAGGAGGCGGCGGCCATCCTCGGTGTCGACCCGAGCGTGATCGTCAAGTCGCTCGTGGTGAAGCGCCACGACGGCACCTTCCTCTTCGCACTCGTGCCGGGCGACCGGCAGATCTCGTGGGCCAAGCTCCGCGCCGTCGTCGGCGTCAACAAGCTGCAGCTGCCGGATGCCTCGCTCGCGCTCGAGGCGACGGGATACGAGCGCGGCACGATCACACCGTTCGGCAGCACGACCGCATGGCCGGTGTACGCCGACGAGCGCATCGCTGGCCAGCGCATCGCCATGGGTGCCGGCGAGCACGGCTACAGCGCCTGGGTGCAGGCCGACGACCTGGTCGCGGGCTTCGATGCCACGCTCGCGGATATCAGCGACTGATGGCTCTCGAGAATCATCCGAATGCCTTCCGCTTCGAGGGCCGCCTCTGGGTGAGCCCCGAGCCGCGCGAGATCGCGCAGGCCGCGTTCGCGGCACAGCGCCGATGGGATGCCGGGCAGCTCCGCTCACAGCACTGGACACTCGCTCTCGCCCTCGGCGCCGTTGCGGGTACTGCCGCAACGTTGGGCCTTGGAACCTGGGGAGGGCTACCGCCCGTGTTCTACCTGATCCTGCTGCCGGTGGGATTCGGGGTCGGCGCGGTCGTCGGTGCGCGCGTCAACAGGCGCATCCTGGGGTCGCGCATCACCGAGGTGCCGACCACGCCGCGCCCAGAGACGCCGCAACTGACCCGCATCCCGTCGGCCGTGGCCAAGCACGTCGACGACAACACCTCCGTTGCCGACCTGATCAGCTGGTCGGAGCAGGGATTCGTTCCGAAGGACGAAAGAACGCCTCGATAGGGTTCTAGACCGCGTCCTCGTCGAGCCTGCGGTTCACGACCGCCTGCTCGTGGTGATCGGGAATCTCGCAGAAGTCGCCGTCACAGACGGCGCCGACCTCGCCCAGGAGGCGGAGGGCGGGCAGCGACTGCTGTGCCCCGGGCTCCACGACGGTCAGCCCCACGGTTGCTGCTGCCTCGCTCATTCGGAACCCTTCTCGCGTCGGACCTCTTCGAGCACGTTAGCGAAGGTGCCGGCATCCTGAGCGCCGGACACCCCGTACTTGCCGTCGAACACGAAGAACGGAACGCCCTGGATGCCGTACTCCCGCGCCTGCGCCATGTCGGCTTTCACGTCCGCCAGGAAGCGGTGGCTCTCGAGAGCCTCCCTGACCTCATCGCGATCGAACCCGAGTTCTGCAGCGATGTCCACAAGGTCGTCTACACGACCGACGTGCTCGCCGTTGATGAAGTAGGCCTTCAGCAGTCGTTCCTTCACCTCGAGCTGGCGTCCCTTCGACTTCGCGAAGTGCAGCAGCTCGTGGGCGATCACCGTGTTGGTCTGGTGGATGTGGTCGTAGTCGTACTCGAGGCCAACGTCGGAGGCGATACCGGTCACGCGGTCGATCATCTCCTTGGCCTGCGAGCGGTCGATCCCCTTGCGGTCGCTCAGATAGTCCACGGGAGTCCCGTCGTAGTCGACGGGGGTATCGGGGGCGAGCTCGAACGAGTGGTACTCGACCTCGACGTCCCCGTCGAACCGGGAGACGGCGTCTTCGAACTTCCTCTTGCCGATGTAGCACCAGGGGCACTGCACGTCTGACCAGATGTCTACCTTGATGGTTTCAGTCACGGTGGATCCAACAGCAGGAGGGCGGAGCTATTCCCGGCGCTGTGTCGTCCGTTCCTCGACAGCGCCGGGAACATCTCAACTGAGGCGACGACTCGATCCTGCGACCGCGACCCCGATCATCAGCGCGACGAGGCCGCCGAGGATCGCCGCGCCGGCCACTCCAGCAACCGGCCACATCGGTAGCCCCGTGAGCGCGAGTGACGCGAGCCGCACCTCGGTGGTCTCGGAAGGAACACCGCACTCCCCCACATGCAGTGGATTGCCGTGCTCGTCATACAGCGTCTCCACCCAGAAGTAGGTGCCCGGGCGATCTAATCGAGTGGACTCGGAGCGATAGCTTCCCGCACCCTCCACAGCGACCTCACCGGAGGCGAACTCGAGCGTCGATGCGTCACACAGTGGACCATCCTCAAGGCCCCTCTGCGCGTAGGCGCGAAACACCAGGCTCATGCCATCAGGGATGGAGCCCGTGACGAGTGCGGTGTCGAAGGCCGGCTCCCCCGGCTGCACCCCGTGCGCCGCCTGCGTTGTCACGCCGGCTGGGCTCACGAGAGTGGTCTCCTCGGACAAGCCGCACTGGCCCTCGTGGATCAGTTCGCCCGTGCTCGAGTACAAGGACTCGACCCAGAAATAGGTTCCGTGCTCGGTGAATCGAGTCACCGGCGAATCATAGGTTCCCGCGGCCGACACCGTCACGGGACTGTCGCTCGAGTCGAACGCGAGAGTGCTCGCGTCACACAGCGCGCGATCACTCGTCGGGGGCTGCAGATAGGCGCGGAACACGAGCGTGCTCGGCTGTGCCGGGAGGAACCCTCCGACCATCGCGCTGTCGTGAACCTCATCGCCCACGACCGAGGCTGGCATGGCGACGGTGGCGACGGTCGGCGGGGAGATGCGGCTCGTCTCGGCGGGCATGCCGAAGCGATCGGTCCAGGGTTCGAAGTAGGGCGCAGAAGACGACGCCGGATCCAGGCGCCACACCCACGTGACATGACCGACTCGATCTGGGGCAACAACAGGTACGGATGCCGGGTAGATTCCCGCGGATCGTGCGACGATCTCGGCCGAACCGATCACCTCTGCGGTCGCGGGAACCGTGTCGCTCTCGGCAAGCGGAGCGTCTCCGGGAACGAAGTACGCGGTTCCCTCGAAACGAGCCGCGATCGGCACCCCCGCTTCGGTGAGCCAACCTCCCTCGACGAGCGATACCGAGAGCTCGTCGGAGATCTCGCGGCCAAGGCCCGTCTCGCTGACGGAGACCTGCGACACGGCATCCAGCCTCATCGGCACGACGTGCGACTCGGCGATGAGGCCGAACCGGTCGACGAACGAGTAATCCTTCGGGAGCATTGCGGCCATGGCGTCGGGCTGATCGGCAGCATCGATGCGCCAGACCCAGGTGTAAAAACCGGGTGATGGTGCAACAAGAGTTCCCGGTGAGCTGTACTCGCCAGCGCCGGTGAGCGTGATCTTCTCGGTGCCGACGACCGGAACGCCCTCCGGTGGGGCGTCGGACACCGCTGGTTGCTGGGTAAAGGGCCCGTAGAGGGTACCGACGGCGACCACGGGCATCCTCGACCCGTCGGCGAGCACCCGCCACTCCGGGGAATCGGGGGTGAGCGAGACTGTCACGCCGTCAACGAAGGGCTGCGCCGCCTCCACGTACCGACTTGCAACGGCGGTCTGCGCTATCGGCGAGAACGCGAGGCTGCTGGAAGCTCGATCGCTCGCAGTGGCCGTGTGCTCCTCGTGATAGGCACCGCGGAGGGTGCGCTGCTGCGAGCCGGTCTTGTACACCACGAGGGACGAGCCAGCGCCATCCTTCACCGAGAAACTCACGGATGCCGACACCGATGCCATGGCCTCCCCATCCGGAACGACGGCCCTGATCGGCACGAGCGATCCGTCCGTCACATCGATCTGGGTATCGCGCGTGCCCGCGATCACCGCACCGTCGAGCGTGAGGCTGCCCCGGGCGGACGCGGGCGTGACGGAGACCCGCACCGACCCGTCAGCTCCGTCGAGGTTCACGGATACGCTGGCCTGGGGCTTCTCGGACCCCGCGAAGTTCGCCTCGGTGAGGTTCCACACGGTGTCGAAAGCGGCGCCGACCGCAGTGTTGCCGTTGATGTAGTGGGCACCAGCGGCGTAACCCGCGCCCTGGTTTCGCGCGACCGTGCTCGTGTAGGCGTAGACGTAGGCACTCACCGCAGCTGCGATCGTCGGGTCGTCGGTCTGGCCCCAGGTGAGCATGGCGTAATTGAGCTTGCGGACCACATCGTCGGGAAGCCACTCTCCCCACTGCGTCTCGACCGAACTCACCACCGTGCCGGAGTCCGTGCCGCCACTCGGCCAGTCCCGAGCAGAGTCCATGCAGTAGACCCGCATACCGTCTGGCGCGATGTAGTTGCCGAGGTAGCCGCCGTAGGGCGTGATGTCGGAGTAGCCGGCACCTGTGACCGCCGCCTCCGCTGGAGGCGCAGCCAACCACGGCAGCGAGAAGGCCGCCACTGCCACAGCGAGCAGGAATGCGACGAGTCGACTGGTGCGTGAGAGCCGGACAACGGGTGGACGAGGAATGTCAGCGCGTGGAGTCATCCCACGAGGGTCTGACACTCGGCCAGAGACCGACGGCTACCGTGCTCCTTCTGTTGACGCGGAGGCACCTACGCCGGGTTGTGGAGGAGCGAAGTTACGCGCCGATCAGCCGCTCGGCCAAATAGCCGCGGAGGCCCTCGAGCGGGATGCGCTCCTGTGCCATCGAGTCGCGCTCACGCACGGTCACCGCGTTGTCATCGAGCGAATCGAAGTCGACGGTGACGCAGAACGGCGTGCCGATCTCATCCTGTCGGCGGTAGCGACGACCGATGGCACCGGCATCGTCGAAGTCGACGTTCCAGAACTTGCGCAGGTCGGCTGCGACGCTCTTGGCCAGCGGCGAGAGCTGCTCGTTGCGCGACAGGGGCAGCACAGCCACCTTGACGGGCGCGAGACGACGGTCGAGGCGAAGCACGGTGCGCTTGTCGACGCCACCCTTCGCATTGGGCGCCTCATCCTCTGCATAAGCGTCGATGAGGAACGCCATGAGCGCACGGGTGAGACCGAAAGCGGGTTCGATCACGTAGGGGATCCAGCGCTCGTCCTTGGTCTGGTCGAAGTAGGAGAGGTCGGTTCCGGAGGCCTCGGAGTGTGTCTTGAGGTCGAAGTCCGTGCGGTTGGCGACACCCATGAGCTCGCCCCATTCGCTGCCCTGAAAGCGGAAGCGGTACTCGATGTCGACGGTGCGCTTCGAGTAGTGGCTGAGCTTCTCCTTGGGGTGCTCGAAGAGACGCAGATTCTCCGGGTTGATACCGAGATCGAGGTACCAGCGCATCGACTCGTCGATCCAGTACTGGTGCCACTCTTCATCCGTGCCGGGCTCGACGAAGAACTCCATCTCCATCTGCTCGAACTCGCGAGTGCGGAAGATGAAATTACCCGGGGTGATCTCGTTGCGGAAGCTCTTACCGACCTGGCCGATCCCGAAGGGCGGCTTGAGGCGCGAAGCACCCATGACGTTCGCGAAGTTGACGAAGATGCCCTGCGCGGTCTCGGGGCGCAGGTAGTGCATCCCCTCCTCGTTATCGACGGGGCCGAGGAAAGTCTTGAGTAGGCCCGAGAAGTTCTGCGGCTCGGTCCACGCGCCGGGCTGGCCGGTGTCCGGGTCCTTGATGTCAGCGAGGCCGTTGACGGGAGGGTGGCCGTGCTTCTCCTCGTACGCCTCGAGCAAGTGGTCGGCACGATAACGCTTGTGCGTGTGCAGCGACTCGACGAGCGGGTCGGAGAAGACCTCGACGTGGCCGGAGACCTCCCACACGCGACGCGGCAGGATGACGGCGGAGTCGATACCGACGACATCGTCGCGACCCTGCACGACCGTCTGCCACCACTGCTTCTTGATGTTCTCCTTGAGCGCGGTGCCGAGGGGCCCGTAGTCCCATGCAGACCGTGAACCGCCGTAGATCTCCCCCGACTGGAAGACGAACCCGCGACGTTTTGCGAGGTTGATGACGGCGTCGAGATTGCTGCTGGCCACGGCTGGAGCTCCTTTGCGCGCCACAGCGGTGGCGCGACTCGTGTGTTCGGACCGAGCTGGATGCCCGGTCGTTCGGCTTGCGAAGTTCTCAGCCTATCGGCGGTCAGCTTGCGCTGGCGTGCGCGAGCGCGTGGGCACGCTCGAGAATTCGCACGACCTCCAGCGCGTCGCGAGGGTCGACCGGCGACGGAGCACCGTCGAGGATGCTCGCTGCCACTCCGGCATAGAAGGCGGGGTAGTTTCCGCGCTCCATGGGGACCGGAGTGAGGGTTCCACCATCACCGTCGATCCCGAGGAGTCCCCAGTCCGACTCCGGTGTTGTGCCGAACTCGGGGTTGTCCGGAAGCATGCCACCCTTCAGCGCGGGCTCCTGTGTATCGAGTCCGTAGGAGCGGTAGCTCGACTCGTTGCCCAGCACGCGGAAACGGGGGCCGCTCTGGGCGGCAGCACGGCTCATCGTGAGGTGGGAACGGGTTCCGCTGGTGTGAAGGAGCGAGATGAACGCGTCATCCTCACTCGAACCGCCATCGCGCACGACACGCAACTCCGCGTGCTCGACGACCGCAGGGCCGAACAGCTGGAGCGCCTGGTCGACGAGGTGGCTACCGAGGTCGTAGGTGATTCCGCCGCCCTGGGCCGGGGTCGTCGTGTCCTGCCAGCGGTCTGCAGCGGGCTTGCCCCACCGCTCGAAGGTCGACTCGAAACGGTGCACCGTTCCGAGGGCACCCTCGGCGAGGAGCCTGCGAACAGTCAGGAAGTCGGCATCCCAACGACGATTGTGGAAGACGGCCAGAAGTTTGCCGACCTCCTCTGACTTGGCGATGAGCTTGCGGGCGTCGACGATCGTGGGCACAAAGGGCTTGTCGATGACGACCGCGGCTCCCCCGTCGAGCACGGCGAGCCCCTGCTCAAGGTGGGTGTGGGGCGGCGACGCGAGCACGACGAGGTCGAGGTCGTCGAGCCGACCCAGCAGCGCCTCGGGCGAGGCAACGATGGTGGCATCGGGATGAAGTGCCTGAGCCTGGGCAGCACGCTCCGGGTCGCCTGTAGCGATCAGGTCGAGGCTGAAGTCCGGATTGGTCGCGAGGAACGGCGCATGGAACACTCGCCCCGCGAGACCGAATCCGATGATGCCTGTGCGTACTGGTCGGTTGGTGGCCATTCGTTCAGCCTAGTGTGACCGTTCACGCGGCAGCCGACCACTGCATCGAAAGCGGTGTCAGCCGAGAGATCGGACCGCCCCAACCGCCGCGTGCAACTCAGCGACGGTCCGGTCCAGATCTTCAGCTGTCGTCTCGGCACCGAACGTGAATCGCACCGCCGTCTGCGCGATCTCCGCCGGGATGCCGAGGGCCAGGAGCACATCGGATGGCTCGTCGCTACCGGCGGCGCAGGCTGAACCGCTCGAGCAGACGATGCCGCGGGACTCCAGTCCGAGGAGCACTGACTCGCCACTCGTGCCGGGGAAGCAGAACGACGCGTGGCCGGGCAACCGGTGCGTGCGTGAGCCGGTGAGACGGGCATCCGGAATCGTCTCGAGAACCCGATCGATGAAGGCGTCACGCAGGGCGGTGACCCGCTCGACGACGTCCGCGGTGGCGATCGAGACCCTGATCGCTGTGGCGAGGCCGACCGCGCCCGCCACATTCTCGGTGCCGGAGCGACGCCCACGCTCCTGCCCACCGCCATGGACGAGCGGTTCGAGCGGAACTCTGGCACGAACCGCGAGAGCGCCGATCCCCTTCGGTGCACCGAGCTTGTGACCCGAGATGCTCAGGGCGTCGACTCCGAGGGCGTCGAGCGCGATCGGCAACCAGCCAGCCGCCTGGACGGCATCAGTGTGGAACGGGATGCCGCGTTCGCGAGCGAGGGCCGCAAGCGTGGCGATGGGCTGCACAGTGCCGATCTCGTTGTTGGCGTACATGATCGTCGCGAGGGCCGTGTCGTCGCGGAGGGCAGCAGCGAACTGGTCAGGACCCACGAGTCCGTCAGCGTCGACGGGCAGGATCGTCACCTCCGCGCCGTGGAATCGTGCGAGATACTCACACGATTCGAGAACGGCAGGATGCTCGACCGCCGACGTCACGACGTGCCTGCCACGGGCACTCGCCAACACGATGCCCTTGATCGCGAGGTTCGCGGCCTCGGTACCACCGGAGGTGAAGACTACCTCTGAGGCCCGAACGCCGAGGGTTGCCGCAACCTGGGCACGGGCATCCGTGAGCGCGCGTGCCGCAGACTCCCCTACCTCGTGGTGGCTCGACGGGTTGCCGAAATCACCTGTCAGGTAGGGCCACATGGCCTCGAGGACCTCACGCCGCACAGCGGTCGTCGCGGCCTGGTCGAGGTAGATCATCGCCGGTCAGCCCGCCGTAACGTCCACGTCGAGGCCCAGATCGATGGAGCGAACGCTGTGGGTGAGGGCACCGACCGAGATCACATCGACACCCGTCGCGGCGATGCCGGCAACCGTGTCGAGGTTCACTCCCCCGCTCGCTTCGACGATGGCGCGACCCGCCACCATCGCCACGCCCGACCTCAGCTCGTCGAGTGTGAAGTTGTCGAGCATGATCGTGTCGACGCCAGCGGCGACGACCTCCTCGACCTGGTCGAGCCTGTCGACCTCGACCTCCAGACGAGTCGTGTGGCTGATGCGGGACCGCGCGAGCCGAATGGCCTCCCCGAGCGGCACTCCCGACGCGGCGAGAACGGCAAGGTGGTTGTCCTTCGCGAGGACAGCGTCGGAGAGCGAATAGCGGTGGTTGAAGCCCCCGCCGTCCCGAACAGCCTGGCGCTCGAGGATGCGCAGCCCCGGCGTCGTCTTTCGAGTGTCGACGATGCGCGCGTTCGTGCCCGATACCGCTGCAACGTACCGCGACGTGAGCGTGGCAATGCCCGACATGCGCTGGCTCAGGTTGAGAGCGATGCGCTCCGCTCGAAGAACTGCGTGGGCGCTGCCCTCGACGCGAGCGAGCACAGCACCCGGTTCGAAGGCCGCGCCATCCGTCGACCCGAGTTCGACCTCGATGTCGGGATCGACGAGGGTGAAGACCCTGCCGAACACCTCGATGCCGCTCAGGATGCCCGGCTCGCGCGGAACGAGGCTTGCCGTCGCGCGAGCCGACCGCGGCAGGAACGCGTCACTCGTGACGTCGCCCCATGGCGCGTCCTCGGCCAGGGCGCGAAGGATGATGTCGTCGATGGCCTGCTGGGTCATGGCACACCTACCGTGGCGACCGCGGGGACCTGCCACTCGAGCGAGTATTCGAACTCGTCGCGCGTGAGGGGGAAATCGAGGCGGTCGTGCGCACCGCGCGATTCTTCGCGGACGAGCGCTGCGTGGACGATGATGCGCGCGAGGTCGAGAAGGTTGCGCACTTCGCCGGCGTCGACCGAGTCACCGTCGACGCGCCATACCGAAAGCTGTTCGCGTGCCGCTCGAAGTGACTCGAGTGACCTCTCGAGTCCCACAAGCGACCACATGAGCGACTGCAGTTCGCCGCGAGTGACGGTGGTGGTGTCATCGACAGGGAGTCGTGTGACGTACGCGAGTGACGACCGGCGCCCCGCCGCCTCGGGAGCAGCGTCGATGTCGAGCGCGTCCGATGCGCGCCACGCGAAGACGAGGGATTCGAGGAGCGAATTGGAGGCGAGGCGGTTCGCCCCGTGGACACCCGTGCAGGTTGCCTCTCCTACGGCGAAGAGCCCCGGAAGCGAGGTGCGTCCGTCGATATCGGTACGAATCCCGCCCATCCAGTAGTGAGCGGCCGGAGTGACTGGGATCGGCTCGGTCGCCCAGTCGAACCCGTGCTCCCGAGTCACTCGCGTGATCCCGGGGAATCGAGTCTCGAGGTACTCAGCGCCGAGAGCCGTCGCGTCGAGCATGACTGGCGCGCCACCCTGCTTCGCCATCTGCGCGGCGATGCCCCTGGCGACGACGTCGCGCGGGGCGAGCTCACCGTCCGGATGCACGTCGAGCATGAACCGGCGACCGTCCTGGTCGAGCAGCACAGCCCCGTCACCGCGCACGGCCTCGGACACCAGTGGATTTCCTGGAACGGCGAGCGACGTCGGGTGGAACTGGTAGAACTCGACGTCCGCAAGCACCGCGCCAGCGCGCCACGCAGCCGCGACCCCGTCGCCCGTGGTCACCGTCGGGTTCGTCGTGTGTGCGTAGAGCTGGCCGGCGCCGCCGCTTGCGAGCACCACGATGTCGGCGGGGATCTCGCGGCTCGTGCCCGTGGCATCCACCGCCTCGATGCCCACCACGCGCCGGCCGGATTCGGTCTCGGCAACGACGAGGTCGCGCATGAAGGTGTGCTCGTGCACCTCGACGGCGAGGGTCTTGACCGCGCGGAGCAGGGCGACTTCGATCGCGAGACCGGTGGCATCTCCACCAGCGTGGATGACCCGGCGAGCAGAGTGCGCCGCCTCGTGGCCGCGGGCGAGCTCGCCATTGATCCTGTCGAACTCGACGCCGAGTTCCATGAGTTCGCGCACGCGCTGCGGGCCCTCCGTGCAGAGCACCTCGACCGCGATCGGGTCGCAGAGCCCGGCGCCGGCACGCATCGTGTCAGCGACGTGCGACGCAGCGCTGTCGTCGGGGAAGAGCGCAGCGGCGATGCCACCCTGGGCGTACTTGGTGTTGCTCTCCGCGAGCTCGGCCTTGGTCACCAGCACCACATCGTGGTGCCGGCTAGCGCGGTACGCGGTGATGAGGCCGGCGATCCCTGTGCCGACGACGACTACACGTGCCATGGTTCAGTCCTTGGGCCTGGCCGCGAGCATGCGCTCGAGGGCAACGCGAGCGGGCTCCGCCACGTCGTCGGGAACGCTGATCTGATTGAGCACCTCTCCCCGCACGAGCCCCTCGAGGACCCACGCGAGGTACCCCGGGTGGATGCGGTACATCGTCGAGCATGGGCACACCACGGGGTCGAGGCAGAAGATCGTGTGCTGCGGGTATTCCGCAGCGAGCCGGTTGACCATGTTGATCTCGGTGCCGATCGCGAAGGTCGTCGGCTCGGTCGCTGCCGCGATCGCCTTGCGGATGTAGTCGGTGGAGCCCGCCTCATCCGCAGCGTCGACGACGGCCATCGGGCACTCTGGATGCACGATCACTCGAACACCCGGGTAGTCCTCACGCGCCTTCTCGACCTGGCCGACCGTGAACCGGCGGTGCACCGAGCAGAAACCATGCCAGAGCACGACGCGGGCATCGTTGAGCGATTCGACATCGTTGCCGCCGAGGGGCTTGTTCGGGTTCCACATCGGCATGAGCTCCACGGGGATGCCCATGGCCTTCGCCGTGTTGCGGCCGAGGTGCTGGTCGGGGAAGAACAGCACGCGCTGGCCACGCTCGAATGCCCACTCCAGCACGGTCGCCGCGTTCGACGAGGTGCAGACGATGCCGCCGTGGCGACCGCAGAAGCCCTTGAGCGCCGCCGACGAGTTCATGTAGGTCACCGGGATGATGGGAACTCGTCCGTCGGCATCCGGCTCAGTGCCGTACACCTCCATGAGCTGCTCCCAGGCCTCCTCGACGGAGTCGATGTCGGCCATGTCGGCCATCGAGCAGCCTGCGGCGAGGTTCGGGAGGATGACCGACTGGGTCGGCTGCGCGAGGATGTCTGCCGTCTCCGCCATGAAGTGCACACCGCAGAACACGATCGCCTCGGCATTCGGCACGGTCTGGGCAGCGTTGGCCAGCTGGAACGAGTCACCGAGGAAGTCGGCATGCTGTACGACCTCGTCACGCTGGTAGAAGTGACCGAGCACGACGACGCGGTCGCCGAGGGTCGCCTTCGCTGCCCGGATGCGCTCGTGGAGCTGCTCGTTCGAGGCGCGCGTGTACTCCTCGGGCAGCTGCCCCTGGCGCGGGCTGCCGGTCGGGATGATGTCGCCCTGGGATGCACCGGGACCGTAACCCGGCAGACCGAGGTCGAACGTCCACGGTCCCTCGGCGAGCGACGGGTTGCACGTCTCGCCCGGATCCAGCTTGATGAGTGTGTCGACTGAAGTCACGCGAAGCTCCTTGCGTTCAGGGTCAGCGGCCCATTGTCGACGAGCGAGATCGACTCGTCGTAGCGGTAAAGACGTGGGGGGCGGTGGCGACCGCCCGTGACGACCGCGTCCGTGGCGACGAGATCTTTCTCCACCTGGCGACGGAAGTTCGCCGGGTCGAGCGGTCGCTGCAGCACGGCCTCGTGCACCTCTCGCAGCTCGGTGAGAGTGAAGGTCGGGCCGAGGAGCGCGTGCGCGATGCGGCTGTACTCGACCTTGGTGCGCAGGCGCCACAGCGCGTAGTCCACGATGACGTTGTGATCAAAGGCGAGCTCGGGGAGCTCGTCCGCCAGGAACCAGCGAACGTTGTCACCATCGACGGAACGGACGGCCTGCTCGGGTCGCACGAGCGCCCAGTAGACGATCGAAACGACCCGGCGGTCCGGCGAGCGGTCGACCTCACCGAAGCAGTAGAGCTGCTCGAGGTAGGACGGCTCGACAGAGGTGGTCTCGAGCAGGTTGCGCGCCGCGGCATCCGCGAGGCTCTCCTGCTCGCTCACCCAGCCACCAGGGAGGGCCCATGAGCCTTCGAACGGGTCGCGGGTACGACGCACGAGCGGGATCCACAGGGCACTCAGGCCCGTAGCGGGATGCGGGCGGAGCGCGAAGATCACCGTCGACACCGCGAGGCCGATGCCCTGGCTCGTGTGGTTCATGGTGATCCGATCAGTAAAGGTCAACTCGACCTGAACACATCGTAGCACTTAATGTCAGCCCGACCGTAACACTCTCGTCAGGCGCTCGGGGCGTCGATCGCTCCGCCGAAACGACGGGAGCGCTGCTGGTACAGCTCGATGGCGTGCCAGAGATCCTGTCGGCTGAAGTCCGGCCACAGGGTGTCGAGAAATACCATCTCGGCGTAGGCGCTCTGCCACAGCATGAAGTTGCTCGTGCGCTGCTCCCCCGAGCTGCGCACGAAGAGGTCGACGTCCGGCAGGCTCGGCTGGTACAGGTGCTTCTGGATCGTCTTCTCGCTGATGCCCGATGGCTTGAGTCGCCCGGCCTTCACGTCCTCGGCGATGCGCTGCACCGCATCCGTGAGCTCGTTCCGGCCGCCGTAGTTGACGCACATCGTGAGCGTGAGCACGTCGTTGTCTTCGGTGAGACGCTCGGCGAACTGCAGCTCCTTGATGACGGATGCCCAGAGCCGAGGTGTACGCCCGGCCCAGCGAACACGCACTCCCCATTCGTTGAGCTGGTCGCGGCGGCGGTGCAGCACGTCCCGGTTGAACCCCATGAGGAACCGCACCTCGTCGGGCGAGCGGCTCCAGTTCTCGGTCGAGAAGGCGTAGACGCTCAGGTACTTCACGCCAGCCTGGATTGCCCCTGCCACAACGTCGAGAAGGGAGGCCTCCCCCGCCTTGTGGCCCTCGACGCGCGTCAGGCCCTTCGCGTTGGCCCAGCGGCCGTTGCCGTCCATGACGATCGCGACGTGCTTGGGCACCGCGCGCTTCGGAAAGTCGGGCGGGTAGATTCCCGTCCAGTCGATGGGGACGTAGTCGACGGCGTCCTTGTGCGTTTTCTCTTTCACGCGCTTCGCTCCACTGTGTTTACTTCTGCAGCGTTTCGCTCCACGTGGGGCAGGGAGCGCAGGGTGCGCTCGAGGTGGAACTGGGTGTAGGCGGCGACGATTCCACTGGCCTGGGCGCGCGAGCGCTCCCCCGCGGCCTCGGCGTCGGACCAACGGCCCTCGAGCAGTGCACCGAGCAGGTCGAGAGTCGCGGCATCCAATCGCGGGGAGCCGGGAGGTGCCACTTCGTCGGCGACGACGCCGCCGAGCTGCGCAACGAAGACTGTGTGCGGGCCGGGAGCGCCAGTGACCGCGCAGACGTCGAAGCTCGGGGCCCATCCCGCGATCGAGAGGCAGCGGAGCAGGTACGAATCGAGGGTGAGCGACGGGTGGTGCTCACGCCGCGAGAGCGACCTGAGCGCGCCGACCAGGAGCAGGTACTGCTGCAGGGAGCCCGAGTCATCCGTGACCTTGTCCGCGGTCTCGACCATCGCGCTTCCCGCGGTGTACGCGGCGTAGTCGTCGGCGATCTCCGCACCGTAGGAGCCTGCGGACTCGGCCTGCTGCACGATGTCGAGCGACCGCCCGACGTAGCACTGCACGTCGGCGACCATCATGGGCTCGAGGCGGGAGCCGAAGCGCGAGCCGGTGCGACGCACGCCCTTGGCCACGGCGCGGATCTTGCCGTGCTGGCGCGAGAGCATCGTCACGATGCGGTCGGCTTCGCCCAGTTTGTGGGTGCGCAGCACGACGACTTCATCACGGTAGGTCGGCACACTCCAGTATCCCCCGCACCGCTGACGTGACCCTGTATCCCTCGCCCGGCAGAATGGAAGGGTGGCATCCGTCGAAGTCTTCGAAGAGCAGCGCCCGCGCATGTTCGGGATCGCGTACCGGATGCTCGGCTCGGTCGCCGAGGCGGAGGACATCGTCCAGGATGCTTGGATCCGCTGGCAGGGCACGACCGAGACCGTCGACAATCCCGGCGCCTTCCTCGCCACTGTCGTCACGCGTCTGTCCCTGAACGCTCTGGACTCGGCGCGGGCACGCCGCGAGACGTACGTCGGGCCCTGGCTCCCCGAACCTGTCGACACCTCGGCCGATCCGCTGTTGGGTGCCGAGCGAGCCGAGGCGCTCTCCCTCGCCGTCCTGCTGTTGCTGGAGCGCCTCACCCCCGCCGAGCGAGCGGCCTACGTGCTCCACGAGGCGTTCGACTACCCCTACGCGCGGGTGGCAGAGGTGCTCGAGACGAGTGAGGCGAATGCACGGCAGCTCGGAAGTCGAGCCCGCAAGCACATCGATTCCGAGCGCGGTGCGGTCGTCACGGGCGCCGAACGCTCGCGACTCCTCGAGGCCTTCCTGCTCGCTGCGCAATCCGGAGATCTTGGCGCTCTCGAACAGACGCTCGCCCTGGACGTCTCCTCGATCTCCGACGGTGGCGGCGTGGTCGGCGCCGCTCGCCGAATCGTCGGAGGCCGGGACAAGGTCGCGGTACTCCTGCTCGGCGTCATCGAGAAATTCGCACAGGGCATCGTCATGCACCCCGTCATCGCCAATGGCGAACCCGCGATGCTCGGAGTCCGTGAGGGCGAAGCCGTTGCGCTGTGGACCGTGGAGATCTCGCCCGACGGCGTTCGACAGCTGATGATCGTGCTGAACCCCCACAAGCTCGAGGGCTTTCGTGAGGTCGCGCTGTCACATTCCTGAGGCCCGTCCGGTCATAGCTGGTGAACCTCACGAAAGGACACCATGACCATCCTCGTCACGGGCGGAACCGGAACCCTCGGCCGCCCCACCGTAGAACTTCTTCGCGCATCCGGGCACGAGGTGCGCGTCCTCAGTCGCACCCCCGGCGATGCGCGTGTGGTGGGCGACGTCACCACGGGAGAGGGGCTCGCGGATGCCCTCCGCGGCGTCGATACGGTGCTGCACCTGGCCACGAGCGCTGGCTCGAAAGACCCCGAGCAGACTCGGAATGTCGTTGCCACAGCGAAGGATGCCGGGGTCACCCACCTCGTCTACATCTCGATCGTCGGAGTCGACGTCGTGCCGTACTCCTACTACCGCGCAAAGGTGCAGAGCGAGAGGATCATCGAGGAGTCGGGCATCCCGTTCACGATCCTGCGTGCGAGCCAGTTCCACCAGTTCATCCGGATGTTCATCGACCTGCAGAAGAGGATGCCGATGATCCTCTCGATCAACGCGCCTGACCAACCGATAGCCGTGGAGGAAGTGGCGGCTCGACTCGTCGAGCTGGTGGATGCCGGGCCATCCGGTCACGTCCCCGACATCGCGGGACCTGAGCAACTGCAGCTCTCACAGGCGATTGCGACCTGGCAACGGTTCGCGGGGACCCACAAGCCCGTCTGGACGATGCCGTTGTTCGGCAAGACCATCCGGGCATTCCGTGAGGGTCGCCACATGACGGGGCTGCCGGGCTACGGAACGGAAACCTTCGCGACCTACGCCGAGCGCGAGGCCCGTGGTACGAATGAGGCGTGACAGTCGCCTTCATCGTCCCGCTCTGGGCTGACCTTCTCGCGGTCGGCATCGGCGCGACTCAGGGGGCGCTCTTCGCGGCCCAGTTCCGCGACCGACGACTCGACCTCCTCGGGGTGGCGATCATCGGCATCGCGACGGGCCTCGGCGGCGGATTCCTGCGCGACATCCTTCTCTCCGAGGTGCCGGCGGCCTTCAGCAACAACTGGTACGTCATCGTTGCGACGGCCGCCGCACTGCTCGGGATGCTGCTCGAGAGACTGATCTCGCGGCTCGGTGTGCTCGTGAACGTGCTCGACGCCCTCACGATTGGGCTGTTCGCCGCGATCGGCACGACGAAGGCGCTCGCGGCGGGGCTACCCGCGGTGCCTGCCGTCTTCCTGGGCGCCCTGTCCGCCGTGGGCGGATCGATCCTGCGCGACCTACTCCTCAACCGACCGATTGCACTCATGCACGTCGGATCGCTCTACGCGATCGCGGCGGTCGTCGGATCCGCGTCACTCGTCGGGCTTCTCACGCTCGGGGTTCCCGTGTTCATCGCCGCCATCATCTGCGTCGCCATCACGTTCGGCGTGCGCATCCTGGCGGTGCTGTTCAACTGGAGCCTCCCGGAGCAGAAGGCGATCACGACGGTGCCGCGGATCCGGCGAAAGCCGCCAAAGCCGTAGCTGCGGAGAACTAGACCGCTGCGAGCTCGCGGTCGTCTGCCTCCGTGCGAACCGCACGGTTCACGGCAGACACCACCGCCTTGAGCGACGCGGTGGAGATGTCAGCGTCGATACCGACACCCCACAGGCGCTTGCCGCCGACGTTGAGCTCGACGTAGGCAGCAGCGAGGGCATCCCCGCCGGCGCTCAGCGCGTGCTCGACGTAGTCGTAGAGCGTGATGTCGATGCCGCGCTCCGCCATGATCCCGAGGAACGCGGCGATGGGTCCATTGCCCGTGCCCGTCTCCTGGAACACATCGTCACCAACGCGGAGCTTGACCGCGAGTTCGACCTCGCCTGCCAGTTCACTCGCCGTGCGTGTCGACAGCAGTTCGAAGCGACCCCACTTGTCCTCGACCCGGTGATCGGGCGCCGGCAGGTACTCGTCCTGGAAGATCTCCCAGATCTCGTCGCTCGTGACCTCGCCACCCTCGGCATCCGTCTTGGCCTGAACGACCCCGCTGAACTCGATCTGTAGCTTGCGCGGCAGGTCGAGGGCGTGGTCGGTCTTGAGCAGGTAGGCCACGCCGCCCTTACCGGACTGCGAGTTGACGCGCACAACGGCCTCGTAGCCGCGGCCCAAGTCCTTCGGGTCGACGGGCAGGTAGGGAACGGCCCACTCGAGCTGTTCGACGGGGATGCCCTGGGCCTTGGCCGCGGCATCCATCGCCTCGAACCCCTTCTTGATGGCGTCCTGGTGGGAGCCGCTGAAGGCGGTGTAGACCAGGTCACCGGCCCACGGGCTGCGCTCGTGCACCTTGAGCTGGTTGGCGTACTCCGCGGTGCGACGCACCTCGTCGAGGTCGCTGAAGTCGATCTGGGGGTCGATGCCCTGCGTGAACAGGTTGATGCCGAGTGCGACCAGATCGACATTGCCGGTGCGCTCGCCGTTGCCGAACAGGCAGCCCTCGATGCGGTCGGCACCCGCCAGGTAGCCGAGCTCGGCCGCAGCGATCGCGGTGCCGCGGTCGTTGTGGGGGTGAAGGGAGATGATGACGTTCTCGCGGTTGTTCAGGTGCCGCGACATCCATTCGATCGAGTCGGCGTAGACGTTCGGGGTTGCCATCTCGACCGTGGCTGGCAGGTTGATGATGACCTTGCGCTCCGGCGTCGGCTCGAAGACCTCGAGCACCTGGTTGCACACGTCGACGGCGAACTCGAGCTCGGTGCCCGTGTAGGACTCCGGCGAGTACTCGTAGTAGATGTCTGTCTCGGGCACGATCGCCTCGGCGGCGCGGCACAGGCGCGCACCGTTCAGGGCGATGTCGATGATGCCCTGCTTGTCGGTGCGGAATACGACATCCCGCTGCAACACGCTTGTCGAGTTGTAGAGGTGCACAATGGCACGCTTGGCGCCCTTGAGCGACTCGTAGGTGCGGTTGATCAGTTCTTCACGGGCCTGGGTCAGCACCTGGATCGTGACGTCATCGGGGATAAGGTCCTCTTCGATGAGCGCTCGCACGAAGTCGAAGTCAGTCTGGCTCGCCGAGGGGAAGCCGACCTCGATCTCCTTGTAGCCCATGCGCACGAGCAGGTCGAACATGATGCGCTTGCGCTCGGGGCTCATCGGGTCGATGAGCGCCTGGTTGCCATCGCGAAGGTCGACCGCACACCAGCGCGGAGCCTCGGTGATGCGCTTGTCTGGCCACGTACGATCGGGCAGATTCACGGACAGTGTCTCGTGATACGGCTTGTAGCGGTGGATGGGCAGTCCTGAGGGCTGCTGGGTGTTCTTCATGGTCGTGGTGTCTTTTCGTGTTGTCTGGAGGGGAGGTTCAGACCAAACAGCAAAGGCCGCGACGAGTGAGGCCTGAAGTTAGGACCCGTCGCGGCAGCTAAGAAGAAGCAGACCGAACACGGTTTCAGGGTAGCACTGCCCAGGCGTTGTGCGCACGGCGGAACCCGGTCGCAACTTGGCCCGGGCCCCGCAGCGCACTACTCGACGGCCAGCGCAACAACCGGGGCGATGGAGGTGGCGCGTCGCGTCGGGGCGACGGATGCCACGACCGTCAACGCAGCGCCTGCAACCACCACGACCGCGAGTAGCCACCACGGCACGACCGGCAGGGCGAGGGTTGCCCCCGGCACGGAGCCGAGAAGTGACTGGGCGCCGACCCATCCGTACCCGACGCCGAGCACAAGCCCCACGAGCATCGCTGCGATCGTCAACTGCGCAGCCTCGACTCGCACCATGTCGCGGAGCTGGCGATTGGTGAACCCCAGGGCACGCAGGAGGCCGAGCTCGCGCGTACGCTGCAGAACGCTGAGCGAGAGGTTGTTCACCATGCCGACTGCCGCGATGAGCGCACTGAACCCGATCAGCACGGAGAAGATTCCGACGATGACGGCCATCAGATCGTCCAGGTCTGCCGCGTCGGACAGAGGGGCGAGCAGTTGCTGGAAGGTCGCTGCTGCGACGGCGAACATCGTCACGAGCGTGACCCCGATGACGAGCCCGATCGTCGTGCGAGCGCTGCGTTCCGGGTACCGCACCGCGTTCTCAGCCGCGAGACGACCTGCGGCCGATCCACGGAACATCTGGCCGACCACACGCAGCGCCGCAGGCATGATGAGCGGGGCGCCGAGCACCACACCGGTGAACGACAGGATGCCCCCGAGCACGCCGACGAGCACTGCGGCTGGCGTGAGAAAGCCGAGAGCCACCGCCGAGGCGAGGATGACAGTTCCGAGCCCGAACAACACGATCGCAGCGGTGTTGCGACCGCGGCGCGCAGCGACATCCTCGGCGCGCGACTCGACCGAAGCGCCCGTGGCCTGCATGGGGGTGACGTGCAGCACCCGGCGGGCTCCGACCCACGAGGCGAGCCACGTGGTGAGCACCACGGCGACAATGGGCACGACAAGCACGGGTGCTACGAAAACGTAGGCGAGTTGCGGGATCGTGCCGGAGAGAACGCCGACGAACACGAGGGAGCTCGACAGGATCGTGCCGACAACAACACCGATTGCTGCTCCAACCACACCGACGATGAGTCCCTCGCGTGCCACCGAACGACGCAGCGTGTGTGCCGACGCCCCGACCAGGCGCAGGAGCGCGATCGTGCGGGTGCGGCCGGCGATGATCGTCGAGAAGGTGTTGGCCGTGACGACCGATCCCACGTACGTCGAGATCGCGATGAACACGAGGGCGAGGATAGACAGCATGAGCGCGACCATGTCACTCGATCCGGTCGTGTCATCCGCCCCGATGATGACGGCGAGGTTGCCTGTCACCTGCAGCAGCGCAACCCCGAAGGCGGAGCTGAGGGCGGCGACGAGGATGCTGGGCCGGTGCTCACTCCAACGGAACCGGTTCATGCTCGCGCCTCCATGCCGATCATGAGTTCGCTGATCTCTGCGGCGGTCGAACGTGGGCGGTCCTGCACGATGCGGCCGTCGGCGAGGAAGATGATGCGGTCGGCGAAACTGGCAGCGACAGGGTCGTGGGTGACCATGGCGATGGACTGTCCGTACGTTGACGCGGAGGTCGCGAGCAACGACAGCACCTCCCGCCCCGTGCGCGAGTCGAGGTTGCCGGTCGGCTCGTCGGCGAACACGAGCTCGGGCCGTGACCCGAGGGCCCTGGCGATGGCGACGCGCTGCTGCTGGCCACCGGACAACTCGTGGGGGCGGTGCCGCAACCGGTCGCGCAACCCCAGTGACTCGATGAGCTTGTCGATCCACTCACGTTGCTCCGGCGTCGGCTGTCGGCCGTCCAGTTCGAACGGGAGAAGGATGTTCCCTTCGATATCGAGCGTCGGCACGAGGTTGAACGACTGGAACACGAAGCCCACCCGACGTCGCCTGATCATGGTCAGTTCGGAGTCGCCGAGGCCCGTGATCTCGGTATCACCGAGCCACACTCGACCCTCCGTTGCCGAGTCGAGCCCGGCCATGATGTGCATGAGCGTCGACTTGCCAGAGCCGCTCGGACCCATGATCGCGGTGAATTGACCCGCACGAATACCGACAGATACGCCGTCGAGCGCGGTGACGCGCGTGGAGTCTGATCCGTAGTGCTTACTGAGACTGGCTACGCGGGCCACGAGGCCCAGTTCTGAGGGTGTGATGTCCATGCCTCAACGCTAGGAAGGGCAGTAGGTCAGGGGCGTCGGCCAGAGGTCTGGCCCAGGTCATCCGCTGGGATGATTCAGACCAGCCGGTGCTCATACGCGAAGACCACGAGCTGCACCCTGTCGCGCAGCCCGAGCTTGCTGAGTATTCGGCTCACGTGGGTTTTCACCGTCGCCTCGCTCAGGAACTCGGCCTTGGCTATCTCCGAGTTGCTGAGGCCGCGGGCGGCGAGGGCGAAGATCTCGCGCTCGCGATCGGTCAGCGCTTCGAACGCCTCTGGCGCAGGCTGCGGCACCTCTCCGAAGTGTTCGAAGAGCTCGCGAGTGGCCGTGGCCGCGACGACCGATGTGCCGGCGTGCACAGTCCTGATGGCCGCAAGAAGGAACTCCGGGTCGGTGTCCTTGAGAAGGAATCCACTGGCGCCGGCCCGGATCGCGCGCGCGGCGGCCTCGTCGAGGTCGAAGGTCGTGAGCACGATGACTCGAGGCTGGCGGCGCCCCTCGGCGCCTGCGAGAATCCCGCGGGTCGCCTCGATGCCGTCGAGCACGGGCATCCGAATGTCCATGAGGATCACGTCCGGCGTGACCTCGGCGGCCATGCGGATGCCCTCGCGACCGTCGCCTGCCTCCCCCACGAACACGAGGTCGGGCTGGGATGAGACGAGCATGCGGATGCCAGCCCGGAACAGTGCCTGGTCGTCGACGAGCGCGACGCGGATCGGCTTCACTGGGTCACCACGGCTCGCACGGGAACCGAAGCCCGCACAACGAAGAGTTCGCCCTCCGGCTGGGCGGTGATCTCGCCACCGACGAGCAGCGCGCGTTCGCGCATCCCCGTGATGCCGTGCCCTTCGCTACCGGCAGGGGAAGGTTCGTCCCGCAGACGATTCGACACGAGAAGGCTCACGACAGCGGGGGCGCTCGTGAGTTCGAAAGTGACTCGCGCCGCGGCATCCCCGTGGCGAAGCGCGTTGGTGAGGGCCTCCTGGGCAATGCGATAGATGGCGAGCTGGTGGCTTGCCGGCAGCACGGGCAGTTCGCCGTTGCGCACGACCTGGATATCGAGCCCGGATGCGCGCAGCTGGGTCACGAGCGCGTCGAGGTCACCGAGAACCGGCTGCGGGCCAGCGCCCTGCTCCTGGCGCAGCTGGCCCAGCAGCAGTCGAACGTCGGCGAGGGCCTCGCGCGCCGTCGTCGCGATCGTGACCAATGCGCCGTCGACGGCATCGGGGTCGTCCTTGCGCACGTATCTGGCACCGTCGGCCTGCGCGATGACGACCGCGAGCGAATGGGCTACGACATCGTGCATGTCGCGGGCGATGCGCTGTCGTTCCTGCTCCACGACTACCTCACGCTCGGCGACCCGCTGGAGCTCCCTGCTCTCCCGCGCCGTGCGCCAGGTGCGCACCAGCAGTCCCGCCGTCCAGCTGAGCCCGAGAACGGCCAGCGAGCCACCCAGGGAGAACGCGCCCACGAAAGCGAGGCGCGGGATGACCGCGAAGATGGAGTCGAAGTTCGTGCTGCCCACGGCGACGAATCCCGTCAGGAGGAAGTACGCGGTGGCCATGAAAGCACCCACGACCGCGGACGCGAGACCCAGCCACTTCACAGTGGACGTGCCGTAGCGGGCGGTCGAGTAGAGCACGGCCAGGATCGCGAGGTTGGCAGCATCCGGAGGCAGCAGTGCCCCCATCTGCACGAGCGCGCCGAACCACGCCACGGCCAGCGCGAGACCGGGCGAGAGCCGTCGGATGGCCAGCGCGCCACCCATCGCCAGGAGCATGAGCCAACCGACCGCGGTGTCGAACGGAAGCAGCGAGCGAATGAGCACGCACACGGTCGCGAGGGTGATGTCGACGGCGAGCTGCGCGGAGGTCAGGGGACGGAACATCCCTCAACGCTAGGCGGATGCACGCCGATCGTGCCGGTTTCTCCTCCTGCAGGAGCCGAAGATCATCCTCGAGATGTACGGCTGCGGTTCGCAGAGTAGGCGCGCGAGCTAGAAGCCCAGGCGGCCCAGCTGCTTCGAGTCCCGCTGCCATTCCTTGGCCACCTTCACGCGCAAGGAGAGGTAGACCTGACGGCCGAGGAGCTTCTCGATCTCGGCGCGGGCGCGGGAGCCGACATCCTGCAGCCGCTCTCCTCCCCTGCCGATGATGATGCCCTTCTGGCTGTCGCGCTCGACGAAGATGTTCGCGTAGATGTCGAGCAGATCCTTGTCGTCGCGCTCGGTCATCTCGTCGATCGTCACCGCGATGGAGTGCGGCAGTTCGTCCTGCACGCCCTCGAGCGTTGCCTCGCGGATCAGCTCGGAGATGCGCGCCTGCTCGGACTCGTCGGTCACAGCGTCGTCGGGATAGAGCGGGGACGACTCCGGCATGAGCGCGATGAGCTGCTCCGTGAGCACGTCGAGTTGAACGGCACCGAGCGACGAGATCGGCACGACGAGATCCCACTCGCGGAGTTCACTCACGGCCAACAGCTGTTCCGCGATGCGTGTGGGATTCACCACGTCGACCTTGGTGACGATGGCGACCTTCTTCGCACGGGGGAACTGATCGAGCTGCTCGTTGATATAGCGGTCGCCCGGGCCGATCTTGTCGTCCGCAGGCACGCAGAAGCCGATCACATCGACCTCGCCGAGTGTGTCGATCACGATGCTGTTGAGCCGCTCGCCCAGAAGTGTGCGGGGGCGGTGCATACCCGGAGTGTCGACGATCACGAGCTGCCCGTTCGAGGCGTGCACGATGCCCCGGATGGCGCGACGAGTCGTCTGCGGCTTGGACGAGGTGATCGCGACCTTCTCGCCGACCATCGCGTTGGTGAGCGTCGACTTCCCCACGTTCGGACGCCCGACGAAGGTCACAAACCCCGCCCTGTACGGCTCAGCCATTACTTCTCCTTGTCCGGCTCCGCGAAGGCGGACTGCACGTCGATGAGGGCCTGGTCACGCTCCACGAGAACGGTGGTCAGGCGGCGCCGGCGCCCCTCGGTACGATCCGCGGTGAGCACGAGCCCCGAGTATGCCGCAGAGGAGCCCTTGTCAGGCAATCGTCCGAGCGCCTTTGTGAGGAGACCTCCCGCCGAGTCGACCTCGTCGTCGTCGAGTTCGAGACCGAACAGGTCGCCGAGCTCGTCGATCGGAAGGCGTGCGCTCACACGGAATCGGCCGTCACCGAGGTCATCGATCTCCACAACGTCGCGGTCGTACTCGTCCGAGATGTCGCCGACGAGTTCCTCAATCAGGTCCTCGAGGGTGACGAGACCAGCTATTCCGCCGTACTCATCGACAACCATCGCGAGGTGGGTGGATTCGAGTTGAAGCTGGCGGAGGAGGCTGTCGGCTTTCTGCGACTCCGGCACGAAGACCGCGGGGCGAGCCAGCGACGCAGCCGTCAGGGTCGCGGCGTCCAGGGTCCGTTCGAAGACGACCCGCGTCACGTCCTTCAGGTAGAGCACGCCGAGTACCTCGTCGATGTCCTCACCGATGACGGGGATGCGCGAGACCCCCTTCGCGAGAAACAGCGTCATCGCCGCATCCGTGGACGCCTCACCGGGAATGGTCACCATGTCCGTGCGCGGCACCATGACCTCGCGAACGACCGTGTCACTGAACTCGAAGATCGAGTGGATGAGCTCGCGGTCGTCCTCTTCGATGACGTCGAGTTCTGTGGCCTCGTCGACCATGCTGAGCAGCTGTTCCTCGCTCGAGAAGCTTGCGGTGCGGGGGCGGCCGGGAGTGACTCGGTTGCCGATGGCGACCAGGGCCGCCGCGAGGGGACCGAGGAACACGCGGATGGCACGAACGATGGGAGCGGCGAAGCGGATGATCGGGCGGGCGTGGACCCGGCCGACACTACGTGGGCTGGAACCGACGAGCACGAAGGATGTCGCGGTCATGATGCCGGCACTCAGCAGCAGCGCCCACCACCAGTCGAACGTCGTCGCGAACGCGAGGGTGACGAGTACCGCGGCCGTCGTCTCCGACACGACACGCATGAAGTTGAGTGCGTTGATGTGAGCACCGGGATCCTGGGCGATCGCGATGAGCGACCGCTTCGAACGACTGGTGCTTGCGATGTCGACGAGGTCTGATCGGCTGAGCACCCCGAGCGCTGCGTCCGCCGCGGCGAGGAGACCGCCGAACACGACGAGAACCACGGCTGCCCCGATGAAGATTCCGATCATCATGGGCGACTACCGTCGTCGTTCGTCGAGCGCGAAGCCAACGAGGATGTCACGCTGGATACCGAACATCTCGCGCTCCTCGTCCGGCTCAGCGTGGTCGAACCCGAGAAGGTGCAGGATGCCGTGGGTCGTGAGGAGCAGCATCTCCTCGAGCGGCGAATGGCCGGCGGCCTCCGCCTGCGCGATCGCCACCTGCGGGCACACCACGATGTCACCGAGGAGGCCGGCAGGAGTCGGGTTGTCGTCGGATCCCGGGCGCAATTCATCCATCGGAAAACTCAGCACGTCGGTCGGGCCCGGCTCGTCCATCCATTGCACGTGCAGCTGCTCCATGGCGGCCTCGTCGACGAAGAGGATGGCGAGGTCGGCATCGGGATGCACGTGCATCTGGTCGAGCGCGTACACGGCAAGTCGCTGGATCGCCTGCTCGTCGACGTCGAGGCCGGATTCGTTGTTGATCTCGATGCTCAATTTTTTCTCCTGGCTGCGCCGCCGCCCCTGCGGCGCAGCGCGATGAATCGCCGCGCAGGTCGCCGATTCATCGCCCACTCCTCTTGGTGTTGTCGCGATCCTGGTCGCGTCGGAATTTCTCGAGCTGCTTCTCTGCGTCGTACGCCGTGTAGGCATCGACGATCTGACCCACGAGGGTGTGCCGCACCACGTCGGCGCTCGTCAGCTTCGCGAAGTGGATGTCATCGATCGAGGACAGCACCTTCGTCACGAGCTGCAGGCCGCTCGCCCCCGCGGGAAGGTCGACCTGCGTGATGTCGCCGGTCACGACCATCTTCGAACCGAAGCCGAGACGCGTGAGGAACATCTTCATCTGCTCGGGCGTGGTGTTCTGCGCCTCGTCGAGCACGATGAACGAGTTGTTGAGCGTGCGCCCACGCATGTACGCGAGCGGAGCGACCTCGACCGTGCCGCTCGCGAGGAGCTTCGGCACGAGCTCGGGGTCCATCATCTCGTTGAG
>CAYRON010000009.1:0-100341 GCA_964425885.1 uncultured Salinibacterium sp.
CGAACCAGTAGATGCCCGCCATCACGAGTGGATCGAGGATCGACCACAGGTAGCCGAGTACGGATGTCGAGTACCGCACCCGAAGGTCGCGCACCGTCAGGAGCCAGAGCGACCGCCGATAGCGCTCGAAGGGAGACCAGTCGCGCGCTGGAAGGGCAGTCGTTGACACGCCCCTATCGTAAAGGGCCTGACCAAACGTGACTGACTAGACGAAGAGGTTCGCCCGCTCCAGGTCTTCGGCGAAGTCGACCTCGACCGCGTACAGGTCTGAGATGTCGACCGGCTCGAACAGCAGACGGTCCTCGTCGATGGCGAGCTCGATGCCGCGCTCGAAGTAGTCCTGGTCGCCGACGCGCTTGAGCTGGCGCAGGAGCGCGGCCTTGTCGTCACGCGAAACGTAGTTGATGCCGACGGCTTCACCGTGGCCACCGACGACCGTCTTCGAGAGCTCCTTGATGTATCCCTCGGCGGTTGTCGTGTACTTGACCTCCTCGTCGGAGACCTTCGCGGTGTTGACCGAGACGAAAGACTGCTCGCGAGCCACCAGTGCTGCGGCACGCTCGAGGGCCATCGGGTCGAAGACCACGTCGCCGTTCATCCAGAGCACTCCGCCGGGCGCCGACGCCTGGAGTGCGCGCATGAGGCTCTTCGAGGTGTTGGTCTGGTCGTACTGCTCGTTGTAGACGAAGGATGCCTCGGGGAACGACTCGATGATGTGCTCGAGCTTGTAGCCGACCACGATCGTGACCTGGGCGTTGGAGCCGAAGGCAAAACGGATGTTGTCGAACTGCTGTTGCATGATCGTGCGGCCGTCAGCGAGCTCCGTGAGCGGCTTGGGGAGGGAACGCCCGAGGCGGCTGCCCATGCCAGCAGCAAGAATGACAATCTGTGTCACGGTGGTCTCCTCTGATCTACGCGGAAGTCTTCTCGCGGCTCAACGAGCTGTTCGCTCGACGTTAACCGCGGGGTAGTGGACTGGACACACCGTTGTGCTCAAAGAACAGGCTAGTCAACCCACCCTCAACCACGTGGAGAAATTGAGGGGTTGTTGCGGATTCGTGATGCTGGCTTTCAGATGACGAGGGCATTGGTAGGTTTAAGCGGTGGAAAACGCTGCTGAGCCCGGGTCCGGGAAGAAACCTCCGAAGAAGACCCCCGCGCGACCAGCAGCCGCCACGCGCAAGCCAGCCGCCCCTCGCAAACCAGCCCAGAATTCCGCTGCCAAGAGCGGCACGGCTGCGCGAGCAACTCCCGCGCGAGCGACGCCGGCGTCGGCGTCTGCGTCTGCGTCTGATGCCACACCGGCGGCGGCGAAGAAGCCTACGCCTCGGGCGAAGACGTCGACTGCGAAGCCTGCGACCACCGCCAAGCCGGCGACACCGCGTAAGCCCGCGGCACCTCGCAAGCCGGCTGCGCGTAAGCCCGCGACACCCACGAAGCGTCCGTCGACATCGACGAGAGCTGCCGCCGCGAAGCCCGCTGTCGAATCCACCGAGACGATCGAGGTGACTGAGGTCGTCGATGCTCCTGAGGTGGTCGAGTCGGCCGAGATCGCCGAGACGGTCGAGGTTGTCGAGGAGGCCTCGGCGGTCGATGCTTCCGAGGACGTTGCTGAGAAGCCGCAGCCTCGCGGCACTTTCACTGTGCCCAAGCTGACCGTGCCCAAGCTTGCGCTGCCGAAGGTGTCGCGTGCTTCACGTGGCGCTTCAGGCCGCGCGAAGAGCGCTCCCGTTGAGGTCCCGGCGGACGAAGCGATTGAGGCAGATGCCCCAGCCGTCGAGGTTTCCGATACCGAAGCGTCGGTAGACGCGGTTGTCGTGGAGCCCATCGGGCAGCCCGTGGACGAGTTGACGGATGACGCCGAGCCGGCCGTCGACGAGGTCGTCGAGGTCGAGGTTGAAGCTGAAGTCGAGCCCGAAGTCGAAGCCGAGCCCGAGCTCGAAGTCGAAGCCGCTCTCGAGCTCGAAGCCGAGCCCGAGGTCGAAGCTGACGCCGAGCCGAAGGCCGAAGTCGAAGACGGCGACACGGTCTCAGAGTCCGAGGCCGATCCCGGCGCGGTCGAGGATTCGCCCGAGCCCGAGCCCGAGCCCGAGCCCGAGCCCGAGCCCGCCGCGAAACCAGTCGTCAAGAAGACCACACCGCGCGTGCGCCAGGCCAAGCCGGCGGCAAAGACTCCCAAAGTCGAGCCAGAGGACGCCAAGCCAGCGGTCGTCGTCGCGGCTCCGCGGCCCGAGATCGAGAACGCTGTCCTCTCCGTGCGCGGCCTCACGAAGCGCTATGGATCCACACTCGCGGTCGACGGCATCGACCTCGACGTGCCGCCCGGTGTCATCTACGGCATCGTCGGTCCGAACGGCGCGGGCAAGACCACAACGCTGTCGATGATCACGGGCCTCCTTCGACCCGACGCCGGCACCGTGACAGTCCATGATGCGAACGTCTGGAAGAACCCGGTGGAGGCGAAGCGCCAGATGGGCGTTCTGCCCGACCGGCTGCGGCTCTTCGACCGACTGACCGGCTCGCAGCTCCTCTACTATTCCGGCGTGCTCCGCGGCCTCAGTGGCAAGGTGACTCGCAAGCGCTCCGAGGATCTCGCACGTGCTTTCGGACTCGAAGAGGCTCTGTCCCGGCTCGTGGGCGACTACTCGGCCGGCATGGTCAAGAAGGTCGCCTTGGCGGCGGCCATGATCCACTCCCCACGACTGCTCGTGCTCGATGAACCCTTCGAGTCAGTCGATCCGGTCTCCGCGGCCATGGTCACGGATGTGCTGAGGAGCTACGCGGCGGCCGGTGGCACGGTCGTGCTGTCCAGCCACAGCATGGGCCTCGTGGAGCGCACGTGCGACTACGTCGCCGTGGTTGTCGGCGGTGCGATTCTCGCCGACGGTTCCGTCGATTCGGTGCGCGGCGACGTCTCACTCGAGGAACGCTTCATCGAGCTGGCAGGAACTGTGACTCCGCAGGAGGGCATCGAGTGGTTGCACAGTTTCTCCGACTGAGGCTCTCGACCCTCGGCAACCTCCTCCGCCGTCCGCCCCTCCAGGCGTTCGGCCTCGTCGTCGGGCTCCTGGCGGCATTGGGTCTCGTGATCTTCCTGGCTACTGTCATCGGTTCCCTGCGTGACAGCTCGCCGGATATCGCTCGTGCGGTGATCATCTCCATCGGCTCCGCCGTCATGCTGGCATTCACGGTCGCACCGCTCGCCTTCGGTGCGGACGATTCACTGGAGCCGCGCCGGTTCGCGCTTCTGGGCATCCCGGTCACCAAGCTCACCCTTCTTCTCTCGGTGACCGCGCTCGTGAGCATCCCCACCGTCTCCGTGGCCGTTCTGGCGGTGGCGCAGGTCGTCGCCTGGAACCGGGACGGCGGCCCGATCGCTCTCGCGGTGCTCATGGTGCCGGTCATCGTCGCCACGTGCCTGCTTCTCGGTCGCGTCGGCTCGTCGGTCGCGGCCCTCTACCTCTCCACGCGACGCAGGCGCGAGGGAGCGGGCCTCGCGGTCTTTGCTCTCGTCGTGCTCGTTGCACCCGTATCCGCAGTGCTCGCGACCGTCGACTGGGGCAGCCAGGGGCTGCCGATCGTCCGTCGCATTGCGGCTGTCGCCACGTGGACGCCGTTTGGTGCTGCCTGGAGCGTTCCGGGGGATGCCGCGATCGGTCGCACCGGCGACGCAATGGCCAAGCTCGTGATCGCACTCGCGTTCGTTGCCGTGCTCGCCCTCGCCTGGCGGGTGCTCGTCGGCCGGATGCTCGTCACCCCCCGCTTGCGCGAAGGTCACCGCCCGTACCGCGGGCTCGGCTGGTTCAGCGCGCTCCCTGCGACGCCGTTCGGGGCCGTTGCCGCCCGGAGCCTCAGCTACTGGAGCAGAGACGCGCGCTACCTCGTGGCCGTCGCTGTCGTGCCCGTGGTGCCGATCATCATGGTCGGTACACTCGCGATCGCGGGCATCCCGACCGACATCATCCTCTGGCTCCCCGTGCCGATCATGTGCCTGTTCCTCGGCTGGTCGGTACACAACGACGTCGCCCAGGACTCCACGGCGTTCTGGTTGCACCTCTCCACGAGCACAGCGGGGAGCGTCGATAGGCTCGGTCGCATCGTGCCCCCGCTCCTCATCGGAGTTCCCCTCATCGCCATCGGAACCGTTGGCACCGCGTGGATCGCCGGCAACTGGACGGTGCTCCCCGCGCTCATCGGGCTCTCCGTGTGCGTACTGCTCACCTCGCTATCCGTAGCGAGCGTCACCTCGGCCGCCCTTCCGTACCCGACCGTGCTTCCGGGAGCGAGTCCGTTCTCGCAGCCCCAGGCGGCGAGCGGTGCAGGGGCAGCCGTCCAGGCGTTCTCTCTCCTGCTTCCCGTGGCGCTCAGCGCACCCGTTATCTGGCTCGTCGTTCTCGGAGCATCCGATCCTCATCAGTACGGCACTGCTCTCGCGGCCGGGGTCTCGATCGGCTTCGTTGCCGTCGTGCTCGGCGTGCTGTGGGGCGGCAGGATCCTCGACAAGCGCTCGCCCGAGCTTCTCGAGTTCACCCTGCAGAACTAGCGCATACGCCCGTCCGCGGATGTCTCACGCGAGCGCCGTACACTGGCGTCATGGCTGACACCGACCACACCGGAGGCGGCACCGACACCCTCGACCGCGAGCTGCAGGAACTGCTGACTCGCGAAGTCGTCGAGGAAGGTGACCACGAACGTTTCTCGCACTACGCGCCCAAGAACGCGATCATGGAGTCGGCTCTCACCGGCAAGCCTGTGCGTGCGCTCTGCGGCAAACTGTGGACTCCCGGGCGTGATCCCCAGAAGTTCCCGATCTGCCCCACCTGCAAGGAGATCTACGAGGGGCTCGAGTAGGTCAGTCCATGTAGACGGTGGGGATCGCCGGTTCGCCGCGCCCCAGCCGCAGGGCGTCCGGCGGTAGTTCCGCCATCGAGGCCGCATGGTGTTCACGCGCCAGGCGTGTGCCTTCCGGTCCACTGAACCGCGGGTGGAGCACACCATTGCTCATCAGGGTCACGAGAAGTTCGCGACCGGATGCCGCGACCGGCGCATCTCCGACGTGGATCGTCTCCGCAACCGCGGTGCCGTTCGCGAGAGTCCGTACCGGGGTCTTGCGTCCACCCACGGTGGCCTTGGCCGCGGACTTCTTGGCCACGGGAATCCATTCGCCGGTGTCATCCCGATGCGCCACGAGCTTGTAGACGAAGCCCGACGCCGGATGCCCGGAGCCCGTCACCACGGAGGTCCCGACGCCGTACGAGTCGACGGGGGCCGCCCGGAGTGCCGCGATGGTGAACTCGTCGAGATCGTTGGTAACTGTGATGCGGGTGTTCGTGGCACCGAGTGCGTCCAGCTGCGCCCTCACGGCGGCCACCTGCACGGGCAGGTCTCCCGAATCGATCCGCACAGCACCGAGACCGGTACCGGCCACTGAGACTGCCAGTTCCACGCCACGCTCGATGTCGAAGGTGTCGACGAGGAGGGTGGTTCCCGCGCCGAGGGCGTCCACTTGGGCTTGGAATGCCGCCTCCTCCGAGTCGTGGAGAAGCGTGAAGGAGTGCGCGGCTGTGCCCATCGTGGGAATGCCCCAGGCTCGCCCGGCCTCGAGGTTGCTCGTGGCGCCGAACCCGGCAATGTAGGCGGCTCTGGCAGCCGCAACGGCCGATCGTTCGCCTGTTCGGCGCGACCCCATCTCGGCCAAGGGGCGACCCTCTGCGGCGGAGACCATGCGCGCAGCAGCCGAGGCCACAGCGCTGTCGTAGTTGAGCACGCTGAGAGCGAGTGTCTCGAGAATCACAGCCTCGGCGAAGGTGCCTTGGACGACGAGGAGCGGGGAGCCAGGAAAGTACGTCTCGCCCTCCCGGTATCCGTGGACCGAGCCCGAGAACCGGTAGTCGGCGAGCCAGTCGAGAGTCTCCGGCCGAACGACAGACTCGGTGCGCAGCCAGTCCAGTTGCGCGTCGGAGAAGCGGAACTGCTCGATCGCTTCGAGGAGGCGACCTGTCCCGGCGACCACGCCGTACCGTCGCCCCTCCGGAAGCCGTCGTGCGAACACCTCGAAGACACACTCGCGGTCGTGCATCCCGCTGCCGATGGCCGCATCGATCATGGTCAGTTCGTAGCGATCGGTGAGAAGCGCGGTGCTCATGCGGTCAAGGATAGGCCGCGTGCCGCGCGCACCCGAGGATAAGCTCGGTGGAATGAGTGACGCACCGATCGGAGTCTTCGACAGCGGCGTCGGCGGACTCACGGTTGCGCGAGCCATCATCGACCAGCTGCCCCACGAGTCGATCCTCTACGTCGGCGACACCATCCACTCGCCTTACGGGCCCAAGCCGATCGCGACGGTGCGCGAGTACGCCCTCGCCGTGATGGACGACCTCGTGGCGCAGGGAGTGAAGCTCCTCGTGATCGCCTGCAACACGGCGTCGGCAGCGATGCTCCGGGATGCCCGTGAGCGGTTCACCGATGGCTACGGCATTCCCGTGGTCGAGGTGATCCAGCCGGCGGTTCGCGCCGCAGTGCGCCAGACCCGCAACCGTCGCGTTGGCGTGATCGGAACCACAGGAACGATCAAGTCGAAGGCCTACGAGGATGCCTTCGCCGCGGCATCCGACCTCCAGCTGTTCACGCAGGCCTGCCCGCGTTTCGTCGAGTTCGTCGAGGCCGGAGTCACGAGCGGGCCGGAACTCTTCTCGGTCGCCGAGGAGTACCTCGCCCCGCTCAAGTCGGCGAAGGTCGACACCCTCGTGCTGGGATGCACGCACTACCCGCTCATGTCGGCGGCGATCCAGTACGTGATGGGCGACGAAGTGACCCTGGTGTCGAGCGCGGAGGAGACCGCCTTCGACGTGTACCGCACGCTCGTGCAGCACGGCATCGAGCGCCAAGCGCCAGCAGCACCCCGCTACGACTTCGAAGCGACGGGGCCTGACAAGGATGCCTTCAAGAAGCTCGCATCGCGATTCCTCGGCCCCGAGGTCGTGCGAGTGGACACCTTCGACACGGGAGCGATCTCTCTCCCCAAGCAACAACCACGATAACGAGGAGCCCCCATGACCAGAGCTGACGGACGCGCGGCGAATGAGCTGCGACCGGTAACGATCGAGCGCGGGTGGAGCGACCAGGCCGAGGGGAGTGCCCTCATCTCCTTCGGGCGCACCAAGGTGCTGTGCACCGCGAGCTTCACGAACGGCGTTCCGCGCTGGTTGTCGGGCAAGGGCAAGGGTTGGGTCACGGCCGAGTACGCAATGCTGCCGCGGTCGACGAACGATCGCATGGACCGCGAGTCCGTGAAGGGCAAGATCGGCGGCCGCACGCACGAGATCTCGCGGCTGATCGGCCGCTCGCTGCGAGCCGTGGTCGACACGAAGGCCCTTGGCGAGAACACGCTCGTCATCGACTGCGACGTGCTCCAGGCGGACGGCGGCACGCGTACTGCGGCGATCACGGGTGCCTATGTCGCGCTCGCGGATGCCATCGAGTGGGGCCGCGCCAAGAGCTTCATCGGCAAGAACGCGAAGCCGCTCATCGACTCCGTCGCGGCAGTGAGCGTTGGGATCATCGACGGCGAGCCGCTGCTGGATCTCGCCTACGTCGAGGATGTCCGGGCCGAGACCGACATGAACGTCGTCGTCACCGGGCGGGGCCTCTTCGTCGAGGTGCAGGGCACGGCCGAGGGTGCGCCGTTCGACCGTCGGGAGCTCGATGCCCTGCTCGACCTTGCGGTCGGCGGCGCGGTCGACCTCACGGCGCTCCAGGTGCAGGCGCTATCGTCATAGCTCCAGCTGCGACCTCGAAGACGGTCGCGCGCGGGGGTCTGGGAGGACGCAGATGGATCTACGACAGGTAGTGCTGGCAACGCACAACGCGCACAAGGTCGTCGAGCTGACGCGCATCCTCGGGCCGGCGCTCGACGGGCTCGAACTCGTCGCCTACGACGGCCCTGAGCCGGTCGAGGATGGCGCGACCTTCCAGGAGAACGCGCTCATCAAGGCGCGCGCTGCTGCGGCGCACACGGGGCTTCCGGCGATCGCGGATGACTCGGGGATCTGCGTCGACGCGTTGGGCGGAGCTCCGGGCATCCACTCGGCTCGCTACGCCGGCACCCGCGTCGACACGGACAACGTGGCGCACCTGCTCGCGCAGCTCGGCGACTCGGACGACCGCGCGGCCCAGTTCGCCTGTGCAGCGGCCTTCGTGGTGGGCGACGAGGAGTGGGTGGAACTCGCGCTCTGGCCGGGCACGGTACTCACCGAGCCCGTCGGCGGTGGGGGATTCGGGTACGACCCGATCTTCAAGCCGGAGGGTCTCTCGGTGAGCGCTGCAGAGCTGCGCCCCGACGAGAAGAATGCGATCAGCCACCGCGCGCAGGCGTTCGGCCTGCTCATGCCCCACGTGCGCGCGCGACTCATCGGCGGTTGACCCGAGGTAAAGTTTCGGTGTGCCGAAATTTGCCACGACGGATGCCGCGACCCGCCCACGCGCGCGTGCGACTCTCCTCCTGCTCGGGCCGGCCTTCGTGGCCGCCATCGCCTACGTCGACCCGGGTAATGTCGCGGCGAACCTGACGGCGGGCGCGAGGTACGGCTACCTGCTGCTCTGGGTACTCATCCTCGCCAACGCGATCGCCGTACTCGTGCAGTACCAGTCGGCCAAGGTCGGTATCGTCACGGGACGCAGCCTGCCCGAGATACTGGGGGAGCGCCTTCCGACCGCGCCCCGAAGGCTCTACTGGGTGCAGGCCGAGCTCGTCGCGGCGGCCACGGACATCGCCGAGGTTCTTGGCGGTGCGATCGCTCTCTACCTGTTGTTCGGTTTGCCGCTTCCGCTCGGCGGTCTCATCGTCGGGATCGCTTCGATGGTCCTCCTCTCCGTGCAGTCGCGGCACGGGCAGAGATCGTTCGAGATCATCGTCGTCACGCTCCTCGGCGTGATCGTCGTGGGGTTCGTCAGTGGGCTCCTGTTCTCCGGAATCGATCCGGCCGAGGCCGCGCAGGGCATCATCCCGCGTTTCCAGGGGGCCGATTCAGTGCTGCTCGCAACGAGCATGCTGGGCGCGACCGTGATGCCGCACGTGATCTACCTTCACTCGGCCCTCGCGCGGGACCGGCACGGTGTCGCGCATGAGCCCGGGGCGATTAGGAACCTTCTCCGCGCGACCCGGTGGGACGTGGGTGCGGCGCTCCTGGTGGCTGGTGCCGTCAACATCTCGATGCTCCTGCTCGCGGCATCCGCCCTGCGCGGGATTGATGGCACCGACACCATCGAGGGCGCGCACGCGGCAGTGGTCGCAACCCTTGGCCCGGTCGTCGGCGTCATCTTCGCCGTCGGCCTGCTCGCGTCGGGTCTCGCCTCGACGAGTGTTGGCACCTACGCAGGGTCGGCCATCATGGGCGGCCTGCTGAAGGTACGAGTGCCGCTTCTGCTGCGCAGGGTCATCACGCTGGTGCCAGCGCTCGTCATCCTGCTCATCGGTTTCGACCCGACGCAGGCGCTCGTACTCAGCCAGGTGGTGCTGAGCTTCGGGATTCCCTTTGCCCTGGTGCCCCTCGTCTGGATCGCGAGCTCCCGCAAGCAGATGGGCGAGTTCGTGAACCCGCCGTGGCTGCGCGTTGCCGGATGGCTCTCAGCGGCTCTCATCAGCGTGCTCAACGTGCTGCTCATCGTGCTCGTCGTGACGGGAGCCTGACATGGCCACGAGTCCCAGCGCCATCGAGGACTACGTCAAGGTGATCTACGCGCACACCGAGTGGCAGTCGACACCCATCACGTCGTCGGTGCTCGCGGCGCGACTCGGGCTCGCGGCGTCATCCGTCACCGAGATGGTGAAGAAACTCGTGACGAGAGGGCTCGCACTCCATGAGCCGTATGGGGCGATCGAGCTCACCCCGGCAGGGGAGGATCTCGCGCTGCGGATGCTGCGCAGGCACCGACTGATCGAAACCTGGCTGGTCGACCAGCTCGGCTACTCGTGGGACGAGGTGCACGACGAGGCCGAGGTGCTCGAGCACGCGATCAGCGACCGCCTGCTCGATGCCCTCGACGACCAGCTCGGCAACCCCGTGCGCGATCCCCACGGCGACCCCATCCCGTCGCGCGCGGGCGTGATCGAGCGCCCGGATGCCACGCTCCTGGCTGACGTGATGCCCGGGTCACGCGGCACCGTCGTGCGCATCAGCGACAGGGACCCCGCCGTGCTCCGCTACCTCGAGGCCGAGGGTGTCGTGCTCGACGCGGTCGTGACGGTCGTGACATCCGACACCGTCGAGCACAACGGAGCACTGCTGCAACTGGCACCAGAAGCTCTCACCGCCATCTGGGTCTCACCAGTCGTGTAAGCCCTCGGGCTCTCGTTGTGCCCGTAGAGTGGCATCCCGATGAGTACCGACAGCACAGACCCCAACGCAGCGCCCGACGACCTCGACGCACCGACCGAGCAGCGCATCGCCGCAGCAGTAGCGCGGTGGGGTGAGCGGGAGGTCGTCGACCGCTCGGTGGCGCTCATCGGCGGGCTCAGCGCGGGGGACGAGTTTCTGCTCGCCGTCGGCGGACGCCATGCCGAGGGTGTGCTGAAGGGCGCCCCGGTGCTCTATTGGCCCGAGCTGTGGGGCACGCGGGCTCTTCTGTACGTGTGGGATGACTCTGCGGCCGACGCGGTGGGCGTCGCGTTGCAGAACCAGGCCTGGCGTGTGCGCGAGATGGCCGCCCGCGTGGTGGCCGCGCGCAACCTGCCGGTCGCGACGGCGCTCGCCGAACTGCTCACCGACGACGTCGCACGGGTGCGGGCGGCGGCGGCCAGGGCGCTCGGAGCTGTGGGCTCCGTGAGCGACGAGGCGGGCATCCGGCAGCTGCTCAGGGACAAGGATGTCGACGTGCGGCGAGCAGCCGGCCAGGGGCTCGAGGCTCTCAGCAGTCGCAGCTGATTGCGTTCACCGGGGAGGTGAGCTCATCGACCGGGCGATGCACGTGACCGTCGTCGGTGAGCACGGGTAGGCCCTCGCGAGCCCAGTACTCGAACCCGCCGATCATCTCCCGCACCGAGTAGCCGAGTTTCGCGAACTCGATCGCGGCCTTCGTTGCCCCGTTGCAGGCGGGCCCCCAGCAGTAGACGACGACGGGCGTGCCCGCGGGGACGAACTCGGCAGCGCGGGATGCGATCTGAGCCGTCGGAAGGTGGGCGGCTCCCTCGGCGCGACCCTGGTTCCAGGCGGCGTCGCCGCGCGTGTCGATCAGCACGAACGAGTCGCCGGCGAGCTGTGCGGCGCGCACATCGGACGGGTCCGTCTCGAAGCGGAGCTTTGCCTCGAAGTGGGCGAGGATGGCGGTGGTGTCGGTCATGGGATGACCCTAGCCAGCGTCATCCGCCCGCACTGCCACAGTGCCCGAGGTTGGCGGTCGCTCGTCGAACCTCTGGCGGGAACTTGCCGAAGAGACTAGTCGTCGAGCTTCTGGTCGAAGTCCTCGGGGCTCAACGCGAGCTTCTCGGCCTCGGCGTCGCTCAGGGTGGCCGCGGCACGCTTCTTCGCCTTGCGCACCGACTGGATGTAGTGGAAGACCGTGGGAATCACCGCGATCAGCACTGCACCGATGAGGATCACGTCGATGTACTCACGCACGAAGTCACCGAGGATCGGCACGTAGCCCAGTCCATAGCCGAGGAAAGTGAGCCCAGCACCCCAGATGAGTGCGCCGATCGCGTTGTAGAGCGAGTACTTGCGGTAGTCCATGTGGCCGACTCCTGCGGCCACTGGCGCGAAGGTACGCACGATGGGCACGAAGCGGGCGAGGATGACGGCGAGTCCGCCGAATCGCGCGAAGAACGCGTTCGTGCGTTTGACGTTCTCGACGCTGAAGACGCCCGTCTCCTTGCGCTCGAATATTCGAGGGCCAGCCTTATGGCCGATGAGATAGCCCACTTCCCCGCCCAGGAAGGCGGCGAGGGCTATGAAGAGTGCGACCCACCAGATGTCGAAGCCGATACCCGGGTAGAAGGCGATGAGGCCGGTGATGACGAGCAACGTGTCGCCGGGCAGCAGGAAGCCCACGAGCAGGCCGGTCTCGGCGAACACGATGAAGCAGACCACGAGCAGCGCCCAGGGGCCGGCAGCTTGGATGATCCCCTCGGGATCGAGAAAGGGGATGAGGGCGGTGGGTACCAAGTGCAGAACTCCAGTCGTCGGTTGCGCGTCAATCGGCGGCAGCGTGCTTCCTGACAGGGTACCGGCAAGCACCTGACACTCGCCCCAGAACGCCCTTCGACTGAGATTCGTACGCCTTTGGGCTGAAAGTTCAGCTCTCTCACCCATTCGGCAGGCGGCGCTGGCTAGCGTGAGCGGCATGAACAAGTTGCTGATTCAAGCCCAGGCGTACGTGGAGCCGGCGATCGCTGCGGCCTTCCTCGTTGCCTGGGCGTTCGCGGAGACTGGCCGACACCAGATCCTTCCCGGCCAGCTCAGCATCGTTCTGCCGTGGTGGGCCGCCCTGGTGGCCGTGTGTCTCGCCATGGCGCTCGCGCGAATCCTGCCACTCGTCGCGATGACCCTCTCGCTCGCTGTTGTGCTCGCCCAGCTCGTGTTCCCGTACACGGCCGGTTTCTTCGGGGGCACCGACGGCGCGATCTACTTCGGATTTCTCGTCGTCGTCTTCGGTGTCAGCGCCGGTGTGCGCCGCCGGTGGCAGGGCGTTTCGTTCATCTTTGCCGTCGGGCTGGCCATCGCCGTAGCAGGACTCATGGTCGGTTGGGGTCGACTCGACTGGTCCGGGCCGATCCCTCTACCTGCGGTGGGCGACGGCGTCGAGGTGATCATCGCCAACCGGGTACTGATCTTCATCGCTGCGATCGTGCTGTCGCTGTCGGCATGGTTCCTCGGCGCCTCCGCTCGTGTGTGGCAGCAGAAGCTCAGTGTCAACGCGCGCCTTGCCGAGACGACCTCGGAACTCAATCGGGCGGAAATCGACCTTCTCATCTCCCGTGAGAGAGATCTTCTCGCTCAAGACGTGCACGACATCATGGCCCATTCCCTGTCCGTCATCATCGCTCAGGCAGACGGTGCCCGATTTGTGGCGGCCGAACGGCCCGACGCGGTCATCGGCACTCTCTCGAACATCGCGGACTCCGCGAGAGCGTCGTTGACCGATGTCAGGCGCCTCATCGAAACGCTCGTCTCAGACCCGGTCGATCCGGCGCCGCCGCGTCTCGACGAGCTGCAACAGCTGGTCGAACGTATGGGTTCTGCTGGCCTGGAGGTCACTGTTGAGGTCTTCGGGGAGCCGTTGCCGCTCGGCGCCGTGCAGGAGCTCGCTACCTATCGGATCGTGCAGGAGAGCCTCACCAATGCGCTCAAGCACGGCGGCGTCAACGCCACCGCGCGTGTCGCGTTCGACTGGCGCGGACCGGGTCTCGCGCTCGCCGTGACATCCCGCAGCGGCACCGCGCTGCCGCAACCCGACAGCGAGGGTGCGGCGCGGGGCGAAGGGCGTGGTCTTCGCGGAATGCGTGATCGCGCCCAGTTGGCCGGGGGCTGGCTGAAAGCGGAGCCGGATGACGCAGACCCTGGCACCTACATCGTGACCGCCTTCATTCCCGCCGTTCGGGCGTTGGCCACGGCATGACGACCATCCGAGTGGCGGTAGCCGATGACCAGGCGCTGTACTGCGCAGGAGTGCAAATGCTCATCGAATCGCAGGACGACCTCGAGTTCGTGGGGGCAGCCCACGACGGTCTCGCCGCCGTGGAGCTCGCGTCGCGGGTGCACCCGGATGTGATGCTCATGGACGTTCGCATGCCGGGAATCGACGGCATCGAGGCCACCAGACGCATCACGGCCGCCTCCGACGACACCCGCATCGTTGTGCTGACCACCCTTCAGCGCGACGACGCTGTCGCCAGGGCCATCCGCGCTGGAGCGCAGGGCTTCATCATCAAGGACACGACACCCGAGTTCATCCTCGCGTCGATCAGGACCGTGTCTGAGGGCAACTCCGTCATCGCGCCCAACGACATAGCAGAGCTCTTCAGCGGAGCAGGCGGACGCGCCCCGGCCGACGAGGAGTCCATCGCCGCGCTCTCCGCGAGGGAGACGGAGATATTCCTCCTCGCCGCGCGCGGACTCAGCAATGCGCAGATCGGTCAGACGGCGTTCATCAGTGAAGCGACCGCGAAGAGCCATGTTCGGAGCATCCTGAGCAAGCTCGGCCTGCGGTCCCGCGCGGAACTGATTGCGTTCGCGTATGAGCGGCGGTTGGTTACGCCCCGGCAGGGATGACCGGGCCGCGAGTGTGCAGTTGCGACTAGTTGTGCGGGGTGGACTAGGAGGAAGTGCGTAGTCGCTCGTGTGCGGAAGGCGGGACTTGAACCCTCCCCACCCAGCCGCCACCACAGCGCTTCGCGCTGCGGCGGACTGCGGGGCGGGGGCCCCGGTGCGTTTCGCGCCCGCCGTCAGAACACGTTGCCAACGCCCTTCAGGCACGTCGTCAACGTGTGCGGAAGGCGGGACTTGAACCCGCACGCCCTAGAGCACAGGAACCTAAATCCTGCGTGTCTGCCAATTTCACCACTCCCGCTGGCCAGACCAGCTTAAGGCGTAGGCTGCTGTGCCATGAGCAACGTCGAGCGCGCGACCGCGGCCGTCGCCGACCACTTCGATCGCCGCTGGCTCGTCTGGGTCGTGGGAATCGTGGCCCTCCTCATCGGCGTCATCATCGGGTACGTCCTCCCGGCGGGCGGGGCCGGCTTCAGCGCGAGCGCTAGCCTCAACGGCGTCGGCAGCAGCGAGATCCGCCAGGGCGGACGCTAGCGCCGCGCCTGTGGACAGGCGCCTCGCATCCGATAAGGCCCGCCGCACACTGAGGGGATGCCCACGCCGCACGCCCTGATCGCTGAGCGCGTTCGCGAACGGGTGATGCGCGAGGGGGTGGTTCTCGACCACCAGCTCGCCATCGAGTACGTGCGCGACGAGGTGCAGCGCTACACCGAGCACGCGCTCGGCGGGGCCCACCCGCTGCTGGCCGATGAGACGCGGGCCGAACGCGAGATCGTCGCGAGTCTCACCGGTCTCGGCGTCATCCAGCCGCTTCTCGATGATCCCGAGGTCGAGGAGATTTGGATCAACGCGCCGGGTGCCGTGTTCGTGGCGCGCGGGGGAGTGACCGAGCTCACGGGCATCCGGCTCCCCGACCACGGCACTCGCGACCTTGTCGAACGGATGCTCGCCAGCACCGGTCGACGCGTCGATGTCAGCTCGCCCTTCGTCGATGCGTCCCTGCCGGACGGGTCGCGGCTGCACGTCGTGATTCCAGATGTGACGAAGCGGCATTGGGCCGTCAACATCCGCAAGTTCAATCGGGATGTGCGCGACCTCAGGGCGCTCGTCGCGCTCGGTTCGCTTACACAGCAGGGCGCGGAGTTCTTGCGGATGTGCGTGCTCGCGGGGCAGAACATCCTCGTCTCCGGCGCCACCCAGAGCGGCAAGACCACGATGCTGAACGCGTTGCTTGCCTCCGCGAGACAGTCGGAACGAGTGATCACCGTCGAGGAGACATTCGAGCTCTCGGTCGCCGGTCGTGACTGGGTTGCGCTCCAGTGCAGGCAACCGAGTCTCGAAGGAACGGGCGAGATCACCCTGCGCCGACTCATCAAGGAATCGTTGCGCATGCGACCGGACCGACTGGTCGTCGGCGAGGTGCGCGAAGCGGAGGCACTCGACCTGCTGGTCGCACTCAACTCCGGGCTGCCCGGGATGTCGAGCATCCATGCCAACAGCGCTCGGGATGCCCTCGCCAAACTTGCGACGCTGCCCCTGCTCGCCGGGCGCAACATCGATGCGGCGTTCGTTGCGCCGGCGGTGGCCTCGAGTATCGACGTCGTGGTGCACTGTGAGCTGGCGCGGGGTGGGCGTCGCAGGGTGATCGAGATCGCCGCGCCCACCGGTGCTGTGTTGCACGGGGTGGTGCAAGCGGAGGCGATCCTCGCGTTGCACGGGGGCCGACTGGAGGCCACGGGCATCCATCCGGCTCGGCTCGAGAAGTTCCGAGCCGCGGGGCTTGACCCGGTCGCGGTGCTGGGGAGGCCACGGTGAGTGTCGTGCTCGGAGTTGCTCTGGGGGTGGGTCTCGCGCTGGTCGCATCGCCGCTGATGTGGCCGTGGGAGGAGGCAAGAAGCACCCGTTCGAATGTTCTGCGTGAACGCCTGGCCCAGGCCGGCCTCGCTCGGGTTAGCCCGGGTGTCGTAGCGGCGGTGTGCGCCACGCTCGCGCTCACCGCCGGAGCCGCCGCGCATGCACTCATGGGGGTGGTTGCGCTGTCGCTGGCGGTCGCGGGTGTTGGCGCGGCGGTCCCCGTCGTGGTCATCGGTCGCCGCGCACGGGCGCGCCGATCGGCGACCCGCATCGTGTGGCCAGACGTCGTCGACCACCTCGTGTCGGCGGTTCGCTCGGGTCTCGCGCTGCCGGAGGCCGTCGCATCCCTCGCCGAAGCCGGCCCGATGGTCACTCGCGAAGCGTTTGGTGAGTTCGTTGAACGGCAGGGGTCGACAGGTAACTTCTCCATGGCCATCGACGAACTCAAGGAGCATCTCGCCGACCCGGTCGCAGATCGCCTCATGGAAACGCTGCGGATGGCACGCGAGGTTGGAGGCACGGAGATCACGAGTATTCTCCGTGATCTGAGCGCCCAGCTTCGGAGCGAGTCGGCGATCAGGTCCGAGGTGGAGGCTCGGCAATCGTGGGTTGTGAACGCGGCGCGTCTCGGCGTCGCCGCCCCCTGGGTGGTGCTGCTGCTTCTCGCGACGCGACCCGAGGCGGCCGAGGCGTACAACTCCTCGGAGGGCATTGCTTTGGTCTTCGGCGGCCTCGTCGTCTCGGCGCTCGCGTACTGGCTCATGCTTCGCGTCGGCAGGTTCGCCGAACCGCGGCGGTGGTTCGCGTGACGGATGCGACGTGGTTGTCGGTGATCGCCGGCTCGACCTTCGGCCTCGGGCTCTGGAGCCTCGCGAGTACGGTGCCGAAGTTCGGCGGCCCGAGACTCGCTCGCCGCATCGCGCCCTACCTCCAGGATGTCTCGGCCGAGGCCCGCGAAATGATGCGGCCGCCTCGCCCCGGCCCTGCGCCGGCGCTGCTGCTCCTCCTTCGGCCGTTGTTCGACCCGCTGCGTTCCGTGCTCGCGAATGTGCTTGGCGGAACAGCGACCATCGAGCGCCGGTTGAGGCAGGCAGGGGTGCGGGGGAGCGTCGAGTCCTACCGCGCGCAGCAGCTGTTCGCCGTCCTGGCGGCGAGCAGCCTCGGGGTCGCCGTGGCCATGGCGGCGACCGGGGCAGGCTTGCTGGCGCAGACCGTGATCGTTGCGACTGCCGCAATCTCTGGAGTGGTGATTCGGGATGCCCTGCTCCAGCGCGCCGCGAAGCGACGCCTCGCGCGACTGGCGGAGGAGCTTCCCGTCGTGCTGGAATTTCTCGCACTCAGCCTCTCGGCCGGGGAGGGCATCCTCGACACACTCCGCCGCGTGGCACGAGCGGGCTCCGGCGAGCTGGCCGCGGAGTTCGCCGGTGTTCTCAGTTCTGCAGCCACGGGCATCCCGCTTTCTGAAGCGCTCACGCGGCTCGCACGCGACCTCGAGCTGCCGCCGCTGACCCGATGCGTCGAGCAAGTGACATCCGCGCTCGACCGTGGCACCCCGCTCGGCGAAGTGCTGCGAGCACAGGCTCAGGATGCACGGGATAGAGCCCGGCGAGAGCTTCTCGAGGCCGCAGGTCGTAAGGAGATCGCGATGCTGTTCCCGCTGGTGTTCCTGATTTTGCCCGTTACGGTGATGTTCGCGGTGTTTCCTGGGCTCGTCGTGCTTCAGATAGGGTCGTGACCGCTCGAGCAGGAACGCTAGTGGTGCGGGCTATATTGTCCACATGGACGCCGATCCCCAGCTAACCCCTGCGATCCTTGCGGGTTTCGTGGGCTCGGTCGGGATCCTCGCGCTCCCCGCGGAAGGGCAGATCGCATGGCTGCAGGGACTGCCCGTGAAAGTCGGCGCGATTGAATTGGCGTTGTCTTTCGAGGATGAATACCTCCAGATGCCTCTGTTCCTCGCGGCAGGGTGGCTTTCGCCGCAAGCAGAGGCGACGGCAACTACCGTCGATCGACTGCTCGATGAGATGTCCGCAGATCCAGAACCGCCCTGGACGTTCGACGAAGTGCGAACTGATCCGCGTTGGGCTGCGGTCCGGGACGCAGCCTTCGCATTGCTCTGTGCAATCACGGGGAGTTCTCCGCGAACGGAACCGCCCGCCCGGGCCTAGCCCGGCGCCGCTTTCGTCGATCCGGTGCTGGAGGTATTTGTGGTCGCTTCAGTTGGGGTTCTGGGACTCTTCGTACATGCGAGCGAAACCCACTGGGCGACGACCCTCCATGACGAGGAACGGGCTGTCGCCGTAGATGTAGCGGCTTAAGTCCCGCGGTGACCAAAAATCCAGCTCGACGTCTGAGCTGTCGTCGGTCACGAGGAGAAAACGCACGCTTCCGAACTCGACTTCAGGGAACTCGGCAGTCAGGGGCTTCGGCTCCAGGAAGAGCGCATTGGGGCGATACTCGCCCGCAACGGGTGGGCCGGACTTCTTTCCACCCAAGTCTGGCTCGAACCAAGTCACTCGTGCGCGCATGGATAAATCGTCCTACGGTGGCGAGGGCGACCGCCACCCTAATCCGCGAAAAGAGACCTAACGCGGCTACTAGCCCACTGCTCTTCACCATCGAATCCAGTCGGCTGTGATCCCGGCGCTGCAAAGATGGGCGATCGGGCGGCGCTTACCGGGACTTTGCGCCGCCCGCGCCCATACCAATGCGCGCGAGGTCTCGCCGACAGCCGGCTCGTGGAAGCTGTCAATTGTTGTAACGCGCGGCTCATAATTGGTCCATGAACGGCCCACTGAACCCATCCCTCCTTGCCAGCTTCGTGAGGGCCGTCGCAGTTCTCGCCCTTCCCGCTGATGATCAAATCGCTTGGCTCCGAGCACTGCCGGTGGACGTTGGGGAAGTCGCAGACGAGTTGGCGTTAGATTTCGATGACGGATACCTCTTGCTACCCCAGTTCCTAGAGTTGCGGTGGCTTTCGGCCGCCGTGCAGCCCGCCGCGGGGGAGGTCAGACGTCTACTCGACGAGATGTCTGGGCCAGGGAGTCCGTGGTCTTTTGAAGACCTGAGACGCGATGTGCGCTGGTCCGAAGTCCGGGCGGCGGCGATTGAGACCCTCGGCAACATCAACAGGGGTACCTATATTCAATGACGAGCCCGCTGGTGTTCGGGGTGCTGCCGGTGACGGTGGCCTTCGCGATCTTCCCGGGGCTGATGGTGCTGCAGCTCGGGTTTTGACTGGTGAAGTTGCCCGCTCGCGATACTGGTCGTATGGAAGTTCGCATGGAGATAGTTCGCCGTGGCCGGTGGCTCTACGACAACTCAGTCTTCGAACCTGTAGACATCGTGACCCTGAACTATGACTTTTGGTACGCGCTCGCCAGAGCAAGTGACCAGCTCGAACCAGACGAAGTTCCCCGACCGCTAAATGGGCGAGGCGTGCTCTACTACTACCGATTCAGGAAAGCGGGTGACTTGAGCACGCCAACTTGGCCGGATTCTTCTGGCTTCCTCGAGGTCGAACAAGCGATGCTCGCGGCGCAGGAGTCGGCACCATCTTCCATCGAGTGGGAGTGATTCTCGTCCCGCGATTGACCTCCAGGCGAGGCCTATGCATCGAAAGCGGTAGACGCTAACCTTCTATTGCCCGTGATCCCGGCACGGTGAAAGATGGGCGATCGGGCGGCGCGTACCGGGAGTTTGCGCCGCCCGCGCCCATACCAAGTCGCCCGCATGTCTGCAGCTCGGTTTCTAGCTCGCCCGACCGATCGCGCCCGCCACAACGTCCAGCACCTCCGGGTCCCACGTGAGCGCCGCCTCCCACGGCGCGCCAACGGCGTCCGAGAGGAAGATGCTGTGGGTGCGCGCGAACGTGTGGGTCTCGCGGTGGGGGAGCACCGCATCCGGGATGCCCGTGGCATGGGCACTTGCGACGGACACCAACCCGTCGTGGGGCCAGTACCGTGCTGGGCCATCGGCGGTGAAGAACGAGCCGGCGATCAACGTCACCGGGACGCCATCGAGTACTCCCGCCTGGGCAGCGTTCCAGCCACCGTCCCCACCGAGGTAGCGGTCGGTCACCTGCTGGGCGGCGCCGACCGGGATCGTCTCGGCGCGCTTCACGAACTCCTGAACTACGAGCTGTGTGAAGGGGTGACCTGCGGTGTCGGAGATGGTCGCGTCGCCCACGAGATAGTCGCCGACGAGGGCACCGTTCCACGGCGTTCCGAGCGTGGTGAGCGACAGCACACGAACCGGGGAGTCGGTCGACTTCAGTACGCGAATAGCGGCGCGCGAGAACAGCCCGCCCATGGAGTGCGCCACGAAGTGCACTGCTGAAACGCCGTGCTGGGAGTTCAAGTAGGTGATGAACCGCGCAAGGTGCTCGCCGGCCAGGTCGATGTCGCCGGTCGAGTTGACGGTCATGATGTCGGGCAGGGTGACGGGCATCCCGCCGAAGGCGCCGAATCCTGCCTGGTCGACTACTGGCCCGCGACCGTTCATGGCTGGCGACGTGTACACAGCATGACCTCGAGCGAGCAGGTACTCACGCAAGGCGGTGTCGGTGTTGCCCGCCGCGAGTCCGATGGAGCAAGCCTCGGTCGGTGTCGTGAAGGGGCTCACCGCATCCCCGCCCGAGACGATCACCACTGCCGTCGACGTCATCTGCTCCCCCTTCGTGCGTTCAACGTCGACACCCTAGCGCCGCTAGGCTGACCAGTCCGTCATACGAGAGGAAACCCCCATGTCGCGTCGCCTGATCAGCTCCGGTTCACCCTTCGAGGCCCAGATGGGGTACTCCCGGGCGGTGGTCGACGGTGACTGGGTCTTCGTTTCCGGAACGACCGGTTACGACTACTCCACGATGACGCTGTCCCCGGATGTCGCGACCCAGGCAGCGCAGGCGCTCAGCAACATCGGGGCTGCACTGGCCGAGGCCGGCGCAAGCTTCGCGGACGTCGTGCGCGTGCACTACATCCTGCCCAACGCGGACGACTTCGAGGCGTGCTGGCCCGCCCTCCGTGAGGTCTTCGGCGAGGTGCGGCCCGCGGCGACGATGTTCGAGGCGCGCCTTGCGAACTCGGAGATCAAGATCGAGATCGAGGTCACGGCGCGCATCGAGGGCTACGCGAGTGCGAGCAGCTCGCTCTCGATCAGATCGAGAGTGTCGAGCCGCGCGATTGCCTCGGCCATCCGCCGTGCGCGGTCTCGAAACGTGTCGTCGCCGAGCACACGGGCGACGGCAGCTGCGACCGCCTCCGGCGTCGGGGTGCCCGTCTTGAGGTCGACACCGACGCCGGACCACGCAACACGGGCGGCCACCTCTGGTTTGTCCTCGGTGTCGCCCGCGACCACCAGTGGAACACCCGCACGAAGTGCCTGCAGGACACCACCGAAGCCGCCGTTCGTGATCACGACATCGCAGCGCGGCAGGAGCTCGCTGTAGGGCAAATACTCCGCGATGCGCACATTGGCCGGTAGTTCGCCCAGGTCGGCGGCGCTACCCGCGCCTCCGCCGCCGAGGGTGACGACGACCAGAGGCGCATCGCTCTCCGATGAGCCGAGCGCCGCGATCGTCGGGCCGATCAGCCTGGTCAGGTCGGAGTTGTCGATCGTTCCCTGCGTCACGTGCACGATGCGGCGCGAGCCGTCGAGGTCGGGCCACCACGAGGGGAGGGGCGTTTCGCCGGGCGTGGGCGGCACGGGTCCAACGAAACGAGTCGAGGCGCCAAAGTCGGAGCGGGGGTATTCCAGTTCTGCCGGGGTGAGCTGCAGAAAGCGATCGAAGGAGCGCGAGACATCCATCACCGACCCGGGTACTCGACGCACGCCAAGGTCGCCGAGGATGCGCCGAGCGAGCCGGTGGGTCTCACGGAAGATCACTCGGTTGGCGATGAACCCGAGAGTGCGGTTGCGCAGCCGACCGACGACGCCCGGTGAAGGGGGCAGGCCCATGCCGAAGGGTGCGACGTCTGCGCTCGACTGGCTGAGGGGTGTGACTCCGACCGCCACGATGGGCGGGCGCGGCGCATCGCCGAAGAGGAGGGGAGTCACGCCGGCGAAGGCGCCGTCGACGAGTAGGGCGTCCGGCGCGACCTCGTTGATCGCTGCGGTAACGCTCGCGAACTGGTCGGGGATGGGCGTGATGAAGATGGTCTGGATGTCGTATTGCGCTCGGGCTATTCCCTTGTACCGATTCCGGTCGGGCAGATAGGCGTCCACGTCACGATCGTCGAAGTCGGCGATGCCGCGGAGGGGTCGAAACTCGAGCCCGGCATCCCGCACCTGATCGGCAAAGCGCGACCCCGTGAGCATCACCACGCGATGGCCTCGCGCTGCGAGAGAGCGCCCGATGCCGAGCACTGGAGTGACGTGCCCATGCACGGGAGTTGCACACAGCAGGAAGGTCGACACAGGTCTCCTCGTTCGTTGAAGGGGTACTCTAGCCAATATGGACGCCACCCGCCGATATCACTCGCCCGTACGCGAGGCGGAGGCGGCCCGCACCCGCGCTCTGATCGTGGATGCTGCGGCAACCCTTTTCGCACGAGACGGGTATGCCGCCACCTCGCTCAAGGCCATCGCCGCGGAGGCTGGGGTTTCGGTTCAGTCCGTGCACCTTGCTGGACCCAAATCGTCCCTGATGCTGGCTGCCTTCGAGCGTTCGTTCGCGGGGGACGAAGGGCGCCACTCGCTCACGGAGCGACCGGCACTCGCCGCGATCATGGAGGAACCCGACACGGACGTCGCTCTCGGGGCGTACGTCACCTTCCTCACCGAGGCGAACGAACGAGCGGCGCCCGTGTGGGCAGCCTTCCGCGCAGCGGCGGATGCCGACCCAGCCGTTCGCGAGTTGTACGCGGACATCGAGCAGCGGAGGATGCGCGACATGGCGCTCGGGGCGGGGTGGGCTGTCTCGCGCGGCCTGGTGCCGGAGGCCGGCGCATCCCGTGCTGCAGACGTGCTTGCTCTCATCACGGGACCTGACACCTACCTGCACTTCGTCGCCAGCTGCGGATGGTCGCTCGAGGCCTACCGCGACTGGGTGACGCGCTCGATCGGCGCGCTGATCTCACCTGAGGACTGAGCAGCGTTGCCCTCCAGCCGGCGCGCTCGGCGAAGGATGAGCACACCGCTCACGATGATCGTCAGATGCAGGGCGATGAACACCAGGTTGTTCACGAGTGAGTAGCCGCTCGCGATCATGTAGATGTCGTGGCCGATGCCACGGATCACGGAGAACGCGACGAGCAGCCAGACCAGCGGAGCGTATCGGCTGGGTCGGATCGACGCTACGGCGATCAGGAAGACGCCGAGCACGATCTCCTCGAGACCGAACATGAACAGGTAGTCGACGAAACCGTTCCAAGCGGGCCCGTCGACGGCGCCGTCGAACCCTGGCACAAGCGTCTCCACCCGGCCGGTGTTGATGAAGGGCACGAAGGTCACGCCGAGTGCAACGTAGACGATGCCGACGATCCTGAACCACCACGCAAGAGTTTTCATGTGGTGAGCGTAACATTGATTAGTACGGCACTAAAGCGAAAATGAGAAAACCGGATCACACCTGTCATTTCCTCGAAACATCCTCGGCACATCGCATCCCTAGCCTGAGGCGAAGGACGCCACTCGTGCTGTGGGCAAACGTCCCAACCCGAGGGATGATTTATGAGCGGAAACAACGTCAGGCGCCAGGCGATCACCGACGTGGAGGCGTACGTTCCACCGACCGTGAGCTTCGACGCGAGTGAGGCTCCCGGCGCCATCTTCGGCGAGAACGTCTTCAGTAAGACGGTCATGCAGAAGCGACTGCCGAAGTCCGTGTACAAGTCCGTGATTGCGACGATCGAGAACGGACAGACCCTCGATCCGCTCGTGGCCGACGCCGTGGCATCCGCCATGAAGGACTGGGCCATCGAGAAGGGCGCCACCCACTACGCGCACGTGTTCTACCCGCTCACCGGCCTCACCGCCGAGAAGCACGACAGCTTCTTCGAGCCCGTAGGAGACGGCACCGCGCTCGCCGAGTTCGCGGGCAAGACCCTCGTGCAGGGCGAGCCGGATGCCTCGAGCTTCCCGAACGGCGGACTCCGCAACACGTTCGAGGCCCGCGGATACACCGGGTGGGATGTCACGAGCCCCGCCTATGTGCTCGAGAATCCGAACGGCAACACCCTGTGCATCCCCACCGTCTTCGTCTCGATGACGGGCGAGGCCCTCGACCACAAGACCCCGCTGCTCCGCTCGCAGCAGGCGATGGGTCGACATGCCACGCGCATCCTCGAGCTCTTCGGACACACGAATCTCAACAATGTCGTCGCGTTCTGCGGGCCGGAGCAGGAGTACTTCCTGGTCGATCGCCACTTCTTCCTCGCGCGCCCCGACCTGCTGAACTCCGGCCGCACCCTGTTCGGCTCGAAGCCGCCCAAGGGCCAGGAGTTCGACGACCACTACTTCGGCGCCATCCCCGAGCGCGTGCTCGGCTTCATGATGGACACCGAGCGCGAGCTGTTCAAGCTCGGCATCCCCGCCAAGACCCGCCACAACGAGGTTGCGCCAGGCCAGTTCGAGATTGCGCCGATGTTCGAGCGTGGCAACGTGGCATCCGACCACCAGCAGTTGCTCATGACGACGTTCAAGACGATCGCCAAGAAGCACGGCATGGAGTGCCTGTTCCACGAGAAGCCGTTCCAGGGCGTCAACGGATCGGGCAAGCACGTCAACTTCTCACTGGGCAACAACGAGCTCGGCAGCCTCTTCGTGCCCGGCGACAACCCCCACGACAACGCGCAGTTCCTGGTGTTCTGCGCTGCGACGATTCGGGCCGTGCACCTGTACGGCGGGCTGCTGCGAGCATCCGTGGCATCCGCCTCAAACGACCACCGCCTCGGCGCGAACGAAGCGCCGCCCGCGATCATCTCGATCTTCCTCGGCGACCAGCTCGCGGACATCTTCGACCAGATCGCCAAGGGCTCGCTCAGCTCGTCGAAGGGTCGCGGCACGATGAAGATCGGCGTCGACACCCTGCCCGAGCTGCCGACCGACCCGGGCGACCGCAACCGCACGAGCCCCTTCGCCTTCACCGGCAACCGCTTCGAGTTCCGTGCGCCGGGCTCGCTGCAGACGGTCGCAGCACCCATGGTCACGATCAACACGATCATGGCCGACTCGCTCGACTACATCGCGACGAAGCTCGAGGCGGATGTCGCGGCCGGAGCCGACTTCGACGAGTCCGTGCAGAAGATCCTGACCGAAATCATCACCGAGCACGGCGCTGTCGTCTTCAACGGTGACGGTTACTCCGACGCCTGGCCCATCGAGGCCGAGAAGCGTGGACTCAAGAACCTCAAGACCACGCTGGATGCCCTCCCCGAACTCATCACGGACGAGGCGATGGCCCTCTTCGAGAAGTACGGGGTGTTCAACCACCGCGAGATGCACAGCCGCTACGAGATCGGACTCGAGCAGTACGCCCTCACGATCAGTGTCGAGGCCCGCCTCACGCTCGAGATGGGTGCGACGGTCATCCTCCCTGCTGCGGTGCGCTACCAGACGGAGCTCGCCAAGAACGTTGCGGCGCTCAAGGCGGCAGGCGTGGATGCAGACACCTCGTCGCTCACGGAGGTCAGTGGTCCGATCGCCGACCTCAAGGCGGCGCTGGCAACCCTCCGCGCCGCAGTCGAGGCCGAGGCAGGCGACACCGCACTCGCCGAAGCCCAGCACGCGGCATCCGACCTGCTGCCGGCCATGCTCGCGGTTCGCACCGCGGCCGACAAGCTCGAGGACATCGTGGCCGATGACCTCTGGCCGCTCCCGACCTACCAGGAGATGCTCTACATCCTCTAGGTACACACGCTGCCGGTGGCCGACGGGAACGGTCGGCCACCGGCGTAGTACTAGCTCGCGGGATCGAACCCGAACTCGCGGAGTTCTTGGGCGCAATGGCACGCGGTCGCCACCTTTGCGGCCCATGCGACTGCGTCGTTACGGGTAGGAAGCTCGAGCACGAGAAAGCCCCCGGTGACCCTAGACCCCGGGTAGATATCTGACGTGACGGCGCCGTCAGCGCCGACAAGTGCGGGAGCCACGCTCTCGTCGATCCCGCCGCCGAAGACGTAGACGCCCGCGGCCTTCGCTTCCTCGATCATCGCGTGGCTGTCAGCAGAGACGATCGGGTACTCCTCCTCCGTGAGTACGAGTGCTTCGGCGGGGAACGAGATGAGGTACTTGGTCATGAGTTGATTGTGCTCCGGACACCCTCGTGGGAGCCAGAGCATTTAGCTCACGGGCGCGGTGAAGTCACTCCGGTGATCTTCGGCCCAACCTTCGAGCGAGATGGAGGGCACTCCGAGCGGTGACGGCAAGGCGACTTCAGGTTCATCAACCGTCTCCGACCAATAGCGCAGCAGCATGTCGATGATGCTGGCGTCCATGTACTGCGCCATGTCCGAGCGAAACTCGTCCGGAGTCACCTCCACGTAGAGCAACTCCCGACCGACCGCGGCGGAAATCGCCGCCAGCTGTTCGATCTTCGTCGTGCTTGCCGGCCCGGTTAGCTCGTAGATCCGGCCAGCCTGGTCGGCTTTGGTGAGTGCGTGGGTGGCGGCTGCCGCGACATCCGCTTCGTGAATGAGCACCTGTGACGACGACGGATATGGGATGCGAACAGGGAAGCCCGAACGAATGGGGAACGCCCAGAACAGCAGATTGTTCGCGAAGTTGCCGGGCCTCAGGATGGTCCAATCGTCCGTTCGGCTCGTGACCGCTTCCTCGACGGACCGATGATGGATCGCTGTCGCTGAGCCAGCATCTCTCGCGTTCCGACCCGATACGGCGAGCGAGGAGAGAACGACGAATCGCGACACTCCCGCGGTAACGGCTCGCTCAACGAACTCGTCGACTCCCTCGCTCGCGGGAAACAGGAAGATCGAGTCGACTCCCTCGAAGGTCTCGGCAGGTGCCGAATCGAGGGCACCCTCCACTACGCGAACGCCGTCGGGAAGATCTGCACTCGCGGCGTTACGGCTGAGCGCACGCACTTCTGTGCCGTGTTCGATGAGGGTCGGGATGATGCGGCGGCCGACGCTTCCGGTCGCTCCGGTAATGAGGGTTGTCATGTGGACTCCTTTGGTTGACAGTGCTCGCACCGTATCTCCGCAATAGGACTGTTTCTGGCCTAATTCGGTGCCAGACTGAGTAGATGGAGGACTCGACCACCTCGCGCGTGCTCCGACTGCTGAGCCTCTTGCAGACACGACGTTCCTGGCCAGGCACCGAGCTGGCGGAGCGAGTGGGCGTCAGTCCCCGCACAATCCGTCGCGACATCGAACGGCTGCGTGAATTGGGGTACCGAATAGGTGGTGAACGAGGGTCGGTCGGCGGGTACCGTCTCGAGGCAGGTGCCGACCTGCCGCCCCTCCTTTTCACCGATGAGGAAGCCGTGGTGCTCGCCATCGCAATCCGTGAGAGCGCGGTTGGCGGTGGTGTGCGGGGGAGAGAAGATCTGACGATGTCGCTGCTCGCCAAACTCGAGCAGGTGCTGCCGAACGCGGTGAGATCTCGAGTGCGGGCGGCACAGTCTGCGATTGCGTTGCCCGGTCCGCTGAGCGATGGCCCCCTTATCGACGCAGAGGTGTTCGCGGTTCTCGCACTGGCATGCCGCGATTCTGAGATCGTGCGATTCCGGTACACGTCTGCCGATGGCAGAGAGTCAGATAGACGAGCGGAGCCGATTGCGCTCGTGCCCGTGGGTAGACGGTGGTACTTCCTAGCGTGGGACACCGATCGCGAGGACTGGCGCACATATCGTTTGGACCGAGTCTCCCGGGTCGAACGGATGAATCTCACCATCCCACCACGAGCGGTGCCCGGTCGTGGTGCGGCGGAATTCGTGCTCGAGCGGCTGGCCGTACGCGAAGTGCCGCTGTTCGAAGCGGTCGTGCGGATCGCAGCACCCTTCGCAGAAGTGGAGGCGTACCTTGGCGCCCACACCCACGGTCTGGAGGTCGATGGGGAGAGCACACTCTGGACGATCCGGGATGAGCGACTGGAGATACTCTTCGGAGCTCTCACCTGGCTGGTGTGGCCCTTCGAGATCGTCGAGGGCGACGAATTGAGAGAGTTCTCGCGCGGGTTTCGGTCGCGGTTCTCGAGTTGATCTGTGGACAGTAGTCGATGCCGAGAAGGCCGAATCGACACACTCCAGGCATGCGAACACCACTAACACGCTTGCGCGACGACCGCGGCGACGTGCCCGGCTGGGTACTCATCACCCTCATGACAGCGGGCCTCGTCGTTCTCCTCTGGGCCGCTGCAGGCCCTGCCCTCACGAGGGTCTTCGAGCAGGCCATCGAACGCGTCACCGGGTTCTGACCATGCAGCTTTCGGATGACCGGGGCTCCGCGGTCGCCGAGTTCGTCATGGTCGGGGCGCTACTCACGGCGCTTGCGCTCGCGGTGGTGCAACTCGCGCTCGCCGTGCATGTTCGCAACACCCTCGTGGATGCCGCGGCCGAGGGTGCGCGGTATGCGTCACTCGCTGACTCCGCCGCCGCCGACGGTGTGCTGCGCACCCGCGAGCTCGTGGCAGCCGCACTGGGGGAGGGGTACCCCGTGGAAGTCGGGGCACGAGAGGTCGCTTTCCACGGGCATCCCGCGATCGAGATCACCGTGAGTGCAACGCTCCCGATCGCGGGGCTACTCGGCCCGCCGAGTGTGCTGGAGGTGTCGGGGCATGCTGCGCTCGAGCCGGCCGCCGAGTGACGCTGGCACTGCATCTCTCGAGTTCATCGTGGCCGGGTTGCTGCTACTCGTACCCCTTGTTTACCTCGTGCTCACGATCGGCCAGATCCAAGCGGCCGCGCTCGCGGCCGAAGGAGGCGCCCGTCAAGCAGCTCGGCTCTTCGTGCTCGCATCCACCGCCGACGACGGTCGCGCTGCCGTCGAGACTGCGGTCGAGTTCGCGCTTGCCGACCACGGCGTTGACGCCTCGTCCGTCGACGTTCGCATCACGTGCATACCGGTTCCCGCCGAATGCCACACCCCTCGCGGGTTCGTGACAGTGGCCGTCGCACTGGAATTGCCGCTTCCTCTCCTGCCGCCGATGTTCGGCGGCGAGCTCTCAGTCCCGATCCATGCCAGCACGACCCAGCAGGTCTCCCGCTTCTGGCGTGCCGGATGACGCGGACACCCCTCCGAGACGAGACGGGCTCGATCCTCCCGCTCGTGGCCGGCTTCACCGCCCTGGCCCTCACGATCGCCCTACTGGTCGCCGCGGCAACGTCGCTCTACCTCGAGCGCAAGCGCCTGCTCTCGCTCGCCGACTCGGCAGCGCTCGTCGGCGCGGAGGCGTACGACCTCGCGGATGTCACGGCCACTGACGGCAACGTGCGCGTCGAGCTGGCCGACGAGGACGTCAGCACGGCCGTGCAGCAGTACCTCGAGGGCGTGCCCGACACGTTTGAGGAGCTGAGGATCGAAGAGGCCACCTCGGTGGATGGGCGCAGCGCGACCGTGGAACTCTCGGCGCAGTGGCATCCGCCGGTCGTCTCGCTATTCGTGCCCGAGGGCCTTCGCGTCGACGTGACATCAACCGCGAGGAGCGTCTTCAGCTCTTCGAGGTCCCCACGAACAACGACCCGACGCCGAGCCCGATCATGAGACTGCCACCGGTGGCGCTCAACGTGGAGATGCGCCGAGGCGAGCGCGCGAACCATTGTCGCGCCGTGCCTGCGGCGAGCGCCCAGACGCTGTCAGCGCCGAGGGCGAGCACGATGAAGAGGGTGCCGAGAATCAACATCTGCAGAGGGATCGCTCCAGCGCTGTAATCGACGAACTGCGGCAGCACGGCGATGAAGAACACGATCGTCTTCGGGTTGCTCACGCCCACGAACACGCCCTGCAGCAGCAGTCGAAGCTTGGTCGTGCGCGGCACCGCCTCTGTAGCGGTCGCCGCAGCCTCCTTGCGGTGGCGGATCGCTTGCACCCCGAGGTAGACGAGATACAGCGCCCCGGCGATCTTGACCGCCGTGAAGAGCACCGCCGACTGGGCGATGATGATGCCCACGCCGAAGGCCACCGCAACGACGATGATGAGCCCACCGATGCCGTTGCCGATCACGCTCAGCAGACCGCCGACGCGGCCGAGCGAGAGCGAGCGGCCGATGATGAACAGCACGCTCGGCCCCGGCATGATGATGATCGGGATCGCCACGAGGGTGAAGGTGACGAGGTTCGCGAGCGGGATCATCCTCGAATGCTACGCCCGGCGTGGGGCGAGTAGCGCGGCACGTACCGCGCAAGCACTCCCGCCCCGATGAGCCCGAGAACTCCAACCACACCGGCTGCCGCCGAGATCGACACCGCAGCCGTAACGCCAGCAATCAGCAGCGGCGCGCCGGCGCCACCGATTCCGCCCGTGAATCGCCACGCACCGAGGAACGGTGCCGGGTTGCCGGGCGGCGCGAGGTCGGCACCGAGCGTCATGAGGATGCCACTGCCAATGCCGTTCGCAGCGGCCAGAAGTATCGCGGCCCCGACGAACCACAGCACCCGTCCGTCCACGTCGTGCGTGGCCGCGAGCACCAGGTGCCCGGCGCCGAGGCCGATCATCGACGGCACCGCGCTCCAGAGCCGGCCCCACCGGTCCATGATCGCCCCGCCCGTGTAGAACAGGGCGAAGTCGACGGCCCCGGCGATGCCGATGATGAGGGCCGCGTTCGTGTCGCTCACGCCGATGCTCACCGCCCACAGCGGGATGATCACGTTGCGACTTGCGCGCAGGCCGCCAACGAGTGCGGCACCGACGCCGAGACGGGAAAGCACCGCGCGGTTGTCTCGCAGGGTGCGGAAGAGCCTGGATGACTCGCGCTCGACCAGTGCCTCGCCCTCGCGCATCCGTCGCCCATCGAGCCGCACCGTCGCCACCGCCCCGAACGTCGTGGCGGGGTCGGGAAGGAGCACGAGGATGAGCACGGCGGCAAGCGAGGCGACCACGTGGATCCAGAACGCGGAGGCCGCCGATCCGGTGAGCTCGATAGCGCCAGCAGTGAGGAACGGGCCAATGAAGAACCCGAGGCGGTGCACACCGCCAAGTGTCGAGAGCGCGCGGGCACGGTAGGGGAGGGGCACGAAGCTCGTGAGGAACGCGTGTCGCGCGAGCGCGAACACAGCAGCGGACAGTCCCACCAGCAGGATGCCGAAACCCAGTGCCACCGGATTCGGCGAGATCACGCAGATCACCAGCCCGACGATCGACAGCGCGGCAGCCCCGATCATGGCCGGGCGTTCGCCGATGCGCGCGATCAGCCACCCGCTCGGGATGTTGCCGAACAGTTCGCCGAGCGTGAGCACCGCCGCGATGAGGCCGGCGACCGCGAGGCTAGCGCCGAGGTTGCCCGCCACGACGGGGATGATCGGGATGATTGCTCCCTCACCGAGCGAGAACAGGAGGGTGGGGAGCAGCGCCGGGAGGGCTATTGACCTCCAGCGGAACGAGGGCTGGGCATCCGACACTCGCTCGATGCTACGCGGGCCCAGGGGAGGTGCAACCACCTGCCGGTAGGCTGTCGGGGACATGGACGAGCTGGATATCACTGACGAAATAGCGGCCCTCCGCTCGACCTTTGCGGATATTCGCAGTGTGGTCGGCGTTGAGGCGCTCGAGGCCGAGATCGCGAAACTGAGCGAACAAGCCGGTGCTCCCGATCTCTGGGACGACACCGAGAAGGCCCAGAAGGTCACGAGCGCGCTGAGCCACCGCCAGTCGGAGCTCGCCCGCATCAACAGCATCGAGGGTCGCCTCGACGACCTCGAGATCATGGTGCAGCTCGCCAACGAGGAGCAGGATGCCGCGGCAGCCGCCGATGCGCGAGCCGAGCTCGCCGCCATCTCCGCCAACCTCGGCGACCTCGAGGTGCAGACCCTCCTCGACGGCGAGTACGACGACCGCCCCGCCGTCATCACCATCCGCGCGGGAGCGGGCGGGGTGGATGCCGCGGACTTCGCCGACATGCTCTTCCGCATGTACCTCCGCTGGGCCGAACAGCACAAGTACCCCGTCACCGTCATGGACACGAGCTACGCGGAGGAGGCCGGCATCAAGTCGGCGACCTTCGAGATCGACGCCCCCTACGCCTTCGGAACGCTCAGCGTCGAGGCGGGCACCCACCGACTCGTGCGGATGAGCCCGTTCGGTGCCGCTGGCAAGCGCCAGACGAGCTTCGCCGCGGTCGAGGTCATCCCCCTGCTTGAAGAGGCGACCATCATGGACATCCCCGAGAACGACATCCGCGTGGATGTCTTCCGGTCGAGCGGTCCCGGCGGCCAGTCGGTCAACACCACCGACTCCGCCGTGCGTCTCACGCACATCCCCACCGGAATCGTTGTCTCGATGCAGAACGAGAAGAGCCAGATCCAGAACCGCGCGGCCGCCATGCGCGTGCTGCAGTCGCGCCTGCTCATCGTGCAGAAGGAGCAGGAGGCGGCCACGAAGAAGGAGCTCGCGGGCAACATCACCGCGAGCTGGGGCGACCAGATGCGCTCCTACGTGCTGGCGCCGTACCAGATGGTCAAGGACCTCCGCACGGAGTACGAGGTTTCCAAGCCCGACGACGTCTTCGACGGTGACCTCGACGGCTTCATCGCCGCGGGCATCAAATGGCGCAAGCGCGCGATCGAGGACTAGAGACTCGTGGCGCCCGCGCCAGCCGGGGTGCGGGTTTGCGGTCTCACCCGCCGAGGGATGCACACATCTGACGCGACACGCAGGCTGGAGCAGCCCGAACCCGGCGTGTTGCGCACAACGTGTGCAGGAAGCCACGCCCTAACGCTCCGATCCTGAGAAAAACAGCCCCGGGGGTGTCGTTCCGCAGGTTCAGGACACGTCAACTTAGGCTGACCCCGTCATGATTCGCTTTGATTCCGTCACCAAGGCATACCCCGGCACCTCGCGGCCTGCGCTCAATAACGTGAGCCTCGAGATCCTCAAGGGGGAGTTCGTCTTCCTCGTGGGTGCGTCCGGATCCGGTAAGTCGAGCTTCCTGCGCCTCATCCTCAAGGAGGAGACGCCGACCAAGGGCGCCGTTCACGTGCTGGGCCAGCACCTGAACACGCTCGCGAGCCGCAAGGTTCCTTACTTCCGTCGCAATCTCGGCGTCGTCTTCCAGGACTTCCGTCTTCTGCCGGGCAAGTCGGTCTTCGACAATGTGGCGTTCACCCTCCAGGTGATCGGCAAGTCGAAGGGGTTCATCCAGGAGGCGGTTCCGGATGCCCTCAAGATGGTCGGCCTCGCAGGCAAGGCCAATCGCCTGCCGCACGAACTCTCCGGTGGCGAGCAGCAGCGCGTGGCGATCGCCCGCGCCGTCGTCAACAAGCCGGCGATCCTGCTCGCGGATGAGCCGACCGGTAACCTCGACCCCGCGACATCCGCGGGCATCATGACGCTTCTCGAGCGCATCAACCTCGGGGGAACGACCGTCATCATGGCCACGCACGACGCCGGCATCGTCGACCAGATGAAGCGGCGAGTGATCGAACTCACCAGCGGCCAGATCATCCGTGACGAGCGTCAGGGGGGGTACCAGACCCAGGCGATTCCCGTGCAGGGCTTCGGTCGCGCCGGCGCGGAGGTTGCTCCGTGAGGTTCGGATTGATTCTCGGCGAGGTCGGCAACGGCCTTCGTCGCAACGTCAGCATGGTCATCTCGGTCGTGCTCGTCACCTTCATCTCGCTCACGTTCGTCGGCGCCGCGATCCTGCTCCAGATGCAGATCGGCCAGATGAAGGGCTACTGGTACGACCGTGCCCAGGTCGCCGTCTACATGTGTACCGATGTCGATACGACCGGCAATTGCACCCAGACCGCAGCGACAGAGGCTCAGATCGCAGCCGTGGAGAGCCAACTCAATTCGGCCGCGCTCTCGCCGTACATCGAGCGGTTCGAGTTCGAGACCCACGACCAGGCGTACGAGAACTTCCAGACGCAGTTCGCCGATAGCCCGATCGCAGCCTTCGTCACCCCGGAGACTCTGAACGAGAGCTTCCGCGTGAACCTCGTTAATCCCGCGGACGCCGACATCCTGATCGAGAGCCTCTCTGGTGCGGCCGGCGTGCAGAACGTCGAGGATCAGCGGGGCTACCTCGATCAGATCTTCTCGATCCTCAACGCGGCGAGCTACACCGCTATCGGCGTCGCTGCGCTCATGCTCATCGCCGCGGTGCTACTGATCGCCACGACCATCCGTCTGAGCGCATTCTCGCGACGGCGAGAGCTCGGAATCATGCGGCTCGTCGGTGCATCGAACCGTTTCATCCAGACGCCGTTCATTCTCGAGGGTGTCTTCGCAGCTCTCATCGGTTCTCTTCTTGCGGGAGGCGCGATCGTGGCGATCGTGCAGTTCTTCGTGCAGGGGTATCTGCAGACGACGCTCCAGGCGACCACGACCCTCGTCGGTCTCAGTGATGCACTCGTTGTCGTGCCGATCCTCGTCGTTGTGGGTGCTGCGCTTGCCGCTGCATCCGCGGGAGTTGCCATCAGCCGCTATCTCAAGGTTTAGGAACTCTCATGAGCGCACCGGAGCGCGAGGAACTCGAGAACAGCGAATTGGTGAATGCCAACCCGCGCTCCCGCATCATCGTCGCGAGTCTCATCGGCACGTCGATCGAGTTCTACGACTTCTACGTCTACGCGACGGCCGCGGTGCTGGTGTTTCCCACCCTGTTCTTCGCGAACGAGGACCCCACGATCGCCCTCCTCGCATCGTTTGCGGTGTTCGGGGTGGCCTTCGTCGCCCGTCCGATCGGTTCGATCCTCTTCGGCCATTTCGGTGACCGCATCGGCCGCAAGGGCACCCTCGTGGCATCTCTACTCACGATGGGCATCGCCACGGTGCTGATCGGTGCCCTGCCGACAGGCATCACGCCGGGGTGGGAGATACTGGCTCCCGCCCTTCTCGTGCTGCTCCGATTCAGCCAGGGCCTCGGACTCGGCGGCGAGTGGAGTGGTGCAGCTCTCCTCGCCACGGAGAACGCGCCAAAGGGCAAGCGCGCGATCTACGGCACGTTCCCCCAGCTGGGTGCGCCGATCGGGTTCATCCTCGCGAACGGCGTCTTCCTGATCCTCGCTTCGTCGATGGATGCAGAGCAGTTCCTCGCGTGGGGGTGGCGCATCCCGTTCCTCGCGAGCGCGATCCTCGTGATCGTCGGCCTCTACGTGCGTTTCAAGCTCGTCGAGACCCCTGCGTTCCAGAAGGTCGTCGAGCGTGGCGAGGTGGCATCCCTGCCGCTGGCCACCGTCTTCAAGACCAGCTGGCGCCCCTTGATTCTCGGCACGTTCATCATGCTGGCCACCTACACGTTGTTCTACCTGATGACCACGTACACACTCACGTACGGAACGACGGCGACGGATGCGGCGAACCCGGGTCTCGGCTATTCGCGCAACGACTTCCTCCTCATGCTCATCATCGGGGTCGTGTTCTTCGGAATCTTCACGCTCGTCTCAGGGCCTCTCGCCGAGCGTTGGGGACGCCGTCGGCTCCTCATCGGCACGACTATCGGGATCATCGTGTTCGGTCTGCTGTTCGTCCCGCTCTTCAGCGGCGGACAGGTAGGCGTCATGGCCATGCTCATCGTCGGGTTCACGCTCATGGGCCTGACGTTCGGTCCGATGGCGGCAGTGCTTCCGGAGCTCTTCCCGACGAACGTGCGCTACACAGGTTCTGCCATCAGCTACAACCTGTCGAGCATCCTCGGCGCCGCGGTCGCCCCATTCATCGCGGTCGCGCTGTGGGCAGCCGCCGGCGGAAGCCCGATCCTGGTCGGCATCTACCTCTCCGCTATGGGTATCATCACGCTCGTCGCGCTGATCATCAGCAAGGACACCGCAGACGTCGACTACGTCTGAGACTGACGTCAGGCTAAACTGATGGGCTGCTCGCACGGAGCACATCGCAGACGGAGAGATTCATGCCCAGGGAACGCGGCCAGAAGGTTGTAGCCAGCAACCGCAAGGCGCGACACGACTACCTCATCGAGGACACCTACGAGGCCGGCCTCGTGCTGACCGGTACCGAGGTCAAGTCGTTGCGCCAGGGTCGAGCGAGCCTTGTCGACGGCTACGGCTTCATCGACGGGGGAGAGGCCTGGCTCGATGCCGTGCACATCCCCGAGTTCAACCAGGGTTCGTGGAACAACCACCCACCCCGCCGCAAGCGCAAGATGCTGCTCCACAAGGCGCAGATCCTCAAGATCGCCAACAAGATCAGCGCCGGTGGTTACACGCTCGTTCCACTGTCGATCTACTTTTCCGACGGCAATGCCAAGGTGGAGCTCGCGGTCGCCAAGGGCAAGCGTGAGTACGACAAGCGCCAAGCGCTTCGCGAACGTCAGGACAAGCGTGAGGCCGAGCGGGCGATGCGCACCCGGAACAACCTCAACGAATAGCTAGCGCGCGACGAACCGCGCGTCGACGACCGCCGAGACGGCGATCTCCTCGGGCTTGAGGGCAAGCTGCGGCGCGCCCCCGAAGTCAGAGGCAGACTTCATTGCTGCGCGATACATGGGCGGAGCTGCTGGCATCCCGCTGCCGGCGGGGTCGCCGAGCATTCCGGGGTCTGCGAGGGCCGTCGCAGTGACCGACCCCAGGCCGATGCTCTGCGCGAAGACGGATGCCTTGGCCACGGCATCCTTCACGGCCCGGGAACGCACCTCTGTCGTGACAGAGGTTCTCGTTGCCTCGGTGAGATCCCACGTGATTCCGCCGACGGAGGCATCCTCGATCGCGGCCACCGCTTCGACCCACTCGGCAAGCGCGCCGAAGTCTCTGAACTTCACGGAGAAGTCGACGGCAGCGTGGAACACGGGATCGAGCTGCTTGCCCTCGTTGTTCCAGGGGCGCTCCGACCAGACACGCACCGAATCCGACGACCACCACGTCACCGGTCCGGCGGTTGGGTCGTGGAGGGCTTCGATGAGTGCCCGCACGGAGTCGGCGGATGCCACGGCTCGGGCGAACACCTCGTCGCGGCTATCACCCCAGGAGTGGACTGACGCGAACGCGGTCGCACGCTCGGCGGGGAACCAGGCGGAGTGCTCGCCCTGAACGGTGATGATGGTGTCAGCCATAGTGAAAGCATCCTCGCATAGCGATGCTGTGAGAACCGGCGTAGAATGATAGGCCGCCTACTCCTGTACTGGGGTGGCGGGTTTGACAACTCCACAGCGCGACAACGACCTTATGCATGGGGATGATCGGTTTCGACATTGCCTGCAAAACTGCGAGAAGCGGGTCGAGGATGCAGGGTTATCTCGTTAACGATCTCTGCAAAACAATAAGTGCCGATTCCAATCGCACTGTCTCGGCTAAGGCTGACCTCGCCCTCGCGGCGTAGTCTCCTTACCCACTAAAAGAGACCGTCAGTCCGGGAATGCCCTCTACCCGGATCCTGACGTCATCCAGAGGGATTGCTGTGCGGTTACGCCTTGGGGCCGCACGGGACTCTAACTAGGGCTGGGCTCGTCGACTTAGGTGCTTGTGGCAAATGTCGGAGCCGAGCAGAACGCTTTCACAAGCTACACCCGTAGAAGGCGCAGAATTACAGCAGTGGACGGGGGTTCAATTCCCCCCATCTCCACAACGACCCTTGACCCCCGCCGGGGGCGGGGGTCAAGGGTCGTTGTCGCGCTGTGTGTTGCGCGAACCCTTCTTGGGCCCCGCCGCGCCGGTCACTGAGCGTCGCGCAGCGGCGTTCAGTCCGTGCCGGAGGGAGTCAATTCCCCCATCTCCACGGGGTTTCTCGTCTCAAAGCTCCCGCCGAAGCCTCCCCGCCCAAAGCCGCCCCGAGGCGCTACTCCGCCTTACCCTCCACGGAACCCGTGATTGGCCCGGCCTCGTCGAAGAGGTAGCAGAGGATCTCGCGGTCGCCCTCGGCCCAGCTCTCCTCGGTGGGGAAGTAGTAGCCGATGGAATACTTCGAGTCGGCGGCCTCGATGCCGGTGAAGGTCGCGAAGTCCGCGGTGCAGTCGGCGCTCGCCTGGGCGGTGATGGTCGCCTCATCCGGGAAGTCGCCGTCTGGGATCTGCGACGAGGCGAAGACCTCGCTCGCGTGGGGCCTCTCGCACTCGATGGTGGGGATGGTGTCGACTTCGCCGACGCCGGAGTCGTTCAGGCAGTCGCCGACGACGATGGCGAAGGCATCCGTGTCGACGCCCTCCTCAGTGGCAACCGGAGTCGGAGCACTGGTGCCGGCGGCAGTGCACCCGGCCAGGGCAAGAGCTGCTGCAGTCAACAGGATGACGCCGTAACGGCGCGTGATCGTGGCCATGGACGGATGCCCCTTAGGAAGTCTGTGTGCGGTCAGGAATCTGAGACGGATCGCCGTTCGTGTGCGAGTTTAGTGCGGCGAGCACACGATCGTGCAGCACGCCATTCGTGGCCAACGCGGATCCGTTCCATGGGCCCGGCACACCATCGACCGAGGTGAACCTTCCGCCCGCCTCCTCGATGATCGGGATGAGCGCCGCCATGTCGTACGGCTTGAGGTCGAACTCGCCCACGATGTCGAGCGCGCCCTCCGCGAGAAGCATGTACGACCACATGTCGCCGATCGCTCGCGAGCGCCAGACGCTCCGTGACAGCGCCACGACGTCGTCGAGCCTGCCCTCCTCGTCCCAGCCCTGAAGGCTGTTGTAGCTGAGGGATGCATCGGCGATCTCGCTGACTCCGCTGACCGCGAGCCTCTTCGGCTCCTCGCCGAGCGACATCCCCCACGCGCCGTGGCCCGCCGCCGCGTACCAGCGCCGTCCGAGGGCCGGAGCGCTCACGACGCCCACGATCGGGATGCCGTCGATCGCCAGTGCGATGAGCGTGCCCCAGATCGGCACACCCCGCAGGAAGTTGGCCGTGCCGTCAATCGGGTCGATGATCCACTGCCTGCTGCCGGAGCCCTGTATTCCGTACTCCTCGCCGAGGATGGAGTCGCCGGGGCGAGCCGCCTCGATGCCGCTGCGAATGCTGCGCTCCACAGCCTGATCGGCGTCCGTCACCGGAGTGCGGTCCGGCTTCGTCGTGACGACGAGATCCACGGAGTGGAACCGGTCGAGCGAGAGCAGGTCGGCGTTGCCGGCGAGCGAGAGGGCGAGAGAGAGGTCGTCTGCGGGGGAGTAGTCCGTCACGATCCCAGCGTAGCGATGAGGCGCTGGAACGAGTCGAGACGCTGCCGCCCAGCATCCCCGAGTTCACCGGCCTGCACACCGAGGATGATCGCGCAGTCCGGCGTGCCCGGCAGGTGCGTGCATCCACGCGGGCAGTCCTCGGCGAGACCGGCGAGGTCGGTGAATGACGCGAGGATGCTCGCCGGGTCGACATGGCCGAGCCCGAACGATCGCACGCCGGGGGTATCCACGATCCAGCCATTGCCCAGCCGGTAGGAGATGGTGGAAGAGGAGGTGTGCCTGCCGCGTCCGGTGACGTCGTTGACCCGCCCGATGGCGCGGTTGGCGTCGGGAACGAGCGCGTTCACGAGAGTGGACTTGCCCACGCCGGAGTGGCCGACAGCGACTGTCGTGTGCCCGTCAAGCAGCTGGGTCAGCTCGTCGATGGGCACGGCATCCGACCCGCTCGTGACGATCGTGAGATCGAGACCCGCGAAGCCCGCGAGGAACTCGGCAGGGTCGGCGAGGTCCGTCTTGGTCACGACGAGGATCGGATGGATGCCCGCGTCGTAGGCCGCCACGAGGTAACGGTCGACGAGCCGGGGCCGAGGCTCCGGGTTCGCGGCCGCGACCACGATGAGCATCTGGTCGGCATTGGCGACGATGACACGTTCGACGGCGTCGGTGTCGTCGGCGCTGCGTCGCAGAAGGGTCGTGCGGGGCTGGATGCGCACGATCCTGGCGAGGGAGCCCTCGTCACCCGTGGTGTCGCCGACGAGATCGACGTAGTCGCCCGTCACGATCGCCTTGCGGCCGAGCTCGCGCGCACGCGTGGCGACGAGCTGACGCTCATCCGCACCGCCTTCGTCGACCCACACGCCGAAGCGGCCACGATCGACGCTGAACACTCGACCCGAGATCGCATCGGTGTGCTCCGGCCGGAGCTTGCTGCGCGGCTTGTTGCCCTTCGGATTCGGGCGCACACGGGCATCCGTCTCGTCGTACTCGGACCAGGCGCCTTCGTCGTCGGAGTCGGTCAGCCAGCTCATGTGCCTACAGCGTTCCGAGTTCGCCCGGGGTGACTGGGCTGCCATCAACGGAGAGTGTGCGACCGGTCCAGAGCGCCGCGAACTGGGGCAGCGTCTTCGAGGTCGTGTCGATGTCCTCGATCTCGACACCGGGCACGGCGAGCCCGATGATGGCTCCTGTTGTGGCCATACGGTGATCCTCGTAGGTGTGCCAGAGTCCGGCAGTGAGCTGGGCGGGTTCGATGGCGAGACCGTCCTCGAGCTCGGTGACGTTTCCGCCGAGCCCGTTGATCTCCGCCGCAAGAGCTGCCAGCCGGTCGGTTTCGTGGCCGCGCAGGTGCCCGATTCCGGTGATGCGGCTTGGCGTGCCTGCGAGAGCGGCAAGGCCGACGATCGCGGGCGCCAGCTCACCCCCGGCCGAGAGGTCGATGTCCACTCCGGGCAGGCTGGCGCCGCCGAGGAGCCCCACGCCGCCATCGACTGTCAGCGATCCGTCGGATCGCGTCACCGATGCGCCGAAGAGGGGGAGTATCGTCTCGAGGTGTGCGCCGACCTGCGTCGTCACGTCGGGCCAGCCATCGATTGTCACCGTGCCGCCCGCGACGATCGCCGCGGCGAGGAACGGAGCGGCATTGGACAGGTCGGGCTCGATGTCAATCTCGCCGCCGCCGATCGACTGGGGCTCGACGACCCAGAGCCCCGGTTCCGGACTCTCCACCGTCACCCCACGCGCCGCGAGGCACTCGATCGTCATCTCGATGTGCGGGATGCTCGGCAGGTGTTCGCCCGTGTGGCGCAGCCGAAGGCCGCGCGAGAATCGTGGTGCCGAGAGCAGCAGGCCCGACACGAACTGGCTGGAGGCGGATGCATCGATCTCGAGTTCGCCGCCGTCGACCGAACCGGTGCCGTAAACGCTGAAGGGGAGGACTCCTCGCCCGTCGTCGTTCACCTCGACACCCAGAGTGCGGAGTGCATCGATCATCGTGCGCATAGGGCGGCGCCGGGCGCTGGCATCCCCGTCGAAGACGACGGGACCGAGCGCGAGCGCGGCGACGGGCGGCACGAAGCGCATGACGGTGCCCGCGAGGCCGCAGTCGATGGACGAGCTGCCGATCAGTTCGCCCGGCGTGACCAGCAGGTCGGGGCCGAACTCACCGTCACCCTCGACCTCCTCGATCGTGGCGCCAAGGTTGCGCAGCGCCTCGATCATGAGCGCGGAGTCGCGGGAGTGCAGTGGTCTGCGCAGAAGCGTGGGGGAGTCAGCGAGGGCGGAGAGCACCAGCTCGCGGTTGGTGAGACTCTTCGATCCGGGGAGCTGCAGCCGGGCATCCAGGCGTCCGCTCGCGGTGGGTGCGAGCCATGGACCGGCGTCGTCGACGGGCACGAGCTCGTCATCGCCGTAGGGACTGAACTCGGGACCGGAATACCTGTAGACCTGCATCGGTTACCACAGTATCGGGCCATTCGGCCCTTGCGAGGAGATAGCGGATGCTGGCACAGGTACTGGAACGCGGTGCGCGCGTACCCGGCGACCTAGACTGGGCGCTGATGAGTACCGAGACGCCTCGCGAAGGCGACGATCAGATCAGCACCGAGTCGCCCGTTACGGGCGACGACCAGATCAGCGCGGAGTCGCCTCTTGAGGGCGACGACCAGACCGAGACGCCCCTCGATGGCGCCGAGGCCACCAATGCCGAAGCCCTGCGTTCCCTCTTCGAGGAGCAGGCACTTCCCTACATGGACCAGCTCTACGCTGCGGCGATGCGGATGACACGCAACCCTGCGGATGCCGCGGACCTCGTTCAGGAGACCTTCGTCAAGGCCTTCCAGGCCTTCGGACAGTACACGCAGGGCACCAATCTCAAGGCGTGGCTGTACCGCATCCAGACCAACACCTTCATCAACACGTACCGCAAGAAGCAGCGCGACCCCTTCCAGGGCAGCATCGACGACCTCGAGGAGTGGCAGGTCGGCGGCGCCGAGTCTGTCACGCAGTCTCGTTCGACCCGCTCGGCCGAGGCCGAGGCCATCGACCACCTCCCCGACAGCGACGTGAAGGAAGCGCTCCAGGCCGTGCCGGAGGACTTCCGCCTTGCCGTCTACCTCGCCGACGTCGAGGGCTTCTCCTACCAAGACATCGCGGACATCATGAAGACCCCCGTGGGCACCGTGATGAGCCGTCTCCACCGCGGGCGCCGCATGCTGCGCGAGCTGCTCGCTGATTACGCACGCGAACGCGGCATCGTCGCCGCACCCACCTCATCGAGGAGCACGAAATGACCGACTGCGGATGTGACAAAGCCAAGGCCGAGCTCGAGGAGTACCTGCACCGCGAGCTCAGCCCAGAGGACTTCCAGGACATCACCGACCATCTCGACGGGTGCGAGGACTGCTCGACCGAGCACCTTGTGGGAATCACCCTGACGCTGAAGATGCAGAAGGCCTGCCAGGAGAAGGCCCCGGAGGAGCTCCGGGCCGCGATCATCGCTCGCCTGGAGAACGCATAGTGAACACGGTCCTGAACATCATCTGGCTGGTGTTCTCGGGCTTCTGGCTCTTCCTCGGTTACATGCTCGCCGGCGTGATCTGCTGCATCCTCATCGTGACCATCCCGTGGGGTATCGCCTCGTTCCGCATGGCGAACTACGTGCTGTGGCCGTTCGGCCGCCAGGTCGTGCAGAAGCCGACAGCCGGCGTGTTCTCGTTCCTCGGCAACGTCATCTGGTTCATCTTCGCCGGGCTCTGGCTCGCCATCGGCCACATCCTGTCAGGCATCGCCCTGGCCATCACGATCATCGGCATCCCGCTCGCGATCGCCGACTTCAAGATGATCCCGATCTCGCTCGCCCCGCTCGGCAAGGACATCATCCCGACCGGTGGCCGCGCAATCGTCGCGCCCCAGCTCACGAACTAGTTTCTGAGGTAAGGCAAACGGCCCTTCTCGCTTGCGCGGGAAGGGCCGTTTCGCTTACCTCGGTGGTAGCTGGCTCAGAGCGTTACAGGGCGAGAGCCCGGTTGATCAGGTCCGCCTGCTCGATGGCACTGCGCTTCGACGATCCGGTCGCGGGCGAGGCGGATGCCGGGCGTGACGCCACCTTGATCGTGCGGCCCTTCAGGTGCCGAACGACCTCGAGGCACATGAACGGCCACGCACCCTGGTTCTCCGGCTCGTCCTGCGTCCACACCAGGTCCGCGTTCGGGTACTGCTCCAGGACGCGGTTGAGGCCCTCTGCGGGGACAGGGTAGTACTGCTCCATCCGCACCACCGCGATGTCCCGAACCTCGCGCTTGTCGAGCTCGGCGATCAGGTCGTAGTAGATCTTGCCGGAGGTGAGCAGAACCCGCTTGACGGCGTTCTTGTCGCTCACCCGGTTGTCGTCGATGACGGGCTCGAACTTGCCGTTGGTGAAGTCGGAGACCTCACTCGTGGCACCGCGGAGACGCAGCATGGCCTTCGGCGTGAAGACGATGAGCGGCGTGCGCGGGCGCTCGTATGCCTGGCGGCGCAGCAGGTGGAAGTACGACGCGGGAGTCGAAGGACGCGCAACGGTCATGTTGTTCTCGGCGCACATCTGGAGGTACCGCTCGATCCTCGCGGAGGAGTGGTCCGGTCCCTGGCCCTCGTAGCCGTGCGGCAGTAGTAGCACGACACTCGAACGCTGGCCCCACTTCTGCTCGGCACTGGAGATGAACTCGTCGATGACCGTCTGGGCGCCGTTGGCGAAGTCGCCGAACTGTGCCTCCCAGAGCACCAGGGCATCTGCACGTTCGACCGAATAGCCGTACTCGAAGCCCATCGCGGCGTACTCGCTGAGGAGCGAGTCGTAGATCCACAGGCGGGCCTGGTTCTCGGTGAGGTTGGCCAGAGGCAGCCATTCCTGGCCGTTCTCGCGGTCGTGGAGCACCGCGTGGCGCTGAACGAATGTTCCGCGGCGGGTGTCCTGCCCTGCCATCCGCACGGGCGTTCCCTCGATGAGCAGCGAACCAAGGGCCAGCAGCTCGCCGAAGCCCCAGTCGATGTTGCCGTTGCGGCTCATGTCGACGCGCTTCTTGAGAAGAGCCTGGAGCTTGGGATGCACGGTGAACCCGGCTGGCGGGTTGTCCTGAGCATCACCGATGAGGTGGATGACCGACTCCGGCACCGCGGTCGACTCGGGCTCGCCCGCCGGCTGCTCGTGGCGCTGCGACTCGGGCTTCTCGAGGTCTGCCACCGCCTCGCCATCCGCCGTGATGATCGGGATCGTTCCAGTCTGCGCCGCATGTGTCTCGGCGAACGCACGCTCGAGGCTGTCCTGGAAGCTGCGGTGGGCGGCCTCGAACTCCTCCTGCGTGATGTCACCGCGACCGACGAGGGCCTCGGTGTAGAGCGTGCGCACCGAGCGCTTCGCCTCGATGAGGTTGTACATGAGCGGCTGCGTCATCGAGGGGTCGTCACCCTCGTTGTGACCGCGACGGCGGTAGCAGATCAGGTCGATCACGACGTCGCGGTGGAAGGCCTGGCGGTAGGCGAAGGCCAGTTCGGCGACGCGTACGACGGCCTCCGGGTCATCCCCGTTGACGTGGAAGATCGGAGCCTGGATGGTCTTCGCGACATCCGTCGAATAGGTCGACGTGCGACCCTCCTTCGGTGGAGTCGTGAAACCGACCTGGTTGTTGATGTTCACGTGGATCGTGCCGCCCGTGCGGTACGCACGGAGCTGCGACATCTGGAGGATCTCGACCACGATGCCCTGGCCGGCCATCGCCGCGTCACCGTGCACCATGAGCGGCAGCACGCTGAACGATCCGATGGGGCGGCGGTCCTGCTTGGCGCGCACGATGCCCTCGAGCACGCCGTCGACGGCCTCGAGGTGGGACGGGTTGGCCGCGAGGTACACCGGGATGGTCTCGCCGCCGGCGGCACGGAACGAGCCCTCGGTGCCGAGGTGGTACTTCACGTCGCCGGAGCCCTGGACCGTCTTCGGGTCCTGCGTGCCCTCGAACTCACGGAAGATCTGGCCGTATGTCTTGCCCGCGATGTTGGTCAGCACGTTCAGGCGGCCGCGGTGGGCCATGCCGATCGCGACCTCCTCGAGCTGCTCCTCAGCCGCCTTCTGCAGCACGGCATCGAGCAGTGCGACGAGTGATTCGCCACCCTCGAGGCTGAAGCGCTTCTGGCCGACGTACTTCGTCTGCAGGAACGTCTCGAAAGCCTCGGCCTCGTTGAGCTTGCCGAGAATACGCAGCTGCTCGTCGTGCCCGGGCTTCGTGTACTTCTGCTCGATGTGCTCCTGGAACCAGCGACGCTGCACCGGGTCCTGGATGTGCATGTACTCGATGCCGATCGTGCGGCAGTAGGAGTCACGGAGCACGCCGAGGATGTCGCGCAGGAGCATCGTGCGCTTGCCGCCGAAGCCGCCAGTGACGAACTCGCGGTCCAGGTCCCAGAACGTCAGGCCGTGGCTCGAGATGTCCAGGTCGGGGTGCGAGCGCTGGCGGTACTCGAGCGGGTCGGTGTCTGCCATGAGGTGGCCGCGCACACGGAACGCGTTGATGAGCTCCTGCACGCGGGCGGTCTTGTCGACGTTGTCGGCAAGGTCCACGCTGATGTCGGCCGCCCAGTGGATGGGGTCGTAGGGGATGCGGAGTGCCGCGAAGATCTCCTGGTAGAAGTCACGCTCGCCGATGAGGAGTTCGTGGATCTTCTTGAGGAACTCACCGGAACCCGCACCCTGGATGACGCGGTGGTCGTAGGTGCTCGTGAGGGTGATCGTCTTACCGATCGCCAATTCCGCGAGGGTCTTGGGGCTCGCGCCCTGGAACTCGGCCGGGTACTCGAGGGCACCAGCACCGACGATGCATCCAGCACCGCGCATGAGGCGCGGAACGGAGTGCTCTGTGCCGATGCCACCGGGGTTGGTGAGCGAGATCGTGTTGCCCTGGAAGTCGGCGGCGGTGAGCTTGCCGCTGCGGCCGCGGGCGACCACGTCTTCGTAAGCGACAAGGAACTCGCCGAAGTCCATGGTGTCGGCGCGCTTGATGCCCGGAACGACCAGCGCACGGGTTCCGTCGGGCTTCGGGATGTCGATCGCGATACCGAGGTTGATGTGCGCGGGGGTGACAACAGACGGCTTGCCGTCGACCTCGTCGTAGAAGACGTTCTGGCTCGGGAACTCCTTGAGCGTACGAACGATCGCCCACGCGATGAGGTGGGTGAATGAGACCTTGCCGCCTCGTGCCCGCTTCATGTGGTTGTTGATCACGATGCGGTTGTCGATCATGAGCTTCGCCGGGATGGTGCGAACGCTCGTCGCAGTCGGGACCGTGAGGCTCGCATCCATGTTCGCAGCAAGGCTCTTGGCCGCACCCTTGAGGGTTGCGACCACGTTCTCGGGCTCTGCCTCGGGCTCAGCGGGCGAGGCCTGGGTCTTGACGGGGGCCGTGGCCGGGGCATCCGCTGGGATGGGCTGGCGCTGGGCCGGAGCCGACGTCGTGCGCGCGACGGGTTGTGAGCCAGTGGTGGGAGCCGGCTCGGGAGCGACAGGCGCGCTCTCGGCGACCGGCTCGGGAATCTGCGCCTCACCGCCGACCTGGGCCTCGGGCGTGGCATCGGCAGCGGGAGCCTCGAGCGAGGTCTCGGCGGCAGCGGTGCTGCTCTGCGCCGAGCCCACGATGTCGATCGCCCCGGTGGGGGTCGGATCGAGTGTTCGCTGGTAGTTCTCCAGAATCGGCCACCAACTCTGGTCGACCGAATTCTTGTCCTCGAGGTAACGCTCGTACATCTCATCTACGAGCCACTCATTGGCTCCGAATTCGCCGGAGGAATCACCCTCCGGAACGACTCCGGTCACTTGGCTTGACACAGCCGACCGCCCACTTCCGGTTCTCTCGTCATGATTGACAACTGGCGGTTCCGGGTGAGAACACACCGACGACAAGCGTACTTGTTTTTCCTGAGCGAGAGGTGGGCTTACGTGCCGGGAGTACCGTTAATTCATGCGCTTCTATGAGACGAGTCCGACTCACGATCTGACCTACTCCGATGTCTTCCTCGTGCCCTCGCGATCAGCTGTCTCGAGCAGGCTGGATGTCTCGCTTGCACCGCCGGATGGCACGGGCGCGAGCATCCCGATCGTCTCCGCCAACATGAACTCGGTGACCGGTCCGCGGCTCGCTGCGGCGCTCGCTCGTCGGGGTGGCCTCGGCGTGCTCCCACAGGACATGCACCACCAGGATCTCGACGCTGCGATCCGCTGGGTCAAGGCGCAGCCCGTCGGGTGGGATGCCGCGGTGGAGCTCACAGCGAACGCCACAGTCGGGGAGGCGCTGGAGCAGATCCCGCCGCTCGCCGGCCACGGCCTCGTCGTGCACGACGAAGACGGCACCTATCTCGGAGCAGTGCCGGCCGAGCGCCTGGCCACGGCGATGCCGGATGCCCCGATCCGCGACCTGATCGGACCCCAGGGTCCCTCGATCGACGTCGACGAACTCACCGGTCCGCGCGCGGCGTTCGACCTCATGGTCGCGGCCGACATCGAGTTCGCGCCCGTGCTGCACGACGGTCGCGTCGTTGGAACCATCAGCCGGAAGGGAGCGCTGCGCTCCACGCTGTACCAGCCAGCTCTCGATGCGCAGGGTCGGCTCAAGGTTGCCGCCGCGATCGGTATCAACGGTGATGTGGCGGGCAAGGCCCGCGCGATCGTCGAAGCTGGCGTCGATGTCATCGTGATCGACACGGCGCACGGACACCAGGACGGCATGGTCGCGGCGATCCGCAAGGTCGCTGCGCTCGATCTCGGGGTGCCGATCGTGGCCGGCAACGTGGTGACGGCCGAAGCGGTGCGCGATCTCGTGGAGGCCGGCGCATCCATCATCAAGGTGGGAGTCGGCCCCGGCGCGATGTGCACCACGCGCATGATGACGGCGGTGGGGCGTCCGCAGTTCTCCGCGGTGCTGGAGACCGCTGAGGAAGCGCGCAAGCTCGGAGCCCACGTGTGGGCGGATGGCGGTGTGCGCTACCCGCGGGATGTTGCACTCGCGCTCGCCGCTGGCGCGGCATCCGTGATGATCGGCTCCTGGTTCGCGGGAACCATCGAGGCGCCGGGCACGCTCGCGACGGATGACGCGGGGCGTGCGTACAAGGAGAGCTGGGGCATGGCGTCCACCAAGGCCGTGAAGGAACGCTTTGAGCGCCTCGACGCCTACGAACTCGCGCGCAAGACTCTCTTCGCGGAGGGCATCTCGAGCTCGAAGATCTACCTCGACCCGCTGCGCCCCTCCCTCGAGGACCTGCTCGACATGATCACCTCCGGCGTTCGCAGCTCGCTGAGCTACGCGGGGGCGACGAGCCTGGAGGAGTTCCAGGAGCGCGCACTCGTCGGCATCCAGTCGGCCGCGGGTTACGAGGAGGGCAAGGCGCTCCCGGTGTCGTGGTAGCGCGCACGTTCGCGCGACGTGCGCCCGTTCGGATGGGCCGCGTGGTGCGCAAACGTGCGCGCTAGCGGCGATCGAGCGAGCGAGGCAGGCCCGCTTCGGCGAGGATGGCTGCGAGGCGGTGTGCCTCTAGAGCATCTGCCCATTCCCAGCGTGAGAAGTGTGGCCGCTTCGACCTGAGGCGATCCTCCCTCCGCTTTTCACGGATGACGACCTCTTCCGGCGCGAGGCCGGACATGAGACGTGGGTCTCGGTACTTTCCGAGCCCGTCGAACTCCCCGATGTGTTCGAACTCCTCCCAGTCGAAGTCGACCCGATCCGTGATGCCCGTGTGGTGCACGAACTCGACCTGGAGCTTCGGCGCCGGGAAACCCAACTCGAAGAATCTCGCCCTACTCAAGGACTCACCGGGTGAGCCGCTGTTCTGCACTGCGAAATCCAGCACGTGCTCGACTCGTCGACGCCCGCGTCTGAGCGCGAGGCGTTCCATCTCTGTGCGGATTCTCTGTTTGGCCGTCAATGGATCGCGCCCGCCAAGGGCGAAGTCAAACGACATGACAGCAGAGGCAAACGATGTCGTTGTCGCCAAGTCGATGAGCGTTCGTTCCACCGACGTCACGATGAGGCCGTCGACGAGATGCGTGACCACCAACTCCATGGCGACGCCGTGGCGCGATATCCCTCGGGACGAGCGTCCTCCCGACGAGATGCCCATCACGACGTGGACACTCGCGCTCTGCCAGAGTCCCAGCACGGGAAGGCCCCATATCGCCGCCGCAGACAGGTGGGAGAAGACGAGCGGGCAGCTCGCGGCGTGCTCTGCAGCACGAAGGCCCAGGATGTAACGGGCCCGCGGTTTCGCGGAACTCCACGTCGCGTCATCCACATACGCACCTCGACGAACCCGGACGAGAGCGCCGCTCCGTGCCCTCAGGCTCAGGTCGCGCCGGTCGCGCCCCAGCCTCTCGGACTCGGCGGAAAGGAACAGGCCATCGCGTTTCGGGGGAAGGTCCACGTCACAAGGCTGACGACGTCCTCACCTGTCGGGCGGGCGGCCGACGGAAACTGTGGACGACGACAGGTACGGGCGCGCTGGGGATAGACGGCACGCGCTCGTTTGCGCAACTCGCGCCCGTTCGCGGCGGCCGCGCGTTGCGCAAAGTACCGCGTGAGGCGCAGACCTCGGGGGCTGGCGATTACCCAGCCGACTTTCTGTAGACTCGTCGCACTTATGGACGACCCTCCCTCTAGACCCCTGGCCGGCGGTTTCCCCCATGTATGAGTGGATCATGCTGGCCATCGGAGTCGTGCTGACCGTCGGAACCGGTTTCTTCGTCGCGAGCGAATTCGCGCTCGTCAACCTCGATCGATCTGATCTCGAGGCGCGGCAGGAACGTGGCGAACGTGGCCTCGGTATGACCATCGGCGCGCTCAAGCACACGTCGACGCACCTCTCGAGCGCACAACTCGGCATCACACTCACCACGCTCCTCACCGGCTACACCCTCGAGCCGGCCCTGAGCACCTGGTTCGCTGTGCCGCTCGCGGCCCTCGGGCTGGGCGAGGCCGGCACGCGGATCATCGCCACGATCATCGCGATCACACTCGCCACGCTGCTGTCGATGATCATCGGCGAGCTCGTACCCAAAAACCTCGCGCTCGCTATCCCGCGGGCGACCGCGAAGGTCGTGATCCCGTTCCAGGTGGTCTTCACGATGGTGTTCCGCCCCGCGGTCGCGCTTCTCAACAACACCGCGAACGGGGTGCTGCGGAGCATCGGCATCGAGCCGAAGGAGGAGCTTTCCGGTGCGCGCACGGCAGAGGAACTCACCTCGCTTGTGCGTCGCTCCGCGAGCGAGGGAAGCCTCGACCTCGACACCGCTACCCTTCTGGCCCGTACCCTGGCCTTCGCCGATCTCACCGCGCAGGATGTCATGACCCCGAGGCCACGCCTCGAGAGCGTTGACCGCAAGGACTCCGCCCAGGCCGTCATCGAGCTGGCACGCAAGACCGGACTCTCGCGCTTCCCCGTGACGGATGACTCGGTCGACGACGTTGTCGGCATCGTGCACGTGAAGCAGGCCGTTGCCGTGCCCCGCGAGAAGCGGGGAGAGGTGCCGGCATCCGCTCTCCAGTCGGATGCCCTGCGCGTGCCCGAGACGATGAAACTGGATTCGCTCCTCGCCGAACTCCGCGGCCGGGGCTACCAGATGGCCGTCGTGGTCGACGAGTACGGCGGCACCGCCGGAGTCGCGACCCTCGAGGACCTTGTGGAGGAGCTCGTCGGCGAAGTGTCCGACGAGCACGACCGCAGCAAACCCGACGTGGTGCGCTCACGCGACTGGTTCACCTTCCCGGGCATCCTGAGGCCCGACGAGCTTCGCGAGCGCACGGGCGTCGCCGTGCCGGAAGAGGGCCCGTTCGAGACCGTGGCCGGATGGCTCATGAGTGAGCTCGGTCGTCTGCCGGTAGTCGGCGATGTCGTCGAGCTGCCGACGGGAACGTTCCGCATCGAGCGCCTGGACGGGCGCCGTATCGACCGGGTGCGGTACACGCCGCAGCCCGTCGAGACGCCCGAGGGGGGTGCGAAGTAATGGACTGGTGGGGAATCGCCTGGCTCTTCGTGCTCCTGGCCATCAATGCCTTCTTCGTCGGCGCCGAATTCGCCGTCATCTCGGCGCGGCGCTCGCAGATCGAGCCACGCGCCGAAGCAGGATCCCGAGCCGCGAAGACTGCCCTCTGGGCGATGGAGCACGCGACGCTCATGCTGGCGGCCTGCCAGCTCGGAATCACGATCTGCTCGCTGCTCATCCTGAATGTGTCAGAGCCCGCTATCCACCACCTGCTCGAGTACCCCCTGGCGCTCACCGGATGGTCGGAAGATGTCATCAGTACGATCGCGTTCATCATCGCGCTGTTGGTGGTGTCGTTCCTCCACGTGGTGTTCGGCGAGATGGTGCCGAAGAACCTCTCGTTCTCGCTGCCGGACCGTGCGGTGCTGATTCTCGCGCCTCCGCTGGTGTTCGTCGCTCGCGTCTTCAACCCGATCATCGTGGTGCTGAATGCGATCGCGAACAACGCGCTGCGTCTGTTCAGGGTCGAGCCGAAGAGCGAGGCCACGAGCGTCTTCACGCTCGACGAGGTCGCCACCATCGTCGACCAGTCCAAGCGCGAGGGCATCCTCCGCGACGAGGGCGGCACGCTCACGGCGGCCTTCGAGTTCACCTCGAAGAAGGTCAAGGACATCGGGGTCGGCATGGACTCGCTCGTCACGCTGCCGGAGGATGCCACGCCATCCGACCTCGAGAAGGCCGTGGCCCAGCGCGGCTTCTCGCGGTACATCCTCGTCAACGACGAGGGCGAGCCCACCGGCTACCTGCACCTCAAGGACGTCATCGACCTCGATGAGGACGAGTACCACGAGCCCGTGCCGCCGAAGCGGATCAGGCAGCTCATCTCGATCTTCCGCGATACCGATCTCGAGGATGCCCTCGCCACGATGCGCCGGGTCGGGGTGCACGTCGCCCGAGTATTCGACGAGCACGGAGCGACCCGCGGTGTGTTGTTCCTCGAGGACATCATCGAGGAGCTCGTGGGCGAGGTGCAGGACGCGACGCAGCGCCGCTAGGTCGTAGGCAACCGTGCGCCGAGACGGCGCACGGCGCTGGCGTCGCGGCGAAGGCCAGAAATGGCCTTCGCTCTTAGCTCCAGCGCGCGCGGAGGTACTGCGGCGGGTAGTAGTCGAGTTCAACACCGAGCTGGTGGGCGGCACGCCAGGCGAAGTGGGGGTCGCGCATCAGTTCGCGGCCCATCATCACTGCATCCGCCTTGCCGGATGCCACGATCTCCTCGGCCTGCTCAGCCGTCGTGATGAGTCCCACCGCGCTCACGGGCGCGTCGGAAACCTCGTGCACCTGCTCCGCGAACGGCACCTGGTACCCCGGGGCGGTCGGGATGTGAACGCCGTTGGTGAGTCCGCCGGTGGAGATGTCGAAGAGGTCGGCCCCGGCTTCGACGGCCCAGGTCGCGACCGTTGCAGTCTGGTCGACGTCCCACGCGTCATCCACCCAGTCGGTCGCCGAGAACCGCACGAGAACCGGGATGCCGGCGCCTGCCTCGGCGCGAACGGCCCGCACGATATCGAGCAGGAGCCGTGCTCGGTTCTCGAGGCTGCCGCCGTACTCGTCGTCGCGCGTGTTCGACAGCGGCGAGAGGAATTCGTGCAGCAGGTAGCCGTGCGCCGCGTGGATCTCGAGCAGCTCGAATCCGGCGTCGAGCGCGCGGCGAGCCGCGGCGACGAAGTCATCGACGATGCCCGCCATCTCGCTGGCCTCGAGGGCTCGGGGAGTGTCATAACCCGGGTAGGCCACCGCTGACGGTGCGACAGCTGTCCACCCGCCCTGGTCGGCCGGAACGGTGCCATGCTCTGGCACCCACTCGAGCCACGTCGACGCCTTGCGTCCGGCGTGCGCCAGCTGGATGCCCGCCACGGCGCCCTGCGAACGGATGAAGCGAACGATGCGAGCCCACGCCTCCGCCTGCTCCGCGTTCCAGATGCCGGTGTCCTGAGGTGAGATCCGACCCTCGGGCGACACCGCTGTCGCCTCGGTCATGACGAGACCGGCACCACCGAGCGCGAAACCGCCGAGGTGCACCATGTGCCAATCCGTCGGCACACCGTCCTGCTTCTCGACGCTGTACTGGCAGAGCGGCGCCAGCCACAGCCGGTTGCGGAACTCGATGTCTCGGATCGAGAGGGGGGAAAAGAGCGCGCTCACGCGGAGAGTCCTTCCAGGAATGCTTCGAGCCCGGGCACTCCGGTGAAGTGGTGGGCCGTGATACCGAGTGCGCTGGCGGCGTCGGTGTTCACGACCTTGTTGTCGATGAACACCATCTCGGCTGGAGTGATTCCCAACTCGTCGGCAACCTCGAGGTAGATCGATGGATCGGGCTTGATCGCGTCCATCTCCGCGCTGACGAAGACCCGCTCGAAATACTGCCCGAGAGGGCCGAATCGGAACCCGCTCGCGAAGTCGAAGCCGGCATTCGAGAGGATGGCCAGGCGCGTGCCGCCAGCGCTCAGCCGGGCGATCAGGTCGACCGTTCCCGGCTCGACGCTCCACCAGCTGCGGAAGTCGGTGACCCAGAGCTCGTACACGCGCGAGGGCGACCACTCCGCACCGGTGTCGGAAGCGACCTGGGCCCAGTACTCCGGCACGCTCACGGTGCCCTGGTCGAGCGCGTCACGCCGACCCCAGTAGCTAGCCCAGAACACTTCGGGCTCGACATCCGCCAGGTCGAGCAGCACCTGCTGGTCGGCGGCACTCGGACTCCGCGAGATGACCTCCCCGTAATCGAACACGACAACACGACCGGGGATACTGATGCTCACCCCTTCAAACTATCGTGAGTCCCATGACCTACTTCTCGCCGTGGACGGCCCACGAAGCCGCAGCACTCATCGCGGTGCCGGCTGAGAACGACGATAAGTACAGCAGGGGAGTGCTCGGAGTCATCACCGGCTCCGACCAGTACCCCGGGGCGGCGGTGCTGAGCGTCGAGGCTGCCCTGCACACCGGGGTCGGGATGCTGCGCTACCTGGGCCCGGAACGAGCTGCAGGTCTCGTGCTCCAGCGCCGCCCTGAGGCAGTCACTTCACCGGGCCGTGTGCAGGCATGGTTGCTCGGTTCTGGCATGGACCCCGTCGAGCGTGACGTCGAGCCGATGCTCACGGCGCTCTCCGACGGCGTGCCCGCCGTACTGGATGGTGGTGCACTTGACCTCCACGAGCACGCCAGCGGGCCGGTCGTGCTCACGCCGCACTACCGGGAGCTCGCGCGTGTGCTCGGTGTCGAGGTGGATGCCGTGGCGGCCGCACCGCTCGAGTGGTCGAGACGCGCATCCGAACGACTGAACGCCACCGTCCTGCTGAAGGGCCACACGACGCATGTCGCGGGCCCCGGCATCTCGATCGGAGTCTCTGGCGCGCCGACCTGGCTCGCGACGGCAGGGGCCGGCGACGCGCTCGGCGGGATCCTCGGCGCGCTCGTGGCAACCCACACCGACCTCATCGAGGCGGATGACACTGCTCTCGCCCGACTGGCCGCGACGGCCGCACTCCTCCACGGTCTCGCCGCGACCCGGGCGAGCAGCGGCGGACCGTTCACGATCCTCGACCTCTGCGCCGCCATTCCGGCCACGATCGCCGAACTCATCGCAGAGCGCTAGGTCAGGAAGCGCGACAGGAACTCGCGCGTGCGCGGCTCTCGGGGTGATGCGAAGAACTCGGCGGCGAGGCCCTGCTCGACGATGACTCCCTGGTCGAGGAAAACGACGCGGTGGGCCACATCGCGGGCGAAGGCCATCTCGTGCGTCGCCATGACGATTGTCGTGCCATCCTCACCGAGCTCGCGCACCAGGTCGAGGACCTCGCTCACGAGCTCCGGGTCGAGCGCGCTCGTGATCTCGTCGAGCAGCAGCAGTTCGGGGTTCGTCGCGATCGCGCGCACGATGGCGGCCCGCTGTTGTTGGCCGCCGGAGAGTCGATCGGGGTAGGAACCGGCGTTCTCCGCCAGTCCGATGCGCGCCAGCAATTCGCGGCCTCGTTCCTCCGCGGCGGCGCGGGACTCTCCGAAGACGTGACGCGAGGCGAGGGTGACGTTGTCGAGCACGGAGAGGTGCGGGAAGAGGTTGTAGTGCTGGAAGACGACGCCGATTCTGGCGCGTACGGCATCCACCGCTACGCGCGGATCGCTGATGTCTTCGCCACCGAGAAAGATCTGCCCGTCGTCGATCTGCTCGAGAAGGTTGATCGTGCGCAGCAGAGTCGACTTGCCGGAGCCGCTCGCGCCGATGAGTGCGACCACCTCGTGCGCTGAGACGTCGAGGTCGATTCCGCGCAGCACCTCGCGGTCGCCGAACGACTTGTGCACTCCACGCACGGAGAGAACGGGGGAGGCCTGGAGGTCTCTCATACGATGCCCCCGACCTGTTCCCGTGCTCGAAGGCGAGCTGAGTACCAATCGGTGAGACGGATGAGCGGGAGCGCGAGCACCACGAAGAGCAGCCCGGCGAGAACGTACGGGGTGAAGTTGTAGTACTGGGCGACCTGGATCTGGGCGGCGCGCACAGCGTCGATGGCGCCGAGAACCGAGATCAGGCCCACGTCTTTCTGCATGGCGATGAAGTCGTTCATCAACGCCGGTGTGACCTTACGCACCGCCTGCGGCAGCACCACGAGTCGGAGGGTCTTGCCGTGGCTCAGCCCGAGCGAGCGAGCGGCGAGTCGCTGCGATGGATGCACGGCTTCGATGCCAGCGCGGAACACCTCGGAGACATATGCCGAGTACACGAGGATGAGCGCGATGGTGCCGAGCACGGCCGCGGGGATGCGTGCGCCGTCCGAGCCCTGCAACCCGGGGATGCCGTAGCCGACGAGATACAACACGATGATCAGTGGGATGCCCCTGAACAGGTCGGTGTAGCCGGAGGCCAGTGCGCGCAACGGGAAGAAGACGGGGCCGCGCAGGGTGCGCAGGACCGCAAGCAGCACGCTCACGACGAGCACGCCGATCACGGCGAAGAACAGCACGCGCAGGTTGAGCAGGAACCCGTCCCACACCCGCGGGATCGACGCGACGAAGATCTCCGGATTGAAGAAACTCTGCTGAACCCTCGCCCAGCCTGGGGTGTTCACGAGGGTGATCCACAGCACGACGGCGAGGGCGACGGTCGACGCGGCGCTGATCAGCACCGACCGGGTGTTCTGGCGGCGACGAAAGGCCCGGCGGTCGAGCTCGATGGAGCTCGGCTGCCGGGCCTCGTCGTTGGTCACCTAGGAAAACTACTTCAGGACGGGCACTGATACCGAGTCGGAGAGCCATTCGGCTTCCAGATCGGCCAGGGCACCGCTGTCGCGCAGGGCGTCCACGGCATCCGTCACGCTCGCGGTGAGCGGGCTGTCCTTGGGGAGAACGAGTCCGAAGAGATCGCCCGTGCCATCCTCCAGGGGCAGCTGACCGAGGATGACGCCATCCTCCAGCTCGACTCCCGTGAGGTAGAACGCGGTGGGCAGGTCGACGACGAGGGCGTCGATCGTGCCGCTCTCCAGCGCCAGCTTCGCGTCGTCGTTCGTGTTGAAGGCCTGGGCGCCTGCGGTGGGTGCGATCTGGTCTTCGATGGCCTTGAAACTCGTGGTGCCCGTGGCTGCGCCGATCAGTAGGCCCTTGAGGTCCTCGATCGAGGTCGCCCCAGCGGCAGCGGAGCCGTCGATCGTGATGATCGCCTGCGTGGTCTCGTAGTACGGGGAGGAGAAGTCCACGTTTGCGGCGCGCTCCTCGGTGATGGAGAACTGCTGCAGATTGAAGTCGAAGTTCTTGGGGCCGGGTGCGATGGCCTCATCGAAGGTCGTGCGAACCCACACGACATCCTCGGCGGCGAAGCCGAGCTCCTCGGCGACCGCGTACGCGACAGCCGCCTCGAAGCCCTCGCCGGACTCTGGGGCATCGTCGATGACCCAGGGGTAGTACGCAGGCTCTCCCGTGCCGATCGTGAGCTTGCCGTCGGTGACGTAGTCGCTCGCCGGCGCGGCGGGAGCGCACGCGGCGAGACCGAGTGCGAGAACGGCCGCGCCAAGGGCAGCGACACTGCGGATAGTGGCAGATCGAGTCATGGTGGTCTCCTGGAAAGGGATGCTGTGTACCTCCATCTTCCCGCAGGCAGGCGGCCACCCCGGAATCAGGTCATTTTGTTACCGGATACGCTGGGAGGCATGCGTCCCGAGCCCGCTCTCCGTGGCGGGCTCACCGTCGTCCGATCTATCGCCCGCAGCCCGCTCGCGCTGTGGATCGCGTTCGTCATCGTGCAGCTCTGGCTGGGACTTCTCGCGCTCTACGCGCCCGGTCTTCCTCTCGGCGACGTCACCCTGGTGTACAAGTTCTGGGTCGAGCAGGCGCTCGATAACGGCGTGTGGGTGGGCATTGACTCCGCGTGGGTGTACCCGATCCTCGCCCTGGCCCCGATGCTCGGAGCCTCGGCCCTGGGGCTGGACCAGTACGGGCCGACCTGGATCTCGATCGTGATCATCCTCAATGCCGTGGCGATGGCCTTCATCACGGGCTGGGGCCGACGCCCGGAGCGCACCTCAGTCGGATGGTGGTGGGTGGCCTTCCTCGCGCTCCTCGGCCCTATCGCGCTCGGGCGTATCGACTCGATCACCGTCCCACTCGCGATCATCGGCGTGCTGTTCCTCGCGACCAGGCCGCTGCTCGCCTCCGTTCTCCTCGCTGTGGCCACGTGGATCAAGGTGTGGCCGGCCGCTCTGGTGCTGGCCGCGATCGTTGCCCTTCGCGCTCGCCTCACGGTGATCGCTGGAGCTGTCGGAACGACCCTCGTAGTCTTGCTCGGTGCACTCGCGGCAGGCGGGTCTGCAAGCGTCCTGAGCTTCATCACGGAGCAGACGGGGCGCGGCCTGCAGATCGAGGCCCCGATCAGCTCCGTCTGGATGTGGATGGCGCGAGCCGGAGTGCCCGGGGCGCGCGTCTACTACGACCAGGACATCCTCACCTACCAGGTCGTCGGCCCGGGGTGGGCCGTTGCAGCCGACGTGATGACCCCCGTGATGGCCGTCGTGGTCGCCGCCATCGTGCTGCTCGGCGCACGCGCGCTGCGCGCGGGTGCGTCGGCGGGCGACCTGCTGCCGCCGCTGGCGCTCGCCCTCGTCACTGCCCTGATCGCCTTCAACAAGGTGGGGTCGCCGCAATTCGTCTCCTGGCTGGCGGTGCCCATCGTGCTCGGGCTTGCCACGAGCGCGGCTGGGCTCGGGCGCTCGTTCCGTACGCCAGCGTCCCTCGTGCTCGTCATCGGTGCATTGACCCAGCTCGTCTACCCCTACTTCTACGGGTGGCTGCTGGCCCTCGACGTGCCCATGCTCTCCGTGCTCACCGCACGCAACGCGCTCTACTTCGTGCTGCTGGGCTGGGCGATCACGGCGATCGTCACCGCGCCCCGGTGGTCGATGGCGTTGAGCGCTCCGGGAGCCGATGCTGACGCACAGCCGCTGGACGTGCGAGCGAGCGATCCGACCGCCACACCAGAACCTGTCAGATAGTCGAAGAAAGGAGCGGGTCATGCTCGTCGCGTTCTCAGTTGCACCCAGCGGGGGTGCGGATGGCACGGACTCGGTGCACGACGCCGTGGCCGCTGCCGTTGCCGTGGTCAGGGCATCCGGGCTCCCCAACCACACCGACGCCATGTTCACGACGATCGAGGGCGAGTGGGACGAGGTGTTCGACGTGATCCGCCGGGCGACGGAGGCGGTCGGGCGCTTCGGCACTCGCGTCTCGCTCGTACTCAAGGCGGACATCCGGCCCGGCCACACGGGCGAGCTCGAGGGCAAGGTGGCCCGATTGGAGCAGGCGCTCCAGCGCGAGGCGCAGCTCGACTGACGGGTGTCTGCGGCGACGTAGACTTGCAGGGCTCGACGGGGAGCGGCTCCTTGTTCTGACCGATCGGCCCCTCCATGTCTCTTCCCCTAGCCACACCCGTGCTGACTCCGGCGCGCACGCGACTTGCGCTCCTGGCCCTCGCCCTGGGCGGATTCGGCATCGGTCTGACCGAATTCGTGGCGATGGGATTGCTGCCGAACCTGGCCGCCGACCTGCTGCCGAACCTCTGGGAGCAGTCCCACGAACTCGCCAACGCTCGTGCCGGATGGCTCATCTCGGCGTACGCACTGGGCGTCGTCGTCGGCGCACCGACGATCGCTGCCGTCGCCGCCCGACTGCCCCGAAAGCAGCTTCTTCTGGGATGCGTGGCGCTCTTCACGCTCGGCACGGTGGCATCCGCCCTGCTGCCGACATTCGAGCTCGTACTGGCCGCCCGGTTCCTCGCGGCCCTGCCGCACGGCGCCTACTTCGGCATCGCGGCACTCGTGGCAGCGTCGCTCATGGGCCCGGGCAAGAGGGGACAGGGCGTCGCCCTCGTGCTGTCCGGTCTCACGATCGCGAACGTCATCGGCGTGCCCACGATCACCTACCTCGGGCAGGTGGCGGGGTGGCGCACCGCCTACATCGCCGTTGCGCTCGTGTTCGCGGCGACCTTCGTGGCCGTCGCGCTCGCCGTACCTTTCCAGGCCGGAGACCCGGCCGCCACACTCCGTCGAGAGCTCACGGTCTTCCGCAGGGGTCAGGTGTGGCTCGCGCTGCTGATCGGTTCGATCGGCTTCGGCGGATTCTTCGCGGTCTACACGTACATCGCGCCGGTCGTCACGAACGTGGCGGGCCTCGAGGCGAGCGTCGTTCCCTGGGTTCTCGTCGCCGTGGGTGTGGGTATGACGATCGGCAACTTCCTCGGCGGGCGCGGGGCGGACCGCAGCGTCATCCGCACGCTCTTCATTTGCTTCGGCGGTTTCGCGGTCGCCCTCGCCGGACTCGCACTCACGGCGCAGAACCCCGTGGGGCTCGTGTTCTTCGTGTTCCTCGTCGGGGTCTCGGCATCCGCCCTCTCGCCGGCGATTCAGACGCGGCTGATGGATGTCGCTGGCGACGGCCAGTCGCTCGCCGCAGCGATCAACCACGCATCGCTCAACATCGGCAACAGCCTCGGCGCGTACCTTGGCGGGGTCACCATCGCCGCGGGGCTGGGCTACCTCTCACCGACCTGGGTCGGCCTCCTGCTGGTGGTGCCGGGTGTGAGCCTCGCGCTCGTCAGTGTTGCGCTTGACCGGCGCGCGGCCTCCCGGTCAGAACTGGCGGGGGATGTCACCCTCGAGAAGGATGCCGTCCTCGATCGCCCGCTTGCGTAGGGCCACCTTGGTGCCCACGTCGAAGCCAGCGACGCGGTACTTCTCGCGGATGCGCTTGAGGTAGCTCTTCGCCGTCTCCTCGGAGATGCTGAGCTGGTACGCGACAGCCTTCACGGGCTCGCCACCTCCGTAAAGCGCCATGACGCGACGCTCCTGGGCGCTCAGCTTCGGTGCCCCTCCGACCTCTCCGGCGCTCAGTGCGAGGTCGAGTTCGGCCGAGACGAAAGGCTCACCCTTCGACGCGGCACGGATCGCCTCGACGATCATGTCGGCATCCTCGCTCTTGACGAGGTAGCCGAGGGCACCAGCAGCGAGCGCCTCCCGCACGACGTTGGGCTCGGAGTAGGTGCTCATCAGCACCACCTTCACACCCATGGTCTTGAGCGTGCTGATCTTCAGCGAGATCGGGATGTTGTCTTTGAGGTCGAGATCGAGCAGAACCACATCGACCGGGAACTCGGGATGGATCGTGAGCTCTGGCCAGCTGGGAACGGCTGCGACCATCTCGATATCCGAGGCGGCGCTGCGGATCCACTCGGTCAGAGCGCCGAGAAGCATCTTGTGGTCATCAACGAGAGCGAGCCTGATGCGGTCAGGAGTTGTCACGGTGGGTCCTCATTCTTCTTACTGCGTTCACTGGTCAGCCGGGTTATCGACTAAGGCACTGATATCCACCCGGAGGCTCTGGTTCTCTGTCGAATCGGTGTGCTGGCCCACTCGACCGATAGCTTCCCACGTGGCTGGGTCCACGCGGTTGCGCGGCACGCCCGTGGTGGTCATGACGATCGGCACCCGGATCTTGCCCGACGGCGTATCGACAGCCGACGTCACGGGGCCGAGGGTGAGGTGCACGGTCCTCGGGGAGCTCGCCTTCACACTGTTGTCGGCGATGAGTAGCCACGCCGTCGAGAGCAGTCCATCGCGCTGCTGTGGGTCGAGCAGTCCCGCGAGGTTGCCCTTGTCGGTGAGGGTCACGGCCTTGCCGAGCAGGTCGGACTCCGTGATCGCGTGGTAGAGCCAGGTCTCGCGACGACCCTCGATGAGGTGCAACCGGAGCTCCGTCGCGAGGGATGCCGCGACCGAAGCCGTCTTCGGAGTGAGGGGCAACGGAACCCTCCCCGTGGCCACGGAGTCGAGGAGCTCCTCTGCGGCGAGATCGAGTCGGGCGAGTTCCTCGGAGGCGAGCATCCCGACGGCGAAGCGCGGGGCGGAGACCGTGCTCTGTACGAGCACCCTGTCGAGCTCGATCTGCACGAGACGGCGGAATCCTGAGATGAGAACAGCACCGATGATGGCGGGCAGCACGGCGAAGGCGAGAGTTGTGACCTGCGCGCTAGCAGTGGTCTCGCTCCAGGCCGTGTTGATGATCATGGCGGTCGCAAGGCCCGCGCCGAAGACGCTGGCGGCCACCACGATGTCTGCGGTGCGTCGGCTGGTGAGTGCCACGAGCAGGCCCATCACTGCCGTGGGTGCTGCGGTGGCGACGTGGCCGATGTCGTGGAGGTCCCACACGGCGTAGAGGTCGAGCACCACGGATGCCGCGAGGCCGAGCAGGAACAGGGCGAACGCACACGTGGGGAGGTCGCCCAGCACGCGAATCGTCACGAAGGTAGCCACGAGCGTGACGATGAGCACCGCCCACGCCGCGGCCGCTGCGTAGGGCGCCGGGTAGACCGGGAGCAGGCTGAGGAACCAGACGAAGCCGTAGACGGCGCGGAGTCCGACGACGACTGCAGCGCCGATGCCGATGAATCCGGTGCCGAGGCTGGAGCGGCGCGGCGTCGCAGCACGGATGACGCGCCTCGTGGCATCCGACTCGCGCCGACGGAATGGGCGACCGACGACGGAGCCGAGAGTGTTCTCCTCGGGGATGCTGGTCACTTCGGCACCTCCAGAACGACCGTGGTACCGGAGCCGGGGGAGGAGAAGAGTCTGGCCTTGCCGCCGACCTCGCGGAGGCGACCGACGACGGACTCCTTGAAACCGAGCCTCGCCGAATCGACGTCGTCGAGAGCGAAGCCCACCCCGGAGTCGGTGATCATGGCGCGCACCGTCGTCTCGTCGTCGGTGATGGTGACGTGCGCTTCGGTGACGCCGGAGTGCCTGCGCACGTTCTCGAGGCACTCCGCCAGCGCCAGGAGGAACGCGTCGAGCACATGGCTCGGCAGGAGCACCTGCCCTGTGCCGTGCCAGCTCACCTCGAGGCCCATGCGGCCGAATCGCTGCTTCACCGATTCGAGGGTCGTGCCGAGCACGGTGTCCTCGCTGGGTTCGAGCTGGTAGATGCCCGACGACTGGGGCGCCGGTGTTGCGCCGAGCCTGAGCTGGCGCAGGAGGCGCGCGTCATCCGCCGCCTGCTCTCGCAGGGCGACGGGGGCGACACCGACCCCGGAGTGCGCCAGGAGGGTGAGAGTTGCGAGCACCGTGTCGTGCAGGAGTCGGGCGCCCTGGCGGCGCTGAGCCTCTGTCTCACTCGCTTGGCGCTCTGCCCGGTGGGCGCGACCGATGCTCGCGATGCGACGTGCAGCGCGGGGGACTCCAGCGCTGATCCAGAAGCCGATGATCGCGGCGAGCATCCAGCCCAGTACCTGCAGCGGAATCGTGCGGAGGGGGGCTTGGTACGGCGCCAGTGAGAAGGTCACGACGGTGATCGAGATGACGACGGCGAGAGCCAGAAAGATGCGCCGGATGCGCTCCGTCGTGAGTACGACAGCGAACGAAGCGATCGAGCCGGCCGAGAGTTGAGCGATCGCGGAGATCGCAGACGGGCCGACGCCCGCGGTGCTGGCAAACGTGACGACGAGAACGATGGCGAGTCCGGCGACGATGCCGAGCGCCACCCAGCGAAGGGAGCGGCTGCGCCCGAGTCGCACCTGGGCGAATCCGAGCACCGCGTAGAGCGGAAGGCAGAGCACCCAGGTGAGTACGTCGACGCTTCCGGGCATGCTCAAGCACACGAGCGACACCACGGTGAAACTCAGACCGTAGACGCGTGCGGTGCGCTGGAGCAGGCGGTCGCGCTCCTTGGCAATGAGGTCCATTGGCATCATCGTCGCATACGCGTCCCCGCTATGGGGGGTGGCGCACCGTGTGCCGGGGTACAAACCCGGCGTGGGGGTAGAACTAGTCGTCGAGGAGCCTGCTGAGCTGGGTTCCGACAAGAGCCTCCTCGATCAGGAAGCCATCGTGACCGAACTGCGACGAGATGACGTGCGGCTCCGTGCCGTCGATGTTGCCCGGCAGGTGAGCGGCGATGTGACGCTGGTCCTCCACCGGGAAGAGACGGTCGCTGTCGATGCCGAGCACAAGGGCTCGCGCGGTCACGCGACGAAGTGCCTCCACTGTCCCGCCGCGCCCGCGACCGACATCGTGGGAGCTCATCGACTGTACGAGCGTGAGGTAGCTGTTGGCGTCGAACCGGCGCGTGAACTTATTGCCGTGGTAGTCGAGGTAGCTTTCGACCGCGTAACGGCCGCCGCCGCCCATGGGGCTGAGGCCGCTCTGCCAGCTCCGCGCGAAGCGGTCGTTGAGTTCGCTGGGGGAGCGGTAGTTGAGCAGCGCCATGCGCCGGGCCAGGGCAAGGCCCTGGTGGGGGCCCTCCTCTTCGTCGTAGTAGTCGCCTCCGGCGAAGAGCGGGTCCATGCGGATCGCCTCGAGTTGCACCGAGTTGAGGGCGATCTGGTCGGCGTTCGAGATCGCCGGGGCCGCGAGAATGGCGACGCGGTCGAGACGTTCGGGATGCTCGATCGCGAGCTCGAGGGCCTGCATCCCGCCCATCGAGCCGCCGATGACCGCTGCCCAGCGCTCGATGCCCAGCGTGTCCGTGAGGGCAATCTGCACGGCGACCTGGTCCCGGATGGTGACGAACGGGAAGCGCGAGCCCCACTCGCGGCCGTCGGGCGCGTACGATGCCGGACCGGTGGTGCCCTGGCATCCGCCCAGCATGTTCGGCGCTACGACAAACCAGCGGTCGGTGTCGATCGCCTTGCCGGGGCCGACCATGCCGTTCCACCAGCCGCCCGTCGGATGCCCGGGGCCCGGGTCGCCCACGACGTGGCTGTCGCCCGTGAGTGCGTGCACCACGAGGACCGCGTTCGAGGCGTCGGCGTTGAGCGTTCCGAACGTCTCGTACGCCACCCGAACGACGGGCAGCTCCCCGCCGCGCTCGAGGGTGAGAGCACCGACGGAGGCGAACTGGCGGTTGCCGACGGGGTCGCCGTCGCGCCAGGCACCGGTCGCCGGGGGCTTGCCGCTGAGCGATCGGGCGTTCGCCTCGGTGATGAATGCCGAGGGAACGGTGTCCTCGGGGGTCTGCCAGTCCATGTCGTGACAAGTATCGCCGAAAGGCGAAGGGCCCCGGTGCATTGTTACACCGGGGCCCTTCGTGAGGAGGAACTACGCGGAGGCGTTCGCCGCGGCAACCTTGCGGGCTGCTGCGAAACCGGCCTCGAGGTCGGCCTTGAGGTCTTCGACGTTCTCGATGCCGACCGAGAGGCGCACGAGGCCCGGCGTGACACCGGTCGTGAGCTGCTGCTCGGGGGTCAGCTGCGAGTGGGTCGTGGAGGCCGGGTGGATGATCAGGCTGCGCACATCACCGATGTTGGCGAGGTGGCTGAACAGCTCGACGTTCTCGACGAGCGCGCGACCAGCGTCGACGCCGCCCTTGAGTTCGAACGAGACGACAGCGCCGACACCCTTGGGCGAGTACTTGTTTGCCGCGGCGTACCACGGGCTCGAGGGGAGTCCGGAGTAGTTCACCGACGCGACATCCGGGTGGTTCTCGAGCCACTCGGCGATCTCCTGGGCGTTCTGCGTGTGACGCTCGATGCGCAGGCTCAGCGTCTCGATGCCCTGGATCAGCGCGAACGCGCTGTCGGGGGAGAGGGCCGCACCCGTGTCGCGCAGGAGCGTGACGCGGGCCTTGATGACGAACGCGATCGCGTCGCCGAGCACCGTCGTGTAGCTCGCACCGTGGTAGCTCGGGTCCGGCTCGGTGAGTCCGGGGAACTTGTCCGCGTTCGCAGCCCAGGGGAACTTTCCACCGTCGACGATGACGCCGGCGATGACCGTGCCGTGACCGCCGAGGAACTTGGTGGCGGAGTGCACGACGATGTCCGCACCGAACTCGAACGGGCGGATGAGGTACGGGGTCGCGATCGTGTTGTCGACGATGAGGGGCAGGTTGTTCTCGTGCGCGACGGCCGAGACCTTCTCGATGTCGAGGATGTTGATCTTCGGGTTTCCGATGGTCTCCGCGAAGAAGAGCTTCGTGTTGGGGCGCACTGCGGCTGCCCACTCGGCCTCGTCATCCTGGTTCTCGACGAAGGTGACCTCGATGCCGAGCTTCGCGAGCGTGTACTTGAAGAGGTTGTACGTGCCGCCGTAGATCGACGACGACGACACGATGTGGTCGCCGGCACCCGCGATGTTGAGTACCGCGTAGGTGATGGCGGACGATCCGGATGCCACGGCGAGAGCCGCCGTTCCGCCCTCGAGCGCTGCGAGGCGCTGCTCGACGACATCGGTCGTGGGGTTCATCAGGCGCGTGTAGATGTTGCCGAACTCCGCGAGTGCGAAGAGGTTCTGCGCGTGTGCCGTGTCGTTGAAGACGTACGAGGTCGTCTTGTAGATCGGGGTTGCGCGGGCATTCGTGGTGGGGTCGGCCTTTGCGCCGGAGTGCACCTGCTTGGTTTCAAACTTCCAGTCGCTCATGAGCGTCTCCTTTGTCTTTCGTTCGCGGATCTGAGAAAACGTGGGGTCCGGTCATCCGGACGCCTGCGAGCCTAGATTCGGCAAAACTGCAGGTCAACGGATGCCGACACGGGGCGTAACAGGGGCTTGCCTGATCGAACTAGTCATGCGAGAGTAGTCGCGTGTCATCAATCCGTCTCTTCGTCCTCGGCACCTTCGCCGAACGCGGCCCGCTGCACGGGCATGCGCTGCGGCTCATCGCCGACGAGGAACACATCGACGAGTGGGCGGATGTCACGCCCGGCGCCATCTACGGGGCGATCAAGCGCCTCGCCCTCGAGTCGCTGATCTCTCCTGTTCGCGTCGAGCGCGAGGGCAACTACCCCGAGCGCCAGGTCTACGAGATCACGGAAGAGGGCCGTGCCGCGCTCCGTGACATCCGGGCTGCGGCGCTTGCCGATATCGTCTATCGGCCTGACCCCTTCGATCTCGCCATGGCGCGGCTCGGCGTCGAGAACCTCGATTCACTCGGCGCGACCATCGAGGCGCGCCTTGCGGAACTCCGCGCACGGGTGGACGCCGACGACATCCAGGCCACGCGTATCGCCCAGTACCTCACGCTCACCGAACAGCACGTCGTTCGCCACGATCGCCACCGGCTCCTCGGTGAGATCTCGTGGCACGAGGAACTGCTCGCCGCTCTCCCACAGATTCTCGACGACGAACGCTCCAGGAAAGGCGCTACGCCATGACCACCACCGACCCCATCAGCCCGGCGACCGTCACCCCGCGTCGCGCCTGGCTCGCCCTGACCGTGCTTCTCGCAGGCATGTTCATGGCCCTCCTCGACACGACCATCGTGAACGTCGCACTTCCGACGATCCGCACGAGCCTCGACGCGTCGGAGGCCACGCTCTCGTGGATCATCTCCGGCTATGCGCTCGCGTTCGGCCTTGCGCTCATTCCGGCCGGCCGCATCGGCGACCGGTTCGGCCACAAGTGGGTCTTCATCGTTGGCCTCGCGATCTTCACGGCGGCGAGCGTCTGGTGCGGGCTCGCGGAGGACAGTACCCACCTCATCATCGCCCGGGTCGTGCAGGGGCTTGGCGGCGGCATCTTCTTCCCGCCCGTGCAGGCCTTCATCCAGCTCATGTTCGAGCCCCGCAAGCGAGGTAAGCCGTTCGGCATCATGGGTGCCGTGATCGGCGTCTCGTCGGCACTCGGCCCGATCGTCGGAGGACTCCTCATCGAGGCGATCGGTGAGGAGAACGGCTGGCGCTGGATCTTCGCCGTCAACGTGCCAATCGGAATCGTCGCGCTCATCGCCGCGGTGTTCCTCCTGCCCAAGGGCGCAGAGGGCAAGAAGCTGTCCACGGATGTCGTGGGCCTCGCGCTCCTCAGCGGGTCACTCGTCGCGATCCTCGTGCCGCTGATCCAGGGTGAGGACGAGGGGTGGCCGCTGTGGACCTACCTGTCGCTCGCTGGGGGAGTGCTGCTGCTCGTGGCCTTCGCGCTCTGGGAGCGTCGGGTGGAGGCGCGCGGCGCGGAGCCACTCGTGCCGCCGCGACTCTTCTCGCACCCCTCGTTCACCGGGGGGACCATCCTCGCCCTCGTCTTCTTCGCAGCATTCACGAGCATCTTCTTCACGATCTCGATCTTCTGGCAGTCCGGTTTGGGTCATACGGCCCTGGAATCCGGCCTCGTGTCTGTGCCCTTCGCGATCGGCAACATCATCGGGGCAAGCCAGAGCGACAGGCTCGCCCAGAAGCTCGGTCGCACCGTGCTCGTGATCGGCAACGCGCTGCTCTCCCTCGGGCTCATCGCGTTGTTCGTCATCCTGCTGGTGACAGCACCGGCGGATCTGACCAACTGGCACCTGCTGCTTCCGCTCCTCGTCGCTGGCTTCGGTGCCGGTCTGTTCATCGCCCCCAACGCCCGCTTCATCGTCGCGACGGTGGACCGGACGGAAGCCGGCGCAGCGAGCGGTGTGATCGGCACGATGCAGCGCATCGGCTCCGCGGTCGGTATCGCGGTCATCGGCAGCGTCTTCTTCGGCAATATCGGCGCCATCACCGGCCCGGCCGATCTCCCTGTCGCGTTCGGGCAGGCCGCGGTGCCAGCTCTCGCGGTGAGCGCGGTGTTTGCGATCGCCGCCTTCGGTCTCGTGTTCGCGCTCCCCAAGCGCGTCGACATGCACTGACCCGCATCCGTCGTAGCCCCAGCTACGACGCCGGGGAGCCCCGCGTGCCGCCGTCCCCGAGGTCGTGGATGGAGTTATGACCGACGGGAAGGGGTGCTCTCGTCGAGCCGGTCGCGGAACAGCCAGGCGGGTTTCGGCTCGACGAGGGGCCGGAAGATGCGCCGGATGACCGGGAGCGCGAGCACGATCGAGACGCCGATGCATCCGATCACGACGAGGATCAGCACCCAGGGCGACCAGAGCTCGCCCCTCAGGATGCCGCTCTCCCTGAACGGGTAGAGCACGAAACTGTGCAGCAGGTAGACGTACATCGTGCCCTGCCCGAGCGGGGTGATCCATGACGTCGACCGGGGGACGAGCAGCAGGAACGCAAAGCTCAGCACGACGCCGAGCACGATGAACCCGAGCCGCACGAGCCCAGCCCACCACTCGTCATTTCCGAGGTCGCTGTAGGAGTCCAGGTAGAAGAACCAGAATCGCAGGTTGACGGCACGGAAGGGCTCTATGAAGGCGATGACCACGGCCAGCCATGCGGCGAAGAGCGCGAGTGCTCCGCCCCTCAGCCACCAGTTCACCCGCTCGTCGAGTCGCCAGCGTTCGACGAGGTTCCACTCGCGCAGCTTCCAGCCGAGAACGAAGAAGGGCAGCAGGCCGAAGGTGCGTGACAGCGAGAACGTCGAGTCGATGTTCGGCAGGTAGGCCACGCCGATCGAGAGGGCAACAGACCACAGCAGCGGCCACCGCAGCAGCGCGAGGTAGGGCAGCACCAGCCGGAAGATGCCGAGCGCGAGCAGGAACCACAGGGTCCAGCTCGGCTTCGTGGGGTTGAACTCCTGCTTTCCCTCCACGAGCCACTGCACGATCGTCCAGATCGTCTCCATGATGATGTACGGCAACAGGATGTCGGTGAGCACCCGCTTCATCCCGCGCACCGTCGGCGGGCCAGAAGCCGAGAAGTACCCGCTGATGATCGCGAACGCGGGGATGTGGAACGCGTAGATGAACAGGTAGAGCGCCATCGCCGTGTCATCCGTCGGCGTGAGGCGCTGGATGCCGTGCCCGATCACCACGAGAGTGACCGCGGCGAATCGCGCGTTGTCCCAGAAGGGAACGCGCCTCTTCGTTGGAGCGGTCGTGGTGGACGGTGCGCTGTCGGTCATCGTGGCCAGCCTATCCACGGTATTTTTTACCCATGGTGGATTTCTTGCCCGTGGTCGGTAGGCGCGCGGTAGTCACGGGAGCTAGTTCGGGAATCGGGGCGGCCACGGTGCGCCTTCTGCGCGAGAACGGCTGGGAGGTCGTCGCCGTCGCCCGTCGCGAGGACAGGCTCACTGCGCTCGCCGCAGAGACCGGCACCGAGATCTTCGTCGCCGACATCACCAAGCAGCCCGATGTGGATGCCCTGCGCGACTACCTCGCCGGTCTTGGCCCGATCCACGCTCTCGTCAACAACGCCGGCGGCGCCTTCGGAATGGCCTCCGTCGAGGAGAGCGACGCGGATGATTGGCTGCGGATGTACGACGTCAACGTCGTCGGAACCAAGCGCGTGACATCCGCACTCCTGCCCCTGCTGCGCTCCGGCGTCGAGCCGGGAAACACTGCGAGCATCGTGATGATCACGTCGATTGCTGGCCACGTGGTCTACGAGGGCGGGGGCGGCTACAACGCAGCCAAGTTCGCCGAACATGCGATGACGGGCGTGCTGCGCCTCGAGCTCGCTGGCGAGCCGATCCGAGTCATCGAGATCGCGCCAGGCATGGTGAAGACCGAGGAGTTCTCGCTCGTGCGTTTCGGCGGGGACCAGAGCAGGGCCGACGCCGTCTATGACAATGTGCCAGACCCCCTCTACGCCGAGGACATCGCGGAGGCGATCGTGCACGCGATGCAGCTACCGCCGTTCGTGGACCTCGATCTCGTGACGATCAAGCCGGTCGCGCAGGCCGCTCCCCACAAGGTCGTGCGGGGCACGCTCGAGCCGAAGCGCTAGCGGTCGGTCCGGGGTTCCTCGACGAATCCGGCAAGGTCCTCGGCATCCACCTCGACGTCGGCGAAGGCAAGCTTCGGCACGAGGAACAGCAGCACGGCCGCCACGAGCGCCGTGCCACCGCAGATCGCGAAAACGGTCATATAGCCGAGCAGACTCGACGCGGTCTGGGTGACGGCGGATGCCGCGCCAGCAGTCAGCACGATGGCGAAGATCGCCGAGGCGAACGAACCGCCGATGGTCTTGGTCGTATTCGTGAGCCCGGTCGCGACTCCCGTCTGGCCGCGGGGCGCGGCTGCGGCGGCGGCGGCGGGCAGGGCCCCGACGAGCGCGCCCGATCCGAGGCCGGCGATCGCCATGTTGACGAAGACGCCGGCCACCGTCGTGTGGTTGACGAGGAACAACAGGTATCCCGTGGCCACGAAGAAGGCGGCAACGATGAGCGCAACGCGCGGACTGGTCCACGCCGAGAGCCGCGGGAAGAGGAGCGCGCCGATGATCATCGACACGAGGTAGGCACCGATCAGGTACGAGATGACGTCGGCCTCGAGCCCCAGCCCGTAGCCGTTGACAGGATCAGTTCCCGCGAAGGTCGCGAGGGGTGCCTGGGCGCCGAGGATGCTGACGCCGACGAGACCCGCCGTGAGCTGGACCGGCCACATCGTGGGCTGCCGGAGCACACGCAGGTCGATCGCCGGATCCTTCTGGCGCAGTTCGTAGCGACCCCACGGGATGAACACGAGCACGCCGACCACCATGAACAGGTACACCCACCACGTGCCAGGGCCATTGATGCGCAGGAACGTGAGCCCTGAGGTGATCAGCAGCAGACCGAGGGTCAGCACGATGAACCCGACGAGGTCGAGGTTTCGGCCCGGCAGCGGCTTCGACTCCGGCACTCCGAAGAGGATCGCGAAGAAGACGAGAGTCACGGCGACGGCTGGAACCATGAGCGTCGTCTGCACGTCGCCGCCGAGCGCCGTGAAGATGCGTCCGCCCCCCAGGGCGCCGAGGATGGCGCCGGCCTCGAGTGCCACGACGAGGTAACCGGCGGCGCGGCGCGTTTGCGAGGCACCGGTGCCAGTCACCCGACCGCGGTCGAAGATCAGTGCCACCTCGAGGGGCAGCCAGACGACGTAGAACCCCTGGAGGGCCCAGGCGATGAGGAAGGTCGTGAAGTCACCGGTGAAGGCCAGCGCCCATGTTGCACCAGCCGTCAGCACAGTCGAGATCAGCAGGATGCGCTTGTGCCCGTACATGTCGCCGAGCTTGGCGAGGATCGGCACGACGATGGCGCTCAAGAGCAACTGGGCGGCCTCGAACCAGTTGAAGTCGGCGTCACGGATGCCGAGATGCTCCACCAGATCCGGGATGAGGGGCACGTAGAACCCCTGAAGGATGCCGCTGACGAGCTCGACCAGGAACAGATACCCCACGAGGCCGAGGGTGATGGCCCCGGCCTTTCCGCGAACGACTGACATGAACGGATATTAACCCCTCCGTCGCCCCGGTAGCGTTGTCCCATGGCTGATGACGTGCGCGAGATCCTGACCTGGAACGACTTCGGGAGTGCATCCCGCGAACTGGCGGAGGATGTGCTGCGCAGCGGCTACGAGCCCGAGCTCGTCGTGGCTGTCGCTCGCGGCGGGCTGCTGCTCGCGGGCGGTGTCGCGTATGCGCTGGGCATCAAGAGCTGCGGCGCAGTGAATGCCGAGTTCTACACGGGCGTCGGCACGCGCCTGCCGGAGCCCATCATGCTCCCGCCCCTGCTCGACGAGGCGTCGATCGTCGGCAAGAAGGTGCTGCTCGTCGACGACGTCTCCGACTCGGGTCGCACGCTCAAGATGGTCGTCGGCCTGCTCGAAGCGGCCGGCGCCGAAGTGCGCACCGTGTGCCTGTACACCAAGCCAGGCACGGTTCATGAGCCCGACTACGCGTGGCGTCGCACCCCCCACTGGATCGTGTTCCCGTGGTCGGCCCTCCCGCCGGTGACGATCGAGGCGTAGCGGGTGTCGCCGCGCCCACTCTCCGAACTGATCGCGCCCGACTGGGCGGTTGCGCTCGCTCCGGTCGAGGGGCAGATCGCCGAACTCGGCGACTTCCTCCGTGCGGAGACAGCAGCGGGCCGCGGGTACTTGCCCGCGGGAAGCAACGTCCTGCGCGCCTTCGTAGCGCCGATGGCCGACGTTCGGGTGCTGATCGTCGGGCAGGACCCGTACCCGACGCCCGGGCATCCGATCGGCCTCTCCTTCGCTGTCGATCGTGACGTGCGGCCAGTGCCCCGCAGCCTGCAGAACATCTACCGCGAGCTGCGCGACGACCTCGGCGTCGAGACTCCTCCGCACGGTGATCTCACGTCCTGGTCGCAGCACGGCGTCATGCTGCTCAACAGGGTGCTGACCGTGCGCCCCGGCGCATCCGGCTCCCACCGCGGCAAGGGGTGGGAGAAGGTGACCGAGGCGGCGATCCGTGCTCTCGTTGCGCGCGGGGGGCCACTCGTCGCGATCCTCTGGGGTCGGGATGCCGCGACGCTCGCGCCGCTCCTGGGGGAGACCCCGATCATCCAGTCGGCCCACCCGAGCCCGCTCTCGGCCTCCGGCGGCTTCTTCGGATCTCGCCCGTTCAGTCGAGCCAACGAGCTTCTCGAGTCTCAGGGCTCGCCGCCGGTGGACTGGCGCCTCAGCTAGCCCATCGATAGGGTTGTTCTATGCCGGATAGAACAACTATCGAGTTCGCGGGCCTGACGAAGACGTTCGGCGCCGTGAGCGCTGTCAGCGACCTGACCTTCACCGTCGAGCCGGGAGTGGTCACGGGTTTCCTCGGCCCCAACGGCGCGGGCAAGACGACGAGCCTCAGAATGCTCCTCGGTCTCGTCGCTCCCACGAGTGGCGCCGCCACGTTCGGCGGAGTCGCCTACCGCGATCTGGAGCGTCCGCTGGCGACGGTGGGCACCGCCCTCGAGGCATCAAGCTTCCACCCTGGCCGAAGTGCCAGAAACCATCTCAGGGTGTACGCGGCTGCTGCCGGGCTTCCCGCCTCAAGGATCGAGTTCGTTCTTGGTCTCGTCGGCATGACCCCGTATGCGGATCGCCGCGTGGGTGGCTTCTCGATGGGTATGCGTCAACGCCTGGGGTTGGCAGCGGCGCTGCTCGGCGATCCCGGAGTGCTCGTGCTCGACGAGCCGACCAACGGACTTGACCCGGAAGGCATCCGCTGGATGCGCGGGTTTCTGCGGTCACGCGCGGCGGAGGGCCGGACTGTGCTCGTCTCCTCCCACGTGCTCTCCGAAGTGCAGCAGAGTGTGGACCGCGTCGTCATCATCTCGCGCGGCCGGTCGGTATTCGAGGGGTCCCTCGAATCGCTCGAACGCAACAGTGCGGTGCGTGTCGACTCCCCGGACCAGCGTTCACTGCGTGCGGCCCTCGTCGTGGCGGGGATCGAGTCGGCGGTCACTGAGACAGGCCTGCTCGTGACGGGTGCCACGCCAGAGGAGATCGGCAGGCTCGCACTCTCCGCAGGGATTCCGCTGAGCCATCTCGCTGCCGAGCAGTCGGGCCTCGAGGACGCCTTCCTGAGTCTCGTGTCGACGGAGGATCCCGCACAGTCTGCGGCCATTGCGACAGGAGCAGCAGCATGATCGCGGCGCTGAGGTCGGAGTTCCTCAAGCTCACGTCGGTGCGCCTCTGGTGGGTGCTGCTGCTCATCCTGGTCGGATACGTCGGTTTCACCGCGGGCCTCCTCGCGGGGCTTTTTGCCACGATCAGCAACCAGGCCTCCGGTGCTATCCCCGACGAGATGCTGCCCCCCATCGTCTACAGCACGGCAACAGCCGTGGGATATGTGTTCCCGCTGATCCTCGGTGCCCTCGCAGTCACGAGCGAGTTCCGCTACCAGACGCTCACGCCGACGTTCCTCGCGCAGCCTCGTCGCGGAGTCGTACTCGGGGCCAAGGCGATAGTGCTCGCGATCGCCGGAGCCGTCTACGGGATCGGCGCGCTCGTGGCATCCGTGGGCCTCGGTGCGCTCGTGCTCAGCCTCGTGGGCGTGCCGACAGGTCTGGGCGACGGCGACACCTGGCTGCTCATCGCTCGGGTCGTGCTCGCCATGGCTCTGTGGGCCGCCATCGGGGTCGGTGTGGGAACTCTCATCCCCAACCAGATCGCATCAATCGTGATTGTGCTCGCGTTCACCCAGTTCCTCGAGCCGATTCTGCGGTTCGGCACCGCGTTCGTCGAATGGACCGCCGCGGTGGGTCGCTTCCTTCCGGGAGCCGCGAGCGATGCGCTCGTCGGAGCCAGCGTCTACACCTCTCTCGGTACCCCGACGTCGACAGATCCGCTCGAGTGGTGGCAGGGCGGTCTCGTTCTCGCTGCCTACGGTGTGGTGATCGCGATCGCCGGTGCGCTCACGACGTGGCGTCGCGACGTGACCTGACCCGCGACCACGTAGGCTCGACTCCACTGGTTGGGACGTGAGGAGTGGTGCGTGCTCGAGGAAGAATACGTCTCGCGTCGGCGGCTGCCCCCGCACCTGAGGCCGGGCGTCAAGCCGGAGGCGCCGTTCGAGTACACGGTTCGGGATGCCACGGCAGCAGATCTGCCGCACGTGCGCGAGATCTACAACCACTACGTGATGAACTCCACTGTCACCTTCGATGAGTCGCCGATGACTCTCGCTGAGATCAAGCGCAAGTTCGCGAAGGTCACCGAGAAGAAAATGCCCTTCATCGTCGCGGAGAACCCCTCTGGTCAGCTCCTCGGGTACGCGTACGTCTACCCGTGGAAGGAGAAGGCCGCGTACCGGTACACCGTCGAGAACTCGATCTACCTGGGCCCGGCCTCGACCGGCAAAGGTCTTGGCCGGGTGCTACTCGGAGAGCTGATCGACCGGTCGAAGAAGGCCGGTATCAAGGAGATCATCGCCGTGATCGCCGACAAGGGTGCCGACGCGTCGATCGCGATCCACCGTGACTTCGGCTTCAAGGAGATCGGTCATATGGGCAAGGTCGGCTTCAAGTTCGACCGCTGGCTCGGCACCGTTCTCATGCAGAAATCGCTCAAGTAGTCAGTGCTTTCCGCCGAGCTCCAGTAACGCGACGCCCGCGACCACGAGCGCGATGCCGACGAGCTGCTGCCACGTGAGCAATTCGCCGAACGCGAGCCAGCTGATGATGGCGACGAGCACGACGCCAACGCCCGCCCAGATCGCGTAGGCGATGCCGAGCGGCACGCCCCGCGACAGCGTTTGGGAGAGCATGAAGAACGCGAAGACGTAGCCGACCCCGACGATCGGGTAGGCCCACCACACCGCCTTCTCACCCGAGGTGAATTTGAGGAAGGTCGTCGCGATGACCTCCCCGACGATGGCGAGGGCGAGAAACAGGTATCCCACGGCGGTCTCCTTCTGCGTGTGCCCATTGTCTCGCACGTCCGCGGGGAGAAGGCATGACGGATGCCCGGCGGAGAGAGTATCCGCCGGGCATCCGTCACGGCCGTCCCTAGGACTTCGGGGTGGCTCGACTCAGTATCAGGTAACCGAACACCGCGGAGAGGGCGGTGATCACGTATGTCCAGGCGACGATGCCGAGCAATCCGGCAGCCTCGAAGAAGCTTCCGATCGCGGGCCAGCTCTCGGTGAACGTGACCAGGGCCACGAGACCGATGAGCACGATGCCGAGCGCGATGAAGAACGCCGAGACGCCTGTCGCCTTCCACCTCACGTACACCGTCGCGATCGCGGCGCCGAAGAAGAAGAAGAACAGGAACAGCGTGAAGAACACGAAGAGACGCTGGTACCAGTTCTCACCGAACCAGACGGCCGTGAACATGCTGCCCCCGAGCCCCCAGCCGTTCGTGGCGGTCTCGATGATCGAGAGGATCGTGAGGCCGATCGAGTACATGGCGGAGAGCGCAACGAACGTGAGCCCACTTCCCAGCCAGAAATCGCGTCGCGTCACGCCGTATCCGAGTGCCAGCGGGAAGGTCAGGTTGACCGCCTGGATGGCGATCACCATCATGTAGACGAAAACCCAGCCCGTAGCGCCCGAGTACTGCAGGCCGTCGGCGACATCCGCAACGTCGTCCGGCCCCACCGAGCTGAAGATGATCCACCAGATCACCCAATTCGCGAGGAAGATGAATCCGAGGATCATCCACGGAAGGGTGATGGTCGTCCACGGGTTCGTGGTGTTGAGCCGCATCACGTTGACGATGCGGCGCAGCGGCCCAACGGGTGTGATTGTGGTCATGCGCTGTGCTCGGCTTCCTTCGTCGTGGTCTCTGTCTTTCGGATGATGAGCTGCTGCAGCGACACCGGGCTCAGTTCGAGCCCGGCCGCCTGGGCTGCCGCGCGATCCGTCGCACTCAGCCCGGCGACCGTGACCGAGGCGAGTCCGCCAATGCCGTCGCGCTGCAGCACCTCTCGGGCGCCGATGAAGGCGTCGACGGCCTTGGCAGTGCCGACCACCGCGGTGGCTGTGCCGCGCAGTTCGTCGGCGTTCTGGTCGATGATGATCCGGCCGTGATCGATCACGAGCACGTGCTCGAGCAGGTTTGCGACCTCGTCGATCAGGTGGGTGGAGAGGACGATCGTGCGCGGGTGCAGCGAATAGTCCTCGAGCAGTCGGTCGTAGAAGATCTGGCGCGCGACCGCGTCGAGCCCCAGATAGGGTTCGTCGAAGAACGTCAGCGGAGCTCGCGATGCGAGACCGACGATGACGCCGATGGATGACAGCTGGCCACGGGACAGCTTCTTGACGCGCTGGTTGGTGGGTAGCCGGAAGTCCTCGATGAGACGCTCGGCGTACTCCGCGTCCCAGTTGGCGAAGAACCAGGGCGCGCTGCGGAACACGTGCTTCACCCTGAAGTCGTCGGGGTACTTCTGGCTCTCCTTGATGAACGACGTGCGCTGCAGTACACGGGCGTTCTCGACGGGTGACTCACCGAACACGCGGATCGTCCCTGAGGTGGCGAAGTCCTGCCCGGTGAGCAGTTGCATGAGCGTGGTCTTGCCCGCTCCGTTTCGACCGAGAAGGCCGTAGATCGTGTTCTCCTCGATGGTGAATGTCACGTCGTCGACGGCGGCGAGGGCGCCGAACCTGCGAGTGAGTCCCGTCACCTCGATTACGGGCTGAGTCATGCGTTGTCTTCCTTTCGAATCATGTCGGTGAGCTCGCCCGGGGTGATTCCGAGCTTGCGCGCTTCGGTGACCAGGGGTTGCACGAAGTCGGAGCGGAACTGGTCGCGACGCTTGGCGACGAGCAGATCGCGAGCGCCCGTGGCAACGAACATTCCGATGCCGCGTTTCTTGTAGAGGATTCCGTCGTCCACGAGCAGGCTGACTCCTTTGAGGGCGGTGGCTGGGTTGATGCGGTAGAACGCGGCGAACTCGTTTGTCGAGGGCACCTGTGTCTCTTCCGCGAGACCGCCGGCGATGATGTCGTTCTCGATCTGTTCCGCGATCTGGGTGAAGATCGGACGTGAATCGTCCATCGCACCTCCTCTCGGTTCATGGGTTAGTTACTTGAGTAACTAACTAAGCAGCTGAACGACGGGATGTCAACACCTAGGCTCGAACCGTGTTCGAACTCCACCACCTCACCGCTGTCGAGCAGCTGAACTGGCTGCGACGGGGCGAGGGAACGCCGACGGAACTCGCCGAGCACTACCTCGAACGCATCGACCGGCTGGACAGCGGGATCGGTGCCTTCGTCACTGTGACCCGCGAGGCCGCACTCGAGCGAGCGCGACTGCAGGAGGCTGGGGAATCTCACGCTGCGACGCTGTGGGGAATGCCCATCGGGCTCAAGGACCTCTGGGCGACAGCCGGCACGCGCACCACGTACGGGTCGCGCGCCTTCGAGGACTTCGTGCCTCAGCATTCCGACGAGATCGTCACGACCCTGGAGGGCGTCGGCGCCGTGAGTGTCGGCAAGACGGCGACGCCGGAGTTCGGCCTCTCGTCGTACACCGAATCCCTCGTGAGCGCGCCGACGCGGACCCCCTGGGATCCGGCCCTCGGTGCCGGAGGCAGCAGTGGGGGAGCGGCGGCAGCGGTGTCGGCCGGTCTCCTCCCCTTCGCGCCTGCCTCCGACGGTGGGGGCTCCATTCGCATCCCCGCCGCGGCGACCGGGCTCGTGGGCCTCAAGCCCTCGCGCGGCCGTGTACCAGCAGGCTCCGGATTCACGAGCCTCGGCGGACTGGTGGCGCACGGGGCCATCGGTCGCACCGTCGGCGACGTCGGTCTTCTGCTCGACGCCATCGCTGGCGCATCGCCGTGGTCAGTCGGGCCACCGACGTGGGACGAGGGCCCGTGGCTCGGCGCTGCCGTGCGCGGGGAGGGCCGGTTCCAGCTCGGCGTCATGACGAGCTCCCCGTGGGACGTCAGCCACGACATCCGTATTGCTCCAGAGGCGTCGGATGCCCTCGCCGTGGCCACCACGGAACTCGCCAACATCGGCCACGGGCTGGAGGAGCTCTCGCTCGACCCGGAGCCGTACGGTGAGCACTTCTCCGTGATCTGGCAGGCCTCGGCTGCAGGGGTGCCGGTTGACGGGGACCGGCTCGAATTGCTGGAGCCCCTCACGCGGTGGCTCGTGGAGCGGGGTCGTGCGATGGGCGCACGGCAGTTGGCCGAGGCGCTCGCGTGGCTCTCGGGGTACGAGCGCCGCGTCATCCGGCAGTTCGCGCCCTTCGACGCCGTGCTCACGCCTGCGCTCGCCATGACCCCACGCCCCATCGGGTGGTACTCCGAGGACGGGGAGCGCAACTTCGACCAGCAGGTGGAGTACACGCCGTGGACGAGCTTCGTGAACGTCGCGGGGCTACCCGCGATCGTGCTGCCGGTTCATCAGACGGCGGAAGGGTTGCCGATGGGGGTGCAGCTCATCGGCAGGCCCGGTGGGGAGGACGTGCTGCTCTCCCTCGGAGTGCAACTGGAGCGGCGCCTGCGCTGGCAGCGGCGTCATCCGCCGCAGTGGTAGCTGCCAGCTAGACGCCCGGCCAGTGGGCGACGATCGCCGTCAGGCCGTCGGTCGTGCTCGCCATCCACCAGCTGCCGCTGCGGAAGAAGTAGTCCTCTCCCGGGGGCTGCCGACCGGAGGCGTCGGTGTAGAGCGTCCCCCCGTCTACGGAGGAGGCCACGTAGCCCTCCGAAACCAGGCGCGCCTCCTGCGCCGCTTGGGCATCGGTGTCGATGGGGGATGCGGCATAGAAGGCGCCGATCTCGTCTCCCGCCGCAAGGGCGCACAGCACCCCGCCGTAGTCCTCGAAGAGCGCGAGGGGCGAACCCTCGTTCGTGATTTTGTCGAGGTAGTCCTGGCCAGCGAGCGAATCGGCCGCCGTAACCCAGAGCTCCGGTCCAAGCAGGGACTCGCAGGAGAGCGCGACTGGTGTCGATGACGGTGTGGGAGTGGATGTCGCAGACATCGCCGTCGACTCGGACGGAGCCGGCGTGGGCGCAGCGGCGCCGGATGCGCAGGCGCCAAGCGACGCCGTGAGGAGCGCAACGATGGACAGGGAGACGAGTCGCTGCGATGGCATTGCTTCAGCATAACGAGAACAGCTCACGTGCACTCTTCGGGTTGTCTGGGAGCCATTCCAGTTTAGGTAAGGCATGCCTATACTGGGAGAGCAATGACCACCACCCTCCCCGCCTCCTGGCAGCCGACCGCTGCCCACCGCCTGCTTCTTGCGGGCGACGAACGCGCTATCCCCGAGATGAGTGCGATGCTCGCCACTCTCCCCGCTTCTGCGCGTGGCCAGGTCTTCATCGAGGTGGAGTCGGCGTCCGACGTGGCTCTGATCGATGCGCCAGGACGCTTCACGGTGACATGGCTTGTGCGTGAGCGTGGCCAGCAGCTCCGCCGCTCGGTCGATGCGTGGTTGAGCGAGATGCTCCCCGTCTCGGCTTTCACGGAGAGCACCGTCTACGCGTGGATTGCGTCAGACGGTCAGGCGCGCCTGCTCAGCTCGAACTGAACGGTCTAACTCAGCCCGACGAGACGCGCTGACTCAGCCCACAGGCCCTCGCCGATTCCCGGCTTCAACCCGCTGCGGTGAACGATCCCGTTCGGCTTCAACCGGTCGAAGTAGGTTCCGTTCGTGGCTGGCACCACGTCAGGCGCGGCAAGCGCGATGAGGGGCGCCGCGCCTTCCTCGGCGCTGATCGACAGCCTCCCGGGCGTCACCTTGTTGCCGAGCTTCATGAGCGGAGACTCCGCGCCGAAGCTCGTCTCCACGAAGCCCGGGTGGAACGAGTAGGAGTCGATGCCCGTCCTGGACGCGAGTTCCCGCGCGAACACGATCGTCGCGATCTTGCTCGTGCCGTAGGCGCGCCATCCACCGAGCCACGGCCGACGCTCCCACTGGAGGTCGTCGAGTCGCAGGTTGCCGAACCGGTTGGCGACGCTCGCCGTGCCGATCACACGGCCGCCCGCGAGCTGGGAGAGAAGCAGGTTCGTGAGCAGGAACGGCGCGAGATGGTTGTGCTGGATCGTCCGCTCGTAGCCATCGACCGACCGACCCCGCTGGTGGATGAGCCCACCGGCGTTGTTGGCGAGGACGTCGATGTGCGGATATTCCGCTGCGAGGGATGCCGCGAGCTCGCGAACCGAGTCGAGGCTGTCGTAGTCCGCCAGGAACGACCGTGCACCGATCTCGGCGGCGACGGATGCGGTGCGCTCCGGATTGCGTCCGACGACGACGACCTCCATGCCCTGCTCGGAGAGCCGCCGTGCTGCCACCGCGCCGATGCCGGAGCTCGCCCCCGTGATGACCGCAATGCGCGTCATACGTACCCACCCTTCTTCAATCCCGCTTCGATCTCGAACCGATTCGTGAGGGCGTTCTGCCCGGCCATGAGGTAGAGCGGGATGAAGGCGAGGCCATACTTACGCCACTGCGCTCGGTGCACGGCCTCGTGCTGGAGTACTGAGTCTGTCACTGTCGTGGACGTCAGGTAGACCGCACCGATCGTGGTTCCACCTCGTCCGAACGCCCAGGTGGGAAGGTCGCGTGCCACGATCACGCCGCCCTGCCTCGAAATGCGGAAGCGGCTGAGGACGGCACCCCACACGAACCCCATCGCCGTAGCGAACCAGTACCCGGGGCGAGCGATCACGGGGCTGAGCAGCACGGCGCGGAGCCACCTCACGCGACTGATTCGTACGAGGAGACTCGGCTTCACGCGTCGCGGCCGTACGTCTCCAGGAGCCGCAGCCAGATTTCACTGAGCGTGGGATACGCCGGCACACCGTGCCAGAGGCGCTCCAGCGGGATTTCGCCGACGATCGCGAAGGTCGCGGCCTGCAGCAGCTCGCTCACATCCTGTCCAACGAAGGTCACACCGAGGATGACCCTGCGCTTCTCATCGACGATCATGCGCGCTTTGCCCCGGTAGTCGTCGGCCTGGATCGTCGCGCCGGCCACCCAGGAGATGTCGTAGTCGACGACTCGCACGTCGAGCCCCTGCTTCGCCGCCTCGGCTGAGGTGATGCCAACGGAGGCCACCTCAGGGTCGGAGAAGGTCACCTGCGGCACGGCGGAATGGTCGGCAGTCGCCACGTGCCTGCCCCAGGGTGCGTCATCCACGGGCTCGCCCTTGGCGCGGGCGGCGATCACGTCGCCCGCGGCCCTCGCCTGGTACTTGCCCTGATGGGTGAGGAGCACGCGGTGATTGACATCGCCCGTCGCGTAGAGCCACTCACTGCCGGGTACCCGCATGGTGTCATCCACGGTGATCCAGTCGCCGGGCGTGAGACCGATCGTCTCGAGTCCCAGGTCATTGGTGCGGGGCACGCGCCCGGTGGCGACCAGCACCTCGGCGGCAGTGACGGTATCGCCGTCAGACTGGATCACGACGCCAGCATCCGAGCGCTCGACCCGCGTGGGCGAGGTGTGTCGGATGTCCACGCCGAGGTCGCGCAAGCCGTCGCCCACGAGCTCGCCGGCGAAGTCCTCCTGGTTGGCGAGCAGCCCGCTCCTCGCGAAGATCGTGACGGTGGTGCCGAAGCTCGCGTAGGCGGTGGCCATCTCGACCGCGACGACCCCACCACCGATAATGGCGAGCGACTCCGGCGCTGTGCGAGCGCTCGTCGCATCCCGCGAGGTCCAGGGGTTCGCGTCCAGGAGGCCGGGGATGTCGGGAAGCAGCGGGTCAGAACCCGTGCTGACGACAACGGCGTGACGTGCACGCACGGTGCGTGTGCTGCCGTCGCTCGAGGTCACGGTGAGTTCCCTTTCGCGGGCGAATCGCGCGTGGCCGCGGATGAGCGAGATCCCAGCACCCTCGACCCAGTGCACCTGGCTGGAGTCATCCCAGTCGTGCGTGATCCTCGTGCGTCGCGCGAGAACGGCCTGAACGTCGAGCTCGCCGGTGACGGCCTCACGCGCGCCCTGAAGTCGCTGGGCGGCGCGAAGCGCGAGACCGCTGCGGATCAATGCCTTGGACGGCATACATGCCCAGTACGAGCACTCACCGCCGATCAATTCGTTGTCGATGAGCACCGCGGTCAGTCCGCCCTGAACGGCTCGATCGGCCACGTTCTCACCGACGGCTCCCGCACCGATCACCACGACGTCGTACTCGTCAACCTGTGCCATGGCACCAGCCTAGGTTGGCGCCAGCACGAGCGACAGGGTGGGACTACGAGGGGCGGGCCGTGAGCGCCCCGATGATCCGCAGCACCGTCGGCATGTCACTCACAGCCGCACTTGCGTCGGCCGGCGCGAATGCGGCGATTCCCGCACCAGCGAGCGGGAATCGTGTCGTCAGCGCCCTGATCGACTCGACGAGTGTCGTCGCTCGCACCCCAAACGGTTGCGGCGCTGCGAGTCCCTCGATGTCGGCGGGGTCGAGCACGTCGAGATCGACATGGATGTAGACGGATGTCGCGCCCGTCGCTTCGACGGCTGCGACAAGACTGCCCGCCGAGACATCCTGCGGACCTATCACCGGGATGCCCTCCCGAGCGATGTACTCATCCTCCGCGCTGTCGAACGCGCGCACGCCGGCCAGAACCACCTGGCCGGGCGCGATCGGCTTCGACGGAAGCAGTTCGCTCGCGCCTTCCCCGAGGAGGGTGCGCAGCACCATCCCGCCGAACGCGCCAGACGGGCTCGTGTCCGGGGTGTTGAGGTCGGGATGCGCGTCGAACCACACGACCGCGACTTCGGGTGTCGCCACGGAGCCGATCGCGCCCAGCTCCACGCCGCAGTCGCCTCCAACAGTGATGACGGGGGAGGGCAGGCGCGTGATCTGATCGGCGACCCGATCCCGCACGATCGCCAGCGACGAGAGCCTCAACACGCCGCTGCCCTGTGCGTCTCCGGCCTCGAGCGGGATCTCGACATCGTGGGTCGACGAGCTCGGTAGGTCGCCGCGAATCGCCTCAGCGCCATCGACCAGTCGCATGGCGCGCGAAGAACCCGAGCCCTGCCATTGCGGAACGACCAGGAACGATGCGGCCACTGCTACTCGCCGGCCGTAACCGCCTTGGGGGCGCCACCGGATTTCAGCGCGGCGAGGCGAGCGTCGATCTCCACCTGTGCGTCGAGGTCCTCGAGCGACTCGAACTGGGCGTCGAGCGTGGATGCCGCGAGCTCCTGCTGGCCGAGCACCTTGGCCTCTTCACGGCGGATCTTATCCTCGAAGCGGCTGATCTCGCTCGTGGGGTCGAGCAGGTCGATGGAGCCGATGGCCTCGTGGACCTGCTGCTGCGCCTCCGCCGTCTTCGCGCGAGCGACGAGTTCGTCGCGCTTCGACGTGAGCTCGGAGAGCTTCGCGCGCATGCCGTCGAGGCCCTTCTTGAGCTGCTCGACGACAGTGGTCTGCGACGCGATGGTCGGTTCGGTGGCCTTGGCTTCGTTCTCCGAGGAGACTTGCTTGCCGAGAGCGACGCGAGCGAGGTTGTCGAACTTGTCGGCGTCAGCGGCGTTGCCGGCCGCGCGGAGTTCGTCGGCCTTGGCGCTCGCGGCGAGAGCCTTGCGCCCCCAGTCGGCGGCTGCCGCGACATCCTCGGCGTGGTCCTGCTCCATGAGGCGGAGGTTTCCGATGGTCTGGGCGACGGCGCTCTCGGCCTCGGCGATCGAGTTCGTGTAGTCGCGCACGAGCTGGTCGAGCAGCAACTGCGGGTCTTCGGCCTGGTCGATGAGGGCGTTGATGTTCGCCTTGAGCAGCTGGGTGATGCGTCCGAGGATGGATTGCTTGGCCATGAGCCGTGCCTTTCGTTGAGGGTCGAACTTCGGTGAATCGAGTCGGTCGAGAGACTGTTTAGAACCTACCGCCGCGACTGCGACGCCCACCACTGCTCCTGCTCGAGCTACGGGAGCTGCGGGAGCTTCCGCCGAACGATGTGGAGCGCGAACTCCGGGACGACGAGGAGGAAGAGCTGCGGTAGCTGCTGCTCCGACGCGTGCCGGTGCCCGAGCTGAGCATCCCGTCGAGAAGGCCTCCCAGGATGCCGCCGAGATCCGCACCGTCGGAGCCGCCATCCCACGCCGAGCCTCCGTAGTCCACTGCGGAGGCGTGACGGTTGACCTCGCTGCGAGCGAGTTCGAAGGCCGAGCGGGCGAGATCGTTGGCCCGCTGCGCGTCCGCCAGCGCGGCAACGGGGTCGGATGTCCGTACGGCGATGGCCTGCTGTAGGTGGCGGTCGGCATCCGCGGCTCGCGTGCGTGCGGACTCCCCGATGGCCCCGCGCCTCGTCGTGATGAACTCATTCGTCGCCGACAGTTGTGCCCGCGCCGCGTCGAGAGCTGCCTCGATCTGCGACGCGGCAGTGGCAACCCGAGCCTGCTCCTGCTGTACCCCCGTGAACACGGTTTCGAGAGCCAGGTTCGCCTCGCTCAGGCGCGCCACGGCGGTGACGGGGTCTGTCCGTCCGGCCTGTGCTGCCGCGAGAGCCGTATCGGCAGCGGAGAGTGAAGGCTCGAGGCGGGCGGATGCCGCATCCGCTGGTAGCGCGCGGGCTGCGGCGATGTCCTGGGTGGTGTCGGCCAGCAGGGCGTCGAGCGCGGCGCCCGCGGCATCCAGGTCGGTCTTTCGCGCGCCGATGGCATCGAGCAGTTGCGTCGCCTGACCCACAGCGGACTGCGCGGAGCGCACGGCGACAGCGGCAGCGCTCGCGTTCCCGGACGACAGCGAGGCCCTGGCCGACGCTGCGGTGGTATCCGCGAAGTCGAGGAGCTTCGTTGCCTGGGTGACGTTCTCCGCGACCGGGCTCACGGCGGATTCGGCATAGGTACTCGCGAGCCCGTCGAGCGTGGATCCGGCACCTGCAATCCTCTCCCGTGTCGCGGCAGTGGCGGTGGCCACGTCCTCGAGAGCGGCCGGTGCGTTCTTCTCCAGCTCGCGGAGCGCGTCGAAAGCGTCGGCCTGACTGTCCAGTTCTGCGTCGGCCTGCTCGCACAGTTCGATGATGCGCAGCGTGAGCGCGCGCCTGTCGGCCTCGGACTCCGGCTCTGCATCATCGAGCTTCTGTTTGAGAGCGAAGGCCTCCTTGACCTCGGCGCTGGCTTTCGCGAAGGCTGCGGTGAACTCCTTCGTCGCCGTGTCGCCGAACTGGGCGACGGCGAACCCGAGTTCCTGTTCGCTGGTCTTGAGGGAGTCGTCGAGCTGCACGAGCAGGCTTCCCGCGCGCGTATCGAGCTGCTTTTGGCTCATCGACTCTGGGGCGGCACCGACGGCATCCTCGGTCTTGCGTCGCCGCAACCGGTAGATCACGAAGCCACCAACGCCGAGCACCGCGGCACCACCGAGCACTGGAAGGATCGGGAACGCGCCCGACTCCGAGCCCGGTGTGGGAATAGTGCCTCGGATCGATCGGGTGATCGACTCGGCGGCGGCGATCGCTGCCTCCGTCCACCGGTCGTATCGGAGTTCGCGTTCGACGTCGATCTCGAGCTGGTCGAACTGCTCCTCCGTGAGAGGGTTCGACTCATCCAGGGAGATCGCGTACTGACGGGTGTCCGTGCCCACGGCCAGAAGGATGTCGTTGGCTCCGAGACCATTGTTGATCGCGGTCGTGTCAGCCCAGTCGATCGCGTCGTCGGCGCCGGTGAAGCCGCGCACGTAGACGACGTAGAGCTGCATGTCGGTGTTTCGGTACAGGCTGTCGATGGCCGCGAGGATGCGCGGCTGGTCGTCACCGCCCAGTACTCCCGCACTGTCGACGACGTAGCCACCCTGCAGCAGTGGGGGATCCTCGGCGAATGCCGGTGGAGCGAACACCACTCCTGCAGCCACGGCAAGCGCTCCAGCGACAAGCGCGGTCGACCCGCCCCAACGTGACAACATCCGATAGCTCCTTCGACGTCGGCAGTACGTCGAAATCCTAGGGGGCGCTACTGGAGGGTTATCTGAGACGGCGGTCCCGTGACGAGGTCGGCGAGGGCCGGCTCGTCCGTTCCGAGGCCATCTGGCGTGAAATCGATCGCGCCGGAGAGGTCGTATCGACCGGCCGGGAGAGCCTCGGTCGCCCCGACATCGCAGCTGGCGGGAACGAAGGACGCAGCGTACTCGAGCGATTCACCGGGCTGCAGGTCGACCATGGCTCCGACGTAGTCCGAGGGTGCGGCCACTGCCACGACCACGCCGCCATCGGACACCGTCACCGTGGGGCCAATAGCCGTGACTCCCTCGACAGTTTCGGTCGAGGTGTTCGTCATCGTGACGACGCCGTCGATCGTCGATGACGACACGGCCGCCACCGCGGGGAACTGCACGGTGAGTTCGAGTCCGTACCTGCTCGGCTCCGGGGTCGTGCGGATCTCGCCACAGGTGTTGAGGGCTTCGGCGCCCAGGCGCTTGGACATGGGCGCCTCGGCGTCGGCAGCCTCGTTCGGAGCAGACTCCATCACCTGGGCCTGATCCGCGCTGATTCCCGTGGGCTGAGTCAGCGACGGCACGTTCACGGCCAGCACCCCCACACCCGCGATCGCGAGCACGCCAACGGCGCCAGCCGCCAGCTGTCGTGGCAGGCGACGACGCCGAGCCCGGGCGATCACGAGCTGCGGGTCGACGGGCCTGTCAGTGACGGGATTCGCGTTGGCGAGCATCCGTCGCAGCTCATTCTCGCCGTGCATTTCGTCGTGCTCAGTCACGTTCGGTCACCTCCTCGTCTGTCAGGGAGATCGCAAGACGAGCGAGCCCATCGCTGAGATAGCGCTTGACCGCACCAGAACTGATGCCCAGCCACTCGGCGATGTCGTCGACTTTCAGATCCTCGTAGTACCGCAGCACGACACAGGCGCGCTCGCGGGGCCGGAGCTTCATGAGCTCAGCCTGCAGGTCGACGCGCGACTGCACCTCGATGTCGCGGGAATCGTCCACGTCCGGCGTTGCCTGAAGGTGCGCGATCTTGCGCCAGCGCGACGTGCGTCGACCGGAGTCGAGGTAGGTGTTCAGGATGGCTCGGCGAACGTAGGCCTCCGCGCTGGCGATCGTGAAGCCGTTGCGGAGGCGACCGAACGTCTTCACCAGGGCATCCTGGACCAGGTCGGAGGCGTCATCCCGGCTGCTCGAGATCAGGTAGGCGTATGTGGTCAGCGCCTCCCCGCGCTCGGTGACGAGCCGCGTGACGACACTCTCCCACTCCGGGGGCTGGCTGCGGCTTGCCACGCTCACGCTCCTCGGCTGGGTCGGGGGACTCGACGAGTCAACCGTAAATGTGCTCACGCTTAGTGAGACGACGAGACGCCGCAAAACGTTGTGCTGCCCGAGTGAAGATTAGTCGCGTCACATCCGCGCGCCGCCCGCACGAACGAGTAGCGTGTGCGTTGCAGCGGCCTCCCGGCACGCTCACAGGCAGCATCGAGGAGAGCAGGACGGTCATGTCATCAGGTAGCAATGAACTCACGAGCATCTTCCGCCAGACGCGGATCGTGTGGGGAATCAGGGCCGCCGCGGCGCTCATCGTCGGAGTGCTCGTGCTCGTGTGGCCGCAGTCGACCATCAACATTCTCGCGGTCATCCTCGGCATCTACTTCGTCATCCTCGGAATCGTGCGACTCATTCAGGGCTTCGCTGACAAGGAGCTCAATGGGGGTGGCAGGGTCGCCAACTTCATCCTGGGAGCGGTCATCCTCGCGGCAGGCGTCATTGTCATCAGAAACCCGTTTGAGACGGCGGTGTTCATCGTGATCCTGATCGGAATCTCCTGGATCTTCGAGGGTGTCGCGACCCTCATCGACACCGCTCGCGGCAATGGCAGCGGCGTCTCGATCGTCATCGGCATCCTCATCGCGCTCGCCGGTGTGCTCGTCATCCTCTTCGCCGACGGCGTCACCATCGCCTACGCCGTGTTCTTCGGCATTACCCTCATCGCCGTCGGCATCCTCGACCTCGTGTTGCTCTTCACCGTCGGTCGTCGCATTGCGGCGGCGGCGAAGGGCTAAGGATGCCAGAGCGCAAGCCCGCTTCGACGGTAGCCACGATCACCAAACTCGTCGTCTCCGTCGCGGCCATCGCCGTGGGACTCTTCCTGGTGTTCGGTGCCACGAGTGCTCCCGTGGCGGATGCGGTGTTCGTCGGCTCGATCGCCGCAGTGCTCGCCGTCTACCTCTGGAATGGCGTCACCGTCGGCCAGGCGCGGCTCATCTCCGTCGTGCTGGTCTTCGTGGCGGCGTACGCGTTCTTGCGCGGTTTCAGCGTGCTGGAGCTCACCGTCTTCCGGCAGATCGGGGGCATCGCCGCGATCGTGAGCGGTGTCATCCTTTTGCTGCCGTTCCTGCGCGCGAGGTTCGGGAAGGTGTCTTAGGCCCCGTGGGTTGAGTGGCTGGGCGTAGCGCGGCGTTATCGAAACCTCACCGACGGAGAAGAGCAGGAACGCGGGCGCTAGTCTCCGACGGCCGCGGACGGCCGCCGGGACGTAGGTCGAGGATTTGACTCCCCACCGGCACGGCCGCCACGTCGCTGCGCGACGCGTCGGAACCGGCGCGGCGTGGGCCCACGAGCAGCTTCGCGTCCGAACTGGGGTGCTGACGAGAAATGCCCCCGCCAGCGGGCGGGGGCATTTCGCGTCAGTGCCCCCAGCAGGATTTGAACCTGCGGCCTTCTGCTCCGGAGGCAGACGCTCTATCCCCTGAGCTATGGGGGCAAAGGGACGCGTCAACAGTACCAGCGCGAATCATCCCGTGACCGCATGCGAGGATCGAACCATGATCCGCAGCGTCTCAGTCCACCTGGACATCGAACTGGCCGGCCGCACCGACCTCGTGTTCGACGTCGGTGTCGCGCGCGGTGCGAACATCGTGCACGAATCACTCGAGTTCGGCACGTCCGGGCCCACGCCAACGGTCACCGAGATCCTCGACCCGAACGGCAGCCGACTTCATACATTGGAGAGCGGCGCAGGCACGATGTCGATCGACTACCGCGTCGAGGTCGAGGGGCGCGCGACACCGCCGACGGTCGACGAGCTCGAACTCATCACGTACATGCGACCGAGCCGCTACTGCCAGTCGGACAGCCTCAGCGCCGTTGCCCGGTCCGAGTTCTGGGGCCTCTCCGGCCACGATCTCCTCGCGGCCGTCGTGCGGTGGGTGAGTGCACGCCTCAGCTACGTGTCCGGATCGAGCGAACCGACCGATGGAGCGGTGCAGACCCTCGCTGCGGGTCGAGGAGTCTGCCGTGACTACGCGCACCTCGTTATCGCGCTACTCCGCGCCCTCGATACGCCCGCCCGGATGGTGGCCGTCTACGCGCCGGGTCTCGACCCGATGGACTTCCACGCCGTCGTCGAAGCGTACGTCGACGGTGACTGGTGGCTCGTGGATGCCACGCACCTCGCGCCGCGGCAGAGCATGCTCCGCATCTCGACCGGCCGCGACGCAGCGGACATCGCGTTCCTCACCAACCACGGCGCCGATCTCACTCTTGCCTCAATGTCGGTGCTCGCCGTCGTCGACGACCTTCCCTTCGACGACGGGCTCCAGCTCGTGCAGTTGGGTTAGATCTGCCAGTTGGGCTGGATCTGCCAGTTGGGCTGGGCCTGCCAGTTGGGCTGGTCTCCTAGGGCAGCGCGGCAACCACGTCGCCCATGAGCACAGCCGCATCTCCGGGGGCGGAGAAGATCGGCGACACAATCGACACCCAGTAGTGCGACGGGAATGTCTGGGCCTGCCCGATTCCCCCTGCGGAGGCGAAGTAGCCCCGTTCGCCGAAGTCGCTCACGCCGGCCCCGGACGCATCGAGCGACGCGATACGCGCTGCCGCGACATCCCCAGGGAGGTCGGCCACTCCGACGTCGATGGTGACCCCGTTCGTGCCGTGCACCCACCGGCAGATCGTGCCGCTCGCCGCCTCGGCTTCCGCGGCGAGGGACCCGGCATCCGGCGTGAACGATCCGAGGAGTGAGAAGTTCGGGTCGAACGCGTACATCGTGTCCGGGTCGATGAGGCTCTCGCAGTCGGTCGAGTAGGGGATGGCTTCGGGAGTGGGCGCCGCGGTCGGCGTCGGAGTCGGCGTCGGTGACGAAGCGCTGGGGGAGGGGCTCGCGCTCCTCGTGGCTGTCGGGGTGGGTGCGGCGACCTCCGCGTCGGGCACGCACCCCGCGAGCACCACCACCGCTAGCACTGCGGTCGTCACGATGATCGGTGTGCGGTGCGTTCGCATGGTCATATTCTGTGCCCGTGCTGCGCCGTCTGAGCCTCCACCGCGCCGTCTGAGCAACTCATGCCGAGCCGTCGAGTCGCACGGCGCGGGTACTCTTGGGGATCGTGAATCCCGCCGATCTTTCGTCTGCCCTGCTGTCCGTCGTCCAGGGTGTTGTCGAGCGCCGCGGGCAGAACATCGACCTGACCGTTGCCGACGTCGTGCTGGAGCGCCCGCGCAACCGGGACCACGGCGACTGGGCGAGCAACATCGCCATGAAACTCGCCAAGCCGCTCGGCGCTAACCCGCGCGAGCTCGCTGAGGAGATCGCCGTCGAGGCACGCACGCTCGACGGCATTGCCGCGGTGGATGTCGCGGGCCCCGGATTCATCAACATCACCCTCGATGCGGCTGCTGCCGGCGCCCTCGCGCGCACGATCGTCGAGGCCGGGGCCGAGTACGGGCGAGGTGACCTCTACAAGGGCGTCACGATCAACCTCGAGTTCGTCTCGGCCAACCCGACCGGCCCGATCCACATCGGCGGTGTGCGCTGGGCCGCCGTGGGCGACAGCCTCGCCCGCATCTTCGAGGCCGAGGGCGGCCTCGTCACGCGCGAGTACTACTTCAACGACCACGGGGCCCAGATCGATCGCTTCGCGCGCAGCCTCCTCGCGAGTTGGCTCGGCGAGCCTGCTCCGGAGGATGGCTACGGCGGCGACTACATCTCCGACATCGCGGCGCGCGTGATCGCGGACTACCCGGGTGACCTCTTCCACATCCCGCGGGACGAGCAGCAGGAGGTCTTCCGCGCTGTGGGCGTCGAGCTCATGTTCGGCGATATCAAGGCGAGCCTGCACGAGTTCGGTGTGGACTTCGACGTCTACTTCCACGAGAACGAGCTGCACGACTCCGGTGCCGTCGAACGGGCGATCGGGCGCCTTCGCGACATGGATGCGATCTACGAGGCCGACGGTGCGACGTGGTTCCGTTCGACCAACTTCGGTGACGACAAGGATCGCGTCGTCATCAAGTCCGACGGCGAAGCCGGCTACATCTCCGGCGACCTCGCGTACTACCTCAACAAGCGCGAGCGCGGGTTCGAGCGCAACCTCATCATGCTCGGCGCCGATCACCACGGCTACGTGCAGCGCCTCATGGCGATGACGAAGGCCTTCGGTGACGAGCCCTACGTCAACCTCGAGATCCTCATCGGCCAGCTCGTCAACCTCGTGCGCGACGGCGAGCCCGTACGCATGTCGAAGCGTGCAGGCACCGTCGTGACCCTCGAGGACCTCGTGGAGGCCGTCGGCGTCGACGCGGGGCGTTACGCCCTCGTGCGCAGCTCGATCGACTCGCAGGTGGACATCGACCTCGAACTGTGGGGCAAGCACACCCCCGACAACCCTGTGTTCTACGTGCAGTACGCGCACGCTCGCACTCACTCCGTGGCCCGCAACGCCGCGGAGTACGGCGTTGACCGTTCGGCGTTTGACGCTAGTCTCCTCAGCCACGAGTCCGAGAGCGTGCTGCTGGGCATCCTCGCTGAGTTCCCCCGGGTGGTCCGCCAGGCGGCAGAACTGCGCGAGCCGCATCGCGTCGCTCGGTACGCCGAGGAACTCGCGGGCGCGTACCACAGCTGGTATTCCAGCTGCCGAGTCACGCCGCAGGGTGATGAACCCATCACCGACGTTCACCGCACGAGACTCTGGCTCAACGACGCTGTCGGGCAGGTGCTGAACAACGCGCTCGGCCTGCTTGGCGTGAGCGCCCCGGACAGGATGTAGCGAGTGAGCCAGCCTCTCCAGCCGCGAGACACAGCGTCCAGCGCAGAGACGCAGGTGCTGCTCGTCGAGGCCCCGCCCCGACGGAGGCGCCGCTGGCTGGGGTGGCTGATCGGGCTCCTGGTCCTGATCGTGCTGCTCGTGGCGGCAGCGATCGTCGGCGAGACTCTCGCTCGCCAGTACGCGGAGGGGTACATCCGCGACCGCGTACTCGAGTCACTCCCGGTCGACGCCGCCACCCCGCTCGACGTCCAAGTCGAGGGCGGCCCCGTGCTGTTGCAGGCCCTCGCCGGCCGCATGACCGAGATCGTCGTCGGCATCCCGGAACTCACGATCGGCGAGGTGTCGGGCTCAGCGACGGTCACCGCGACGAATGTGCCGCTCGATGAGTCGCAATCCACCGAGAACCTCGACATCGTGCTCACCATCCCCGAAGCCAGCGTGCAGAAGCTCTCCACCTACCTCAGCGGCATAGACCTCGACTCGATCGCGCTCGGCGATGGCGTGATCACCGTCGATACGAGCGTTGACCTGCTTCTCTTCAGCGTGCCGATCTCGATCGACCTCGTGCCGTCCGCCGACGCTGGCGGTATCGCCTTCACGCCGGAGACCATCACGCTCGAGCAGCAGGAGATCTCCGTCGACGACCTGCGGTCGAATCCGCTGGTCTCCGGAATCGCGGGTTCGTTGCTGCGGTCGCAGGTGTTCTGTGTCGCTGGTTCCCTGCCGAAGGCGCTCACGCTCTCCGACGTCTCGGTGGTGGGCTCGGATCTCGTGGTGCGCGTCACGGGCGACGGCGTGCCCCTCGGTGACCCCGCCCTCGCGGAGACCGGTACCTGCCCGTAACAGCGTTCGCCCCGCCCGGTACACTGGTGACGGCTTCAGGGACCAATCCGGGTCCGCTCGCCTCACCAGAGATCGCCCACCCCGTGAGGTCATCGTGTCCAGCAACCCGCTAGCTCCGTCGTGGCTGCGCGTCCCCGACGACGCGAATGCCCTGCCCGCAGCCGTCTGGTCGCAGAACTCGAGACGTAGTGACACTGGCGAACTCGTGATCGCGGGGGTCGCGGCATCCGACATCGTCGCCCAGTTCGGCACACCGGTCTACGTCGTGGACGAGGCGGATGCCCGTTCGCGCGCCGCGCGCATCCGCTCGTCATTCGACCGCGAGTTCTCGCGCGTCGGTGGCACCGCGAAGGTCTACTACGCGGGCAAGGCATTCCTCTCGGTGGAGATCGCTCGGTGGGTCACGCAGGAGGGCCTGAACATCGACGTCGCGAGTGGCGGCGAGCTCGCGGTCGCGCTCGCCGCTGGTGTCGACGCCTCGCGTCTCGGGCTGCACGGCAACAACAAGAGCCGGGCCGAGATCGACAGGGCAGTGTCGGTGGGTGTCGGCGCGATCGTCATCGACAGCGTGCTCGAGATCGAACGGGTGGCGGAGGCGGCAGCGCGTCATGGACGCACGCAGCCGGTTCGCCTTCGCATCAACAGCGGCGTGCACGCCTCAACGCACGAGTACCTCGCCACAGCGCGGGAGGATCAGAAGTTCGGTATCCCGCTGGCGGATGCCGCGGCCGTGGTGGCCCAGATCCGCTCGCACCCCGAGCTCGCCTTCCTCGGCCTCCACTCCCACATCGGGTCCCAGATCTTCGAGTCGGACGGCTTCGCCGAGGCCGCGCACCGCCTCTTCACGCTGCATGCCGAATTGCTCGCGGGCGGGGACGTTCCCGAGTTGAACCTCGGCGGCGGCTTCGGCATCGCCTACACCTCGGTCGACGAGCCCCTCGACGTCGAGGAGATCGCCCGCCGGTTCGCCGACATCGTCGCAGACGGTGCGCGCGAATTCGGCATCCCGATTCCGCTCGTGGCCATCGAGCCGGGGCGCTCGGTGATCGGTCCGTCGACGACCACGCTCTACGAGGTGGGCACGATCAAGGATGTCGAGGTAACGCTTCCGGGGGAGCCCGAGCAGGCGGAGCCCTCGAGCGCCGTGCGCAAGTACGTCTCGGTCGACGGCGGCATGAGCGACAACATCCGCCCGTCCCTGTACGGCGCCGACTACTCAGCACGCATCGCGAACCGCGTCTCCGCCGCGCCGGCCGAGCTTGTGCGGGTCGCCGGAAAGCACTGCGAATCGGGCGACATCCTCGTGCACGCCGACTACCTGCCTGGCGATATCGCTCCCGGCGACCTCCTTGGAATCCCCGCGACGGGTGCCTACGGGTGGGCGATGGCGAGCAACTACAACTACCTGGGCAGGCCGCCCGTCGTGGCCGTCCTGGATGGCCACGCGCGACTGATCGTGCGTGGCGAAACCGAAGCTGACCTGTTGTCGCGCGATGTCGCACTACGACCTGGAGAAGAACAGTGATCGAATACCGCAACCTTCGAGTGGCCGTCCTGGGCGGCGGATCGGTGGGGTCCCAAGTGGCCTCCCTGCTGCTCGAGCACGGTGAAGAACTGGCCGCTCGCGCGGGCGCAGGTCTCGAGCTCGTCGGTGTCGCTGTCCGCAATCCGGATGCCGCCCGCGACACCGACATCCCGCGTGAACTCATCACCACCGATGCCGACTCGCTCATCCTCGGCGCAGACATCGTCGTCGAACTCATCGGCGGCATCGAGCCGGCGCGCAGCTACATCCTCAAGGCGCTCAACTCCGGTGCGGACGTGATCACCGCCAACAAGGCTGTACTCGCGAGCTTCGGCCCGGAGCTTTTCGAGGCCGCGGAGCAGGTCGGCGCGCAGTTGTACTACGAGGCGGCCGTGGGCGGCGCGATTCCGATCATCCGCCCCCTCCGCGACAGCCTTGCCGGTGACCGCGTCAAGCGCATCCTCGGCATCGTCAACGGCACCACGAACTACATCCTCGACCGCATGGACACCCAGGGCGACACACTCGAGGAGGCGCTCGCCGAGGCGACCGCACTCGGTTACGCCGAGGCCGATCCGACCGCCGACATCGAGGGATTCGACGCCGCAGCCAAGGCCGCGATCCTCTCGAGCCTCGCCTTCCACACCACCGTTCCGCTCGACGCCGTCTTCCGCGAGGGCATCACCGCGGTGACGCTCGAGCAGGTCGTCTCAGCTCGCGAGGCCGGTTACGTCGTCAAGCTGCTCGCGGTGTGCGAGCGCGTCGAATCCGACGGCGTCGAGGGAGTCTCGGCCCGCGTGCATCCCGCGCTCGTACCGCTGAGCCACCCGCTCGCGGCAGTGCACGGCGCCAACAATGCCGTCTTCGTTGAGGCAGAAGCCGCCGGCAGTCTCATGTTCTACGGCGCGGGCGCCGGGGGAGTGCAAACGGCATCCGCCGTACTCGGTGACGTCGTCTCGGCTGCCCGACGCCACGTCGCGGGAGGCCCTGGTGTGGCGGAGTCGACCCACGCGAATCTGCCCGTACTGCCGATCTCGAGTGCGACGACCCGCTACCAGGTGACCCTCGAGGTCGCGGACGAGCCTGGTGTGCTCGCGACGATCGCGAAGGTGTTCAGCGAACGCGGCGTCTCGGTCGAGGCCGTGTCGCAATCGGTGCCCGACGGTCAGGAGGGCCAGCAGCCCACCGCTACCCTTGTCATAGTCACGCACGAGGCGCTCGAATCTTCGCTCGCTGCTACCGTGGCATCGCTTGCGGCGAGCTCTGTCGTCTCCAGCGTCGTATCCGTCCTGCGAGTTGAAGGATAACCAGAACGTGGCTCACCAGTGGCGCGGAGTACTCCGCGAATACGCCGACCGTCTCGACATCTCCGATGCGACCCCGATCATCACGCTGGGGGAGGGCGGTACGCCACTCATCCCGGCACCCGCGCTGAATCGCCGCACCGGCGCCAACGTCTGGGTCAAGTTCGAGGGGATGAACCCCACGGGCTCCTTCAAGGACCGCGGCATGACGATGGCCGTCTCCAAGGCCGTCGAGCACGGCGCGAAGGCCATCATCTGCGCCTCGACCGGTAACACCTCGGCGTCCGCCGCCGCGTACGCAGCGCACGCGGGCATCACTGCGGCGGTCCTGGTTCCCGAGGGGAAGATCGCGATGGGCAAGCTCAGCCAGGCGATCGCCCACAACGGCCAGCTCATCCAGCTGCAGGGCAACTTCGACGACTGTCTCGAGATCGCACGCGAACTCGCCGAGCACTACCCCGTCCACCTCGTGAACTCGGTCAACAACGACCGCATCGAGGGCCAGAAGACGGCAGCTTTCGAGGTCGTCGAGGTTCTCGGGGATGCCCCGGACTTCCACATCGTTCCCGTCGGTAACGCGGGCAACTACACGGCGTACCACCGCGGTTACACCGAGGAGCTCGCCGTGGGAGCGACCACCCGGATGCCGCGCATGTTCGGTTTTCAGGCCGCAGGTAGCGCGCCCATCGTCGCCGGCGAGATCGTCAAGAACCCCGACACGATCGCTTCGGCCATCCGCATCGGCAACCCGGCGAGCTGGGAGCTGGCTCTCACCGCGCGCGACGACAGTGACGGCTACTTCGGTGCGATCACCGACGAGAAGATCCTCGAGGCTCACCGCATCCTGTCGGCCGAGGTCGGCATCTTCGTGGAACCCGCCTCAGCAATCAGCGTCGCAGGCCTCCTCGAGCGCGCCGAGGCCGGGCAGATCCCGCGCGGGGCGACCGTCGTGCTCACGGTCACCGGCCACGGATTGAAGGACCCGCAGTGGGCGCTCCGCACCGCGAGCGGCGACGACGTCACGCCGACGATCGTTCCTGTCGACACCGCAGAGGTCGCCTCAGTCCTGGGTCTGGTCGCACAATGACCGACCTCGTCGGGCGTACGGTGACCGTTCGCGTCCCCGCGACGTCAGCCAACCTCGGCCCCGGCTTCGACACGCTCGGTCTCGCCCTGGCGCTCTACGACGAGCTCAAGGTCACGGCGACGGCATCCGGCGTTCGCGTCGACGTGCACGGTGTCGGCGAGGGTGAGGTCCCCACCGACGAGACGAACCTCGTCGTGCGCTCCATCAAGCACGCCTTCGACCACTACTCGATCCCCATGCCCGGCCTGCATCTGGTCGCGAAGAACTCGATCCCGCACGGTCGCGGTCTCGGCTCCTCCGGTGCGGCGATCGTCTCCGGCATCATGGCCGCCAAGGGCCTGCTCGAGGGAGTCGTCGAGCTCGATTCCGACGACCTGCTCACACTTGCCACGGAGCTCGAGGGTCATCCCGACAACGTGGCGCCCGCGATCTTCGGCGGACTCACCATTGCGTGGATGACGCCGGACGGCCCGCGAGCCAAGAAGCTCATCGTCCACCGTGGCGTCTCTCCGGTGGTGCTCGTACCAGCGGCAACCATGTCGACTGCTCTCGCCCGCAGCCTGCAGCCGGAGTCGGTGCCCCACGCGGATGCCGTCTTCAACCTCTCGCGGTCTGCGCTGCTCATCGCTGCCCTCATCCAGAGCCCCGAGCTTCTCCCGGAGGCGACTGAGGACAGGCTTCACCAGGACTACCGCGCCAGCGCGATGCCCGAGACGAGCGAGCTGATCCAGGTGCTCCGCGCGAACGGACACGCCGCGGTCGTCTCAGGAGCCGGCCCGTCGATTCTCGTGCTCGCGAGTGACCCGTCGCAGCGAGTGCTGGCGGCCGATCTCGTCGAGACCAACACGACGAACGCGTGGGAGGCCCTCATGCTGGCCGTCGACTTCAAAGGTGCTACAGTGTTTTTGCACGAGGTAGCAGAACCGGCCTAGCCGACACTCCCTCGATCAGCACCATCACCCTCGTCTTCTCGATCAATTCGGTGCATCCGCACCAGATGAGAAGGTGATCAGCTCTCCGCAGGGATGCACTTCATTCCCGCCGGGGAAAGGAATCCCACACACGTGACTAACGTCAACACGCCAAACCTGAGCGCACTCAAGCTCGCGGAGCTCCAGGCTCTCGCGGCGTCCTTGGGCATCAGCGGCGCATCCAAGCTTCGCAAAGGAGAGCTCGTGAACGCCATCAACGAGAACGGTGGTGCCGCAAGCACCCCCGACGCCCCTTCCGACACCACCCCCACTGAGGCTCCCGTCGAGGCAGAGCAGCTTTCTGCGGCCACGTCAGGCGCTGAGCCCGTTGCCGTGCGCAAGCGCACCTCGCGCCGCGTCACCAGCGCGGATACCGCAGCAATTGCAGCAGCTCCCGAGCTTGCCGGTGCGCCGGTCGTCGACGCCGGAGCAAGCGCCGCGGCCCCCGAGCCCGCCGAGGCGCCGATCGTTGAGCTGCCGGCACGCACCCGTGCGCCGCGCCGCGCCTCGAGCGCGAACCTCGCGACCGCCGACCTCGGCATCGAGCTCCCCGAGGGCCCCACCGGCCACACCCCGCCAGCCGACCAGGATGGCAGCGACGCGGATGGTGAGCAGAGCGAGGGCGGCCAGGGCCGTAGTCGCAACCGCAACCGCAATCGCAACGATCGCAATGCGGACCGCAACGATCGCAACGGTGAGCGCAGCGAGCGCAACGGCGACCGCCAGCAGTCCGACCGCCAGCAGGGCGAGCAGCGCCAGAACGGCAACCGCCAGAATGGCCAGCAGCAGCGCGTCGAGCCCCTCGACAGCGACCAGGGCGAGCGCAGCGGCCGCAACCGTTACCGCGACCGCAAGCGCGGCCGTGGTGGCGCGCTCGGAGACGACTTCGAGCCCGAGATCAGTGAGGATGACGTGCTCATCCCCGTCGCGGGCATCCTCGACGTCCTCGACAACTACGCCTTCGTGCGCACCACCGGCTACCTCCCGGGCAACAATGACGTCTACGTCTCGCTCGGTCAGGTCAAGAAGTACAACCTCCGCAAGGGTGACGCCGTGGTCGGCGCCATCCGCCAGCCGCGCGAGGGCGAGCAGGGCCAGGGTCGCCAGAAGTACAACGCGATCGTGCGCATCGACTCGATCAACGGTCTGCCCGTCGAAGAGGCGGCCAACCGCGTCGAGTTCGGCAAGCTGACCCCGCTGTACCCGCAGGAGCGTCTCCGTCTCGAGACCGAGCCCCAGAAGCTCTCGACCCGCATCATCGACCTCGTGTCGCCGATCGGCAAGGGCCAGCGTGGCCTCATCGTCTCCCCGCCCAAGGCGGGCAAGACGCTCGTGCTCCAGGCCATCGCGAACGCCATCGCGAAGAACAACCCCGAGGTTCACCTCATGGTCGTTCTCGTCGACGAGCGTCCCGAAGAGGTCACCGACATGCAGCGCACTGTGAAGGGTGAGGTCATCGCCTCCACCTTCGACCGTCCCGCCGAGGACCACACGACCGTTGCCGAGCTCGCCATCGAGCGCGCCAAGCGACTCGTCGAGCTCGGACACGATGTCGTCGTGCTCCTCGACTCGATCACGCGCCTCGGCCGTGCCTACAACCTCTCTGCCCCGGCCTCCGGCCGCGTGCTCTCGGGAGGCGTCGACTCGTCGGCGCTCTACCCGCCGAAGCGTTTCTTCGGTGCGGCGCGCAACATCGAGGAGGGTGGCTCGCTCACCATCATCGCGACCGCGCTCGTCGAGACCGGTTCCAAGATGGACGAGGTCATCTTCGAGGAGTTCAAGGGCACTGGCAACATGGAGCTCCGCCTGTCGCGCCAGCTCGCCGACAAGCGCATCTTCCCCGCCGTGGATGTCAA
>CAYRON010000010.1:0-86639 GCA_964425885.1 uncultured Salinibacterium sp.
CGCAAACTTCTGCGCGCTGCTCTGGACGGAGAGCTTCATTCCAGTATTCGCCGCGTTCTTTGCGAGATCGTGAAGCCGCGAGTCGTCGTGGAGGAGCGAACTCACCTCGCGCGCATAATCTTCGACATCGAATTCGGTCCACACCGAATCGAGCCCATCAGTCAGGTAGGCCGCTTCCGGGGCATGGTAGGGGTAGTTCGTTGTGATGACAGGTAGTCCCAACGCCAAGGCATCCACTGCCACGAGGCCAACTCGACCCGGCATGAGAACCATCTCGGCAAGGTGGGAGATTTCCGCCAGCGACTTAGCGTCGAGCCTGCCGATAAATCGGATGAAGTCGCGACCTTCCGCCATCGCGCGCACTGACGCCTCGTCGGGGCCAGCCCCCGCGACCAGCAAAACAATATCGGGATTCTGGGAGTGCACGATGTCGACTGCCTCGAAAAGAAAAGGAAGCTTCTTCGGCTCGTCGAGCGCGCCGACGAATAGCGCGACACGCTTCCCCTGCAGTTCAAAGGATTCGACGAAACGCGTAATCGTGGACTCGTCGGTAGTGTCCTTAGCCGTCCTGAGGAAGTTTGTGTCGGTGCTGTTGAACACTACAGACACTCGATCATCCGGCAATCCGCGACCGACGACATGTCGTTTTCCGTCTTCCGTATAGGTGAATATGTGCTTCGCGCGACTGCACAACCAGCCTTCCAAAGTGTTATCGATCGCGTTGTTGCGTGCCGTGAAATTGCGTCCGTGCCCCCACAACATCAGCTGCACACTGGGGTCGAGCGCTAAACCGTAGGTCTCGAGATTGGTGCTCGCCAGACCTGTTACCACAGCGCGAACCTTCCGCGCCTGTCCACCGACCGGACGAAATGTGACCTTCTTCCGGCCCAGATAGAGGCGGTGCTGTTTAATCGGTACGGACCACGAACCCGACACGGCATTCCCGCGCGCTGCGACTCGACCAGTGGGCTCGTCGTGCCACACCTCAAGTCGTAGGCCGTGCTGGGCCAGCTCTACTTCGATAGCGTCGAAAAGCGGCCGACGATAATTCGGCACGAAGGGTTGAATGAAAGCAATTGTGCCTTCGCCTCGTTCATCAGTCGTCAAAGTTCCCCCTCCGTTGAGCTACGCGCTCCCAGGTGTCTGCGAGTGCCTGCCACCGCCTGGAGGTAGTAGTCCTCGAGGGTCCGGGCGACATCGCGTATATCAAGTTCTGCACGCAGGAAATCTTGTCCACCCGCCCTAAGCTCGCTCGCTCTCACGGGTGAGCGAAGAATCTGGCTAACTGCGTTCGCCATCTCGGCGGGAGATCCGTCTGTGATCTCGGCCGCGTCGTATCTTCTACATGCATCTGCGATTTCCAATGAGTCGGTCGTTACCACGGGAGTGCCCATCCGGAAGGCCTCCAGAATGGCCATCGGGAAGACCTCGTTTACCGACGGCAAGACAAAAACCTTGGCAGCGGCCATGTAACTGTCCGTCAATGCAGGACCTACCCCTCCGATCACGCTCACGCGGGGCCGGAGGTTGTACCTCTCGATCGCTTGGTCGACCGCGGCTGCCTCTCCACCATCAGGACCCACGATTGTGAACGTCGCTTCTGGGAATTCGTCGGCAAGGAGGTGCGCCATCTCGACGAACACGGTTGGTCGCTTGCGGGGGTGCAGTCTTGAAAGAAACAGGATGTCTACAGCTCTCTGATCGAGGCTTGGAGGCTCCTCCAGCTTGATGCCGTTCGATATCCGTGCGAGGCGCGTCTCCGGCGCAACGTTGAGAAGATCGATCTCTTCTTGATCCGTGAGCGCGAGAGCCAGAAAAGCCGCCTCAAGGTTCCTCACTGTCGCGATTAAGTCGACTGGTCGCCCCAAGGCATTCCTCGGGCGGTCAATCATCCCGTGCGGCTGGAGGATATACGGAACGCGGCCCCGCCGGAACACACGAGCCGCTGGGAGAGTCACGAGATCTCGTGCCATGTGTATATGCGCCACGTCGAACTCGGAGAGGGATGACTTCAACACGGTCCCTAGTCCGCGGGCTCTCATCGCCGCAAACCCCGCTGGCGTGAATAGACTCCGGGCAGGGTAAAGGTCCAGAGTGACGCCGTTCTCGCGACGCGATTCTCGACGTCTCACGGGTGCCCCAGCAAAAAGTGTGACCTCGTGCCCGAGTTCTGCCAGAGCTGCCGACTGAGCGAGCGCGACGCGAGTCGGCCCCCCAAAGGCACCGTCGGGAGATAGGTAAGTAACTACTTGCGCGATTCTCATGCGAACCGGTCTCCAATAGGCCCGGAGGAATCCCAGATTGCATTCGCCGGCACTTCGCCCTGGACGCGAGTCATGGGGCGCACCACCGCCGATCGTCCCACCGTCGAGCCGCCGAGGACCATGCATCGGCTAGTTATCCAAACGCCCGACTCGATCGTGATCGGCCGAGTGACGAGTGCCATATCGCGCCGGTAAGCGTGCCCGCCCGTGGTGAGAAGCGTTTCTTGCGAGATGGCGACATCATCTCCCACATAGATATGGTCACGATTGTGGAACCACACGCCCTCACCGATCCAGCAACGATCTCCGATATGAAGCTTCCAGGGTAGTTTCACGCGCGTTCGTGGGCGAAAAATCACCCCTTCTCCGATTTGGGCTCCGAAGAGTCGTAGAACAGCAACTCGAAGGGAAGAGCTAATCTGCCAGGAATTCGTCACGAAGAGCCGCTCAAAAATGGCCCACGAATACACAACAAACCGAGAGCGACCCAGTCCCGTTCCAGCGCCAGGTGCTTGTGAGAGGTCAATGACTGGTATCTGGTCGTCGGTCATTCGGAACTTCCGGCGTTGGCCGTCGCTATGAGAGATGCCGACGAGCTGGCTACCAACTGAGTGCTTGGTAGAAGGCTCGGCGTGAACGGCCTCGAAATCCATCCGTTCAAAGGCGCGCCACAATTAGACCCCATCGATTCCACCAATCCCCCACAAGAGCTTCGCGAACGAAACATAGCGCGCTCTGGCCTGCGTCGGTGCGTAGCGCGACTCGTGCATGGCGCGAGCGCTTGAGGCCAATCTATCGGCTTGCTCGGGATCGGTCGATAACGCCTTCGCTGCGAGCGCCAAGCTCCGAGGAACGCCGGGTTCGACCAAAAGCGCGGCGTCGTCCGCCGAAATCACCGTGTGCGTGATGCCCCCAGGTTCGACAGCGGCAATAATCGGTCGCGTCGCGCTCGTGTACGACGTCAGCTTGCTCGGCAATGACATCTCGCGCACGCCCGGTCGTTCGTTGAGGAGGAGAGCGTCTGCGGCAGCTAGTGCGAGCGGGTAGTCGTCCGAGCTCAACGGGTCCACGAACTTGAGGGTGGGAAGCTCTCCCGCAAGGGCTTTCAGGCTTTCCCGTTGGTTCCCGTCTCCGACCAGAATGAACGTGACGCCAAGGTTTTCCGAATCTGAGTATCTGGCTGCTTCTACTACGGACTCCAGTCCCTGCTTCATCCCCATGTTGCCCGTGTGAACCACCAGGAAAGCAGATTGGGGCCACCCTAAGCGGGCGCGAGCATCGCCGCGGTCGGCTTCAGAAGGAGTGATGTGCGTGAAGTTGGGCGTCTCCACGATCTTGTCGGCACTCACCCCATTGGCCTCTAGAATCCGCCCGAACTGGGGTGTTATCACCGCGACCCGGCTAGCTTTCCGTAGCAGCGAATATTCATATCCGGCGATGGCTCTCGAAGCTCGCCCCCCCGTAGTTCCCGATTCACCTGCTGCATTGCCTGTGAGGTCCTGAACCAAGACACCAAACGGGCGCCCTCGTTTGCCGTATGCGCCCGCACCCAATCCCGCTAGCGACGGAGTGACGGCGATCACAATATCCGACCTGTCTTTTCGAACTACTGGCATAGCACCAGCCAGGAAGCTTGCTTCCATCTGCGCTCGTGCTGCGAGCGTTGACCGGGCCGGCACATGGTGCTTCAGCCGCGTAACGCGGATGCCTCCCACTTGCTCTCGCCACTTCGAGCCTCGGGCGTATGCGGCGTCCTTGACCTTCCATTCAGGGTAGTGGGGGATGCCGGTCACGACATGAACTTCAGCGCCCGCATCGCGAAGAGCTTCAGCCATAGCCGTGTTGTATGGCGCGATCCCAGTCGAATCTGGCGCGTAGTTGATGCCCACCAGACATACCTTCAGCCCCGAGAGCGAAGGAGTCTCGTGCAGAAGAGTCCCCATGTTTCACATTGTTCCCTACTCAAGTTTCTATTTCGTGAACTCGACTCGAAGCTCTACTTTGACCCCCGCGGCGCGCACTATGCTGTGGAGTCAGTCCATCGGTGTGCGCCCCCGCTGGGCTGCGCGCCAGTATTGAGCATTGGGGAGCTTGATTGGCTAAACGCGCTTTTATTACGGGGATCACGGGTCAGGATGGCTCCTACCTCGCCGAATTGCTGCTTTTGAAGGGGTACGAAGTTCACGGTCTCGTCAGGCGCTCTTCGACCTTCAATACTCACCGCCTCGACCACCTTTACGTGGATACACACGACCCATCTGCCCGTCTCTTCCTCCACTACGGGGACCTTAGCGACGGTGCCAGGCTTGTCACCTTGATCGACCAGATCAAGCCTGACGAGATCTATAACCTTGCGGCCCAGTCGCACGTGCGGGTGTCGTTCGATGAGCCGGAACACACGGCTGACACGACTGGAACGGGTACGGTCCGCATCCTTGAGGCGGTTCGCGAAGCCGGCATTCAGCCCAAGTTTTACCAGGCGTCCTCATCTGAACTTTACGGCGCGACACCTCCTCCGCAGAGCGAGACGACCCCGTTCTACCCACGATCGCCATACGCCGCGGCGAAGCTGTACAGCTTCTGGATCACGAAAAATTACCGGGAGGCGTACGGGATCTTCGCTACCAACGGCATCCTCTTCAACCACGAGTCGCCTCGCAGAGGCGAAACATTCGTCACCCGAAAGATCACGCGCGCGGTCGCTCGCATCAAGGCCGGGACTCAGAAGGACCTTTATTTGGGGAACCTCGACTCCGTGCGCGACTGGGGCTACGCTCCCGAGTACGTCGAGGGGATGTGGCGGATGCTCCAGGCTGAAGAGCCTGACGATTACGTTCTCGCCACTGGTGTTGGCTACACGATCAGAGACTTTCTCGAGGCGTCGTTCGGTCACGTGGGTCTTGAGTGGCAGGAGTTCGTGAAATTCGACGAGCGCTACCTTCGGCCGACTGAGGTCGATGCTCTAATTGGTGACTCCACGAAGGCCCAGACCAATCTCGGCTGGGTACCCACCGTCGACGGTGCGGCGCTCGCACGGATCATGGTCGACGCCGACGTGAAAGAGCTGGAGCATCAGGGCGATCCGTGGATCGACCGCCCTGTACTCGACAGCTGGAAAGTGTGACCGTGGGAGGCTCGCTAGCTGATTTCGAGCCTGGTCCTTTGGATCGAGATGCGACCGTCTACGTCGCGGGTCACCGCGGCCTCGTTGGCGGAGCTATCTGGCGGAAGTTCGAGGACGAAGGCTTTTCCAACCTCGTTGGACGCTCTCATTCAGAGCTTGATCTGACCGACCGACCAATGGTGTTCGACTACATCAATGAGACGAAGCCCAAGTATCTGATCCTTGCTGCGGCCAAGGTGGGTGGAATCCTCGCGAACAACACGTACCCGGTCGACTTCATCTCAGAGAATCTTCAGGTGCAGGTCAACGTCTTAGACGCGGCCCTTGAGGCTGGGGTCGAGCGTGTGCTGTTCCTCGGTTCGTCGTGCATCTATCCGGGCGAGTCAGCTCAGCCGATCAAGGAGGAGTACCTCCTAACCGGGTACCTCGAGCCCACCAACGACGCGTACGCCATCGCGAAGATCGCGGGCATCTTGCAGGTTCAGGCCGTGCGTCGCCAGTACGGACTCCCTTGGATCTCGGCTATGCCCACGAACCTGTATGGTCCCGGCGACAACTTCTCCCCTCGGGGCTCGCATGTGTTGCCTGCGTTGATCCGTCGTTATGACGAAGCCGTGCGGTCAGGGGCGAGTGAAGTAACGAACTGGGGCACTGGGTCGCCTCGCCGGGAGTTCCTTCACGTGGACGACATGGCGGCAGCCTGTTTGCACCTCCTGGAAAACTACGACGGCTCATCCCAGGTGAATGTGGGAACGGGGAGCGACGTGACGATCAAGGACGTTGCGAGCGCGATCGCGAGTGCGGTGGGGTTCGAGGGCGAGACGTTCTGGGACGTGTCCAAGCCGGACGGCACGCATCAGAAGAGGCTCGATGTGACCAAGCTTGCCGAGGCCGGCTGGACATCTTCAATCTCCTTAGATGAGGGCATCCGAATGACCGTCGAGTGGTACCGGGAGAACAGCGGAGCCCTCCGAGAATGAACGGCTGCAACGTTTCTCAGCACGCAGGGTTCAGGAGAGCCTTCACGAATGCGCCGGTCTGGTAAATGTACTGCTCCGCCCAAATACGGAATCGATTGTCGGTGCGATACGAGACCATGGCAATCTCTCCGGCGAAACAACGTTCGATCAGCAGTCGAGCCCGAGAAATGTGCGGCGTCGATGCGACGACCATTACGCTTTCCCACTTGTACTTCTTGGCGAGTGCAGCAAGTTGCTGGGCTTCACCCTGGGTAGTTGACGGCTCCGGCCGAAAGCAAATGACGTCATCGTCAATCACGTCAGCCGCCTCACACAGCTCGGCATTTTCGTCCGTCGGAGTCGACAGCAGCAGCGTCTCGGCGAAGCCGCGCTCCACCAGGTTCTGTCCCGCAGCGAAATTCGACTTGTTGATCGGTCCGAGAACAAACACGACGTCAACGCGTCGCGGTGCGTCTACGTCGGGAAACACGTATATCGGCAAGCCAACAACTACAAAGAGACACAGAGCCGCGAAGGCGGCGCCCAGGCCGACAATGATGCGGCGGACTGATTTCCTCAACGGTTGGCGCTCCCTATTGTTTTCGGACCGTGTTGAAGCAAGCCCGTGCGCGGGTGCGGATCGACGGACGTTGCGACTTGATGTTAGGAACTCACGATGAAAATGTCTGTTATTGGATGCGGATATCTCGGCGCGGTGCACGCCGCGAGCATGGTGGAACTCGGTCACGACGTCGTCGGAATCGACGTAGATGCATCGAAGATCGAGATGCTGTCACGAGGTGTTGCCCCATTTTACGAGCCCGGACTTCCTGAAATTCTGTCCTCCGCTATTGAGACGGGTCGGCTTCGCTTCTCGACCGACATGGCCGAGGCGCGCGGCGCCGCGGTTCATTTCATCGCGGTGGGAACACCCCAACGGAAAGGCGAGGGAGCAGCCGACCTAACTTACGTAGATTCGGCGATTGACGGGCTCATCCCGCATCTCTCGGATGGGGACCTCGTGGTCGGAAAATCGACTGTGCCCGTTGGCACCGCTACGCGGCTGTCTGAGAAAATTTCCCGCTTGAGCGCCGCGAGCCTCGCTTGGAACCCTGAGTTTCTTCGTGAGGGTTTTGCGGTGCAAGACACCATCGCCCCTGATCGTCTGGTCTACGGTGTGCCCGCAGGTTCTTCCGGCATCGCCGCAAAGGCAATACTCGACGAGGTCTATGCGTCGGCGATAGCCAGCTCGACTCCAGTCGTCGTAACCGATTATGCGACTGCCGAGCTGGTCAAGGTGTCTGCAAACGCGTTCTTGGCAACCAAGATTTCGTTTATCAACGCGATGGCGGAGATCGCTGAAGTCACCGGTGCCGACGTCACGCAGCTAGCGGACGCGATCGGGTTCGACGCCAGAATCGGTCGTCGTTTTCTCAACGCAGGGGTTGGATTTGGAGGGGGATGCCTGCCAAAAGATATTCGCGCCTTCACCGCGAGAGCGGAGGAGCTCGGACGTGGTGAATCGGTCGCATTTCTCAAAGAAGTTGACGCTATCAATCTGCGCCGGCGAGACCGCGTAGTTGAACTGACTCTAGATGCGCTAGGTCGCGAGCCACTCGGAAAGAAGGTGGCTGTCTTGGGGCTCTCATTCAAGCCGAACTCTGACGACGTTCGCGATTCTCCGGCACTCGATGTCGCAGTGCGACTCACTGGTTTGGGGGCGAACGTTGTCGCAACAGATCCGGAGGCCATTGAAAACTCAAGGCGAGTCCATCCTCAACTTGACTACGTCGTTTCCACACAAGAGGCGCTTTCCGGAGCAGATGCGATAGTTCTCGTCACGGAGTGGAGCGAGTACCGCGACTTGGAACCTTCAGAGGTGGCGGGCCTCGTTAACGGTCGAAAAATCATCGACGGAAGAAACTGTCTCGATCCCTCGGCATGGCGAGCCGCCGGGTTCTCCTACGTGGGTCTGGGCCGCCCGTAAGGTTATGTCAATGACGATGTCAGGACCGTGCTCGCGAGCGACCGTAAATTCGTGGGCTATTCAGGAAGGCACCGCGTGGAACTTCGCGATTACATTCGCATAGTGCGGAAGGGGTGGATCCTCATCCTGCTTCTTTCGCTCCTGGGCGTAGCGGGCGGAGCGGCCTACTCAATTATCACGACCCCCCGTTTTCAGGCCACTACGGCTCTCTTCATATCAGTCCGCACTTCAGGCGAGTCCACCACGGGCGAGCTCGTGCAAGGAAGCACGTTTGCCCAACAAAAGGTCAAGTCGTACGCGATCGTTGCGAAGAGCCCGAGAGTTCTCGATCCTGTTATCGAGGAACTAGGCCTCGACCTTTCTGCCGCACAATTGGCGATGCAGGTTTCCGCTACATCACCTTCAGACACCACTGTCATCGAGATCTCCGTCAACGACACCGATGCGGTCATGGCAGCGAATATTTCGAATGCTGTGGCGACAAGCTTCACGGACGTCATCGTCAATCAGCTTGAGGCTCCTTCTGGCGGTCAGCCGAGCTTGGTCACGATCGAGCCGATTCGGCCCGCTGTCGTTCCAGCGATTCCATATCTACCGAACACGCGGCTCAATCTCGCGCTCGGGCTTCTCATCGGCCTGGCCTTAGGCCTTGGCGCGGCCGTTCTCCGTCACGTGCTCGACACTCGCGTCCACGGGCCACAGGACGTGCAGGCCATCACCGAAGCCCCGATCCTCGGCGGGATCGGGTTCGACCCCGATGCCAAGAAGCGGCCGCTCATCGTGCACGCCGATCCGCGGAGTTCGCGGGCGGAGTCGTTCCGTGCGCTGCGCACCAACCTTCAGTTCGTGCATCTCGACAGCGGGCCGCGAGTTTTCGTCGTGACATCCTCTGTTCCTGGCGAGGGTAAGACGACGACGACCGCCAACCTCGCTATCGCGCTCGCCGAGACCGGTGCTCGTGTTGCCGTGATCGACGGTGACCTCCGCCGGCCCGCCATCGCCGACTACATGGGCCTCGAGGGTGCCGTCGGTCTCACCGACGTGCTCATCGGGCGGGCGGACCTCGCCGACGTGCTGCAGAAGTGGGGACGCAACGAGCTGTATGTGCTTCCGGCGGGGCGCATCCCCCCGAACCCGAGTGAGCTGCTCGGGTCGAGCGCCATGGCGAATCTGCTGGGCGAGCTCGGCAAGAACTTCAACTTCGTGCTCGTGGATGCTCCGCCGCTGCTGCCCGTCACTGATGCTGCGGTGCTCTCCAAGTTCACCACCGGTGCGATCGTCATCGTCGCCGCCGGTCGCACCAAGCGCAACGAGCTCGCGGCCGCACTGCGGTCGTTCGAGCACATCGAGAGCAAGGTGCTCGGCGCCGTGCTCACCATGCTTCCCACCAAGGGCCCCGACTCCTACGGCTACGGCAACTACTACGGCGGGTACTCCGACGTGGACCCGTTGCAGCTCCGCCTCAAGGAATAGCCGGGCATCCAGACCCGAAGGAGAACGACTCGCATGGCCAGGTTCCGCATCCTGACCGTCTGCACCGGAAACGTCTGTCGGTCGCCCGTGGCCGAGCAGGTGCTCCGGGCGCGACTTGTCGACCTGCGCGGCATCATCGAGCTCGAGAGCGCCGGGTTCAGGGCTCTCGTCGGCGACGGGATGCCCGACCAGGCCGCCAACCTCTCCTCCAGTCTCGGCGGCAACCCCTCGGGGCACACCGCTCGCCAACTCATCGAGCAGCAGATCCTCGAGGCCAACCTCGTGCTCGCGATGTCGCGCGAGCATCGACGCGAAATCGTCTCGCTCGTGCCTAAGGCAAGTCGATACACTGTCACCATCCGTGAGTTCGCACGGCTATCGGCAGACCTCGACTCCTGGGATTTCCTTGACATCACAGCCCTGCCCCAGCGCCCCGCGTCAGCACGGCTGGACGCGCTCGTGGCGCTGATCGCCTCCCGTCGCGGGCAGGTGGAGCCCGCGGCATCCCCCGAGGATGACGACGTCGCCGACCCCTACATGCAGAGCGACGAGCGCTACGCCCTCACCGGCAGCCAGCTCGCGCCGGCCATCGAAGAAGTACACCGGGTGATCCGTCTGGCGCTCGCACCACGAGGAGAAGTGGCGTGAGCATCCACAACGCTCGCACGGGGCGCAATCGCTGGTGGATCATCCCGATCATCGCCGTGGTCGCCGCGGCAACCGTCGTGCTCGTGGCCCTCGCGCTCACGCCCAATGACCCTCCGGAATCCGCGCTCATCCCGTGGACGCCGACCCCCCGCGTGACGACATCGCCCACCGAGACTCCCGCCGACGAGGTGCTGCTCGCGGTTCCGCAGAAGCGATTCATCGCCGCGGTCGACGACGAGCTCGCATGGCGAACGGATGCCGGCACCTGCCCCACCTCGATGATCTGGCCAGAACTCACCACGACCGGCGGCGACGCCTGGGCCCGCTTCGATGCGAGCACGGGCACGAACGCGAGCGGAGTGCTCTCGTTCGGTGCTGTGGCTGAGGGTGTCGTCGGCATGGTGACGCTCAGCACGGCCGACTGTGGCTCGTATCAGTTCACGTCGCTGGTCGACGAGAGCTGGCAGGCCGTCTCCAACGAGGCGATCGCCGACGAGTGGTACTTCGTGCCCGGCCAGGGCCCCATCGTCTACCTCCTCGGCACGGCCCACGCGAGCCCGTGCGACCCGGCCGGTATCGCCTCGCGCGGCTCGCTCGAGGTCGCGGTGCTGTGCTCCGACGGTCGCGTTGTGCGCACGATCGATGGCGCGGCCACCTGGGACGACGGATTCGCCATCGCCGGGGCATCCGTTATCACCGCAACACCCGACGGCTACCTCACGGGAGGCCTCGGGCGACCGGACTGCGCGGGTGTCGAACTGCGCGCGTTGACGCCGTCGGAGACCAACGCCGACGGGCTCGTGGCGGGATGCTTCGAGAGCGTCGCCACCCCCGGTAACGTCGCAATGTCGGCCGTGCCCGGTGCGCTGTGGGTGTGGGCGGGCACGTCGCTCGGCATCTCGCCCGACGGTGGGGCCACGTGGTAGCTCGGCGCGTTGCCGCCCTGCTGCTGACCCTCCTTCTTCTCGCGGGGTGTGCGCCGGGGCCCGGCGCGGTGGTGTCGTTCTACGGCGACTCCTATACGCGCGGCAAGGGGTCATCCGATCCGGACCTGCGGTGGTCGACGATCATCAGCGAGGAGCGCGGATGGACGGAGCGCAACCACGGCATCGACGGGCTCGGATTCGTGCGTCGGCGCGACGAGTTCCCGGACGTCCCCGGCGACATCATCGCCGACGACCCCGACATCGTGATCGTCGCGCTCGGCATCAACGACAACTTCATCTTCGAGACGCGGGGCAACGAGATCCAGCCGCAGATCGACGCCGACTTCGACCGGCTGGCGCGCGAGCTGCCGGATGCCCGCATCGTCGTCGTCGAGCCGTTCTGGTACACGAAGGTTCGCCCCGACTCGGTGGAGGCCATCATCGAGTGGGTGCGGTCGGCGGCCGAGCGCGAGGGATTCGAGTACATCGGGGAAGCGTCGCACTGGCTCGACGGGCATCCCGAGTGGATGGCACCGGATGCGCTGCACCCGAACGACGTCGGGTACGCCGAGATCGCGCGGCGCATGGACGAGGAGCTGCGGGCGCTCGGGTTGTAGTGGGAGGAGCCTGCGGCGGTGAGCTGAGCGCCTCCTGTTGGTTGAGTAGCCGCGGGCGCAGCCCCGTCTCCCCCTGCTGGTTGAGTAGCCGCGGGCGCAGCCCCGGCGTTATCGAAACCGACGACATCGGAACACTCGACGCAAAGTTTGGCCATTTCCGCCTTTGTTCTGTGGATAACTAGAACATACGTTCTATAGTCGGGTAAAATTCTGGTATGTCGATCACCCGCCGCGCAAGCATCACGAGCGCCGCCGAGCGCGCCCGCGCGGCGCTCAGTGAGCTACTCCAGCTCGTGGCTGACGGTGCCCCGGGTGAGGTGATCGAGGCTCTCGGTGCGGTCGAATCGGTGGGGCGTCTGGCCGACGCGGTGCGGGTGCGCGTGGCGATGCCGTTGGCTGAGAGTGCCGCGCTTGCCGAGCAGTTCGGGTTCAGATCGGCTGCGGATGCCGTGGCCGACGTTGCGCGCATCTCCCGCCGTGCGGCGCGAACCCGTGTGACCGTCGCCGCGGCTGTGGGCACGTCCCGTTCGCTCACCGGGGTGTCACTCCCGCCGCAGCGCCCTGCACTCGCTGAGGCGCTCGACGCGGGAGCGGTTGGGCTCGAGGCCGCTTCCCTCATCGTGCGGGAGCTCGATGCTGTGGCACCCCACACCGAGTCCGAGGTTCAAGCCGCCGCCGAACAACTCATGGTCACCCTCGCCTCCGGCATCGACCCGACAACGGGTGCGACCGTGTCTCCTGTGTCGGTGGACTACCTCACTGCGGAGGTACGGCAGATCGCGGCCGCGGTCGACCCAGACGGGGCGCGCCCCCGCGAGGAGCGCGCTCTGCGCAGCCGCGGCCTGCGCGTAGGTGCTACCGATGTCGACGGGTTGCGGCCAGTCAACGGGCGCCTCCTGGCCGACACGGCCGCGCTGCTCGAAGGGCTTCTGGAAGCCCAGCGCCGCACCCCGAAGTTCGTCGACCTCGCAGAATCCGATGGTGTCGATACCCTCACGGACGCCACGGGCTTCCCCCTCGAGCCAGCCTCCACCGACACCCGCACCCCCGACCAGCGTCGGCACGATGCCCTCGCCGAGATCCTGATCGCCGCATCCCAGGCTGAGGGTGCCCCGCAGCTCAACGGTGCGCCCGTCACCGTCGTCGTGACCGTCAACGCCGACGATCTCGGCGACGACGGCTACGCAGGCACCCACGGCGAGGTGGGCGACGGTCTCGATGGCGACCCGATCGGCACCATGGTTGGCACCGACGTGCCCGTTTCTCGTGCTGAGGTTCTTCGCTACATGGATGCCGCGGGGTATCGCATCGTCACCCTCCGCCACGGGCGCATCACCAACGTCAGCTCGCAGCAGCGCTGCTTCACTTCGGTGCAACGCCTCGGAATCGCCGCTCGCGATGGGCTCCGGTGCGCAACTCCGGGCTGCACGGCGCCGCACTACGCGCTACAGGTGCATCACGTCACCCCGTTCAGAGATGGTGGCCGCACCCACACAGACAACGGAATACTCCTCTGTTACTGGCACCACCGACTCGTCGACAAGGGTCCGTGGAAGTACCGGATCGTGAACGGGGTGCCTCAGGCATGGCGGCAGGGGTTGCCCGACTGGATTCCCGTGCGCGCCCTCCAGCGCCTCGCAGCGTAACGGTCGCCGCACTGCGCTCGCGTCCCCGTTGGGGTGGGACCCTAACGAGGCGGGGGAGTGCACAGCGACAGCGCCTAAACTGTGTGGGTGGATAAACCCGTCGACGTCGCCCTCATCGGCGGCGGAATCATGAGCGCAACCCTGGGTTCACTTCTTCAGCGGCTTCAGCCCGACTGGGACATCCGGGTGTACGAGCGCCTCGGCGATCTCGCCCTCGAGAGCTCCAATCCGTGGAACAACGCCGGCACCGGTCACTCCGCCCTCTGCGAGCTCAACTACACGCCCCAGAAGGCCGACGGTTCCATCGACATCACGAGCGCCGTGAAGGTGAACGAGCAGTTCCAGATCACGCGCCAATTCTGGGCGAATCTCGTCGACACCGGTGCACTTCCCAACCCCGCTGACTTCATCGCAGCGACCCCGCACATGAGCTTCGTGTGGGGCGAGGAGAACGTCGAGTACCTGCGCAAGCGGTATGAGGCGCTGAAGGATCATCCGCTGTTCGCCGGCATGGAGTTCTCGACGGATGCCCGCACCATCCGCTCCTGGGCCCCCCTCATGATCCCCGGCCGCCTGAAGTCCCAGCCCATCGCCGCGACCCACATCGCCTCCGGTACGGACGTCGACTTCGGTGCCCTCACCCACCTGCTCACCAAAAACCTCGTGGAGCAGGGCGCGACCCTCACCACCGAGGTGCTGGTCACCAACATCACCAAGCAGCGCGACGGCCTCTGGCGCCTCACGATGCGCAACGACATCGGCGGAACGCCGCTCCCACCCGTGCGCGCACGCTTCGTCTTCGTCGGCGGAGGCGGGTACGCGCTCGGTCTGCTGCAGAAGTCGGGCATCAAGGAGATCCGCGGGTTCGGCGGGTTCCCCGTGAGCGGCGAATTCCTTCGCACCGACAACCCCGAGGTCGTCGCCAAGCACGCCGCGAAGGTATACGGCAAGGCCGCGGTCGGCTCACCGCCCATGTCGGTTCCGCACCTCGACCTGCGCGTCGTCGACGGTGCGCAGAGCCTCATGTTCGGGCCGTACGCCGGCTTCAGCCCGAAGTTCCTCAAGTCCGGCTCGATCCTCGACCTGTTCGCGAGCATCCGCTGGCACAACCTGATCCCGATGGTCGCAGCGGGCCTCGGCAATCTCGGGCTCGTCAAGTACCTCATCGGCCAACTGGCGGCGAGCGAGAAGACCAAGTTCGACGAACTCAAACAGTTCTACCCCGACGCCGACCCCAAGGACTGGTACCGCATCACCGCCGGCCAGCGGGTGCAGGTCATCAAGAAAGACAAGAAGAAGCTCGGCGTTCTGCAGTTCGGCACCGAGGTCGTGGCCACAGCGGATGGCTCGATCGCTGGCCTGCTCGGGGCTTCCCCCGGCGCATCCACCGCCGTGCCCATCATGCTCACGGTGCTCGAGAAGTGCTTCCCGCAGCAGCTCGAGGGCTGGCGCCCGAAGCTCACCGCGATGATTCCGAGCTACGGCACTCAGCTCTCCGACGACCCGGAGAAGGCGGCTGCCACCCTCGAGCGCACGGCGAAGTCACTAGGGATCAGGCCGTAACATTCGACGCGCGGGGTACAGCGATCGTCCCCCGAAGACGAGTTTGGGCATATCCTCATTTACGGGATTGGCCACCGCAGGTAGTCCCGATATCGGAGGGTGGGGACCCGTGCAGAACAAAGTTGGGGGACGCGTACGCCTTGCGGTCCTGGATGACCACGAGGTATTGCTCGACACCCTCGCGTCGTGGATCAACGCCAACGCTCCCGACTTCGACCTCGTGCTCACCGCCAGTACCTGGCTCGAGCTCGTGCACAGTGACGAGTTCCCCACCGACCTCGTGCTCATCGACTTCCAGCTCAAGGAGCCCGTCTCCATCGAAGCGCGCGTGCGCACCTGCCGTGCTGCCGGTGCGAAGGTGATCGTGCTCACGAGTCTCGACGCCCCCGAGGTGCGCCAGCGGGCGATCGACTCGGGCGTCTCCGCATTCCTCACCAAGTCGGTTCCCATGGCCGAGGTGATGGATGTGGCCCGCAAGGTGATGGGCGTAGTGCCTCGCGAACAGGCTGGCGGATGGCGCCCGACATCCGGAGCCCTCTCGCAGTCCAAGCCGAGGCTCAGCGCGGGAGAGACCCAAGCGCTCACGCTGTACGTCTCCGGGCTCAGCACGCAAGAAGTCGCCGAGCAGATGGATGTACAGTACGAAACCGCGAAGACGTATCTTCGACGAGTACGAGAAAAGTATGCGAAGGCCGGACGCCCGGCCAGTCGCAAAGCAGAACTGATTCGCCGCGCAGCGGAGGACGGATACCTCAAGTGAGCAAGCTCTACTTCCGCTACGGCGCCATGAACAGCGGAAAGAGCACGGCTCTTCTGCAGGCCGCCTACAACTACGAGGAGCGCGGCCAGAACGTGCTGCTCGCCAAGCCCCAGATCGACACGAAGGGCGAATCGACGATCGTCTCCCGCCTCGGGATGACGCGAGCCGTCGACTTCACGGTGGCGCCGGGCGAAGACATCCTCTCGGCGTTCGTGAAGAACCGCGAACGCGTGAGGGCCGCTGGTAAAGGCGATGTGAGCTGCCTCCTCGTGGATGAGGCGCAGTTCCTCACGGAGTCACAGGTGGACGACCTGCTGCGAATCGCGATCGTGGAGGGTGTTCCGGTGCTGGCGTACGGCATCCGCACGGACTTCCAGACGGTCGCGTTCCCGGGCAGCAGGCGGCTGCTCGAAGTTTCGCACTCGCTTGAGGAGCTCAAGACGATCTGCCGCTGCGGTCGCAAGGCCGTGTTCAACGCACGCAAGATCGGCGACGAGTTCATCTTCGACGGCGACCAGGTCGCGATCGACGGCGTGGATGTCACGTACGAGTCGCTCTGCGGTCAGTGCTACCTCGAGGAGAGCGGTGGTGTGCTCAACAACGGGCGCCGTGCGGCCTCGGACTTCAGTGCTGGTGACTTCACCTACGCCGCTGGGCCGGACGCGGACTTCGCGTAGGGGGCGCACCGCAGCGACGTAACACTCGCCCGCGGTGCGGGAGGATTGGTGCATGAGTTCCACCGCGCAGCTTCCCGCGACCGGTGCGCCGTGGCAGGAGTGGCACCTCGTGGGCCAGGGCCTCGCGGTGCCGGCCGGCGTGCACCATCCGTCGCCCTTCTCCGCCGAGCTGGCCACGACTGTGGCGAGTTCCCCAGCCGAGTTCGACGGCAAGGTCGTGATCGACGCGGGGGCGGGCGCAGGCCTCATCACCATCGCCGCCCTCGTCGCCGGCGCTGATCACGTGATCGCCACCGACCTCGACCTCAACGCGCTCGCGGCGACGCGTGACAATGTGCGCAGCATCCTCGGCGACGAGGCAGTCAGCCGCATCTCGCTGCTCGTGAGCGACTTCCGGATGCTGCACCTGCTGAACGCCGACGTGCTCGTCACCAACCCGCCACAACGCCCGACCGCCCTCCTCGAGGGAACGGATGCTGCCGACCGCGCTGTGCACGATGGTGCCGGCCCCACGGGTCTCGGTCTCATCGAGTTGCTGCTCGACCACGCGTGCACCGCCGAGGTCATCACGACGACGGCCGGCCTCCTCGACATCACGAGCCTCCGTACCCACGACCGCTGGAACGAGCCGGAACTGCTCGCCAGCGCCCACGTTCCGATGGATCCCGTTTGGCGCACCCTCGGCGACGACGATCGCGTCAACGTGTGGAAGTACGCGCGCGCTGGGCAGTAGCCGCGGAACGACGAAAGCCCCCGGCCGTGAGGCCGGAGGCTTTCGTTTGTGTTCTCAAAAACACAGGCTGTCGGGGTAGCGGGATTTGAACCCACGACCTCTTCGTCCCGAACGAAGCGCGCTACCAAGCTGCGCCACACCCCGATCAACCCTCGATCACTGATCGCGGGCCTGTAACAGGATAGCCGATGCCAGCGCGACTGTGAACATGGGAGGCGCCCAGTCCGGTCTGGTTGAATAACCCGGTGACCGATGACGCCCTCGCCCCGGCCCCGCTGAGCCCGAAACCGCGTCGTCGCGTCGTGCGGTGGGTCGTGCTCGGCCTCGTCGCGATCGTCGTTCTGCTGGTTCTCGCGGTCGCGTGGGTGGGCATCCGGGGGCTCACGGCGAAGTCGGAGCTCGAGGCCGCGCTTCCGTTGGTGTCCGGGCTGCAGGATGACGTGGCATCCGGCGATCTCGCAGCCGCCCAGGCCACCGTCACTGAGGTCGCCGCACGCACGTCGAATGCTGCCGCCCTCACGAGCGACCCGATCTGGCGACTTGCTGAGGGCCTGCCGGTTGCCGGACCGAATCTCTCCGGATTCCGTGAGCTCGCGAGCATCACCGACGGACTCGTGCAGGGCGTCATGGTGCCGGTCGCGAACCTCGGTGAGACGCTCGACCCTGCGGCTCTCAAGCCCGTCGACGGCCGCATCGACCTCGCGCCGTTCGAGGAGGCCGCCGCGGTCATCGACTCCGCGAAGGGGGAGCTCTCGGCATCCCTCGACCGCGTGAAGGCGCTCGACACGTCAGACGCGGTGAGCCAGATCCGCGCGGCCAGGGCCCAGCTCGAAGACATGCTGGGGCCGCTCCTGCCCCTCCTCGACGAGGCCAGCCACCTCGTGGGTGTCGCGCCGACCCTGCTAGGGGCCGACGGGCCGCGCAATTACCTCATCGTGTTCCAGGGCAACGCCGAGGCGCGCGCGCTCGGCGGCCAGACCGGCTCCTGGGTGCAGGTGACGGCCGACAACGGCACGATCGAGCTCGTGCGCCAGGAGTCGATAGCGGTGCTGCGCAACCCGACGCCCGTGATCGGGCTCACCCCTGAGCAGCTCACGCTGTGGCCGGGTGCCGGCTACGACCCCTCGAACGCGACGATGGTGCCGCGCCTCGACCTCTCAGCGCAGACTGCCGCGGCTTTCTGGAACAACCGCTTCGGCGTCAACCCGGATGCCGTGTTCTTCATCGACCCCGTCGCGATCGGCTACCTGCTCGAGGGCACCGGGCCGATCGACCTCGCCAGCGGCGACACGATCGACGCCGACACCGCGGCCGACTTCCTCCTCAACGGCATCTACCTGAAGTACAACGTGGGAACCGAGCAGGAGGTCAACGCCAGCCAGGAGGTCGTGTTCGAGTCGTTCGCGACCGAATTCTTCGGCACGCTCATGAGCGGTGACTTCGAGCCCGGCGCACTGGCGTCTGGTGCCCTGCGGAGCGGTAACGAGCACCGGCTGCTGGCGTGGTTCTTCAACGAGCCGGAGAGGCAGCTGCTGGGCATCCTTCCGTTCGGTCTCGAGACGCCCGTACTGGATGACACGACCGCGGGTTTCGGCGTCTACATCACCGACAACCTCGGCTCGAAGATGACGTACTACCTCGACGCGAAGGTGGAGCTCGGGCAGCGCGTGTGCGGCGCCGAGGGCGGGTACGAGGTGCGCGTGACCCTCACGAATACGGTGAAGCCGGGGGAGGGCGCGAGCATCCCGGATTACATCGGGCGGTCCGAGAACGGCAACTTCCGTATTCTCACGACGCTGTACGCACCGCCAGGGTCGACCTTCGTCGGGGCGAGCGGCTGGGATGACACGTTCACCCCGATCACCGCGATCGACGGGCAATACCCCGCGATGGTGCAGCGACTCGTGCTCACGCCGGGCCAGACGGTCACGGCGACGTACGTGCTGTCGTCGGCGGATGTTCGGCCGGAGCGCGCACTCGAGGCCTACGTGACGCCGCTGGCGCGCCCGGTGCCCGTCACCACGTTCGACTACGCCTGCTGAGCGCGTTGCCCTTGCCCAAACATCGTCATAGCTCCAGCTATGACGTCGGGGACCCCCGCGCGCACCCGTCCGCGACGTCGTAGATGGAGCTATGACGGGAAAAACGAGGGCGGGTGGATGCCGCGCCGCGCGTTTTAGTAGACCTCGTCGCCCGCCACGAGGGTGACGACCACGGCCTCCGGGGGGCACGCGAAACGGAACGGCGCATAGATCGACGTGCCGATTCCCGCGCTCACGTTGAGGTAGGCCGTCTTGCGGGCGTGGCGCCACAGTGTGAGTCCCTGCGCCTGCTCCGGCGGGATGTCGCAGTTGGTCACGAGCGCCGGGCGGCCGGGAATGCGCACCTGCCCGCCGTGCGTGTGGCCGGCGAAGATCACCTCGGCTCCGTGCGTGACGAATGAGTCGAGCACACGGCGGTAGGGAGCGTGGGTCACACCGATGCGGATGGGCTCGGGGCCCGCCTCATCCTGCCAGCCCACGTTCTCGTGCATCTCCTCGATCGCGCCGGGCAGGAGGTCGAGCCGGTCCCACGAGCGGTGTGCGTCGTTGACGCCGAAGAACTCGAGCCGCGAGCCGCGCAGCTCGAGAGCGCGAGCCGTGTTGTTGAGGTCGAGCCAGCCGAGCGAGTCCTCGAAGTAGCGCTCCATGGCATCCACGTCGAGGCTCACGGCCTTGTCGGGCCGCGCACTCGGTGAGATGAAGTAATTGAGCGGGTTCTTCAACTGGGGCCCGTAGTAGTCGTTCGACCCGTTCACGAAGACGCCAGGAACACCCGCGAAAACGTCGAGCGCGCGACGAAGGCCCTCGAGACCCTCGGGGTGACCCATGTTGTCGCCGGTGTTGACGATCAGGTCGGGCTCGACGATGGATGCCAGGGATGCCACCCACTCCTGCCTGCGCGCCTGCCACGGTGCCATGTGCAGGTCGGAGAGGTGCAGCACCGTGATGGGGCGCGACCCGGGCGGCAGCACGGGGAGCGTCTCGTGGCGCACCGTGAAACGGTTGCGCTCGACGAACACGCCCCAGGCGAAGGCGGCCGCCCCCGCCGCGGCAGTGACCCCGAGGGATGTGCCGACGACGCGGGCGGTCGTTCCCGCCATTAGCAGGAGATCTTCTGGACGGTCAGCGTGATGGTGTCGCCCGGCTTCATCACCGTGCCAGAGGCAGGGTTCTGAGCTCCGACCATGCCAACGCGCGGATCGTTCGGCTGCGTGTTGTTCGGCAGCTTCTGGCAGCGTTCGTTGATGCTCGTGAACCCGAGCCCCGCGAGCATGCCCTGCGCGGCGCCGAACGTGTACGAACGGCCATCACCCACGACATCCGGCATCGTCTTGAGCTTGCCGTTGCTCGTGTAGACCGTGATCACGATCGAAGGCGCGGACGGCGTTCCCGGGGCCGGATCGGTCGCGGAGACCTTTCCTGCCTCGATCTCGCTGTCGATGGCGCCGCCGTCGGCGTAGCCGAAGCCGAGGCCTTCGAGCAGCGCCTTGGCCGCCTCAGGGGTCTGGCCGCGCACGTCGGGAACGGCGAGGCTCGAGCCCTTGGCCAGCGGACCGGGCGGCGGGAACTCGCCGCCGCCGTACTTGGCGTCGATGCCCGCCATGGTCGCTGCCATCACGGGGTGACGCAGCTGGTTGCCCACGTAACCCCCCCACTCGTAGTTGTACAGCGGGTCGAGTCCGATCGAATTGCCCACCCACACCGCTGTCGCTACGCGGGTCGTCGACGTGACGATCCACGTGTGCTCCGCGTTGTTGGTGGTACCCGTCTTGCCGATGATCGGGATGCCGTCGCCGGGGTTCGACGCGGATCCGGTTCCACCCGTCATCACGGCCGCCAACGCGGTCGCCGCTGCGGACGCCACATCGGGGGAGATCGCCTGGCGGCACTCCTGTGGCTGGCCGGGCAGGTTCTGGCCGTCGGGGCCGACCGCCCTATCGACAACGATGGGCTTGCAGTACTTACCGTTCGCGGCAACCGTCGCATAGGCACCCGCCATGCCGAGCGGGGTGATCTCGTTCGTACCGAGAACGGCAGCAGGGTTGGTCTCGAGAGGCTTACCGTCGGCACGCTCGACGCCGAGGTTGGCCGCCATCTGACCGATCTTGCACTGGTCGAGCTGGAGCGCCATCGAGATGAACGCACCGTTGACCGAGCCAGCGGTCGCGCTGACGATGTCGATGGCTCCGGGAGACTGACCGCCATCGTTCTTGAACGGGTACGGGCCGCCATACGGTCCGTTACAGCTGTCCTGGAACTTCGCCATGTTCTCGGTGCGGGCGTTACCGCTCACGCGGTCGTACAGGCCCTTGCCGGCATCCAGCCAGGTCAGCAGCGTGAACAGCTTGTACGTCGATCCGCCGGGGAAGCCCGTGGATGACCCGTACTCCTCGTTCACGTTGTAGTTGACCGCGGACGTGCCGGGGCCGCCGCCCTCGAGAGTGTTGTCGTAGACCTTGTTCTCGGACATCGTGAGCACGCGGCCGGTGCCGACCTCGACCGAGGTGCTCGCGCCACCCAGGTTCATGGCGGTCTCGTTGTAGTTGACGTACTGCCAGAGCGACTCCTGCGCGTTCGCCTCGACGTCCAGGTCGAGCGTCGTGTACAGCTGGTAGCCGCCGCGGCTCCAGTTCTGCTGGCGCTCGTTCTCGTCAGCGCCGAGGAACTCGAAGTTCTTGACGTTGTTGACCACGTAGTCGCAGAACCACTTGGCGTACTTGTCGGCTCCGATGCATCCGTTCAGCGTCTCGGACGGCTTTACGAAGTTGTCGTCGACGAGGGTGTCGTAGGCAGCCTGGAACTCATCGGCCGTCACCATGTCGAGTCGCTTCATCGACTCGAGGATGACGTCGCGACGCGCCTCGTTCGCTGCGTAGTTCTCGGGGTTGTCGAGTGCACGCTCGCCGGGGAACTGCACGATCGCGATGAGGCTCGCGGCCTGCGCGAGCGTGAGGTCCTTGGCATTGACGCTGAAGTAGCGCTGCGCGGCCGCCTGGATGCCGTAGGTGTTGTCGCCGAAGAACGCGATGTTGAGGTACGCCGTGAGAATTTCTTTCTTGGTGTACTTCTTCTCGAGACCGATCGCGAGCTTCATCTCCTTGAGCTTGCGGTCGTACTCGGTCGCCGTCGCCTCGTCGTAGGCGGCCTGGCGCTCCTCCTCGGTGGGCTTCTCGAGCGCAGCCTGCACGTAGATCTGCTTCACGAGCTGCATCGAGAGCGTCGACGAACCACCCTCGATCGAGCCTGCGGTGAAGTTATCGAGTGCGGTGCGGATGACCGACTGCACGTCGACCCCGCCGTGAGTGAAGAATCGCTCGTCCTCACCGGCGACCGCGGCATCCAGTGCGTACTGGGAGATCTGGTCGTAGGGGACTTCCTGGCGGTTCTGGTTGTAGATGCGGGCGATCTCCTTGTAGCCGCCAACGTTGCCCTCGCCGGTGTACTGGGCGTAGAGGGTGTTGCGCTCGGGCTGCTGGCCGATCTCGATGTACTCGGGGAGGCTGTCGAAGATTCCGATGGTGCTGGATGCCGTGATGCCGGTGAGGGCCACTGCGGGAGTCACCATGACGGTCACCAAGAGCCCAGCGATGACGCTGAGGCTGAGCAGACCGAGTGCTCCTGAGGCCGCGTTAGATCGCGGAGGTTTTTGGGCAGACATACAATCAATGGTACGGGACACCCCCTGCCATCTACCTGAACGGATGCCCCCAATGCCCACCTGGGAGTACGTAACCACCCCCCTTCTCATCCACAACACCACGGCGATCCTCAACAACTGGGGCTCGCAGGGGTGGGAGCTGGTGCAGATCGTGACCGGCCCGGAAGGCGGCCTCGTGGCCTACATGAAGAGAGAGATCCCCGCCTCATGACCTCACAGTTGGATGCCCGGCTCGCCGAACTCGGACTCGAAGTCCCCGCCACCTCCAAGCCGGTTGCCGCCTACATCCCCGCGATCGCCGTGGGGAACCTCGTGTACACCTCCGGCCAGCTGCCGCTGCTCGACGGGGCACTCCCCGCGACCGGCAAGGTCGGGGCATCCGTCACCTCTGAGGATGCCGCGGTCTACGCGCGCCAGTGCGTACTCAACGGCCTCGCCGCAGCCCGGAGCGCCATTGGCTCGCTCGACCGCATCACCCGCGTCGTGAAGGTCGTCGGGTTCGTGGCATCCGACCCGTCGTTCACCGGCCAGCCCGCCGTGATCAACGGTGCCTCGGAGCTGCTGCACGACATCTTCGGCGAGGCGGGCCAGCACGCGCGCAGCGCCGTCGGCGTCGCGGTGCTGCCGCTGGACTCGCCCGTGGAGGTCGAGTTCATCTTCGAGTACGCGTAGGTCGGGACACGCGCGGTAGTTTGAGCGGGCCGCGGGCATTCGGAGGTGCCGCGGGCTGAGCAAAGTACCGCGCAACCGCAGTTCTGCGATGCCGGTGGCTAGCCGCTGACGTTCGTCGTGATGATCTGCATCACGGAGGTGTCAGCGAGGGTTGTCGTGTCGCCGAGGGCCCTGCCCTCCGCCACATCCTGGAGCAGGCGGCGCATGATCTTGCCCGAGCGGGTCTTCGGCAGTTCGGCCACAACGAATACCTGACGCGGCCGCGCGATGGCTCCGATGGCCGTCGCCACGTGCGCTCGCAAGGCGGCGGATGCATCATCCGGGCTCATCTCGCCGGCGAACTCGGCCCGCAGGATCACGAACGCGACCACAGCCTGACCCGTCTGCTCGTCGGCAGCACCCACCACGGCGGCCTCCGCGACCATCGGGTGCGACACGAGCGCCGACTCGATCTCGGTGGTCGACAGCCGGTGCCCCGAGATGTTCATCACGTCGTCGACGCGACCCAGGAGCCAGATGTCGCCGTCCTCGTCGACATGTGCGCCATCTCCCGCGAAGTATCGCGCCTTCTCGGGGGTGGAGAAGCGCGACCAGTAGGTCTCGGTGAACCGCTCAGGGTCACCCCAGATGCCGCGCAGCATCGACGGCCACGGCTCGCTCACTACGAGGAGGCCACCGTGCGGGGGATCGACGCGGGTGCCGTCCTCGCCGAGGATGTCGATCGTCACGCCGGGGATGGGCACCTGCGCCGACCCCGGCTTGAGCGTGGTCTGGCCGGCGAGGGCGGCGATCATGATCGCGCCCGTCTCGGTCTGCCACCAGGTGTCGACGATGGGGGCTGTGCCTGCGCCGATCACGTCGTGGTACCAGATCCAGGCCTCCGGGTTGATCGGCTCGCCCACCGAGCCAAGCACGCGGATGCTCGACAGGTCGAAGCCATCCGGAATCTCTCGCCCGAGCTTCATGAAACTGCGGATCGCCGTCGGCGCCGTGTAGAAGATCGACACCTTGTACTTCTCGATGAGCTCCCACCAGCGGCCCGGATGCGGCGAATCCGGCGTTCCCTCGTAGAGCACCTGCGTGGCGCCATTGGCCAACGGGCCGTAGACCACGTAGCTGTGCCCGGTGATCCAGCCGACGTCGGCGGTGCACCAGTACACGTCGGACTCGGGGTGCAGGTCGAAAACGTTGCGATGGGTGAACGTGGCCTGGGTGAGGTAGCCACCCGACGTGTGCAGGATGCCCTTCGGCTTACCCGTCGTTCCCGAAGTGTAGAGGATGAAGAGGGGATTCTCGGCCTCGAAACCCTCGGCCTCGTGCTCGGGGCTCGCGGTGCCGACGGTGTCGTGCCACCAGAGGTCACGGGCGTCCGTCCAGTCGACGTCGTTCTCGCCGCGGCGCACCACGAGCACGTGCTCCACGCTCTCCGCGCCGGACTCGAGCGCGGCATCCACGACGGGCTTGAGCGGGAAGACCTTGCCCTTGCGCCAGCCCCCGTCGGCCGTGATCACGAGCTTCGCCTCGGCATCCTCGATGCGGCTGCGCAGGCTCTCCGCGCTGAACCCCCCGAATACAACGGAGTGCACAGCGCCCAGGCGTGCGACGGCGAGCATCGCCACGACCGCCTCAGGGATGACCGGCATGTAGATCGCGACGCGGTCGCCCTGGCCGATGCCGAGGGCCGCGAGGGCGTTGGCCGCGCGCTTCACCTCGGTGGTGAGTTCGCCATAGGTGATCGTGCGGGAGTCGCCGGGCTCACCCTCCCAATGGAAGGCCACGCGATCGCCGTTGCCCGCGAGCACATGGCGGTCGAGGCAGTTGTAGGCGACGTTCAGGGTGCCATCGGCGAACCAGCGGGCGAACGGTGCGTTGGACCAGTCGAGCACTTCGGAGAACGGCGAGTGCCAGTCGAGCGACTCTCGCGCCTGCGTCGCCCAGAAGGCGAGACGGTCGGCTCTGGCCTCCGAGTAGAGCTCGGGGCTGGCCACGGAGTCGGCCGCGAAAGCAGCGCTCGGCGGGAAGCGACGGTGCTCCTGGAGCAGACTGTCAATGGAATTCTCGGCCATCAGATCCTCGTCGATCCCTCGTCAAACCGGTGCAAAACAGGCGAACCCACTGATCATAAACTGCACAGGAAAAACTCATTGACATCCCGGGGCAAACGTATACGCTGAGGGACGTTGCACGTTGAGTGCGATTAGCGGTGCCATACGATTCCCCCCAATCAGGCACTGCTGCGGCGGCGCCTGTTCCCCCCAATAGGCGCCGCCCCTCTCCATTTAAGGCGTCGATGTCCCCGCCATCGACGCGTCGTGGGTGGTTGGCAGTCGTGTGGCTTGCGTGGTCTGGGCAGCCGAAGAATCTCGATGGTGAGGTTTCGGTTACGGCCGTTTCGCGGGCCCCTGTCAACCCACTGCTGCGGTCACCGGGTCCGTGCGGAAGAGGCGGTCGAAGACGTTCGCGCGGTCGAACTGCAGCGCGTACTCCCGCGCACCGTGCGCTCGCTGGGCGAGCTCGGTTGCGTCGAGGGCCAGGGCGTCCTCCATGGCGCGAGCGATGGCATCCGGATCCTCCACGGGAACGATCGTCGCGTGGTCTCCCACGGCCTCGCCGATGCCGCCGGCGAGCGTCGTGACGACGGGCCCACCGCCCGCGAGCATCTTCTCGGCCAGCGCGATACCGAAGGTCTCCACGAAGTCGCGGCTCGGCTTGCTCGGCAGCACGTACACGGCGCACGCCTCCATGAGGTGCGGCTTTTCGGCGTCGCCGACATCATCCAGAAAACGGATGCGCTCGGCGAGCGGGGATGCCGCGGCGATCCCGTGAAGCCGTTCTGCATCTGGTCCGCGGCCCGCGATGATCAACTCGACATCCGCGGGTAGCGCAGCTCGCTCGAAGCCGGCGATGAGATCATCGACCCCCTTCGCGGCCTGCAACCTGGACAGGAACAGTACGTAACGCCCGCGAGCCAACCCGCGGGACTCGAGCACCTTCGCCGTCTCGGCGGGGTCGAGGTCGAGGTAGGCCGAGGTGTCGATAGCGGGGTAGGAGATCTCGATGCGCTCGCGGCAGGCGTTCGCGTACCGCGTGCCGTGGCGGGCATCCAGCTCCTCCGCGGCCGCGATGATCATGTCGCGCGTGTACTCGGAGACGGCAACCGCACGGTCCTGGCTGAGGTAGGCGCTGAAGATCTGCGCTGCTGCGCCGAACGCGTCGCGCTCGAGGCTCGAGCGCACGACATTGGTGATGTCACTGCCCACAGCCTCGGCGATGGTCGTGACATCCACCGGCAGGCCCGTGGACCTGGCTGTGGTGACCGCGTCGGCCACGGCGAGAGTGTGAGGGCTCAGGTAGAGCGAGAGCACCGTCGTGGGCACACCATCGGTGAGCAGCTCGACGAGGCGGCCCGTGATACCCGCCGTGTAGCGCCCATCGGGAACCTTGTAGTCGCCCACCGGCTCGGGGCGTTCCACCGTGATGCCCTCGCTGTAGGGCAGTACGGAGTCGAGCGGCTTGAGCGGCAGGCCGCTCGACTGCAGGCGCTCGAGCGGCCACGTGACGATGCGCACATCGTCGAAGCCGCGGGTGAGCGCGACCTCGGCGAGGTTGCGTCCCTCGACGGAGTGACCGCAGATCACCGGGTCGGCGCGGTTGACGATGATGAGGCGTCGGTTGGGGGTCTGAGTGTCCATTCACGGTTCCTTAGGACGAGCTCGGGCGGAGCTGATCTGACAAGAGGGGACTGCGTCAGAGGACGCGGGTGGAGGGCGGGCGTTCGAGTCGCCCCCACTCGCTCGGCTCGGGTCCGAGTCGCACGAGGAGTGTTCCTCCCCGGTGCAGTTCGTCGGCGCGCATCCAGCTGCGTTCGAGAGCGACCCCGTTGAGGTCGACCGACTGCACGTACTGGACCGGACCCCCGGGTACGGGATCCACGAAGCCCTCGGTCTCGATCGCGAAGGTGCCGCCGGGGGCGGCGATCTTCGCTGAACGGAACGAGGGTGCGCCGACGAAGAAGAGGTTCTGGCCAGCGGCCGGCATGAGGCCGAGCGACGCCCAGACGTACCAGGAGCTGAGACCGCCGGAGTCGTCGTTGCCCGGCAGGCCGCCGCGGCCCGTGCCGAACTGCTGCATGACGACGTCGTGGACGACCTCGGCGGTGCGGTCGGGGCGACCAGCGTAGTAGTAGGCCCACGGGGCATCCATGTCGGGCTCGTTGTTGAGCCCTTCGAAGCGCCCCAGCGCGTAGCCGGCGGTGAGCTCGGCCTCGCCGGGCGCGAGCCCGGGCTGTGTCACGGCGGGTGCTCCGTAGCCGAAGAAGGTGTCGAGCATCCCGACGAACGCCTCGTCGCCGCCCGCGACGGCAATGCGGCCGGCCATGTCGTGCTGCACCCTGAACGAGTAGTTGTAGCGGCTGCCCTCGTAGAAGGTGCTGTCTTTGAGCAGGCCGGTCTCGGGGTCGAAGGCGTTGATCCAGCGGTCGGCGTAGGGCGCGAGCTCCTCGACGAGTGCGCGGTCGCCGACGGCCGCAGCGACCTTCGCCGTGCACCAGTAGCCGAAGGCGAGGTCGAGCGTGTGGGTGATCGGATGCGCCTCTCCCCGCAACAGGAACTCCTCGCCGTAGAGCCTCCGCAGGTCGTTGTGCATGTGCACGAGCGCCCACTCCCAGTCGATTCCGGGCATGCCGAGCTGGCACAGGTCGGCGAGGAACGTGTGCGCGAGTGCGCTGCCTTGGCGCGAGAAGCGATCGCTGCCCACCGCCATGCGGTAACCGATGGGGAAGTTGCCCTCCTCCTCGGCGATCGTGAGCAGTGCGTTGGCGAGCTCCACGGCGCGCTCCGGCTGGATGGCCGTGACGAGGGGGAGCTGGGTGCGGTAGATGTCCCACATCGTGGAGATGTCGAAGGCGAAGGGCCCATCGCCCGGCCAGAACGGGCTCTCGCCGGGCGCGAGCGACGGCTTGATGAGCGAGTGGTACATCGCTGTCGAGAAGACGGTCGAGCGCTCGGGCGACGGAGATTCGACGGTGATGTTCTGCAGCTGCTTGCGCCAGGCCTTCTGGGTGCGCTCGCGGCGCCGGGTGAACTGGCCGGGTTGCGTGCCGACGTCCTCGTGGAGGTTGCGCTTGGCCTGCTCGACTCCGCGCAGGGAGAAGCCCATGCGGAGCTCGACCTGCTGGCCCTCGGTGCTCGGGCCAGCCCACATGAGGCCGAACGACCGAAGAGTCGTCGGGCGGATGTGATCGAAGTCGAGCCGCGTGCCGCCCGGCATCAGGCGGCGGTCGTACCAGAGCATCTGGCGCCAGTTGTCGGCGTCGCACTCGAGGTAGACGGAGAGGGGGGTGCCCTCGACCACGATCGTGCCCTGGGCGATGCCGGGGGCCACCGATTCGAGGTGGGCGCGCAGCGGGATCGTGGAGGAGTGTGGAATCGCGAGGCCACCGAGCGAGAAGTCGATGACGACCCTGGCGTTCTTGTTCGTGGGGAACGTGTAGCGGTGCACGGCGCTCTTGGGGCCGACGGTGAGTTCGGCACGCACCCCGGAGTCGAGCGTCGCGGCGTACCATCCGGGCTCTGCGGCCTCCTCGGTGATCTCCCACTCGGTACCGAGCACATCGAGTGGCTCGAGCATCGGGGACACACGGAAGTAGTTGTAGTACTTGCGGATCGCGCCCGTGCCCGACTGCTGGAAGTGCGTGAATCCGGATGCCACCGACTTCTCGAAGATCGTGGGCGGGATGCCCTCCGTGTTGAGGTCGTAGTGCCCGTAGCCCGTCGGGTAGGCGCCGGAGTACGCGCACGCCGAGACCATCCCGAACGGGTAGGTGGCGCCGGGGTGCGTGTTGCCGACCTGCGGCTTGGGCCACCACCAGGTGGCTGCGAGACCCGTGGGCTCGGGAAGCGCCGTGGCTTCCGTGCCGATGAAGGGATCGACGTGCTCGATCATGTTCCGAGGCTAGGCGCTCAATGTCTCCAGCACATTACGTGGGTGTGAACTTGAGTCAGTGCACGAGTCAGCCCACGTGGAGGCGCGAGGCGTAGCGTGGCATCCATGAAGACCTTCACTCTGCCGGGCACCGATATCACTGTGCCGAACGTCGTACTCGGGCTCATGCGCATCGGTTCGAAGACGGATGACGAGGTCCGCGAGCTCGTGCGCACTGCGCGCGACTCCGGCATCGACTTCCTCGACCACGCAGACGTCTACGGCGACGAACTGCACGGCTGCGAGCGACGCTTCGCCGAGGCGATGCAGCTCACGCCGTCCGAGCGCGCCGAGCTCACCATCCAGACCAAGGCCGGCATCGTTCCCGACGGGCCGTACTTCGACTTCTCCTACGAGCACATCATCGAGTCGGTCAACGGTTCGCTCGAGGCCCTGAACACCGACTACATCGACATCCTCCTCCTGCACCGCCCCGACGCACTCGTCGAGCCCGATGAGGTCGCGCGGGCCTTCGACGAGCTTCAGGATGCCGGCAAGGTGCGCCACTTCGGAGTCTCCAACCACACGCCTCGCCAGATCGACCTGCTCCGCCGTTCGGTGACGCAGCCGCTCGTGGCCAACCAGCTGCAGCTCTCGATCACGCACCAGCCGATCATCGCGCAGGGCGTCGCCGGCAACATGCTCGCCGAGCAGCAGTCGGTCACGCTCGACGGCGGCGGCATCGTGGACTACTGCCGCGCGGGCGACATCACCATCCAGGCCTGGTCGCCCTTCCAGGCCGGCTTCTTCACCGGAGTGTTCCTGGGCTCGCCCGACTACCCCGAGCTCAACGCCGTGATCGACCGGCTCGCGGCCCAGTACGACGTGCCGCCGATCGCGATCGCGACGGCGTGGATCACGCGTCACCCCGCCCAGATGCAGGTGGTACTCGGTACGACGAGCCCCGAGCGGGTGGCTGGAGCCGCCCAGGGGTCTGCTGTGCCGTTGACCCGGGCCGAGTGGTACGAGCTGTTCCGGGCATCCGGGCACCTCGTTCCGTAAGTTGTCGCCGAGTGTTCTGATATGGCTGTTATCCGGCCCCTGTTTGACAGCCATTTCGGAACACTCGACGCTTTACCTCTGAGATTGGATGCACATGTCTGACTGGAAAGACGTCGCCCCCTACTTCGCCGGCGACGCGCTCGCGCACCTGGCGACCATCAACGACGACGGCAGCCCCCACGTGGTGCCCGTGTGGGTGGACCGTGAGGGCGAGAGCGACCTGACGTTCTTCATGACGGCTGGTTCGCGCAAGGACCGTAACCTCTCGCGGGATCCTCGAGCCGCCTTGTCGACGACCACGCCAGGCAATCCGCTCGACATGGCGACGGTGCGCGGAGAAGTGGTCGAGCGGATCGAAGGGGCTCGCGCCGTCGAGATCGCCGACAGGCTCTCGCGCAAATACTCGGGCCATGACTACGAGCTGCGCAGCGGACTGGTGGCGTTCGTCCTGCGTCCGAGCGTGTCCTGGGCGCAGAACTACTCCTAGCTCCAGCGCGACTCTGGTAGTCATCCGCAGGCGTCGAATATCTGCGATGTGAACGCAGTTTTGCGGCGAGCACCACAAACTATTGGCCAAATATGAGCGCTCACATTTCCTCATGGTCGCGCTCCCACGACGGCGTAGACGCTCAGTAACTGCTCAGACTTTGTTGATACGCCGCGCAAAACACTCGTGTTGTGAATCCGAGAATGTTAGCGATAACATCTGGCCCGACGGCGTCCCCGATGATGCCGCTGCTGCCCTGTGCTCACAAAGGAGTGTGTCCATGCTTTCTCGCATCCTCGCTATCGGTGCCGCGCTCGCGGTCGCTGCTGGCGTACTCATCGCGCCTGTGCCTGCGACGGCCGCCGAATCCGGCCTCGTCGCCTGGTACCCGCTCACCGAGACCAGCGGTACCGTTGCCGCCGACTCCTCGGGGAACGAGCGCAACGCCACCATCGAAGGCTCCGCCACGTGGAATGGTGGCGCGGGCTTCACGTTCGGCGGCGGTGGCTCGAGCAGCGGCAACGCCGTCAAGCTGCCGAACAACATCATCGCGGGGCTCTCGTCGATCACGGTCGCACTGGATGTCTGGACCGACCCCGCGCTCACCGGCAACCACTTCGTCTACAACCTCGGCAACCTCGCCGTCGGGTCGCCCGCCTCCGGTTCCGGGTACCTGTTCACCACGACGACGCCGTACCGGGCCACGATCTCGAACCAGTGGTGGAACAACGAGCAGAACACCAGCAAGGGCTCCAACCTTCAGAAGGGAGCCTGGCGTCACCTCACCTACACGTTGACCGGCGGCACGGGCATCCTCTACGAGGACGGCGTCGAGGTTGCCCGCAACACCGGCGTTACGCGCACCCCCGCCGAGATCGGCGGCGGAACGACCACTCGCAACTACATCGGCCGCTCGGCCTACGCGGCCGACAACTCGTTCCGCGGCGTCGTGCGCGACTTCCGCATCTACGACCGCGCGCTCGCGGCGAATGAGGTCGGAGCCCTCGCGACTGCAGTCCACCAGCCCACCGTGGACTCGGATGCCACGTGGGTCGAGACCGCACTCGGCGACACCAGCGCTGTCATCACCAATCTCACTCTTCCCGCGACCGGGCCTGCGAAGTCGACGATTACCTGGGCCTCGAACAACACCGCCGTGATCGCCAACAACGGAACCGTCACCCGACCGGCGACCTCGACCGTCGTGAACCTCACGGCGACCATCACGGCCGGCACGACGAGCACGACCCGCGTCATCGCCGTCACGGTGCCGCCCGTGGCCAACCCCGATCAGGACGCCGTGGATGTCGCGGCAGCCTCCCTCATTGTCAACAACATCAACGACGTGCGTGGCGACCTGGTGCTTCCGACCTCCGTGGGCTCCAACGTGTCGGTGTCGTGGGCGTCCGCGAACACCGCAGTCGTTACTGCCGACGGGCGAGTCGATCGTCCGGCCCACGGCCAGGCGGCAGCCTCGGTCGTGCTCACCGCTACGCTCACTCGCGGCAGCGCCTCCACGGTCAAGACCTTCACAGCCGCGGTGCCGGCCCTCCCCGAGGCAGTCGACCCCGAGGCGTACATGTTCGCCTACTTCACGGGCGACACGGTGGCCGGCGAGAAGATCTACTTCGGCGCATCGAACGGCAATGACGCGCGCAACTGGGTCACCCTCAACGGTGCCGCGCCCGTGTTGACCTCCACCAAGGGAACGACGGGCCTTCGCGACCCGTTCATCATCCGCTCTCCCGAGGGCGACAAGTTCTACCTCATCGCCACCGACCTCTCCATCGGCAGTGGAACGAGCTGGGACGCCTCGCAGCGCAGCGGAAGCCGCTACATCGAGGTCTGGGAATCGACCGACCTCGTGCACTGGTCCGACCAGCGCCACACGCTCGTCTCGCCCGAAACTGCTGGTAACACGTGGGCACCGGAGGCCTACTACGACGACGAGCTCGGCGAGTACGTGGTGTTCTGGGCGTCGAAGCTCTACGCCTCGAACGACCCGAACCACACGGGCGGACAGTACAACCGCATGCTCTACGTCACGACGCGGGACTTCCACACGTTCAGCGACGTGCAGGTCTGGCAGGACACCGGCATCTCCCGCATCGACTCCACCATGCTGAAGGTGGGCGACACCTACCACCGCTTCACGAAGGACGAGGGGCAGCAGACCGGATGCGTCGACATCATCGAGGAGACATCCACTTCGCTCACCGCCACGACCACTGAGACGTCCAGCACCGGCGCTTGGGCGCTCCAGAAGGCCTGCATCGGCCAGAGCGCCGGCACCGGCGGGGTCGAGGGTCCGACGATCTTCAAGGCCAACCCGGGAGACGTCAACGGCACGGGGTACTACCTTCTCGTCGACGAGTACGGCGGCCGCAAGTACATCCCGCTGTTCTCCCAGCAGCTCGGCGCGACCGCGACCTGGTCGGTTCCCGCGTCGTACTCGCTGCCGTCACCGGCACCCCGCCACGGCACGGTCCTTCCCATCACGGCCGAGGAGCAGGCTCGCCTGTTCGACGCCTACCTCCCGGATGCCACGGCAGCTGATCCGGTTTCGGTGCGCACGAACATCGGTACCCCGGCCACGCTTCCCGCTCGCGTCTCCGTGTCGTTCGCGGATGGCTCGCGGCAGGATCTCGCAGTGCAATGGGACGCCGTCTCCCCGGCGAACTACTACGAGACCGAAGGTACGGTGCAGGTAACGGGCACCGTCGCGGGCTTCGCCATCACGGCGACCGCGACGATCGAGGTTCTGGATGCCACGGGCCCGCTCGTGCTCCATTACGACTTCTCGGACGTGACCGGCACAACCGTTCCGGACTCGTCGCCGTACAAGAACAACGGAACCATCAAGGGAACGGGTGCGACCGTCTCCGGGGACGTCCTCACCCTCCCGGGTGGCGCGGCGAACAGTACGGCCGGATACGTGCAGCTGCCCACGGGCATGTTCGACGGCCAGAACACTCTGACCATCTCGGCCTGGCTCAAGAACGAGACCGCGGCAGGCAACTACGCGGCGCTCTTCTTCGGGTCATCCTCGAATCCGCCAGCCCAGTACTGGCTACTGAACCCGAGAACCGGCGGCAACCAGTTCAAGTCAGTCGTCACGAACGGTCTGAACACGGGAACACCGTGGAGCACTGAGTACGGCATCACGCCCACGAATTCGGGCAACGGAATCCAGGGGCCGACCACGTCGAACGCCTGGGGCCTGTACACGACGGTCATCACGCCGAACTCGATCACGGGCTACTTCAACGGGCAGAAGATCGGAACGGTTGCGACGTCACGTACCGTGAGCCAGTTCGGCAACAATCTGGTCGGCTACATCGGCCGCTCCACGTACTCCGACGTGTTCTACAAGGGCGGCGTGCGCGATCTCAAGGTGTACACGAGTGCGCTCGGTGACTCCGATGTCGCGGAGGAGTACTACACGGGCGTCGGTGACACGGCAGCAGTGGATGCAGCGCTCGCGTCCGACGCGGATTCGGTGGGCCTCGGCCCGTCGAGCATCATCAGCGACATCACGCTGCCGGCCCGAGGAGCCAAGGGGTCGACGATCACGTGGGTCACGAGTGACGCCGCGTACCTCGCCGCCGACGGCACCGTGACGCGCCCGACCGAGGACGACGCCACCGTCACCCTGACGGCGACGTTCCAGCTCGCCGGTCGCACGACGACCCGGGACTTCGTGTTCACGGTGCTCGCCGACAACCCGCAGAAGGACGTCGACTTCATCGCCGACGGATTCGACCTCGCCATCACTCACGTCTTCGGAAACATCGTTCTGAAGACCGAGGTCGGCGGTGCTGCGGTGACCTGGCAGTCGTCCGATCCTGCTGTGATCTCCACGGATGGCACTGTCACCCGTGCCGCCGACGAGCGAGCCATCACGCTCACCGCGACCTTCTCGCTGGCGGGAGCTACCGCAACGCGCGAGTACCCGGTCACGGTGCTCGCCTCGGACGCCGGTCAGCTGGGCACGTACATCCAGACGGGTGACACGACCCGCACCGATGTGCTGCATGTCGCGACATCCGTCGACGGTACGAGCTTCACGGCGCTGAACAACGGACGGGGACTGCTGTACCCGACGCTCGGGGCGCAGAAGTTCGGTTCGCCTGAGGTGTTCCGTACGCCGGACGGCGAGTTCGGGCTCGTCGCGACGCAGAACTCCGCGGGCAACCGCATCTACGTGTACGACTCGACCGACCTCGTGCAGTACACGAACCAGCGCCTGGTCGCGTTCGCCCCCTCGGGCGTCAACGCTGCTCGCGTGTCGGTGCGCTACGACAACGGGCGCGCGGCCTACGTGCTCACCTATGTGAACACGACCGACCAGCTCGCGTACTCTGTCGAGACGCCGGACTTCGTGACGTTCTCGACTCCTGTCGCGGCGACTGCAGGTCCTGCCTCGGCCAGCGGCACGTTCCCCGCGGGAGCGATCCAGACCGCGAGCACGGGCCTCACGGCGAGTGAGCTGGGCAGGGTCACGGCGAAGCTGAGCCGGATCGTGAATACGTCCGTCGACCCGTTCACCGATCTGCAGGTCACCGAGGGTGGGTCGTTCGAGCTGCCGAAGAGCGCCACCGGGCGCTACTCGAGCGGATCGACGTCCAACCTTCCCGTCGAGTGGAGCGCCGACGACCTCGCGGCCGTCGACACCTCGACACCCGGTGTCTACACGGTGTCGGGCACGGTCTCGGCGAAGACGTACTCCAACCCGCTCATCGAGCGTCGCGCCGATCCCGACGTGACCATCGGTGAGGACGGGTGGTACTACTTCACCGCCTCGTACCCGATGACCCGATCCGACGACCCGAACGGTTACGACCGCGTCGTGCTGCGCCGCGCGCAGACGATCGAGGGCCTGAAGACCGCAGAGGAGGTCACGATCTGGCACGAGAACTCGAGCTCGGAGCTCAACCGCTTCATCTGGGCTCCCGAGATCGAGAAGATCGGCGACGACTGGTACGTGTTCTTCACCGCAGCACGCAGTGGGGGAGTGTGGGACATCCGCCCGGCCGTGCTGAAGTTCGTCGGTGAGGAGTTCAGTGGTGCCGCGGCCATGAACCCGGCCAACTGGGTCAACCTCGGCCAGATGATCGCCCAGCCCGGAGACTCCGCGTTCACGCACTTCTCGCTGGATGCCACGTACTTCGAGTCGGACGGCAAGCACTACGCCATCTGGGCGGAGACCGGGGCAGGTTCGACGCTTCGCATGGCGGAGATCGACCCCCTCGACCCGCGTCGCCTGCTGACCCAGTCGATGCTGCTGTCTGCACCCGAGTACGCGTGGGAGAAGGCGACCAACGGTGACGCGATCGATGAGGGCCCTGCCGTCATTGTCAACGACGGACGCATCTACGTGTCGTTCTCGGCATCGTCGGTCGACGACAAGTACTCCGTCGGTCTGCTGTACGCCGAGGAGGGCGCTGACCTCATGGACCCGGCAACGTGGACCAAGGTGGGATACCCCGTGCTGACGTCGGCGGACGTTCCCGGACAGGTTGGCCCGGGCCACAACTCGTTCACCGTGGACGAGCTCGGCAACCCCGTGATCGTGTACCACTCCCGCACCGCGAACGACACGTCGCTCCCCGGTGAGGCAACGGATGCCGGACTCTTCGACCCGCGTCGCCACACCCGCGCCGCGACCATCCACTGGGATGTCGACGGGATGCCCGTCTTCACCCTCACGGAGTCCGAGCAGCTCGATCCGGCCAACGCCGCAACGCAGATCCGCGTCGTCGTGACCGGCGCGCCCGAGGTGACGAAGGACCGCGTCGCTGGCCAGAACCGGTTCGAGACTGCTGTGAAGATCTCGCAGGAGTCCTACCCGGAGACCGCGCCCGTGGTGTACATCGCGAACGGTCAGAACTACCCGGATGCGCTGTCGGCGGGTCCTGCGGCGGCATTCGAGGGCGGTCCGCTGTTGCTCGTGTCGCCCAGCTCGCTGCCCGCGGACGTGGCGGCCGAGATCGAGCGGTTGAACCCGGCGAAGATCGTGGTGGTCGGCGGCCTTCCGTCGGTCGGTGCCTCGGTCTACGCGGAGCTGGAGGGGATGGCCGACGAGATCGTGCGACTCGGTGGAGCCAACCGGTACGAGACGTCGCGGATGCTCGCGGACTACGCGTTCGGTGATGCCGGGGCATCGCTTGCCTACCTGGCCACGGGGACCAAGTTCCCTGACGCGCTCACCGCGGGAGGTGCCGCTGGAGCGAACGATGCGCCGGTGATCCTCGTGGATGGCGCGGGGTCGAGCATCGGCACTGCGACGGTCGACGTGCTGGCCGATCTCGGGGTGACCGACACGCGGGTTCTGGGTGACACGAACTCGGTCTCGCAGGCGGTCTTCGAGAGCGCCGACGCCGTGACGAACGCAGTGCGTCTCGCCGGTGCCGACCGTTACGCGACGGCGCGGGCGATCAACGCGGACGCGTTCGACACGGCTGACCGGGCGTTCCTCGCGACGGGGGCCAACTTCCCCGACGCGCTCGCAGGGTCTGCATGGGCTGGCAAGGAGGGCGCCCCGATGTTCTCGGTGCCCACCGACTGCGTGCCGCAGGGAGTGCTCGACGACCTCGAGGCGCTGGGTGTCACACACGTGACACTCCTCGGCGGGCTGCCGTCCCTGAGCGAGGCAGTGGAGAACCTCACGCCCTGCTCGTGATGTAGGCCTGTCCCCGAGCTGGGGATGCAACGGGGTCAGCGGTTCACGCCGCTGGCCCCGTTCGTCGTCTCCTGCAGCACGCACCCCGGGATCGTTGTGCACCGTTCTGCGGTAGGTTCGTCGGCCTTCGTTGCGCGCTGCCGAGGGTCGGGGGCATGAGTTTCATGGTGCGAGAGGCCCTGCGCATGCGGCCGTACCGGCTCGTGCGGAGGCATAACCGCGAGCCTCCGGTGGGGGGCTCCGAGCGACTCGCGGGCCGCGAGGGCGTCTCGGTGCCGGTGTGGGGTCTCAGGTTTCCGGAAACCCCAGGACGGCCCGCGGGTGGTGAAACGAAGTCGGCGATCTTCACGCGTGACCCGCCGCCTCATCAGCGGCAGGCTCTTCCTCAACGAAGAGGAGCGCGACCAGACGGACGAGGTCGTCCGGGAGGTGGCTTGGTTCTAGTCGGAGGTTGGTAAGCAAAAGGTTGGTCCCTTGGTAGGAACCAGCGGGCCGACCTGCCCTCTGGCAATTCTCCGATCGACCTCACCCTCGGTCACTACCCGCGGAACTCACCATGTCGAGACAGGTGGATCGGCTGAACTACAGGGACCACCCCAGGGGGTCGCCCAAATACGACTCGACCCCCGGACTCAACGAGCCGGGGGCCAAGTGTGTAGTTCAACCGAGGTACTGGGAACCAGCCAGCGCCACAACCACGGAATCACGGGATTTGCCCCGGGAGCAATCTGCTGACGACCAAGCTCGCCGGGTTGCAAGAATCTTGGCGCTCGCCGGTACTGGACGGGAGACGGTTAGGACCATAATGTGCAACAAACGTGCAACCGCATAACTAGAGTTTTGCAGAGCAACGGCGACAAAACGCTCGTTCCCACCGCTGACGGTGCACTAAAACACCGTTCTCCCGGGCCAGAGGCGCTTTCGAAGCTCTTCCGCTTGTGAAAATGGCGGATAATCGTTATCTAGTTTATTGAGAGATACATGAGGCACACATTATGCATCCGGTCGTCTCCTATCCAATCCCGGCAGTCTCCAAGACATCGAAAAAAAGCAGGTCAAAAGGGTGTATAGACGAAGTAGTATCCGGCGCGATCCGCAGGGCTCTTCCTAACAGCATAGGAGCGTCAAGTTGGCTGGACGCCTAAAAGAACGAAACGGCGTGACATTGCCGAATATCTGCGCTATGGTTCGAGCATCTTGAAAATCTTGGAGGATTCGAATGAGTGACCTGGACCCGGAGATCACGGCGATGACGGGCGTTGCGTCCGCCCTCACCCCACTAGATGAGGACGCGCGCGGTCGCGTCCTTCGTTGGGCTGCTGAGCGATTCGAGGTGACCCTCCAGCCCGCCCGCGCTGCTGTCTTCGAGGAGGAGGGGGACGGGTCGCCCGTGGCGGTGGCCGTCAACTCCGAGTACGCGTCTTTCGCCGAACTCTTCGAGAACGCCACACCGCGCACGACGACCGACAAGGCGCTCATCGCCGCCTACTGGTTCCAGGTCATCCAAGGGAGTTCAGGTTTCCAGTCCCAGCAGCTCAACACCGAGCTGAAGAACCTCGGCCACGGCCTCACGAATGTCACTGACTCGCTGGGCTCTGCCGAGCGCGCCAAGCCCACCCTCGTCATGCAGGTCAACAAGTCCGGCAAGAGCAAGCAGGCGCGCAAGACTTACAAGCTCACGTTGGCGGGCATCAACTACGTGAAGGGGATGATCGGCTAGTGGTCATCGACCCCAAGCAGGCTTTCGGCGCGCTCCCTGCAACTCTCGCGAAAGACCTTCTCGATGCTTACGAGGAGATCGTCACAAACTTCGCCGAGAGTCGGTGGGAGCCGTCGGAGCTGAACGGGGGCAAGCTCTGCGAAGCCGTTTTCACGATCATCGACGGTTACATGTGCGGCAAATATGAGGCTCGGGCGAGCAAGCCGCGCAATATGCCCGCCGCCTGTTTGGCGTTCGAGCAGAAGTACGCGGGTGCTCATCGATCCCCCCGCATCCAGATACCACGCATGATCGTCGCCCTGTACGAGATTCGAAACAACCGTGGCGTCGGACACGCGGGCGGAGACGTCAACCCGAATCAGATGGATGCAACGGCGGTCCTCTACTTGAGCAAGTGGCTCATGGCGGAGCTAGTCCGCCTATTGCACAACCTGACCACGGACGAGGCCACCGAGATCGTCGACGCCCTCGTCGAACGCGAGGTGGCTCTGGTCTACAAGTGGGGCGACAAACGCCGCGTGATCAAGCTCGGCCTGACCTGGAGGCAGAAGGTGCTTCTCCTGCTCGCCGGAGTTACTGAGGCCGACGAGGCAGATCTCGTCCAGTGGCTCGAGCACAAGCGAGTCTCAGACCTGCGCAAGGACACGCTCCGCCCGATGCACGCCGACCTGTTGATCGATTTCGACGAGATCACCCATAAGGTCCGACTTCTCCCGCCCGGCGTCACCGAGGCGGAAGCCCTGATCCACAAGCACCGTTAGTTCACAACCCGAGTGATAGGAGCAAGAGAGATGAGCGATACCGAGTTTGATCTGAAGGTCGAGCGCGTGAAGAAGGCGGCTGAGGTCATCGCGACCCTGCCGAGCAAGGCGTTGCAAGCGGACGCGTTCCGCTACCTGCTGGGTGAGGTGCCGATGGCCGCCCCCAAGGTCAAGGTCGTTGCGAATGACGTAGCGACCTCGACGGACGAACTAGCACCAGCCTCAAAGGAGAAGCGGACCCGCCGTGCGTCATCGGGCACCAAAACGACCGTCACGCAGGACCGAGACCTCGACCTGTTCCCGAAAGACAAAACGCCGTTCAAAGAGTTCGCGGCCACGAAGAACCCGAAGATCAATGACGAGCGTTACCCCGTAGTCGTTTATTGGCTGAAGGAGATAGCAGGGCACGACAAGGCCACCATCCCGCAGGTCGTGACCTGCTATCGCGCAGCGGGCTGGCCCCTGCCGAGCGATGTCAGCAACGCGGCGTCGAAGGCAGTAAACGCCGGATACCTGAGTTCAGGAAAGACCGAGGACCTTAAGCTCAGCTCTCTCGGTATCAATCTCGTCGACAACGACCTGCCGCGCACGAAAGCATGATTGCCGTGTTCATGGGCACCGATGCTGGCGCAGGGCCGGAGTTCGATCTGCTCACAGTGATAATTTCCCTCGTGGTCGGTCTGGGAGGAGGAGTCGCTGGCGCACTCATTGCTAGGCGCTCCGCGAAGGACCTCGCCGTTCGAAGCGAACGCCGCACTGCGGCGACGGCGCTATGGAACTTCCATCGTTCTCTTCATGACTACTCGTTGGAGCAGGAGTCTCACGTCATCAGGGACGGGACAAAGCCAGTGACGAAGACAACGCGTGAGGACATTGCCACTCAACGCGCGCTGGCATATCCATACAAGGCGTACCTCGGCGACGACGCCAAGTTGGTCGAACGACTGTGGCACGACGAGTGGGAACAGGGCATGGACCCGTTAGGCCCATCAGATGACGTCTGGAAGTGGGCTGGGCAACTGGATGCTGCGCTCAAGAAGAAGTTCACCAAAGAATTCAAGTAGGAGTCACGCTCCAAGATTTCGTCGCGGCACGTCGGTCCCCCGAGGAAGCTACCTACTGAGGCAGGGGTAGTGACGCAGTCACCCAGTCGGTGTCGTGATTGCGCGGCGTTCCGAGCGGAGTGTGCCACGTGACCTTACGCCCTGCTCGTGATGTAGGGGATGCAACGGGGTCAGCGGTTCACGCCGCTGGCCCCGTTCGTCGTCTCCTGCACAACGCTCGGTCCGGGATCGTTGCGCACCGTTTCGTGACGGCTTCGTCGGCGTTCGTTCTGCCCTCTCTAGGGTCGGGGCATGAGTTTCGTGGTGCGCGCGCCAGGCGAGGCGGAGCCTGCAGCGGGCCGAAACGTCGGTACTGAGTTCGGAGTGCTCGCACCGGCGCTCCGCGACCCCGCAGTAACGGATGTGTTCGTCAACGGCAGCGGCGGTGTGTGGGTGGACCGCGGCGCCGGCGCCGTCCGTCACGGCACGACCCTGACCGAGGCCGAGGCGCGCGAACTGGCTGTGCGTCTCATCGCGGCGGGCGGTCGCCATATCGACGAGGCGGCCCCCACCGTCGACGTTCGGCTCGGCGATGGCGTGCGCGTCCACGCGGTGCTCCCGCCCGTCGCGACGACGGGCACGTACCTCTCGATTCGCCTGCCGAGACTGGAGCGGCCGACCCTCCCGCAACTGGAGAGTGCGGGGTTCTTCGCGGAGGTGGCGGGCTCCGTGGTGCGCGGGCTCGTGGCATCCCGGGCGAACCTGCTCATCACGGGCGCAGGCGGGTCGGGCAAGACGACTTTTCTCGGTGCGCTACTCGCGTCGGCGCCGCCGGGCGAGCGCATCGTCGTGATCGAGGATGTCGCGGAGCTGCGCATCGAGCACCCACACGTCGTGGCGCTCGAGGCCAGGCAGCCGAACCTCGAAGGCGCGGGCGAGGTGAGCCTGCCGCGACTCGTGCGTGAGGCGCTGCGAATGCGCCCCGACCGTCTCGTGCTCGGCGAGTGCCGGGGTGCTGAGGTGCGTGACCTGCTGTCCGCGCTCAACACCGGTCACGATGGCGGCGCAGGAACCCTGCACGCGAACTCGATCACCGACGTGCCGGCGCGACTCGAAGCGCTCGGGGCGCTCGCCGGCCTCGACGCGACCGCCGTGGCGCGCCAGGCAGCCAGCGCGATCGGGGCGGTGCTGCACCTCGAGCGCGGCGAGCACGGGCGGAGGCTGAGTGGCGCAGGGCGGCTCGTGATCGATGGGCGGGACCGGTTGGCGGTGGTTCCGCTGTGAGTGGTCGTGCGGGCATCGGCGGCGTCGCGACAGTTGCGCAACGGCTCGCTGTGCTCCTCGCCGCGGGGGTGGCACCGGGCGCGGCCTGGCGGTTCGTCGCCGAGACCTCGGGTAACGCGGTGGCGGCGTCAGCCGTCGGTACGCACGACGTCGCGGAGGCGCTTGCCGGGGCATCCGCCGGGCTGCCGACAAGCGAGCGCGATGCCTGGCGCGGACTCGCGGCAGCGTGGACGGTGGCAACGGATGCCGGTGCCCCCCTCGCGGGAGCGCTGCGCGACTACGCCCGCTCGCTGAGGGCTCTGGCCGACGCGGCCCGCGACGCGGAGGTGGCGCTCGCCGGGCCGCGGGCGACGGCGCGCGTCGTGCTCGTGCTGCCCTTCGTGGGGCTCGTGTTCGGTGCCCTTCTCGGGTTCGGCACGATCGAGGTGCTGTTCGGTTCACCCGTCGGGTGGGGGCTGCTGGTCGTGGGTGGTGGGCTGATCTTTGTCGCGCGTGTGTGGAATCGGCGGCTCGTCGCCGCCGCGCAGGCGCGGGATGTGACGCCGGGCCTGGCGTGCGAGCTCACGGCTGTCGCGGTCTCGGGCGGTGGGTCGCTCGACCGGGCGAAGGCTGTGACGCTCGAGGCGTTGCAGAGATTCGAGCTTCCCGAGGGCTCCGGCGCCGTCGACGACGTGATCGAGCTATCTGCTCGCGCAGGTGTGCCAGCCGCCGAGCTGCTCCGCGCCGAGGCCGAAGAGCAGCGCAGGGATGCACGAGCCAGCGCCCAGGCGGCTGCCGCGGCGCTCGGGGTGCGCCTCATGCTGCCGCTGGGTCTCTGCGTTCTCCCGGCCTTCCTCGTGCTCGGGGTCGCGCCGCTCCTCGTGGCCGTGCTGTCCTCCACAGTCACGTCGTTCTCGTGACCGTGCAGGAGTCATGCTTTCGCGACGGACGGGCGCCCTCCGCGGCGACAGACTGGAGGAGCTCGGGCCAGAAAGGATGCACCAATGTTCCGAGCTCGAACGAATCGCACCTCCCTTCGTCAACTGGCGCGCGACGACACCGGCGCCGCCACTGCTGAGTACGCGATAGCCACGCTTGCGGCCGTGGGATTCGCGGGACTTCTCGTCGTGATCCTCCGGTCGGAGGAGGTGCGCGGCATGCTCACCGACGTCGTGCGTCATGCGCTCTCGATCCCGTGAGCCGACCCGTGGCGAGCGCGGCAGCATCACCGCCGAGTTCGCCATCGCCCTGCCCACCGTCATGGTGGTGCTCGTGCTGTGCCTCGGCGGTATCGCCGTGGCCGGCGCTCAGATACGGGTACAGGATGCTGCGGCGGCCGCCGCACGTGCGGCGGGCCGCGGGGAGAGCGTCGCCGTCGCGGCCCAGGTTGCACCAGGCTCGAGTGTCTCGCAGTGGGCGCAGGGAGATCTCGTGTGCGTCACCGTCAGCGCGACCGCGGAGCTCGGCGCCACGGGTATCCCGATCGCGGCATCCAGTTGTGCGCTGGGAGGAGGCAAGTGAGTCGTCTCGCCGAACGGGGTTCCGGCACGGTGCTCGCCGTCGGCCTCACGGCCGTTGTCGCCCTCGTTGCCGGAGCGGTCATACCGCTCAGCCAGGTGTTGGTTGCGAGAGCCCAGACGGCGGGAGCCGCGGATGCCGCAGCTCTCGCGGCGGCGGATGCGGCATCCGGTCGCGAGCCGGGTTTTCCCTGCGAACTGGCGAGTGTTGTCGCGGCGGCGAACGGAGCGGCCGTGCAGTCGTGCGAGGTCGATGGGCTGGTCGTCACGGTGAGCGTTGCTCGTGCCATCCTCGGGCTCGACGTCGCAGCCCGGGCAACCGCCGGCCCGCCGCCGGGAGGGTGAACGGTGCGAACGACTGCCTCGAGAAAGTCACCCTCGACAACGCGAACTGCCCCCGCCGCGAGGGCGAGGGCAGTTCGACAAGGTGGTGCTGGTTGCTTACGCGCGGCGCAGGCGTGCCATCGCGAAGGCGCCGAAGCCGAGCAGAACGAGCGCTGCACCGGCGCCGAGAGCGCCAGCCGTGTCGAGACCGGTTGCGGCGAGCACGGGCTTTGCGGGCTCAGGCACAACCGGGGTCACCGGCGACACGGGGGGCACGAAACCGCGGTCGATCCAGAGGGAGTCGGTGCCGGTGTCGTCGTCATCGCCGTCGATGGTGATCCAGCCCTGCAAGTTCAGGGTCGAGGAGAAGTTCGCCACGTCTGCGGTGAACAGCACGGTGCCATCGGGCCAGCCGGTGATCCAGAGCAGACCGTCGGAGTCGAAGGCCGCGTCGTACCACGAGATGTAACCCTCGGACTCGTCCGCGACGACGAGAGTGACAACGCCGGTGGTGGGGTCGATGGTGAAGAGGTTCTCGTCCCAGTCGCCGAGGAACACGACGCCGGTGGTGGGCTGGATGGCGATCCAGGAGGCTCCGTCGTTGTCTCCCGTGATCTCCACCGCGTCAGTGACCGCGCCGGTGGCGAGATCGACCTTGCCGAGGAAATCGCCGTTGAAGAACGTGATCCAGGCGGTGCCGTCGGGAGCGATGTCGAAGGAGTCGCAGTCGTTCGAAGGGTCACCGGGGGTGATGATGTCGGCGATGTACTCGAAGGTGCCGGTCGTCGTGTTGGCTTCCCAGATTTCGCAGGGGCCCTCGTAGCCGTTACCGATCACGTACGACTTGCCCGTCGTGGGGTCCCAGGCGCCGTCGGTGACATCCTCCGGGCCGGGGGCGGGCGTGCCGACCACTGTTGCCGAAGCATCCGCGGCGGTGGTCCAGAGGAGCGTCGGCTCGTCGGAGTAGCTCGCCTGATAGATGACGTCGCCCTCAGGAAGGGCGGCGGGGTCGGACGCTGCGTAGGCGGCGGTGGACACGGTGCCGAGAGCGGCGATCGAGATCGCGACGAGCGCGGTCTTAGTCAGAGTCTTCAAGAATGGTCTCCCCTGGACAGTCAGGCAGGGCGCCTGGATAGATGTGCAGAATACGGGTCTGCGTACCTCACCTTAGCGGAAGCTGTGAATGAGCGTTTGAGGCGGATGTTTGCTGGCGGTGCGTCCCTGCCGCACCGCTGTGTTTGCCCACGGTGCGTCCCTGCCGCACCGGATGTTTGCCAGCGGTGCGTCCCTGCCGCACCGCTGTGTTTGCCAACGGTGCGTCCCTGCCGCACCTATTAACTGTCGACGGAATGAGGAGTCACCCCGGAGAGTGTGTGTATGGTGTCGCTGACGCCCCCATCTGGGCCCGTCATCGCTGAGATCAAGGAGCACCGTGACCACCAAGCTCGTCATCGTCGAGTCGCCAACCAAGGCGAAGACGATCGCCCAGTACCTGGGCGAGGGCTACGAAGTGCTCTCGTCCGTCGGTCACATCCGCGACCTGATCGAGCCGAAGAACCTGCCGCCGGAGCTCAAGAAGGGCCCGCTCGGCAAGTTCTCCATCGACGTCGAGAACGACTTCAAGCCGTACTACGTCGTGTCGGATGCCAAGAAGAAGACGGTCGCAGAACTCAAGCGCGCGCTCAAGGGTGCCGACGAGCTCTACCTCGCCACTGATGAGGACCGCGAGGGCGAAGCCATCGCGTGGCACCTGCTCGAGGAGCTCAAGCCGAAGGTTCCCGTCAAGCGGATGGTCTTCCACGAGATCACCAAGGACGCGATCCAGCACGCCCGCGACAACACCCGCGAGATCGACACGGCACTCGTCGATGCCCAGGAGACCCGCCGAATCCTCGACCGCCTCTATGGCTACGAGGTCTCGCCCGTGCTCTGGCGCAAGGTCGGTCCGGGACTCTCCGCCGGCCGCGTGCAGTCGGCGGCAACGCGTCTCGTCGTCGACCGTGAGCGCGAGCGCCTCGCCTTCGTCACCGCTGCCTACTGGGACCTGCTCGCGGGCCTCACCCCTGACACCGAGAAGAACCGCTTCGAGTCCCGCCTCGTTCGCCTGGACGGCAAGCGCGTTGCAGCAGGGCGCGACTTCGACGACCGCGGCCAGCTCAAGGGAGACGCCGTCGCCCTCGACGAGACGGCAGCTCAGGCTCTCGCCGAGGCGCTGAAGCAGCCGGGCATCCCGATCGTCGTGAGCAACGTGGAGTCGAAGCCGTACACGCGTCGCCCCGCGGCCCCGTTCACGACCTCGACCCTGCAGCAGGAGGCCGGCCGCAAGCTGCGCTTCTCCGCCCGCCAGACCATGAGCGTTGCGCAGTCGCTGTACGAGAACGGGTACATCACCTATATGCGTACCGACTCGCCGTCGCTCAGCCAGCAGGCGATCGACGCGGCACGCAAGCAGGCCAAGGCGCTCTACGGCGCCGAGACGGTTCCCGATTCCCCGCGCCTCTACACCGGCAAGTCGAAGAACGCGCAAGAGGCCCACGAGGCGATCCGTCCATCCGGCGACACCTTCCGCACCCCGAGCGAGCTCTCGAGCGTGCTGCGCGGCAACGACTTCAAGCTCTACGACCTGATCTGGAAGCGCACCGTCGCCTCCCAGATGGCGGATGCCAAGGGCTCCACCGCGTCCGTGACGATCACGGGCACCACGGCCGACGCCGTCGCCGAGTTCGTTGCGACCGGTACCGTCATCACCTTCCGCGGCTTCATGCAGGCCTACGAGGAGAGCAAGGACGAGGAGCGCAACGAGTCGGCCGAGACCGCCGCCGAGGCCGAGGCCAAGCTACCGCCCCTCACCGTCGGCCAGAAGCTGAACGTCGTCGAGATCGAGGCCAAAGGCCACGAGACGTCCCCGCCCCCGCGCTACACCGAGGCGAGCCTCGTGAAGCAGCTCGAGGAGCTCGGCATCGGTCGCCCGTCGACCTACGCGAGCATCATCTCCACGATCATCGACCGCGGCTACGTCACGCCCCGCGGCCAGGCGCTCGTGCCCAACTGGATCGCCTTCAGCGTCGTGCGTCTGCTCGAGCAGTACTTCGCCGAGCTCGTCGAGTACGGCTTCACCGCCGGCATGGAGGACGACCTCGACCGCATCGCCGGGGGAGAGGCCGACCGTGTCGACTGGCTCACGGGCTTCTACTTCGGCAACAAGGACCACCGGGGCTTGCGCGGTGTCATCGACAACCTCGGTGAGATCGACGCCCGCGAGATCAACTCGATCAGGATCGCGGATGACATCACTCTCCGTATCGGCAAGTACGGCCCGTACCTCGAGGCGCCCAGTGACGACCCGGAGACTCCTCGCCGTGTCAACATCCCGCAGGAACTCGCGCCCGACGAGCTGACCGCCGAGAAGGCGCGTGAGCTCATCGAGGCCCCCGTCGTCACCGACCGCGTGATCGGCGTCAACCCGGAGAACGGCAAGGAGATCGTCGCGAAGGACGGCCGCTTCGGCCCCTACGTGACCGAGCTCGAGCCGGAGGTTCCCGAGGAGGCGCCCGTCGAGGTCATCGACCCGAAGACCGGCGAGGTCAAGGTCAAGAAGCCCAAGAAGGTCGTCGCTCCCAAGCCGCGTACCGCTTCGCTCTTCAAGACCATGGACCTCGCGAGCATCGACCTCGACACCGCCCTCAAACTGCTCTCGCTTCCCCGCGTGGTGGGAGCCGACCCCGAGACCGGCGCCGAGATCACCGCGCAGAACGGACGGTTCGGCCCGTACCTCAAGAAGGGCACCGACAGCCGGTCCCTCACGAGCGAAGACCAGATCTTCGACATCGACCTGGCGGGCGCGCTCGAGGTCTTCGCGCAGCCGAAGTACGGCGGGCGGGCGGCATCCAGCGCTCTCAAGGAGTTCGAGCAGCCCGACCCGGTGAGCGAGAAGGCCATCAAGATCAAGGACGGCCGCTTCGGCCCCTATGTGACGGATGGCACCACCAACGCCACCATCCCGCGCGGCGAGGTCATCGAAGAGATCGACTACGACCGCGCCGTGCAGCTGCTCGCTGACAAGCGCGCCAAGGGACCGGCCAAGCCGAAGGCGAAGCCCGCGGCCCGCAAGCCCGCCGCGAAGCGCGCACCGGCCAAGAAGAAGTAGATGCCCGGACTGTTCATCACCTTCGAGGGCGGCGACGGGTCGGGCAAGTCCACCCAGTCCGCTCTGCTCGTCGAGTGGCTCCAGGCGCTGGGCCACGGGGTCGTGGTCTCCCGCGAACCCGGCGGAACGGATGTCGGGCTCGAACTGCGCCAGCTCGTGCTCCACTGGCGCGGCGAGATCGCCCCCCGGGCGGAAGCTCTCATCTACGCGGCCGACCGCGCCCACAACATCGCCACCAAGGTGCGGCCAGCACTCGAGCGTGGCGAGATCGTCGTGCAGGATCGCTACCTCGACTCCTCGGTCGCCTACCAGGGCGCAGGACGCGTGCTCGGTGCGCAGGAGGTGCGCGACCTGTCGCTGTGGGCGACGGACGGCCTGCTGCCCGACCTCACGGTGCTGCTCGACCTGCGCGAGGGCAGCGACCGGCTCGCCGATCGCACCGTGTACGACCGGCTCGAGGCCGCTGGCGACGACTTCCACGCGCGCGTGAGCGAGGCCTACCTCGAGCTCGCCGCGGCGGAGCCGGGGCGTTTTCTCGTGCTGGATGCCCGCGACACCATCGAGAACATCTCCGCCGCCATCCGCACCAGGGTGGAGTCGCTGCTCTCCTAGTGGACACTCACAGCCGTCGCGTCAGGGCTCTGATCTAGGGTTGACGCATGGCGTTGTGGGACGAGTTGACCGGGCAGGCCGACGCCATCGCGATCGTCGAGGCCGCGGCATCCCACGACGAAAGCTCGGCCATGACCCACTCGTGGCTCATCACGGGACCGCCCGGTTCTGGTCGTTCGAATCTCGCGTACGCGTTCGCCGCTGCCCTCCTAGGAGGGGATGAAGCGACCCAGCGCCAGGTCGCGGCCCGCACTCACCCCGACCTCGGCGTGCTGAGCACCGACCGCGTGATCATCTCGATCGACGAGGTGCGCCAGCTGGTTGCGTCGTCGCAGTTCTCGCCCTCGGTCGGGCGCTTCCGCGTCATGATCATCGAGGATGCCGACCGCATGGCCGAGCGCACCTCGAACGTGCTGCTGAAGGCTCTCGAGGAGCCGCCGCCGCGCACCGTGTGGATCTTGTGTGCGCCGAGTGAGGCCGACCTCATTCCCACCATCCGCTCGCGCGTGCGCAGTGTGCGCCTGCGGGTTCCAGATGTCGACGAGGTGGCCGATCTCCTCGTGCGTCGTGACGGCGTCGACCCGGCCCTCGCGGCCAGCGCAGCGCGCCAGGCGCAGTCCCACATCGGCATGGCACATCGCCTCGCCACCAACGTGGAGGCCCGCGAACGGCGTGCCAGAACGCTTGACGCGGCGCTCGGCATCCATCGCGTCTCGGATGCCGTCTTCGCTTCCGCCACCCTTCTCGAGCTCGCCAAGGCCGATGCCGAGGCCATCACTTCGGAGCGGGACTCGCAGGAGCGCGATGCCGCTCTGCGCTCGTTGGGTGTCGAGCCTGGTGGAACGGTGCCGGCCAACCTGCGCGCCCAGATCAAGAACCTCGAGGACGACCAGAAGCGCCGAGCAACCCGAAGCCTGCGCGACGGCATCGACCGCATCCTCGTCGACCTGCTCTCGCTCTACCGCGACATCCTGCTCGTGCAGCTCGGTGTGGAGAGCGACCCGGTCAACCGCGACATCATCGATCGCGTGCGCGAGGCCGCCTCCCTCGCCGGGCCGGAACGCACGCTCGAGACGATGGATGCCATCGCCGTCGCCCGTCGCAGGATCGACTCGAATGTGGCTCCCGCCCTCGCTCTCGAGGCCATGCTCGTGAGCGCAATCAGGCCGTCCGCCGGTCGAGCCGTGGAGCGTTGATGAAACGACTGATTCCGGTCGCCGCAGTGGCCGCCGCCCTTTCGCTCGCCCTCGCGGGGTGCGTCTCGTGGTTCGAGCCGCCCCAGGTGAGCTCCACGTCGACTCCCACGGGCGAGTCGGTGGCCGCGGGGCTCGAGCGCTTCTACGACCAGCAGATCGTCTGGGATCCGTGCGGTGATGGCCTGCAGTGCGCGACGGCGATCGCGCCGGTGAACTGGGATGACCCGGCAGCCGGTGACATCGAGCTCTCACTCGTGCGCCAGCGCGCGACATCCGGCAACGCCATCGGATCGCTGCTGGTCAACCCGGGTGGCCCGGGCGGATCGGGCTACGACTTCATCCGCGACAGCCTCGACTATGCGACGGATGCGTCATTGCAGGCGAACTTCGACGTCGTCGGCTTCGACCCGCGCGGGGTCAACAGGTCGACGCCCGTGACCTGCTACGACGACCCGGCCGAGCTGGATTCGTACCTCTATGACATTCCGGCGGGCGAGCCGGGCAGCGACGAGTGGCTCGCCGCCGCGTCGACGGCCACCCGCGACTTCGGGCAGCGCTGCCTCGACCTCACGGGCCCGCTTCTCGGTCTCGTCGACACCCCGAGCGCCGCGCGCGACATGGACATGCTGAGGGCGGCCCTCGGGGACGAGAAGCTCAACTTCCTCGGGTACTCCTACGGCACCCTTCTCGGGCAGGTGTACGCAAACCTGTTCCCCGACAAGACCGGTCGCCTCGTGCTCGACGGCGCCGTTGACCCGAACGCCACGGAGTTCGAGAAGACGGCGACCCAGGCTCGCGGGTTCGAGAGTGCGCTCCGCGCCTTCCTCGAGGACTGCAGCACGTCGTCGGACTGCCCGTTCACCGGCAGTGTCGACGCCTCGATGCAGGAGGTGCGCGACCTGCTCGACACCCTGGATGCCAGCCCGCTCACGGCCTCGGACGGGCGACAGCTCGGGAGCGCCACGATGTTCACGGCCATCATCCTGCCGCTCTACAACAAAGACAATTGGGTGTACCTGCGCGAGGTCTTCACCGACGTGTTCCAGGGCGACCCCGAGTACGCCTTCCAGCTCGCCGACAACTACAACGGTCGCAACCCTGACGGCACGTACCGCGACAACCAGACTGAGGCTTTCATCAGCATCAACTGCCTCGACGAGCACGGCAATCCGACGACCGAGCAGATGCGGCAGGAGGCCGCCGAGCTCCGCGAGCTCGCGCCGGTGTTCGGCCCCCAGATGTCGTGGGGCGGCACCGGATGCCCGAACTGGCCGGTACCCGCGACCTTCGCTCGCGGCCCCATCGTGGCACCGGGGTCTCCCGACATCCTCGTGCTTGGAACCACCAACGACCCAGCGACTCCTTACGAGTGGGCCGTCACGGTGGCAAGCACGCTGGAGAACGGGCACCTCGTGACGTACGAGGGGGAGGGGCACACCGCGTACAACAAGTCGAACGACTGCGTGAATTCGGTGGTCGACTCGTTCCTCATCGACGGCACAGTTCCCGACAACGACCCGAAATGTTGACGCGCCGATAATTTTGCGCACTGTGCAAGAATAGAGTCATGACCGTTCCCGACACGATCGAACCCGGACTGCGCGAGCGCAAGCGCCAGGCGACGCGTCGGGCGATCCAGTTGGCCGCGATCGATCTCGTGGCAGAGCGTGGTCTCGACGGCACGACTGTCGACGAGATCAGTCGACTGGCTGATGTCTCGCCCCGCACGTTCTTCAATTACTTCCCCTCCAAGGAGGCGGCGATCATCGGGGATCACCCCGAGCTGCCGGAGGGTGCGCCCGTCGAGGAGTTCGTGGCAGCGGGTCCTGACGAGCCGCTCATGGAGGGCATCGCGCGCCTCATCACCAACACGATCGTGCTCGACGGCAACGACCAGGAGCTCATGGTGCGTCGCAAGGGCGTGCTCGGGGAGTACCCCCACCTGTTCGCGATGCGCATGGCGAACATGCGCCGCGTGGAGGAGGAGCTCGCCGCGGTCATCGCCCGGCGTCTGGCCGCGGATGACGCCACCCTGGCGTCACGCCCTGAGGAGCTGGACAGTCGCTCGCACCTGGCCGCGTACGTCTCGTTCGCTGCCATGCGTCACGCATGGCGCCAGTGGGCAACGGGGAACACTCCGTCGATCTCCGAGGGGATCACCGAGAGTTTCAGCGAGCTCGACTCCGTGCTGGCCTGATCGCGCTGACTTTGCCCTCGCGTTCCGCGTCGTTCAGTTCTTCGGCTAAGCTTTCATGCTGTGCCTCGGCCAGTCCGTAGGTATGCCGCCCTAGCTCAGTCGGCAGAGCATCTCACTCGTAATGAGAAGGTCAAGGGTTCGATTCCCTTGGGCGGCTCCATAGAAAGAAGAGGCACCGCGCTTGCGGTGCCTCTTCTTTCGTTTGCGGGTGCGGAGGATCGTGCTCCCGCACCCCCGGTTGCGTGGCATACGGGGTACAAAAAGCCTCCAAATAGGGCAAATTCGACCTTTAGCACTGGCAATAGTGCATAACTGTCACTTTGCGCAACCCCCTCCCCGGCGGTTCGCTGTTCTGTACCCCATTTGTCCGCACAAATGCGGACAAAAGCCCCTTCTTGTACCCCCACTTTGCGGGTGAAACCGCCAGTTAGAGTCCACTAGCTCCTTGCGGTCCCGCGAAAGCAGGCCTAGCTTATTGGTCACAGGGCACCACATTCGGGGTCGGTGCTCGCAGTGTATGGGGGTACACGGCATGGGACGATTTGGCATCCTTGCAGGGTTTGTCGCTTCGGCAGCCCTCGCGCTGTCCCTTGTCGGAGGAGGCGGGTTCGGGAATCTCTCTATTCCCGTTGTAGCGGAAACGGGTACCGCTACCCCGCCTTCCTCCTCCCTCCCCGAAGTCTCTCGCCACGCGGTCTCGATACCCTCCGCCCCCGGCGCACCGTCGGTGGAGCCCGCAGTGGCGTCGCCCATTGCTGAAACGCTGGACGCGCCATCCGCCAGCGACGTCGCACCTGACTCGACAGCGGTCACCGTAGCCGCCGACCCATCGCCCTCCGCCGACGGGGAGTTCACTGTGGTGGGAGAGTTTGATGCCGCGGCTGCGGCGCTTCCCTTCGCCGACGCTGTGGCTGCGTCCGGCAGCTCAAGCTCGCCCTGGGATTCCGCTGACAAGCAGGCCGCTCCCAACCAGATTCACCCGGCCTACCTGAGCGCGGACCCCGAGACGATCGCGCGAGTGCAGGCTCTCGCGGCCCAGGGTAAGTCGTGCCCTGGCCTCGGCGGCTACACGAGCTCGGGCGCCCCGAGTAAGAGGTCAGGCCAGGGCGTCGCAGGCACGACGAGCGCCGACCTCATCTCGTTCGCGGACCAGTACAACCTCATCCGGTACCAGAACTGCCTCCCGCCCGTGACCCGTTTCGTATACGACTCGTGCATGGAGGCGCGGCTGTTCTGGATGGCCGAGTCGCCCAGCCCCGACCCGCTCGATGCGTGGGGCCACATGGGATCGACCCGCATCGACGGTGTGCCTAGCGTGGGCTGCGACGGCAACCTGGCCGGCGGCACTGCGAACACGGGCGCGACAGTGGCGACGAAGTGGTGGCAATCGCTCTCGCACCGCGCCTCGCTCTACCGTCCGCCGAACTCCACCGCTGGCGTCTGCGTGGCGCTCGCGATGACCCACGGCGGTATCGACGAGCCGACCTCCTTCACGCGCGCAGCGGCCAGCTGGCGCAGCTGCTAGACGCTGGTCCCCTCTCGGAGGCTCCCCACAACACCCCGCGTATCATTGTGGAGTGACGGATTCGCAGGACTCGCAGCCCACGGAGGCCCTCAGCAGGCGTGAATTGCGCGAGGCCAGGGCGCTCGAGGCTTCGGGCGCGTCGGCCGGCGCGAGCGGGGCGAAGTCGGGGTCGTCCGGTGGCATCGCCGCCCACATCCGTCGTCATCCGAACGCCTGGCTCGCCGCAGCGCTGAGCGTCGCGTTCGTCCTACTTGCCACGGGTGCGGTCTTCGCGGGCACGGCGACGGCAACGCGGGCGACGGTCGCGGCGGCGCCGGAGCCGACCCCCACCGAGACACCGCGAACGGTTCCCGCGAGCATTCCCGCGGCGAGCCACCTGCGTACGTGCTCTGTCGCGAGCATCCTCGCCGACCCGCGGTTGACGAACTTCTCCGGCTACGTCGTCAACGCAACCTCCGGCGAGGTGCTCCTCGACCGGGGTGGCACCACTCCGCAGCGCACCGGCAGCGTGCTGAAGACTCTGACGGCCGCCGCAGCGCTACAGACACTCGGGCCAGACGGCCAGTTCACCACCCAGGTGCTGGATGGCACGACCCCTGGCGTCATCGTGCTGAAGGGTGGCGGCGACCCGACGCTCGCCACCACCCCGGCCACGGTCTATTCGGGCGCGCCCCTGATCTCCGACCTCGCCGAGAGCGCCATCGCCAAGTACGAGCAACTTCATCCGGGTGTTCCGATCACCCAGGTCGTGCTCGACTCCTCGATGTGGGATCCGAGCGACAAGTGGGATGACTCGTGGCTCCGCAAGGAGCAGGCCGATGGTTACCAGGCCGAGGTGACCGCGCTCATGGTCGACGGTGGTCGCGCCGATCCCTCGTCCACCGTGAGCACGCGCACGAGCGACCCCATCGGGGACGCCGGGCGGGCCTTCGCGAGCGCGGCCGGCCTCCGATCCGCCACGTTCACGACGGGTGCGGCTTCGGGCACCACCGTTCTTGCCGAGGTGAAGTCCCAGCCCGTCAGCACGCTGATCCAGCAGATGATGTCGTGGAGCGACAATATCCTCGCGGAGAACATGGCACGGGTCACCTCCGTCGCCGCGGGCTTCGACGGCAGCTCCGCGTCGCTCGCCCAGGCGATCCCGGGCGCGCTCGTTGCCCTCGGTCTGGATGCCTCTGGCGTGGCGATCCGCGACGGCTCGGGACTCAGCGATCTCAACGCCGTGCCGGCCTCCTTCATCACCTCCCTGATGATGAAGGCGCGCACGGGTGAACAGAACCTCGGCATCATGTTCAACGCGCTCCCGGTGTCCGGCGTGAGTGGGACGCTCTCCAGCCGGTTCACGGGCGCCAACTCGATCGCCGCCGGTGCCGTGATCGCCAAGACCGGGTGGATCGACACCGCGTACACGCTGGGCGGCGTGGTCAATGCCTCGGACGGCACGCCTCTCGCCTTCATGTTCGCCTCTATCCGCGACGGCATCAGCTCGGACGCCAAGGAGGCGCAGGACACCCTCGCCACCGGCCTGTTCACCTGCGGCGACAACCTCTCCAACAACTGACCAGACGGGGCGATATGAGCTCGGCACTCTTCATCATCGACGTGCAGAACGACTTCACCGAGGGCGGTGCACTCGGGGTCGACGGCGGAGCGGCAGTGGCTGCTGGCGTCACCGAGATGCTCGAGCGCGAGCATCCGTACGACATCGTCATCGCCTCACGCGACTGGCACGATGGCCACAATGACAACGGCGGCCATTTCCATCCGGAGCCCGACTACGTGGACAGCTGGCCAGAGCACTGCGTCGCCGGAACGGAAGGCGCCGAGTACCACCCCGACCTCGGTACCGAGCACATCGACGTGCACGTGCGGAAGGGCCAGGGCAAGCCCGCGTACTCGATCTTCGAGGGAATCACCGACGACGGTGAGACGGTGCCGGAGGCCCTCGACCGGCTCGGGGTGACCGACATCGACGTCGTGGGCATCGCCACCGACTACTGTGTGCTCGCCTCCGCTCTCGATGCCGTCGAAGCGGGCCGCCACGTGCGGGTCGTCACCGACCTCGTCGCGGGAGTCGCGGAGGAATCGAGCGCCGCCGCACTCGCGAAGCTCGACGCTGCCGGAGTTGAACTGGTCTCCAGCGCGGATGTCACGAAGGGACTGTCATGACGATCAGTGAAGCCGAACTGCTGGCGAAGGTGCCGAGCGGCCTGTTCATCGGTGGGGAGTGGATCGCCTCCACGTCGGGCCGGAGCATCGAGGTGCAGGACCCGTCGACGGGAGCGGTGATCAAGACGATCGCCGACGCATCCGTCGCCGACGGCGCCAAGGCCCTCGATGCCGCCGTCGCCGCCAAGGACTCGTGGGCGGCAACGCCCCCGCGAGTTCGCGGCGAGATCCTGCGCAGGGCGTTCGACCTGCTGCAGGAGCGCGCCGACGAATTCGCTCTCCTCATGACTCTCGAGATGGGCAAGCCGCTTGCGGAGGCGCGAGGCGAGGTCACGTACGGCGGCGAATTCCTGCGCTGGTTCAGTGAAGAGGCCGTGCGCATCACCGGCCGGTACGGCTCCAACCCTGAGGGCACGGGGCGGATGATCGTGACCCACCTGCCCGTTGGCCCCTCGTTCCTCATCACCCCGTGGAACTTCCCGCTGGCCATGGCCACGCGCAAGATCGCACCGGCGATCGCGGCCGGGTGCACCTCGGTTATCAAGCCGGCCGAGCTCACGCCACTGACCACGCTGTACTTCGCACGCCTGCTCGAGGATGCTGGGCTGCCCGCCGGCGTCGTGAACGTGATCACGACCTCGTCCTCCGCCGACGTCTCCGGCCCCATCATCGCCGACCCGCGCCTGCGCAAGCTGTCGTTCACGGGGTCGACCGGCGTCGGCCAGGCACTCCTGCGCCAGGCCGCCGGTGGCGTACTCCGCACCTCTATGGAGCTCGGGGGCAACGCGCCCTTCCTCGTGTTCGAGGACGCCGACCTCGATGCCGCTGTCGACGGTGCCATGGCGGCCAAGTTCCGCAACATCGGGCAGGCCTGCACGGCGGCCAATCGCTTCATCGTGCACGAGTCGGTCGCGGCCGAGTTCGCGCAGCGCGTGACCGACCGGGTGTCATCGATGAAGGTCGGCCGTGGCACTGAAGACGGCGTGAACATCGGTCCGCTCATCAACTCCGCCGCGGTGAGCAAGGCCGATGAACTGGTGAAGGACGCGGTGGCCCGGGGCGCTTCGGTGCTCACCGGCGGCACCGTGCTCGATCGGGATGGCACCTTCTATGCGCCGACGGTGGTCTCCGGAGTGGCAGCGGGTAGCGACATCCTGCGCGAGGAGATCTTCGGACCCGTGCTGTCGATCATCACGTTCACGGATGAAGCGGATGCCGTCGCCAAGGCCAACGACACAGAGTACGGGCTCGTGTCGTACGCGTACACGCGTGATCTCGCTCGCGGGCAGCGGCTCATCGAGTCCCTGCAGACCGGCATGATGGGCCTGAACGTCGGTGTCGTCTCGAACGCTGCAGCTCCCTTCGGCGGCGTGAAGTCGTCAGGTATTGGGCGCGAAGGGGGACTCGAGGGCATCCACGAGTACCTCGAGACGAAGTACGTGCTGACGCCGAATCCCTTCAGCTGAATCCAGTGCGGTGTCACTCTGACACCACTTGCTGTTGACATGACACCACAGTGGTGTCATGGTGGTGCACATGGAACTTTCCCCCTACGTCACCGACCTCCAGCGCCAGCTCGTCGACGCGGTCGAGACGGGATCCGAGGAGTCGCGAGCCATTGCGGAACGACTCGTCGGTCGGCTCGATGCCACCGCCCGTCTCGTGTTGCTCGAGGTGCTGTCGGCCGCTGCCGGCGAGATCACCCGCGACCTGGCACCCGGTTCGGTTGACGTGCGGTTGCGGGGTCGCGACGTCGAGTTCGTCGTCGCCGTGGCGCCCGTCGACCCCGAGGGGGAGAACCTGTCAGCCACTCCCGTCGATCTCGACGACACGAGCACGTCGCGCACGACCCTCCGTCTGCCGGACGCGCTGAAGGCCCGTGTGGATGATGCTGCGGCGGCCGACGGTCTCTCCGTGAACACCTGGCTCGTGAGAGCGGTGGCCACCGCTCTCCAGCCGAAACAACGCCGATCCGCCCAGCGCTCCTTGCGCACCGGCGGGGACTTCGCGGGGTGGGCACGCTAGGCGGCCCCTCCGAACACCCACAGGGCCCCTCGGGTCCACTCGACCACACCATTCGGCTACATACCGAGAAAGGCAGGCGCCAGCATGCCCACTTTCAGTACCCCCACACCGATCGATCTCGCGATCAACCTGCAGGTCGGTCTCATCGAGGTCGTCGCGAGCGATCGCTCCGACGCCGTCGTGACCGTCTCACCCACCAACCCGATGAAGACTGTCGACGTGCGCGGAGCGGAGGAGACGCGAGTCGACTTCGACGGGCAGCGTCTCACGATCGTCGGTCCTAAGCCCCGGCTCAGCATCATCGGCCCCACCGAGTCCATCGACCTGTACATCGAGGTGCCGACGGGGTCGCGCCTCACGGCAGAGATTCCGGTGGGTGCCGTGACCACAACCGGTCGGCTCGGTGCGACGCGCATCAAAGCGTCAACGGGTGGGGTGGAGCTGGACGCCACGGGTGACCTGTGGCTGCGGGCATCCCACGGCAACGCGACCGTCGGCACTATCGACGGCTCCGCGGAGATCACCGCGGACCACGGCCAGATCCGCATCGGCGCCGTGTCCGGGGACGCCGTGCTCAAAGCCTCGCACGGCAGCGTGACGGTGCGGGAGTCCGGCGGAGACCTCGAGGCGAAGCTCTCCTACGGTGACATCGAGATCGAGCGCGCGCTGGGGTCGGTCGCCGCGACGACCGCGTACGGCAGTGCGCAGGTTCGTGAGGCCTCGCGGGGGACCATTCAGCTCGAGAGCGGCTACGGCGCCATCACGGTCGGCGTTCGTGACGGCGTCCCGGCGTGGCTCGACCTCTCCTCCAAGGAGGGCCGGGTGCGCAACCACCTCGATGGCGAAGCCGCTCCCGCTGAGTCGGAGAACGCCGTAGCCGTCCGTGCACGCACGCAGTTCGGTGACATCACCATCCAGCGAGCCCGCTGAGCGGGCATCCCAGAAAGGCACGAAGCAATGACTCCAGCAATCGACGTCCGCGGGCTTCGCAAGACCTACGGATCCACGACAGTCCTCGACGGCGTCGACCTCATAGTCGAGGCCGGCACGGTCACCGCCCTCCTCGGGCCCAACGGCGCAGGCAAGACGACCACGGTGCACATCCTCTCGACCCTCGTGCGCCCCGACGGTGGCACGGCTCTCGTGAATGGCCATGATGTGGTGAGGGATGCCGCGGCGGTTCGCTCGGCGATCGGGCTCACCGGCCAGTTCTCCGCCGTCGACAACCTCATCACCGGTGAGGAGAACCTGCTGCTCATGGCGCGGTTGCGTCATCTCGGGGGCAAGCGATCGAAACAGCGTGTGGCCGAGTTGCTCGAGCAGTTCGATCTCACGGACGCCGCCCGCAAACCGCTGGCGACCTATTCAGGAGGGATGAAGCGGCGCCTCGACCTCGCCATGACGCTCGTCGCCCGGCCCGACGTGATCTTCCTCGACGAGCCGACGACAGGGCTCGACCCACGCAGCAGGCACACCATGTGGGACATCGTGCGTGGCCTCGTCGCCGACGGCACCACGGTGCTGCTCACGACCCAGTACCTCGATGAGGCCGACGACCTCGCCGACCGCATCGCCGTGCTCGACCAGGGACGTATCGTCGCGGAGGGTACTCCTGGCGAACTCAAGCGCCTCGTGCCGGGCGGTCACCTTCGCCTGCGCTTCGGAGATTCGGATGCACTGTCGTTAGCCGCGCGTCTCCTCGACGACTCCGAACGCGACGATACCGAGCTCTCCCTCAGTGTGCCGAGCGACGGTGGCGTCGACACCGTGCGCATCACACTCGACCGTCTCGCCGAAGCGCGCATCCCGGTCGCGGACCTCAGCATCCATACTCCCGACCTCGACGACGTGTTCTTCGCGCTCACGGGTCGCACCGACAGTACCAACGAGAAGACCAGCCAGGAGACGACATCATGACCACGATTGCGCCCGCACACCCGTCCCACGTGATTTCCGACGCGGTCACGATGCTGCGTCGCAATCTCCTCCGAGCCGTGCGGTACCCCGGCCTGTCGATGTTCACGATCCTCGGGCCGGTCGTCATCCTGCTGCTCATCGTCTTCGTGTTCGGCGGCACTCTCGGAGCCGGTCTGCCCGGCGTCGACCCTGGCGCGGGGCGAGAGGCCTATCTCGCGTACGTCATGCCGGGCATCCTGCTCATCACGATCGCCGGTACGGCCAGCGGGGCCGCGATCACCGTGGCCATGGACATGACCGAGGGCATCACCGCACGGTTCCGCACGATGTCGATCTCCCGAGCCGCGGTGCTCGCCGGCCACGTGCTCGGCAACACGATCCAGGCGCTCATCGCCGTCGCGCTCGTGCTCGGCGTTGGCGTGCTCGTGGGCTTCCGGCCGTCGGCCGACCTGGCCGGGTGGCTGCTGCTGGCGGGGATCGTGGCGCTCATCGCGTTCGCGGTGAGTTGGATCGGCATCGGAATGGGGATGCAGGCGCGAACGGTCGAGACGGCGAGCAACCTCCCGCTCATCCTCACCCTCCTGCCCATGCTCGGCAGCGGCTTCGTTCCGACCGACTCCATGCCGCAGTGGCTGCAGTGGTTCGCGCAGTACCAGCCGTTCACGCCCTTCATCGAGACCGTGCGTGCCCTGCTCCTCGGCACCGACCCCGGCTGGAACCTGCCGCTGGCCCTCGGGTGGGCACTCGTGCTCACCGTGATCGGCTACGTGTGGTCGATGGCGATCTACGAGCGCAAGTCGGTGCGGTGACCTCTTGGGTCAGACGCCGATCGTGAGGGCCGCTACGTAACCAGCCGAGGTATCTCCAGACATGGTGGCGAGCTGGTAGATCCCGCCGTCCTCGCCGAACACGTTGTCGCTCGACAGGCTCGTGCGCGAGAGGTTCGAGGTGCTCCGCTCGTAGCCGCCCGTGGCGTACACCGCGGCACACGCCTCCTGTGGGAGTGCGATCTGGGATGTCTTGACGATCGGTCCGCTGGCTACGGCGGTCGCGGCATCCGCATATACCTCGAAGTGAATATGCGGCCAGCGACCGTCGTAGCAGCCAGGAAAGATCGACGTGAAGGTGACGGTTCCCGTCTCGTCGACCTCCTGCACACCGCGCAGGTAGTTCTCGTTCTCGAGACCGGAGCTGTAGAGGGAGTACTCGCCGAGACTGTTGCAGTGCCAGAGGTAGACGGCGGCGCCCTGGAGGGCGGCGCCGGTCGCGGCATCCCGCACACTCAATCGGATCTCGAGCGGGACCCCTGCCGCGGTCGTGGTGGACGAACCAAAGCTCGAGCGGATGTCGCGGCGCACGATGCCAGAGTCATCCAGCACGTTCACACCGTTCGAGCCGTCGCCCGGGTACGGGCCTGCTGTCTCGTCCGGCACCTCGGTGAGGGGGCCCGCAGCGGTGGCGCTCGCGGACGGCGTCGGCGTTGCGGTAGCCGTCGCGCTGGGTGTCGGCGAACTCAGCACTTCCGTCGGGGCGCACGCCGCGAGGAGCGCGGTGAGACCCACTCCGCCGAAGAGCCCGAGCGCCGCCCGTCGGTTGACGAGGGTGCCGACGTCGTAGACGAGGCCGCGATCCTCCTCGTCGAGGGGCTCGCCATTCGTGTCGATCCAGCGGTGTTCGATAGATTGCTTCGTCATGTGTTCACTCCAGCGGTCGCGCCTGCGCCACACCTTTGTGGCTTCTGTGAGCCCGCTATGACTGTTGTTCCCATCACCGATCTCGCCGACCCGCGGCTCGCCGACTATTCACACCAGACGGATGTCGCGCTGAAGAAAGCGCAGGGTACCGAGCACGGCCTCTATCTCGCGGAGTCGGCCCTCGTGCTCGAGCGCGCGCTGCGCGCTGGGCACCGGCCGCGATCGGTGCTGGCGCTCGGCGCGTCCATCGACCAGGCGGTCGCGCTGGTCGGTGACGACGTGCCGGTGTTCTCCGGCCCGCCGGAACTTCTCGAGGAGCTCACCGGGTACCTGCTGCACCGAGGGCTCATTGCCTCGATGCATCGACCGGCGCTCCCCTCCGTGACGTCGCTGCTGACGGATGCCCGCCGCATCGTCGTGCTCGAGAACGTCGCAGACCCCACCAACGTCGGCGCGATCTTCCGGTCGGTCGCGGGCATCGGGGCGGACGCCGTGCTGGTGACGCCACGCTGCTCCGACCCGTTCTACCGCCGCGCCATCCGGGTCTCCATGGGCACGGTGCTGCAAGTGCCGTGGACTCGCACGGGTGGCTGGGGTTCCGCGCGGGAGGAGCTCGTGGCATCCGGGTTCCATGTTGCCGCGCTGGCACTGGAGCCCGGCGCCGTCGCGCTTCGGGAGTTCGCGGCATCCGCACCCGAGCGCGTCGCCCTCGTGCTGGGCGAGGAGGGCTACGGCCTGACCCGTGAAGCGCTGGACGCCTCGGACACGATTGTGCAGATCCCGATGGCCCACGGCATCGACTCGCTCAACGTAGCGGCCACCGCCGCCGTGGCGATGTACGCCCTGGCTGGCTGAAGCCGCCCCGCCTTAGCGCCCCGGCGCCCGGGCCGCGCGCGTGGCCGGGGCGCCGAGAGTCGCCCACAGTGACGAGAGGCGCGCACATGTGCACGACTTTTCTCAAAGAGCGCGCTGTTTGGGAAAAGGGAGCCGGGTCAGACGAGGAGCTGGTGCTTCGCGAGGTCCTTGTAGAGGGGGGTGGTCTCGACCAGCTCCGAGTGGGTGCCGACACCGACGACGCTGCCGTGGTCTAGCACCACGATCTGGTCGGAGTCGACGACCGTCGAGAGGCGGTGCGCGATCACGATGAGCGTGCGGTTCTCGGCGACGGCATCGATCGCCTCGCGCAGCATCTGCTCGTTGAGACCGTCGAGGGATGACGTGGACTCATCGAGCAGCAGGATGGGAGGTGCCGCGAGCAGGGCCCGCGCGATCGCGAGGCGCTGGCGCTCGCCGCCCGAGAGCATGATGCCGGACTCGCCGACCGGCGCGTCGAGCCCGAGCGGGTTGCGCTCGAGCACCTCGGTGAGGTTCACCGACCGCAGCACGTCGATGCACTCCTGCTCTGTGGCATTCGGCGCGCCGAGGAGGAGGTTCTCGCGCAGGGTGCCGGCGAGCACCGGGGCGTCCTGTTCGACGTAGCCGAGCTGGCTGCGCAGGTCGACGCGATCGAGGCCACGGATGTCCACTCCGCCGAACCGCACGACCCCGGCGGTCGGGTCGTAGAAGCGCTCGATGAGCGCCAGGATGGTGCTCTTGCCGGCGCCGGACGGGCCGACGAGCGCCGTGCGCTTGCCGCGCGGAGCCGCGAACGAGACTCCGCGCAGCACGACGCGGTCCGCGGCATCCTTGCTGGCGGCCGCGAGCGCCGGGTCGTCTGCCGAGGAGACCGGCACGGCCTCCTCGGGGTACGAGAACTCGACGTTCTCGAAGGTGATCGCGGCATCCGACTCAATGGCGGCGACCGGGGTGATCGCGGCGTCGCCGTCGGTCTCGGTCGGCAGCGACACGATCTCCTGGATGCGACCGAGTGCACCGAGCGCCTGGTTGACCGAGTTGATCGCACCGAAGGCTTGCCCGAGCGGCATGATCATCATGAACAGGAAGAGGATGAACGCCACGAGGCTCGCGACCGTGATCGCACCACTGGCCACCCGGAATCCACCGACACCGAGCACGACGAGCAACGCGACCTGCAGCGCGATGCCCGATACGGGCACCACGAGCGCCGAGATGCGCGCTACGACGAGCCCCTGCTTCCAGGCGCCCTCCGCATCCTTCTCGATCGCGGCGACCTCGCGGTCGGTCGCGTTCGCGGCGCGCACGGTGCGCACGGCCGAGAGCGACCGCTCGACGGAGGCTGCCAGGTCGCCGACCTTCTCCTGCTGCTTGCGGCTCGCGACACGGATGCGCGACGAGAGGCTCACAACGGTGATGACGGCCACCGCGATCACGGCCACGGTGAGCCCGAGCAGCACGGGGTCGATGATGAGCATCGCGATGAGCGCGCCGACGAAGACGAGCGAACCACCGACTGCGTCCACGAGGCCCTGGGTGATGACGGCGTAGAGCAGGGTCGTGTCGGATCCGACGCGGGAGACGAGGTCACCGGTGCGACGGGTGTCGAACTCGCTGATCGGGAGCCGTAGCATCCGTCGCACGAGCTGGCGACGCGCGGAGTACACGACCGAGGTGCCGGTGCGCTGGAGGAGGTAGTGCTGGAACCCACTGAGGAGTGCCGAGGCGACGACGAGCGCGATGAGCGCGACGACGAGCATCCCGAGCGGGTCGCCGGCCTGCACCACGGTGATGACCTGGGAGACGAGAACGGGCTGGGCGAGCGAGGCGCCGGCGGCGAGGATGCTCAGGACGATGACCACCGCGAGCACACCACGGTGCTCGGCGAGGTACGGGAACAACTGGCGGAAACTGGCGCGGGGCCCGTCGTCCTTCTTGGACCCGCCAAACGGCGAGCGCGACGGACGACCACTACGGGGGGAACTCATGAGACAAGTCTCGCGCGCGCGAGCCCCCGACGTGTACGCCCGGGGGAGTGTTCGCTACCGGCGTCCGTACTTCTCCTGGATCGCCTGGCTGCTCGCCGAGGGATGCGGGAAGGTCACCCTCCGTTCACGCCGTGACGCGCCTGCCCGGGAAAACCCCACAGGATGGCCTGCGCCCGCAGCGCGAGTTCGCGCAGAAGGGTGCTGTCCGACTCCGAGAACGCGCGAGCCTCCCCATCCAGCAGGCAGAGCGCACCGACGCGTTCGCCTCCCGGCGCCTCGAGGGGATACCCGGCGTAAAAGCGCACCCCGGCACTGGCGAGAGCTTCGCGGCTGTCCTCGAAGCGCTCGTCGGTCAACGTGTCGCGAACGATGAGAGCCCGCTCCGACTGGATCGTCACGTTGCACAGCGAGTGCTCACGGGGGATGCGATCCACGACCTCGCCGGAACTCGCGAGGGCTCGCTGCACGTCACCGTCGATGACGGTCACCGCTGCGCCACTCGTGCCGAAGAGATTGCGCGCGGAGTCGAGCACGCGCTCCAACTCGAGGATCGTCTCCTCGGGCAATTCGCTGATGTTGTTCACCGCTGCCTGACGGGTGACCTCATCCTGCGGACCATCGTCCACAGGAACGAGCGCCAGCGCATCGAGGGGCCCCGCCATCGGGCGGGCGATCTCCTCGGCCCACGAACTGTAGGAGGACTTGCCGAGCGGGCCACTCGCCGGGGCGCCACCGTCGATGGGCACGAAGGTCACGTCCGGCCACTGTGCGCACGCGAGTCGGGACTCCGCGTCGAAGAGCGTCGCGCGCAATCGCGCCAGCGGAAGGTACGCGCGAGGCACGGCGGAGAGGCGAGGAAGTCCGACGACGAAGATCTCGAACCGCGGGGCATCCGATTCATGGATGCGCGCCAGAACGCCGTCGAGCGTGCGACGCCACGCCGATGCCGTGGCGAGGGTGGCGGTTTCGCTGCCGCCGAATGCCAGTACCACGGCGTCGAACCGCGCGGCACGGTAGTCGTCGAGGATCCACGGCACATCGCTCAGCGAGTACTCGGGGGAGGCTGCCACCTTGACGGTGACCCCGCGTCCGGTGAGGGCCGTAAGACGACGTGCGAGTTGGCCTGCCAGCCCGAGTTCGTGCGAGAGCACTCCATAGCCGACGGCGATGCCGCCACCGCAGAGGAGAATGCGGTCAGCATCCGGTCCCGACGCGTGAGCGGCTGGTTCATCCTGTGGATAGGGAAGGCGCCGCCAGGAGGAGGCGGACGAACGCCTCCAGAGCGTGACGAACGGATGAAGCAATGCTGCGATGACGGTGCTCATTCGGCCCCCAGCCTCGCCACGAATCGGGCGTCGCGGGGCAATCCAGCGACCTTACGCGCCTATCCTGCGAATTGGCCTGCGTTATCGAATCTTGTTCGCTGTTACGAGGGCCCGGGACCGCCTACTTCACGCCCTTCACCGGGAGGATCGCGAGCCCACCGACGGCCGCGGTGATCGCGGACACGATGAACAGGCCGGTGAATCCACCGAGGTACGCGACGATGAACGCACCGACCAGTGGTGCCACGGCCTGCGGAACGGTCGTGGCGATGTTCATGATGCCGAGGTCCTTGCCGCGCGTGTGCGAGTTCGGCAGCACCTGGGTGGCGAGCGCCTGGTCGACCGCCATGAAGCAGCCGTACCCGATGCCGAGCAGGGCACCGGCGATGAACGTGATGGTGAGGTCGGGCACGAAGGCGATCAGCAGGGCTGCGATTCCCTGCAGATACGCGGCGATGTAGACGAACGGCTTGCGCTTGCCGATGACGTCGCTGAGCTTGCCAAAGCCGATGGCCGAGAGGATGAAGAAGAGCAGGTACACGACCGTGAGGCTCAGCAGGTCGTCCTGCGCCGTGTCCTCGCGCCCGAGTCCGAACATGATGAAGTACAGCAACAGGGTCGTGCCGAGGGCGTTGCCGATGTTGACGAGGATGCGACTGACCAGGGTCCACCCGAAGTCAGGGTACTTCGCGGGGTTCACCCAGAATCCGCGCACGAGCGCCGACAGCGTGAACGGCGGCCGCAGCAGTGCGGGCAGCACCTCGTCGGGGATGATCAGCAGGAACGGCAGCACCAGCACGATCAGCAGCAGCGCCATGAGTGGGTAGCCCGGGATGCTCGTGAGCACGATGGTCACGAGCAGGATGCCGAGCACCGTGCCGATCGCCTGCGGAGCCGACACCCACCCCGAGACGATGCCGCGCTGGCCGATGGGAACCTGGTCGGAGATCGTGGCCGTCAGGGCTGCCGTCAGCATGCAGAACCCGATGAGCGCGATCGACCAGAAGATCCCGACACCGATGATGGATGTCTGGATGCCCAGCAGCACGAGAGCGACGGCGAACACGACCGTGCCAGCGAGGATCCACGGTCGGCGCCGACCGTAGCGCGAGGTGGTGCGGTCGGACAGCGCGCCGGTCAGCGGGTACGCGATGAGGGCGCACGCTCCCGCAATGCCCGAGATAATGCCGAACGCGACAACACTCTCTGTCCAGTCGGTGGGTTCGAGGAGGAAGTCGACCTGGAGCGGCAGGAGCAGCTGGATCGGCGTGAGCTGTGCCATCCAGATCCCGAGCCACGCGGTGGCGAAGAGGGCGATCCAGCCGCCGCCGACGCGCTTGGTCGGCTCGGCGAACGGCGTGAAGGTGCGGGCCGGAGCGGCCCGGCGACCGCGCCTGCCCGGCTCCGGCGCGGGAGAGGGGGCACTCGCGCCGGGAGGCGGCGGGAGATCCGTCGGGGGGCCGACGGGCGCGCCAGGAGGAAGAGAGGACGGTGGACCCGGAGGAGTGGTTGCGGTCACAGCGAAAGGCTACCGGCCACACCCCTCCGGGAGGGGCTCATTCGTGCGTCAGGCGCTGCGCAGTTTTCTCAGCACGAGAGCGGTCGCGACGGCGGCCTCCGCAGCCTCGGCGCCCTTGTCCTCCTTCGAACCGGGAAGACCAGCGCGGTCGAGACCCTGCTGCTCGTCGTCCAGCGTGAGGACGCCGAATCCCACGGGCTTGCCCGTGAGCAGCGACACCTGCGTGAGGCCGGAGGTCGCGGCATCCGATACGTACTCGAAATGAGGGGTGCCGCCGCGGATGATGACGCCGAGCGCCACCACTGCGTCTGCACCGGCATCGAGCGCTGCCCGACTGGCCACGGGCAGCTCGAACGACCCAGGGACCCGCACCTCCGTGACCTCGGCGCCGGACTCGGCGAGGGAACGCCGCGCGCCCTCGAGGAGGCCGTTCGTGATCTCCTCGTGCCACTGGCCGGCGACGATCGTCACCTTGAGGCCGGCTCCGTCGGAGTGGATGGTGGGCGAACCTGCGCCGCTCATGCGATTCCCTTCGTGGTGGGGGCCTGTGCCCCCGAGTTGTCGTTGAACGCGACTTCCGCGTCCAGCACCGCGTCACTCGGCAGCAGGTGCCCCATGCGATCGCGCTTGGTCTCGAGATAGCCCTCGTTGAACTCTCCGACGCCGACGACGAGGGGCACCTGGTCGAGCACGGTCACGCCGTGGTCTGCAAGCTGGAGAACCTTGTCCGGGTTGTTGGTGAGCAGGCGGATCTCGGTGAGTCCGAGGTCCTTCAGGATGTCGACGGCCGATCCGTAGTCTCGGGCGTCGACCGGGAAGCCGAGCGCGATGTTGGCATCGAGCGTGTCGAGCCCCGCCTCCTGGAGGCGGTAGGCCTTCAGCTTGTTGATGAGGCCGATGCCCCTGCCCTCGTGGCCGCGCATGTAGATGACGACGCCGCCCTCGCGATGAATCTCGTCGAGTGCTGCATCCAGCTGGGGGCCGCACTCGCACTTCTCCGATCCGAAGACCTCGCCGGTCAGGCACTCGGAGTGGACGCGCACGAGCGCGCCGTTCGTCGGTTCGCCCGAGACGATCGCGAGGTGGTCGGCGCCCGTCGTGCGATCGCGGTACGCCCGGAAGCGGAACGCGCCGTGCGTGGTCGGAATGGTCGTCTCGACCTCGAAGTTCACGCGTGAGCTCTCGGGGATCTCCACCGCGACCGGCACATCGGTGTCGCAGTGGAACTCCTGCAGGTACTCGATGAGCGAGGCGATCGTGATCACGGGAAGGTCGTTGTCCGCACCCAGTTGGATGAGGCCGGGCAGACGCATCATCTCGCCGTCCTCTGCGACGATCTCCGCGATCGCACCGACGGGCATGAGACCAGCGAGCTTGAGGAGGTCGACGGCCGCCTCGGTGTGGCCTGGCCGCACGCGGACCCCGCCGTCGCTCGCCCGCAGCGGCAGGATGTGACCGGGGCGACGCAGGCGGGACGGAGTGGCCGTGGGGTCGGCCAGCACCCGCAGCGTGTGGGCGCGGTCAGCAGCGCTGATGCCGGTGCTGAGCCGGTCAGCGGCATCCACCGAGATCGTGTACGCGGTGCCGAGCGGGTCCTGGTTGTCCGCGACCATGAGGGGGAGTTCGAGACGGTCGGCGAGCTCGTTCGACATGGGCGCGCAGACGAAACCCGAGGTGTGGCGGATCGTCCACGCGAGCCACTCCTGTGAGGCGAACTGGGCCGCGAGGATCACGTCGCCCTCGTTCTCGCGGCTCTCGTTGTCGACGACGATGACGGGGCGGCCGGCGCGCAGGGCATCCAGGGCTGCGGGGACCTCGGCGAGACTCATCGGATTGCTCCGTTCTCCACCGTGTCGTTGGTTGAGGCTCTCGAAACCTCGTTCATCCTCAGCACGTGTCGCGCCAGGATGTCAGTCTCGATGTTCACGCGATCGCCGATCTCGAGCGTGCCGAGGGTCGTTGCCTCCAGCGTCTCCGGGATGAGCGACACCTCGAACCAGTCCGGCCCGACACCGCTGACGGTGAGCGAGACGCCGTCGACCGCGATGGATCCCTTGCGTGCCACGAGTGGCGCCTCCTCAGGGGAGAGGCTGAAACGGATGACGCGCCAGGCGCTCCCCGGAGTGATCGAGACCACGGTCGCGGTGCCGTCGATGTGACCCTGCACGATGTGGCCGCCGAGGCGGTCGCCCACCTGCATGGCGCGCTCGATGTTCACTCGCCGCCCTGGGGTGAGCGCTGACAGGGTGCTCATGTCGATCGTCATCGCCATCACGTCGGCGGTGAACCAGTCGGCACCCTGGTCGATCACCGTGAGGCACACGCCGCTCACCGAGATCGAGTCGCCGTGGCTGGCGTCGGAGGCGGCGATCGGCGCGCGAACGGTGAGGCGCGCGGCATCCCCCGCCTGGTTCCACTCGACGACCTCGCCGAGCTCTTCGATGATTCCTGTGAACATGGTCGGTTACTCCTTTGCCGATGCGGCGGGTCGTGCTGTGAGAAGGATGTCGTCGCCGAGCGATTCGACAGCCGTGAAGGTCAGGTCGATCGCGTCGCCGATCGAGTCGATTCCGAGATCGCCCACGGCGGTGCGCGGACCGCCGATCAGCTTGGGCGCGATGAAGACGAGGTACTCGTCGACGAGTCCGGCTGCGATGAGGGCGCTCGCGAGCGTCGGGCCACCCTCGACGTAGGCGCGACGGATGCCACGGCCGAACAGGTCGCGCAGCACGAGATCGAGGTCCCGGGTGCCGGCCGCAACGTACCCGCGTTGCCGCAGCTTCGCGTTCTCCGGCACGGGGCGCTCGCCGATGACGACCGGCAGGGGCTGGTGCTCGAGGAACTCCCCGGCATCGCCGCGGGCGGTGAGGCTCGGATCGTCGGCGATGACCGTTCCGGTGCCGACGAGGATTGCGTCGGACTCGGCGCGCTGCTCGTGCACGCGCTGGCGAGCAGAGGTACCGGTGATCCACTGGCTCGAGCCGTCGGCTGCCGCTGACCGGCCGTCGAGGCTCGCAGCCCACTTGAGAGTCACCCACGGGGTGCCCCTGCGTGTCGCGGTGAGCCACTTCTCGAGGAACGCCTCGGCCTCGGCCCGGAGAACGCCCTGGATGGTCTCGACTCCCGCACTGCGCAGGTGCGCTGCACCTCCGGCCGAGCCCTGGCCAGGGTCAGCGACGGCGTAGACGACTCGAGCGACGTCGGCCTCGATGAGCGCGACGCTGCACGGCCCGGTGCGGCCGTGGTGGTTGCAGGGCTCGAGCGTGACGACCGCAGTGAGGCCGCGCGCGTCAGCGACCTTCGAGAGAGCGTCGACCTCGGCGTGCGCTGTGCCAGCACCGCGGTGCCAGCCCTCGGCGACGATCTCGCCGTCCGGGGAGAGCAGCACGCAGCCGACCTGCGGGTTGCCGCCGGTGACCGGGCCGTTGGCGGCGAGGCTGAGCGCGTGGCGCATGGCTGCCTCGTACTGCGCTGGCTGCGTCATCCGGTGTCCTGTCCCTGGGTCTTCGTCATGGGAAGACGGACTCCGGGGGTGGTCGAACGACCCGTGCCATGGCACTGCCATGACACCGTGCATCCTCTCATCCGGACTGAGAGGCCTTGCGACCTCATTACCGTCGGTACCGGAATTCCACCGGTTCAACCCTTGCGGGTTCGCGGACTATCACCGCCGGTTCGGACTTTCACCGACCCCGGAGCACGTACTACTGCTGACGAGTGTAACGCTGCACCCCCTTCGGTATTCCCGGAGTTACCCCGTGAGACACACCTCGCCACCCGAGCTTGTCTTCTGCCAAAGAGCGCGCTGATTAGCGAGGTGTGTGCACATTCGCGCGCTGGATGCTAATCAGCGCGCTCTTTGGGAGGGAAGTAAGACCGGAGGTGCCCGTCGGCTCTAGGGGCGGGGGAGGAAGCCCACCGCGTCGTAGACACGGCGGAGCGTCGCATCCGCGATCTCGGCGGCGCGGTCAGCTGCACTCGCGAGGATGCGGTCGAGCTCTGCCGGGTCGGCGAGCAATTCGAGCGCGCGCTCGCGGATCGGCCCGAATTCGGATGCCACGACCTCGGCCACTTCGCCCTTGAGGTCTCCGTAGCCCTTGCCGTCGAACTGGACTTCCAGTTCGTTCACCGAGCGACCGGAGAGCACGGAGTGGATCGTGAGAAGGTTCGACACCCCCGCCTTGTTCTCGCGGTCGAAGCGCACCTCGCGCTGGTCATCCGTCACCGCCGACTTGATCTTCTTGGCGGTGCGCTTCGGGTCGTCGAGCAGCCACAGCACCCCCGAGTCGGACGCAGCCGACTTCGACATCTTGGAGCTGGGGTCCTGCAGGTCGTAGACCTTGGCCGTCTCCTTGAGGATCTGCACCTCCGGCACGACGAACGTCTCGCCGAAGCGGGAGTTGAAGCGGGCGGCGAGGTCGCGGGTGAGCTCGATGTGCTGGCGCTGGTCCTCGCCGACGGGCACGACGCTGGCGTCGTAGAGCAGGATGTCTGCCGCCTGGAGGATCGGATACGTGAACAGGCCGACCGACGCGGACTCGGCGCCCTGCTTCTGCGACTTGTCCTTGAACTGGGTCATGCGGCTGGCCTCGCCGAAGCCGGTGATCGTGTTGAGCACCCAGGCGAGCTGGGGGTGCGCGGCGACCTGCGACTGCACGAACAGCGTGGAGACAGAGGGGTCGATACCCGCTGCGATGTACTGGGCCGCCGTGCGACGGGTCTGTTCGCGCAGGAGCGCCGGATCCTGGGGAACCGTGATCGCGTGCAGGTCGACGACGCAGAAGACGGCGTCGTGAGTGACCTGCATGTCGCGCCACTGCAGCAGCGCCCCCATGTAGTTGCCGAGGTGGAGCGAATCGGCGGAGGGCTGCATACCGGAGAAGAGGCGGGGCTTGGTCACCCGATACAGCTTAAGGGCGCTGGCTACAGTGCATAGTCGACCACAACGGGGGAGTGGTCGCTCCACCGCTGGTCGTAGGCCGCCGCGCGGTCGACGGTGTAGTTCACCACGGTCGCTGCGAGGTCGGGCGTTGCCACCTGGTAGTCGATGCGCCAGCCGGTGTCGTTGTCGAACGCTTGGCCGCGCTGCGACCACCAGGTGTACGGCCCATCGACCTCTCCGGCCCAGCGCCGGCCCACATCCACCCAGCCGAGCCCTGGCGCGACGGTGCCGTCGACTCCCTCCACGGGTTCGCCGGCCGGACCGAAGAAACGATCGAAGTAGGCGCGCTCGCGCGGGAGGAAGCCGGCATTCTTGCGGTTGCCCTTCCAGTTGCGGATGTCGAGCTCCCGGTGCCCAACGTTGAGATCACCGAGCACGACCGCCAGTGACGAGTGCGCCCGAAGCTCCGGAAGGCGGGACGTCATCGCGTCGAGGAACTTCCACTTCTCCTCCTGCTTGGGAGTGTCGACCTCCCCGGAGTGCACGTACGTGGAGACGACGGTGACGATGCGCCCGCGCACCTCGTAGTCGGCCTCGAGCCATCGCCCGGCGGTGTCGAAGTCGTCAGCACCGAGGCTCACCCGATGGATGCTCGCCCGGTCGCGCGACGCGATCGCCACACCCGCGCGACCCTTCGCGGTGGCGGCATCGTGCAGGATGCTCCACTCGGGCCCGAGTAGCGTTTCGAGGTCGCTCGTGGCGGCCCGAACCTCCTGCATGGCGAGGATGTCGACGCCGCGGGCATCCAGCCATTCGCCCATTCCCTTGCGGAAGGCGGCGCGGACGCCGTTGGTGTTGACGGTCGCGATTCTGAGTGGTGCAGCCATGAGAATCACCCTAGCCAGCGCTCCGGACATCCGGCCCGAGGCGGCTCGTCGTTGTGCGAGAAACAGCGCGGTATGGGAGCGCGACCACGAGGAGGACAAACACACCTGTCTGTCCCCCCAGTGCTGGGGGGTAGCGGGCCCCGTATATCGGTGCAATACTCTCCGAAGGAAAAAGCGAACCCGAATCCGTTTCTTCTTGTGCCTCCCGACACGGACCCCTGTCCCGCCGGACAGAGTCCGCGATACATCCCCCACAACCCGATACCCGAATCCCCGTCTTACCCAACCGGCGCCCGCGCTGACCGGCGGGCCATTCGCACCGAGCAGACCCGATCGCACCCGCGCCTCATCGCGCCTGCGACTGCACGCGGATGGCCCGCCCAAGCTTCCGCGTGCGCAGAAACACGGCACCACAATGCGCACCAACAGCACCCGCCCGAACGCCCGTTCCTCCGCATCCAGCAGAGTCCGCATGGCACTCGCCACCGCAGCGACGGCGGCACTCCTGGCCCTCTCGTTGCCCTTCAGTGCTACGGCGGCCAGTGCAGCGCCCGCAGCTCCGACGGCGGCGGCCGCGGCATCCGACGCCCAGACCATCGTGGTGAAGGTGGGTGCGATCCGCGGTGCGAGCTCGGTCGCCTCGCTCGCCGGTGTCACTCTCGAGCTGCGCAACGGCACGAGCTCCAGCACGGACTCGCCCGGCACCGCCGTGGGCACCGCGTGGTCGACGTGCGTATCGGATGCCAGCGGCAACTGCACCTTCTCCGTTCCGAATTCGGGTACCGGAGGCGCCAACAACGGCAAGCAGTTCTGGGTAACGCAGGTATCGGCACCCGCGGACTACTACCTCAACCCCGCGCTCGTCACCGGTGACGGCTCGAACAGCGGCAGCAGCCGTTTGGCGGTCACGCCCTACAGCTACCGCACCTCGCCCATGACAGGGTCCGGCACGATCACCCTGCCCTCGCAGACCGGCATGCCATCGAACTCCTCCGTGGGTTCGCCCACCACGTTCAGTTCTGCCACCGGTGACCGCTGGAAGACCGGCGGCATCCTGCCCGTCTCGCAGGACAACAACCGATACCAGGCCACGTGCCAGGCGGGGCTCAAGGTCGCCATCCTGTTCGACCTCTCCACCTCGATGACGACGAACAACAACGAGGGGATGAACGGGGCACGCGCCGCGGGCAAGGCCTTCGTTAACTCGCTCGTGGGCACGGGCGCCCAGGTAGCGCTGTACACGTTCGGCACGAACGCGCCCAAGAACTCGTCGAGCAGCGGCCAGAACTACCCCACGCTCACCACGGTGACCTCGTCGTCGGCGACCACCCTCAACGGGTACATCGACGCCTACAACGCCAATGACACGAACTACACGAACTGGGACCGCGGCCTCTGGCAGCTCGCCCAGTCGACCAACTACTTCGACCTGGCCATCGTGCTCACCGACGGCAACCCGACCGTGTACGGCGCGAACCCCTCCACCCCGAGCGGAACCGTCTGGACCAACAACCGCCACATCGAAGAGGCGATATTCTCCGCCAACGCCCTGAAGAACAAGGGCACCCAGGTGCTCACGTTCGGTGTGGGCGACGGCATCGACGCCGTGACCGGCGAGAACCTGCGCGCCGTGTCCGGTACACAGGAGTGGACCGGTACGGGGTCGATCGTGAACTACGACTACACCAAGACGAGCGACTGGGCGCTGGTGTCGAGCCAGCTCAAGGCGCTCGCCGCCGGCCTCACCTGCAAGGTGCCGATCACCGTCACCAAGACGGAGCAGCTGCTCAACGGCTCGACACAGCTCGGCCAGGGGTGGACCTTCGCCGCGAGCAAGACGTCGGGTTCCGGCACGCTCGCCGGTACCGCCTCGCAGGTCACCGGCTCCAACGGCACGGCGTCCTGGAGCCTCGACTTCACTGCTCCCGGCGACACCGGCACCGTCACGATCGCCGAGACCATCAAGAACTCCGCATGGCAGCTGAAGAGTGTCGTGTGCACGAACAACGGCAACGCCTTCTACAGCGGAACGAGCCTGAGCTTCGCCCTGCCGAACCTCACCAAGGGCGACAACATCGCCTGTGCCGTGACCAACCAGCAGGTGCAGGCGAGCGTCAAGGTCGACAAGAACTGGGTCGTCAACGGTACGACCTACGCCAACGGCAGCCAGCTGCCGTCGAGCCTGGCAGCTCAGCTCGCTCTCGGGGGCAGCAACCAGGCGTGGGGCACCGCGAAGGAGGGCATCGCGGTCGGCAGCACCACCTCCATCAAGGAGACCGTCACCGGCAAGCCAGCGCTCTGCACCGTGACGAGCCAGCGCCTCAACGGCCTCGGAGCCACCAACGTCGACCTCTCGGGCGATAAGTCCTTCACGACGCCGACCCTTCCCGCGGGCCTCACGACCTACACGCTCACCAACACGGTGGAGTGCACGAGCGAGCTGAAGCTCGTGAAGCAGGTCATCAACGACAACGGTGGAACGGCGACGGCCGCGAACTTCACGCTCACCTACGGCTCGACGGCCGTGGCATCCGGCACCACGAGCACGGTGGCCGCAGGCACGTATGCGCTCAGTGAGTCGAGCCTCGCCGGCTACCAGCCGCGAGCGACCAACCCGATCGTGTGCTCGGAGGGCCTGTCCGGAGCATCGGTGACCGTGCCGATCGCGACATCCGTCACCTGCACGTTCTACAACGACGACGTCGCACCGACCCTGAAGCTCGAGAAGATCGTGGCGGGCGCGGACGGCGTCTCGCCGACGAAGTGGACCCTGTCGGCCAAGGAGGGTGCGACGACGATCCTCGCCGGCAACGGTTCGACCGCAGTCACCGCGGTGAAGGCGAACACGAGCTACACGCTCTCCGAGGCCCCCAACAACTTCCCCGCGGCCTCCGACTTCGAGGCGAGCGCGTGGAGCTGCCAGTGGAACGGCGCAGGCAACTGGCAGACCATCGCCTCAGGCGCGCTGCCCAAGCTCGCCCTCGACGATGACGTGGTCTGCCGCATCACCAACACGGCGGTCGGCGTGAGCCCGCAGATCTTCAAGACCGTGGCACCCGTCGTGCAGAACGCGGATGGCACGTGGACCGTGACCTACACGGTCAAGGTCACCAACCCCAGCCTGTACGCGGGCATCACTTACGACCTCGCGGACACCCTCGCGTTCGGCGGCACGATCACCAAGACGGCGACCGCGACCGGTCCGTCGTCGCAGGCGGCGTCCTGGAACGGCGTCGCGAACACCGTGCTCGCCGACGACGTGGCGCTCGCAGCCAACTCTTCACACAGCTACACGGTGACGGCGATCGCGTCCGTGCCGAACGGTGCGCCCACCTCCGTCACGGACTGCCCGACCGGCTCCGGCAACGGTGGATTCCTCAATCGCGCGGTGCTGACGGTCGCAGGCCAGGACTACCCGGATGACGCGTGTGCGACTCCCGTGAAGCCCACCTTCACCAAGAGCCCCGGCACCGCCACGAGTAACGGGGATGGCAGCTGGACCCTCACCTACACGCTCACGGCAACCAATGCCACGGCCATCCCGCTCTACTTCGATCTCGTGGACGATCCCCAGGCGACCCTGCCGTCCGGTGTCACGATCCTGAGCGGCAGCGCCACTGGCGGAAGCACGTGGAACCCGCTTTCGAACACGACCGTCGTCAGTGGTGCTTCGCTCGCGGGCAACAGCAGCAAGGTCTACACCGTCACGCTCGCGGTGAAGGTAGCGCCGTCGGTCACCGCGCAAGCCCTCGACTGCACGGTCACGGGCAAGGGACTCGTCAACAGTGCGACGCTCACCTCGGGTAAGCAGACACTGACGGATGACGCGTGCCTGAGCATCCCCGTGCCGACCATCGTGCACGACAAGACCGTCACCTCTACGACCCAGAACGCCGATGGCACCTGGACGGTCGTCTATGACGTCGTCGTGAAGAACACCGGGACGGTGCCCGGCCTCTACGACCTCTCCGACGAGCTGCACGTCGCGGTGGCGGACTCCATCTCCGTGGTCAGTGCGACGGCCGATGGCATCCCCACGTGGAACGGCGCGAGCAACCAGACCCTCGCGACGAGCCGACTGATCGCGCCGGGCGCGCCGAACTGGCAGCACTACACGATCACCGTCGTCGCCTCGGTTGCCGAGGGTGCGACCGGCACCGCCCCCACCCGGTGCGCCACGGAGAACGGCACGAACGGGTTCCTCAACACGGCGAGCATCACGGTCGCCGGCGTCGAGACCGACGACAGCGCATGCTCCAGCCCCACCACGCCGACCTTCGACAAGGTCCTCGTGGAGTCGGCGCCCGCCGGTGGCAACACGTGGAACGTGACGTACGCACTCACCGTCGACAACTCGGCAGCCGGCGCGAAGGGCGTCTACTACACGCTCACCGACGTTCCGGGCTTCTCGTCTGAGCTCGGCATCAACTCGTACACCGTCACGGAGACCTCGGCCGACCCTGAGGTGACCCTCCCGTGGAACGACGGCAACCTCGTGGCGACTCCGCGCGCACTCGCGGGTGGTTCCGTTGACACCTTCGAGGTCGTCATCAACGTCACCGTTCCCGCTGGCGTCGCATCCGACGTGCTCGAGTGCACCAGCGACCAGGCGCCGGGTCACGGATTCCAGAACCGTGCAGCGATCGTCGTCGGCTCCGACACGATCGAGGGCGTGGACTGCGGCGACATCACCGAGAGCGCCGTGCCGACGATCACCAAGACCATCGCCGACGGCTGGCCCAAGCAGCTCGCCGACGGCTCGTGGGAGATCGTCTACGACGTGACCGTCACCTCTGACAGCGAACTCGACGCCGTGTACAGCCTGAGCGACGAACTGGGCTACGGCGCGGGCATCACGGTCAACTCGGCCGCGATCTCGAGCACGGATGCCACGCCGTCAGCCGACTGGAACGGGGCGACCAACACCACCGTCGTGACCGACCAGACGCTCGCGGGAGGCGCGGAGCACGTGTACCGCGTCACCGTCAACGCGTCTGTCGCGAAGGCCGCATACACGTCCGGAGCGACCGCGTGCGACCCGGAGCAGGTCGAGAACGGCGGGTTCCTGAACACGGCCACCCTGACCACGGGGCAGGCCGAGCCGCAGACGGCGGCCGACTGCGACAGTCCGGCGCAGCCGACGATCGCGAAGTCGATCGATCCGGCCAACCCGCCGAAGCTGCAGGCCGATGGCAGCTTCCTCGTGACCTACCTGGTCACTGCAGCGAACCCGTCAGCCACGCAGGTCACCTACGACCTCTCCGACACGCTCGGCTTCCCGTCGACCGTGACCCTCTCCGAGCAGAAGGCCACCGACCCGAACGGCGACGAGATCGCCGACTGGGACGGCGTGGTCGACACGACGCTCGCGGATGACGCCGTGCTCGCGCCGAACACCGAGCACGTGTACACGATCACCGTGAAGGCGAAGGCCACCGACGGGTTCGACCTCGACGACGCCACCTGCACGGGCGAGCCCGGTAGTGGCTTCTTCAACGCGGCTGCCCTCGTCTCCGGCGGGATCACTCAGAACGCGGACGACTGTGCTGAGATGCCGCTCGCGCGACTGACCCTGGTCAAGACGGTCGACAACTCGGCGTTCGAGGCCCTGGATGTTCCGGAGGGCGACCTGGGCGGGGCATCCGACTGGGTGCTCAGTGCTGTCAAGGGCAGTGCCGAACAGGATGGTGCCGCCGAGATCACCGGCAGGACGGGCACTGAGGATGTCACGAGCGTGCTCGTTCCGTCCGGTGCCTACGAGCTCGGCGAGGGAGTGGACCTCAGCGTGGCCAAGCCGCTTCTCGGCTACTACGCAGCGGGCGACTGGGAGTGTGACACCGATACCGTCAGCGGATCCACCCTGCAGCTCGCGACCGGTGACGACGTCACGTGCGCGATCACGAACACGGCGACTCCCGTCGACCTGTCGATCGTCAAGACCGACGGCGGCGAGGCCGACGGTGTCTCGCTCGTGCCGACGGATGAGGGTGGAACCTACGCCTACACCTTCGTCGTGACGAACAAGGGCGAGATCGCCGCGAGCGACGTTGTCGTGACCGACGAGATCCCCGGAACGCTCAAGGTCGACCTCGCCACCGTCACCAAGCCCACCGGCTGGACCGTCGCGCTCACGGATGCCGACGCCGACGGATTCGGTGGAACGCTGGTCTTCACAGCCGGCGAGACCTTCCCGGTCGGTGCAGTTGCCACATTCACGTTCGACGTGACCACGGCCACATCGCTGCCCCGCACTCCGGAGGACCCGACGGGCGCCATCCTCGACATCGTGAACACGGCCGTCGTCGACAGCGACGGCGTCGAGGCCACCCCGGAGGACAACACCTCCACCGAAGAGACGCCGGTCAAGTCGATCGTCGTCGCCCTCGAGTCGAGCTGCCTGAAGGATGCCGCGTACGCCGACTGGAGCGTGACACCGACGAACACCGAGGCACTGAAGGATGCGCCAGTCGTGCTCATCTGGTGGACGGAGAGCGCGTACCTCGCGCGCGACCGGAGCATTCCGGCATCCGACCCCGCAGCGATCCTCGCCGATGGCGCGGCGTGGGTCGACACCCTGCCGGCGCCAGCTGACGGGTGGACGAGCGGGGTGACCGTCTCGGGCTCACAGCTCTGGCCGGGCACCGAGGTGAACGCGGACGGCGAGGGAATCGCCTGGCCCGGCTGGACGAAGCAGGCGGATGGCTCGTGGAAGCTCGACCCCACCGCACCGTTCTACGACATCCACGAGTTCGCCATCCTCGAGGTGCGGATGAACCCGTCGACGGGTTCGGCCGAGGCCTACCCGCCGGCCAACCCGGACTGCTCGGCCCAGCCGCCCTTCGAGCCGCCGACGCTGCCGGAGCCGCCGGAGAACCCGACGCCGCCGACGACCCCGCCCACCCAGCCGACGCCTCCGGTGCCCCCGGCAGCCCTCCCGCTGCTGGCGAGCACAGGCCTCAACCTGGTCGCGGGCCTGGCAGTCGGTGCCGCCCTCCTGGTAACGGGAGCCCTCTCCCGCCGCCGCAGAAGCAACTAGCACCGACGTAGTACACACGCTGAAGCCGTCGCCCACAGGGCGGCGGCTTCAGTCGTGTCCCGCGCAACCAGCACGTACGCGAAGCGGGAGGGCGGCGCCGCGAAGCGGCACCACCCGACCCCACCCCCAAATCACCACGAACGATCCGGTGCAACCGGGAGGGCGGGGCCGCGTCCGCGGGTCTCCGGTGTGGTGGGCGTCTACGGGCAGAGACCCGCGGACGCGGTCCCGCCTGACCCCACGTGTAAGAGCCACACAGAGAACGGCCGCCACAACCGCCAGGAGACAAGCTCCCGACGACCGCGACGGCCGTTCTCTCTAGCTAGGTACTACTTACTCACAAGGGGTAAGGCTGAACACCGATGCGCTCAGCGACGGCTCTCCACCGAGGAGCGTGACCTTCGTCACACCCAGGGTCTTGAGGTCGGCGAGCACCCCTGCGGGGACGCAGTTCAGGGTCGACGCGTAGAGCGGCGATCCTTCCGCGCCGGCCCAGGCCGAGCCAGCGAGGGCATCCGGGAAGTTCTCTCCCGTGATGAGGAACGCGTGCTCGGCGGAGGCGAAGGCATCCGCGTTGATGATCTGCGAGGTGGCGTAGCGGTTCGGGCCTGCCAGTCGCGTGGCGATCGTGAGGTCGTCGACATCGCTGAAGATGCCGTCGGACACGGTCGCGTTGCTTCCGAGGACTCGAGCATCCACCGTTCCCAGGGCACCCAGGAGAGCTGCGGTGTCCGCGTCGAGGTCGGCAAGGCCTCCGTTGACGAGGATGACCGGGGCATCGTTCGCACCGGCTGCACCACCCGCGGACAGGGCGTCGGGGAACTTCTGGCCGGTCGCGATGTACACCACGTCCGCTCCGTCGGCTCCGAACGCGTAGTTCGCGAGCATGCGGCTGGTCTCGAAGCGGTCGCGACCGGCGATGCGGTCGACCGTTCCGGCGTAGCCGTTCAGCGAGACGAACACGCTCGTGTTCACCGACGGGAGTCCGCCGACCACGACGATGCGGTCAGGGTCGAGTCGGTCCAGTTCAGCAGCGACAACCGACGGCAGCTCGTGCGGACGCACGAGGAGCAGCGGTCCGCCTTCCTGTGCTGCCGCGGGGCCCGCCGAGAGCGCGTCCGGGTAGTTCTCGCCGTTGGCGATGTAGACGACGTCGGCTCCGTCCGGGTACGACGCCTTCGAGATTTCGACGGCGGTCGCGAAGCGGTTCGGTCCGAAGACGCGCTCGACCGAGGGGTCGTCCACGGTTCCGGTGACCGTCAGTACCGCTGCCGCGGAGTTGAGCGAGTTGCTGCCGCTCGTGATCCGCACACGGTACTGGCTGCCGTCCTCGCTCGTCGTCGGCGTGACCGCCAGCGTCGATGAGGTCGCACCCGCGATGTCGGTCCACGTGCCGTACTGGTCGGCGCGGGACTGCCACTGGTACTGCAGCTCGTTGCCGGTAGCCGTAGCGCTGAACGTCGTCTCGACGCCCGACACGGTGGTGGCGCTGGCCGGTTCGCTCTGGAAGCCGAACGTGACCTGGCCATCGGCCAGCAGCCCCATCCACTCGACGAGCTCGTCAGCGCGCAGCTCGAGCAGCGCGCGCAGTTCGCCGGTGGCGGTCGACGCGTCGACAGCGGTCACGAGGTTGTTCGCCTCGTCCTCGGCGCCCGCGTAGTCCTTCGCGATGTAGTCGGCGAAGGATGCATCGAGCGCGGTGTTCAGCGCCGTGACATCCCCACCACTCAGGCCAGCGCCCGCACCGTCGACGATCTTGCCGATCTCGTTGTGCGAGACACAGTTCGCCTCGGTCTGCCCCGAGGTCCACAGGATGGCCTCACGGATCTGATCGATGAAGTCGGGGTCCTCGTTGAGCTGCCAGTTGTGCATGAGCGCCTGCGTGAAGGAACGACCACCGTCGAAGTTCTGGCACCACGAGATCGGGTGATCCGCGCCTTCCTTCGAGTTTCCGATGCTGGTGACGCCGTAGAGGCTCTGCGCGTACGGCGTGTTCGTCTCGGGGTTCGTGTAGACCGTCGTGTCGTAGCTCGACTCGGTGATGGTCTGCAGCACGTGCACGAGCTGGCGCGGAACCGGCATGAGGTTGCTGTTCCAGTTGTACAGCTCGTCGAGCACGGGGCGGCTGCGGGCGAACTGGTCGGTTGCAGCGTTCGATCCGTCCTCGGTGACGAGTTCGGTCAGCACACAGCCACCACAGGTGCTCTGGATGCCGCCGGCGTTCGCGCCGTGGTTGTGGAAGTAACCACCGGTGAGCTGTCCGTACCAGGCCCAGCCGTTCATCGAGTCGGTGGCGCCGTGGATCGCGATGAATCCGCCGCCGGCCTGCACGTACTGCTGGAGGATGGCCTGCTCGTTGACCGTGACCGCTGGGTCGGCGATCGACGGGCGGTTGGTGATGAACGTTGCGGCACCCACCGACGAGACACCGATGATGGCGTCGTACTGGCTGAGTCGCTCGATCGAGTCGAACGGGTTCGGCACGGAGTCATCCGGGCTCAGGTAGTCGAACAGGTCGGCGTCGAAGTTGTTCTCCGCCGCGAGGTCCATGATGAGCTTCTCCGTGTAGGGGATGTGCTCGTGACGGAAGCCTCCGACGCGGTTCGCGAAGACGAGGACCTTGAAGTCCGGGTCGGCGTGCTGCACGGGGGCTGCGGTCGGCAGCTTCAGGTCGTAGCGCGGTGCGCCCGTTCCCGGAGTCACCACGACGCCGCCGGTGACGGTCGGTGCCGCGATGCCGAGGAGGTCGTTGCGCAGGCGCTCCGCGTCGCCGACGAGGGCGTCGCGGGCAACGCCCTGCGGGGCCTCGGTCGTGGCGAGGCCGATGAAGTCCTCGAGCGATGCGATGGCCGTGGCGTTGTCGCTCGATCCGGCAGCGGTCTGCGCCGCCGTGATCAGCGCGGTCAGCTGGTCACGCACCGTCACCGAGTACTTACCCTGGCGCTCGAAGTCCGCGATGATGTTGAGCACATCGGCGTACGAGGTGGTCACCTCGAAGGTGAGCGAGTAGGTCGCGCCGTTACCGGCGGAGTCGCCGAGGTCGACCTCGAGGGTGTGCGCTCCGAGCGACAGGCTCGCCGGCTCGATCGGCACGAAGTAACGGTCGGCACCGTCGAGGCGGAGTCCACGCACGGCCGCGCCACCCGAACCCGGGGTCGCGTCGGTGCGCGTCGGTGCCAGGGCCGTTGCGGCCCAGCTGCGCGAGACCTTCCAGGAGTTGCCCGAGACGGTCGGCCACGTCGCCACGGGGGCGACGCTGTCCTGGCGGAGCGAGATCGTGCGGTTCGCCGAGGCCTGGGGGGTGTCATCCGAGTCCCATGCCGCGTAGGTCACGGTGGTGGCCGCGCGGTTGCCGACGAGGTTGTACGAGCCGACGTACTTACCCGAGACCGCGTCGAACGTCGCGTCGACATCGACGGGGGTCGTGTTGCCGACCGTCACACGGAAGAAGTCGACGGCGACATCATCGGTCGCCGAGAAGTTCAGCGTGATCTCGTTCTCGAGCCACCAGCCCTGGTTGCCGGTCGAGAGTGTGGGGGTGTACGCGGCAGGAGTGCCGCCGACGCCGTTGTATCCGGGCGGGCCGGAGGGGGTGACGACGACCGGATCGAGCACCGGCGGAGTGACGGCAGCGGCGGGAATCGCCGGCACCAGTGCTAGCGCGAGGGCCGCAGTGCCCGTGCAAGCCAGGGCCGCAAGGCCCCGCCTCGCTCGCGTGGGGGATGGCGTGGACATAACTCTCCTTTGAGTCGGGTGCAGGGGCTTGCGCGGCGCCGTGAGCAGGCAAAGCGAAGCCTATTTCATCGATTAAAGCCACAAACCTCTTGCCACGTCAACGAAAGTCGTCCGAGGCGCGGGATATAGCCGCAGACGAGATCAGCCCGGGCTGACGCCACTCGTCATATGGGAGCGCTCCCGTGGGATTCGTTGGGTCTCCCAACGAATCGTCATACAACTTGCGGCAGCGCGTGCGCGGATGCGAGTTCGCGCCGGGGATGGCATGGTGGAGTTCGTGGCGTCACCGTCGACCGCCATCCCGACACCCCTGGAGTCCCGCCGCCGTGATCCGTTCTGCCCCCTTCGCGCTCGTCGTTCTCGCCCTTCTCACCGGCTGCGTCGCAGCACCAGAGTCCGTCGAAGAGCCAGCGCCGTCGGCATCCGCGCCCACCTCGGATGTCTCGTGCGAGAGTGTCGAGCCCGACGTTGTCGACACGGGAGGCGCCACCTGGCAGCACCCCCGTAACTCGTTCTACGACGGCTCGGAGGAAGACATCCCCACTGAGGCCGACCTCGAACACCTGCTCAGGAGCGACAACGCCATCGTCGTGATCTACGATCGCCAGAACCTTCCGGATGCCGCGATCTCCCCGCTGCAGGACTGGATCACCTACGAGACGGCCGCCGTCGCCATCCCGTCAACGGACGAACCGCGTGCGCCCATCGAGGTTCGCCTGCCAGGCTCGCGCGTCTCGCTGTGCGACGGTGTCGACATCATCCAGCTCGACGCCCTCTCGGAGTCGCGGACGTTCGGCGAGGTCGAGGAGCACGGGGACGAGGGTGAGGCGGGGGAGAGCGAGTAGCTCACCAGCGCCAAGCGCCAGCGAGTTACGGCTTGCCTGCGAGAATCGCTTGCTTGACCTCGGCGATCGCCTGCGTCACCTGGATGCCACGGGGGCATGCCTCAGAGCAGTTGAAGGTCGTACGGCAACGCCACACGCCCTCCTTGTCGTTGAGGATGTCGAGGCGAACCTGGGCGCCCTCGTCACGGCTGTCGAAGATGAAGCGGTGCGCGTTGACGATTGCGGCGGGGCCGAAGTACTGGCCGTCGGTCCAGAAGACCGGGCAGCTCGAGGTGCACGCTGCGCACAGGATGCACTTGGTGGTGTCATCGAAACGCTCGCGCTCGGCGACCGACTGCACGCGCTCCTTGCCCTTCTCGGGCGCGGCACCGGCCATGAGGAACGGGTTCACCGAGCGGAAGGACTCGAAGAACGGCTCCATGTCGACGATGAGGTCCTTCTCGAGCGGAAGCCCCTTGATCGCCTCGATGTAGATCGGCTGGCTCAGGTCGAGGTCCTTGATCAGCGTCTTGCAGGCGAGGCGGTTACGCCCGTTGATGCGCATCGCGTCCGACCCGCAGATGCCGTGCGCGCACGAGCGGCGGAACGTGAGCGAGCCATCCTGCTCCCACTTGATCTTGTGCAGGGCATCGAGGATTCGGTCGGTGGAGTACACCTCGACGTCGAAGTCCTGCCAACGCGGCTCGGCATCCGTCTCCGGGTCGAAGCGGCGGATGATGAGGGTTGCCGTGAACGCCTGTACGGCTCCCACCTCGGCGGCGGGCTGGGCTGCGGTGACAGTACTCATCAGTACTTTCTCTCCATGGGCTCGTAGCGGGTAATGGTGACGGGTTTCCAGTCGAGCCGGATGTGGTCGGAGGCGTCCGCGGAGTGCGGGTCGCCCGTCAGGTAGGCCATCGTGTGCTTCATGTAGTTCTCGTCGTCGCGCTTCGGGAAGTCGTCGCGCATGTGACCACCGCGGCTCTCCTTGCGGTTGCGCGCCGAGAACACGACGACCTCCGCGAGGTCGAGGAGGAAGCCCAGCTCGATGGCCTCGAGAAGATCGGTGTTGAAGCGCTTGCCCTTGTCCTGGATCGCGATGTTCTTGTAGCGGTTGCGCAGGTCGTGGATCGTCTCGGTGACCGACGTGAGCGACTCCTCCGTGCGGAACACCTGGGCGTTGCGGTCCATCATGTCCTGCAGCTCTTTGCGAATCGATGCGATCCGCTCGGTGCCGGTCGAGTTGCGCAGTTGTTCGACGAGCGTGCGGATGGGGCCGGCCGGGTCATCCGGAAGCGGCGTGAAGTCCACCGTGTTCGCGTAGTCGACCGCGTTGTTGCCCGCGCGCTTGCCGAACACGTTGATGTCGAGCAGCGAGTTGGTGCCGAGGCGGTTCGAGCCGTGCACCGAGACGCACGCGCACTCGCCCGCTGCATAGAGGCCCGGCACGATCGTGTCGTTGTCGCGCAGCACCTCGGCCTTGACGTTGGTCGGGATGCCGCCCATCGCGTAGTGGGCAGTCGGCATCACCGGCACCGGCTCGAACACCGGGTCGACGCCGAGGTAGGTGCGCGCG
>CAYRON010000011.1:0-72591 GCA_964425885.1 uncultured Salinibacterium sp.
CGGTCTCGACGGCCTCGCCGCCACCCGTGGAGAAGAACACGCGGTTGAGGTCACCCGGTGCGTGGCTCGCCAGGCGGTCGGCGAGTTCGATGGCGTTCGGATGCGCGTACGACCAGATCGGAAAGAATGCGAGCTCCTCGGCCTGCTTCGCGGCGACCTCGGCGAGGCGCTTGCGCCCATGGCCTGCGTTGACCACGAACAGGCCGCTCAGTCCGTCGATGTACTTCTTGCCCTGGGAGTCCCAGATGTGGTGGCCCTCACCCTTGACGATGATGGGCACGCCGTGACCGTCCTCCATCACGGATTGACGCGAGAAGTGCATCCAGAGGTGGTCTTTCGCCTTCTGCTGCAGCTCGGCCTCGTTGAGTTCGGCCATGGGTATCGTTCCTTCTGCTTCGTGAGCGGGAGACCCTCTAGCGGGTACCCCAGTTGTAGAACTGCTTGTGGAGGCGCAGGTAGACGAAGGTCTCCGTCGACTGCACTCCCTCGATCTGCCGGATCTGCTTGTTGAGCAGCTCGATGAGGTCGTCGTCGTTCTCGCAGACGACCTCCGCGAGGATGTCGAAGCTGCCAGCAGTCAGAACGACATAGTCGACCGCCGCAAGCCGCCCGAGCTCCTCGGCCACGTGGGTCGTGTCGCCGGTGACGCAGATACCGACCATCGCTTGCCGGTAGAAGCCGAGCTGCATCGGGTCGGTCACCGCGACGACCTGCATGACTCCGGCTTCGGTGAGCTTCTGCACACGCTGGCGAACGGCTGCTTCGCTCAGGCCAACGGCCTTGCCGATCTCGGCGTAGGAGCGCCTGCCGTCGCTCTGGAGCTGTTCGATGATCGCCTTGGAGACGTCATCCAGCTGCACTGGCTTGGATGCGGTCGGCCGTGCGGCGCTGCTCATGGCTTGATTCTGTCAGTGGATTGCGCCTTAGACAAGCGAATCCGCACATGGCGCGCCCAAATGCGGGGCAAATCCGTAGCGCGCGCCAATCCGGTCTGTGAGCACCCGAACACGGGATGTCGTTTGCCGGGTGTCTCGTTCGACACCCGGCATCCCTATGCTGGTGGCCATGGCCGATGATTTTGACGACACTGTCATCGCGCCCTCGCGCCGGGATTCGAGCGCAAGCGACCATGCTGTCGAGGACACGATCATTTCGCAGCGAGGCCTGCGCGAAATCAGGGTGCCCGAAGCTGTGACGGATGTCACGGCGAACGCTCTGCCTGCACCGCCGCAGGCAGACCCCTCGACGGCGCGCTTTGCGCTCCGGATAGGACTTGGTGGAGAACTCGTGGCCCTCGACGTTGCCTGTTACATCGGGCGCAATCCTCACCCTCCGCGGATCTCGCGCGAGGTTCCTCCGCGTCTCGTGAGCGTGCCATCGCCGGCCAAAGAGGTCTCGTCCACGCATCTCGAGGTTCGTGAGGTCGGAACCGCAGTCGTCGTGACCGACCTCAGGTCCACCAACGGCACCGCGGTGCTCGCCCCCGGCGCCTCGCCCCGAATCCTTCGCCAGGGGGAGTCGATCGTCGTGCCAGCGGGCACGCTGCTCGACCTCGGGGACGAGAATGTGCTGCAAGTCGTCGCGCTGACCATCCCACCGTCGAGCGAACGAGCGGCCTCATGACCGAGATCGGCAGTGGCTCGATCGTGCACAGCATCGTTGTGCCCGGTAGTGACGAGCTGATCACCCTGTCGTGGGGTGCCGTCACGGATGTCGGCCGCAGGCGGGCTGCGAACGAGGACAGCTACTTGGCGCGCTCGCCGGGCTTCGTCGTCGCGGATGGGATGGGCGGCCACTCGGCCGGCGACCTCGCCAGCGCCGCTGTCGTCGAGCGCCTCTCCGAAGCGCTCACGGGGGACTTCTCCACCGTCATCGACCTCGAGCGTGCCCTCGCGACGGCCACCGACGACATTACGGTGATCGCGGACGGCAGCCCCCTCGGCGTCGGGACGACAGCGACAGGCGCAGTGCTCGTGCTGCGTGATGGTGTGCCGTACTTCGCGGTCTTCAACATCGGCGACAGCCGGGTGTACGCGTTCGAGGGCAACGAACTCACCCAGGTGACCATCGACCACTCGGTGGTGCAGGAACTCGTCGATTCCGGTGCGCTGAGCGCCGAGGATGCGGAGTTCCATCCGGACAGCAATGTCATCACGCGCGCGGTCGGTTTCGGAGTCGCGCCGGTTGCCGACTACTGGATGGTTCCGGTGCGCGCTGGGCTGCGCATCCTCGTCTGCTCCGACGGTCTCACGAAGGAGATCAACAACGAACGGATTCGCCTTCACCTGGCCGCCGGTCTCTCGAGCGAGGAGACGGCCGGTGCGCTCGTCGATGCGGCGCTCGCCGCGGGCGGTCGTGACAACGTCACCGTTCTCGTCGTGGATGTGATCGCGGCCCCCGAGATCACGCCCACCGGGCAGGACGATGACGACAACTTCGACATCGAGGACACGGCCCCGCGGCCTCCGCGAGCCCTCTGATCCCAGATCCGCTAGCGTCGCATCATGACCCCGCAGGAGCTCGAGAACCTCGCGCACCTGCGTCGCGCCCGCGACCGGATCGACCGCGACTTCGCCAGCCCGCTCGACGTGCCCACCATGGCCGCGACGGCCCTCATGTCGCCAGCCCACTTCGCACGGCAGTTCAAGCTTGCGTACGGGGAGACCCCCTACGCGTACCTCATGACCCGCCGCATCGAGCGCGCGATGGCGCTGCTGAGGGAGGGGATGACGGTGACCGACGTCTGCATGGCTGTCGGTTGTACGAGCCTCGGGTCGTTCAGCTCCCGTTTCACCGAGATCGTGGGACAGACCCCTACCGCTTACCGTGCCGCCAACCACGGCGGTATCGACGAGATGCCCGCGTGCATGACCAAGTCCCAGACGCGCCCCCAACGGAGCAGGATTCGAGAAGCCGCGAGCACGGTCGCGGCGTAGCTTCGGTGCATGACCATTTCACTGCAGTACGTCAACGTCACTGTCACGGATGTCGAGGCATCCATCCCCTTCTACGAGGCGCTTGGTCTCAAGATCGTCATGGACGTGCCCTACGGCGAGTTCCGGTGGCTCACCATGGGCAGCCCCGACCAGCCCGGTCTTGGCATCACACTCTCGGTGCCGCACGCTGGCCGCTCCAAGGAGAACGGGGATGCCCTGCTGGAGCTCCTCGTGAAGGGCGAGCTGCCCGCCCTCGTGTTCGTGACCGACGACCTGGATGCCACGTTCGAAACCCTGCGCGCGAGCGGAGCCGAGGTGCTGCAGGAGCCGATCGACCAGGGCTACGCGCGCGACTGCGCGTTCCGTGACCCGTCGGGCAACATGGTGCGCATCTCGGCGGCGAAGTAGCGGCCCGGAACCGTGCGGAGGACGCCACGCCGCAGCGCCGTCACATTGGGCGAGTCGCGCGGCGTGTCATCCTCCGCAACTGCAGCCGTGGCATGCGCGCACCCGAACTAGCGCGAAGGGCGCACCACCTAGAATCGATGGGTGGCTAAAGCTGACCTGATGGACTACGACAAGGCCCTTGAAATCTTCGAGCCCGTGCTCGGTTTCGAGGTGCACGTCGAGTTGAACACCCAGACCAAGATGTTCTCGGATGCTCCGAACCCGGCCGCCCTCGGCGGCGACCACACGGAGCTCCCCAACACGATGATCACCCCGGTGGATCTGGGTCTGCCGGGCAGCCTGCCAGTTGTGAACGAGGCTGCGATTCGGTCATCCATCAGCCTGGGCCTGGCGCTCGGCTGCCAGATCGCGCCGACGAGCCGCTTCGCGCGCAAGAACTACTTCTACCCGGACCTCGCCAAGAACTACCAGATCAGCCAGTACGACGAGCCGATCGCGTTCGAGGGTTCCGTCGAGATCGAGCTGCCGAACGGCCGCATCATGCAGATCCCGATCGAGCGCGCGCACATGGAAGAGGATGCCGGCAAGCTCACCCACGTCGGTGGTGCAACCGGTCGCATCCAGGGTGCCGAGTACTCGCTCGTCGACTACAACCGCGCTGGTGTTCCGCTCGTCGAGATCGTCACGCACATGATTCTCGGTGCCGAGTCGGACGCCCCCGAGGTCGGCAAGGCGTACGTTGCGGCGATCCGCGACATCGTCGTGGCGCTCGGCATCTCGGAGGCACGAATGGAGCGCGGCAATCTGCGCTGTGACGCGAACATCTCGCTCCGGCGTCGGTCCGACGTGGCCGCGGCTGTCGCAGCCGGCGAGAAGCTGCCGCTGGGCACGCGCACCGAGACGAAGAACGTGAACTCGCTGCGCTCGGTGGAGCGTGCCATCCGTTACGAAATCCAGCGTCAGGCGGCCATCCTCGAGAAGGGTGGCACGATCACGCAGGAGACGCGCCACTGGCACGAGGACACCGGCGTCACGAGCGCCGGCCGCCCCAAGAGTGACGCGGACGACTACCGCTACTTCCCGGAGCCCGACCTCCTGCCCGTCGAGCCGTCGGCTGAACTCATCGAGGAGCTGCGCGCCGCCCTGCCCGAGGCCCCGGCGATCCGTCGCCGCCGCCTCAAGGAGGCGTGGGGCTTCACCGACCTCGAGTTCCAGGACGTCGTCAACGGCGGCCTCCTCGTCGAGATCGAGGAAACGGTCGCCGCAGGTGCCGCTCCCGCCCAGGCCCGCAAGTGGTGGACGGGCGAGCTCGCCCGCATCGCGAACGCGCAGGGGGTGGATGCCTCAACCCTCGTGACCCCGAAGGATGTCGCCGAACTCGCCGTCCTCATCGACACCGGCGCCCTCACTGACCGCCTGGCCCGCCAGGTGCTCGAAGGCGTCATCGCGGGGGAGGGCACGCCGTCTGAGGTCGTGCAGTCCCGCGGCCTCGAAGTGGTGTCGGATGACACGGCCCTCATCGCCGCGATCGACGAGGCCCTTGCGGCTCAGCCCGACGTGCTCGAGAAGATCCGCGACGGCAAGGTTCAGGCTGCCGGTGCCGTGATCGGTGCGGTCATGAAGGCGATGCAGGGCAAGGCGGATGCGGCGCGCGTGCGCGAGCTGGTGCTGGAGCGGGCCACGCAGGCGTAACTTTCGGTACGCCCCGAGTGGCTAGTCGACCTGTTTCAGTGTTCACCATCGGGTCGATGTGATGGCACCCATGGGGGAAGTGGGGAAGCACTATTCCGAGAGAGGGATCGACTTGAGGTGCTCGGCGAGTGCTCCCATATCGGGGTAGATGTACGAGCGTCGGTATCCAAACCTGGTCTCTAAGTACTGGCGAATCTCTCCCTTTTTCTCGGCGGGAATACGGAAGCTGAACGTCGGCGCGAAGTTCCGCGAGTTGTACTGCGGCTTCCTGCGCGGAGTGAACATCTTGAGATAGATCGAAGAGGCAGCCAGGAGGTCGGCGCGTCGCCAGTAAAGGTTGTGTTCGATCGTGAAGTAGGAGGCTGTTCGCTCCGAGGTGATGGGCACTCCATCGAGGATGAACGCCGCGTTCTGCGCCAAGATCCGGGGGTCATATGCGGGCGGAACCCAGAGTCTGCGCCGCGCACCGGTCCCCCAGTCCCACTGTTGGCGTTCTGCCGGAGTAGTCAGAAGATGCCAAAACGGGTCTCTCAAGCCTCCGACTTCGTCGAGACGAATCGTAGAGTCGCCAGCAGGCTGCATGCCATCCTTCTCAACCGGTTTCGTTGCGAGAGCGAAGAGACGGGCATCGTGGCTATCGTCGTCGGTACTTGCCTCGACTGCGAACCACGCGGCTACGTAAGGATTGTGAGTTACGTCGATGAGTCGAGTGGGGCCACCAGCGTGCTGGATTCGTGCGAAAGTCTCCAGAGCTGACATATCGTCGAAGCGCCAATCGTCACGTGCGAGTCGAAGTATCTGGCGTTCTGCGGCTACCATCTGCGCTTCGTCCGGATACGGCTGTTCGCCCTTCGGCTGCTTTTCGGGCGGCACCACCTTGTTGACTTCCATCAGATGTCTGTACAGATGGCTGTGGAGGCCCCATGTAGATCGCCGTACGCCCCGCCACACAAGTGGGAGGTCTGGCGTCTTTCCGATCAGCTTGGTGATCTCGGAGTGAAGGTCGTCGAAAGACCCGATCTCGACCTCGCTCGGCTCGAAGTAACTTGCCGGAGACCTCATTTGCTCCGAGTAGGTGCCTTTCGGGGGATCGGGTTTGGAGAAATCAGATGCTCGGGAGAGCGTTGGCCAGTTGCGGAGTGACCTCTGGATTGCTTCCAGCGACGCCGCGAATTGTGAGGTATCGATCCCCGAGAACGCGGCGTTAATTTGTGCCGACAGTCGTTGGATCTGTTCGGCAGGGATCGCGAGTCTCGCGAGTCCGCGAGTTTGGCGAGCCAGGGCCTCGAGAATTGCCGCATCGAACTGAACTCCCTGAAGCGCCTGCCTTAGCTCAGTTGGTCGCTCTTCGATTTGCGACGTGTCGCCAACGTGGTCGGCGGTCTCATCCTCAGGCATGTCGACATTATCCCGTCTCCGTCGAATCGGGGGAGGTCAGTGCGTTCAATATCACCAGACCGTATGAACTTCTGCAGAGGCGGAGACTGCATTCGGTGCTGGGGGCGCACTGAAGGCTCCTCTGGTCGTGAGGATCGTCGACACTGCGAGCATCGTCGGCGCACGAGGACGCATCGAGCTGTGCCGCATCAACTCCGGGTTCGCGCAGCCGCACAACAAGGTGGCGCGCAACCGGCAGACGTTCTTGCCCATCGCGCAGTACCCGCACGCCGAGCGCCGGGCCCCGCTCAAGAGTGCCACCGATATCGCTGAGCTGACGGTGCTCGGGGGAGTGCCGGATGTCGCGGCCCACATCATCCGTGTGGAGCGGGTGTTCGGCGGAGTGGTCCTGGAGCGGCTGGTCTAGCGCCCTTACTCCTCCCGGGACGACTTATCGAATCACGCCGAAGAGTGCGCCCAGTGCGAGACCGAAACCGGAAATCGCAAGGACGATGCCGCCAATTCCCAGTGCAAGCGGCGTTTGCATTTTCACGCCGCGGCCCTTGTTCCACTCGACGCGCTGGGCGATGGCCTTGCGGGAAATTCGACGTCGGAAGATGAAGAAAGCGACACCCCAGACTCCAAGAATGGGCCCGAGCACCATTGCCACCGATTGACTCTCCGTCACGGAAGGACGGTACTCCATTCCGCCGTCCCACGCTTGATGTGGCGATTAGGCCTTGAACTCCTCCAGCGCCCACAGGAAGAACGCCTCCGCAGCGGCGATCCCTTCAGCAGGGGCCGTGGCATCCACCGACTCATACAGCTCCGTCGCAAGGTCGAACTCCGACGCGATGAACGCCGTCACCTCCGCGGGCACGTCGCCAGTACCGACCTCACGCGTGCGGCTCTTGAGCTCGATCAACTCGTCGATGCGCGACACCAGCGGCCCGGAAACGTCGCTCTGCGCGAGCAGGGAGCCGAGGTCCATCGGCGGCACGCCCTGGCCCGGGTTGTCGCGCAGCCAGCGGAGGGTGGCCGCGGGCCGCAGCGAGTAGAAGACCCGCTTGAGTGTCATCTGCTTCTCGGCCTGCTGGCGGCCGACGTGGAGGTAGTGGCGTCCGGCGCGGATCGGGTCGTAGAGGGATGACGCGAGCTCGAGCATCCGATCACGGAAGAGTTCGCTGCCACCGTAGACGATGGGGGAGCGCAGCCACTCGGTGACGGTGGCGTTGCCCTTCACGAGGAGCCGGAGGGCTTTGGCGAGGTCCCAACCGTTGACGTCGAAGATCTTGTCGAGGGGTGTCTCGATCACGTCGCGCGCGGGCCATGGCGAGAGGTACGAGTCGCGGGACCGCAGGTAGAAGAACCGGCAGTCGTAGTCGCTGTCGGGCGACGGGAAGCCCCACGCGCGGCTGCCGCTCTCGATGGCCCAGAGGATGCTGACGCTCTCGCAGCGCTCGACTCCGGCTAGCCGGGCATCCACCGCCTGCACGATGGTGGGGTCCATGGAGGCTGGGATCGCGCGCGTTGTGGGATGGCACCGGGGGCGTCGGCGCAGGCTGGGTTCGGCGACCTAATTGGCTTGAAGGTCGATAACGAGAATGTGGAGTGATTGCCGCAGGTTCTCTCGACTCGCCTTATCGAGCGGGGCGAGGAACTCTCCTTCCACCGCCTTGCGAACAGCCTCACCCGCGCTGTAGATTTCCGCGCCCGCCGAGGTGAGCTGTACAAGGTTGCGGCGTCGGTCGTCCGGGTCTGGGCTTCGCGTCACGATGCCCCTGCTCTCCAACGCATCCAGCAGCGAGACCATCGTCGTGCGATCGATCCCGAGGGCTTGCGCCACTTGCAGCTGCGATAGGGCGTCTTCACGCACCATCACTCGAAGGATGCCCAGATCCTTGCTGTCGACTCCGTGAGGTTGCAGCGCCGCATCGGTGAGAGCGTTCAGGCGCATCGTCGCGTGCTTGAGGAGGTAGCCCAGAACGTCCTGTGAGGGAGGGACTGGATTCTTGCGAGTGGACATGGTGCGAGTGTAGCCATACACTGATTGTCAGCACTACTGACAATCAGTGTATGGAATGAAAGGCATCCCATGATCCTCGTTACTGGAGGGGCCGGCTTCATCGGCTCGCACACCGTCCGCGCACTCGTTGAGGCAGGTGAGGAGTGCGTGCTGCTGCAGCGTCGCGCCCCAGAGATCCCGTCGCATCTCGCGGACCTTCCCATCCGCATCGTCCAGGCCGACGTAGCCGACCTCGACGCACTGCTCGCGGTGGGCGAGCAGTACCCGATCACCGGGATCGTGCATCTCGCAGTTGCGCTTCCGTGGCCGGTCACCGAAACAGACCCGATCGACGCCACCGGCAACTCTGTCGACGCGTTCCTCAACATCGTGCGAGCTGCCCGCGCCTGGGGCGTCACGCGTGTGGTGACCGCCAGCTCGATCGGCGTTTACGGTCTCGCGTCGGCCGGCGCCCTCACCGAAGACGCGCCGATTCCGTTCCAGCACTTTCATGCCATCCCCACCTTCAAGAAGATCACGGAGCTTCTCGCCGCCCACCTCTCCAACGTCACCGACGTGCAGATCGTCAATGCTCGCATCTCCGGAACCTGGGGGCCCGGCGGGCATTTCCCCGATCCGTTCTTCGCAGCCCCGTCCCTGGCGCACGCTGCCGCCGCCCGAACCGAACCCGACCTCTCCGGGCTCATCGCGCCGCCGAAGTCGGGGGATGCGCTCGACCTCCTCTACGTGAAGGACACCGGCCGCGCGCTCGCGCTACTAGCAACGACACCCGAACTGCAGCACCTGACGTACAACGTCGCGTCTGGTCACGCCACGAGCAATAGCGACGTCATCCGCGCGATCGAGTCATTCGAGCCCGAATTCCACGTCGAGCTTCCTCAGGGCGAAGCGCACCCCCGGAGCTGGCTCGACATCACGCGACTTCACAACGACACCGGTTTCACTCCGGAGTACGACACCACGACCGCTGCGGCGGACTACATCGCCTGGCTTCGAGCGGGTAACCAGCGGTAGGCGGCAGGGCGCTCAACTCAGAACGATAACGAGGAGCCCGATGACGATGAGGATCACGCCGAACGCGCCGACGAGGAGCCCCACGAGTGCTCTGCGCAGCTGTGGCTCAGTCGCATCCGGATGTCGCATCGCCAGGACGCCCAAGATCACCGCGAGAGGGCTGAGCACCAGGCTCGTCAGGGCCGTTGTGACAGCGGAGACAAATTGGAAGGTGTTGAAGGGGGCGAGCGCGGTCGGGACGTCGCCGATCAGCGCCAAAAGCAAGTATCGTCCGATCAGGTCAAGCACTCGGATCGCGAACGGCGCTAGCGCGAAGATGAGCGACAATGCGGCCAAGAGGCCCGCATCCGTGGCGTTGCTTGTGCTGTCACGCGCAGGTGGGGGCGCGACCGACATGAAAGGACCTTATCTTGTGCCTCCCTGGCGACGGGGATGTGAACCCCACGACTTGATCGACTCCTGATCGTTACCGCGCCCGACCTGCGCCCCTGAGAAGATGCTGAGGTGGCCACGCGATCAACGAAAGCGCTTGTGGCGATGGGCCTCCTCGTTCCGCTTCTCATCGTCGGGATCGTTGTTCTCGCAGTTGTCTGCGTCTCCTCGTTCTTCGGCCCGACCGAGCATGACTTCGTCGAGTCCGCGAGTAGTTCCGGCGAGTGCCTACGCCTGGATGACACCACCGCCGTCGTACAACTGCAGGTCGCCAGTGCCGACGAGCACGCGCTCGAGGTGGATCACGCCGAGTTGATCGATTCCGGGGAGCTCACGATCACAGCGCTTGGTCTCGTCGACGTTTCCCGCGCGCCGATCACTACGAACACAGCGCCCAGCCTCGGGACAGTTGAGGCCCTGACGGTACCAAACGAGCGATTTCTCGACCTGAGGGCTGCCTCTCCTGAGTCTGCGTTCTTGCTCCTCGTCGTTCACTCGGAATCCGGTGAGGCTCGGCGTCAGGCGTAACACTGGAGTACTCGCCTGGCGAGCCGCTCATGGTGGACAGCATCGAGTTCGACCTTGAGGTGTCGAGCTCCAGTTGCTCCGTCACGGGCTAGCTAGTCGACAAGCACACCCGTGTCGGCACTCTCCGGGTCCACCATCGGCTCGATCTGCATCGGCTCCGGCAGGGCGATCACGCCATCAACGAGGCTGACGACCGTGTTCCACCAGCCCTCGTCCATCTGCATCGCGTAGCCGGGGACGAGCCAGGCGTTGCCGTCGACGTCCCAGAGCATCACGAGGGTTGCAGTCGCGTCGTTGATCGTCACGTCGACCACCTCGGGCGTGGGCTCCGGGAGGGGTGTCTCCTCGGGGAGCGGCGTCTCCTCGGGCAGCGGGGTGGCGGGCTCGGTGGTGCCCGGGTCGACGACGCCGGGCTCGGGCGTCGCGGGGTCGGTGGGTTCTGCGGGTGCGGTCGGGTCGACGGGGGAGGAGGTAGACGTGTCGCGGGTGTCCGTGGCATCCGTCACCGCGTCATCGGGGCCAGCCACATCGACGAGGTTCGGGTCGGGGGTGCCGCGCATGACGTCTGTGGCGAAGGCGATTCCGCCGCCGCCCTGGAAGTCGGGGCCGGGGGAGCCGTACCAGCGGGTGTCGTCCAGTCGAGCGACGGCCGAAACGGGGGAGACGGTGTCGAAGGTGCCCTGCGCCTCGACGCGCACGAAGTGTCCGGACGCGTAGGAGAGCTCGCCGGTGTTCGACCAGTTCGCGCTCCAGCTGAGCGCGGTGCGCGTGCCGTCGACGGCGAGGTAAGCGGTGGCGGACGTGCTCCAGTCATCGGAGTAGATGTCGATGTCCGCGGCATCCACGGTGTATCCCGTCGACGCGAACAAGTCGACCGCCAGCGCGCGGGCCTCGTCACCGGTGGGGGCGAGGTTCTCGGGGGCGTCTGCCGGCAACACGCAGCCGTACTCGACCGACTGCTCGGGCGTCACGGTGTCGTCGCAGATGTAGATGGATGCCGCGGCCGGGTCGTTGTACCACCAGTCTCCGGTGCCGAACGCGCTCACCGAGAGGCTCGTGCCGGTGCCATCCTGCGGGCCGACGACCCAGGTCGGGTAGGTGCTGTCTGACCAGTCGGCCTCAGTCGGGGTGCCGTCGACTCCGAGAGCCTCCGCCAGTGTGGCGGTGCGCGCCTGCGGGTCGGCAGCGTCGAGCACGAGGCGGTAGACCTGTCCGGTGCCGCCCTCGGTGGACAGTGAGGGGCCAGCAGAGTAGTTGTAGTCGACCCACCAGCCGACCTTCATGTCGCTCGTGCGAGCGCCCTCGGTGCTCATGGCGCTCGCTGCCGACGACGACTGCGCCGCGGTGAACAGCGGCGCTCGCGGTGCAAGGCTCGGCACGACCACCAGGGCGGCGACGGCGAGGGCCGCGACGGCGACACCCGCGGTTCCGGCAACGCGTGCCGCTTGGTTGGTGAGCCGAGGGGCGGGCCGCTCGGCGGCACCCGTCACGAGATCCGCGGAGAGCTCCGGGGCGGTGCCGCGGTCGACTCCGTGACGGAGGCGGTTGCTGAGGTCGTCAGGGTTGGTCATGTAGAGGGGATGTCGCGAAGTGCGAGTTCTTTCAGGTGCATCCGAAATTCTTTACTCAGCGAGCAAGGCGGCGAGCTTGCCGCGCGCGCGGTGCAACCGGATTGTCGCCGCGTTGAGGCTGACGCCGAGCGCCACCGCGAGGTCGGCCGTGCCCAGATCCTCGACGAGGGCGAGTGTGAGCAACTCGCGTTCGGCCGGGCGGAGCTGCTGCCAGGCCGCGGCCAGTGAGGCATCCGCGATTACGATGTCCTCGGCAGATGGCGCCGAGTCGGCCGGGCGCAATGCCGCGATGAGCGCGTTGCCCGTGGCTTGCTTGCGGCGGTGGTTCGACACGACGTTCGCGGCGATGCGGTACAGCCAGGGCAGTTCTTCGCCCTCAGCAACGGATGCCCGCTTGCGCCAGGCGATCGCGAAGACGTCAGCCGCGAGGTCTTCCACATGCTGGCGCTCCACCCGTCGGAACAGGTACCCGCTTACCGCGGGCAGGTACTGGCTGTAGGCGCGCTCGAACGACGCGTCGGAAGAGGACATGTAGCCAGCTTCGCGGTCGCGACGCCGAACAACAACGCAACGTTTTGGGTGAGTTGCGCGTCAGTGACTCTCAGCTAGCTCCGCCACGCGCCATCGACGAACGAGACTCCGGCGCCGCGCACCACCATCGCTCCCCACTCGGCAGCTGGGCAGCGCTTCGCCCAGTCGATGGCGGCGTCCTGGTTAGGGACGTCGATCACGAACACTCCGCTCAACTGCTCCGCAGCGTCATCCGTCGCGGTCACCACCTCGCCGCCGCGGATCGTGACAGCAGCGGAGACGGGCGTAAGCACTTCTGCGGCCACGAGCACGCCCGCCTCGTGGAGGTCGGCGGCGTAACGGTCGAACTCGACGCGCCCGGCCTCCATCTGCTCGGGTGTGAGGGCGGCACCGCCGGCCTCGGAGTAGCTCATGAGAAGGGTGAAGCGCATCAGGCATCCTTTCGGTAGTGCAGGTGGATGACCCCGTTCTGGAAGGTGTGCGAACCCACGAGCGCGAAGTTGGCGGTAGCGCCATCCGGCAGGAACCGGGTGCCGCCGCCGACGACTACGGGGTACACGAGCATGTGGAGATCATCGATGAGATCGAACACCTGGGCCGCGAGCGTTGGCCCGCCAATGGCGATGTCGCGGGAGGCCGTTGCCTTGAGTTCGGCGAGCCACTCGGGGGAGAACTCCCGCAAGAGTGTGGTGCGGGCGGATGCGACATCCTCGAGTGTCGTCGAGATGACAACCTTCTCGGCGCTCCGCCAGATCTCGGCGTAGTCGTTCATCACGGGTTCGGCGGGCGGCATCGTCTCCCAGAAAACCATCGTCTCGTAGAGCTTGCGCCCGTTGACGTGCGTGCCGATGCCGCGATCGAGGTCGTTCGCGAACTGGTGGATCTCTTTGCTGGGTTCTGCCCAGTCGAAGTGACCGTTGATGTCGTTCATGTAGCCGTCGAGGGAAACGAGTCCGGTGTAGACGAGGCGTGCCATGTGCACAGCGTACACATGGTGAGGTGTGCTGGCGAGAGTGCAGTTGTGACTAGAGGCATCGCATCCGGCCGCGCGAAACTGCGCTCTCGGACCGAGCCTCCCCAAGTACTCGCGCTCTCCCGGGTGACAATGGATGCCCGACCCGAAGGAGCAACCGTGCCCGAGACCACCACCCGCCCACTCATGTTCGGCGCCGACTGGTGCAGCGATTGCCGCCGCTCGAAGGCGCTTCTCGACGCATCCGGAGTCGAGTACGACTACGTGGACGTGGAGGCAGTGCGTGACGGTGCTGACCGTGCATTCGCGATCAGCGGGCGCACGAACATTCCGGTGATCCTGTTCCCCGACGGCACTCACCTCGTCGAGCCCAGTGACGTGGAGCTGTCCGCGAGGCTGTAGCTCTTGTCTACACTGTCCACATGACCTCGCGTGTGACTGCTCCGGACCTCTCCGGTGAGAAGCCCAAAGGCCCAGCCTCCTATTTCCCGAGCATCGAGAAGACCTACGGCCGACCCATGCAGGAGTGGATCGACATGGTGGTCGAGCGCCTCGACACCGGTGAGGCGCACATGAAGGCGGTCGAGTGGCTCAAAGCCGAGCACGGACTGGGCCACGGGCACGCCAACGCGATCGTCGCCTACGTCAAGGCCAAGCTCGCGAAGTAGCTACTTCGCTTCCTGCCGCGGCCTGATCACGCGCTCGAAGATCAGGATGCCCGCCGCAACAACCGGGATCGCCACGAGTGCCCCCAGAATGCCGCCGAGCGAGGCTCCACCGATCGCTGCAACGATCACGAGCGCACCCGGCACCGAGACGGCCTTGGCCATGACGCGTGGGCTCAGCACGTATGCCTCGAGCTGCATGTAGATCAGCAGGAGGATTCCGGCGATCAGCGCGCCGAGTGGGTTGACGAAAAGCGTGGCAATCACCGTGATCGCGGTGCCGATGACGGGCCCTACGACGGGGATGAGCGCGCAGATGAACGCCACGAGAGCAAGCACGATCGGCACGGGCGCACCGACCGCCGTCGCGATCCCGAACGTCACGGTCGCATTGACGAGCGCCAGCAGCAACTGGCCCGCCACGTACTTTCCCACCGACTGCAGGATCTCCTCCGTGACGGACTCGAAGCCTGCCCGCCGCGATCGGGGAACGGCCTGGTAGACCTTCTCCATCACGAGGGGCAGGGTCAGCGTGAAGTAGAGGGTGAGCACGGTGACGACGATCACCGCTGTCACGGCTTCACCGAATCCGGAGCCGACGGCGAGTAGTCCGCCACCGATGGAGAGCCACTGGTTCGGGTCGCTGATGAAGGTGGTCAGCTGTGAGGTCAGGTAGCTCACGTCGATGTAGGAACCCACATTGGCGACGAGCCACTTCACCCACTCCTGGTCGGGGAGGCTCGCGGCGAAGGCGGGTGCGCCGGCGATGAGGTGTGCGATCTGTCGCACGATCACAGGCACGACGGCCAGCGCGATCAGGACTCCGACGATGAGCCCGACCAGCACGAGCCCGAATGACGCGACCCAGCGCGGGATGCCGCGCCCGGTCGACCACCGGATGATCGGCTCCAGTGCCAGCGAGATGAAGTAGGCCACGCCCATGTAGACGAGCACGGTCGAAAGGACCTGAATGGCACCGATGATCGCGAGGCCGATACCGACACCCAGGGTGCCGAGCAAACCGACGATGAGAGGGTTGAACTGGATGCGGCGGGCGGGAGCCTGGCGGGGTGCGGGTTCCCGCCGCAGGGTGGCTGGCGCACGGAGCTGTGGTGAGGGTCTCATCGGGAGTGACTCTAGCGGTGAACGCAGTTCAGGAGCGAGAGGCGCAACGGTGCGCAAGCCCCCGACGCGGCAGCGGTGTCGACGTACTCTAGGGACCGAACGACGCAGACGGGAGCCGACGACATGGCGAAGCAGCCGACGGTGTACGACGTTGCCGCCCTGGCGGGTGTGTCGATCGCCACGGTGTCGCGGGTACTCACGGCGCCGGCATCCGTTCGCGCAGTCACGAAGGAACGGGTCGAGGCTGCGATCGCGCAACTCGGGTACGTGCCATCCGCTGCCGCCCGCGGCCTAGCGGCACGGCGTACGAACGTGATCGGACTCTTCTTTCCCCGCCACGACGACTCAGGGCTCGGTGCGCCCGTGATCGGCGAGGGCAGCGACCGGGTTCCCGTGGTGCGGGATGCGGGGGAGGAGCCCCAGAACGAGAACCTCTACTACGACGAGGTACTGCGCGGGGCCGAGCTCGAGGCGAGTCGTCGCGGGTTCGCGCTCATGATCGCGTCCGGCACGGGCCGTGAGCTCGAGTCGCTCATCACCGATCTCGCCGGCCGTGTCGATGGTCTCGCGGTGCTCGCTGGAACGGTTCCGCTGGAGATGCTGGAACGCGCGGCCCGCCACATTCCGGTGGTGCTGCTGGGTGGCGACGGCCGACAGGATCGCTTCGACCACGTGCACTCCAACAACACTCCGGGCATGCGCGCACTGACCGAGCACCTGGTGGCCCAGGGCGCGTCCACCTTCGCCTATGTCGCGGGTCCCGACACCTCTCCCGACGATGCTGAGCGATTCGCAGGCTTCTCACAGGCGGTGGGCGATCGGCCAGTGCAGCTGGTGCGCGGCGACTTCACGCGCGACGGCGGGCGCACTGCCGTGGTCGACCTTGATGAGCTGCCCGACGCGATCGTCTGCGCGAACGACCAGACCGCTCTCGGCGTGCTCGATGTGCTCGCGTCACGCGGAGTGCCAGTACCTGAGAAAGTGCAGGTCACAGGCTACGACGGCATTTCTGCGGGACGTCACTCAAGCCCCGGCCTCACGACGGTGCACCAGCCGATGTCCGAGCTGGGGCGTGCTGCCGTGCACCTCGTGATCGAGCGGCTCGAGCATCCGGAACGCGCTCGCCGAGCGGTCACTCTGCCCGTGCGGGTGGTGGTGCGCGAAAGCACCTACTAAACCGCGTAGCCGAAGCGCAAGGGGTTGCACCCGAAAAATGTATGCGCTTACAGTCGAACTGCGTCCCCCGTATGGGGGTCACGCCCGACGACTGAGAGAAGCGTAGGCAATGATGCAGACGAAACGATGGCTCACGGCTGTCGCGACGGCGTCCGCGGCAGCGCTGGTGCTCACTGGGTGCAGTATCCAGATCCAGAGTGCGCCAGACCCGTCGATTCCAGCAGACACGATGCTCGTGGCGGCCGATAACGGCTCGCCCATGTTCGAGCGCAACTTCAACCCGTTCCTCAACAGCAAGCGCGTGGCCACGTTCTACATGTACGAGCCGCTCGTGATCCTCGACAACGTGACGGGCGACGAGTTCCCGTGGCTCGCAACCGGCTATGAGCAGCCGGACCCGTCGACGATCGTCTTCACGATTCGTGACGGGGTCACCTGGCAGGACGGCGAGAAGTTCACCCCCGACGACGTGGTCTTCACCTTCGAGATGCTCAAGCAGTACCCGGCGGCCGACGCCCAGGGCATCTGGGACTACATCCGCTCGGTCGAGGCCGACGACGAGACCGTCACGGTGCACCTGCAGCAGCCCGACGTACCGGCGGCATCCCTGATCGCCACGACACTGATCGTGCCCGAGCACATCTGGAAGGACGTCGAGGATCCGGCGAGCTTCCGCAACCCCGACCCGATCGGTACCGGCCCGTACATGCTCGGCAACTATGCGCCGCAGCAGTACACGGTAGACAAGTACCAGGATTACTGGCAGGCCGACAAAGTAGCCGCAGAGCACCTCATCCTCCCCGCCGCGAACACGCAGCTGGATGTCGCGACCAAGGGCTACGACTGGGCGTACTCGTTCATCTCCGACGTCGACAACGTCTGGGTCGGCGCCGGTAACGACAACACCTACTGGTTCCCGCCGGGCGGAACGATCGCGCTCTTCCCCAACCTGACCAAGGCGCCGTTCAACGACCTCAACGTGCGCAAGGGGCTCTCACTCGCGCTCGACCGCGGTGCGGTGGGGGATGCCGCGGCCGAGGGCTACATGGATGAAGCGGGCCAGACGAACATCCTGTTGCCCTACCAGCAGGATGACCTCGATCCGAGCATCCCGAACTCAGGACTCATCGACCAGAACACAGAGGCGGCTCTCGCGGCCTTCGCCAAGGCGGGCTACACCCTCCAGGGCGACCGTCTCGTGAACGAGAACGGCGATCAGCTCAGCATCACCATCACGACAGCCAACGGTTACACGGACTGGCTGCGCGGGGTGCAGGAGGTGCAGCGTCAGTGGAGCGCCGTCGGCATCAACGTCGGCGTCGACACACCGCAGCCTGCCGCGTACCAGCTGGCCCTGCGTAACGGCGAGTTCGACTTCGCGATGGGAGGCACGGGAGGCACGGGCGTGTTGTTCCGTGACTTCAACGCCCTGCTCTCGAGCGACTACCTCAAGCCCGTCGGTGAAGAGGCGACCAACAACTTCGAGCGCTACGACAACCCCGCAGCGCAGGAGCTGCTCGACCAGTACAAGGTCGCCCTCGACGAGGACGAGCGCCGCGAGATCGGTTACGAACTGCAGCAGATCGTCTACAACGACCTGCCCGTGATCTCGCTCTACTACGGCGGATCGTGGGGTCTCATGAGCAACGCGAAGTTCACGGGATGGCCCTCGGGCGATGACCCGTACGCGTCGCCGAAGACCTACGAGTCCACCCCACTCATCGTTCTCACCAACCTGAAGGCGGTCACAGATGACTAGCGTCACGGTCGCGCCACGAGGCGCGGAAGCACAGGCGGGGTCGCTCGACGACGAGCTCCCGGTCACCACCGGAAACAAAGGTGGGGGGAGGCGAGCGTTCGGCTACGTGCTGCGAAAGCTCGGGCTGTTCCTGCTCACGTTGTGGGCGGCGGTGACGGTCAACTTCATCCTGCCGAGGCTCATGCCGGGGTCACCAGCGGATGCCGCGCTGGCGAAGCTGGCCCAGAACGGGCCGGTGAGCGACGCGACGAAAGCCGCGATCGAGGCCCAGCTGGGTGTGCCGACGGGCAACATGTTCGAGCAGTACATCCAGTACCTCGGCCAGGTGGTGCGCCTCGACTTCGGCGTGAGCTACACCTTCTACCCGCAGACGGTGTCGGAGCTCGTCTCCACGGCTCTTCCCTACACGCTCGTGCTCGTCGGGGTCGTGACGATCGTCGCCTTCGCGCTCGGCACGCTGCTCGGCGTGCTCGCGGCGTGGAAGCGGGGGACCTGGCTCGACACCCTGCCAACACTCGGTGGCGCCTTCGCGAGCGCGTTCCCCTACTTCTGGACTGCACTGCTGCTGTTGTTCTTCGCGGGTTACGTGTGGCGGCTGTTCCCGACATCCGGGGCATACGGACCGACGGCGACGCCCGCCTTCACGTGGGACTTCTTCGTCGACGCGCTGTACCACGCGATACTGCCGGCGCTCACGATCCTCATCACCTCCCTCGGTGGCTGGATCCTGGGGATGCGCAACACGATGATCCCGACACTCGGTGACGACTACGTCGCCTTCGCCGAGGCCAACGGCCTGAAGCCGCGCGTCGTCGCACTGCGCTACGCAGCGCGCAACGCCATCCTGCCGAACCTCACCTCCTTCGGGCTCGCGCTCGGTGGTGTCGTCGGCGGATCCATCCTCGTCGAGCAGGTATTCGGTTACCCCGGCGTTGGATACCTGCTGTTCAACGCGGTGACCAACCAGGATTACCCGCTGATGCAGGCCCTGTTCCTGATGATCACGCTCAGCGTGCTCGTCGCCAACTTCATCGTCGACATTCTGTACGGCGTACTGGACCCGAGGACCCGCCGATGAGTACTCCAATCCGACCCTCGACCCGCGACATCCACACGATGCCGCCGATCGCTGACGCCCCCAGCCCGTGGAAGGTGTTCACCCGCACCGCAGGCACCATCTGGTCGAACCGCAAGGCTCGCGCCGGCGTGATCATCCTCGGGCTGTTCATCCTCGTGGCGATCTTCGCGCCGCTCATCGCGCCCTACGGTGCGACGCAGAACGGCTTCGATCGCAGTGCAGACCCGTCTCCGGCTCACTGGTTGGGCACGACTGCCGCGGGCGAGGATGTGCTGAGCCAACTCATCTGGGGCTCCCAGGTCAGCATCTTCGTCGGTCTCGTGGCGGGCTTGCTGTCGACACTCGTCGCCGTGCTGATCGGCCTGAGCTGGGGTTACACCCGTGGATTCATGGCGGATGTCGTGGGCTTCATCGTCAACCTCTTCCTCGTGATCCCGGGGCTCCCGCTCATGATCGTGATCGCGGCCTACCTCTCCGGTGGCGGTATCGCGATGATCATCGTGGTGATCGTGATCACGGGATGGGCGTGGGGCGCTCGCGTGCTGCGCAGTCAGACCCAGTCGCTGCGCTCGCGGGACTTCGTGACTGCGGCGGTCTTCAGCGGGGAGCGCCCGTTCCGGATCATCTTCCGGGAGATCCTGCCGAACATGACCTCGCTCATCGTCGGCAGCTTCTTCGGAGCGGCCACTGCGGCGATCCTCGCGGAGGCTGGCCTCGAGTTCCTCGGGCTCGGCGACTCCAGCATCGTGAGTTGGGGAACCATGCTCTTCTGGGCCCAGAACTCGAGCGCACTGCTGACCGGCCAGTGGTCGCTCCTGTTCGCGCCCGGTCTGTGCATCGCCCTGCTCGCGACATCCCTCACGCTCATCAACTTCGGTGTTGATGGCATCAGCAACCCCCGGCTGCGCGAGCAGAAGAACACGGAAGGCACGAAGTCATGACCACGATCCTCAACGTGAGCGACCTCGACGTCGACTACATCAACGGCGGCGACGTCACCCATGCCGTGAAGAAGGTCTCGTTCACGCTCGAGGAGGGCGAGTTCGTCGGCCTCGTGGGGGAGTCGGGTTCCGGCAAGTCGACGCTCGGCTTCGCGATCGCCGGTCTCTCCAAGCCCCCGGCGCACATCGTCAACGGTGAGGTGCTGCTCGCGGGTGTGGACATCGCGAGCCTCAGCCAGGCCGAACTGCGCGAACAGCGACACGGGGGAGTGGCGATGGTGCTGCAATCCGGCATGAACGCGCTGAACCCCGTGCGCACGATCCGCAACCACTTCCGTGACATCTTCGAGGCTCACGGGCATGTCGAGAAGCACCAGTGGGATGCCAGGGCCGCAGAGCTCGTGGGCAAGGTGGAGCTGCCTTCAGCGGTACTGAACCGTTACCCGGGCGAACTCTCCGGCGGAATGCGCCAGCGCATCTCGATCGCCCTCGCGTTGTCGCTGGAGCCGAAGCTCATGGTGTTCGATGAGCCGACGACGGCCCTCGACGTGCTCGTGCAGCACGCCGTCATGGGCACGATCATGGACCTGCAGAAGCGCGAGAACTTCACGGCGCTCCTCATCAGCCACGATCTCGGCATCGTTCTCGAGTCGGCCCAGCGCGTGATGGTCATGCACGAGGGCGAGATCGTCGAGGATGCCCCGGCCAGCGACATCCTGAACCGCCCGAAAGACGACTACACCCGCATGCTGCTCTCGCACTACGCCGACCCGCGCGCGGAGGTCGTCGAACTGCCGGGCTTCGAGGATCGGGGCAAGCGCGCGGGCACCCCGCGTGCCGCTGCGGCCGTGTATCCGCCGAGCGTGACTCCGCGGGAGCACCGCAGTGCGCAGAACGCTCTCGTCCTCGAGAATGTGTCCAAGATCTACCCGCCGCCGCGTCGCGGCGAAGGTGAGGTCGTGGCTGTCGACGACGTGTCGTTCACTCTCGAGCCGGGGTCATCCCTCGCGCTCGTGGGTGCTTCGGGGTCGGGAAAGTCGACGATCGGCAAGCTCATGACTGCCGTCGAGAAGCCCACGAGCGGCACCATCCGCTTCGGCGATCTCGATATCGGATCGCTGCGTCGCGGTCGCTTCCGCGAGCTGCACCGCGACGTGCAGATGGTCTTCCAGGACCCGTACGCCGCACTGAACCCGTTGCACACCGTCGAGTACACCCTCATGCGGCCGGTGGTGAACTTCACCAAGAAGCGGGGCTCGGACGCCCGTCGCCGCGTTCTGGAGCTGCTCGACACCGTGGGGCTCTCCCCGGTCGAGGAGTTCGCCGCGAAACTGCCGCACCAACTCTCGGGTGGTCAGCGCCAGCGCGTCGTGATTGCGCGCGCGCTCGCATCCGACCCGCAGGTGATCATCGCCGACGAGCCAGTGTCGATGCTCGACGTGTCGCTGCGCGCTGGAGTGCTCGCCCTGCTCGAGGACCTGCGCGAGCAGTGGGGCGTCTCCATGCTCTACATCACCCACGACCTGCTCTCGGCCCGCATCGTGACCGACAACATCATGGTGCTGAATCACGGCCGGATCGTCGAACGCGGCGACACGGCAGAGGTTCTGCGTGACCCGAAGGACGAGTACACGATCCGACTGCTCGACGCGATTCCCAACCCCAAGCGGACGAAGGCGGCGTGATGCGGCAGTTCCCGCAAGGTTTCCTCTGGGGTGCCGCAACTGCAGCGCACCAGATCGAGGGAAACAACATCAACTCGAACTGGTGGGTTCACGAGAACGAGTCCGGCACGACGATCGTCGAGCCGTCGGGGGATGCCGCCGACAGCTACCACCGCTACCGCGACGACATCCGGCTGCTCGCCGAGCTCGGGTTGAACTCGTACCGGTTTAGTGTCGAGTGGGCACGCATCGAGCCCGAGCGCGGCATGGTGTCGCGGGCATCCGTCGACCACTACCGGCGCATGGTCGACACGTGCCTGGAGTTCGGCATCGAGCCGATCGTCACGCTCATGCACTTCACGGTTCCGCGGTGGTTCGAGCGCGACGGGTTCTGGCGCGCCCCGGACGCCGCGAGCCTCTTCGCCCGCTACACCGAGCTCGCCCTGCCGATCGTCTCGTCGGGCGTGCGCTATGTCTGCACGATCAACGAGCCGAACATTGCCGCGATGCTGGCCGGGGGAGAGGACGCGTCGAACCTCGTCGCCTACGGGCTGCCGAAGCCCGACCTGCGCGTGGCGGATGCCCTGCTCGAGTCACACCTCTGGTCGCGGGCCATTCTCGCCGATGTACCGGGCCTCCAGTCGGGCTGGACCATCGCAACACAGGCCTTCGAGGCTTCCGGCGAAGGCGGCTCCCGCCAGAAGCTGCGCGAGATCGCCTATCCCGCCGAGGACTGGTACCTGGAGAACGCCTCAGGTGACGACTTCGTGGGTGTGCAGGCCTACACCCGAAACATCGTCGGCCCGGAAGGTGTGCGCCCGCCGACAGACGACGTGGAGAAGACACTCACGGGGTGGGAGTTCTGGCCCGCCGCTGCTGCAACTGGCGTGCGAAACGCCTGGGAGTTGTCGAAGCACACTCCCGTGATGGTCACCGAGAACGGAATCGCCACCTCGGATGACTCCCGTCGCATCGACTACACGCGCGGGGCACTCGAGGGCCTCCACGACTGCATCGAGGAGGGCATCACCCTTCTCGGTTACCAGCACTGGTCAGCGCTCGACAACTACGAGTGGGCCTCAGGCTACGCTCCGACATTCGGCCTCATCGGATGGGACAAGCAGACGTTCGAGCGCACCCCCAAGCCGAGCGCCCGCTGGTACGGCGACGTCGCCCGTGCCGGTGGCCTGTAGACCCTCCCCCTCCGCGGACACGATCTGCGGAGGGGGTTGTATTCGCGCATGAGTGAATGTACAGTCACTCACATGGCCGAACGATCCTCCATCCTCTCCACCGCTGAGCTGCGCCGCCCCCTGGTCGCCGCGGCGGCGCTCCACGAGTTCGCCCGCGGTGGTTTCCACGGCGCGACGATCGCGGATGTCGCACGAGAGGCGAACATCTCGCCCGCCTACGTCTTCAAGCTCTTCCCGGGCAAGGAGGCGCTGTTCGTGGCGGCCTTCGAACTCTGCATCGAGAGGATCCTCGAGGCCCTCGCCCAGGGCGCGGATGCGGCGGCCGACCAGTCGCCGGAGGCCGTGCTCGACGCCATGGGTGCCGCCTACGCGCACCTCATCAGCGACCGCCAATTGCTTCGGCTCCAGGTGCACGCACAATCCGTCGCCGAGATCCCGGAGGTGGGGGAGGCCCTGCGATCCGGGCTCGCGGCGGTGACGACGTTCGCCAAGCGGCGCTCGGGCGGGGCGGATGATGCGGTCCAGAGTTTCATCGCCTACGGCCAGCTCTGCCACCTCATCGTCATGGCCGGCCTGGAGGACGTGCCGCAGGAGTGGGCTCGGATCCTCAGTCACGGCATCCGACACCCGGAGTAGCCACCCCCCTTGGCGTTACTTCATCTATTCGTGCTCGTAAGAGTGAATGTTCGTTCACTCACCAAAAAGGAGAAGCTCATGACTACAACCCTCACGCCCCCAACCAGCGCACTGCGCAGCACCCACCGCTGGTGGGCTCTCGGCGTGCTCGCTCTCGCGCAGTTCCTCGTCGTGCTCGACGCATCCATCGTCAACATCGCGCTTCCCGTGCTGGGGCAGCAACTCGAGATGGACACCGTTGCGCTGGCCTGGGTCATCACTGCATACGTGCTCGCGTTCGGAGGCCTACTGCTCCTCGGTGGGCGGCTCGCCGATCGATACGGGCACCGTCGAGTGTTCGTGATCGGAGTCGTGACGTTCGTTGCGGCATCCGCACTTGCCGGACTCTCGGTATCGAGCGAGATGCTTCTCGCCGCCCGCGCGCTGCAGGGAGTGGGGGCCGCACTTCTCGCACCTGCGGCACTCGCTCTGGTGACCCAACTCTTTCCGGATTCGGCTGATCGCGCCAAGGCGCTGGGCATCTGGGGAGGGGTTGCCGGCATCGGGTCGGCCGCTGGGGTGCTGCTCGGCGGCGTGCTCACGTCGACGTTCGGATGGCAGTCGGTGTTCTTCGTGAATGTGCCCGTCGGGGTGATGGTGATCATCGCGCTGCCGTTCCTCGTCACGCGCGATGTGGCCGGCGTGGCTGGCAGGCTCGACGTGCCAGGCGCCGTGACCATCACCGGTGCGCTCGTCGCAGCGGTCGGTGCGCTGAGTGCGGTCGAGCAGGTGGGGTTTATGCATCCACTCACGCTCGGGCTGGTGGTGGCTGCCCTCGCCCTCGGGGTGGCGTTCGTGATGATCGAGCGCCGATCCACACAGCCGCTCGTGCCACTCCAGATCTTCCGCAACCGCAACCTGACGGTCGGCAATGTCGTGATCTTCCTCGTGGGCGGTGCGATGGTTGGTCTGTTCTTCGCGTTCTCGGTCTTCACGCAGGCGGTTCTGGGGTACGACGCTCTGACCGCGGGACTGACTCAGCTGCCGCTGGCGGGAGCTCTCGTCATCGCTGCGGGCGTCGCCCCGACGCTGCTTGCGCGAGTGGGCGCCCCGCGATCCCTGAGCGCGGGACTCGTCCTGCTCGCCGCTGGGCTCGTGTGGCTTGCTTTCGCGCCCAGTGACGCGGGCTTCGTCGCGCATCTGCTCGGGCCCACCATCGCCATTGGTGCTGGGCTCGGTGTCGCCTTCATCTCGGCGACGAGCCTGTCCGTGGACGGAGTCAGCGCCGACGAAGCTGGCCTCGCGGGCGGGCTTGTCAACACGAGCCAGCAGATCGGCGGAGCACTCGGGCTCGCGATCCTGGCCACGATTGCGGCATCCCGCACCGATGCGCTTCTCCAGTCGGGAGCCACGAGCGCAGACGCGACGACGGGCGGGTTCTCGCTGCTCTTCTTTGTTGCCGCGGGTGTCGCGCTCGTAGCGGCCGGTGTCGCGATGCTCGCCCGCCGCTAGCGTCAGGTCGCGGAGGCTACCCACGCACGAATGACGGCGAGGATCGCATCCGCGTCGGATGCCGTCATCCTGAGGCTCGCCCGGATGTTGGAGTGCCACGTCAGCAGGCCGCCGGGGTCGCCGTCGAACTTGGGCGCTGCCGTCTTGTCTTCGGCGACCTTCGTGCCCCTGTGCAGGATCAACCGCATGGGGCCCGACCGGGGCACGTTCATCGTCAGAACGTCGGTCTCGCCGAGCGAGTAGTTGGGGGCGTTCCACTTGATGGACTCCACCAAGTCGGGATGGGCTGAGAGCACCACGCCGCGGAGCGTCTCTGCTTCGATGCGCCGCTCGGCAGTGAGTGCGCTCAAGAAGTCGTTGACTGACGCGTGTGCATTCGGCATGGCCAGATGCTATTCCGAAATCAGTGAGCTGAAACGGAGCACGAACCTCCGTTTAGGGTGTACGCTCATCGAAGTGGAGGAACAACCTCCGTTTATCTTTCCAGGGAGTACACATGAGCACAATCGATACGGCCGCATCTCCGGTCGTCGAGGCGGGTGACGCGGCCAGGCGCTACGCGCGCCGCTGGTGGGTTCTTGCCACCATTGGCCTCGCGCAGACGATGGTCGCCCTCGACGGAACTGTCATGAACATCGCCTTGCCGAGCGCGCAGGCCGAGCTCGGGTTCGACGATGGCAGCCGCCCGTGGATCATCACGGCCTACTCGCTCGCCTTTGCAAGCCTGCTGCTGCTGAGTGGGCGGCTCGCCGACCGTTTCGGTCGCAAGAACATCTTCATCATCGGTCTCGCGGGGTTCGCCGTCGCGTCGGCAGTCGGCGGTGCCGCGATCAACTTCGAGATGCTCGTCACGGCCCGAGCCGTGCAAGGCGCCTTTGCGGCACTCCTCGCGCCCGCGGCTCTTGCCCTGCTCACCACGACGTTCACAAATGGGCGCGAACGTGCCAGGGCATTCGGGGTCTTCGGCGCCATCGGCGTCGGGGGACTGACCATCGGGCTCGTGCTCGGTGGTGCGCTCACCGAGTACCTGTCATGGCGTTCGACGATGTACATCAACCTGCTGTTCGCGATCCCGGCGATCATCGGCGCGGTCATGCTTCTCGGTCACGCGGTCCGCTCGGCCGATCGCGCGCCCATCGACATCCCCGGCACACTCACGGTGTCCGGCGGACTCTTCGCCCTCGTCTACGGATTCTCCCGCGTGGAGAGCGACGGATGGGACGCCCCGATCACGATCGCCTTCCTCGCTGCTGGCGTTGTTCTGCTCGCCGTGTTCTTCGTGCTGCAGGCGCGTCTGGCCCGGCCGCTACTGCCGCTCCGCGTCATCCTCGACCGCGAACGTGGAGGCGGCCTGCTCGGCATGCTCCTGTCGACTGCCGGGATGCTCGGCATGGTGTTCCTCCTCGCGTACTACGTGCAGGGAATCCTCGGGTACTCCGCCGTGCAGACGGGCATCGCGTTCCTCCCCATGCCCATCGCGCTCGCGACGTCGGCGATCGTCATCGCACCGAGGCTCTCGCGCATCCTGGGTCCGAAGATCACCGTTCCCGCAGGATTCCTCATCGGCGCGACCGCCATGCTTCTCCTGACGCGCATCACCACTGAGGATGCCTACGTCGCGCACATTCTGCCGAGCCTCATCCTGCTCGGGCTCGGTCTGGGCCTTGCAATTCCGACCAGCACGAGCATTGCGACGATGGGCCTGCGTCGTGAGGACACGGGGGTCGGTTCATCCCTCGTCAGCACTGTGCAGCAGGTGGGTGGCGCGCTCGGCGTGGCCATCCTGAGCTCGGTCGCAGCAACGGCCGCCGTCGACTACGTCTCGGCGCATGCCCCGACGGCAACCCTCGCCATGGAAGCCGCCGTGCACGCGGACACCATCGCGTTCTTCGTCTCGGCAGGGCTCTTCCTGCTCGGAGCCGTCGTGACCGCAACGCTGCTGCGCCCGGGACGCGTCACCGACGATTCCGACGAGCCCGCTGGGATAATGGCAGCATGACCACTCCGGGCGCGACGAAGGCGGTCCGCAAGGACGCAGCCCGCAATCGCGCCCGCCTGCTCGAGGCCGCGCGCGAGGTTTTCGCCGAGCGCGGCCTCGAAGCAACCCTCGACGACGTTGCGAACCGTGCGGGCGTCGGCATCGGCACGGCGTACCGGCACTTCGCCAACAAGCAGGAGCTCGCGGCGGAGATCCTCGTGGCATCCTCGGATCGCATGGTTGCTGAGGCCCAGGCAGCGCTCGAGGCCGATGACGCCTGGGAGGCGCTCGTCGGCTTCTTCGATGTGGCCATCGAACGGATGTCGCGAGACCGCGGTCTCCACGAGACGCTGGTACAGCAGCGCGGCCCCGTCGCCTCATCGCCGTTCCGTGACGCGCTCATCGAATCGATCGAGGAGCTCTTCCTCCGCGCACAGCGTTCCGGGGTCATTCGGCCCGATGCCGTGCCGACCGACGTCGCCCCCATCTTCGGCATGATGGGCGTCGCCATCGACATGGCGGCCGCGAGTTCACCGGAACTCTGGCGCCGCTACCTGCAGCTCTGGTTCGACGGGCTCCGAGCCCAGGGGCTGGAGCCGCTCGCCACTCCGCCGCTCGCGATCGAGGACGTGAGCGCAGCCCTCGCCGCAGGCAAGCGTCACAAGTAGGGCGCTACGGCCGCGCGATCAGCAGCGACACCAACAGCGCGAGCCCCCAGCTCGCAAGGCTGCCGATGAGGAAGTACTCCGGGTCCTTGCTGGGCGGGTCGCCTGCCTTGCGCTTGCGCACGCTCCGCGACAGCTCCGGGAATCGCACGACTCCCTTCGCCGCCAGCACGCCGCCGATGGCCGCGAACTGGCCGGCCGCCGCAAGACCGAAGACGAGCAGTCGCTCGAGCGGACCGATGATGCGCCCGCCCTTCAGCTCGCTGGAATCCTCGCTGAGCCCCGAGCGTGGTGACTCGGATGCCAGCACCAGCCGAACCACGATGTTCGCCGTCTCGAGGAGGAACAGCCCGCAGCCGAGAAGCAGCACCAGCTGGCCCGGTGCCTGCAGGAACGCGGGGAGCCGGTCGAAGGACTCCACCCATACGTCGAGCCGGCCGGTTCCGTTGGGGGAGGGGAGCAGGAGCACGGCGATGAACGACACGATGAGTGCGAGAAGCGGCCAGCGAGTGCTCGCGCGACCGTTCGGTGTGCTGAGCACCCACGCGACCGTGAAGACGAAGGGCAGGAGCATGAACACGGGCGGGATCGAGCTGTACTCCACGCCCAGCACACCGACGGCGAGGGCGAGGGTGAGCCCACGGAGGTTCGCCCAACGGCTTGCCGTGCGCGGCAGTCCGCGCGTGGCATCCGCGAGTCCGAGCATGACGAGGTAGTAGCCCAGGAGGATCATCGTGCCGCCTCCAGGATGAGCCCGGCTGATGCGGCCAGTGCGCTGGCGGAACCCTTGCCGAGCGCCGCCGAGATGGTCGGTTGCGTGACCCCGAGTGCCTCTGCGATCTCGCGCTGGGTCTCGCCGAGCAGGTGGCCGAGCAGTGCGCGACGACTGTTGGGGGACTGGGTGTCGAGCAGTTGGTCTCGGCACAGCAGGTACGCATTCGTGATCGCCGCGTCGACAAGGTGATCGTGGGCGGGGTCGACGGAGACCCAGGTGCGCAACCAGGGCTCACGGTCATCCTCTCGGGACTTCGCCTCGGTGATGGCGGTGCGGGCGTTCCACCAGGCGCTTCCGTCGCGAATCGGGTTGCCGGCGTTGTCGTCGATGTCGCGCGAGTGCCCCACGCCGATGCCGAAGCGGCAGTCCACGTCATCCGGAAGCGCAAGACGCACGAGCAGGGTCGCTGCGAGGGCATCGCGGATGCTCGAATACATGCCCTGGAACTCGTCTCCCACCGTCGGCCTCAGCGCGATGAGCGCTGGCCGCGCGCGGTTGGCGACCTCGAGCGCTTCGATGACCTGGTGCTGCGCGAGCACCCTGTCGGCGTGCTGGCGAGAGCGCACGAGATCCACGATCACCGCAGCTCCGTCGAATCCGTTCATGTCGAGAAGTATATGGCTATATTTCGCAAAATATAGTTACAACATCTATATTTCTCGCGATATAGACGCGTGCGTAGGGCTGGCGCAGTCTCGTCAGCGCAGCCGCACCGACCTGACCTGTCCGTCCTGGCGTACCTCCACGGCTCTGACAGACTTCAAAAAGTCCGTGAACGACTTGAAGCCGATGCGCTTCTCGTCGAAGCTCGCATCCAATCGCTTGATCTGTCGTTTGAGTGCCGATGCCTCGACCCACTCGTCGAGGTCGCCCGGGCGGGTGACGCGCAGGGCGCGGACGAGCAGGTCCGCGGCATCCTTGCGCGGGTCCGGCGGGGCCTGCTCGATGGTCGCAGGCGCGCTCGCGCGGCGTCGCGTCTTCGCTACGACAGGGGCGGGTTCCGTGGTTGCTTCAGTTGCGGTGGCCGGCGCGGTGGCGGGCTCCTCGGCCTCGATAACCGGCGGGGGAGTGTCGACGAGATCTTCGTAGTACGAGAACTCGTCGCACGCGCTCTTGAAGGCGGCACTCGTCGAACCGGTCACTCCGATGCCCACGACCACTCGACCCATCCGTCGAGCACGCTGGGCGAGCGGGATGTAGTCGCTATCGCCTGCAACGATCACCACGTGCGTGATGTCCTCCAAGCGGAACAGATCCTCGACCACGTCGATGGCAAGACGGATGTCCGCACCATTCTTGGTGCCGGCGGTGTTGAACAGCTGGACGAGGTCGACGGCCCTGTCGATCAACTGCTTCTGGTACCTCGTATTGGCGGGGGCTGCCCAGTCGGCGTACGCGCGGCTGATGGCCACGGCGCCGAAGGATGACGCGAAGTCGAGCACCGCGCCGATGTCGACCGTGGCCTGCTGGAGCTTCTCCGCTGTCTTGCCCGCGGCATTACGAGCCTTGTCCTTCATGAAACTGCTGCGACCGAAGACGTGGTCGTACTGCGAGATGACGATGTTGTCGAAGTCGATGTAGACCGCGACGCGCGGGTCGAGCTGCTCAGCCATGATGCCTCCTGAGATCGTCGATGTCGCAAGTCTCCCACGCCTGCCGCTCAGGAGCCCCCAAGTAAACGCCCAGCACCCTTCTACCCCTCTTCGGGTGACAATAAGAGGAACGAACAAGGGACGGGGACTCCCATGGCGGTTTTCACGAAGAATGCACGAACCAGGGCGGACCGCGTCGCGGCGGTTGTTGGCCTCGGGGCTTTTGCGGCGGGGATGACGCTCGTGGTCGCGGGCGCGATGGCCGGTCCAACGGTCGCTCCCAGTGCGACGATCGTCTCGTCGCCCATCCCCGGTGACCCCATCACGACCACCACCAATTCCACGGCGCCGCCCACGAGCTCAACCAAAGAGCCACGCGTCTACCAGGAGACCACGACCACAGAAGGCACCGGCACCGGCACGATCACTGTCACGTCGCCTGGCGCAATCGATGAACCGTGGCTGGGTAGCCAGGCCGCGGATGTCGCGTTCCAGGTCATGCTCGTCACCGCCGCATCCCTGCTGCTCGCCTTCGCCTGCCGCAGGGTCCTGCTCGGAGAGTACGGGATGCGAGCGGCCGCCGCATCCGGCGCAGCGTCGGGTCGACAGGCCATCGCCGAAGACGAAGCATTCCGCGTCAAACAGGATGTCGCGGCAGCTCGCGAGGCGCAGGACCTCTCGCGTCCCCTGTTCGAGCGGGCGCCCGTCTCCGACCCACGACTGCGACTGCTTCAGAACCGCATCGCGCTTGAACTCGAGGTCCGGACGCTCGCGCAGAACAACGACCTGCCGAGCAATCTCACCATTCCGTTCGTGGTGAAGGGCCTCGTCGGTGCGAAGAAGATGAGTCCCAAGCTCGGTGCCGCCGTTGTCGCCCTCAGCGATGTCGGGGAGAGGATCGGGCACGGAGCGGATGTATCGCTCGATGCCACGGCGTTGCTCGCAGACGCCTATTCGCAGGCGCTCGCGAAGGTCGGCGGAAAGATCCGCTAGACACCACGCACCCCGCGTGCCCGCTGTCGCGAGCTGCTTCGAATCCCTAAGGTGATTCACATGACGGGGGACAAGCGCTGGATCGGGTACAAGCGACACTGGATTCCGCTGGTCGCTTTGGGGCTTGGCCTCGGAGCCGCAGCGTGGTGGTTCCTCAGCCCGTGGCCAGCCGCGATGCTCATCCGCGACATGTTCGGCAAGGGTGCCCAGCAGACGGTCGAGGAGATGGAGCCGTTCGTGCCCGTCTCGGGTGTTGAGGCGCAGCTCGGCCTCTCCTATGCGGCGGGACCCGACACCACCTTCGACCTGTTCAGGCCGGAGGGTGAGACCGGTCCGCTGCCCACGGTCGTGTGGATTCACGGCGGAGCCTGGATCTCGGGTGCGAGCCAGAACGTCGACCCGTACCTTCGCATGATCACGTCGCACGGCTATACGACCGTCGGCCTCAACTACACCGTCGCGCCCGAGGCCACCTACCCGACCGCCGTCACGCAACTGAACGATGCGCTGGCGTATCTCGTGGCCAACGCCGACGAACTCGGCATCGACCCCGAACGCATCGTGATCGCCGGCGACTCCGCCGGTGCCAACCTCACGAGTCAGCTCGGGGTCATCACGACCAACCCCTCCTACGCCTCGGAGATGGGCATCGAGCCGGCGCTCTCGCCGGAACAGCTCAAGGGCGTTGTGCTCAACTGCGGAATCTACGATGTGAGCGGCATCCCCAACGCGCCGGGCATTGGCGGCTGGGGCTTCCGCATCGCACTGTGGTCGTACCTCGGCGCGAAGGACTGGTCGAACACCCCGGGTGGCCAGGAGATGTCGACACTCGACTACGTCACGGCGGACTTCCCGACCACGTGGATCTCCGGCGGAAACGGCGACCCGTTGACGGATGCCCAGTCCAAGCCCCTCGCCGACAAGCTCGGCTCACTCGGGGTCGACGTCGAGACCCTTTTCTACCCGGCAGACTACGAGCCGTCGCTTCCGCACGAGTACCAGTTCCACCTCGACTACGCGGCGGCGCAGTCCGCACTCGTCTCGACCTTGGACTACCTCGACAGGGTCATCGGGCGCTAGCGCGAAATAACGTCGGACCCTCGACGTAGCCTGTCGCCGTGCCGGAATCCGTCGACTCGTGGTGGGCGCGCAGACAGCGCTCCAAGGGCGCCGCCGTGCCGTACGAGGTGGGGCAGTTCCGCACCGACTGGGAGCGCTATCCGGTCCTCGTGAGGCAATACCACTCCGACCTCAACTATGGCGTGGCGCTCACCCAGGTCCCTCCGGCCGCGGATGTCTGGCTGCTCTGGCAATGCGAAGTGGGTCACACCTTCATCGCGACGCCGTGGGAGCAACGCCAACGGCCGGGCACCTCCCGTCGCCGCTCAACGTGGTGCCCCGAGTGCACCGCGGGTGCGACGGCCCGCCTCGTGCGGCAGCCACCCCGAGTGAGCGCGTCACCGGCGCCCCCGGCGGTCCGGCCAGCGCGTGCGCTCTGTCGACGCTCCGACGCCCATCGACACGGGGAGGGGGATGCATTCGCCAGCGTGTGTGCGCCGGTGCGGGCATCCGCGGTGGAGGGCGACCTCCACTACCGGCTCGCCGCACGCCTGGAATTCACGGAGGGCATGAACGCAGTACGCATTCGCCAGCCCTTCTTCGAGCACCTCGAGGTCTGGCCGGACATCGTGCTGCCCGAGTTGCGCGTCGCGATCGAGTACGACTCGACGGGTCGTGACGGGCTCGAGCACGTCGGCAAGCGCGAGCCCGTCGACCTGCGCAAAGACAGGATGCTACGCGGAGTCGACTGGGAGGTCATCCGCATCCGTGCCGGCAAGTTGCAGCCGCTCGGCCCGCACGACCTCCAGGCCTCCACCGTGAGCGAGCGCCTCATCGATCGGATCCTTGACGAGCTGCGCGTGATCCGGGGCCATCTGTTCGTCGATTGCTACCTGCGCTGACGTGCAGATCGTGTCAAGGCCCTGACCACTGCGGGGGCGACCTGCGAGGATGGCAGCATGACGCTGCACATCACGGGAGATCCGTCAGCGGATGCCCTGCTCACCGAGAACTCGTTCGCACTGCTCACCGGCATGATGCTCGATCAGCAGGTCACGATGGAGACCGCCTTCGCAGGCCCCGAGAAACTGCAGCGACGACTGGGGGAGCTCACGCCGGCATCCATCGCGGGCACGAACTCCCGCGATCTTCTCGCGGCGTTCCAGCAGTCCCCGGCCGTGCACCGATTTCCCGGATCGATGGCCGAGAGGCTTCAAGCCCTCGCGCAGGTGATCGTCGACGACTGGGACGGCGACGCCGCGGCACTGTGGACACGGGGGAATCCCACCGGGCCGGAGGTGCTCGCGCGACTCCGCAAGCTACCCGGCTTCGGCGAGCAGAAGTCCAAGATCTTCCTCGCCCTGCTCGGCAAGCAGTACGGCTTTTCCGGCACCGGGTGGCGCGACGCTGCTGGTGTGTACGGCGCCGAAGGTTCCGAGCTCTCCGTTGCCGACATCGTCGACGTCGAGTCCCTCGGGCGCGTGCGCGAAGCGAAAAAAGCGGCCAAGGCAGCGGCGAAGGCCCGATGAAGAAGCGCCTAGCCGACTTCGTCGCCTGGGCGATGGCCCTGTTTCCCGTGCGGGTATGGACTCGTTTCGGGGAGCGCAACGGTCCTGTGCTTGCCGCGGGCATGAGCTACCAGGCGCTGTTTGCCGTCTTCGCCGGTGTCTACGTGGGCTTCTCCATCGCGGGTATCTGGCTCATCGGCCAGCCCGAGACCTTCGAATCGCTCCTGACCGTCGTCAACACCGCTATCCCGGGTTTCATCGGTCAGGACGGTGTCATCCAGTCCGACGACGTGGCGGCTCTGGGCGCCTCGAGCGCCGGATTCCTCACGTGGACGGGAGCCATCGCGCTCATCGGACTCGTCATGACGGCCACCGGATGGATCAGCTTCGCGAGGCTCTCGATCCGGGTCGTCTTCGGAATGAAACCGGACACCCGGAACTTCGCGATCGTGCTCGCTCTCGACCTGCTCGTGGCGATCGCACTCGGCACGCTCCTCGTCGTCGCCGCGGTGCTCTCCGTCGTGAGCACCGCGGCACTGGACTTGGTGTTCAGCTGGGCGGGGGTCGAGACGGTCGGGCTCGGCTACACGCTCCTGGCGCGCGGTATCGGACTCATGCTCGTGCTCATGATCAACACCGTGGTGCTCATCTTGATGTTCCGGTTCCTCTCCCACGCGACACTCCGATGGCGCGCGCTTCTGAGTGGCTCTGTGGTCGGTGGCATCGGGATGCTCGCCCTCCAGCTCGGCAGCTCTCTCCTCATTGGTGGTGCGTCGGCCAACCCCTTGCTCGCCAGCTTCGCGGTGCTCATCGGTCTCCTCCTGTACTTCCGCCTCACCAACATGGTGATCCTCATCGCGGCCTCGTGGATCTCCGTGGCAGCAGACGACCGTGGTGAGTCACTCGTGCCGAAGGCGAGCAGAGCCGAGAGCGAGCAGGAGTCGCCAGCGATGGCAGAGCAGTTCGCTGAAGCGCGGGCGCGCGTCGTAAACGCGCGCCGGGCGCACGCGCATTCAGGCGCGGTGCGACGGCTCGGGGCATCCCGTCGGGTGCGCGCTGCCGAGCGGGAGCTCGCCACTCTCGTGGTCGAGAATGCCGATACGCTCACGGGAGTCCGCTGACCCCCAGACCGCAACGTAGGTGCCATGAAACAACGCACATCGAGACTCATCGTGTGGGTGAAGGCCCTGTTCCCGGTGCGAGTGTGGATGCACCTGCTCGACCGCAACGGAATGCTCCTGGCCGCGGGCATGAGCTACCAGGCACTCTTCGCTGTCTTCGCGGCCGTGTACGTCGGTTTCTCCATCGCGGGCATCTGGCTCTCCGGTAATCCGAACACGCTCGCCTCACTTGTGACGATCGTCAACACCGCCATCCCGGGCTTGTTCGGGGACAACGGCGTCGTGCACATCGATGACTTGCTCGCCGCGAGCGCTGCAGGCCGCGGCATCCTGACGGCGACGGGTGTGATCGCCCTTGGCGGCCTTGTCTGGACAGCGATCGGGTGGATCACCTTCTCGAGGATGTCGGTGCGAGCCGTGTTCGGGCTCGAGAAGGACAGGCGCAACTTCTTCCTGCTGAAGGCGAGGGATTTGCTCGTCGCACTCATCTTCGGGGCGATGCTCGTTGTCGCAGCCACGCTTTCGGTGGTGAGCACTGCTGCGCTCGACTGGACCTTCGAGCAGTTCGGCGTGAGTACGGCGGGGCCCGGCTACACGCTTCTGGCGCGCGGGTTCGGAGTGCTTCTGATCTTCGTCATCAATACCGTTGTGCTCGCCGCGTTGTTCCGGTTCCTGTCTCGCGCGACCATTCAGTGGCGCCGACTCGCTGGCGGTTCGGTTCTCGGCGGTGTCGCGATGCTCGTCCTCCAGCTCGGCAGTTCGTTGCTGGCGGGTGGGGCGACACGTAATCCGCTCCTCGCCACCTTCGCCGTCTTCATCGGTCTGCTGCTGTTCTTCCGGTTGTCGAGCATCATCACGCTGACGGCAGCGTCGTGGATCGCGGTCGGTGCGATGGATCGCGAGGAGCCGCTTGTGCGTGTGAGCAGGGAGGAAGGGGAGCGGCAGCGCGAGGAGGCGGAGCGTGCCGCGCTGCTCCTCGCCGCCGAGGTTCGCGTGCGCGAGGCGCGCAACGACCTCGAGAGCTCATCGTGGTTGCTGCGGCTCTCCGCTGCATCACGCGTCAAGCGAGCTGAGCTCGCCCTCGACAAGCTCCGGCGCGACTAGGACGCGCTCCCGCGTCACGCCCCCACATACTCCTTGAGGTGCTTGCCCGTGAGGGTGGATGCCTCGGCGACAAGATCACGCGGGGTGCCCTCGAACACGACCGAGCCGCCGTCCTGCCCGGCTCCCGGCCCGATGTCGATGATCCAGTCTGCGTGAGCCATGACGGCCTGGTGGTGTTCGATCACGATGACGGTCTTACCCGAGTCGACGAGGCGGTCGAACAGCCCGAGCATGTGCTCGACGTCGGCGAGGTGCAGCCCGGTCGTCGGCTCATCCAGTACGTAGATGCCGCCCTTGTCTGCCATGTGGATGGCGAGCTTGAGTCGCTGGCGCTCTCCGCCGGACAGGGTGGTGAGCGGCTGGCCGAGACTCAGGTACCCGAGTCCGACGTCCACCATTCGGGCGAGGATCGCGTGCGCGGGGCCGGAGCCGAAGAAGTCGTGGGCTTCGGCCACCGACATCCCGAGAACCTCGGCGATGTTCTTGCCGTTCAAGGTGTATTCGAGAACTGCGGCCTGGAACCGCTTGCCCTCGCAGAGCTCACAGACAGTCGCGACACCCGCCATCATCGCGAGGTCGGTGTAGATCACGCCGTTGCCGTTGCAGTTGGGGCACGCACCCTCGGAGTTCGCGCTGAAGAGTGCGGGCTTCACACCGTTGGCCTTCGCGAACGCGGTGCGGATCGGGTCGAGGAGCCCCGTGTACGTTGCGGGGTTGCTGCGGCGTGATCCCCGGATCGCCGTCTGGTCGACGGTCACGACGTTCTCGCCGCGGGGGATCGAACCATGGATGAGCGAACTCTTGCCACTGCCGGCGACTCCGGTGACGACGGTGAGGACCCCGAGCGGGATGTCGACGTCGACGTTCTTGAGGTTGTGGCGCGTGGCCCCGCGAATCTCGAGCACACCGGTGCGCTCGCGCACCGTCTCCCGCAGCGAGACCCGATCGTCGAGGTGGCGACCCGTGAGCGTGTCGCTCGCGCGCAATTCATCGACCGTGCCCTCGAACTGGATCTGCCCGCCGTTGATGCCCGCTCGCGGTCCAAGGTCGATCACGTGGTCGGCGATCGCGATCGTTTCGGGCTTGTGCTCGACGACGAGCACGGTATTGCCCTTGTCGCGCAAGCGCGTCAGGAGGTTGTTCATGCGCTGGATGTCGTGCGGGTGCAAGCCGATCGTCGGCTCGTCGAAGATGTAGCTCACGTCGGTGAGCGACGAGCCGAGATGGCGCACCATCTTCACTCGCTGCGCCTCGCCGCCGGACAGGGAGCCCGAGGTGCGGTCGAGGCTCAGGTACCCGAGACCGATCTCCACAAGGGAGTCGAGGGTCTGCTGCAGCGGAGCGACGAGAGGGGCGACCTGCGGGTCGGAAATTCCGCGGATGAACTCGGCCAGATCGCTGATCTGCATGCGGGAACAGTCTGCGATGCTCTTGCCGTCGATCTTCGAGGACCGCGCGGCCTCGTTCAGCCGCGTACCCTCACACTCGGGGCAGGGCTGGAAGGTCACGGCGCGATCGATGAAGGCTCGGACGTGCGGCTGAACCGCGTCCTTGTCCTTGGAGAGGATGCTCTTCTGCACCTTCGGCACGAGTCCCTCGTAGGTGAGGTTCATGCCGCTGACGGCGACCTTGACAGGCTCCTTGTAGAGGAAGTCCTGCATCTGCTGCTCGGTGAAGTCCTGGATGGGCACGTCGCCCGGCATGAACCCGGATTCGGCGAAGGTGCGCACCATCCACCCGTCCGCGCTGTAGCCGGGAATGGTGATCGCGCCGTCGAGAAGCGACTTGGTTCGGTCGAAGAGCTGGTCGAGGTCGAGGTCCGTCACGTGGCCGAGGCCCTCGCAGCGCGGGCACATCCCCTCGGGGGCGTTGAAGCCGTAGTAGAACGATGGCCCGATGTGCGGTTCGCCGAGGCGGCTGAATACGATCCTCAGCATGGCGTTGACATCCGTTGCGGTGCCCACGGTCGACCGCGAATTCGCACCCATGCGCTCCTGATCCACGATGATCGCGGCGCTGAGATTCTGGAGAGTGTCGACGTCCGGGCGGCCGAGGCTCGGCATGAATCCCTGAACGAACGCGGAATAGGTCTCGTTGATCAGCCGCTGGGACTCGGCGGCAATCGTGCCGAAGACGAGGGACGACTTGCCGGAGCCGGACACCCCCGTGAACACCGTGAGGCGACGCTTGGGGATATCGACGGAGATGTCGCGAAGGTTGTTCTCTCGCGCGCCGCGCACGCGGATCACGTCGTGACTGTCAGCGATGGCAGGTTCAGTGTTCACGGCGTCCACTTTGCCAGAAGCAGCCGAAAACGGTACATCGCTCGAGCGAATCAGGCCCAGACGAGGGGGCGGGCGACGAACGCCCTGAGCTCTCCGTACTCGGTGTGCCCGCCGAAGGTCGCCTTCTTGTAGGGCATGAGCACGGCAGCGGATGCCCCGTCCCGGTGTTCCAGGCGCACCTCCACGGCATCCGTACGCTCCTTGGGCAGGCGCGTGTTGATCACGAGCGCGGTGCAGCGGGACTGGTCCTTCACCTGGCGGAGGTGCAGTACGGCGGTGCGCACGAGGTCCTGTACCTCGGGGTGCTTACCGAGCCCGGAGCGATCCTGATCCACCTCGAGAACCCGGCCGTCATCGGAGAGGATGAGTGCGGACGGTTCGAACAGCAGGGCTTCGTTGAGACGCGCCTGCGCGAAGCGGATCGAGGCATTGAGGAGTCGATCGAGATCGGCCTGGGCGGCCTCGCCTATCGCGTCCCCCCACGAGTGCATGCGTTCATCGTAGCCAGTGCCACAGCGCCTCCGCTGGCGACACTACGGGGGCCAAGGCCGTGGTCCGTGGGGTACCCTCGGCCCGTGAGACAACGCATCGATACTCTGATCATCCTCGGCGCAGGGGGAGACCTGACGGGCCGCCTGCTACTGCCGGGAGTGGCATCCTTCCTCGCGTCGAGCGAGGCCCAGAGTCTGTCGATCATCGGTGTCGATCGCGCGGAGGTGAGCGCGGAGGAGTGGCGCAAGAAGATCACCACCGCCTTCGATGCGTACCCCTCGACTCTGGGCAAGAGTGTGGCCAAGTCGAGTCGGTACGTGCAAGCGGATGCCACGAGCGCGGAAGGCCTGCAGGAGCTCCTCGGCTCCGCGACCGGCCGCATCGCCCTCTACTTCGCGCTGCCGCCCGCCGTCACCATGCTCGTCTGCAAGGCGCTCTCGACCCTTCACCTGCCCGCGGGTATCGCTCTCGTGCTCGAGAAGCCCTTCGGCACTGACCTGCGAACGGCCCAATCCCTCAACCGGCTGCTCGAGACGATGGTGCCCGAGACCCAGGTCTTCCGCGTCGATCACTTCCTCGGCAAGTCCACCGTGCTCAACATGATCGGCCTGCGGTTCGCCAACCGCATCTTCGAGCCGCTCTTCTCGAGTGAGAACGTCGAGAAGGTCGAAATCATCGTCGATGAGCGTCTCGGGCTCGAGAATCGTGCCGGCTACTACGACAGCGCGGGCGCCCTCGAGGACATGATCCAGAGCCACCTGCTACTCGTGCTGGCGCTCACAGCCATGGAGCCCCCGGCGAGCATGGATGCCGATGACCTCCGCGGCGCGATGGCGCAGGTACTTCGGGCCACTCGTCCATGGCACAAGAACGGAACATCCTCCCGTCGTGCCCGTTACGGTGCCGGCCGCATCGACGGCAAGCGCCTACCCGCCTACGAGGACGAGAAGGGCGTCGACCCTCATCGCAAGACGGAGACGCTCGCCGAGGTCACCCTCGCGATCGACAACTGGCGCTGGGCAGGAGTGCCGTTCATCGTGCGGTCCGGCAAAGCACTCGCCGACAATCGTCAGGACATCATCGTCACCTTCAAGGACGTTCCGCATCTGCCGACGGGTCTCCTGGGCCTGCCGGGTCCGAGCCGGCTCCGGGTATCCCTCAAGCCAGCGACCCTCGATCTCGATCTCGTCATCAACGGTGAGGGGGATCCCTTCACCCTCGACAGCTCGATCCTGCACGCGGATCTAGGGGAGCCGGAGCTCAGCGCCTACGGCGAGGTGCTCGCGCAGGTTCTCGAAGGCGATCCGATCATCTCCGTGCGCGGCGATGTCGCCGAGCAGTGCTGGCGCATCGTGACGCCCGTGCTCGCCGCCTGGCGCAAGGATGCCGTGCCCCTCGAGACCTATCCTGCGGGCACTTCGGGGCCTTCCGGCTGGTAGCCGTATTAGGCTCGCCACATGACCTCTGCCGTGCAGCGCCTGCTCGTGCTGTTCGGCGTCGTGCTCGTCACGATGGTTCTCGCACCGGATGCCCAGTCCATGGTGGTGGCCGGTGCAGCACTCGCGATCGCAGCGCTACTCGCTGCACGCTTCGCCGCGGTGGCCAGCGGCAGCCGAGAGATCCGCGTCGGCCACCGTTCCAGGGCCCACCGCGAGGCCTACTCACAACTGCCTGAGCCGAGTCATCCGGCTACTCCGGGCCGCACGCGTGCCAGGGCGCCAGGAGCGCTCGTCCCGGCCGCGCTCTAACCTCCTGTTCCGACGGATTCCCGTCCGGGCGGATGCGTGGTCGACGACGACCCCTTCCGACCCTGACGACTTGGAGTCCCCATGGACATCTACGCATTTCCCCCGATCGCCGCTGCCCTCGATGCAGCCCACGCCGCCATCACCTGGCTCATCTCCGTTCTTGAACCCTTTGTCCCCGCCGGTGCTGCCGGCCTCGCGATCGTGATCGTGATCGTGCTCGTTCGCACAGCCCTCATGCCAGCGAGTGTCGCCACCGTGCGCGGCGAGATCAATCGGCGTCGGCTCGCGCCTCGGATTGCCGAGCTCCGCAAGCGTTACGGCAAGAACCAGGAGACACTCCAGCGCAAGACGATGGAGCTGTACTCGAGCGAGAAGGTGAGTCCGTTCGCCGGGTGCCTCCCGCTCCTCATCCAGGCACCCGTGCTGTCCCTCCTGTACGGGCTGTTCGTGCTCACCACCGTTGGCGGACACGCCAACGCCCTCCTCACCGAGACATTCATGGGGGTACCGCTCGGCGCCTCGCTCCTGCACGTGATCGGTGCCGGCGGCGGCGTGGGGCAGATCGCGGTCTATGCCGTCCTCCTGCTCGTCATCGGCGTCGTCGCGTGGTTCTCCCGTCGCGCTACGGCGAACTATGTCGGGGATGCGGCGGATGACACGCCACCAGCAATGAGGCAGCTGTCGGGCATCCTGAGCTGGCTGCCGTTCCTCACCGTCGTGTTCGCGGCCATCGTGCCGCTCGCGGCCACGATCTACCTGACGGTGACGACGACCTGGACTCTCGTGGAGCGGCAGCTGCTCCGCCGCACGCTTGCCCCGCTGCCCGCCACCCCGCGGCCCGTGCCGAAAACTAAGGAGATCTGAGCGGACTCTCCGGTTTTAGCGGCGCGCCGCGATCGAAACGGGAGGATCTCCTTAGTTTTGGGCAGCCACCCAAGCGCGCGCGGAAGCACGCGAGCACGAGGGCAGTCCGAACGTGGGCAGGCTCCGAAGAGTCGACATGACCCCTCGCAGCCAGCTCGTCTCCGCCACCGTGCACCACGACGTGTCCTGCGACCCCCTCGCAGCGTGGGAGTTCCAGGCGGGTCTGGATCCCGTGAGCTATTACCCCGCCTACGGGCCCCTGCCCGCCGTGGTCGGGGTGCGCGACCAGACGGGTGACTGGCGCACGCCGGGCCACGAGCGCACGCTCGAACTCTCCGATCGCGGCTCCGTGATCGAGCGACTGACGGATGTCTCGTCCCCGACCTTCTTCGGGTACGACCTGCGCGACTTCCAGAAGCTGTTCGGGCACCTCGTGAGCGGAGGGCGCGCCGAGTGGAGCTTCGAGAAGTCGGCGCTCGGCACGACCATCCAGTGGACCTATACGTTCAACGCCCTGCCCGGGCGTCGCTGGATCGTTGCTCTCATCGTGCGGGCGGCCTGGAAGCCCTACATGGAGCGCGTGCTCGCCCGCATTGCTGCCGACACCGACTTGTCTACGCGGAGCGCATGACGTCGGAGCTGAACGCCTCGATGCGGGTCAGCAGACCTTCGGCGCGGCTCGCGAGTATCTCGGCAGGGGCAGGATGCATGTCTGACGCGGGCGGAAGGATCCGGATCAGGTGTGAGCACGACAGGTCGGCGCAGATGTAGGTGCCGACCGTATTGCCGTCCCTACCTGCTTGCCCCGCTCGCGGCGCGGAGAACAGGGTCACCTGGTCGCTCGGTTGAGTGATGCGGCACAGGGAGCACATGGCCGGGATGCCGGAGCGGAGCGCTCGTTCGCCAGCGCGCAGCACGAGACCGACCGCGGTGTCGCCCTTCCAGAAGACGACGTATCCGCGCTGCTGGGCCTGCGGATCACGCCACCCGAGGTACTCGCGATCCTCCCAGATCACCTCGTGCAGCCCGGGGAGTGGCAGTCGTTCGGCCTCGCCCTGGCTGGCGTTCACGAAGCTCGCCCGAATCTGGTCAGAGCTGAGCGGCTTCATCTCTTCAGCGTAGCCGGGGCGCGCCGCGTCTCGGAATCAGGTGGTGAGACCGGATTCGGCCATGTCGATGACACGCTGAATGATGCCCTCGGCCTGCGCTCGCGGGAGGGCACGCAACGGCCCATCGATGAGAAGGATCGCGAGGCCGTGCACCGACGACCACGCGAGGAACTCGGCTTGCGGCCTGCTCGCCTCCGGCATGACGCCGGCAGCAACGAGTTCGTCGAGGGAGTCGCCGAGAAGCTCGAACGGCGTGCGACCACTTGGGCCGGCGCGCTCGGGGAGGCCAGCGCCCTCGAGGTCTGTCGGCACGAAGAAGGCGGTGCGGAACAGCCCTGGCTCATCGAGGGCGAAGTGCACGTACGCCGTGCCGACGGCACGGAGGTGTCCGCGAGCGATGGATATCGCATCCGATTCCGTGACGAGCGTGAACTCCGCGTCGATCCGTTCGGCCACCGCGGCCTGGGCCGCATCGCAGACGGCACCGAGCAGCGCCTCGCGGTCGGCGAAGTGGCGATAGGCGGCGTTGGGGGAGACACCCACCCGGCGGGTTGCCTCTCGGAGCACGACGGCATCAGGCCCCCCGGCCCGTGCGAGCTCGACCCCGGCAGCGACAAGCGCCTGCCGCAGGTCACCGTGGTGATACCGCTCGCGATTCGAGCCTTGTGGAACGGTCATGCGACTCCCTGTGGACGTACCTACCATCCTATGGCAGTGTGTACAGCGTCTACATCTAGCAAGGACTCGACGTGAGCGAACGGATGCCACGGGCCATCAGGCCCTTCATTTTCGGGCAGTACCGCATCCTCGCCGCAGCGCTCACACTCTCCCTCTTCGGATCCGGCGTGTGGCTCGTGGCGTTCGTCTGGCAGGTCATCGGCCTGGGCGGGTCGCCCATCGAACTCTCGATCGTGGCGACGGGCAACGCGATCGGCCTGCTTGCCGCAGTGCTCTTCGGGGGCGTCGCAGCCGACCGGATCCCGCAGAAGTACATCCTTCTCGCGGTCGAGGTGACCAAGGTCATCGTGGCATCCACGGTCGCCGCCCTAGCGTTCTCCGGCAGTCTCACGATCTGGCAGCTCGTGATCGCGGCGGTGGTTCTGGGCCTTGCCGAGGGGTTCTTCTTCCCGGCCTACACGGCACTCCTGCCGGGCATCCTTCCTCCAGAGCAACTGCTCGCGGCCAACGGCCTCGAGGGCATCCTTCGGCCAGCGACGATGCAGGCCCTTGGTCCGCTCGTGGCCAGCGTGGCGATTGCGGCGTGGTCTCCCGCCGCGGCCTTCGTGATCATGGCCATCGCCCAGGGACTCGCTGCTGTCGCTCTTCTCTCGTTGCGCACGACGCCCACCCACCGGGCGCTCGAGGGCGAGGTGGCGACGGGCCTGGCTTCGCTCCTCCGCGACGTGGGTGAAGGCTTCCGTTACATGTTCCGCACCCCGTGGCTGCTCGGCACACTGCTCTTCGCCTGCGTCTTCGTGCTCTTCGTGATCGGGCCCATCGAGGTACTGCTGCCGTTCGCGGTGAAAGACCAAGTGCCGGATGACGTGCAGGCAGCCTTCGGTGGCGGAGCGGGGGCATTCGCCGTGGTGCTCGCGGCCTTCGGTCTTGGAGGGGCGCTCGGTTCGTTCGTCACGGCATCCGTGCGGCTGCCGCGCCGCTACCTGACGGTGATGAACGTCTCGTGGGGCCTCGCCTGCATCCCCCTCATCGTGATCGGTTTCACCAGCCAGCTCTGGATCATGGCCGTGGCCGTGTTCGTCACCGAGTTCCTGTTCTCCGTCGGCAGCGTGATCTGGGGAACACTCCTTCAGCGGCGGGTGCCGAAAGCCCTTCTGGGGCGCGTGTCCAGTCTCGACTTCTTCGTCTCCCTCGCGCTCATGCCCGTCTCCATGGCCCTCGCCGGTCCCGTCGGCGTGGCATTCGGGATCCCGATCACGTTCGTCATTGCAGGCATCTTCCCGGTGCTGCTCGCTGTCGCGGTGATTCTCATTGCGCGGATGCCTCAGGACGAGATCGCTAATCCACTCGACCAGACGGATGCCGTGGCATCCACCACCTAAGGAGCAGTCATGTTGTCAGCATCTCCCGCGTTCAGCGGCTTCTCGGTCAACGACCTCGAGGCCGCCAGGGCCTTCTACGTCGATGTGCTCGGGCTCGACCCCACCGACAACCCCATGGGCATGCTCGAGTTCCAGTTCCTCCACGGCGGGCGCGTGATCATGTACCCCAAGCCGAACCACGAGCCGGCCACCTTCACGGTGCTGAACTTTCCCGTGGACGACATCGATGCCACCGTGGATGAGCTGACCGCACGCGGCGTGACCTTCGAGCGCTACGAGGGCGCTTACCAGGACGACAAGGGCATCTCGCGAGGCAAGGCAGCGGGCATGGGGCCAGACATCGCCTGGTTCACCGACCCGGCCGGCAACATCCTCAGCGTGCTCAGCGACTGAGCGCTCCCCGGGTGCGAGACACTGGGGGAGTGGACCGCACCCTGATCGACCTCCTGGCCGCCGACTTGGCCGAGGCTGGCTTCACCGTCGATGGACTCGCTGAAGCCTGGGGTCAGGATGCCGCGGATGCGCTGCACCGAGCTCAGCGTGTGCCAGCGCTCCGGGCCCTGGAAGGGTCGACCGAGCCGATAGCCACCCTCGGGCGCGTATTCGTGTTGGGACTCGGGGCGTCGCCCGGTGACATCGGGCGAGCATTGCCCAGGCTCGGGATGCCCGGCGCCATCGCCCTCGGACTCGTCGACCCCAGCGGCGCTCCACTCCTTGACCTCCGGCCCTATAGCGTCGTGGATACCCACGGGGTCGCGAGCTGGTGGATCGCCTCGGACCTCGGTGAGTTGGCTCTCGGGCACGCGATACCCGAGCATCACGTGCTCGGCGTCGGCGGGGCATCCATGACTCTCAGCGGGCTCATCATCGACGCACCCGTCGATCTCGCGCTCGATCTCGGCACGGGGTGCGGCATCCAGGCGCTGCATCTCGCGAGACACGCGCGCCGGGTGATCGCGACGGACATCTCCGAGCGCGCACTCGACCTGGCGCGCTTCAACTCCGCCCTCAACGGCATCGATTCGATCGAGTTTCGGCTCGGGAGTCTCTTCGACCCCGTGCGCGGCGAGCGCTTCGGGCACATCGTCTCGAACCCACCCTTCGTCATCACGCCGCGCGCACCGGGGGTGCCGGCCTATGAGTACCGCGACGGGGGGATGGTCGGTGATGCGCTCGTGCAGTCGGTCGTCGCCGGTCTGGCCGACCATCTGGAGCCAGGGGGCCTCGCGCAACTGCTCGGCAACTGGGAGTACTCGGCGGTCGACGGTCTCGATCGAGTGCGATCCTGGGCGTCGGCGACCGGACTCGACGCGTGGGTCGTCGAGCGCGAGGTGCAGTCCGTCGAGGAGTACGCGGAGACGTGGATCCGCGACGGCGGAACCCGCCCGGGGCCCGAGTTCGATCGGCTGTACTCCTCCTGGCTCGATGACTTCTCGGCGCGCGGCGTTCACCGTGTGGGATTCGGTTACCTCTCCTTCCGCCGCGGCAGCGCGCCACTCCTCGAACGGGTCGAGCACTACGGGTATCCCCTCGGCGGTTCACTCGGAACGCACATCCGGGAGGTTTTCGAAGCTCACGACTGGCTGTCGACGGCAGACCTGCCGGGCTCCACACTGACCCTCGCGCCGGATGTCACGGAGGAGCGCCACTACTGGCCGGGCGCGGACGATCCCACCGTCATGCTGCTTCGACAGGGGTCGGGTTTCGCCCGCAGCATCCCGGTCGGCACTGCTCTTGCGGCGGTGGTGGGAGCCTGCGACGGCGACCTCTCGATCGGTGCGATCTGCGGCGCGGTGGCGCAGCTGCTCGAGGTGGATGAGAGCGCCCTGCTCGCGGAGATCCTTCCCGAGATCCGCGAGCTGGTGTCGACGGGGTTTCTTCTGCCCTGATCGCGCAAAGCTCTTGATTGCAGTCCGTCATGTCGCGCGACGCGAGCGCGCCTCAGGTGCCACACTGGTGCTCCGCATTGCTGCCAACGAAGGAGCACCGTGACTGACTCAGCGCCCACCCACTCGAAGGTCGTCGGCCTCGCCATAGCGGGAGCCGTCGGTGGCTTCCTGTTCGGTTTTGACTCCTCGGTCGTCAACGGCGCGGTCGACGCCATTCGCACGGATTTCAGCCTTGGAGAGGGGCTCACGGGCTTCGCCGTGGCCGTTGCTCTTCTCGGCTGCGCGGTGGGAGCAGTGCTTGCTGGTCGTCTCGCCGACAGGCTCGGGCGCGTTCCCGTGATGCTGATCGGCTCCGTGCTCTTCATCGCCAGCGCCATCGGAGCGGGACTCGCCTCTGGCGTCGTCGATCTCATCATCTGGCGGGTGGTGGGCGGACTCGGCATCGGCATCGCGTCGGTGATCGCTCCCGCTTACATTGCCGAGATATCACCGGCCGGGATGCGCGGGCGACTCGGTTCGTTGCAGCAGCTGGCGATCACGATCGGTATCTTCGCCGCCCTCCTCTCCGACGCGCTCTTCGCCAATGCGGCTGGCGGCGCGATCGAGGCCATCTGGGGTCTGGAGGCGTGGCGCTGGATGTTCCTGGTCGGCGTCGTGCCGGGCCTCGTGTACGGTCTTATCGCTCTTCGCCTGCCGGAATCGCCGCGGTATCTCGTGCTCAAGGGCAAGGACGACAAAGCACGCACCGTCTTCGAGAAGTACTGGCCCGGTCAGGACGCGGATGTCGCGCTCGGTGACATCCGTAAGTCCATCGCCGTCGATGCCGAGGCCCGCCGCACTGGCACACTGGCTGGCCCTGCGCTCGGGCTAAAGCCGATCGTCTGGATCGGCATCATCCTCTCGGTCTTCCAGCAGTTCGTGGGCATCAACGTGATCTTCTACTACTCCACCGAGCTCTGGTCGTCCGTCGGCTTCCCGGAGTCGGCATCCTTCGCCATCTCCGTGGTCACGGGTCTCGTCAATATCGCGGTCACGATCGTCGCCATCGCGCTCGTGGATCGCATCGGACGCCGCCCGATCCTGCTGACCGGTTCGCTCGGCATGGCAGTGTCACTCGGTGTCATGGCCCTCGCGTTCAGCCAGGCGACAGTGACGAGCGATGGCCCGCAGCTCGAGGGAGCATGGGGCCCCATCGCGCTCGTCGCGGCGAACCTGTTCGTCATCGCCTTCGGTGTCTCGTGGGGCCCGCTGGTCTGGGTGCTGCTGGGCGAGATCTTCCCGAACTCGATCCGAGCGCGCGCACTCGGCATCGCCGCCGGCGCCCAGTGGATCGCGAACTTCGTCGTGACCGTCACGTTCCCGCCGCTGTCCGCCTTCTCCCTGCCCCTCACCTACGGGCTGTATGCGATCTTCGCCGCGCTGTCGTTCTGGTTCGTCTTCGCGATCATCCCCGAGACGAAGGGAACAAGCCTCGAGGATGCCGACACCCTCCTCGATCGACGTGAGCGCGCCACGCGCAAGGGTGTCGCAATGCCGTCGTAACGCGAGCGGCATACAGTAACCGAGTGGCGGAGAACTCTCACGAACCTGAAGCCGGCGACGCGCGTGCCGATGACGCCCCGATCGCGGATGCCCGTGCCGGAGCATCCCGTCGGGCATTCCTGAAGACGGCTGCTGTCGGCGTCGGCGGTTTCGCGGCGGGCGCTGCTGCGACTGCTGGCATCACCGCTGCGGTGAACGCAGCGAGCCCCGCGCCCGGGTTCGACCCCCTCGCTGAGCGCAGCGAACCCGGCTTCGACCACGTGGTCACGATCATGTTCGAGAACCGGTCATTCGACAACATCCTGGGCTTCCTCTACGAGAACGATGAGCTACCTCAGGGCACGAGCTTCGACGGGCTGAACCAGGGCACGTACTCGAACATCGGACTCGCCGGTGAGGTCATTGAGGCTCATCCGTACGTCGGCAGTACCGACGAGATCATGCGACACCCGCAGCCCGACCCGGGGGAGACCTTCCCCCACGTGAATACGCAACTGTTCGGCATCCTCGATCCGGAGTCCAACGGCAAGCTCTACGAGAATCCGCTGGCCGCCCCGTACAACGCACCGAAGGACGGCGATGACGCCGACATGTCGGGCTTCATCAAGGACTACGTCGTCAATTACGAGGAGATCAAGCACGGCGAAACGCCCACTTTCGACGACTACCGCGTCGCGATGGGCGGGTTCACGCCCGACATGCTTCCGGTGTTCTCGGCGATCGCCAAGGGCTTCGCCGTGTACGACGCGTGGTTCTGCGGCGTGCCGTCACAAACGTTCTGCAACCGGTCGTTCTTCCACGCGTCGACGTCCCATGGCTTCGTGACCAACAAGGATCACGGTGGCTACGACAAGTGGATCGACGCTCCAGCCACCCCGACGATCTTCAACCGGCTCGAGGATGCCGGTCTCTCCTGGCGCGTGTACTACGACGCCAGCCAGATCGTCTCGTTCACGGGCGTCCTGCACGCCCCCGTGCTGCAGAAGTACTGGAAGACCAACTTCCGTGACATGACGCAGTTCCATCAGGACGTCAAGAACGGCAACCTCCCTGCCTACGCGTTCATCGAGCCGCGCATGGTGTTCAACCACAACGACATGCACCCTCCCGTCGGCACACTCCGCGAGAGCGAGTACGACGGGCAGGAGTTCTACAACGGAGCGGAATCCGACGTGCGCGCGGGCGAAGCGCTTCTGCACTCGGTGTACTCGTCTCTTCGGGCGGCGAAGTCCGACACGGGTTCGAACGCGCTCAACACGGCCTTCCTCATCACGTTCGACGAGCACGGTGGCACCTACGATCACGTGCCGCCGCCCTCCGCCGTTCCTCCGTCGCCGGAGGCACCCGAGGGCGAGATGGGCTTTCGATTCAATCGACTCGGATGCCGCGTGCCCGCGATCCTCGTGAGCGCCTACACCGCGGCAGGCTCGATCATCCACGATGAGATGCACCACGGCTCGCTCATCGCCACCCTCAACCGGCTTCACGGGCTCAGCCCGCTCACGCGACGCGACGTGACGGCCAACAACGTGTTCAACGCGATCAACCTCACGACCCCGCGGCAGCCGTGGGACTGGCCGGTCACGCATCCGCAGTTCACCCCGCCGAACCCTGAGGACGTGCCCCGCCCCGACGAGAAGCACAAGAATCGCCCGCTCTCGAGCCCCGCGAAGGGTCTGCTCGGACTGCTTCTTGCCAAGTACGAGCCTGATCGCCCCGTACCGGAGACGTACGGGGACGCATACGACGTGCTCGTGAAGCACGGCACGGACCTTTTCGGGCTCCGCGACTAGCGCTCAGGGCACGCTCGCCGTGCATCCATATTTCTCCCATCATTTATCAAGGGACGCCTGAAAGACTGGCCGTCATGATTCGCCGACGACACATTCTGGTGCTCGTCGCCTTCCTCTACATCGGGATGCTGGTAGGCCTGACGTTCGTTCCGGGGGCGACGTCAGCGCGCCAATGGTGGTGGCTGCCGATGATCCTCTTCATTCCCGTCGGGCTGCTTCTCACCCTCATGATGGGGCGCCGCCGCTGGTGGGTCGCCGTCGGTTTCGGCGTTCTGGGAGCGGCCTGGGTCGAGGCGGCTCAGACGGTGTGGATGCCTGACGGCTCAGCTTCGGTCATCGACATCCTGCTCTCCGGTCTGGGTGCGATCGTCGGTGTCGGGGTGGGTGTCATCATCATCACCGCTCGGGTGAATTCGATTCGTTCACATGGAGTTCCCAGTATCGTGACGCAGGCTGGTAACAGGGAAATTCCCCAGGACTAGGTCGAGTCTGCGTGACCCCACCGCTGGTTGCTTGATTCCTGGTCTGTCTGAGGGTGCCTCTTGGCGCCGTATGACCGTTCTGTGCCACGACGCACCCCTAGGCGTCGTTGTGCGCCGAGATGTTCAAGGATCCACGCTCTTGCCTTTGCCTTCCCGCCCGTCCGCGCGCCGCGGTCGCCACTCCACTCCTGCCCAGCCTGCCCGCCTCGTCGGCTTCCTGTCGCTTGATCGCCGCGTGCTGGCGATCGGCTCGCTCGGTTTCGCCGCCGCACTGGTGAGCGTGCCAGCGCTACCGGCCGAGGCGACCTCGGTTGTCGCTCTCAGCGATGTGCCGGCGGTGCAGGGTTTTGCGACTCCGGTCTACCTGCCGGTCCCGGCGACCCGCGACGGATTCAACGTCTCGCTGTTCTCCCTCGTGCAGTGGCCGGTCCCCGCCAACACCACGATGACCAGTGGCTACGGCTTCCGCAGCTGTGACGGCTGCTCGTCGGACCACAAGGGGATCGACCTGACGCCGGGGCTCGGCTATCCGGTGGATGCCGTGGCCGACGGCGTCGTCGTCACCGCGGAGGAGGGCAGCGAGGGCCTCGGCGTTCACGTCGTGCTCGAGCACGTCATCGACGGCGAGGTGACACGCACGGTGTACGGGCACATGGAGTTCGGATCCCTTCAGGTCGAGGTCGGACAGAAGGTCGCACGAGGCCAGCAGATCGGGACCGTGGGAAACACCGGTGCGAGCACCGGTCCCCACCTGCACTTCGAAGTCATCATTGACGACGTTCAGATCAACCCTCTTCCCTGGCTCATCAACCACGCCAACAGCTGAGCAGCAGTCCCGCTCATTTCTCAGACAGCATCTCTAGGCTGAACCTGCCGGCATGGCGCCGCGGGATGGAGATTCTCATGGGACTGTTCGATCGACTTTTCGGTACCGAACCCGAGGCAGCGCCTCGTCCGCCACAGCGTGCCCGGAGCGAGGACGAGATCGCCGTCGAGCGGTACCGGTACCTGCTCCGCACAGCGCCTCCCGAGACCATCGAGCAGGTGCACGCCGAGGCCTTCTCCAAGCTGACGGATGAGCAGCGCACCCTCGTCTTCGAGGAGCTGACGAGAAACGCCCCGGCCGGCGACGCTCCGCGCGGGCAGGACGCGCAATCACTCGCCCAGTCGGCAACCCGTTCGGAGCTCCGCCAGCCCGGAACGATGGAGCGGTCATTCCAGGGCCCGAGCTTCGGTTCGATGGTCGGCAGCTCGCTTCTCGGCACGGTCGCAGGCTACGTGATCGGTTCGGCCCTGGTCGGGGCTTTCCTGCCCTCCGATGCGGGAAGCGCGGATGCTGGTGCCTCTGACAGCGCGGATGCTGGTTCGGACGCCTCGGCGGACCCCGGTGCCGACGCTGGTTCCGCCGGTGACGGCCTTGGTGATTTTGGTGGCGGTGACTTCGGCGGCGGCTTCGGTGGCGGCGATTTCGGCGGCGACTTCGGGTTCTAGCAGCCGCGTCATCCGCCCGTCCCGCTGACGTGCGGTTAGCCTCGTGCGGTGACTGATGACCGATACGGCGGCGATGTACTCGCGGGCTTCTCGCGGCGCGGTGGAGTTGCTGCGCCCCGACAGGTGACGGTGAGCGCGGGTCTCGTCGTCGAGGATCCGACCTCGGGATTCACGGGGGCAGTGCTGTCCGTTGCCGGTGGGCTCGTGCAGTTGGAGGATCGCCGAGGGGCGGTCCGGGCATTCCCGCTCTCGACGGTGTTCCTCATCGACGGAGAGCGGGTTTCGCTGGTGAAGGCTGCCGCGACCCAGGGTGCGCCCCGGCGCACGGCGTCGGGCTCGTTCGCAGTCGAGGATGCCCGTGCGCGCGTAGCGCTGCCAAGCCGTATCTACGTCGAGGGTCGGCACGACGCTGAGCTTGTCGAACGAGTCTGGGGCGACGACCTTCGCGTCGAGGGTGTCGTCGTGGAGTACCTCGCGGGTGTCGATCACCTCGACGACGCCCTCCGTGAGTTCCGGCCCGGCCCGGGTCGTCGGGTGGGGGTTCTCGTCGACCACCTCGTCGCGGGTTCCAAGGAGAGCCGCATCGCGGATGCGGCGAGCAAGCTCTTCCCCGGCGCGGTGCTCGTGGTCGGGCATCCGTACGTCGACATCTGGCAGGCAGTCAAACCGGCGCGACTGGGTCTTTCCGCGTGGCCACAGATCCCGCGCACTGTCGAGTGGAAGCACGGCATCTGCGACGCGCTCGGCTGGCCACACGAGACTCAGGCCGACATCGCGCGAGCCTGGCAGCACATCCTGTCGAGGGTGGGCAGTTTCGCCGACCTCGAGCCCGCGCTGCTCGGCAAGGTGGAGGAGCTGATCGACTTCGTCACGGCGCCCGACGACGCGTCCGGGCGATAGTTCGGGTCTCCGCCCGGCGCACGAATCGCTCTCGCGGTCCGGGAGACCCCAGCCCTCGCCGTGTACCGTGGGCGCTATGGCTTCGCCCAGCGTTTCAATCGTTATCCCTGCGTACAACGAGCAGGACACGATCAAAGCGAGTGTCGTCGCTGCGCTGCACCAGACGGTACCGGCGCACGAGATCATCGTCGTCGACAACAAGTCGACGGATGGCACGGCAGCAGTCGTGCACGCGCTCCAGATCACCTATCCCGACGCACCCATCATCTACCTCAAGCAAGACGAGATCCAGGGACTCATCCCCACTCGCAACTTCGGACTCGACCACGCCACGGGGGACGTGATCGGCCGCATCGATGCCGACTCCGTGCTCGAGCCCACGTGGGTCGAGGCGGTGACGATGGTCTTCGAGGATCCTGAGGTGGGGGCATCCACCGGGCCCGTCATCTACTACGACATGCCGCTTCGCCGGTTCGGCCACAAGGCAGATGACGCGCTGCGCCGCGCCCTCGTGCGCGTCACCAAGGAGTCACACCTGCTCTTCGGTAGCAACATGGCCCTGCGGCGTTCGGCGTGGGAGCTGATCCGGGATGAGGCGTGCCTCGACCCCGACGACGACCTGCACGAGGACATCGACCTCAGCCTTCACCTGCACGCGCACGACGTGCGGATTGCCTACTCGTCAGACATGGTCACGGGAATGTCGGCGCGACGCCTCGATGATTCGCCGCGCGAGTTCTACAGCTACGTGATGCGTTTCGAGCGCACCTACGACAAGCACAAGGTGCGTTCCCTCACTCTTCGCGCGCCCATGGCGATCTTTCTCTCCGCGTATCCAGCCCTCAAAGTCATGCGAGAAGTCACGCAACTCCAGCGCTGATCGCCTCCTGAACGGCGCGATCGATCCGTGAGTGTCCGGTGAAACTTCGACTGTTCGCCGGAATCGGGGCAGACTGGAGAGTGTGAAACGCCCACTCGCCTTCGTCGCCGTCGCCGGACTCGGCCTCACGATGACGCTGCCGGCGATCGCGTTCGCTGAACCGGAGGAGCCCACTCTCGCGCGATCCGGTCTTCTGGCCGGCCCTCCCCAGAGCATCTCCTCGCCCCAGTACGACATTGTGCCGCTCGGTCGAGACGGGTACACCGTCGAGATGCCGAAGCCCGAACCGGTGGCGCCCGTAGTGGTCTCGGTTGCTCCCATCGTGGGTCTCCTGTCGACATGGCCGTGCTCCGCGCAGGTGAATGATGGGTTCGGCCCCCGTGGCGAGGGGATGCACAACGGCATCGACATCATGTGCAGCCAGGGAACCCCACTAGTCGCCTCCGCGGCGGGCGTAGTCGTCGAGGTGGAGCTCGGCGGCAGCTGGGGCCAGTACATCAAGATCGACCACGGAGGGGGAGTGGCGACGCTCTACTCGCACCTCATCGAGGGCTCGCCGACCGTGGCCGTCGGCCAGCCGGTTGCCGCAGGTGAGGGCATCGGCCTCGTTGGCGCGAGCGGCAACGCTTCAGTCGCGCACTGCCACTTCGAGGTGTGGGTCGACGGCACGCGCGTGGACCCCATCCCGTGGCTCCCGTGAGCGCTCCCTGACGCGAGTTTTCGCCCACTGTCCCGATATGGCTGCTAAAACGCGCCGCATGACAGCCATTTCGGAACACTCGGCGCCACGTCTCACCTCTTCGTGCCGAGTGTTCCGAATGTGCCCCTTTCGCACGCCTCAAACGGGCACATTCGGAACACTCGGACGATCAGGTGATGGGTGGGATCATCGCGTTGATGACAACGACCGCCACCGCGACAAGTGCCAGCACGATCACGAGCGTCGCGATCGCGGTGCGCAGCTCGCGGAATCGCGACGCTTTGCGGGCAGACACTAAGGTCCAAGTCGCGAGAGCCGCGAGTGCCACGCCCAGAACTACGAGTGCGGTGTCCAGCGGTGTCCACGTCATCTCAGGCTTACCCCATCGCCCATCAGAACTTGCGGGTGAAGGGCATCGGCTTGCGCATCCGCACCAGGAGCAGCAGCGGCACGAGCACATACGGCAGGTTGAAGGCCAGGAACTTCGCCGGGTTGCCAGTCTGGAACTCCGGCTCCCCGAAGAACTCCACGCCGAACACGATGATGCCCGTGATCGAGGCGATCATGGTCGCGTAGATCACGGCGGGAAGCTGGATCCAGTTCCATCCCTTGAGTAGTGCAGGCACCAGCACCAGGTAGAAGAGCATGTACACGAACGCGCTGAGACCGGTGACGATGCGCATCCAGACGGGCGGATGCATGAACAGCGGGTCCGCGTCGTGCGCGTACCAGTAGTTCGAGTCCACGAGGAAGTTGCCCGTCGGCTGGCTGAAATCAATGCCGAGCGTCGGAAGCATGTCCGCGATGCACGACGTCACGATGAACAGCGTGAAGAACACGGCGAACACGATGTCGATGGGGCGCTTGCGGAGGGGGAGGTTGGGCAGCATTGCATCCGTCACGGGCATCAGCGTAGACCCACGGATGCCAACCGCTGAGGTTTGACGAGGGCGCGCGTGTCCACGCGCCAGCGCCGCCGGCAAACCTCAGCGCGCGAGGTAAACCGATGCCCGAGACGGTCATCGGCGCTGGCGTCGCGGCGAAGGCCAGAAATGGCCTTCGCTCCAAGCTCCAGCGCGCTGAGCGACGTCCACCAGAGCTAGCCCAGTTGCGGGGCCACCTCGCGCGCCAGGTAGTCGAGCTGGTCGTGGTCGGCGAAGTCCAGCACCTGGAAGTAGATGCGCGAGACCCCGAGCTCCTGGAGTCCACCCAGCACATCGACGACCTCGGCCGCGGTGCCGGCGAAGCCGGAGGCGCGGAGCGTCTCGAGGGGCTGGCCCGTGGCATCCGCCCGGCGCTCGATGTCTGCAGGAGTACCGCCCACGGCTGTCGTGCCCGCAATCGAGAACACGAGCTCGCCCGGGTCGCGCCCGATGGCCTCGCACGCCTCGCGCACTCGTGCAATCCGCTGGCCCGTCAGCGCGAGCTCGGCTCGCCACGAGTTGAACTCGTCAGCGAAACGCGCCGCGAGCGCTGGAGTCTTCGACAAGCCGGCCCCGCCCACAATGATCGGCACGTGGGCCTGCGCCGTCTTCGGCAGCGCGGGGGAGTCGACGAGCTGGTAGTGGGTGCCGTCGTAGTTGAACCGCTCGCCGACGGGGGTGTTCCACAGCCCAGTCACGATCTCGAGCTGCTCCTCGAACGGCCCGAAACGCTTCTCCGGGAACGGAATGCCGTACTGCGTGTGCTCGGCTTCGAACCATCCGGTCCCCAGGCCGAGTTCCACACGCCCGCCCGACATCGCGTCGACCTGGGCAACCTGGATGGCGAGAATCCCCGGCAACCGGAACGTGGCGGATGACACGAGCGTGCCCAACCGGATCGTGCTGGTCTCCCGCGCCAGCCCGGCCAGTGTCACCCATGAGTCGGTCGGCCCGGGTAGTCCGTTCGTCTTCGAACTCATCGTCGAGTAGTGATCGGAGCGGAAGTAGGCGTTGAACCCGAGCCGTTCGGCGGCGAGGGCAAGTCCGAGCTGGTCGTCGTAGGTGGCGCCGTACTGCGGTTCGGTGAAGATGCGGAAGTCCATGATTCGAGCCTATGCTTGTCGGCGTACACGGGAGTCCGGTGAGCCGGGCTGAGAGGAAGCTTCTCCAAGCTTCGACCGTCGAACCTGATCTGGATCATGCCAGCGCAGGGAGGCCCTCTTGAAACCCGTGCCGTTTCGAATCCGAAAGGCACATCACTATGTCCGCACCATCCAACCGCTACTCCTGGCGCGTCGTCGATATCGTCGTCGCGAGCGCGATCGGCGTCGCAGCCGGTCTCGTGTTCTGGGTCTGGAACCAGTTCTACCAGCCGGCCACTGGTCCGCTCGAGGCAGCCCTCCCCGGGATGCAGGCGCTCCTCTACGGCGTCTGGCTCTTCGCCGGCGTGCTCGGCGGCCTGGTCATCCGCAAGCCCGGCGCTGCCATCTACGTGGAGATCGTCGCTGCGACCGTCTCCGCCCTCCTCGGCGCCCAGTGGGCGTTCCTCACCCTCGAGGCTGGCCTCGTGCAGGGACTCGGGGCAGAGCTGGTGTTCCTGGCCTTCCGCTACGTCAACTGGAGCTGGGTCGTCGCCCTCCTCGCTGGCGCTGCCGCGGGCCTCGCGATGGGGATCAACGACCTCGTGCTCTGGTACGCGGGTGCCGACACCGCATTCGGTGTCACCTACGTGATCTCCGCGGTCATCTCCGGCGCCGTCATCGCTGGCCTCGGTTCGTGGCTCCTCGCGCGAGGGCTCGCCCGCACGGGGGCACTCGACCGATTTGCCTCGGGGCGCGAGAACACCGTTCGGGTGTGACCTCGCTCTCCGGCGTCGCCACCCCCGTTCCCGTCGTCGCGCGGGGATGGGGGTGGCGGCACGCCACGAGGCTGGCGTGGGCGTTATCTGACGTGAGCTTCACGGTCGAGCCTGGCGAGCGCGTCCTGCTCCTCGGCGCTTCTGGCTCGGGCAAGTCGACCCTCCTGCACGCCCTGGCCGGCGTTCTGGGCGGTGATGATGAGGGCGAATCGATCGGCGAGCTCCGTGTCGGCGGCGACGACCCCAGGGCTGCTCGCGGACGAGTTGGGCTTGTTCTGCAGGACCCGGACTCCCAGGTCATGTTGGCCCGGGTGGGCGACGATGTCGCTTTCGGATGCGAGAACCTGAGTATCCCGCGTGAGGAGACCTGGCGCCGCGTCGCCGAGGCGCTCGACGCAGTAGGCCTGGACCTGCCGTTGGACCACCCGACGAGTGAACTCTCCGGAGGTCAGAAGCAGCGGTTGGCCCTCGCCGGCGTCCTTGCGATGCAGCCCGGGCTGCTCCTCTTCGACGAGCCGACGGCGAACCTCGATCCGGAGGGTGTTGATCAGGTCCGCGACTCCGTCGCACGTGTGGCCGACCGCACCGGCGCGACCCTCATCGTCGTGGAGCACCGCGTCTCGGTGTGGCGCGATCTCGTGGATCGAATCATCGTGCTCGGCGACGGAGGCAGCGTCGTCGCCGACGGCACGCCCGCGGCGATCCTGGGGGAGCGGGGCGCGGACCTCGCCGCATCCGGAATCTGGGTGCCCGGGCATCCACCCGCCTTTCCCACGCGCGAACGCCCTGCCGCATCGCCGCTCGTAGCTGCACGCGATCTCTCGGTCGCGCGGTCGCGTCATCGAGTCGTGGCATCCGAGATCGACCTCACCGTGGAGTCAGGGCGCGTACTTGCGATCACGGGGCCGAACGGCGCGGGGAAATCGACCCTTGGCCTGACCCTCGGCGGACTCATCCCGGCCGCGGCGGGCATCGTGGATGCCGCGCCCCTGGCCCCCGGTGCGGAGACGAACCCCTTCCGGTGGAAGTCGCGCGACCTGCTCACTCGCATCGGTACCGTCTTCCAGGACCCGGAGCACCAGTTCCTCGCACGCACGGTCAAGGACGAGCTCCTCGTGGGGCCGCGCGTGCTGGGACGCAGCGAATCGGAGCTCGAGCAGGTGTGCGACGAGCTCGCGACCCGCCTGCGACTCGATCGTCTGCTCGGTGCCAACCCCTTCACGCTGTCTGGCGGAGAGAAACGCCGCCTCTCCGTGGCCACGGCCTTGGCTACGCGCCCGAGCACACTCATTCTCGACGAGCCCACATTCGGACAGGACAGCCGCACCTGGGCAGAACTCGTCGCACTCCTCGCGGGCCTCGCCGACTCGGGCAGCTCGATCGTGACGATCACCCACGATGCCGAGCTCGTGAGGGCTCTCGCCGACACCGAGTTCCGGATGCCGGGAGCCGCATGAGCATCCTCGCTCCCGTTCAGGGCACCCAGGCCGTCTTCCGCATCAACCCGGTAGCCAAGCTCGCCGCAAGCGCGATCATCAGCATCGCCCTCGTGCTCTCGATCGACTGGGTCTCGGCGACCGTAGCGCTGGCGGCCGAAGCGGTGCTCCTTCCGTTCGCGGGGCTGTCGGTCGCCCAGTTCTTTCGGCGAACGTCAGCCGTGTGGATAGCTGCTGTGCTCGGCGGCGTCACGATCCTGCTCTACGGCCGCCCGTCCGGCCAGACCTATTTCCAGTTCTTGTTCATCCACATCAGCGATGGTTCGATCGAACTCGCCATCGCCACGGTCCTCCGTGTCCTCGCGATCGCACTGCCTGCCGTGGTGCTGTTCGCGACCGTGGACCCGACGGATCTGGCCGACGGTCTCGCCCAGCGGCTGAAACTGCCTGCGCGGTTCGTGCTCGGAGCTCTCGCCGGCCTGCGGCTCGTGAGCCTCTTCGCCGACGACTGGCGCAGCCTCGAGCTGTCCCGCAGGGCCCGTGGAGTCTCGGATGGCGGCCGTCTTCGACGCTTCCTCGGCCAGGCGTTCGCTCTACTCGTGCTGGCGATCCGCCGTGGCAGCAAGCTCGCCACGGCCATGGAAGCGCGGGCTTTCGGCGCGCCAGGAGAGCGCAGCTGGGCACGCGAGTCGCGAGTGGGGCCCGCTGACGTCGTTCTCGTGCTGTTCGCTGTGGCGATTGCCGCGGCATCCGTTACCGTCTCAGTCGTGACGGGTCACTGGAACTTCATCGGGGGCCAGTGATGGATGTCACGCTCATCGACGGTCGCTCCGGCTCCGGTAAGTCCGACCTCGCCACCCTCATCGCCGGCAGGATCAACGGCTCCCAGCTCGTTCGACTCGACGACATCTACCCCGGCTGGGATGGCCTCGACGCGGCGAGCCGCGCTGTGCCGGGCATCCTCGACACCCTCACGTGGCGTAGCTGGAACTGGGAGGACGACAGGCCAGGCGGGATGCACTACCTGCGCCCGGACGCGCCGATCATCATCGAAGGCGTCGGAGCGCTCAGCCGGGAGAGCCGGGCGAGGGCGACCACCGCGATCTGGCTCGAGGCCGACGACTCCACCCGACGGCAGCGCGCCCTCGATCGCGACGGCGATACCTTCGCACCCCACTGGGAGCGCTGGGCAGCCCAGGAGGAGCTCTTCATCGCGCGTGAGCACCCGCGCGAGCTCGCCGACGTCGTCGTCTCCACGACGTGACCGGTGAGGCCAGCAGGGTCAGCTGGACTTCGTCCACACCTGCGTGGTGCGCTCACCGCGCGGGTGGATGGTGAGGCGGTCTCCGTCGCACGTGAGCTCGAGGCCAACGGAGTCGTCGATGCCCAGACGGGGGATCGCCCACGGGGAACCCTCGGGAATGGCCTGTCCGCCGGTCTCCGCGGTGGTCTCGATCGAGAGGGCGCTCTCGTCCCAGTCGCGCGGGATGGCTACCTCGCCGCTGATGTAGGCGGCACCGGTCACTGTGCCCACCTGCTTCTTCGTGACGGTGATGATGTACTCGGGAGTCACGGTGACCACTGCGGTCATCGTGAGGTCGGAGGTGATTTCGACGTGGCCCTTGTCGTTCCAGTCGAGGGACTGCGTTCCTGCGATCTGCACGTCGCCACCGATTCCACTGGCTGCGAGGTCGTCCTTGACCTTGGTGGCCATGTCCGCGACGTCCATCTGCCAGGTGTGGCCGAGCGCGCAGGCAGCCAGTCCGGAGAGTGGTGGTTCGCCCCCGCCGGCCTGGAGCAAGGAGCACCCGCTCAGTCCGACGACGAGCGCCAACGAGCCTGCGACGATTCCTGCAGTCCTGCGAAACATGAGACCTCCTCCAGACAGGGTAGCTCGCCTGACTGGTCCCGATTGGCGTTGCGATGCTCCCGAGTGAAACTTCACCGCGCTAACCCCAACCTAGTTCGTGCAACTGATTGTCATCGATTCCGTAGAAGTGTGCGATCTCATGCACGAGTGTCACGTGGATCTGGTCCTTCAGATCGTCGAGATCCTCCGCGATCGACAGCAGAGGTTCACGGTACAGGATGATCCTGTCGGGAAGCTCTCCGAAGCCGTAGGTACCGCGTTCTGTGAGTGCGATTCCGTCGTAGAGCCCGAGAAGGTCGAGCGAACCATCCTCCGGCCTGTCCTCGGTGACGAAGACCACATTGTCGAGCCCGTCGACCATGTCGTCGGGCAGCAGGTCGAGCTCGTCGATCACTAGACGTTCGAAATCGTCAGGGGAGATGTCATCCATCAGGCACCGCCCTCCAGCGCGTCAAGCAGGCTGCCTTGTACGAAACCCAGCCAGTGGTACACGTCCTGCATGACCTCATCGCCCGTGCCAGCGTCGTCGTCCTCGACTATTCCGAGGCGCGAGGCGATGATGAGCCTGAGGTCGTTCACCGCGCGCAGCCAGAGCTGCACAGCCGGCGAATCCAACTGCACGTCGCCGTCTCCGAGGCTCTCGACGAGTCCGCGCGCTGATGCCACCTTCCGCGCGACCATCGAGGCCTCCGTCAGCCTTCGATACTCGGATGCCGCCTCCGGGTCGTCCCGGTAGGCGTCGGGCAACAGGCGCGCCAGCGCCGGATCCCGAGGAAGGCTGGATGAGCCACCAATGCCCACCTCGGCAAGCGCTGCATCCGCCGTATCGCCTGCCCCCACCTCGGACAGAAGGGCGATCTCCTGCTCGATGAGTTCGCGCAGGATCTCGACCTCCTGTTCGGCAAATCGGGCAATCACCAGGTCACCCTGCCGGGAGAACGGGATCACGAGAAGGCCTTCGATACTGTCGCCCACAGCCCGAAGTCGTGCATGGCTTCGACGTGGCGTTCCATCTCCTCCTGCGGACCGGTGGCGACAACGGCCTTGCCGTCGTTGTGCACCATGAGCATGAGGCGTTCAGCCTCCGCCCGGGGATAGCCGAAGTACGTACTGAACACGTGGGTGACGTACTGCTGCAGATTGACCGGATCGTTCCAGACGATCGTCACCCACGGCATGTCGATCGACGTGAGGTCGGCAAGTTCGACGTCGGTCTCGGTCCTCGTCACGTGGTACTCCAGCACAAACAGGAAAACGGCCCGCCTCGAAAGTCGGACCGTTTTCGCCTGGGGTGGACGACGGGGCTCGAACCCGCGACTTCCGGCTCCACAAGCCAGCGCTCTGCCAACTGAGCTACGCCCACCATGCGGCCCCGTGCGGGGCAACCAAACAAGTGTATTACAGCCGAGCGGCGAAGGACTCCACTACGTCAGCAGAGATCTGCTGGAGTTGCTCAGTGCTCGGCCCGGGGTCTCCCACGAAAACAGCCTTGCGGTAGTACTCGAGCTCTCGGATGGACTCGAGGATGTCAGCGAGAGCGCGGTGCCCGCCGTCCTTCGTCGGCGCGTTGAAGTACACGCGCGGGAACCAGTGACGCGAGAGCTCTTTGATCGACGACACGTCGACGCTGCGGTAGTGCAGGTGGCTGTCGACCCGCGGCATGTACTTGGCGAGGAACATCCGATCGGTGCCGATCGTGTTGCCGGCGAGAGGTGCGCTCTTCGGTGTCGGCACGTGATTGATGATGTACTCGTTCACCGCGAACTCGGCATCGGCCAGTGCCACTCCGTTCGGTATCTCCTCGAGCAGTCCGCTGGACGCGTGCATGTCGCGAACGAAGTCGCTCATGTTGTCGAAGGCGGACTGGTCGGGCTTGATCACGATGCTGAACCCCGGGTCGACGGCGACGAGGTTGTAGTCGGTGATCACCACGGCAACCTCGACCAGTTCGTCGATTCCGACGTCCAGGCCAGTCATTTCGCAGTCGATCCAGACCAGCAGATCAGAATTCGAGGGCATGCCCGAAGTCTACTGGCGGCCGGTGACCGTCGTGAGGTTGGGGAGTTTCCCCGGGAGCCAGTCGCCGCCCGGCGCCGCCAACTCGTAGTACGGCACTCCGAGGGAATGGGCTGCCTTGCACGCCAGTAAGCGGTGACCGGCCGGCGCGAGGTGAACGCGGTCCTCCGCCCACATCGCGGGTGCTTGTAACTCTCGCGCTCCCCACAGGTCCAGGGTGAAGGTGCCGTGATTGCGGGCGATGCTCCACAGGTTTGCGTTGTAGACGGCAGCGCGGTCGCGGAGGGGCTTGAGGAAGAAGCCGAAACGCGGGTCGAAGCAGGTGGCCAGAAGCACGTCAGCGCCGGTCGCACGGATGGCACGCACCCCCGATTCGACCTCGGATGCGAGTTCATCCGGGTCGCCCTGTGCTGTCATGAGGTCCCTGCCGCCGATGACTATGGACACGAGATCTGCCTGCAGCTCGATCGCACGAGGAACCTGGTCTGCGACGACATGTCGAATCCGCCGTCCCCTCGCGGCGAGATTCGTGTATGCGAAGTGCTCGTCCCGAAGGCGAGCGTTGCCGTCGAGGATCATTGCAAGCCGGTCTGCCCAACCCAGCAGTGGCTCGGTGACACCCGCGATCGGGTCGCGGAACCCCTCGGTGGTCGAATCACCGAGAGCCACGTAACGGTTCCACTGCGGGGTCACGGCATAAGTGTCGTCACCCGGGAGTAGACACACCAGTCCCCGCCGCGGTCGCGCACGATCTGTATACACAGAGTTCGCTGCGGGTACACCTGTGCGCCTCTCGGGCGCATCTGGTAGACCTGTGACATGTCTGAAACCCCTGCACTCTCCCGCGGCGACGAGTATGTCGTCTTCTACACCGGCGGCCCGTACGACGGCCAGAGCGATACCCGCATCAGCACTGATGGTTCGTGGGATGACGAGGTGACGGTCATCGCCGCCGTCGACGGCAAGGAGACGCAGCTCGTCTACATCAACCCGACCGCGCACGAGGTCGGCGAGCAGGTTCAGGTCACGTACACGTGGGATGCTCCGGACAGCGACCCGATCGAGGCGCTCGACGAGCGCAACGACGACTAGGGAATCTTGTCGGTCACGCAGCGGTTTGCCCCGGTGTGAAACTCCTGTTCTTCTCTTCATCGTTCTGTGATCCCTGCATCCAGACCAGGTCCGTTCTGACCCAGGTGGAGCAGTTGGTGCCGGCCGCGACGATTGTCGAGCTGGATGTCGCCGCGCACAACGACGAGGCTGAGCGGGCGGGCATCCGCTCCACCCCGACGATCGTCGTGCTCGATTCCGACGACGCCGAGGTGTTCCGCGCGGAGGGTGCACCCACCGTGAACCAGGTGCTGGTGGCACTCGCGAAGGCCGTCTGACGCGGCTCTGTGCGACCGCTGCGGTATCGTGGCACCGCTAGCCCCCGTAGCTCAGCGGATAGAGCAGGAGCCTTCTAATCTCTTGGTCGCAGGTTCAATTCCTGCCGGGGGCACCGTGCGGCGGGCGTCCGCAGGACGCGCGACGCGCGGTGTGTTTGCGCAGGATGCGAGCGTGCTCGTGGGCCCACGCCGTGCAGTCCGGGCGGTCCGTAGGATCGGCTGGCGGCTCGGTGGGGAGTCAATTCCTGCCGGGGGCACCGTGCGGCGGGCGTCCGCAGGACGCGCGACGCGCGGTGTGTTTGCGCAGGATGCGAGCGTGCTCGTGGGCCCACGCCGTGCAGTCCGGGCGGTCCGTAGGATCGGCTGGCGGCTCGGTGGGGAGTCAATTCCTGCCGGGGGCACCGTGCGGCGGGCGTCCGCAGGACGCGCGGTGCTAGGGGAACGTCACCCCCGTCAGCTCTTCGGCAGCGGTCCAGATACGCGCAGCGTTCTCCGTGCTCTCGAGCCTCGCGTACATCTTCTGCTCAGCGGGTGCGCCGCCGACGTTGCCCGGCCCGCGCGGTCCGTACAGCCGCCCCGGGAGCGAGTCGGGCGAGGTCGCGGCGTACAGCGCGGGCAAGCCTGCGCTCTCGGGCGTACCGACGAGGATTCCGCGTGCCGACAGGGCGCGAATGACCCGCACCTCGAGGGTGTCCTGATCGCGGCCGAACTCGGGACGAGCCGACAGAAGGCTCGTCGGTGCGACGCCCGGGTGGGAGAGGTTGCTCGTGAACCCCCATCCCTCCTTCTCCGCGCGCCGCTGGAGCTCGAGGCCGAACAGGCCGAAGGCGATCTTCGACTGCCGGTAGGCGTTCATGCCGTCGTAGGACCGCTCCCAGTTCAGGTCATCCCAGTTGATGCTTCCTCCATTCGCCGCAATGCTGATCTGGGAGGTCACGCGTGCTCCGCCGGCGGAGAGAAGGGGCTGCAACCCTGCGACAAGTGCGAAGTGACCGAGAAAGTTCGTACCGAACTGGAGCTCGAACCCGTCCTGGGTGGTCTTACGCGAGGGAGGCGTCATCACGCCTGCGTTGTTCACCAGGATGTGGATGGGCCGGCCCTCCTCACCGAGCGTCTTCGACAGCGCCGCGATGGATTCGAGCGAGGAAAGATCCAGGGCTCTCGTGGAGACGGTGGCCTGAGGGGCGACCGAGGTGATGTGCGTCACTGCTGCGTCGCCCTTGGCGGGATTGCGCACAGGAAGAATGAGTTCGGCACCCGCCGCGGCAAGCCGAGTGGCGATGGTGAGGCCGATGCCGTCGCTGCCGCCGGTAACGACGGCTAGCTTGCCGGAGAGGTCGGGGATCTGAATGTCGATGGGTCTACGTGCCATGGGTTACTCCTCGTCAGACGGTCGTGGGTCCACTGTGGAGATTCGCGCGGAATCTATTCAGGGCCGCTGTGTCCACGGACCGGCGATCCCCTGATAACCCTGAAGAGGGGATCACCGGTCCGTGGATGTGATTGCGCACCGCAGGGTAGGAATGAGGGGACAAGAGGAGGCTGGCGTGGAGATCGACAGGGCGGGGTTGGCGGAGTTTCTTCGTGCTCGTCGCGAGTCCCTGCAACCTGAGGATGTCGGGCTGCCGAGGGGACAACGACGTCGCACGTCGGGCCTGCGCCGCGAGGAGGTTGCGTCGCTGTGTCACATGTCGACGGACTACTACTCTCGCCTCGAACGGGAACGGGGCCCGCAACCCTCCGAGCAGATGATCGCCTCGATTGCGCAGGGTCTGCACCTCTCGCTCGAGGAGCGCGACCACCTCTTCCGTTTGGCGGGGCACCAGGCGCCGTCGCGGGGCGGCTCGGGCGAGCACATCGGTCCTGGTCTGCTCCGCGTGCTGGACAGGCTCGGCGACACTCCGGCGGAGATCGTCACCGAGCTGGGGGAGACCCTGCGCCAGACACCGCTGGGAGTTGCCCTCACGGGGGAGACCACACGCTTCGTGGGGCCCGAGCGCAGCATCGGTTTCCGCTGGTTCACGGTTCCCGAGTCACGAAACCTCTACGCGCCCGAGAGCCATGCGTTCCTCAGCCGCATGTGGGCGTCGGGACTGCGTGAGATTGCGACGCTTCGGGGGCCAGGATCGCGCGCAGCAGAGTACGTTGATCTACTCCTCGAGCAGAGTGAGGAGTTCAGGTCGGTGTGGAACAGGCACGAGGTCGGCCTTCGCCCGCAGGAGACCAAAACTTTCATTCATCCCGAGCTTGGACGCCTGGAACTGAACTGCCAGGTGCTCGTCGACCCCGGGCAATCGCATTCCCTGCTGGTCTATACCGCCCAGCCGGGCAGTGAGAGCCAGGAGAAACTGGCGTTGCTCGCCGTCATTGGTTCGCACAGTCTCGACGTTGCCGTCGAGTAGCGCCGCGGTACGAAATCCGCGAGGGTTCTAGCTGGCCTTCGCCGGCTCGAAGGGCTGCGTCTCCTGCTGTGCCGCCCACTCGCGCTGCTTGGCGAGAAGTTCGTCTTCGGGTGCTGAGCTGTCGTACTTCCAGGTGGCAAGGTCCTGCGAGAACATCTTGCGTGCCTTGGAGGGCTTGTGGTGCCAGAACACCAGCCCGTCCTGCAGCTGCTTCAGGTCCTGTTCGGCCTGAAAGCCGTAGTTGGCCGAGTTGCGCTTCATCGAAGCGATGTAATGGGCGGCCCAGTCAGCCGCCTCGGTCGCTCCGGCGACCGGCAGGAGGCGGACACGGATCTCAGCCTCACTCGTCTGCTGCTCGACGTGCTGCTTCTCCTGAGCGGAGAGGCTGCTCCACGTGGCTGCCTTGCGAGCGGATGCAGCGAGCCCCGCGATCGCGGAGACCTTCGCCTGCTTGTCCTGCTGCAGCACGAAGCGCTTGAGTGCGCCGCGCATGATCAGGCCGGCCAGAAGTCCCGCAGCGAGAATCGCTATGAAGGGAAGTATCGCCGTGACGAAGATGGTCTGCCCGGAATCCGAGGCGAACCAGCGAACAATGTCATTCCACCACTCCAGCATCATGCCGTCACTGTAACCCCGCTAGTAACACGAGTGACGGGGCGACACGCTAGAACCGGAAGCAATCCAAGGCATCCTCGATTGTCCAGAAGTCCCCAACAGGGAGGAAACGACGCTGACGCTGGAGCATGCGCTTCGCCGTGAAACGCTGGCCTGCGGCAGTGATGTGGCGCTCGACGTATCCGAGCACCTCCCCGCCTGCACGCGTGATGCGCCAGAGGTCATCGCCGAGCTGAGTCGTGGCGATACCGGCGTGGATGGTACGCGCTGCGGTGAAGTCGAGCGTTGTCATCGTGGTCTCCTTGTCAGTCCGAATCTTTGACTCGAACATAACTTCGACCACCGACAGTGGGGCTGGGTTACCGCGAACTACCTGTTCCGTGCACTGCGAACGGTTCGATCGCGTCGAGCTCCTCCGCCGTGAGCGGGGGAGCAGAGAGGGCGGCGAGGTTGTTCTCGAGTTGCGCGACGCTGGAGGCGCCGATGAGGGCTGACGTCACCTCGGGCACGCGCAGCACCCAGAGCAGCGCGAGCTGAGCGAGACTCTGGCCGCGGGCATCCGCGATCTCGTTGAGAGCCTTGGCGCGCGATAGGTATGTCTCGTCGATCGTGTTCTCGTTCATCCAGCGCCCCTCGGCGACGCGCGAATCTGCCGGGATGCCGTTGAGATAACGGTTGGTGAGGAGGCCCTGGGCCAGCGGCGAGAACACGATGCTCCCGATGCCCAGCTCGTCGAGCACCGGGAAGAGCCCGTCCTCGATGTGACGGTCGAACATGTTGTACCTGGGCTGGTGGATGAGCAGGGGAACCTTGTGCTCGGCGAGGGCGGCCGCTGCCGCTCGAGTCTGCTCTGGGGAGTAATTGGAGATGCCCACGTAGAGCGCCTTGCCGGAGTGGACGGCACTCGCGAGTGCGCCCATGGTCTCCTCGATGGGGGTCTCGGGATCAGGGCGGTGGGAGTAGAAGATGTCGAAGTACTCGAGACCCGTGCGGGCAAGGCTCTGGTCGAGGGATGAGAGCAGGTACTTACGGGAACCCCAATCGCCGTAGGGGCCCTCCCACATGTCGTATCCGGCCTTCGACGAGATGATGAGTTCGTCGCGGTAAGGGCGGAGGTCCTCGCGCAGGATCGTGCCGAAGTTCGACTCAGCCGACCCGTTCGGCGGGCCGTAGTTATTGGCGATGTCGATGTGGGTCACGCCGAGGTCGAAGGCCCTGCGGATGATCGCCCGTTGGGTCTCGAGCGCGCGGTCGGAGCCGAAGTTGTTCCAGAGGCCGAGCGAGACTCTCGGCAGCTTGAGCCCGCTCCTGCCGACACGGGCGTACTCGAGCTTCTGGTAGCGATCTGCATCTGCGTTGTACGGCATTCGACCAGCCTATGGGTTTGCGATTGCGGACTCCTCCCCAACGCAACCGGTTCTGTTACGCCGTTCCCCAGAGCGGCACGATCCTCGAGAGCGACCCTGCGCGGCGCTGCACACTTGCTCCATCGGATGCCGGGGCGGCTTTCCCGGCACGAGCGCCGCCCCGAGCATCCGTCCACTTCTACGACGGAGCAGCCATGACAGACACGATCACGCTCACCGGCCTCGTGGCCACCGATCCCAAGCACATCTTCACGAGCGAGGGGCTCGCGATCACCAACTTCCGGCTCGCCTCTACCCAGCGCAGGTTCGACAAGAACGAAGGCAAATGGGTCGATGGGGAGACCAACTGGTACACGGTCACGTGCTTTCGCCAGCTTGCGATCAACGCAAGCGCATCGCTCAAGAAGGGGGAGCGTGTGCTTGTGACCGGCCGGCTCAAGCTGCGCTCGTGGGACACCGGCGAGCGCACCGGCATGAACGTGGATGTCGAGGCGGAGGCCCTGGGCCACGACCTGCTCTGGGGATCGACGACCTTCGCCCGATCGATGAGCGCAAGCCAGGCTGCTGCCACCGAGGAGCCCCAGGCAGACCAGCCAGCCTCACAACCACCCCAGAAGGACTCCTTCGAACCGGCCATGACGGGCGCGGCCGCTCCCGAACCCGCGTTCTAGCGCTTCTCTCAGTTCCTCAGCCCTACAATGTGCGAGCGGACATGCCGCGGAATAGTTGGGAGTCGGGATGCCAGGACCTGCAGTGCGCTTCGCCGCAACCGGCCTTGCGCTTGTGGCGGTAGTGGCCCTGGCGGGATGCGTCGGTGGCGGAGACCCGAAGCCGATGCCGGTTCCCACGGGTAGTGCCTCGGCCTCGCCCACCCCGAAACCCACCCCGACAAAGATCCCGGAGTTCAAGCCCGACGGCACCGCGGCGGCCAACAAGCAGTTCTTCGACTACGTCAACAACGAGTACTGGGGCGAATACAAGATGGGGCCCGGCGCGGACATCGTCACCAACCTCGCCAATCACGGTTTCGTCAAGACTGAGATGGAGGTCACGTTCGACACGACTGCCATCCAGATCCCGGCGGATTCGATCGTGGTGTCCGTGAAGATGCAGGGTGAGTGCCTCATCGGTCAGCTGAGCCCAACGGCGTACACGAGTTACCTCGCACCCATCCTCGGCACCGGCAAGTGCCTCATCGGCACCACTCGACCGATCGATTGGTAGTCACGGCCCTCCGTACAATGGAGTAATGGCCGAATACATTTACTCCATGGTCCGCGCCCGCAAGGCGGTCGGTGACAAGCTCATCCTCGATGACGTCACCATGTCGTTCTTCCCCGGGGCCAAGATTGGGGTGGTCGGCCCGAACGGTGCCGGTAAGTCCACGATCCTCAAGATCATGGCTGGGCTCGACACTCCCTCAAACGGTGAGGCGCGTCTCTCGCCCGGATACACCGTGGGCATTCTGATGCAGGAGCCAGAGCTCGACGAGAGCAAGACGGTTCTCGAGAACGTCCAGGAGGGCGTCGCCGAGATCAAGGCCAAGGTCGATCGTCACGCGGCCATTGGCATGGAGATGGCCGAGCCCGACGCGGACTTCGACGCGCTTCTCGCCGAGATGGGCACGCTGCAGGAGGAGATCGACGCCGCTGACGCATGGGACCTCGACTCCCAGCTGGAGCAGGCGATGGATGCACTGCGCACGCCGCCCTCGGACTACACGGTCGCCAACCTCTCCGGTGGTGAGAAGCGCCGCGTCGCGCTCACCAAGCTCCTCCTCCAGAAGCCGGACCTTCTGCTCCTCGATGAGCCCACCAACCACCTCGACGCCGAGAGCGTTCTCTGGCTTGAGCAGCATCTGGCGAAGTACCCCGGCGCAGTGCTCGCGGTGACTCACGATCGGTACTTCCTCGACCACGTCGCCGAGTGGATCGCCGAGGTCGACCGCGGTCACCTCTACCCGTACGAGGGCAACTACTCGACGTACCTCGAGAAGAAGGCTGCGCGTCTCGAGGTGCAGGGCAAGAAGGATGCGAAGCTCGCGAAGCGCCTTGCTGGCGAACTCGAGTGGGTGCGCTCGAACGCCAAGGGTCGCCAGACCAAGTCGAAGGCGCGCCTCGCCCGCTATGAGGAGATGGCGTCGGAGGCGGAGAAGACGAGAGTCCTCGACTTCGAGGAGATCGTCATTCCGGTCGGCCCGCGCCTTGGGTCCCAGGTCATCGAGGCCAAGGGCCTCAAGAAGGGCTTCGAGGATCGCATCCTGATCGACGGTCTCAGCTTCACCCTTCCGCGCAACGGCATCGTCGGCGTGATCGGCCCGAACGGTGTGGGAAAGACGACTCTCTTCAAGACGATCGTCGGGCTCGAGCCGCTCGACGGCGGTGACCTCAAGATCGGCGAGACCGTCGACATCTCCTACGTCGACCAGAGCCGCGGCGGCATCGATCCGAACAAGACGCTCTGGGAGGTCGTGTCGGAAGGCCTCGACTACATCCAGGTCGGCAAGACGGAGATCCCTTCGCGCGCCTACGTCAGCCAGTTCGGCTTCAAGGGCCCTGACCAGCAGAAGAAGGCGGGCGTTCTCTCCGGTGGCGAGCGCAACCGACTGAACCTCGCGCTCACGCTCAAGCAGGGCGGGAATCTCCTCCTGCTCGACGAGCCCACCAACGACCTCGACGTCGAGACTCTGGGCAGCCTCGAGAACGCACTGCTGGAGTTCCCCGGCTGCGCTGTGGTCATCACCCACGATCGGTGGTTCCTCGACCGCATCGCCACGCACATCCTCGCGTACGAGGGCACCCCGGAGAACCCGTCCAACTGGCACTGGTTTGAGGGCAACTTCGAGGCGTACGAGGAGAACAAGATCGAGCGACTCGGTGCGGATGCCGCGAAGCCGAGCCGCATGACGTACCGCAAGCTCACTCGCGACTAGCTCGCGGTGCGCGAGGCCCATTTCTGGGCCTCGCGCGGCTGATCACCGAGCGCGTCTCGCGCTCGGTTGCGGGTTACGCTTACCTTCGTGACCCGCCTCCACATCCCGGTTCCGCTTCGCTGGAGTGACTTCGACGCGTACGCGCACGTCAATAACGCGGAGATGCTGCGCATCCTGGAGGAGGCGCGCATTCAGGCGTTCTGGCTGCCGGATGGCGGAGAGGTGGGTGCGGCAACCGCCATCCTCGACGCTCGCCCCGGGGCCGAGACGATCAGTCTGATCGCGCGGCAGGAGATCGAGTACCTCGCCCCCATCCCGTATATGCGGGCACCGATCGACATCGAGCTGTGGATCGGGCGGATCGGTGGCGCGAGCCTCGAGGTCTGCTACGAGCTGTACACGCCCGTGGGCGTCGAGCCTCGCGTGCTCTTCACCCGTGCGTCCACCACGATCGTCATGGTGCGAGCTGACACTGGCCGTCCGCAGCGCATCGCAGACGAACAACGCGAGGCCTGGGCGCCCTATGTCGAGGAGCCGGTGACCTTCACCAAGCGCGGGTAGTCGTCGGCCGGGTCAGTCATCCAGGGGCACGCGAACCATGCCCTCCTGGGCGACGCTCGCAAGGAGAACTCCAGCGCGGCTGAAGATTCGACCGAGGGAGAAGCCGCGTCCCCCCGTGGCCGACGGTGACTCCTGCACGTAGAGGTTCCATTCGTCCACGCGACCGAACCGGTGCCACCACATGGCGTGGTCGAGGCTCGCCATCTTGAGGCCCGGAGTCGACCACGGCAGCCCATGGCGTCGCAGGATCGGCTCGAGAATCGAGTAGTCGCTGGCATAGGCGAGTGCCGCCCGGTGAAGGTTGGGGTCGTCCGGGAGGGGCCCGATGGCCTTGAACCAGACAGCCTGATGGGCCACGTGCTCGCCCTCGACCGAGAAGTAGATCGGCGACGGCACATGCCGCATCTCGAAGGGTCGTTGCGTTGCCCAGAACTGGGCGATGGGGTGGTCGACCCCCGCGAGCGACTGCTCCGCTGAGGGAAGCGACTCTGGCTCCGGGATGCCCGTCGGCAGGTCGGCCTGATGCTCCAGCCCCGGGTCCGAATCCTGGAACGAGGCGATCATCGAGAGGATCGGAACGCCATCCTGGTAGGCCTGCGTACGACGTGTGGAGAAAGACCTGCCGTCGTGGATGCGGTCGACCGCGAACGTGATCGGCAACTCGACCTTCCCCGGACGGAGGAAGTACCCGTGCATCGAGTGCACCGTTCGGTCGTCGGGAGTGGTGCGCTGGGCGGCGACGAGGGATTGTGCGAGCACTTGCCCACCGAAGACCCTGCCCTGCGGCATCCATTGGCTTGGCCCGGTGAAGATGTCCTCGTTCGTTCGTGCCCCTGTGTCCTGGAGGTCGAGGGCCGCGAGGAAGCCTGCCAGTGGGTCGCGCATGCCCTGTAGTTTAGAAGACTGATGTCTCGCACTTTCACTCTTGTCGATTCCCTGGCCCTCGGCGATCTCCACGTGTACCTCGGTCGCGCCCT
>CAYRON010000012.1:0-68620 GCA_964425885.1 uncultured Salinibacterium sp.
CCGTGACCGCACCAAGCACCAGGTCGCCGAGGTGACGTCGCTCGGGCTCGTGCAGATGACCCGCAAGAAGCTCGGTCTCGGCCTGCTCGAGACCTTCAGCGAGCAGTGCGACGTGTGCGCCGGCCGCGGCATCATCGTCCACCACGACCCCGTGACCAAGCACCGCCCTCAGGTGCAGTCGCCCCAGCCCGAGCAGGGTGGCGGTCGTCGCCGCAACCGCGGTGGTGGCTCCGGCGGTGCATCCGCAGCTCCGAGCGTCAAGAACGGCATCGGCAGCGTGGGTACTCACGCGATCACCGAAGACGTGCGCAACGCCCTCGCCCGCGTCGCCTCGGTGACCGTCAACCACGACGAGGTCGCGGAGGGCGCGTCGGAGGCACCGACCGAGGTTCCGGCGCAGGCCGAGTCCGCCCCGCAGTCAGAGCCGAAGTCACGCTCGAACCGCTCGAAGTCGAGGCGCTCGACGGCTCCCGAGGCCTCTCCTGAGACGATTCAGGCACAGGATGCCGCGGCTCCCGTCATCGACGAGGAGCCGACCACCGTCGCCATCCTCGACATCCCCGTCGCGAAGAAGGCGCGCCGCCCGCGCAAGGCGGCCGCGCCCGAGACCGAGCAGCTGCTCGAGACCGTGCTGGACAGCCTTCCGCAGGCGAAGCCGACCACGTCGAGCAGGGGACGTGTGTCCCGTCGCGCAGGAAGCGCTGGACAAGTTGTGAGTGCCCCCGCCTCCGAGGACTAGACCCTCGGGCGGGGCGCTCCCCGGCTCCGTTACACTCGATTCGATGGCAACCAGGACCGAACCGGGCAGTAATCGTCGCGCACCGGCACACGATCACCAGCACAGTTCGGGTCATGACCACGAGCACGCTCGGCCGAGAGTAACTCGGCGTCGCATCATCTGGCTGGCCGTCGGCGTGGTCGGGATCGCCGCTCTTCTGGCTGTTCGCCCCATCCTGAGCGGCGGGAGCGTCACACTCCCGAACCAGGCGCAGGATCTGCTGACCCTCGCCATCAGTGTCGTCGTCGAGTCGCTGCCGTTCGTGATCCTCGGCATTGCGCTGTCGATCGTCGTGCAGGCGTGGCTGCCCAACGATCTCCTGCAGCGGTACCTGCCCAGGAATCCGGTACTGCGCCGCTTCTTCATCTCGCTCTTCGGCATCGCGCTGCCGGTCTGCGAGTGCGGCAATGTTCCGTTGGCTCGGGGCCTGATCGGTCAGGGCTTCACCGTCTCCGAATCCATGACGTTCCTGATCGCAGCACCCATCATCAACCCGGTGACGATCATCACGACGCACGCCGCGTTCGGTTTCGACGACGGCATCCTCGTCGCCCGTATTCTCGGTGGCCTCGCGATCGCCAACATCGTCGGTTGGCTGTTCAGCCTCCATCGGAAGCCGCACGAGCTCCTCACACCCGCCTTCGCCGCCCAGTGCGAGCGCGGCGACGAGGAGCACGGCACACGCTGGGGCAGGAGCATCGATATCTTCGTGCGCGAGACGAGCGTCATCATGCCCGCCTTGTTCATCGGTGCACTCGTCGCCGGCGCAGTTCAGGTGGCGGTTCCGCGCGATGTACTCGTGTCGCTCGGCAGCAACCCCCTGTGGTCCGTTCTCGCGATGATGGTGCTTGCCTTCGTGATCGCCGTCTGCTCGAGCGTCGACGCGTTCTTCATCCTGCCGTTCGCGAGCACGTTCCTCCCCGGGTCGATCGTCACGTTCCTCGTGTTCGGTCCGATCATCGACATCAAGATGCTCGCGATCATGCGCACGACCTTCACGACCAAGACCCTCCTTCAACTGACCGTCATCGTGGGCCTGTTGTCCGCGCTCCTCGGATTGGTAGTCAATGTCCTGGCATAACCTCCAGCGCTGGCGAGGTGTCGCGCTCGTCGGAGTCGTCGTCGTGGCGACGCTCCTTCTTGCGGCCAACAACCAGCTCGTGCTCTACATCCACCCTCGCTACATCGTCTTCACGGTGGTGATGATGGTCATCGCCGCTGTACTGATCGTCTCCAGCATTCTCGTCGCGGGCCGTGGCGAGGTCGAGGAGCCGCCGTCGAAGGCCGCCAAGGGACTCGGCGTCATTGCCGTCATCGTCGCGAGTGCCGTAGCCGTCAGCATGGTGGTGCTGCCACCCGCGACGCTCTCCAGCGCCACAGCAGATCAGAGGGAGATCAACAGTTCAGCCCTCGGCGGCGCGAGCGCGAACGTGTCGGAGATCGCCGAGAGTTCGGATGCGACGTTCGAGGCCTTCGACGCCCTCGACTGGGCATCGCTGCTCCGCCAAACCACCGATCTGGCTGTCTACGAGGACAAGCCCGTCAACGTCATCGGCTTCGTCACCGCCGACCAGGGTGACCCTGAGAACGTCTTCTACGTCTCCCGCTTCATCGTCACGTGCTGTGCTGTTGACGCGCAGCCCATCGGTGTCCCGGTTTACCTCGAGAACTGGCCATCGACTCTCGAACTCGATGAGTGGGTTCAGGTGACCGGCGAGTTCGACACCAACCGCAGCTCCACGAGCACCCAGCCCCTCGCCGTGATTCCCGACGACATCGTCCCGACAGAGCAGCCCAGTGACCCCTACCTCTTCTAAGAATCGAAGCTCCGCAAAGAACAACCGCCCCCAGAGCACGATCCAGGCCCGCTCGGCGAGCGCACGCGCGGCCCGCGAGCAGAAGGCCAGGGAGTCGGGGGAGAAGGCGCCCCCCAACCTGTTTCGACGAGCTTTTGTGGGGCTGGTGGTTGGCCTTGTGGCGCTGTCGGCCCTCTTCCTCCTGATCGGAAGCACTCAGGGCGCCAAAGTCTCCGACGCCCAGTTCGACTCGGCGTCCATCGTCCATCGACCCGACCAGCAGCTCCGGCTCTTCCTGAATCAGCCGGTCCAGGATGCTTCGACTTCCCGCGTGACAGTCACCCCCGAGGTGCCAGCTGCCGCGACATCCAATGAGGAGGTCGTCTCGGTTCAGTTCGACGCGCCGCTGTTCTACGACACGAAGTACACGGTCCGGGTCGACGACGTTCGCGGGCTCAACGAGCGGGCATCGACGTCCGTCGAGCACTCGTTCACGACAGCGTCACCCACGCTCATGTACCTGGATCGCGGGGAGCAGGCCGACGAGATCGTCAGAACGGCGCTCAGCGGAAGTGAACGGGACGTCGTGTTCTCGGCGGCGAACATCATCTCGTTCGCCGTCACTGGCCAAGCTCTCGTCGTGGCCACCGCCTCCAGCGACGGATCGAGCGCGCTGCAGGTCGTCAGCCTTGCCGATGGCGCGGTGGAGGACATCCGCCTTCCGGATGCGGGAGTGATCACCGATCTCGCCGTCTCCGATGTCGGATCGGTCGTCGCCTTCAGCCTCGCCCCGATCACCGGGCCGGTCGACCCGACTCAGGAGCCGAGTGCGGTGGTGGGACATCCCGTTTTCGCCATCGATCTTGAACGAGGGCGAGAGATCACGGCCGTCGGAGACCTGGGGGAGGGCCCCCTCCTCGCCACCGACTGGCTCTTCGTGCCGAACTCGACGTCCGTCGTCGTGTTGGGGGTAGAGGGCGCGGCCTTCATGCTCGAGACCCAGCCGCAGGCGGTGCCGCTGCCGGTCGGCCGATTCGTGGCGATCCGCGGCATCTCGCAAGACGGGGGCACGATCATTGGCGAAGATGCTGTCGGGATACTCCTCGTCGATCTCGCAAACGGCGAGGAGCGCCGCTTTGAGCCATCGCCCGTCGATGGTGACCCTGCCTATGTGGGTGAGCTCACCGTCGATTGGAAGGGACACGTCATCGAGAAGACCGCGCTGCAGACCGAGAGTGGTGTCTTCACGATCGCCATGGCCGTCGACAACGGCAGCGAGGCCCGATCCATCTACCAGCCTCCCAGCATCGGCGACAGCATCGACGCCTTCCACCTCTCGCCCAATGGGCAGTACGTGGCCATCGAGCTGATTCCGGATGGCACGGCCGATGCCCTCGACACCAACCCCACAAATCCCCGACCCACCGCGACCACCACAGTCATCGTCGAGTCGACGACGGGCACGACGACCCGGAGTTTCGAGGGCTTCAACCTGATCTGGCTGCCACCGTCGAGCTGAGACTCAGTGCCGGTCGCGCTGGGGCACCCTGAGGCCGCTGGCTTCCAGCCGCCGCACGAACTCGCGCACCCCGACCGGTTGGGCACCGAGGGCCACGAGTTCGTGCCAGGAGCGTGCGGGCACGTCGTAGTGATCGCGGTCGAACCCGCGGGCAGGGATGCCGGCAGCCGCGGCGAACTCGTGCAACTCCTCCAGCGACGTGTCACTCACGATGTGCGCCCACACCGTGCCGTGCGCTGGCCAGATCGGCTGGTCGATCAGGATCACGTAGCGCCTCCGATGTCTGAGTTCGCCCATGCTAGTTGACAGCCGGATAGGCTCAGACGCGAGGACTCGATGGAGAGCGGCTGTGCGGGTTCAACTTCGTCGATTACCTGCTGTCGGACATGCCGTACCGGTTAGGCGCCGTCATCGTGCCAATTGCCATCGGTCTATTCATCGCCTGGGCATGCTCGCCGGAATCCTCCTGTGGCACTGGCTCCGGCGTGACGCGCCGACGCGCGAGGGTGTCGTTTGACCGTTGTGCTGCGGGTCAGGTATTGTTGACCCTTGGTGTCTGTAGGGCTGAGCCCGCTGGGATGCCCAAAATCTTTGCATCACATCTTTCATAGCAACACCCCAATCAGAGGAATCCACGTGGTTTACGCAGTTGTGCGCGCCGGAGGGCGGCAGGAGAAGGTCGAGGTTGGCTCGATCGTTGTGCTCGACCGTTTGGCGGCAGAGCAGGGCGGTACGGTTGAGCTCGCTCCTGTGCTGTTCGTCGACGGTGACAAGATCACCCACGACGCGAAGGCGCTCGAGAAGATCAAGGTCAAGGCTGAGGTGCTCGGCAACGAGCGTGGCCCGAAGATCGTCATCCAGAAGTTCAAGAACAAGACCGGATACAAGAAGCGCCAGGGCCACCGCCAGGAGCTCACTCGTATCAAGATCACCAGCATCGCGTAGGGAGCTGAGCACACATGGCACACAAAAAGGGAGCTAGCTCCACCCGTAACGGCCGCGACTCGAACGCCCAGTACCTCGGCGTCAAGCGCTTCGGCGGCCAGGTCGTCAAGTCGGGCGAGATCATCGTCCGCCAGCGCGGCACCCACTTCCACCCCGGCGTGAACGTCGGCCGTGGCGGCGACGACACGCTGTTCGCACTCGCCGCTGGTTCGGTCGAGTTCGGCGCAAAGGGCGGCCGCAAGGTCGTCAACATCGTCACCGACTAAGGTCCGATCGCTCGCACCGCGAGCTGTTCGACCCAGCGTCACGGAGAGCGGGCTTCGGCTCGCTTTTCCCGTTTAAGCAGCACAACAGCACTCAACACCGCAGCACGATAGGGAGGTTCATCATGGCGTCATTTGTTGACCAGGTGACACTTCACCTGCGTGCCGGGCACGGGGGCAACGGCTGCGTCTCGGTGCGCCGCGAGAAGTTCAAGCCGCTCGCGGGCCCCGACGGTGGCAACGGTGGTGACGGCGGGGACATTGTCCTCGTCGCCGATCCCCAGGTCACCACGCTGTTGGGGTTCCACCGCTCGCCTCACCGCAAGTCCGAGCACGGCCAGCCCGGCATGGGTGACAATCGGGCAGGAACATCCGGCCACGAGCTCCTGCTCGCGGTCCCTGTCGGCACTGTCGTCAAGGATCCCGACGGTGTCGAGCTCGTCGACCTCGACACCCCGGGCATGCGTTTCATCGCTGCCCCGGGCGGCCAGGGTGGGCTCGGCAATGCCGCCCTCGCAAATACCAAGCGTAAGGCGCCCGGATTCGCGCTCCTCGGCACCCCCGGGTACGAGGGCGACGTGCTTCTCGAGCTCAAGATCGTCGCGGACATCGCACTCGTCGGCTTCCCGTCCGCTGGCAAGTCCAGCCTCATCGCCGCCATGAGTGCAGCTCGGCCGAAGATCGCGGACTATCCGTTCACCACGCTGCATCCGAATCTCGGCGTCGTGGAGTCGGGGGAGACCCGCTACACGATCGCTGACGTCCCCGGGCTCATCGAGGGCGCGAGTGAGGGCAAGGGACTGGGTCTCGAGTTCCTGCGTCACGTCGAGCGCTGCTCTGCGCTCCTTCACGTCCTCGACTGCGCGACTCTCGAGCCCGGTCGTGATCCCCTCACCGATCTCGACATCATCCTCGGTGAACTTGCCGCCTACCCCGTGCCGGAGGGCCAGCGCCCGCTCCTCGATCGCCCCCAGTTGATTGCACTCAACAAGATCGACGTTCCCGAAGCGCGCGACCTCGCCGACATGGTCAAGCCCGACCTCGAGGCCCGCGGCTACCAGGTGTTCGAGGTCTCGGCAGCGACCCACTCTGGGCTGCGCGAACTCTCTTACGCCCTCGCTGGCATCGTCGAGTCCGAGCGCGCCGCGCGCGCCCTTGCCGAGTCCGTCAAGCCCCGCATCGTGATTCGCCCGCGTGCGGTCGACGAGCAGGACTTCATCGTGCGCGTGGAGGGCGGAACCTACGGCGACACCTTCCGCATCCTTGGAACCAAGCCCGAGCGCTGGGTTGCCCAGACCGACTTCGCCAATGAGGAGGCCGTGGGCTATCTCGCGGACCGACTCGCCAAGCTCGGCACCGACGAGGCGCTCTTCAAGGCTGGCGCCGTTCCCGGCTCGACAGTCGTCATCGGTCGTGGCGATGGCATGGTCTTTGACTGGGAGCCCACGATGACGTCGGTCGCCGAACTCATCGCGAGCCCACGCGGCACCGACCCCCGCTTTGCCGAGAACAGCAACCGCCCGACCAACAAGGAGCGTCGCTCGAGCTACACCGAGCGCATGGATGCCAAGGCCGCCGCCCGCGCCGAGCTCGAGGCCGAACGTGCATCAGGCCTCTGGACCGACGACGAGGGATTTGCGGTGACCAAAGACGAGGACGGCGATGCCTGAGGTCCTGGGCCCAGCGGATGTCGCGCACGCACGCCGCATCGTGGTGAAGGTGGGCTCCTCCTCCGTCAGCGGACCCAACGTGTCACAGATCGGCCCGCTGGTCGATGCGCTGGCCGCAGCCCATGCTCGGGGAACCGAGGTCATCCTCGTGTCGTCCGGTGCGATCGCCACGGGCATCCCTTACCTGCGTCTCGATTCCCGGCCCACCGACCTCGCAACGCAGCAGGCCGCTGCTGCTGTCGGGCAGAACGTGCTCATCTTCCGCTACCAGGAGAGCCTCGACCGCTACCGCATCGTCGCGGGTCAGATCCTCCTGACCGCGGGGGACATGGAGAACCCCACGCACCGCAGCAACGCGCAGCGTGCGATGGAGCGACTCCTCGGCCTGCGCATCCTTCCCATCGTGAACGAGAACGACACGGTCGCCACCCAGGAGATCCGCTTCGGTGACAACGACCGTCTTGCCGCGATGGTGTCGATCCTCGTCGGCGCTGACGTTCTCGTTCTGCTGAGCGACATCGACGCGCTCTACACCCGGCCTCCGGGGGAGCCCGGTGCCACGCGCATCGAGCGGGTTCCCTTCGACGACGACCTCGCGGGGGTGACCTTCGGCGACATCGGCGCGGCCGGAGTGGGCACGGGGGGAGCGGGCACGAAGGTTGCGGCGGCGAAGCTCGCGGCTGCGGCCGGCATCCCGACGCTCCTGGCGGCGACGGGAGTCGTTTCGGGCGCGCTCTCCGGCACGGAATCCGGCACCTGGTTCGAGGCGCTCCGGTCGTAGACTCTTCGCATGCCTGAGTCTGCCGTTCTCACCTCCCTGACCGACAAGCTGGCTGCGTCGCGCGTTGCTGCGCGAGCGCTGGCGACCGCGACGACAGCGCAGAAGAACGACGCGCTCCGTGCGATCTCCGAGGCCGTCGCCGCGGGTGCCGCGAGCATCCTTCCCGCCAACGAGCTCGACCTGGCGAACGGGCGCGAGAACGGACTGAGCGTCGCGCTGCAGGACCGCCTGCGCCTCGACGAGAGTCGACTGTCGTCGCTGGCGAGTGCCGTGCTCGAGATCGTCGCGCTTCCCGATCCCGTCGGAGATGTGGTGCGTGGCTCGTCTCTCGAGAACGGCTTGCAGCTCACGCAGGTTCGCGTGCCGTTCGGCGTGGTGGGCGCGATCTACGAGGCTCGCCCGAACGTGACCATCGACATCGCGGCTCTCGCGCTCAAGAGCGGCAACGCCGTCGTGCTGCGCGGTGGATCCGCGGCGGAGAACACCAACCGCGTGCTGGTTTCGCTCATCCAGGGAGCGCTCGAGTCCGTCGGGCTGCCGATCGAATCCGTGCAGACCATCGACGAGTTCGGGCGTGAGGGTGCGACCCAGCTCATGCAGGCCCGTGGGTACGTGGACGTCCTGATCCCGCGCGGCAGCGCACAGCTCATCGACACGGTGGTTCGCGAATCGAAGGTCCCCGTGATCGAGACGGGTGCCGGTGTCGTCCATGTGTACCTGGATGATTCGGCCGATCTCACCACGGCCGTCGAGATCGTGCACAACGCCAAGGTGCAGCGCCCCAGCGTGTGCAATGCGCTGGAGACGCTCCTCGTGAGTGAAGCAGCAGCGGAGCGCCTCCTCCCCGCCGTTCTCGACCGCCTGCGCGCCTCTGGCGTGACGATCCACGCCGACGAGCGCGCGAGGGCGATCTTCGGCGACTCCGTGGCGGCGACGGAGGAGGACTGGGCCACCGAGTACATGTCCCTCGACATTGCCGTTCGGGTGGTTGACGGCCTGGATGACGCGCTCGAGCACATCCGCGACTACTCCACTCACCACACCGAGTCGATCATCACCAACGACCTCGCGAGGGCAGAGCGGTTCCTCGCTGAAGTGGATTCTGCGGTCGTCATGGTCAATGCATCCACGCGTTTCACCGACGGCGGGGAGTTCGGCTTCGGTGCCGAGGTCGGCATCTCCACCCAAAAGCTCCATGCCCGCGGCCCGATGGGTCTCCCGGAGCTGACCAGCACCAAGTGGATCGTGCGCGGCAGCGGCCAGGTGCGCGCGTAGCGCGGCTAGGATTACAGCCATGAACTTTCTCGTCACCGTGCTCGCCGAGTCGGAGCCACACGAACTCGCGCCGCTCCTGATGCCGCCCCTCGCGTTCGCGGGCATTGCCGTCGCAGTCTTCGCGCTTCTCGGTTTCGTGACCTGGAGCTACCGGGATGTCGCGAACCGCCACGCCAACAAGGCAGCCAAGGGCCACGACTCTCACGACGCAGGCCACTAGGACGACCACTGGCCTCCATGACTGAGCAAGCGCAGCGTCGCGCCCGCATCGGAATCATGGGCGGCACCTTCGACCCGATTCACAACGGTCACCTGGTGGCCGCGAGCGAGGTCCAGCAGAGTTTCGACCTCGACGAGGTGATCTTCGTTCCCACCGGTCAGCCCTGGATGAAGCCGGAGGTCACCGAGGGGGAGCATCGCTACCTCATGACGGTGATCGCCACCGCGGCCAACCCCCGGTTCACGGTGAGCCGCGTCGACATCGAGCGTGATGGCCCCACGTACACGGTCGACACGCTCCGAGACATCCGTGCGGCACGCCCCGATGCCGACCTCTTCTTCATCACGGGGGCCGACGCCGTCGCTCAGATCCTCGAGTGGAAAGATGTTGCTGAGGTCTGGGATCTGGCCCATTTCATAGCAGTTTCCCGGCCAGGCCACCCCCTCACCATTAGCGGATTACCAGAGCAGGGCGTAAGCTCGTTGGAAGTGCCGGCGTTGGCGATATCCTCCACGGATTGTCGAAGCAGGGTTAGTCGGGGCTTCCCGGTCTGGTATTTGGTACCTGATGGTGTCGTCCAATACATCGCCAAGCACCACTTGTATCGGAGCAGCAGATGACCAACTTCCAGGATCCGCAACCTCAGTCGCGGCGCGCTGCCCGGCAGGGCGAGCGCTCAGGCACCGCCGAAGCGGAAGTCGGAGTCTTCCCGTCACCCACTGGCGCAACCGAGAACGACGACATGTGGGACACGACATCACGCCGTGCCGCGCAGCTTCCACCCGTGACGCCCGCGGGGCCCGTCGAGTCGTTTGCTCCGGCGTCGCCCAGCTCGGGCCGCCGTTCTGCCGCGCCGCAGCAGACCCCAGCACCTCAGACCGCCAGTGGCGAGCCGCTCGACTACATCACGCAGCAGCGCCCCCCTGTGCCGGCGCAGGAGGGCCTTCGCCCGCGCACGACGGGCGCCGCCCCCGTCGACGAGGACCTGGCTCCGACCCAGGCGCTCCCCAAGGTCGACCAACCCCAGTACCGCGTTCGGGACTACAGCCCGGAAGCTCGCCGCCCTGAGGCACCCGCAGAGCCAGCCTCCCGTTCTGACTGGACTCAGCCGTACACGCCAGATCTCGACTACCAGACGCAGGCGAGCGCGGCCGCGCAGTTGCCAGTGTCTCCTGTCGCAGCCACCCCGGTGCCGGCGCCTGAGCCGATTTCCCCGCCGCAAGCGGTGGTCGAGCCTGAGCCTGTCGAGCAGGCACCGGCCGAGCGCACGATGACGCGCCGCGAGCTACGCGCCCTCCAGCAGCAGACGCCCGCCGCTGCAGAGGAGCCACCTGCCCTGCAGGAGCCGGAGCCCGCGCAACCCGCAGTTTCGCAGGGCGCCGTGACGGGCATCCTCAACTCGCTGGGTTTCGTGGATACTGACGCCCTGCCGATGGCGATTCCGGACTCGAAGGAGGAGTCCGCCCTCGCGCTCGAAGAGCAGTCCGTGCCGAGCGATGTCGAGTCTGCCTGGCCGTTGGGCCTCGCAAGTCCTTCTGTGCCCGTTCCCGTTGCGTCCGAACCCGTCCTCCCGTCCGAGCCGCAGTTCGCACGTCCCGAGGTGCCGCAGTCTGACGCGTCCCCGTTGCCTCAGGTTGCGCCCGAGCCGATCGCCAACACGGGTCTGAACGACGCCTTGGCAGAATTCGATCGGCTCGCAGGGGTGACCGACACGGTCGACCCGCAGGATGCCGCACCTCAGGTCTTCCCCGAGGCGCTGGTTCCGCCCACCCCTTCGGCCATCCCTGCGCCTGAGCCCTACGCGGAGGAGGCCTTCCCGACCCCGGTTCCCTTCATCCCGGAGCCGGTCGCGACGGAACAGCCGTCCGAGAGGATCGTGGAGGAGTCACCGAGCTCCGAGATCACCTGGACACCGCCTCCCGGCCACTGGTCCACACAGCTCGACGAGGAGGACGAATTCGTCGAGACCACGATCAACCGCTCTGTTGGGCCCGGCGCGACGACCACGAGTGCTCTCGTGCTCCCGTCGATCCCTGAGGCCAACATCAGCGGTCCGCTCGCGGGTTCTGGCGAGATCATTCTCACCGGTTCCATCGAGCTCCCGCAGACGTTCAGCGCAGCTGCGGCGTCCGCTCGCCTTGAGCACTCGAGCATCGACCGACTCTTCGAGTCGCACGATGCCGAGGTGGTGTCCACCGAATCGTCTCCCGTGAGCGCGATCAACGCGGTGAGCACGCAGACCGGCTCGGGCCTCGGGCAGCCGCCCAAGCAACAGGGCACCAAGGCCCTGACCGCCCTCATCATCGCCGCAGCATCCATGGGAGTCGTCGTCATCGGCCTCCTGGTCACTGCTCTGGCACTGAACGTCTTCTAATTTTCATGACTCGTCGATCCTCGACACAGACCAGAAGGACCATGTGACTGCATCCGACCACGCCCGCGAACTCCTCTCGACGGCGGCTCTTGCCGCCGACGCGAAACAGGGCGAGGACCTCGTCGCACTCGATGTGTCTGGGCCACTTCCGCTGACCGATGTCTTCCTGCTGGTGACGGGCCGCAACGAGCGCAATGTTCAGGCGATCGCCTCCGAAATCGAAGACAAGCTGCTCGAAGTCGGTGCGAAGCCGCTCCGCCGCGAGGGTCGCGCCGAGGGGCGCTGGATCCTTCTCGACTTCGGTGACCTGATCGTGCACGTCTTCCACGAGGAAGACCGTATGTACTACTCGCTCGAGCGCCTGTGGAAGGACTGCCCGGCCATCCCGATCACCCTTCCCGTCGCGCCCTCGGTCGACTAGTGGCCTCGGGAGATCTGCGGCCACGCCCCGGGAAGGGTGTGCAGCAGTTCTCCTTCGTCGACGCGCTCGTCGCCGGGCTCTACGAAGGTGCCTTCGCGGCCTCGGATGTCGCGGCCGCTGGCACTCTCGGGGTGGGCTGCGGCGACGCACTCGACGGTGAACTGGTGCTCGTGGACGGGCGCATGGTGCTGTGCCGCGCTGACGGCACAGTGGAGGAGGTGGCGCCGGACGAGCGCCTTCCGTTCGCGGAGGTGGTCGTGTTCGAGCCCACCTTTGCGCACGACGTCGCGGGCCTCGGGGAGAAACAGTTCGAGGAGCTCATCGAGTCGCTCGTTCCCAGCAACAATCTCTTCTACGCCCTTCGCGTGGAGGCGTCATTCGATCGGATGACGGTGCGCGAGGCAGTGCGCCAGCAGGCGCCATACCGGGGCCTCGCCGAGGCGGTGAAGGACCAGCGGGAGACCACGGTGGCCGAAACATCCGGCACCATGCTGGGCTTCAAGGGGCCCGACGTCTTCCAGGGACTGAGCGTCGCTGACTTCCACCTGCACTACCTGGATCAGGCAGGCGCCTTCGGCGGCCACGTGCTCGACTTCGACCTCGTCGAGGGGGTCGTCTCGATGGAGGCCTACTCCACGTTCGTGCTGCGTCTGCCGGAGATCGAGTCGTACCTGGCGGCGGAGCTCGACGACATTTCGGCGGATGCTGACATCCGCGCCGCAGAGGGCTCCTAGCGCGTCAGCCAGGGCCGCAGTGCCCGCGTGACGAGCGGCAGCGCGAAGTACGTCATGATCGGCGTGACCAGCACGACGGTCACGAACACGCGCAGCGGGAGTGGCCAGGTCGCAGTGATGGGCGAGAGCGCCCAGTTGGCCAGCAGGCTCAGCGGGTAGAAGACCGTAAAGATCGCGATCATCTGCTTCCAGCGCGGCGGCGACTTCGGAACGGACGACACCACCTCCACCGATGACGGGGTGTCGAACCATCCCTCGATGCCCGTACGGCGTTCCTCGGGGGAGTGCTCAACCATGCCGAGAGCCGAGGCCATCCACCACGCGCGTTCCGGCGATGCCTGCCAGGCGGCCAGCGAGTCGGCGTCGGCGAAGCGGAACAGCATGTGCCATTCGGGGCTGTGCGGGTCGGGCCGAATCCAGCCCGATCCGAGATAGCCGGGGGAAGCGCTCAGCAGGTCCTGGCCGGCGCGAGCCCACGCGGCGACCTCCTTCGCGCGCTCCGGGTCGACGATGCGGGTGATCGAGACGGTGATCGGTTCACTCATGAACCCAGTCTGCGGGATGCTCGGCTGGGGCCAGCGTCATCGAGAGGTTCGAGCATCCGGTATAGTGATCAAGCACGTTTTCACGGGCCCGTGGCGCAGTTGGTAGCGCACCTGCATGGCATGCAGGGGGTCAGGGGTTCGAATCCCCTCGGGTCCACCAAACGCAAGAAGGCCGTCCATCCGGGCGGCCTTCTTGCGTTTGTGCATTCGATCGCGACTTCGCACACCCGGGGACCCCGACGCGCCGGTTCCCGCGCACCGCGAAGCGGTGTGACGGCGTGCCAGTGGGGAGTCGAATCCCCTCGGGTCCACCAAAAGCTGCATTCCGACCCCGTCCGATAGGCATCTCGGACGGGTTTTCTGTTATGGGGGCCGGTCAACACCCTCTACCTGTCCGGAGCCCTAGACGCGTGGCGTAGTTGGCGCGCCGACTTGCAGTAGACAGCCGTCCTTCTTACGATTAGCTGAGCACCAGTCAGTTATGAAACGTGAGAAGAGGACATGCCGCAAGGGCGAACGGCCATGCGAGAGCTACGGATTCAACCGCGGACAGGTCGGAGCCGCGGAACTTCAGCTCTCGGGTGGGACACCGAGGTGGTCAATCGAAGGTCGAGGCACGTAGCGGTAGTCGCACTCACGATGGGAGTGCTAGCGCTCGTTGCTTGCTCTACAGGCTCAGCTAAGGAGCGTGCCTCCACCGACCTGATCAATAGGCTCGAGGAGTTGAAAGTTGAATTCTCCCAAGTCCTGAAATCGAGCGAGGGCGAAAGCGACTTCGCCGACGGGGTGCGCGGGATGCCCGACCTGCGATCCACTTCGCCAGAGACCGACGTCGGATCTGAGGGCTACTACACACTGGAAGTCTCTCAAGGCTCGGTATCGCTTGAAGTCGTCGCGAAAGGCGTTACGGGGCCAGCTGGACTGGGATCAGGCGCGACAGTCTACGGCTGTGCAATTTTTAGTGGGCACATTGGCGATTCAGAAGTTGAAGCTCGGGCCACGGCCTGTCCGGAGATTCTTGTCGAACGGGCGAATCTCGCGGCGTATCCCGAGATCGTGGTCGAGTTTGGATAATCATCTCGAGCTCAGCGACAGCCAGGGGCGGGAAGACCTTTGCTTTGGGTGGCCCTGGCTCTCTGACTAGGGGAGTGTTTCTTCGCGTGCGTGGGGTCACGTGACGAATCGTTATTTTTGTTGCCAGTCCAGATAATTCGGCGCATTAATGCGTGCCTCCGGCCGGATAGCAAGCGTTTACTTTCGACGATCAGCGGACAAATTCGCCTCCAGCCCTTGTCCATGTGGATGTGAGCGATAACAATTGGTGCAAGCGCCGCCCCGTTCGGGGGCCGAACGTTCCGTTCACGGCGCTGATTCCCCATACAACGAAGTACGAGGAGAAATGTTGTTCAACGCACCCAATCGAAGTATCTCCGCCCCTCGCGCGCTCGCGCTGGGCGTGGCTGCCACACTCTGCCTCGGCGTCATCGCCGCGGCTCCCGTGGCAGCGGACCCCATAGAAACCGGCCTCTTGCACCACTTCAAGCTGGATGAGACGTCTGGAACGGTGATCGCGAACACCGGCAGCGCTGGAGCTGCCGCGAACGCGACACTGATGAATCCCGGCAAAGCAGACCTCACGGGGGAAGGCGTCCGGTTCAATCCGGAGGGCTACGCGAACTCCCTGGACGGCGCGTACGTGAAGCTTCCCAACAACCTCACGGCGGGCCTCACCAACTTCACCATCGACTACGAGGTCTGGATCGATCCTGCCAACGTCGGCGACCACCAGATATGGAGCCTCGGCAGCAAGTCGGGGTCGTGTGATGTGGCGACCGGGGCGCTCGGTTCGATCTTCGCCTCCAACACCCAGCGTTATCGGGTCGCTGCGGGCAACTCGAACGTTCAGCAGAACCGCGTGCGCCTGCAGGAGGGCGTGTGGAAGCACGTCACGTACACGCAGGCCGCGAACAGCGGTGGGACGACCTGGACCGGCACCCTCTACATCGATGGAGTGCAGCACGCCCAGGTCACGAACATTGCGACGGCGCCTTCCGTCAACGCCGCTGGCACGAACTGCAACTACCTGGCTCGCTCACAGACCCCCACGAACTACTCGTTCAAGGGCACTCTCGCAGACTTCCGCGTCTACAACTGGGCCCTGAGTGCAGCCGACGCCGCAACGCAGACGGAGCTCTCGAGCGACGCCGGCGTCGAGGCGGATGCCGCGGCCATCGACCTCGGGCTCACCTCCGCCATCGTCGACGACATCGAGCTCCCGAAGCTCGGCACGGAGGCTGGCTCCGCCATCACCTGGTCGAGCTCCAACCCGGCCGTCGCCAACGTCGTGGTGCCTCCGACCGCGACAAGCGCGCGAAAAGTCCCGGTCAAGGCGGTGATAACCCGGCCGGCGGTCGGTCAGCCGGATGCCACGGCCATCCTCACAGCGACGCTCCGCAAGGGCGTCGATGCGCAGGTCGTCCGGCAGATCCCCATCACGGTGAAGGCCGTCTTCGGGGAGCAGAGCTCGGTGGATCGTGACGCGCTCGACCTGGAACTGTGGGAGACGGAGAGTGTTCGCGGCAACATGAACCTCCCGGCGACGGGCGAATTCGGATCCACGATCACGTGGAACTCCTCGAGCGACCTGGTCTCGCACACCGGCGAGGTGACGCGCCCCGCCTACGGGCAGGCACAGGTCGAGGCCACCCTGACGGCGACGATCACCAAGGGTGCCGCACAGACCACCAAGGAGTTCGACATCGTCATCGAGCCACTCCCGCGCGAAGAGGCCAAGGAGCGCTACTTCCTCGGGTACTTCAAGGGTGAGGGGTTGTCCGATGGCGAGCAGATCATGTTCGCGACATCCAATGGAAACACGGCACTGGACTGGACCGGCCTCACCGGCGGCACGCCGTCACTGGTCTCCCAGCTCGGCGACCAGGGCCTTCGCGACCCGCACATCGTCCGCTCTCCCGACGGTGACACGTTCTACATGATCGCCACCGACCTGAACTGGTACGACCAGGGCGGCTACGCGATCAACGACACCCAGTACATCGAGGTGTTCGAGTCGAACGACCTCGTCAACTGGACTCCGCAGCGTCACGTGAAGGTCGCGCCGGACAACGCCGGCAACGCCTTCGCGCCGGAGTCGCTCTGGGTCGAGGAGACGGGGGAGTACGCCGTCTTCTGGGCACAGTCGATGTGGGATGACCCGATCAACCGCACCGGGCAGGGCAATGCGCAGATGTGGTACAACACCACGCGCGACTTCCAGACCTTCTCGGAGCCGAAGGTGTGGCAGAACCCCGCGCCGCTGTCGCGCATTGACACGACCGCGATCAAGGTCGGCGAGTACTACTACCGCGTGACCAAGAACGAGGCGGGCAACGCGGGATCGGACATCTTCTCCGAGAAGCACACCGACTTCCTCGACAGCAACATCAACAACTGGCAGCTCATCGCGCCAGCGCTCGGCAGGACCACGTGGCAGTCGAACGCAGGGTACGAAGGGCCGGTGATCTTCCAGGCGAACCCCGGTGACACCTCCTGCCCCGGCCAGTTCTACCTCTGGGGTGACCGGTACACGAACGGCGGCGGCTACCAGGCTGCCTGCCAGGCCAACATCGAGGCTCCCACCTGGGATGCCAAGACCATCACGATGACCAATGCCGGCGTACAGCGCCCCCGCCACGGAACGGTGATCCCGATCACGCTCCGCGAGTGGAACAGCATCCGCGGCATCCCGAACTCGGACGTCGCTACGACGACCGACGTCACGGTCGCCGCGCAGGTCGGCGAGGGTGCGGAGACGGATGCCACGGCAACAGTCACTGCTGCTGACGGTTTCGAGACCGGTGGCCAGGTTCGCTTCTCGGTCGGCTCGTGGTCGGAGGTCGTGTACCTCGACGGCGGTACGGCCACCGTGTCGCTGCCGACCGACCTCGCTGCGGGCAACTACGAGGTAACGGCCGAGTTCCTCGGTTTCGACATCCTCGAGGCCTCGGACGACATGGCAGCTCTCGAGGTGGTCGCGGCTCCGGTGGATCTCGTCGACCGCATCGCCGGCACAGACCGTTACGACACCGCCGTCCAGATCTCGCAGCAGGCCTACCCGGATGGTGCTGACGTGGTGTTCATCGCGAACGGAATGAACTACCCGGACGCGCTCTCCGCTGGCCCGGCTGCCGCGTTCTCCGGTGGGCCGCTGCTGCTCGTCTCGCCGGACGCCGTGCCGCAGGTCGTGGCTGACGAGATCAGTCGCCTCGGCGTCGACCACATCGTGGTCGTCGGCGGAACCCCCTCGGTCTCGACCGCTGCGTACAACCAGCTCGATGGCATGCAGGGCACGATCGAGCGCATCGCCGGTGCGGACAGATACGAGACATCCCGTCTCCTCGCCGAGAACGTCTTCGGCGAGGCCGGTGCTTCAGTCGCCTACGTGTCGACGGGAACGAACTTCCCCGACGCGCTGACAGGTGGAGCAGCGGCAGGCTCAAAGGATGCCCCGGTGATCCTCGTGAACGGTGGTGCGAACGATCTCGATCCGGCGGCCGCCGCCCTGCTGGAAGACCTCGGTGTCGAGGAGATCAAGGTGCTGGGTAGCCTCACGAGCGTGTCGGCGGGAATTTTCGCCGACCTGCAGACGGTGGCGACCACGGAGCGACTCGCGGGCGCGAACCGCTACGAGACGGCGCGGGCCATCAACTCCGACGCCTACGAGTCCGCTGACAGGGTGCTGCTGACGACGGGGACGAACTTCCCCGACGCGTTGGCCGGCTCGGCCTGGGCTGGCGCGGCCGGAGTTCCGCTCTACGTCGTGCAGCCCACGTGCGTGCCGCAGGGCATCCTCGACGACATCGAGGCGCTCGGTGCCACGCACGTCACCCTGCTGGGTGGCGAGCCCTCACTGAGCGCGTCGGTGGAGCTACTGGCATCCTGCAGCCCGTGAACGAGTGAGGCACGCTCTGCTAACCAAGCAATGTGAGCGTGAACCTCACCTCAGGACGTTCGGCTTCCTGGCGTAAGTCGAACAGGTGTGGGCGCATTCGCAGAATGCGCCCACACCGCTGATTCTTGGGCCTATGGTCCGCTCGCAGCCCTGCTCCGTTATCAAACCGTTACCAAACGCGGTCACCGAGCACGGTTTGTGAACGCTAACATTTGAGCCAATGCCGATGTCGTCATTCGACGCACAGGCAGGTCCTTTCACCAAGAACCCGGCCTCGGTCGGGCCCGAACAAGGAGGTTTTGGGTATGAAGAAGAAGATCCTCGGTGGCATCGCCATCGCAAGCGCACTCACATTCGCACTGACCGGTTGTGCAGCATCCGGTGGTTCCAGCGGTGGCGGCGACGAGCTCGTCACGGTCGGGTTCGCGCAGACCGGTTCTGAGAGCGGTTGGCGCGCGGCGAACACGGAGTCGATGAAGGAGGCGTTCTCGGAGGAGAACGGCTTCGAGCTCGTCTTCAACGCGGCCGACAACAAGCAGGAGGCCCAGATCGCAGCCGTTCGCAGCTTCATCAACCAGGGAGTCGACGCCATCGTGATCGCCCCCATCACGGTTGACGGATGGGACGACGTGCTGAAGGAAGCCAAGGATGCCGGCATCCCGGTCATCCTCGAAGACCGCACGGTCTCGGCGAGCGATGACCTCTACGCCAGCTGGGTTGGCCTCGACTTCCAGCAGGAGGGCAAGACCGCCGGCGAGTGGGCAGTAGAAGAGGCCGGCGACGCCGGCGCAAACCTCGTCATCCTCGAGGGCACGACCGGTTCGTCCGCAGCTCTCGACCGCGCCACCGGCTTCGCCGAGGCGACGGAGGGCTCGTCGATCAATGTTCTCGACTCCCAGACGGGTGACTTCACCCGCGACGGCGGAAAGAAGGTTATGGAGGGCTTCCTCCAGAAGTACGGCTCCGACATCAACATGCTGTTCGCGCACAACGACGACATGGGTCTCGGCGCGCTCGACGCGATCAAGGCCGCTGGTCTCGTTCCCGGCCAGGACATCAAGATCGTCACGATCGACGCGGTCAAGGACGGCATGACGGCCCTCTCCAAGGGTGAGTTCAACTTCATCGTTGAGTGCAACCCGATCCTCGGCGAGAAGGTTGCCGAGCTCGTGACGAAGGTCCTCGCAGGCGAAGAGGTCCCGAAGTCCGAGATCGTGCCGGATGGCGCGTTCACCCAGGAGGACGCCATCGAGCTCCTCCCGACCCGCCCGTACTAATAGTCCGCGCGAGTAACCAGTAAGTCCCGAATGCATCGGGGCTCCGCACAGCCGGAGCCCCGATGCATCCACCCCCTCCCGCTACGAACCGAGGAATAGCGCCATGCCCGCGGACCAGTCAGTCGCCGCTCCACCCGTTGTCGAAATGCGGGGTATCACCATCGGGTTCCCCGGGGTGAAGGCCCTCGACAACGTCGATTTCACCCTCCGCCCCGGCGAGGTTCACACCCTGATGGGTGAGAACGGTGCCGGCAAGTCGACTCTCATCAAGGCCCTGACCGGCGTTTACACGATCGACGGCGGCACCATCACCGTCGATGGCCGCGAACGGGAGTTCCGCGGAGCCGGGGATGCCCAGGCTGCTGGCATCTCCACGGTGTACCAAGAGGTCAACCTCTGCACCAATCTCTCCGTCGGGGAGAACGTCATGCTCGGCAACGAGGTGCGCAAGTTCGGCCGCATCGACTGGAAGGCCACCCACAGGGAGGCCGCACGTCACCTCGAGAGCCTCGGTGTCTTCATCGACACCCGGTCAATCCTCGGCGCCCATTCCATCGCGATTCAGCAGCTTGTGGCCATCAGCCGCGCGATGGTCACAGACTCCTCGGTGCTCGTCCTCGACGAACCGACCTCCAGTCTCGACCGCATCGAGGTCGAGCAACTCTTCGGTGTGATGCGATCGCTGCGCGACAAGGGCGTGGCCATCCTCTTCGTCTCACACTTTCTCGACCAGGTCTACGAGATCTCCGACCGCCTCACGGTCCTGCGCAACGGCACCCTCGTCGGTGAGTATCTCGCTGCAGAGTTGCCGCGCAACGAACTCATCTCGCACATGATCGGTCGCGAGCTCGACGAGCTCGACGCCCTCTCCCGCTCGGCCGATCGCGAGATCGATCGCGGCTCGGACCCCGTGTACCGCGCGACCGAGCTCGGCCGTAAGGGCGTCCTCGAGCCCGCCGACATCGACGTCTTCGATGGCGAGGTCGTGGGTATTGCCGGGCTGCTCGGTTCTGGTCGCACCGAGCTCGTCCGTCTCATGTACGGGGCGGACCGCCCTGAAAGCGGAACCGTGAAGATTCGCGGCGGTGCAGCACGTATCGCCAACCCGCGCAACGCGATAGACTACCGCATCGCCTTCTCATCCGAGAATCGTCGATCCGAGGGCATCATCGGCGACCTGACGGTCGCCGAGAACATGGTCCTCGGCATTCAGGCCAAGCGCGGGTGGCTGCGCAAGGTCCGCGGAGCTGAGCAGGCCGCTGTCGTCGCCGACTACATGAAGGCCCTCGATGTGCGGCCCGCTAACCCGAATCGACTGATCCGCGACCTCTCCGGAGGCAACCAGCAGAAGGTCCTGCTCGCCCGCTGGCTCGCGACTGCGCCGCAGCTCATCATCCTCGACGAGCCCACCCGCGGTATCGACATCGGAGCCAAGGCCGACATCCAGCGCAAGGTCACCGAGCTCGCGAGCCAGGGGCTTTCCGTCGTCTTCATCTCGTCAGAACTCGAAGAGGTCCTGCGTATCGCGCAGCGAGTCGTCGTCATGCGCGATCGTCGTAAGATCGGCGAACTAAGTTCTCGTGACATTGACGTCAGTGACCTCGTCGATTTCATCGCGCAGGAACACCAGGAAGCCCAGCACCATCAGGAACCCCAGGAGAGCTCGGAGAACGTGGCATGAGAAAGATCATCAAGCACCGCCTCTTCTGGCCGATCGCGGCGCTCCTCACCCTGATCGTGATCAACACGATCGCACGGCCGTCGTTTATCGCGGTGACCGTGCAGGGCGGGCAGTTCTACGGCCCCCTGGTCGACATCCTGCGCAACAGCGCACCGCTCATGCTCGTAGCCCTCGGAATGACGATCGTGATCGCCACCCGCGGCATCGACCTCTCGGTCGGCGCGATCATGGCGGTCTCCGGTGCAGTCGCGCTCACGATCATCCAGGCTTCGGCTGATCCGAACGGCCTTCCGACGGTGCTCCTCGCCGTTGTGGTTGGCGTGCTCGTCGCTCTCGTGCTCGGAGTCTGGAACGGCTTCCTCGTCTCGGTCGTCGGCATCCAACCCATCATCGCGACGCTCGTGCTCATGCTCGCGGGACGCGGTATCGCCCTCCTCATCACGGGCGGATTCATCACGACGATCAACAGCGAGCCTTACAAGTTCATGGCGCAGGGCTACATGTTCGGCCTGCCGTTCGCGTTCTACGTCTCGATCGTCGCGGTGATCATCGTCGGGCTCGTCGAGCGCCGCACGGCGCTCGGCGTTCTCACGGAGGCCGTGGGTATCAACCCTGTCGCCAGCCGTCTCGCGGGCGTGCGTTCGCGCGGCATCATCTGGGGTGCGTACGCAGCGAGCGGTCTGCTCGCGGGTCTCGCGGGCATCCTGTACAGCTCAAACATCATGGCTGCGGATGCCAACGCCGCTGGCCTGTACATCGAACTCGACGCAATTCTCGCGGTGGTTCTCGGCGGCACTTCGCTCATGGGCGGAAAGTTCAGCCTCGCGGGAACCGTCGTCGGAGTGTTCACCATTCAGACGCTCAAGTCCACGATCACGTTCCTCGGTGTTCCGCCGGCCGTGAGCCCACTGTTCCTCGCGATCGTGGTGGTGATCGTCGTACTCGTGCAGTCTCCGCGACTGCGCAGTTTCACTGAGAAATTCTGGCTATCCGTGCGCTCCAAGAACGCCGCGGGCAAGGGCTCGGAGGTAGCCTCATGACGATTCAGGCACCCACCGCACCGAAGGTGACGGTCTCCTCGTTCGCCCAGCGGTTCCTCGGCAGGCACGTCTCGTGGATCCCGGTCTTCGCAGCGCTGATCATCCTCATCGCAATGTTCATCGGCGCACAGGCGTACTTCGGCAACTTCCTCACACCCCGCGTCATTTCATCGCTCCTGCTCGACAACGCCTATCTTCTGATCCTCGCGGTCGGCATGACGTTCGTCATCCTCACGGGAGGCATCGATCTCTCGGTCGGGGCCGTCATGGCCTTCACCGGGATGTTCGGAGCAAGCCTGCTGAGTAGCGGCCTGCCGGTGGGCGTGGTTATTCCGATCATGCTCCTCGTCGGTGCCGGAATGGGGCTCGGCGTCGGCATCCTGGTGCAGTACTTCGATGTGCAACCCTTCATCGCCTCGCTCGCCGCGATGTTCGCGGCGCGCGGTCTCGCGTTCATGGTGAGCCTCTCGTCGATCAAGGTCGATGACCCCGCGATCCTGTGGCTGCAGTCGACCCGCCTGCAGGCGGAACCAGGAAGCTGGTTCATCACGCCCACGGGCATTCTCGCCCTCCTGATCGTCGCGATCGGCGCACTCGTTCTCGCCTACACGCGGTTCGGACGCACCATCTACGCCATCGGAGGCAACGAGCAGTCGGCTCGGCTCATGGGTCTGCCCGTCGTGCGCACGAAACTCCTCGCGTACGTCATCAGCGGCGTCTGCGCCGGTCTCGCCGGGGTCGTGTTCACCGCGTACACGGGTGCGTCCTACCCGCTCAACGGCATCGGCACCGAGCTCGACACGATCGCGGCAGTGGTGATCGGTGGAACACTGCTCACGGGTGGCAGCGGCTACGTGCTGGGATCGATGATCGGGGTGTTCGTCTACGGCACGATCAAGACGGCAATCTCGTTCCTCGGAGCCGAGCAGTCGTGGACACGCATCACGATCGGGGCGCTCCTGCTGCTCTTCGTCGTCGTCCAGCGCGTGATCGTCGCTCGCTCAAGCAGAAGATAGCGACGGAGCCTGCACCGCAGGTGCCATGGCTGAGGGCATGATAGTGAGCATGGCCGATCAGACCCGCTCGACCGCCGAGGCCCCACGCCCGGTCGTTGAGGTCGTGGGTGCCACGGTGCGGTTCCGCGCGGAGACAGCTCTCGACGGGGTGGACTTCCGGATGTATCCCGGAGAGGTTCATTCGCTGATGGGCGAGAACGGCGCCGGGAAGTCCACCCTCATCAAAGGGATCACGGGCGCGCTGCATCTCGACGAGGGCTCGATGGCGCTTGAGGGCGAGCCGGTGGACTTCACCAACCCCGCCGAGGCGCAGCGGGCGGGCATCCGTACCGTCTACCAGGAGATCGACCTTCTCCCGAACCTGAGCGTGGCCGAGAACGTCATGCTCGGGCGCGAGCCGCGCACGCCGTGGGGTGCCATCGATTGGCGGGCGATGCGTGCCGCCACTGCGGAGGTTCTCGCAGACCTGAGCCTCGACATCGACCCAGCGTCGCCGCTCGCGAGTCACTCGCTCGCGATACAGCAGCTCATCGCCATCGCCCGTGCCATCTCCACCGATGTCAAGGTGCTCGTGCTCGACGAACCGACCTCGAGCTTGGACCTCGACGAAGTCGCCGAGCTTTTCCGGATCATCAGGGAGCTCAAAGAACGCGGTGTCGCGATCCTCTTCGTGTCACACTTCCTCGACCAGGTCTACGAGATCTGCGATCGCATCACGGTGCTGCGCAACGGCCGGCTCGTGGGCGAGTACCTCACCACAGAACTGCTGCGCATCGACCTCGTGCAGAAGATGCTCGGCCGCAGTAGTGACGAGGTGATCGTCAAACCGCGCGTGGAGAGCGAGTCACCGCAGGCTCCCGCCATGCTCGAGGCGCGCAACCTGAGTCTCGGCCACCGGCTCTCCGGGGTGGACGTCATCCTTGCCGAGGGGGAGGTGCTCGGGCTGGCGGGCCTGCTCGGGTCCGGTCGCACCGAGCTCGCGAGATCGCTCACCGGTATCGACAAGCCAGATACGGGCACGATCTCCCTCGACGGCGTCATTGTCGTACCCGGCAACCCCCGCAAGGCGATCGGCATCGGGCTCACCTACGCCTCAGAGGATCGCAGGGGGGAGGGCATCATCAGCCAACTCACGGTGCGGGAGAACATCACACTCGCGCTCCAGGCGCAGCGGGGGATCTTCCGGCGGATGCGAGCCTCCCGGCAGCGTGAACTCGCCGCCAGCTGGATCGAGGCGCTGGGCATCCGCCCGGCCTCCACCGAGCAGCTCGCCGGCAACCTCTCGGGGGGCAACCAGCAGAAAGTGCTCCTGGCGCGCCTGCTCGCGCTGGCTCCGCGCGTCCTGGTTCTCGACGAGCCGACACGAGGAATCGACATCGGCGCAAAGGTCGAAGTGCAACGACTCGTCGCCGAGCTGGCCGACAATGGGATGTCGGTGATCTTCATCTCCGCGGAACTGGAGGAGGTGCTGAGAGTGTCCTCACGCATCACTCTCCTGCGCGACGGCAAGGCCATCGCGACGGTACCGAGTGACGAACTCAGCGTGGACTCACTGCTGGCCCTGATTGCGCAGCCGGATGACGATGAGTGACGCCAAGCCGCCCGGGTCCGACGACAAGTCGGCGCGAGCGGCGAACATCTTCGATGTCGCACGACTCGCGGGGGTGTCGCACCAGACCGTGTCGCGCGTGCTCAATAACGTGCCGAGCGTGCGCCCTGCGACACGGGAACGCGTGGAGCAGGCGATCGCGCAGCTCCGCTACAGCCCATCTCCCGCGGCGCGTGCCCTGGTCACGAAGCGGTCGCGCACCATCGGACTCATCACCCCGGGCACGTACGAGTACGGTCCGACGTCGACCGCGGTCAACTTCAATGTCGCCGCGCGTGCGGCGCGGTTCAGCGTCGACACGGTCAGCTCACTCGACTCCGATCCGCCCGGAGTTCGGTCGATCATCGAGTCCCTGCTTCGCCAGCGAGTCGACGCGATCGTCCTCGTCGTCACCGACATCCAGGTGCTCGATATCGTGCTCGGGCTCGACCTCGGTATTCCGCTCGTCATCGTTGCTGCCTCCACGCGGCACAGCCCCTCGGTCATTTCGATCGACCAGTACCGGGGCGCGCGTGCGGCCGTGCGGCACCTCGTCGAGCTCGGGCACGACAAGATCTTCCACCTCGGCGGGCCGGAACTCGCGCCGGACTCCCTCGAACGCGTTCGAGGCTGGAACGACGAAATGACCGCGAACCGCCTGCTGGTTCACGAGGTGCCCCACGGCGACTGGTCAGCGCGCAGCGGCTACGAGCTCGGCATGCGCATGACCGACATCGAGGCGGGCAGCGCGGTGTTCGCGGCCAACGACTACCTTGCGCTCGGACTCATCTCCGCTCTGCACGAACGCGGTCTTCGCGTGCCGGAGGATGTCAGCGTCGTGGGCTTCGACGATGTGCCAGAGGCCGGATACCTCATGCCGTCGCTCACCACGATCCGGCAGGATTTCGCATCCCTCGGGGCTCTCATCATGCAGAAAGTGCTCATCGCCATGGAGGAGCCGGACAACGTCACCGAGAGCACACCGCTCCCCACGAGTCTCATCGTTCGTGGGTCGACACGACGACTCGAGCGGCCCTAACCGGGGAGAGCGAGGATCTCGCCGGTCGCGCCGGAGACGACGAGATCGGCGTACTCCTTCGTCGACTCGATGAGCAGCGCGTTCGCGCCATCCACGTCCCGCGCCCACGAGATCGCGTCCTCGGTCGGCCTGCCGAAGTTCGTGTGTCGTTCGACGAGGCGACGCAGTCGCTCCGCGTGATCCGTCTCGCAGAACCACGTCTCGTCCACCAGCGAACGAATGTCGCTCCACGGCTCCTGGGCGACGAGGAGGTAGTTCCCCTCAGCAATGACGATGTCGACGTTCGGGCCGATCTCGATCTCGCCGGCAATGGGCTCGTCGACGCCTCGATCGAAGCCGGGGGCGTACACGGGGTTCGTCGTCTCCGAGCGAATCCGCGACAGTAGCGAAACGAAACCCCACCCATCGAACGTGTCGATGGCCCCTTTGCGGTCGCGCGCCCCGAGGCGATCGAGCGTGCGATTGGCGAGGTGGAAGCCGTCCATCGGCAGGTACGCGGCACGACTGCCGAGATTCTCGACGAGGTCGGTGGCAAGCGTCGTCTTGCCCGCTCCTGGGCTGCCAGCGATGCCCACGATCACGCGACGCCCCGCCTCGTCGCTGAGCGATCTCACACGTCGGGCGAGTCGATCCAGGTTCGTGCCGCGTGAGTTGTTCATCGGTACTCATCCAAGCGGATGCCCCCGCCCACCGGCTCGGTTTGCGCGGCGAGCCATCGCCACGCGGGCGCCGAGCCCCCGCGCGCTCGGATACAGTTGCCCGGTGACCGACCTCAGTTTGCGCCTGCCCGACTCACGACTCCGGGCGGTGTTGAACCTCGGAGCGAAGCCCGCTGCAGCGATCTCGTTACCCGTGCGGTTCAGGGATCCCGATCTCTACGCCGACTGGGATCCGGAGGCCGGCACGAGTTCGCTCTTCGTCGACTTCCACGACGGACAGCTTCACGCCGAGATGCGAGACGGCACGGTGGACTCCCACTTTCACACCGCGGCCGGTGACGAGACAGAGCAGAGCCCGTGGACGCCAGAGGAGAGCGCGGTACTCGTACAGTGGGCATCCACCCTGCTCGCGGACTTCCACTCGCTTCTTCCCGGGATCTTCGATGACATCACCCAGGCCGCCGCGTGGCACGAGGAGGGCTTCGACCTCTACGTCTGCGAGGTCGAGGGCCCGGTACAACTCGATCTCCTCGAGATCCAGGTGCAGGGGGAGCTCATGACCCTCCCGTGGCTCGGCGCCGGCACCGTGTCGAACGACCACATCGACGGCGATGGTCATCGCATCGCCCTCTACTGGGGTGAGGGTGACTCCGAGCCCGACCTGGCTATCGCGGATGCCTGGCTCGACCCACGCACGGACGACCCAATGACGAGGGCCGTCCCCGGCGTCGACTGGACGAAGATCGGTTGGCCGGAGGACGAGGTGCTGGAGTGGCTGAAGGGCATCTACCTGAACCATCACGTGATTCCTGCAGCTGAGGGCACGCTCCTCGAGGCCGTGCTCCGCCGTATGGGCGGGCTCGACTCCTAACCGAATCAGGCGGCCTGGGTCTCCGCTGCCCTGGCCTCGGCTGCGAGCCGTCGACGGCGCACGGCACCCTTGAACGCTGCGGTGTCGGGGATGCGCGCCAGAAGCGGCCCCGCGATGATCGTGATCAGCACGTATGCGGTTGCAAGCGGCGCGAGCGTTGGCTCGACACCCGCCGTGACCGCAAGTCCGGCGATGACCAGGGAGAACTCTCCGCGGGGGGCGAGCGAAAGGCCGGCGCGCCATCGGCCGGGCACGCCGATGCCTGCGCGCTTGGCCGCGAGGTATCCACTGAGCGCCTTGGTGCCGATCGTCACGATCGCGAGAGCGAACGCCGGGATGAGAACGGGAACGATGGATGCCGGGCTCGTCGACAGCCCGAAGAACACGAAGAACACCGTCGCGAAGAGGTCGCGAAGGGGTGACAGCACGATCGTGGCGTTGTGGGCGACCTGGCCCGAGATAGCGATGCCAACCAGGAAGGCACCGACGGCGGCCGACACGCTCACCTGCTCCGCGAGACCGGCGACGAGCATCGTCAGGCCGAGCACTCCGAGGAGCAGCGGCTCAGGGCTCCCGGCGGGAAACAGTCGCGAGAGCTGCTTGCCGAAGCGGAGGGCGATGAACAGGATGACGGCGACGACACCAACGGCGATGGCCACCGTGATCGCGCCCTGTGCGAGGCTCGTGCCGATGAGCAGGGCCGAGAGGATCGGCAAGTAGAAGGCCATGGCGAGGTCTTCGATGACAAGCACCGAGAGGATCACCGGCGTCTCGCGGTTACCGAGGCGGCCAAGGTCGCGGAGTACTTTGGCGATGACGCCGGAGGATGACACCCAGGTGATTCCCGCGAGGGCGAAGGCCGCGAGCCATCCCCAGCCCATGATGAGTCCGAATAGGGCCCCGGGCAAGGCGTTCAGTAGCCCGTCATAGACGCCGGCAACGCGCGACTGCTTGAGGCTCGACACGAGCTCCCGCGGCGAGTACTCCAGCCCGAGCATGGCCAGGAGAAGGATGACGCCGATCTGGGCACCGATCTCGAAGAATTCCTCGCTCGCTGCAAGCGGGATGATTCCGCCATGCCCGACCGCAAGTCCGGCCAGAAGATACAGGGGAATGGGGGAGATGCCGAAACGCAGCGCGATACGACCGACGATGCTGAGGATGAGGAGGAGGGCTCCGACCTCGATGAGCAGGACAGTCGTCTCGTGCACAGGCGCCCGCTTAGCTTGGACCGCGGTCGATGAGCTTGGCGAGCGAGTCGAGACCCTTGCGTGTTCCGACCGCCACGATCACGTCTCCGTGCTCGAAGACGGTGTCCGGCCCGGGTGAAGCGATGACCTGGCTCCCGCGGAGGATGGCGACGATCGACGAACTGGTGAGAGTTCGCGCCTTCGTATCGCCCATCGGGCGTCCGACGAAGCCGGATTCGGGAGGCAGCGAGACCTCCTCGGTGTACAGCCCGACCGCGTGGTCGCTGAGGCCCGAGAGGCGCGACATCTGGATGGACGCTCCGAGAAGCTCTGCGAGGGCCGCTGCCTCGTCATCCGTCATGGGGATCGAGTCGGTGCTCGCATCCGGGTCGTCCGCGTCGAACAGTGCGAGATCGCGCTCGCCCGTGCGATGCGAGACAACGCTGACTCGCCGACCTCCTGCGGTGATCACGTCGTTGCGCATCCCGATACCGGGAAGGTCGACCCGCTCAATTCTTACGCTCACCAGCCCACGGTAGCAGCGAGTGTGTTTCCAGAGTGTTCCAAGCAAGCGCCGGGCACGATGGATGCATGAAGTGCCCAACAGACAACGCAACCCTGGTGATGAGCGAGCGCAACGGAGTCGAGATCGACTACTGCCCCGAGTGTCGGGGGGTGTGGCTCGACCGAGGCGAACTCGACAAGATCATCGACCGGGCGGATGCCGCGGCTCCAGCCCAGCAGGGTCAGCCCTACCAGCAGCCAGCGCCGTCGGCGCCCTACCGCGACGCCGGGTACGACCGCTCGGGCTCCGGTTACGCGCAGAATCAGGGCCAGCAGCCCTACTACCGCAAGAAGAAGAAGGAGAACTGGCTCAGCGAGCTGTTCGACTGACCTCTCCAGCGGCGCCGCGCTTCGCAGTTTCGCTAGTCTGGCGTCGTGAATCTCGCCGACTGGAGTGAACTGTTCGTCGCGACCGCGGGTGCTGCAGCCGCACTGGCCGGTCTGATCATCGTGGCGATGTCGGTCAACATCGAGACGATCGTGTCCGAGCCGTCGTTGCCGTCGCGTGCGGGTGCCACTATCGCGTCGCTCATCCTCGTCGTCGTCGTGACGATCGCCGGACTCATTCCCGAGATCGGCAGCGGCGCCATGGGGTGGGTGACCCTGGCATTCTCCCTCGTCGCGCTCGGCTTCGCGCTTGATTCGGCGATCCGGCTGGCGCAAGTGCCCGGCCAACCGGAGCTCGCCAGGCTCGTCAAGGGGGCCGTGATGATCGTGCCGCTGGTCGGCTTCGTGACCGGAGCCGCGATCCTGATCTCGGGCGACGGTGCAGGAATGTATTACGTCGCAGCCGGCATCTTGCTCGTGTTCGTCAGCTCAGTGCTGAACGCGTGGGTGCTTCTCGTCGAGGTGCGGCGCTAGCGCTGCGGCCCTGATCAGGCCGCGACGCCGTACTTCTTCATCGAGGTCTCGACGATCGTGAGGCCATCCAGTCCCGGCATGCGCGAAATGTGCTCGTCGAGTTTGCGGATCTCCCGCAGGCCTTCCTCCCCGGCGAACAGGTGCCCCATGACGTGCGTCACGTCGTCGGTCTCCATGATGCTTGAACCAACGGGACCCCACGCGTTCTTGAGTGCGAAGCGGGCGAGTACCTGCGCCTTCTTGCTCTTGGCGAGGCGCTCGCGTGCCTGGGTCGCGTAGAACGCAACGTGCCTGGCCTCCTGCTTCGCGATGCGACGCAGGAGCTCTGCAAGAACCGGGTGCTGCTGCAGGTCAGCGAGACGGTTGTAGGCGGCGACGGCCGACCACTCGTTGGCTGCTCCCCAGATCATGTGGACGGCGATGAAGTCCTTGCCGACGATGTTGCCAAGCAGTGACTGCTTGATCGGGTCGAGGCGATCCTTCCACCCGAGCTTGAGGCGCGTTGCCTTCAGCTGGTCGAAGTCGACCGTCACGCCATGCTTGGCGAGCACCGCGGCGAGAGCCTCGCCGTGCCAGAACTCCTCGCGATTCCACATCGTCATGAAGGCAGAGACGTCAGCCTCCTTGTGCGACGGCGTGACGAGCAGGTCTCGCAGGTAGCAGACCGTGTGGTACTCCACGTCGCACATGTAGCGCAGCGTGGCGAGGGTGTCGGGCGGGAGCGGGTTGGTCTCGAACTGATCGAAGTCGAGGTCTTTCCAGGCGACGCTGACTGATGTCTCGGTGTACTTGTCGATATCGAAAGCCATGGATGCACGCGGCCGGCGATCTACGCCTGGCCTGCTCCTTCCGCGATGCTGTGGTGTGCTTCTTCTTCGGTGCGGCCGACCGCGGGGATTGGTGCAGCCCCGCGCTTCCAGTCAAGCACGTTCCAGTGCTTTTCCCGTGCGTGCCGGTAGAGACGAATATCCGGGTTCACAGCGCTCGGATGCCCGAGCAGCTGCAACCAGACGAGGTCGGCGTGGCTGTCGCCGTAGCCGTACGACTGGCTGAGGTCGAAACCGTTTTGCGCGGCATAGTGACGAAGCCACGCTGCACGGGCCTCGTCGACGAGGGGAGGGTCGGCCAGGAAGCCCGTGAGTACACCGTCGCGCTCGTGCATCCGACCGGCGACGACCTCGTCGAAGAACGGCACGAAGGGTTCGACCATGAGGTCGATGGTGCCCGTCACGAGGATGGTGCGGTGCCCGGCATCCCGATGCTGCTGCACCCTCTGCAGGGCCTCGGGCAGTGCCCTGCGCATCATTGCCCTGCCGAAACGGCCGCTCACCTCGCGCTGGATCTCAGCAACCTTGAAGCCCTCGTAGCGACGCATGAAGGTGCGGATGAACTCGCCCCTGTCGCGCCGTTCGGCCTTCCAGTACTTACGAAGCGCGAAGCTGAACGTGGCGAGATCGTGGGCGAAACGCTTGCGCGGGACGGTGTTCGACCACAGCTGCAGGTACTGCTTGACGAGGTTGGACTCAAGCACGGTGCCCTCGAGATCGAAGATCGCCACGACATCGTCGCGAACGGGGAGTGCTCGCACAGCCTTCTCGCGTGCTGCCGGTCGCTTGCCGAACGCGCGGGTCAGGGTCGTCACCGCCGGGAAGTGGATCTCCTGGAAGTAGTGCGACCAGACGATGTCGTTCACGTCGAAGCCCTCGTCCTGCTGCACCTTCTTGGGCAATGAGTGCAGGAGTTCGCGGGTGTTTGTGTCATCGAAGATGATCTCGGTCTGCACATACGCGCGATAGAGCTCGGTGAAGGCCCGCAGCTGCCCCAGGCCGTGCTGGCCCTTCGTGACCGTGTCGAGCCAGCGCCGCGTGCGCGGCGTCGTCGGCAGCCTCTCGATCACGCGCTCCGCTCGCCCGGCCTGGCGTTCCCGGCGCACGAGCGCGCGCTCGACCCGGTGACCACCGGGGAACCGCCAGCGGGGCACGGCGATGTCGCCCTTCTCGTCCGGGAGCGGATTCGCCGTGAAGTAGTCGTGCACGTTCTCGTACATCTGATGGAACGGCAGGGGATTCGTCTTGCCGGAGACCACCTGGAAGTACTTCGCCTCGCGCGGTTTCGCAGGTCGGGCAGCGGCAGCGAGCGTTGCGTTCACCACGAAGTCGACGGGGATGATGTCGAGCACGGAATCGGGCAGTCCGGGGAAGTCGGGCAGCTGGCCGCGACCGTACGCGATGATGAGCGGGTCGGCGACCTTGAAGCCGTCGATCCAACCGGGGAACGGATGCCGCAGCGCACTCTCGATGATCGACGGGCGCACGATCGACAGCCGGTGCCCGGCCTCAGACCACAACTCCTCCGCTGCTCGCTCGGCGAAGGCCTTGGTGAGCGTATAGACGTCGGTCCAGCCGAGACTCTCCGCGCGGGTGCGGCCGAAATCGACGAGACGCTCGCGGACCCAGTCAGAGCGCGCGGCTTCGGCGAACTGCGCCACCGCCTGCGGGCCGGTTTTTCCGTGACGAGCCTTGGCAACGGCGAGGTGCTTTCGCAGCGCCTCCGGCTTTCGGGACTCGAGCTCGACGCGTTCACGCGCTGACTTCGCGGCCTCATACTCCGCCCGCCAGTCCACCTCGTGGGTGAGGGACGCCTCCGGCGCGATGCCCTTGCGGATTCCGCCGACGTACGCCGTCGAGATGTGCACGACGTGCGGGTCGCTCCCGCTCTCGAGGAGAGCGCCGTACACGCCATGCGCTCCGCCGACATTGGTGTCGAAGGCCTCATCGATGGGCGGATCGAACGAGACGGTGGAGGCGCTGTGGATCACGACATCCAGGTCGTTAGGCAGCGCACCAACTTTGCTGAGACTCCCGTCGACGACTCGAACGCGCTCCGCGAACTGCCGACGAGCTTCGTCCTCACCGACGCGCTCCATCCAGCCACGGAACACGGGCTTGCGCAGCAGGTTGTCGAGTCGGGCCTGCGCACTCTGGCTGCCCTTTCCGCGGACGAGAACAGAGATGCGGGTGTCCGGATGCGACGACAGCAGTCGCTCGAGGATCGCCTGCCCGACGAACCCCGTGCCGCCCGTGAGGAACACGTGCTCGTCGGTGAGGACGCGGCCGGATGTTGAGCGTGCAGGGCTCACAGGCGAGCAGCCTTTCGAATGAGGGAGAGTCCGGACTGGCCGGGGAGGGAATCGATGCGGGCGTCGAGCTCGGAGACGAGTTCGGGTGCCCCGGAGAAGAGGTGGTCGTAGAAGAAGCGCGTCTCGCTGGCCGGTTCAGCCTTGGCACCGATGGGCCACGGGGTCTTGGACAGTCGACGACGCGTGAGCGAACGCGCTCTCGGCGACTCGGTCAGCCTGAAGCGGGACTGCGCCTCGAAGAACTCGAGCTGGCGCTCCTTCACCGAACGGAAGGTCGCGAGCGTGGTGGAGAGCTGCTCGTTGTCGGCAAGAGTCGCGATGCGACCATACGCGGCTTGTGTCAGCCATTCGTCGACCGTGCCAAGACTCATGTGCACGGCGATCATCGGCACTCCCACGATGTTCGCGAAGATCGACTCGCGGATCGTGCGCTCGATGGGAGTGCGGAAGACCTTGTCGGTCTCTGCACCCTCTGGGAGGTGGGCGAGCAGCACCTGCTCAAGAGCGTCGGCGATCCAGTACTTCTCGTACGCCCACGTCACGAGAAACGCGGTGATACGCGCATCCTTGTGCGTCGCCGTGACGAGCACGCTGCGCAGATGGGTCATGGTTGCGCGCTCGATGACCTGCATGTACGCAAGAACGCGCTGCGTCTCGGGGGAGAGGGGCGACTCGCGGTACGCCTCGAGGTTGAGATCTCCACGATGGCTGCCGACGGCGGTCCTGGCGAACTCCCGCACGTCGAAATGGGGAGCAGGGTACGCCGCGAGATCGACTGATTCGAGGGACGCCTCCGAGTGTTCAGGCATCCGTCAAACCTCCGTGAAGCTGGCTATTTCGGCCAAGTCTAGCGGCCTTACGCTACGGGGCCCGTAGCGTAAGGTATCCAGCATGGCAACGGCTCTCGTGACGGGCGGCACATCCGGTATCGGAGCAGAGTTCGCTCGCCAGCTCGCCGCGGCGGGAGTCGATCTCGTGCTGGTCGCTCGAGATTCCACACGCCTTGCTGACAGCGCGAAGCAATTACATGCCGACCACGGCATCAATGTCGTCCCGATTGAGGCGGACCTCGCGCAGCGTGCGGACGTCGAACGCGTCGCCCGGTTGATCGAGGATCCCGAGCATCCGATCGACATGGTCATCAACAACGCGGGCTTCGGCGTGCACGTCCCCATCACTGCTCCGGATGCCGCCGTGCACGAGCATGCCTTTGACGTCATGTGTCGCGCGGTGCTGGTGCTGGCCTCCGCTGCAGGCAGAGCGATGTCCGCGCGGGGGAGTGGCACGATCATCAACGTCTCGAGCCTGCAGAGCCTGCTGACCACCGGGTCGTACTCGGCGATCAAGGCGTGGGTCACCTCCTTCACGCAGAGCCTCGCCGTCGAACTGCGAGGTTCGGGCGTCCGCGTCACCGCGGTGCTGCCGGGGTGGGTGTCCACCGAGTGGCACGCGCGCGCGGGAGTTCGCACGAGCACGATTCCCGACTGGCTGTGGACGACGCCGGAGGATGTCGTGCGTATCGCCCTCCGGGATGCGGCGCGCGGTCGGGTGATCTCCATACCTACCGTTCGGTACCGTGTGCTCGGATGGTTTGCCCGATACCTTCCGCGACGCACGGTGCGGTGGATCTCCGGTCGCATCAGTTCCCGTCGACGAGACCCAGCCGTACCGGCGGAGGGCTCCGAACCCCGTGTGACGGCGGAAGGAGATCGACCATGAGTCGGGACAGGTTCACCTCGCGCACCGTGGCGGCGATCCGATTCGTAGCGCAGCGCGGGATGCTCAAACCACTGGTGTGGTCGCTCGTCAAGGTCGACACGGTCGGTCGTGACCGCCTCTCGTCACTGGAAGCACCCTTCATCGTCATCGCGAATCACTCGAGCCACCTCGATGCTCCTCTCATCATCGGGGCGCTCCCGCGCAAGAACGCGCGCTATCTCGCGGCGGGTGCCGCTGCCGACTACTTCTTCGATGTGGCCTGGCGTAAGTGGCTCACGACGCTGTTCTTCAACGCCTTCGCCGTTGAGCGCAACTCGGAGGGAAAGCGTTCGGGTGCTTCCCGCTCCCTGCTCGAGCGCGGCGTTCCACTGCTTCTGTTCCCCGAGGGCGGCCGTTCGCGTCACGGCGCGATGGGCCGGTTCAAGCCAGGAGCGGCCGCGCTGTCGATTGCCAGTGGAGCGCCCATTGTTCCCATCGCCCTCGTCGGAGCGAGCGTGGCGATGCCGCGCGGCGTCAACTGGCCGAAGCGTGGCCGACTCCCGGTCACCGTCGTGTTCGGGGAGCCCATGACCGCTGCCGAAGGCGAACCGACAGAGGACTTCTCCCGGCGGCTCGCCGCGGAGGTACGCCAGCTCCATGAATCCGTGCGGCCGATGCCCGTGCGCCAGCACGCAGAGAAGAGGAACTAGATGACCGACGTCAAGCACATGAAGTGGTGGGGCTGGGGCAAGGACGGGGTGGGCTTCCACCACGAGGACAAGCCCGGCTTCGCACCGTTCGTGCTCCAGGCCGTCGGCCTCGACCTCTCGACGGCGACGGCGGTGAAGGAGCCATCGTTCAGTGACATCGCGATCCCCGCGAGCACGGCGCCGGCCGAGTTCCTCGCGGCTCTCACCGCGATCGCAGGCGATGACCACGTCACGACCGATGACCTGGTGCGTGCCATCCACACGTACGGCAAGAGCCTGCGCGACCTGGTGCGGATGCGCGCGAACGTGATCGATCGCGCTCCCGATGTCGTCGTCTATCCCGCCGACGAAGCCCAGGTGCAGGCGATCGTGGATGCCGCCGTCGAGGCCGACGCCGTGATCATCCCCTTCGGCGGCGGCAGCAACATCGCGGGCAGCCTCGAGCCGCGCAAGGAGGAGAAGCGCGTCGTCGTCTCGCTGGATCTCGGGCGCCTCGACGCCCTTGTCGACATCGACGAGGAGTCCGGCCTTGCCCGCATCCAGGCTGGCGCCCAAGGGCCCGACCTGGAAGCGGCCCTCAACGCCCGCGGCTGGACGATCGGGCACTTCCCCGACAGTTTCACCCACTCGACGCTCGGCGGCTGGGTCGCCACACGATCCTCCGGTATGCAGTCGGACAAGTACGGAGACATCGCGGAGATCGCGCGCGGCCTGCGGATGGTTCGCCCCGGCAACACCCTCGTGCTTCGACCCTTGCCGAGCACATCAAGCGGGCCCAGCGTGCGCGAGATGATCCTCGGTAGCGAAGGTCGCCTCGGTGTCATCACCGAGGTCACCGTGCAGGTCCACAGGATCCCGGCCAAGCGTGACGTCTACGCCTACTTCTTCCCGACCTTCGAGGCGGGCATCCACGCGATGCGCGAAATCTCGGAATCGGATGCCGCGCCCACGATCACGCGCGTCTCCGACGCTCCGGAGACGGGCTTCTCGCTCGCGACCTCCAAGGACCGCAAGGGCTTCGACAAGTTCCTCGCTGGCACGGTGTTGCCCGGCTTGATGAAGTCGAAGGGCTGGGACCTCGAGAAGATCTGCATCTCCTTCATCGGCTACGAGGGCTCGGTGAGTCACGCCAAGCGCCAGAAGAAGCTCGTCGACGCGATCGTCAAGAAGCACGGGGGGATGGGAGTTGGCAAGGGCCCTGGAATCCTCTACGACCAGAAGAAGTTCGACACCCCCTACCTCCGCGACTTCCTGCTCGATCGGGGTGCAGCGGGGGATGTGTCGGAGACCGCAGCGCCGTGGTCGAAGCTCATCCAGGTGCATGACAATGCCGTGGCCGCGGCCAATGCGGCGTACGCCCAGCTGGGTATCAAGGGCTGGATCATGTCGCACCTGTCGCACTCGTACCACTCCGGCGCGTGCCTCTACTTCACGTTCGCGTTCGTCTTCGGGGATGACCCGCTCGGCGAGTACGACGTGGTCAAGAAGGCGATCCAGCAGTCGTTCGTCGACAACGGCGCCACGATCTCGCACCACCACGGAGTGGGCAGAGAGCACTCGCCCTGGCTCGAGGAAGACATCTCGGTGGAGGGAGTCGCTGTGATGTCGGCCCTGCTCGAGGGGGCCGACCCCGGATCGAACTTCAACCCGGGCAAGATCGTTCGCGCGGGCTACTGAGCCTCGGCCGGGGCGGGGGCCAGCCCCGGCCACAACAGTGAAAGCACCTGGTCGACCCACGCGTCATCCGTGACCCTGCCGCGGATGACTTCAGAGATCACCGCGCCCAGGAGGACGGTGATGGCAAGCTCCACGTCGAGGTCTGCACGCAGCTCGCCGCGCTCGATGTGCTCGTGGAGTTTGGCACGGAGTGGGTCGAGGCTCGCACGCACGAGTCCGAGAAGGCGCGAGGTGAGCTGTGGTTCGTCGCCGGACATGATGGCCGCCAGCGTGCCGCGGCCGATCACGACCTCGATGCGATCGCTCGCGTGCAGGAGCACCCAGCGCAGTGTTTCGCGTGCTGGCAGGTCGTGCGGTACCGACAGGGGGCGCGTTGCGCTTTCCACCGCGGCGGCCAGGAGCACCTCGCGGTTGTCGTATCGCCGATAGATCGTGGTCTTGGCGACCCCGGATGCCGCGGCTACCGACTCGACACTGACGGCGGCGGGTCCTCGCGATCGAAGAAGCTCCAGCGCAGCGGCGTGGATTCTGCTGTCCACGGTGAGCTGCCCCATGCGCTCATGCTAGGGCTCGAGGCCTGTGAATGTGCCTCAGTCGATTGACTTTGGGGGTAGACAGGGTCATCCTGATCACAGGACCGGCTGAAAATCCGAGGGGTGCACACCCCGCCGTTCATGACCGTGCAGCAGCAGATCGTGAACGAGGTACCAATGTCTCTGTCCGCAAAAACAACAGCAACAACCGTCATAGCCCTCGCCGCCGCCAGCGTCCTGCTGGCCGCCGGGCCGGCATATGCCGCCCCGGGGGATGTCGCAGCAGCCGACTTCCTGGGCACCAGTGCTGCCTTCACAGTGCTGGCCGGCTCGACCGTCACCAACACGGGCGCATCGTTCCTTCCGGGCAGCCTGGGCGTGAGCCCTGGTTCGGCACTCACCGGCTTCACCGCCGAGATGATCGGCGGCGCGACGCATAGCAACAACGCCGTCGCCATCACGGCCCAGGGAGCTGTCGGAGTCGCCGCTGACGCACTGATGGCCGTCCCCTCCTACGACATCGGCATGGCAGACATGGACGGCAAGGTCTTCGTCGCTGGCTCCTACTCCTCACCGAGTTCGCTCATGAACGGTGGCACCATCATCCTGAACGGTGATGCAGACGACGTCTTCATCTTCACAGCCGTCAGCACTCTCACCACCGGCGCCGGAAGCACTGTCGTGCTGACCGGTGGGGCGCAGGAGTGCAATGTGTACTGGCGCCTCGGCAGCGCTGGCACCATCGGTGCAGGATCGCACCTCGTCGGAACAGTCATAGCTCGCTCAGCCATCTCGGCCGTCACGGGAGCAACGATTGCTGGCCGTCTCTTCGCCCAGGATGCGGCGGTCACCCTGCAGAGCAACCGCTTCACCACCCAGACGTGCGACACCTCCGGGGGCAACGGGAGCATCTGGGGCGCCAGCGAGGACGCGGGCGAGGAGCCGGCCATCATCCCGCCCAGCGAGTCGATCGATGGGCCGACGGGGCCCGTCCTGCCTATCCCCGAGGACGAGACCGATTCGGGGACCGACGAGGGAACTGGTGAGGGAACCGGTGAAGGAACCGGCGAAGGAACCGGTGAAGGCACGGGCGAAGGTTCAGGCGGGAACGGTGGCGCCGTCGGCACCCCTGGCACACTCGCCGCGACGGGCAGCGATGCCGTCACGATCCTGGCCATTGGTGGAGGAGTGCTCCTGGCGGGTCTTGGCACCGTCGTTGTCACGTCGCGTCGGCGCGGTCGCATGCAGTCCTAGCCGACGACAGCTCTAGTTGGGGTTCGGCTCGCGTGGTCGGGGCGGTGGCGGGGGTGGCACTTCCTTGGAGGCGATGATGTCAGCGAGAGCAATCGTCTCGAGCCCGCGCTTGGTGGCGATCACGCAGTGAGTGGCATCCGAGACGTGGACCCAGCCGAGTGCATCCGTCGCCCGTCCGTCGTCGAGCTTGTAACGCACCACCACGCGTGTGCCGGCGACGTAGGGGAAGCCGGTCACCACTGCCCCGGCCGGTAGTCCTTGAGGAACACCCCGAAGAGATCCTCGCCGGCCTCGCCGCGCACGATGGGGTCGTAGACCCGCGCTGCGCCATCCACGAGGTCGAGAGGGGCGTGGAAGCCCTCCTCCGCCAGACGAACCTTGGTCGGGTGCGGTCGTTCATCGGTGATCCAGCCGGTGTCGACACTCGTCATGAGGATGCCGTCGCTCTCGAACATCTCCCGTGAGCTCGTGCGGGTGAGCATGTTGACCGCAGCCTTCGCCATGTTGGTGTGCGGATGCCCCGGCCCCTTGTATCCACGGTTGAACACGCCCTCCATCGCGCTCACGTTCACGACGTACTTGCGACGGGCAGCGGACGCAGCCATCGAGGGTCGCAGCTTGGAGATCAGGATGAAGGGAGCCGTGGAATTGGCCAGCTGCACCTCGAGCAACTCAAGGGGCTCCACCTCCTCCACGCGCTGCGTCCAGGAGTTGCTGTCGTCGAGATCGGGCAGCAGGCCGCCGGCGTCGATCGCCGTTCCCGCCGCGAGTCGCTCGAGCGAACTGGATCCCGCCGTCATCGCCTGCTCTGCCAGCTCCTCTGCGCGAGCTGCCGCGGCCGCCAGGATGGGGTGCGAGTTCACCGAGTCCTGGAGTGCCAGGGGGTGCGGGTCCGTGGTGTGGCCGAAGGTCACAAGTTCGGGAAGCGGCCCGTCGGGCAGTGGCGCGAGTTCGGCGTCGACGAGCGGCTGGTAGGCGCCGGGGGAGCGACGCACGGTCTGCGTCGCGTTGTTGATGAGGATGTCGAGTGGTCCCTCAGCCGCCACCGAGTCGCTGAGTCCGATGACCTGCGCCGGATCGCGCAGGTCGATGCCCACGACGCGCAGGCGGTCGATCCACTCCGGCGAGTCAGGAAGCGAGCTGAAGCGACGTACGGCATCTCGGGGGAAGCGCGTGGTGATGGTCGTGTGCGCACCATCCCGCAGCAGTCGCAGGGCGATGTACATGCCGATCTTCGCGCGACCACCGGTGAGGAGTGCACGCTTGCCCGTGAGGTCGGTGCGGGCATCCCGCTTCGCATGGTTGAGGGCCGCGCAGTCGGGGCAGAGCTGGTGGTAGAAGGCATCCACGACCGTGTAAGGCTGCTTGCAGATGTAGCAGGCGCGCGCCTTGATGAGCGTTCCCGCCGTCGGTGCCGTGGTGCTCGTCGAAATCGGGATGCCGCGGGTCTCGTCATCGATTCGATCGGGAGCGCCCGTCGCCGTCGCAGCGACGACTGCCCGGTCCGCGTCGGCGACCTGCGCGCGCAGCTCGAGGCGGCGCGCCTTCTTCACGGCTTTGAACATGCGTGCCGTCGCCCGCCGCACCGCGATGAAGTCGGGATGCTCCTCGTCTAGTTCCGCCATCGACGCGAGCACGCGGAGCGCTGTCGCCAGATCGTCGGGGTCGAGCGCACTGGTCGCGGTGGAGGCGTCGTCGGGGGTCTCGGAGGGCACACGAGATTCTACGTTCTGAGCCGTAGTTCACTCGACGGCTACGGTTGAGGGATGCCCAGCCTCCTCGACCGTGCGCCAGCGCCTTGGGATCCGGATGCCGCGTGGGAGGCCTTCATCGACTGGGCACGCGAATCCCGCGGGCTCGACCTGTACCCGGCGCAGGAGGAGGCGCTCGTCGACCTCGTCTCCGGCAACAACGTCGTGCTGAGTACGCCGACGGGCACCGGCAAGTCGATGGTCGCCATCGCGGCGCACTTCGTCGCGCTCGCCCAGGGGCAGCGCAGCTACTACACGGCACCGATCAAGGCCCTCGTGAGCGAGAAGTTCTTCGCGCTGCTCGACATCTTCGGGCCGGAGAACGTCGGCATGGTCACAGGCGACAGCTCGGTGAATCCGGATGCACCGATCATCTGCTGCACGGCGGAGATCCTCGCCAACCTCGCCCTGCGACATGGCGCGAACGCCCCGGTGCAGCAGGTCGTCATGGACGAGTTCCACTATTACGGCGACCCCGAGCGCGGCTGGGCGTGGCAAGTGCCGCTGCTCACCCTGCCCCAGGCCCAGTTCCTGCTGATGTCGGCAACGCTCGGCGACATGTCGGACATCGCGGATGACCTTTCCGCGCGCACAGGTCGGGAGACGAGCCTCATCACCGGCGTCGACCGTCCGGTTCCCCTGCACTACAGCTACGAAGTCGCGACGGCCCACGAGACCGTCGAAGAGTTGCTCCAGACCCATCAGTCCCCGATCTACATCGTGCACTTCTCGCAGGCCGCGGCGCTCGAGCGTGCGCAGGCGATGACGAGCATCAAGGTCGTCAGCCGCGAGGGGCGAGACGAGATCGCGGAGGCCATTGGCGACTTCCGTTTCACGACGGTCTTCGGGCAAACCCTGAGTCGTCTCATCCGGAGCGGAATCGGTGTGCATCACGCAGGAATGCTGCCCAAGTACCGAAGGCTCGTCGAGCAGCTCGCCCAGCGTGGGCTGCTGCGGGTGATCTGCGGCACCGACACCCTCGGGGTGGGTATCAACGTGCCTATTCGCACCGTGCTTCTGACAGCGCTGACGAAGTACGACGGCACACGCATGCGTCAGTTGAGCGCCCGGGAGTTCCACCAGATCGCGGGGCGCGCCGGGCGCGCCGGCTATGACACCGCTGGCACGGTCGTCGCGCTTGCGCCAGAGCACGAGGCCGAGAACGCGAAGTCGGTGGCCAAGGCGGGGGAGGACCCGAAGAAGCTTCGGAAGATCGTGCGCAAACGGCCGCCCGAGGGCTTCGTGTCGTGGAGCGCGAACAGCTTCGATCGGATGATCGCTGCGCCACCTGAAACGCTGACCTCGCACATGATCGTCAGCCACTCGATGATCCTCAACGTGATTGCGAGAGGCGGCAACGCCTTCGAGGACATGCGAGACCTCATTTTCTCCACGCACGAGCCGTGGAAGGCCCAACTGGCCTTAGCGCGCCGCGCCCTCGCGATCTACCGCACGCTGCGCACGGCGGGTGTGGTCGTGCAGCAACCGGACGGAACCATCGCCCTCACCGTTGATCTCCAGGCCAACTTCGCGCTCAACCAGCCCCTCTCGCCCTTCGCCCTCGCGGTATTCGAGTTGCTCGACCCCGAGGAGCCCGGGTACGCGCTCGACATGATTTCGGTGCTCGAAGCCACCCTCGATGACCCTCGTCCGATCCTCTCCCAACAGCAGTTCAAGGCGCGGGGCGAAGCTGTCGCGGCCATGAAGTCCGAGGGGATCGAGTACGACGAACGCATGGAACTGCTCGAAGCCGTCACGTGGCCGAAGCCCCTCGAGGAGCTCCTGGATGCCGCGTTCGAGACGTACAGCGCGAGCCAGCCCTGGATCGGCGACTTCGCGCTCAGCCCCAAGTCGGTCGTGCGCGACATGTACGAGCGAGCAATGACCTTCGCGGACTACGTCGGGTACTACGGCCTCGCCCGCAGCGAGGGACTGGTGCTCCGTTACCTGTCCGACGCCTACCGTGCCACTCGCCAGACGATCCCGGACGACGCCAAGACCGAGGAACTCCGCGACCTCATCGAGTGGCTCGGCGAGCTCGTGCGCCAGGTGGATTCGAGCCTCGTCGACGAGTGGGAGGCGATGATCAACGGAGTGCAGCGCACGGCAGGCGACGCGCCCATCGTGCCGCCGGCTCCGCCCTCCATCCTCAGTAACCCGCGAGCCTTCCGAGTGCTCGTGCGCAACGAGATGTTCCGTCGGGTGCAGCTTGCGGCAAGGGAAGACTGGGAGACGCTCGGCGAACTGGACGCGGCATCCGGATTCGACGCTGACACGTGGGCGAATGCCATGGACGGATACTTCGACGAGTACGACACCCTGGGAACTGGCCCGGATGCCCGCGGCCCGGCTCTTCTCGTGATCACCGAGAAGCCCGGCCAGTGGGTGGTGCGGCAGATCCTGGACGACCCGGAGGGCAACCACGACTGGGGTTTCACCGCAACGGTCGACCTCGAGGAGTCGGCGGAGCTAGGTTTCGCCGCTGTAACAATCTCCCATGTCGGCTCGATCTAGTCGCGAATCTCTTTCATAGCACGCTATTCTGCTCTGAATCCGACGTCTATCCGGGAGTTCTCCGTGAAAATTACTGCTGCCGTTGTATCCGGCGCCTCCATCGTTGCTCTTTCGTTGGCCGTAGCCGGCCCAGCAAGTGCGGCAGGCAATGCCATCGATCCGGGCGACTCGCTGTACGCGATCAACTGTGATGACGTCTACAACGATTGGCAGTTGTTCAGCGTCGACTCGACTACTGCCTTTTCGACGCCCATCGGCGTGGGCACCGACGATGGCATCGACAATAACTCCGCAGGTTGCGCCGCCCAGCCCGCCTATAACCCGGCAACCGGCAAGTCGTATTACGTCCAGTGGTCAATGGAGTCAGTGGAGCTTGCGACGATTGACGTCGCGACCGGCGTCAGCACGACTATCGGAGGCTTCTACTACGACAACGGAGAGTTCCCCGAGTACATCGAAGTCGACGCTCTAGCCATCGGCGCCGACGGCTCCGCTTTCGTCCTTGCTGAGGGCACGCTGTGGTCTGTCGACCTCGACACCGCTTGGGTGACTCCGATCGGGGAGACGGAGGGAGACATCTATGCATTCGCGTTTGACTCCGTTACGAGCAAGTTCTACGGGATCAGCTACCTCAACGAAATCTTCGAGATCGATGTCACGGACGGTACGGCGACACCGGTCGGAGAGGTTGTCTCCCCGGAGCCTGACGGGCTGTTCCGTGTCTACTCGCTGCAGTTCGACGAGGCTGGTACGTTCTGGGTCGAGGTGGACTCCTACGGTGAGGGTGGGGACGGCCTGGTCGCAGAGCTGTGGAGTTTTACCCTCCCGACTGCTGAGTCGCCCGTTTACTCAGGGGTTTTCACCGATGACCCCTTCTACACCGAGGCCATCCTGATCATCCCCGGCGATGTTCCTGTCGCGCCTCTCGTGCCGGTAGCCCCGGTTGAGCCTGCACTCGCCGCCACGGGTGCCGACCCCGCTAGTGTGCTGCCCTGGGGCATCGGCGCTGCTGTGATCGTCCTCGCAGGTGGCGTGCTGCTGACCGTTCGATCGCGTCGCGAGACTGTCATGACGACCTCAAGCACGAGCGCGCTGCGGATCGAGAAGCACTAGCTACACGTAAGAGAATGAGGACCCCGCCCCGGTGCACCGCTCAACCACAGCGGGGCCTGAGACGTTGACTGTGAATATGGTGTGAGTCCGGTAGACTTCGCGAAACCCGCATCCGCAAACTTTCTTTGGAGTGCCATGAAGTCAGCGCCCTTCCTTGTCGCCGCAGCATCCATAGGCCTGCTGGCATTTGGCACGATGCCGGCCTCGGCGGCCGGAGAGACGATCGCCGCGGGCGACTCGCTCTTCGCCATCAACTGCGACGACGCATTCAGCGACTACCAGCTGTATTCAGTCGATTCCGCCACCGCCGTCTCCACCGCGATCGGAGAAGGCACGGTAGATACCGAGCCGTGCGCTGGCCAGCCCGCTTACAACCCCGTCACCGGCAAGTCGTATTACATCCAGTGGGAGGACGACTCCTACCTGGCGAGCATCGATGTCGCGACCGGCCTCAGTACGCGCATCGGCCCGTTCGACCTCGCGGGTGACGACGGCGCTATCAACGCGGATGCTCTGGCCATCGGAGGCGATGGGGTCGCGTATGTCCTCGACGACGGCGACGTCTATCGGGTGAACCTCGACACAGGCGCGACTGAGTTCGTCGTCGGCCTCGATGAGGACCTCGACAGCATCTACTCGTTCGCGTGGGACTCCGTGACGAACGCCTTCTACGGCATCTCGTGGCGCAACGAGGTCTACAAGATCAACGTCACTGACGGCACCCACACCGAGCTCGGCCAGATCGCGTTCGGGTCGGAGGAGGACTACTACACCTACTCGCTCCAGTTCGATCACGAGGGCACTCTCTGGATCGAGGTGGACGACGACTCCGGCGAGAACTACTTCGCAACGCTGTACAGCCTGACTCTCGACACCCTGGACGCGCCGGTCTACTCGGGCGATTTCGTGGTCGGCGACGCAAGCTTCTACACCGAGGCGCTCCTTGTCGTACCGGCTGCGATCGCGCCGACCCCGCCGCCCGCACCCGCGCCTGCTCCCGAGCCGGCCCTCGCCGCTACGGGCGCAGACCTCGCAGATGTGCTGCCGTGGGGCATCGGAGCGGGTGTCATCGTGCTCGTCGGTGGTGTACTGCTGATCCTCCGCTCGCGGCGCAAGCCCGCCACGACAACGACTGTCGCGAGCACGCCGGAGATCGAGAAGGACTAGTTTCCTGCACGAAAGAGCCCCCGCCCGGTGACAACTGGAGCGGGGGCTCTTTCGTGTGAGCCCCGGTGGGACTCAGAACACGTGTGTGTTCACAAAGTCGTTGCGGAACTTGCCCGACGGGTCGACGCGCTCGGCGAGTTCGACGAAGTCGGGCAGGCGCGGGTAGCGGCTGCGGTCGACGGCATGGAAGAGCTTTCCCCAGTGGGGACGCGCGGCGAACGGCTCAAGTGTCTGCTCGATGAGCTCGAGGAGCGGCAGCACGGCATCGGGATCGTTCTTCCATGTGAAGTGGATGGCCAGGGCATCCGTGTCGTAGGCGCCGCTCAACCACAGGGAGTCGGCGGCCATGCTGCGCAGCTCGCTGATGTGCAGATGCGGCGTGATGCGCTCACTCAAGGCACGCACGGCGGCGACGGCTGCGACGCCGTATCGCCGCGGGACGATGTATTCGCTCTGCAGTTCGTTGCCGACCGACGGCGTGTGATCCATCCTGAAATGCGGCAGTCGGTCGAGCCACGGTCCGGGTGCGCCTCCTTGCTGGGTCGTCGCATCAGTGGGCATGCCGTGGATCGGATGCCGCGCCCCGAGCGCGGGAACTGCGCCGTACAGCGTCTGCGGTGGCCGGCGCTCTCCGATCACGGACTTCAACCAGACCCGACCGACGTCCTCCCCGTCCCACTGCGTGAAGACGCTCACGCTGTAGGCGCGAGCCATGATCGCGTCGAGGTTCTCGAGAAGGTTCGCCCAGCTCAGGCCCTCGTACACGTCCTGTCGCACGTCGAACGTCGGCTCAATGTCGAGGGTGATGCTGCTGACGACGCCGAGGGATCCGAGCGAGACGATTGCGCCGTCGAAGTCCGGATCGGCAGGGGAGAACGTCACGATCTCGCCGCTGGCCGTGACCACGTCGAGGCCTGCAACCGCGCGGCTGAGAGTGCCGTTGCCATCTCCGGACCCGTGGGTGCCCGTGCCGATGGCACCGGCGACGGAGATGTGGGGCAACGAGGCGAGGTTGCGAAGGGCCCATCCCGCGCTGGCAAGCACGGGAGCGAGCTCGCCGTAGCGCACGCCGCCGGAGAAGGTCACCGTTTCGCTCTCGCCGTCGATGCGGATAGCCGGTGGGAGCGCCTCCAGGCTCACCAACTCGGCGGAATCCGCGAGGTCGTGGAAGCTGTGCCGGCTGCCGAGGGCGCGGATGCGCGGCGCTCGGGAGACGACATCCTGAAGCTCTTCGATAGTGCGGGGTGTGTGGAGAACGCTGGCGCGGTACTCGTAGTGGCGCGCCCAGTTCGTGCCGACAGTCATGACCTCAGGCTACTGTCCCGCTGGCGGCCAGCAGGGCAACGACGATGAGCGCATCGACGATGATCAGGCGAAAGACGAGCCGCGATTCCGGCCGGTTCCAGACGAGCCACACGCAGACGGCGGCGACCACGAGGCTTGCCGCGAAGCCCACCACGGGAACCCAGCCGGTGAGGCCCGCCCCGAACACCATGCTGGCGGATGCCCCGGCGAGACTCGCCGCGATGAGACAGCCGGTCGCCCGGACCCCTATGCGATGGGGAAACCCGCGCACGCCCGTCGCGCGGTCGTCGTCCAGGTCGGGGAGTACGTTGGCGCCGTGCGCTGCAATGCCGAGCAGGCCCCCCGCGAGCACCACCCAGGGGGAGGCCACCATCGGCTGCTCGGCCGAGAGCGACACGAAGAGGGGTAGCGCGGCGAACCCCGTGAAGTAGGGCACGACTGAGAACACGGTGCTCTTGAGAGCTGCGTTGTAGAGCCAGCCGGAAGCGAGGAACACCGCGTGCGCGAGCACGGCTCCCCACCCCAGCGCAAGACTCAGCGCGACGGATGCCACGGCAGCCACAATCGCGGCGGCCCTCGCCGTGCCCACCCCGAGTTCCCCGCGCGCCACAGGCTTGTCTGCGCGGGCCGTCTCACGGTCGCGGCCAGCATCGAGCCAGTCGTTGGAGAGCCCGATGGAGAGCTGATTGGCGAGGATGACACATCCGACGAGAATCGTGCGCCAGGGGCCAAGCCCTCCGCTTGCCGCGAGTACGACAGCGACGAGGGTCACGGCAACCGTGGGCAACGGGTGCGATGCGCGCAGCAGCGCGGGCATCCGGGCGGTCATCCCGTCATTGTATGCCCGGAGGGCGGGCGGTGGGAGGGGTGGCGGCCGACGCGTGCGGGCTGCTTGAATCGGCCATGACCGTCTCCGTGAGCGACCTCCTCGACATCACCATCGACACTCACGTGGACGGGGCCAGCCCGGGTCTGAAGGGTGTGGTCGGCATGCCGGAGGGCCACGGCCCGTGGCCGGCCGTCGTCGTGCTGCACGAGGCTTTCGGAGTCGATGAGGAGATGCGCAAGCAGGTGGCCCACCTGGCGAGCCTCGGCTATCTGGCGCTCATGCCGGACCTGTTCACTTCGGGCGGCATGGTGAAGTGCATCCGTTCGACGATGAAAGCGCTGCAGACGGGCACCGGCCGTGCCTACCGCGATATCGAGGCGGCTCGCCTCTGGCTCGCCGCACGGGACGACACGACGCCGGGGATCGGCGCGATCGGGTTCTGCATGGGCGGAGGGTTCGCGATCATGACCGTCGCCGACTTCGACGTCTCCGCGGTGAACTACGGGATCCTCCCGAAGGATCTCGATGCGGCGTTCGAGCACTCGTGCCCTGTCGTCGCGAGCTACGGCGGAAGGGATGTCACGCTGCGCGGCGCCGCGCGGAAGATCGAGGTGGCGCTCACCCGCCACGGTGTCGAGCACGACGTCAAGGAGTATCCGGATGCAGGACACGTGTTCCTCAACGAGAAGCTCACAGGACCGCTGTGGGCAAGGCCGATCATGCGCGTGATGAACTTCGGCCCGAGACCCGCCTCCGCCGCCGACGCGTGGCACAGGATCGATACCTTCCTGCGCGCCCATCTCGCACCAACTCACGAGCGGAAGGAATGACGACACCCGAGTGGTGTTGACTCTCACCATGACCAGAGAACAACGGTTGGTGCTCGCGATCGCCGTACTCGCCTCGTTCGTCGCGTTCCTCGATGGCTCGGTGATCAACGTCGCGCTCCCCGCCATGAGCGAAGAACTGGGCGGCGGGCTCAGTACTCAGCAGTGGATCGTCGACGCGTATCTCATCACGCTCGGGTCGCTCATCCTGCTCGCGGGGTCGCTCTCGGATGTTTTCGGCCGGATCGTGGTACTCCGCGCTGGCCTGATCGGCTTCGGCCTGGCATCCGTGGCCATCGCCGTTGCTCCATCGGTGGAACTCGTGATCGTGCTGCGGGGCGTGCAAGGAATTGCCGGTGCGCTTCTCGTGCCGAGCTCGCTCGCGATCATCCTCTCCGCGTTCCGCGGGGGAGCCCAGGCGAGGGCCATCGGTTCGTGGACCGCGTGGACGAGCGCTGCGTTCCTCGCCGGGCCCTTCCTCGGAGGGGTGTTCGTGCAGTTCCTCAACTGGAGGCTGGTCTTCGCGATCAACGTGCTGCCCATCGCCGTGACACTCTGGCTTCTCGTCATCCTGAAGCAGCGCGACGAGCGCAAGCCCGACGCGAGCGTCGACATCCCCGGTGCAATCCTTGGCATCGTGGGCCTCGGAGGGCCCGTCTTCGCGCTGATCGAGCAGCAGAACTTCGGCTGGGGCAGTCCGGTCATCTACCTCCCGATGGCCATCGGGCTCGCGAGCTTCGTCGGCTTCCTCTGGTGGCAGTCGAAGGCGAAAGCGCCCATGCTGCCGCTCGAACTCTTCCGCATCCGTAACTTCTCGGTGGGCAACGTGTCGACGGCATTCGTCTACAGTGCTCTCTCGATCAGCGGCTTCATCGTCGTGATCTTCCTCCAGCAGGTCGCGGGGTTCACCCCGACTCTCGCGGCGCTCGCCTTCATCCCCGTCTCGATCGCGAACGTCGCCCTCTCCCGATTCTTCGGCGGCTTGAGCGCGCGCTTCGGGCCGCGCATCTTCATGACGGTCGGGCCGATCCTTGCGGGCATCGGCCACCTTCTCTTCCTCTCGATGGGCGAGGAGGTCAACTACTTCAGCGACGTGCTGCCGGGCGTTCTCGTGTTCTCAGTCGGCATCTCGATGACCGTCGCGCCGCTCACGGCAGCGATCCTGGGTGATGTGCCCTCCAACGAGGCCGGCATCGGTTCGGCCGTGAACAACGCTGTCGCTCGCGTCGCCGGACTCATCGGCATCGCGATGATCGGCATCGTCATCATGGGCCAGCTCGACGTCGAGGGATTCCATCGGGTGCTCCTGGTGATCGCCGGGCTCATGATCGCGGGCGGCCTCATCAGCCTCGTCGGCATCCGCAACCCGGCGCACGTCACGGAAGGCAAGAGCTAGGCCGAGCTCCGCATGGCGTTCTAGAGCTTCAGGATGCCCGCGCTCACGAGTTGCTCGGAGAGCCCTGCACCATCGGGTGCTGCCAGCCACGGCACACCCACCTCGTCGGCGGCGCTCCCGCTGCTGCGTCCACCAGCGAAGACGGCCTCTCCCGTGGACAGCTGCCGGATCGCGATGGCCGCCACATTCTCGGGATGCGCGAGCGCGAACTCACGGTAGATCTGCTCGTCGTGCTGCCCGTCGTCGCCGACCAGCAGCCACTTCGTTGTGGGGAACTCCCGCGCGATGCGTTCGAGGCTTCCGCGTTTGTGCTCCTGCCCAGAGCGGAAGATCCGGTCGTGCGTCGGCCCCCAGTCGGTGAGAAGCATCGGTCCGCGCGGGTAGAGGTTGCGGCTCATGAATCGGCTGAGCGTTGGTGCCACGTTCCATGCGCCGGTGGAGAGGTAGATGATCGGCGCCCCGGGGTTGGCCCGTGTCAGGCGCTCGTACAGCACCGACATCCCTGCGACCGGAGTTCTCGCGTGCTCGTCGAGCACGAAGGTGTTCCACGCGGCGAGGAACGGGCGGGGGAGCGCGGTGACCATGACCGTGTCATCCACATCCGAGATGATGCCGAAGCCTGCGGCGGGATCCACCACGAAGACTCCAGCGGTCACGGGGTCAGTGTCCGCGGTCTTGAGGATGACGGTGTTCCACCCCGGCTTGAGGTCGATGTCGACCACGGCGTCGACGATGCCCGAGCGATCCGGCTGCAAGCGATGCTCGACGCCGCCGATGATCGCGATGACCTGGTCGTCAACGGGGATGCTGAAGAAGCTCCGCCAACCGCGCACCTTCTCAGCACGGCTGGGGGCTCCCGTGCCGCGCGAGAGCACGACCCGGCAGAGAATGCGAGCCCACGACTGAGTGCCGTACCCGGCGTACGGGATGATCGTGGTGACGAGCCCGCGACGGCGTCCCCTGCGCTCGCGCCAGGCGTTGATCGAGTCCTCGATCCGCGCGGCGCGGTGCAGGAGCGGCTCGGCCGCGGACGTCTTTTTACCCCGGGCCATGTCTCCAGTCTTACAGAGAGCGGCGCGGTCGTCAGATCGGCTGGATCATCTCGGGCGAGTCGCCTCGGATGGGCGACGCGATGCGGTGGAACTCGAGTTGCACAGCAACAGGAGTCGCGGCATCCACCATCGCCCCCACGAGTGCAGTGTCTCCGAGGGTCTTAGGGTCAACCCAGGTCTCGATGTGCTCGCGGGGCAGCGTCAGGGGCGTGCGGTCGTGAACCCAGGCGACCTCACCAACCGCCTCGCGCGTGAGGATGGTTGTCGTCAGGTGCCATCGACCGGGGTCGCCCGCGGCCTTCGTCGGGTCGGCCCACCACGAGTAGAGGCCGGCGAAGTACAGCAGTCCCTCCGGCGGATGGATGAAGTACGGCTTCTTCGACGTTCCGTCATCGTGCGTCTCGTAGTACCCGATCGCGGGGATAATCGCCCTCTGTCGCTTCACGGCCTCACGAAACGACGACTTCTCGGTCACCGTTTCGCTCCGCGCGTTGAAGAGCGGATGCCGGCTGCGCAGCTCCTTGGCGAAGCTCGGGGTGAACCACCACTGCGCCAGTTCCGCTCGACGCACCGTGTCGCCGGACGGGTCGGCACGGTCGGCGAGGGTCTCGAGGAGGATCGGCACGGGGTCGGTCGGCCGGATGTTGTACGACGGTTTCCAGTCGGCACGCCAGTCCTCCGGGGAGAGGCCCGTGGTCTCCACGAACTCGGTGATGAGTTCGTTGACCGTGTCGTCCATGGCGAATCTGCCGCACATCCGGAGCTCCTCGCTGTCGACCCCGGCGTGCGACGCGGCGGTGAGCGCGACACCCAGCGTCGACTATCCGGGACTTCTGGGCGCTATCATATTTCTCAATCGAATAAGGAGTGGCCCGTGGCCGCGTACGACACCACCATCGAATTACCCGAAACCCGCGTGACCCTGCGCAATGAGCCGGTCCAGGCCCGCAGTGCAGCACGCCTCGGAGGTCTCCTCGACGCCGCAGCGGCGATCGTCGACGAGATCGGCTTCGAGCGACTGACGACCGCGATGGTCGCCGAGCGCGCGGGAGCATCCATCGGGACCGTCTACCGCTATTTCCCCGATCGCATCGCCGTCCTGCAGGCCCTCGGTGCCCGCAACCTCGAACGCGTACTGAACCGCGTCGGTGACGAAGTACTCAAGCCCGAGCATCCGGACTGGATCTCCGCTCTCTCCGCCGCGATGGGTATCCTCGTCGATGCCTTCACCTCGGAGCCCGGTTTCCGCGGTCTCCGTGTGGGTGACGCGATCGATCTCGGGCCAGCCGCGCTGGAGCGCACGTACAAGTCGGTGCTTGCCGACCGTATGCTCGACGGCATCATCCTGCGCTTCGGTATCGAGGACAGCCCAGAGCTCCGTCTGCGTTTCGAAGCGGCCGTGGAGGTTTCGGATGCACTCGCCACTCGCGCCTTCCATGGCGACCCGCGCGGCGACGAGCGCTACCTCCAGATCGGCTACGAAGTGAGCAGCATGATGCTCGCTCCGTTTCTCGGAGCTGTAACGACGCCCGTCTCGGAGTAACACACCGACATTCTTCGCGCAGGCAATCCGGAATGTCCGGGGCCTCGAATACGGTTGGAGTTGCTGAACTGACAGCCAACCGCGCCGTCGGGTGCGAGGAATGGGCCGTGGTCGATGATTGAATTCCGGTCGGTAACGAAGAGCTTCGCCGATGGCACGACTGCGGTCGATGAGTTCAGCCTGGTCATCCCCGCGCGAAAGACCACGGTTCTCGTCGGTTCCTCCGGCAGCGGCAAGACGACGCTGTTGCGCATGATCAACCGTATGGTCGAGCCGACCTCCGGGTCGATCGAGATCGATGGCGCCGACGTTCGCGACCGGGATGCTGTGCACCTGCGTCGCAGCATCGGCTATGTCATGCAGAACTCTGGGCTTCTCCCGCACTTCAAGGTGATCGACAACGTCGCGACCGTGCCCATGCTGAACGGCGTTCCCCGTAAGAAGGCACGCGAGCAGGCGCTCGAACTGCTCGACACCGTCGGTCTGCAGCGGGAGCTTGCCGACCGCTACCCCAACCAGCTCTCGGGCGGACAGCAGCAGCGGGTGGGCGTCGCACGCGGCCTGGCCGCGAACCCGAACATCCTGCTCATGGACGAGCCCTTCGGCGCAGTCGACCCGATCGTGCGTGCTGAGCTGCAGCAGGAGACCATCCGCCTTCAGCGTGACCTCGACAAGACCGTGGTCTTCGTCACCCACGACATCGACGAGGCGTTCCTGCTCGGTGACCAGGTCGTGATCCTCGAGAAGGGTGCGCGGATCGCGCAGGTGGGCAGCCCCACCGAGATCGTCGAGAACCCGGCGAGCGAGTTCGTAGCGAACTTCATCGGCATCGAGCACGGCAAGCGGGCGCTTAGCATCCGCCAGACGGCACGCGGCCCCATCCTCGTCGATGGCGCCGGTCGGGCCGCGGGGGTTCTGGTCGACGGTGAGGCCGCGCCGTGACCTGGGTCGCGAACAACCTCCCGCTGATCTGGGATCTCACGCTCAAGCACCTCGTGCTGGCTGTGCCGCCGATCATCCTGGGGTTCCTGATCTCCATCCCGCTGGGGTGGCTCGCCTTCCGCTTCCGCCTCACGCGGGGCCTGCTGCTCACGCTTGCGGGGCTTCTGTACACGATCCCGTCTCTCGCGCTCTTCGTCATCCTCCCTCCGCTGCTCGGCATCAGCTTCCTGAGCTCCCTCAACCTGACGATCGCGCTCACGCTCTACGCGATCGCGCTCATGTCGAGGTCGGTGGCGGATGCCCTCGCCAGCGTCGACCCGGCGGTGCGGGATTCCGCCACCGCCGTCGGCTTCAGTTCCTGGCGCCGCTTCTGGGTGGTCGAGTTCCCACTTGCAGGCCCTGTCGTGCTCGCGGGGTTGCGTGTCACCGCGGTGAGCACGATCAGCCTCGTACCGGTCGGAATCCTGATCGGCGTGCAAAGCCTCGGTTACCTGTTCACGAACGGATACCAGCGCAACATCGTGGCTGAAATCCTCGTCGGGGTCATCATGGTGCTTCTCCTCGCCCTGGCTATCGACGCCCTGCTCGTGCTTCTCGGTCGCATGCTCATGCCCTGGGCGCCGCGCAGGCAGTCCCGCAGAAACCTCGCCAGGGCGAGCTCACAGGTGCCGTTCTTCGGGGGTGCATGATGAACCTCTTCGCCGAAGCACTCGCCTGGATCTTCTCTCCCGACCGGCTGGTCGACAACGTCCCGCTGCCGACACTGATCGTGCAACACCTGTTCTTCACCTTCCTCTCGGTGATCATCGCCGCAGCAGTGGCTATCCCGATCGGGTACCTGATCGGCCACACGGGCCGCGGCAGGGAAGTGGCTGTTGGACTCTCCGGTGCCGCGCGAGCCGTGCCATCCTTCGGGCTCATCCTGCTGCTGGTGCTCGTGATCGGCGTAACCCAGAAGCCGTTGGCAGCATCGATCGCCTTCGTGTTGCTCGCGATTCCCTCGATCCTCGCTGGCGCCTACTCCGGGCTCGAGCAGATCGACAGGCGGGTCATCGACTCGGCGAGGTCTGTCGGGATGACGGAGTGGCAGGTGCTCTGGAAGGTGGAGATCCCGCTCGGCCTTCCGCTTCTGATCGGCGGGCTGCGTGCCGCGACGCTCCAGGTGGTGGCAACCGTGACTCTCGCCGCATACATCGGTCTCGGCGGTCTTGGCCTGCCCATCATCGAGGGCCTTGCCCTGCGTCGTTTCGATCAGATGCTGGGCGCCGCGCTCGTGATCGTGGTGCTCGCTCTCGCGCTTGACGGACTCTTCGCCCTCCTGCAGCACGCCGTCGTGCCGCGTGGGGTCACAGGAGGCCGCTCGAAGAACGTCCGTACCTCGCCAACCCGGCGCGTTGCGGCGATGGGGACCCCCATCCAAGAAGGAAAGAGATGAAGATGTTCACAGCAAGGAACAAAGGCCGGCTTGCTCTCGGAGCAGTCGTGGTCGGGGCGGCATTGGCCCTGTCAGGGTGCGCTACAGGTGATCCGCTGGAGCCGGGTACCGGGGGAGAGTCCTCCGACTCGATCGTGATCGGGTCGCAGGCTTATTATTCCAACGAGATCATTGCCGAGATCTACGCACAGGCGCTTGAGGCCGAGGGCTTCACCGTCGAGCGCAAGTTCCAGATCGGCCAGCGCGACGCCTACCTCCCGTCCCTCGAATCGGGCGAGGTCGACCTCTTCCCCGAGTACAGCGGCAACCTGCTCCAGTTCTACTCGCCCGACACCACCGCGACCACGTCGGATGACGTGTACGCCGAGCTCCAGGAGGCGCTGCCCGAGGGCCTCGTCGTGCTCGACCAGTCGTCGGCGACTGACCAGGACTCCTACAACGTGACGGCCGACTTCGCGAAGGAGTACAACCTCACCTCCCTCGTCGACCTGGCCACGGTGAGCGTTCCGCTCACGCTGGGTGGCCCCGCCGAGCTCCTCGAGCGCCCCTACGGACCCACCGGTCTCCTCGAGAAGTACAACGTCCAGGTCGCCTTCCAGGCAACCGGTGACACCACCGTCGCTGACCTCCTCGCCGGCACGGTGAACATCGCCAACGTCTACAGTGCCGACCCGCGCATCGAGACGGACGACCTCGTGACGCTGCTCGACCCGGATGGCCTGTTCCTCGCCTCCAACGTCGTGCCACTCGCGAACGCCGACATCGCCGACGAGATCGCGCCCGTGATCAACGCCGTGAGTGCAGCGCTCACGCCAGAGGGCCTGGTCGCCCTCAACGTGCAGTCGCAGGTCGACGAGCTCTCGAGCGCCGAGATCGCGACGCAATGGCTGAAGGCGAACAACCTCAGCTGACGTCGTCAGGATGCGGATGCCCGGTGGAGCCTCACGGCTCGCCGGGCATCCCGCGTTAACGGCTACGCTTCCGTATCGCGCTCCGCGGTGCGCTCGAGCACGCGCTTCACGACGAACACGATGACGAGGAACGCGGCGATGATGCCGACGAAGATGTACCCGGCGTAGTGGAGGCGGTCGAGAAGATCGCGAAAGCTCCCGGCGGCGAACGCCCCTGCCGAGACATAGGCAAGGGTCCAGATCACGGTGGCGGGAACCGTCCAGGTCAAGAACCGGCGGTATGTCATCGTGCTCATGCCGACGGTGAGTGGCACGACCGAGTGCAGCACGGGCAGGAATCGTGAGACGAACACGGCGAGCCCACCGCGACGATCGACATAACGCTCTGCGCGCTCCCAGTTCGCCTCCCCGATGCGCCGGCCGAGGCGGGAGGCTCGGATGCGCGGCCCGAAGAAGCGCCCGAGCGCAAAGCCCACGCTCTCACCGACGAGCGCGCCGAGAATCACCGCCACGACCAGCGCCCAGTACTCGACCCAGCCGTCCACGGCAGTCGACGCGACGAGCACGATCGTGTCACCCGGAACGACGAGCCCGATGAGCACCGACGTCTCGAGCATGATGCCAACGCCGGCGAGGATCGTTCTCAACACGGGGTTCACCGACTGCACGAGGTCGAGCACCCACAGCAGTGCCGAATTCAGCCACGCGGCAAACCCGTCGGTCGGGGCTTCCGCGAGCACGGCGTGGATCACGGTCGGGATGTCGACAGCGATGAGCACGCTGCAAGCCTAGATCGGGCTCCTGAGTGCGACCAGGCGGGTGCGCCAGGCTGCCAGCCGCCCGGGCAGTTCGGCGAGCTCCGGCCCGTTCACCCACGCCGTCGCAATACGGATGCCGTGCAGTGCGGAGACGGCCCACAGCTCGGTGCCGTCGAGTTCGGCGGGTGTCACCGCCTCCTCGAGGGTGTCGATGCCGATGGCTGCCGCGAGGGTGAGCACGGTTCGCGCGGTGACACTGTTCACGCGCTCGAACTCGGCCGGCGGGGCACACAGGATGTCGCCGCGCCACCACAGCAGGCCGCTGTAGGCGCCCTCGACGACGTAGCCATCGGGCGTGAGGATCACGGCCTCGTCTGCTCCACGTGATTGCACCGAGGTGCGGATGCGCAGCATCGCCTCGAGATCCGGGCCCTTGATCGAGGGTGTCGTTCGGGGGTCGCGCCCGGTCCACGTCGCGAGCACAGCGGAACGATGGCGCTCAGGCGAGCTTCGCAGCCGGAAGACCAGCCGTGGGCCGCCGTCGCGCGAGTGCAACTCGACTCGGGGGAACCAGTCGCCCTCTCGGGGGATCAGCGCGAGAGCGGCATCCCAGAACGCATCGACGTCGAGATCGCCGAGAGCACCGGGCGGGATGCTCTCGATGAACCGCTCCCGGTGGAGCTCCAGCCCGAGTGCCCGACCCTCGCTCACGAGCCACGAATCGGCGACCTCCATGCGGGTCTGTGTCATGTCGCAGTACTCGAGGGCTTCGAGCCCGCCGTCACCTCGCCACCGGTAGATCGAGTCCACACTCATAGGCTTAGGTTATGCGCCAGAGACTCACCGCGGTCGATCTGGGGCGGTGGGTTGATCCGGCCGAGGCTTGGGCCGCCCTGTGCGCAGGGGAGCCGGCCGCCTTCTGGCTCGACAGTGGGGCGTCGGCGACCACGGGCATGAGCTATCTCGGCGTCGCAGCGGAGGTCATGACCGACTTCGACGTGCCCGTGCTCGACTGGCTGCGCGCCCAACAGCATGACGTCGACGTGTCAGCCGCTCCACAAGGCTTCCGCCTCGGGTGGGTCGGATGGCTCGGTTACGAGCTGCGGTCGCAGACGATGGCCACGCCGCGAACGCGGCGATCGCGGTATCCGGATGCCGCGTGGCTCCGCATCGACCGTTGTCTGGCGTTCGACCACGCGAGCCGCACTGTCGCGGTCTACGCGCTCGAGGGGGCCGAGCAGTACCGCGACGAGGTCGTCGAGGCTCTCGCCGGAGCATCGGAGCTGCCTGCGCCCGAGCATCCGGAACCGGTGAACGACGTGCTCTGGGCGTATGACGACGACACGTACCTGGAGATGATCCGCGCCTGCCAGGCGGCTATCCGGGAGGGTGACGCGTACCAGCTCTGTCTCACGACCGAGGCGCGGGTGGAGGTGACCCCCGACCCGTTCCTCACGTACAGGATGTTGCGCTCGGCGAGCCCCACCCATCACGGCGCGCTCATCGTGGCCGGGGGAGTCGCGCTGCTGAGTGCGTCCCCCGAGCAGTTCCTCGCTGTCGATCCCGACGGGACAGTCACGACGAGCCCCATCAAGGGCACACGACCCCGAGGAGCCACCGTCGAGATCGACGACGAGTTGCGCATCGAGCTCGAGGCGAGCGACAAGGAGCGCGCGGAGAACCTCATGATCGTCGACCTCATGCGCAACGACCTTGCGAGAGTCAGTCGCGTGGGATCGGTGGGCGTCACGACCCTCCTCGCGGTCGAGTCCTACGCGCAGGTGCACCAGCTCGTGAGCACGGTGCGTGGCGAGCTCGCCGAGGGCCTCACGGCCATCGATGCGATTGCCGCCTGCTTCCCCGCTGGATCCATGACGGGCGCGCCCAAGCGTTCGGCAACGCTCATCCTCGACCAACTCGAGCACCGCGCGCGCGGCATCTACGCAGGGGCCTTCGGTTACCTCGGGTTCGACGGTGCGCTCGATCTCGCGATGGTCATCCGTTCGATCGTCATCGACGAGCATGGTTCGACTGTGGGAACAGGCGGGGGCATTACTGCGTTATCCATACCGGAAGAGGAACTTGCCGAGGCTCGACTGAAAGCAGCGGCGCTGCTGGCCGTCCTCGGGGCTCGCGATGTAACCCCGACGTGATCGTTCGATACCCTTGACTGTTCCCCTGCTGACGGTTCTCCTCCCGAATGAACCGCGCACCATGAACCCGGCGCAACGAATTTGGCCAGGCACAACGAATTGGAAACTCCCGTGACACAGCACGACGACGCCCCCGGTTACGACTTCGCCGCAATCCAGGCAAAGTGGCAGCCCATCTGGGATGAGCTGCGGCCGTTCGCCACGGGCGACCCGAATGACAAGCGCCCGCGCAAGTATGTGCTCGACATGTTCCCCTACCCCTCCGGCGACCTGCACATGGGTCACGCCGAGGCGTATGCGCTCGGTGACGTGATCGCGCGCTACTGGCGCCAGCAGGGCTTCAACGTGCTGCACCCGATCGGCTGGGACTCGTTCGGCCTGCCCGCCGAGAACGCCGCCATCAAGCGCGGCATCGACCCGCGCGAGTGGACGTACGCGAACATCGACCAGCAGAAGTCGAGCATGAAGCGGTACGCGGCATCCTTCGACTGGGATCGCGTACTGGCCACGAGCGACCCCGAGTACTACAAGTGGAACCAGTGGCTGTTCCTGAAGCTCTACGAGAAGGGCCTCGCGTACCGCAAGGCCAGCTGGGTCAACTGGTGCCCCCACGACCAGACCGTGCTCGCGAACGAGCAGGTCATTGACGGCCGCTGTGAGCGCTGTGACCACATCGTCGAAAAGAAGCAGCTCACGCAGTGGTACTTCAAGATCACCGACTACGCGGACCGCCTGCTCGACGACCTGAACCAGCTCGAGGGTTCCTGGCCCGCCAAGGTCATCTCGATGCAGCGCAACTGGATCGGCCGCTCGGTCGGTGCCGACGTGGACTTCGAGATCGAGGGCACCGACCGCAAGGTCACCGTCTTCACGACGCGCCCCGACACGCTGTTCGGCGCGACCTTCATGGTCGTCGCACCAGACTCCGACCTCGCAGCGGAGCTCGCGGCCGGGTCGACGCCCGACGTGCGCCAGGCCTTCGCGGACTACCTCACGAAGGTGCAGAAGAGCACCGAGATCGAGCGTCAGGATGCCACGCGGGAGAAGACCGGCATCCCGCTGGGTCGTTTCGCCATCAACCCCGTCAACGGTGAGCGCATCCCCGTGTGGACGGCAGACTACGTGCTGGCCGACTACGGCCACGGAGCCGTCATGGCCGTGCCAGCGCACGACCAGCGCGACCTCGACTTCGCCCTGAAGTTCGACCTGCCCGTGAAGATGGTCGTCGACACTCTCGCGCCCGTCACCGGCGCGATCCCCGTGATCACCGAAGAGATGCTCGCGGAGGAGCCGCCGACGATCGACCCGGCTGTCACGGGTGTTGCGCTCAGCGGCGAGGGTCGCATGATGAACTCCGGGCCGCTGGACGGCCTGAGCAAGAGCAACGCGATCAAGCGCGTCATCGAGTTGCTCGAGACGGCGGGAACCGGCCGCGCGGCCAAGACCTACCGCCTGCGCGACTGGCTGATCAGCCGCCAGCGCTACTGGGGTACGCCCATCCCGATCATCCACGGTGCCGACGGCGCGCTCATCCCGGTGCCCGAAGAGCAGCTGCCCATCACGCTGCCCCCGACGGACGGCCTCGACCTCCAGCCGAAGGGCCAGTCGCCGCTCGGTGCTGCCCATGACTGGGTGACCGTGCCCGACCCGCGTGACGGCAGCCCTGCCCGCCGCGACCCCGACACGATGGACACGTTCGTGGACTCGTCGTGGTACTTCCTGCGCTTCCTCGACCCGAACGACGACACCAAGGCGTTCGACCCGAAGGAGGCCGAGAAGTGGGCCCCCGTCGACCAGTACGTCGGTGGCGTCACGCACGCGATCCTGCACCTGCTCTACGCGCGCTTCATCACGAAGGTGCTCTTCGACCTCGGCTACGTGAGTTTCACCGAGCCGTTCAGCGCCCTGCTCAACCAGGGACTCGTGCTCATGGATGGCTCGGCGATGTCGAAGAGCCGCGGCAACCTGGTGCGCCTCTCCGACCAGCTCGACCAGCACGGCGTCGACGCGATCCGCCTGACGATGGCCTTCGCCGGCCCGCCTGAGGACGACATCGACTGGGCGGATGTCTCGCCTGCTGCAGCCGCGAAGTTCCTGGCACGCGCGTGGCGCCTGTCCGGGGACGTGACGAGTGACCCCGGTGTCGTCTGGAAGACGGGCGATGTCGCGCTCCGCCGCCAGACTCACCGGTTCCTGCACGACGGACCTGGCCTCGTCGAGGGCTTCAAGTTCAACGTGCTCGTCGCGCGCATCATGGAGCTGGTGAATGCGACCCGCAAGGCGATCGACAGCGGCCCCGGCCCCGGCGACGCCGCAGTGCGTGAGGCAACAGAAGCCATCACGGTCGCCCTGAGCCTCTTCTCGCCGTACGTGGCGGAGGAGATGTGGGAGCGCCTCGGCAAGGAGCCCACCGTCGCTCTGGCCGGTTGGCGTAAGGCCGACCCGACCCTGCTCATCGAGGAGACCGTGACCGCGATCATCCAGGTCGACGGCAAGGTGCGCGACAAGGTCGAGGTGAGTGCTCGCGTGACCCGCGAGGAGCTCGAGGCTCTGGCCGATGCGTCCCCGAACGTGCAGCGTGCGATCGGTGACCGCGAGATCGTCAACGTGATCGTGCGACCGCCACGACTCGTCAACATCGCCACTCGCGCGAAGTAGTTCCACGTTTAGCTGAAACAGGGCGTCCCGATGGGGCGCCCTGTTTAGCGTCGAGGAGTGGCTGACCTTCCCACGCCCCGCGCACTCCCGACCGAACGACGTGTTCGTTTGCGCGTGGGGGCCGGCGCGGTGGTCGTGCTCCTCCTGGTGGGGCTGGGCTGTGCCGTATTGGTCTCGTCCCTTCTCCCGCGAACCAGCGCGAGCACGTTCGTCGAGCCAGTCTCGACGAACACCGCCGAGGAGGCCCGCCCCACGATCCTCGTCCACGTGTTGGGTGCCGTCGTCGCGCCCGGGCTCTACGAGTTGCGTGAGGGCGATCGAGTAGTTGATGCGATCTCGATGGCCGATGGGTTGGCCGAGGGAGCCGACGCCGCTGGTGTCAATCTCGCGCGACCCCTCTCGGACGGCGAACAGCTCGTCGTTCCCGTCGTGGGGGCGGCGCCAGAGCCGGGAGTGTCGGCGGGCGACGGTCGTGTCAACCTCAACACCGCCGACGCGGCTGCGCTGGATACCCTGCCGCGCGTGGGGCCAGCAATGGCCGAGCGCATCATCGCATGGCGAGAGGCCAACGGTGGCTTCACCTCCGTCGAGGACCTTCTGGACGTCTCGGGCATCGGCGACGCGACTCTCGAGGGCATGCGTGACCTGGTGACCGTGTGACGGGGCCAGGGGAGTCCCAGCGCACCGGCATCGCCGACGTGCGCATCGTGGACCTCCGGCTCGCCATCCCGGTCGCTGTGAGTTGGGTCACGACGATCGTCCTCGTCGGTATGCCCGACGCGCATATCACTGCACTGGTGATCCTCTGGGCGGCGAGCGGGGCCGTCGTCGTGCTGACGTTCCGGTTTCGCCTGCTGAGCGTTGTCGCGCTCACCCTCGTGGCTTCGGCCCTCTGTGCGACCGCAGTCTCACTGCACGCACCCGCGCGAGCCCCTGCGGTGCTCGTTGAGGCCGCCGAATCGGGCGAGAGGGTCGACGTCGTAGTCGAGTCGACGGGCGTGATCACCCCGCGGGTGCGGTCATGGCAGGCCACAGTGAGATCGGCTGACGGCAGCGCGATGGATGTCCCGGTGCTCGTGTTCGGCGGAGCGCCCGACCATCGCGTGGACATCGGAGCGGCCCTCGCCGCAACCGTGCGGCTGGAGGCGACTGATCCGGGTGACGACAGCGCTTTCATCCTGTTCCCGGATGACGCGGCAGAGGTCGTCGACGACCCTCCCTGGCACCTCGCGTGGGCGGGCGATCTCCGGCGCGGCTTCATGGAGGCATCGAGTGGACTCCCGGGGCAGGGCGGTGATCTTCTCGCTGGTCTCGCCATCGGCGACACGTCTGCGGTAGACCCGGAACTGGATGCAGCCATGAAGGCCAGCTCGCTCACCCACCTGACCGCAGTCTCCGGTGCCAATTGCGCGATCGTGATCGGCGTCGTGCTGCTGGTGGGCGCAGCAGCAGGGCTTCCGCGGGCACTGCGCGTGGCTCTCGCCCTCGCGGTGCTCGTGGGGTTCGTCATCCTCGTCACGCCGGAACCCAGCGTCTTGCGGGCCGCAACGATGGCCGCGATCGTGCTCGTGCTGCTCGCCGCTGGTCGGCCGGTGCGCGGTCTGCCAGTTCTCTCGCTCGCTGTATTCGCGCTGCTGCTCGTCGACCCGTGGCTCTCGCGAACCTACGGCTTCGCGCTCTCCGTCCTGGCGACCGCTGGGCTGCTCCTGCTTGCCTCGCCGTTGGCCGAGCGACTTGCTGAATGGATGCCGCGCCCCATCGCCTTCGGCCTCGCGATTCCCATCGCAGCGCAGCTCGCCTGCCAGCCGGTGATCGTGCTGTTGGACCCCACGCTCCCGACGTACGGCGTCGTGGCCAACATCCTCGCGGCCCCTGCGGCACCCCTCGCCACGGTCGTGGGCCTTGCCGCGTGTCTGATCCTTCCCTTCGCCCCACCGATCGGCGCGGCGCTGTGTTCCCTCGCGTGGGTTCCTGCGGCCTGGATCGCCGCCGTCGCCGCCTTCTTCGCTCGGATGCCCGGGGCCCGGCTGCCGTGGATCCCTGGAGCCCCCGGCGTTCTCCTGCTCGTGGCCGTGAGCGCCGGAGTTGTCGTACTCGTGCTCGCCCGGGGGCGCCTGCGCCGCATGGCCGCCATCATCCTCGCGCTGGGTGTGCTCGCGTACGGAGCGAGCGCCGTCTCTGTGCGGGTGCTCCAGCTGCTCGGTCGTCCCGCGGATTGGCAGGTGGCCGGGTGCGACGTCGGACAGGGTGACGCGGTGCTCTTTCGCAGTGGCACGCAGACGGCTCTCGTCGACACCGGATCAGACCCGGCGAAGCTCGGAGCCTGCCTCGACGACCTGGGAGTCGGGCATATCGATCTGCTCATCCTCACCCACTTCGATCATGATCACGTCGGGGGAGCCGAGCGCGTCCTCGGTCGGGTCGATCGAGTGCTGGTCGGGCCGAGCGGCGAACCCGACGATGACCTGCTCGTACAGCGATTCGAGCATGCCGGGGCTCGCGTTGATCAGGCGAGCAGGGGTCTGTCGGGCCTCCTGGGATCGTGGCGGTGGTCGGTGCTCTGGCCGTCCGCTGAGGGACAGGGGGCGAGCGTCGAGGCGGGTAACCCCGCAAGCATCGTTACGAGCTTCGAGCCCGCACAGGCATGCGCATCGGGCTGTGTGAGTGCTCTGATGCTGGGCGACCTCGGCGAGGACTCCCAGCGCAGGCTCGTGGCTTTGGGGGACCTGCCGCATCCGGATATCGTCGGTGTCGCGCATCACGGGTCTGCCGACCAGTTCCCCGGGACCTATGAGCGGCTTGGCGCGACCATTGGCGTGATCGGCGTGGGTGCAGACAACGGCTACGGGCATCCGACATCCGAGGCGCTGGGGATGCTCGCTGGCGCCGGAACGACGGTCGTGCGCACCGACACGGCGGGGCTCATCCTGATAGCTCCGGGCCCCGACGGGAGGGGCGTGGAGGTCTGGACCGCGAAGAGTCCCGGTGCTGCCACTGCCCCGAGCGATGACGGCGCCCGGCGGTAGGCTCGACGTCGTGGCAGCCGCGAAAACCGTTATCCCCGTGCTCCAGTGGCACCAGGTGCGTCCGGCACCCGTCATCCTCGTCACCGGCCCCGAGACGTTCCTTGCGGAACGCGCAGGGCGGTCGATCCGCGATCTGCTCAAGGCGGAGGATCCGAGCCTCGAGGTCAGCGACGTCGGGGCCGACAGCTACCAGCCCGGCGAGCTCATGACGCTCGCGAGTCCCTCGCTGTTCGGCGAACCTCGCCTCATCCGTGTGAGCAACGTCGAGAGGAGCACCGACGCGTTCCTCTCCGAGACGCTCGCCTACCTCGAGCACCCCGCGGATGACACCTACCTCGTGCTGCGGCACGGCGGGGGAGTCCGCGGCAAGAAGCTCCTCGACGCACTCCGCGGTGGCCTCGGCGGCGGCATTGAGATCGCCTGCGCCGAACTCAAGAAGGACACCGACAAGCAGGACTTCGTCTCGGCCGAATTCGCAGCGGCTGGTCGCCGGATCACGGGCTCTGGCATCCGAGCGCTCGTCTCCGCCTTCCAGGACGACCTTGCGGAGCTCGCAGCAGCCTGCCAGCAGCTACTCGCAGACTCGAGCGACGAGATCACCGAGGTCACGGTCGAGCGCTACTACTCGGGGCGCGTAGAGACCAACGCCTTCAAGGTGGCGGATGCCGCGATCGCCGGCCGCGAGGGCGAGGCGCTGGTGCTCCTGCGCCATGCCGTCGCGACCGGAGCCGACGCGGTGCCCATGGTGGCAGCTTTCGCCGCCAAGATCCGCACGATGGCGAAGGTGTCGGGTACTCGTGGGGGAGGCGCGCAGATGGCGCAGAAGCTCGGCATGGCGCCCTGGCAGCTCGATCGCGCACGGCGCGACCTGCAGGGCTGGACCGATGAGGGGCTCGCCCACACGATCGAGGTCATTGCCGACACCGACGAGCAGGTCAAGGGGCTCGGCCGTGACCCGGTGTACGCCCTGGAACGCATGATCGCCGTCATCGCGCGGCGCGGAGACCGATAACGATCGTCCGGCCGCTGGTGCGATGACGGCGACTGGTGCCAGCTGAGCTGGCGAGGAGTGCGAGCGCTGGTTAGAGCGCGGCGACCTGGCTGGCGATGGCCGACTTGCGGTTCGCTGCCTGGTTCTTGTGGATGACGCCCTTGCTGGCGGCCTTGTCGAGCTTCTTCGAGGCGAGCGCGAGGCTCGCGACTGCCGCGTCCTTGTCACCGGCGGCGATTGCCTCGCGGGTGGCGCGAACGGCGCTCTTCACACCGCTCTTGACGGCCTTGTTGCGCTCCTGGGCCTTCTTGTTGGTGCCAATGCGCTTGATCTGCGACTTGATGTTTGCCACGTGCGTACCTTACGTAGTAGTTCAGGGAAATTATCTCGCGAGCTTCGTCATGCGAAACTGCGCGGAAGCCAAGGGTCAACGCTACCATCAAGCGCCGGTCGAGTCGAGCGCATCGAGCAGGACGCGCTCAAACTCGTTCGGTCTCGTGAGGCTCACCATATGGGTGGCCCCGCGAACGTGCACGAGGCGAGCATTCGGCGCTGCAGCAGCATACCGGCGCTCCTCGAGGCGGAAGTGGTCGAGCGTACCGTTCACGAGCCAGATCGGCTGGGGGATGCGGCTCAGTGATCGCAACGGGTTCAGGCTCCGCAACTCGCGGAGCGCGTCATCCATCACCTCGAGGGCGACACCGCCGCGAATCACGTCGTCGGCGAGCTGCGGGTCACGCACCGCGAGCCTCACCGCCCAGTCGTTGAGCCCGCGCCCCCGGTCGGGGAACGCGTGGATGACGCGGGCAGCGGCCCGCCACGCGTCGAGCACGACGCGGTAGGGCCGTGTGCCGCAACTCGCGGCGAGCAGTCCGGTGACCCGCTCGCGAGGCGCCCCACCGAGGTAGTGGATCGAGAGGTATCCGCCGAGTGAGAAACCGCAGAGGAACACCGGATGCGCCGCCCGACCCACGGCGTTGTCAATGGTCGCGACGGCACCGTCGAGGGTGAAGCGCTCCTGCATCCGGGATCCGTGCCCGGGCAGGTCGACCGCGATCACCTCGTGGCCGAGGCCCTCGAGCAGCTCCATCTGGCGGCGCCACATGGTCGCAGAGGTGCGCAGGCCGTGCACGAGCACCACTGAGCGGGACATGCTTCCGAGGCTAATCGCCGTATTAGCGTTGGCCCATGCCCTCCCTCGCGCAGCACATCCTCTCGGTGCCGGCCAGCGGCATCCGTCGCATCCACGAGATCGCTCTTCGCCTCGACGACATCGTCATGCTCGCGGTGGGGGAGCCGGACGTGCCGATCGCGCCGCACATCGCCGAGGCCGCGAAGACTGCGTGGGACGCCGACCTCACGAACTACACGGCCAATGGAGGCATCGCGCCACTGCGGGAGGCGCTCGTCGAGAAGCTCGCGCGCGACAACGGCATCGACGTCGACACCGAGCAGGTCTGGGTGACGGTGGGCGCGACGCAGGGATTGCACCAGGCGATGGCCATCACGCTCGCGCCGGGCGACGAGGTGCTCATCCCCGACCCCGGCTACACGACCTTTGCCATGAACGCGCGCATGGTGGAGGCCGTGCCCGTCGCGTATCCGCTTCGCGCAGAAGCCGGATTCATGCCGGATGTCGCGGAGCTCGAGCGCCTCGTCACCGATCGCACCCGCGTGATCATCGTCAACTCGCCGTCCAACCCGCTCGGCACGATCTTCCCGCGCGCACTCCTCGCCGAGCTCCTCGACTTCGCTCGTCGCCACGACCTCTGGGTCATCAGCGACGAGGTGTACGAGGCGTTCACCTGGGCTGGCGAGCACGTGAGTATTGCGAGCCTCGATACGGAGGACCGCGTCTTCAGCGTGTTTTCGCTGTCGAAGACGTACGCCATGACGGGCATCCGCATCGGATACCTCGTCACGCCGCCGGGGTTCGCGGCGACGATGCGCACCGTGCAGGAGGCGACGATCAGTTGCGCGAGCGCCCCCGGCCAGTACGCCGCCATCGCAGCAGTGACGGGTGATCAGGAGCATGTTGCTGCAGCGCGGGATCACTACCGCGCAAATCTCGCCGCGGCCACCGAAGTGTTGGATGCCCGTGGCATCCGTTATCTCGAACCGGGTGGCTCGTTCTACCTGTGGATCGACGTGTCGGGAGTCTCCGGAGGGGATGTCGCGGAGTGGGCTGAGGGCTTCCTGCTCGAGAAGCACGTGGCCGTCGCGCCCGGCAACGCCTTCGGGCGATCGGGCGAGGGGTGGATCCGGATCTGCCTTGCTGCCTTTCGGGAAGACGTTCTCGAGGGCGTTCGACGTCTGCCGGAAGGCTGCAGCGGGCTCTGACAGCTCGCGGTGAAGTGCATCGGCGCTGATCTCGTAAACTTGAGGACGGCCTCCGACGGCCGACATGAGAGGTACGCGGTGACTCCGAGAGCAACCAAGGCGCTGGAGCCTGCATCCACAGACCCCGCGAGCATCCGCAATTTCTGCATCATCGCGCACATCGACCACGGCAAGTCGACGCTGGCAGACCGGATGCTGCAGATCACGGGCGTCGTCGCCGATCGCGACATGCGCGCGCAGTACCTCGACCGCATGGACATCGAGCGTGAGCGCGGCATCACCATCAAGAGCCAGGCCGTTCGTATGCCGTGGAGTCTCGACAAGAGCACCTACGCGCTCAACATGATCGACACACCCGGCCACGTCGACTTCAGCTACGAGGTCTCCCGGTCGCTCGCCGCGTGCGAGGGCGCGATCCTCCTCGTGGATGCTGCACAGGGCATCGAGGCGCAGACGCTCGCGAACCTCTACCTCGCGCTCGAGAACGACCTCACGATCATCCCCGTGCTCAACAAGATCGACCTGCCCGCGGCCGACCCCGACAAGTACGCACGCGAACTCGCGCAGCTCATCGGCGGGAGCCCCGATGACGTGCTCCGCGTGTCGGGTAAGACCGGCATGGGCGTCGAGGATGTCCTCGATCGCGTCGTCGAGCGCATCCCTGCGCCTGTCGGTGGCAAGGGTGCCGCGGCCGGGGCGATGATCTTCGACTCCGTCTACGACTCCTACCGTGGCGTCGTCACATACGTGCGTATGGTCGACGGAAAGCTCAATCCGCGCGAGCGCATCCAGATGATGTCGACGCGCGCCACCCACGAGATTCTCGAGATCGGTGTCTCG
>CAYRON010000013.1:0-64873 GCA_964425885.1 uncultured Salinibacterium sp.
GTGTCGAACTCCACCTCGCAGCGCTCCGCGATCAGCAGCGTGTTGGCGCATGCCTCGGGGTGATCGCGGAACAGCTGGCGCATCTCCTGCGCGGTCTTGATGTAGTAGCCGTCGCCGTCGAACTTGAACCGGTTCGGGTCGTCCATGGTCGACCCGGACTGCACGCACAGCAGCGCCTCGTGCGCGTCGGCCTCGTGCTGGTGCGTGTAGTGCGAGTCGTTAGTGGCGACGAGCGGGATGTTCAGATCCTTCGACAGCCGGATGAGATCCGTGATGACCCGCCGCTCGATCGAGAGACCGTGGTCCATGATCTCGGCGAAGAAGTTCTCCTTGCCGAAGATGTCCTGGAACTCGGCCGCAGCTTTACGCGCTTCGGCGTACTGGCCGAGCCGGAGCCTCGTCTGGACCTCGCCTCCAACGCAGCCGGTGGTCGCGATGACTCCCTTCGAGTACTTCTGTAGGAGTTCACGGTCCATGCGCGGCTTGAAGTAGTAGCCCTCGATGGAGGCCAGTGACGACAACCGGAAGAGGTTGTGCATGCCCTCGTTGTTCTCCGAGAGGAGCGTCATGTGGGTGTAGGCACCAGAGCCACCGACGTCATCCTGTGTCTGGTGCTGACCACCCCAGCGGACACGGGTCTTGTCGCTGCGATGTGTTCCTGGCGTGATGTACGCCTCGGTGCCGATGATCGGCTTGAGCCCGGCAGCCGTGGCCTGGCGCCAGAAGTCGTAAGCGCCGAACATGTTGCCATGGTCAGTGACCGCGATGGCAGGCATGCCCTGTTCGGCGGCGGCCTTCGTGAGCGGCCCGACGCGAGCCGCACCATCGAGCATGGAGTACTCGCTGTGAACGTGCAGGTGCACGAACGAGTCGCTGGAAGGGGGCACTGAACTCTTTCGATCGGTGACGGGAATCCAGACTAAGCCGCTCCACGGACGTCATCGAAACGGACGCGCCCTACTCCCCGCGAAGCACCTCAAGCGCAGCTTGAAGGTCGGGCGCGTATGCAGACTCGAACGAGACATACTCCCCCGTCGACGGATGCACGAACCCGAGTCGATGGGCGTGCAGCCATTGCCTCGTGAGGCCAAGCCGAGCCGACAACGTCGGGTCGGCCCCGTACATCGTGTCGCCGACGCAGGGGTGCCGCTGGGCAGCCATGTGAACGCGAATCTGGTGGGTGCGCCCCGTCTCGAGTTCGATCTCGAGGAGGGTCGCAGCGCGAAAGGCCTCGAGCGTCTCGTAGTGGGTGACACTCGGCTTGCCATCGGTGACGACAGCAAACTTCCAACTCGACCCCGGGTGACGCCCCAGGGGCGCGTCGATGGTGCCCGCAGTCGGGTCGGGGTGTCCCTGCACCACCGCGTGGTAGATCTTGTCGACCTCGCGATCGTGGAAGGCGCGCTTGAGCTCGGAGTAGGCACGCTCACTCTTGGCCACGACCATGAGTCCGCTCGTGCCGACATCGAGCCTGTGCACGATCCCCCGCCGCTCAGCGGCACCGGATGTCGCGATGGTGAAGCCCGCGCCAGCGAGTGCGCCGAGCACCGTCGGGCCCTCCCAACCGATACTCGGGTGGGCCGCGACTCCCGCGGGCTTGTCGACGACGACGATGTCGTCATCGTCGTAGATGATGCCAAGGTCCTCGACGATGACAGGCACGATCTCGGGGCCCGTCTTCGACTCCCACTCGACCTCGAGCCATCCCCCGGCTGTCAGCCGGTCAGACTTGCCGAGGATGCGACCGTCGAGGCTCACACCCCCCGCGGAGACGATGTCGGCGGCGAAGGTTCGCGAGAAGCCGAGCAGTCGGGCTAGAGCGGCATCCGCTCGCTCTCCCGCCAGGCCGTCCGGCACGGGCATGCTGCGAGACTCCGCACTCATTGTCTTCCTCGTCGTGAGATGGCTGCCGGCACAACAGCAACGGCGGCGAGGTCGCCGCGGGCCGAAGGGCTCGCAGTGGACCTCGCCGCCGCCTGAGTGCTAGTTGCCGACGAACCCGTTGGGGTAGTCGGTGGGCTGTGCTGCGGGCTGAGCAGGGTACTGGGCCGGAGCTTCGTACTGCGGAGCCTCATACTGCGGAGCCTCGTACTGCTGCGCGCCGAACTGCTGGGCCGGTGCCGCGTACTGCGGGGCAGCGGAAGCCGGCTCGGCGACGGGTGCGGCTGCCGGGGCCGCCGCTGGTGCGGGAGCGGCTGCAAGCTCATTCGACGAATCGAGGTCGCGGAGCTGACCCTCGATGTAGCCACGAAGCTTCTGGCGGTATTCGCGCTCGAAGGTGCGCAGCTCCTCGATGCGGTTCTCGAGCGTCGTGCGCTCCTGCTCGAGGGTGCTCAGCTCCGCACGCTGGCGGGCTTCGGCCTCTGCGACGACGCGCGCGGCAGCAGCGTGACCCTCGGCGATGAGTGCGTCACGCTTCTCGACACCCTCACGGACGTGCTCCTCGTGGAGACGACGTGCGAGCTGGAGGAGGTTGTTGGTGTTGCCCGGGTCCATCGCAGCAGCATCGGGCTGAGCGAACGCCGGAGCGGGGGCCGCGACAGGTGCAACGACGGGAGGAGCCACGACTGGCTCCGCCTGCTGGAATCCGCCGCCCTGCTGCGCCTGGCGCTGGAGTTCGTTGATGCGGGAATCGCTCGCGATCAGACGCTGGCGAAGTTCTTCATTCTCCTGGTTCAGGCGACGGAGCTCCACCACGACCTCGTCGAGGAAGTCATCCACCTCGTCCTGGTCGTAACCCTCGCGGAACTTGGTCGGCTGGAACCGCTTGTTGACCACATCTTCTGGAGTCAGGGCCATCGTTGTCACCTCTGGAACTTTCTTTCAACGTCTACTTAACGTTTAGCTAAGTATCACACTCTACTCGGACCCACTCTGGGGGCATCGCGAGTAATCCAGAGTAGCGCGCGCCGGGCTAATTCATGAACCCCAGAGTGACGGACATGAGGATAATCACGACAAGCATCACGATGCTCCACGCAAAATCGAGCGCTGCACCACCGACTCGCAGCGGCGGGATCACACGCCGAACGAGCTTGATGGGTGGGTCCGTCACGGTGTACGTGAACTCCGCCAACACGAGGGCGAAGGCGCGGGGCCGCCACTGGCGGGCGAGCATCCTCGCGAGGTCGAGTACGAATCGAGCCCACATGAGCACGAAGAAGATGACGAGACCGACATAGACGACTGTCGCGACAATGGAGACCAGGGAAGACACTTCGACAGACTAGCTGGCGCAACGAGCACGCTCGTTCACACCAGGGAAACCGAGCGCGCTCTAGCTCTGTGCGAAGAAGGAGGCGTCGACGTCAGTCTCGACCTCAGAGTGGTCGCCGCGCACCTCGACGTACGACGGGGAGAGCAGGAACACCTTGTTGGTGACACGCTCGATCTTGCCGTAGAGGCCCTGGGAGAGCCCGCTGGCGAAATCGATCAGGCGACGTGCATCCTGCTCGCTCATCTGCGTGAGGTCGATGATCACGGGGATGCCTTCGCGGTAGTTCTCCGCAATGAGCTGCGCGTCCTTGTATGCACGGGGGCGGACGGTGAGGATCTCGTTCATCTCGGGACCGGCATTCCGCGTCGAGGGTCGGCGAAGGGGCGTGACAGGCGCGCGTCCAGCGGACTGGCTGCTCGCGGGTGCCAGCGGCGCAGCGGGCGCTGCGGGCCCGTCCTGCTCGTACTCATAATCCTCGTCGGCGAGGCCGAGGTAGACCATGGTCTTGCGCAGTGGATTTGCCATCGTGATCCTCCGAAAGTCGAACTCTTCGTTTGAAGGTTAACCAACGGTTGGTCGGTTCCCCGTGATTGCGGTACCAATCCGAAGGTGTGTCGCGCCCTCGGCGATGGCATCCTCGAAATCACCCGACATGCCCATCGACAGCCCTGACGCGTCCGGGATGTCCCGTCGCAACCGCTCGGACAGCTCGCGCACGGTCTCGAAGGCCCGACGCGGCTCCTCGCCGAGAGGAGCTACCGTCATGAGTCCCGAGAGGTGCAAGCCAGGCGTGCTGTGGATGCGCGTGGCGAGGCTCAGCACATCCTCCGGCCGAGCACCGCCCCGGTCGGGGTCGTCAGTCAGATTGACCTGGAGGAATACGTCCACGGGGCGGCCAACACCACCGAGGGACGCCACGAGCGACTCACGATCGACGGCGTGGATGACATCGGCGTACTCGCGCACGTGCCTGGCCTTCTTCGACTGCAGCTGCCCGATGAAGTGCCAGGTCGCGCCGATGTCGCCGAACGCCGTGCCGGCCAGCTCCGCGACCTTGGCCTGCGCCTCCTGGTGACGACTCTCCCCAAAGTCACGAACACCGAGGGCCGCGAGCTCTGAGATCAGGCTCACGGGATGGAACTTCGTCACGACGATCGTCGTGATCTCCTCCGGCGATCGGCCCGCGAGCCGGGACGCGGCGTCGACTCGGTCTGCGACCTCGGCCAGTCGTTCTGCGAGGGGGGTGGTACCGCCAGAGTCCACTGTCCGGTTACTTCAGGAAGTCGGGGATATCCAAGTCGGCATCGTCGTCGTCGAAGCCGCCCCGGTCGATCGGGGCCGTGTGCACGAGGCTCGGCTCCTGGCTCCACGCGGTCTCCTCGACGGGCTCGCCAACCGTCTCGGCAGCTGCCGGCTGGTCGTCGGGAGCGACGTAGTTGGCTCGGCGGTTTTCGCGCGGCTTGGGCGCCGGCTCTCCGCCGTCGAATCCCGCCGCGATCACGGTGACACGAACCTCGTCACCGAGGGTGTCGTCGATAACGGCACCGAAGATGATGTTCGCCTCGGGGTGGACGGCCTCCTGCACGAGCTTGGCCGCATCGTTGATCTCGAAGATTCCGAGGTTGGACCCGCCCTGGATCGAGAGCAGCACTCCGTGCGCGCCATCGATCGACGCCTCAAGGAGAGGCGAGGCCACCGCGATCTCGGCCGCCTTGATGGCACGGTCGGCACCCCTCGCCGAACCGATGCCCATGAGTGCAGAGCCTGCGCCGAGCATGACGGACTTGACGTCTGCGAAGTCGAGGTTGATGAGACCGGGCGTGGTGATGAGGTCGGTAATGCCCTGCACGCCCGCGAGCAACACCTGGTCGGCGGTCGAGAAGGCCTCGAGCATGCTGATTCCGCGGTCGCTGATCTCGAGGAGGCGGTCGTTCGGCACGACGATAAGCGTGTCCACCTCGTTCTTGAGGTTCGACACTCCGAGTTCGGCCTGGGCGGAGCGACGCTTGCCCTCGAACCCGAACGGCTTGGTCACGACACCGATGGTGAGCGCGCCGATCGACTTGGCAATGCGTGCAACCACCGGGGCACCGCCGGTGCCGGTACCGCCGCCCTCACCAGCAGTCACGAAGACCATGTCGGCACCGGCGAGTGCCTCTTCGATCTCCTCCGCGTGATCCTCCGCGGCACGGCGACCCACCTCGGGGTCTGCTCCGGCACCGAGCCCGCGCGTGAGTTCACGACCCACGTCGAGCTTCACGTCGGCGTCGCTCATGAGGAGCGCCTGTGCATCCGTGTTGATGGCGATGAATTCCACACCGCGCAGGCCGAGCTCGATCATGCGGTTGACGGCGTTCACGCCGCCACCGCCGATGCCGACGACCTTGATTACCGCGAGGTAGTTCTGGTTTGACGTCACGTCGGGCCTCCGCTGCCACTTGCCTGCTCACCGTGCCTTCTGCACCGTGAATACTGGATAAAACCTTCAACCTCTACTTGAAGATAAAAGTTTTACTCAGTATGCTGATCTGGTTCGAGGCTAAGTCGGCGCGCCCGGAGCACGCCGCACGCCATGCCGCGTGTCGCGAAAAGCGGCATCACGCTGGGCGGAAAATCCCGTTAGTGGGAGCCGAGACATCGAACTCCCCCGGCTGCGCAGGGTCTGTGACCGCGATGAGTGCCGCCAGGAGCGCTGCCTTCTTGGCCGAGTCATCCGCCGCTCCCCACGTCACCCGCTGGCCAACCCCGGCCAGAACCAGAGCGACGTCATCCTGCGTGTGAGCCGAGACCGACTGGACCTGCGCCAGGAGCTCTGGCGGCAAGGAGAGAAGCACTTCGACCGCGGCACCGAACGTCGGCGAATCCACCGTGCCCCCGGCCAGGTCGATGAGGGGCACTCCCCCGATGGGCTCGGCCGATTCCTGCAGCACGATGCCGGCGGGGTCGACGAGCGCGAAGCCGCCGGGCGTCGCGACGGATGCCACGGGCTGCCGCTCGACGATCGAGACCACAATCGTTCCCGGGGGAATCGTCTGCGTGGAGTAGCTCCGGATGAGCGGGAACGAAGCGAGCTGCTTCTCGATAGCTCGCGAATCGAGGAGGGCAAGAGGTGTGCCCATCTGCCCAGCGAGAGCCGTCTGGACCTCCTGCGCGTTGATGCGCGATGTCCCCTCGATCCGGACCTCACGGAGGGCGAGAATCGGCGAGTAGACCGCGGTCAGCACCAGTCCGATCAGGGTGACGATGACACCAGCGACGGCGATGAGCGCGATCCGTCGGTTGCGTGCTCGGCGGGTGAAGCGCCTGACCTCGGCGCGCTCCGCCTTGCGCCGGTCACGTGCTGCACGCCTCAGTTCGGCGCGGGAACCCGCATCCGGACGTGGCTGTCGCGAGGGGCGGCGCACGGTTGGCACGGTCGCAGACTGGCGTTGTGGCGGCTGGGTTGCTTTCGCTGATAGCGACCGCGTGCGAGGTACCTTCGAAGGCACCACCGGGTCATGGCCCTCGGGACGCTTCACACTGGCCCGCCCATCTCACTCAAGCTCGTATCGTAACGATAACCTCGCATCAGCCCACACGCCTTCATTTGCCTCGGTGGGACGCACAGCGACCACGGCCTGCCGCTCGAAAGACCGGCGATCGCCTCATCCAATCGCTCACAAAGCCTCGGAGGGTGTCCTACAGCCTCCGAGCTGCACGAACACATCTCAGTTAAGAGAGGCTCCCGCGCGTCCGTTCCTGTCGCCACCGGGAGCGACCGTCGTCGACGAGAAATCCACCCCGGTCTCCGCCGTTCCCTCAAGGGCGTCAATGAGCTGCGGAATGATCTTGTACACGTCGCCGCACGACAAGGTCATCACGATGTCGCCAGCCCGGGCGACACGGGCGACTTCATCTGCCGCGTCCTGCCAATCAGGCTTGTGAATGACGCGACTCTGGTCGCGAAAAGCGTCAACGACGAGTTGACCGCTCACCCCCGGAATCGGATCTTCACGTGCTCCATCGACGGCGAGCACGATCGTATAGTCCGCGAGCTCCTCGTACGCAGCTGCGAACTCTGCCGAGCGCTGCTGGGTTCGACTCCAGAGGTGTGGCTGGTGCACGGCAATAACCCGTCCGGATCCAACCACCGTGCGTGCCCCCGCCACGGCCGCGTAAGCCTCGGCCGGATTGTGAGCATAGTCGTCGTACACCGCGACGCCCCGGGGTATGCCCTTGAGTTCGAATCGTCTCTTGGTGCCACCGAACTGTTCGAGAGCGGCAATTGCCAGGTCGAGGTCGTATCCCAACCCCACCATGACAGCGAGGGCGCCCGTTGCGTTCACAGCGTTGTGACGCCCTGGTACCTCGATACGTGCGCTGTGTACAGCACCCTTCCAATGCACGTCGAACGTCACGTGATCTGTCGCCACGATGTTGTCGACACGCATATCAACGCCCTCAGTCTCACCGAAGGTCATGACCTGCTTTCCGGTCACGCGGCGCATCACCGATCGGATCTGGTCACCATCACCGGAAGCAACTATGAGCTCTTGTGCGCGCATAGCGAAGTCGACGAATGCGTCCTCGAATCTCTTTTGGCTGCCGAAATGGTCCAGGTGATCCGCATCGACGTTCGTGATGAGTGCGATGGCGGTGTTGTACAGCATGAACGATCCGTCGGACTCGTCGGCCTCGAGCACGAAGAGCGGTCCATGGCCGATTGCCGAGCTGGCTTTCAGGGATTGAATAACCCCACCGTTCACGAAACTTGGGTCCTCGCCCAGCTCGCGGAGCATCGTCACGATCATTCCGGTCGAGGTTGTCTTTCCGTGTGCACCCGCAACCGTGACGACACGATGCCTCGCACTGAGCCAGGCCAGGGCTTGCGATCGGTGCAAGACAGGGATCCCGTTCTCCTTGGCCCATACGAGCTCAGGATTGTCCGGCCAGAGCGCGCTCGTCACCACGAGGGTGTCTGCGTTACCCACGTTGGATGCTGCATGGCCCACATGAATCTCAACGCCGCGCTCCCGAAAGGGGGGAAGATAGGGGCTCTCTTCGCGGTCGGATCCGCTGACGGCGATACCGCTGTCGAGGAACATGTGCGCGATGCCGCTCATGCCTGAGCCGCCGATGCCGACAAAATGCACCTTTCCCAGGTCTTCCGGTACGGTCACATTGAAGTCAGGTTTGATCGTCACGAGCAACACCTTAGTCCGAGCGACGGCACCTATCCTTGGGACGCGCTCGCGGTCGCACTACGGATGAGCGCGACCATGCGGTCGGTACCGTCGATGGCGCTGACCGTGGCGATCCGCGCTGCCATGTCGGCGATTCGCGCGCGACTGCGCAGCAAGGGGATGAGCTCCTGGGCCACCCATTCCGGGGTGAAGTCAGCGTCGCGCACGACGATCGCTCCACCGGCGTCCTCGGATTCGCGCGCGTTGAGGCGCTGCTCCCCGTTGCCTGCGGCATACGGCACAAACACCGCGGGGATGCCGAGTGCAGTGAGCTCGGCGACAGTCGAGGTGCCAGCGCGCGACAGTGAAAGGTCAGCGACTGCAAGAGCGAGGTCCATACGGTCGCAGTACTTCAGGAGGTGGTAGCCCGGGATGCCCGGATCCTCCACCGCATCGCGGTACTCCCCTGTCACGTGGATGACCTGCCAGCCAGCGCCAAGAATGAGCGTGATGGATTCGGAGATGGTCTCGTTGATACGTCGCGCGCCAGAGGAACCACCCGTCACCAGCAGCGTGGGACGCTCGTCGAGACCGAAGAAGGCGCGCGCCTCGGGGCGAGCCGAAAACCGATCGAGTTTTTCGATCTCGGGGCGCAGCGGCATCCCCACCCACGTCGCGCCGCGCAGGGGCGTGCCGCGGAAGGCTACGCCCACCGCGCTCGCGAACCGAGCGCCAAGCCTGTTCGCTATGCCGGGGCGCGCATTGGCCTCGTGGAGCGCGAGCGGAACGCCCTCAGCCCGCGCCGCGAGGTAGGCGGGCGCCGCTGCGTAGCCACCGAATCCCACGACGACGTCGACCTTGTTCTCGCGAATCATCGAGCGAACGTCGGAGACCGCCTCGCGCAGGCCGGAAGGGAAACGGAGCGCGGCCCGGTTCGGCCGTCGAGGGAACGGCAGTCTCGCGATGGTGAGCAGTTCGTAGCCGCGCTCGGGCACGAGCCGGGCCTCGAGACCCTCCTTCGTGCCGAGCACTAGGATGCTCGCACCCGGCTCCGTCTCACGCAGGCGATCGGCTACCGCGAGCAGCGGATTGACGTGACCGGCGGTGCCTCCGCCAGCCAGGAGGTATGTCGTCATGCCCTGCGCAGCCCCTCGCCCGGCAGGAAGCGGCCGCCGAATGCCGGCTCCACGAGGTCTGCATCCTTCTCGCGATCCTGGTGACGGGCGAAGGAGAGCACAATACCCACGCCGAGCAGATTGGCGACGAGAGCGGACCCGCCGGCGGAGATGAGCGGCAGTGGCACACCGAGCACGGGAAGCACTCCGAGGACGACGGCGATGTTGACGAACGCCTGGCCGATGACCCACACCATGACTCCTGCGGTCGTGATGCGAGCGAAGGGGTCGCGGGTGCCGCGGATGACACGGACGAACGCGATAGCAAGCACCACGAACAGCGCGAGGACGACCGTCGCCCCGATGAGACCGAGCTCCTCACCGATGATCGCGAAGATGAAGTCGCTCTCGGCGTGAGGAAGCCAGTTCCACGTCGCCTTCGAGTGTCCCAGGCCAACACCGGTCAGTCCGCCATTGGCCAGCGCCCACGTACCGTGGAGCACCTGCCAGCAGCTTCCGGAGTAGTCCTGGTCTGAGCATCCGTTCAGCCACGTGCTGATGCGGGAGCTGCGCGAGGAACTCGCCATGGCGAACAAGGCCCCCATGATCGCGATCCCGACGACTGCGACCGCAAGGAAGCGCAGCTTGACCCCGGCGAAGAAGAGGGTTCCCAGCACGATGAGCACCATGATCATCGCGGTACCGAGGTCGTTTCCTATGAGCACGAACATGATCGCGATGCCGGCGACGGGCGCGATCGGAAGTGCGACGTGCTTCCAGTCGTCGAGCAGTTCCTGTTTGGTGGAGAGCACCCACGCGATCCAGACGATGAGAGCGATCTTGACGAACTCCGACGGCTGGGCATTGAATCCGGCGATGGAGATCCAGTTCTGGTTGCCGCCGTAGCCCCATCCGATTCCCGGGATGAAGACGAGCAGCTGGAGCGCGCCACCGATGAGCAGGGCGGGCCATGCCCAACGCTTCCAGAAACGCGGCCGCATCCGCGAGGCCACGAGCATGAGCGGAATGCCGATGATGGCGTAGAGCGATTGGCGGAGGAAGACACCGAAGGGGCTGGCATCCGCTGAAATCTCGACCACGAAGGAAGCGGACAGCACCATCACGAGGCCGAAGAGGACCAGGAACACTGTGGTGCCGAGAAGAAGGATGTAGTTGCGGTTCTCCGCTGTGAAGAGCTTTGCGATCGGCACTCTCACTGTTGCAGGTCTGCCGCCCTGCTGGCGGGACTGCCCGTTGGTGCCGTTGCGGTCAGCGGGCTGCCGGGGTGCCGCCGCTGGGTTGCGGGTCGTCGTCATCTCCCGCACCTCCCAGGTGATCTCTCACGGCCGACGCGAATCGCGTGCCGCGGTCTGCATAGTCCGTGAACTGGTCCATGGATGCTGCGGCCGGCGCGAGAAGGACGACATCTCCATCCCGTGCGACGGCAGCGGCCAACCGAACCGCTTCCGGCATTACCTGCCTAGTGTCATCCGACGCCACCTCGAACACCGGCACGTCTGGCGCGTGTCGCGCGAATGCCGCGACCACCTCTGCGCGGTCCGCACCGATGACGATTGCAGACCGCAGACGCGCGGCGTGACCGGCCACGAGGTCGGAGACGTCGACACCTTTGAGCAGGCCGCCGACTATCCATACGACAGAGGGGAACGACGTGAGAGAGGCGTTCGCTGCGTGGGGGTTCGTGGCCTTCGAGTCGTCGACCCAAACAATGCCCCCCGCTGCTGCGACCGTCTCAGTGCGGTGGTGATCGACCTCGAAGGTCGCCAGGCCAGAATGCACGTCGGCCGGGCTCACGCCAGCCGCCCGCACGAGCCCGGCCGCGGCCAGCACATTGGCTGCCATGTGACGCGAGGCGAGACCGACGACGCGCAGCTCATCGATGGTCGCCAACTCCAGAGCTGAACGGTGTCGGTCATCGTGGAAGGCCCTGTCGACAAGGATGCCGTCGACAATGCCGAGGTCACTCGGGCCGGGTGAGCCCAGTCCGAAGCCCACGGCTCGGCAGCCGTCCTCGACCTCCGCTTCTTCGACGAGGTGCATCGTGCGCTCGTCGGCGAGGTTGTAGATGCAGGCGACCTTCGTGTTGAAGTACACGGTTCCCTTGGCCTCCGCGTACGCCTCCGCGGAACCGTGCCAGTCGAGATGGTCGTCGGCGATGTTGAGACAGACGGACGCAAGCGGATGCACAGCTCCCGGGCCGGACCGTGGCATCCGATGGAGCTGGAAGCTCGAGAGCTCCACCACGAGCACGTCGAAGCCCGCGGGATACCGGATGGCGTCGAGCACTGGCACGCCGATGTTGCCGACCGCCGCGGCCCGCTTGCCGGACGTGGTGAGGAGGTGCGCTGCAAGTTGCGATGTTGTGGTCTTGCCGTTCGTGCCGGTGACGAGGAGCCATTCGGCCGGCGGCGAGACCTTGTCGCGAAGCCGCCATGCGAGTTCGATGTCACCCCAGACGGGCAGGGAGTTTGAGGCGGCCCACGCGAGGATGCCGTGATCGAGCGGATACCCCGGTGACACGATGACCAGCTCAGGATCGAACTCCAGCACCTCAGACGGCACGACGGAGGCATCGGGCTCGATGACCAGACGCCCGCCGATCACATCGAGCATCTCCGCGCGCTCGCCACCCGACGCGGCGACCACAACGACCTCGCTACCCAGCTCGATGAGGGTGTCCGCGACGGAGAAACCGGTGACGCCGAGTCCGAGCACGGCGACACGGAGACCGGACCAGTCGGCGGTCCAGCTCGTCAGAGAATCCAGGTCACGCACTTACTGGTTGACCCATTCGAGGTAGAAGAGCCCGACGCCCGCAGCGACGAAGAGAGCGGAGATGATCCAGAACCGCACGACGACGGTGACCTCGGCCCAGCCCTTGAGTTCGAAGTGGTGATGCAGAGGGCTCATGAGGAAGATGCGCTTTCCCCCGGTGATCTTGAAGTACGCGCGCTGCAGGATCACCGATCCGGTGACCACGAGGAAGAGGCCGCCGATCAGCACGAGAAGCAGCTCTGTGCGGCTGAGGATCGCAAGTCCGGCGAGGGCGCCGCCGATTCCGAGGGAACCCGTGTCGCCCATGAAGATCTGGGCCGGGGATGTGTTCCACCACAGGAACCCGACCAACGCCCCCACGATCGCCGCAGCAATTACGGCCAGGTCCAGCGGGTCACGCACTTCGTAGCACTTGTAGAAGACATCGGGGTCGATGGTGATGTTGCTGCACGACTGGTTGAACTGCCAGAACCCGATGAAGATGTACGACGAGATGGCGAAGATCGCAGCTCCCGAAGCGAGTCCGTCCAGCCCATCCGCTACGTTCACACCGTTCGACGCGCTGACGATGATGAGCGTCACCCAGATGGCGAAGAGGATGCCACCGACGATCGTGCCGAAGACCGCGAGGTCGAGCCAGTGGATGTCACGGATCACCGAGATCATCGTCGACGCGGGAGTCACACCGTCTGCGTCGGGGAAGTTCAGCGCCAGCGCCGCGAAACCACCCGCGACGATCACCTGTCCGAGAACCTTCGACCACCCGCCGAGTCCGAGACTGCGCTGCTTGCGGGTCTTGAGGAAGTCGTCGATGAAACCGATGAGTCCGAGACCAACCATCAAGTAGATGACGAGCAACCCGGAGATGCCGGGAGATTCGCCGAGCACCCAGTGCCCGACGAAGTACCCGAGCGTCGCTCCGACGATGAAGACGATGCCACCCATGGTGGGCGTCCCACGTTTCGTGTGGTGAGACTGCGGGCCATCATCCCGGATGAACTGGCCCCACTTGAGGCGGATGAAGAGCTTGATGAAGAGCGGCGTCAGCAGCAGCGTGAACGCCATCGCGAAGGCACCTGCGACGAGAAGGGAGATCATTCGGTGACTCCCGCGACACGATCACCGAGGAAGCGGAGCCCAGCGGATCCCGAGGACTTCACGAGCACGACATCGCCCTGCTGTAGTTCCTCACGGAGCACATCGTAAGCCTCGTCCGCGTCGGCGACGAGCACCGACTCTCCATCCCATGAACCTTCCAGGCCCGCCGCATTGTGGATGTGCCGCGCGGCGTGACCGACCACCACGAGTTTGCGGATATTGAGCCGCACGACGAGTCGGCCGATGCGGTCATGCTCCTCGTCGGAGTACTCCCCCAGCTCCGCCATCTCGCCGAGAACCGCAACGGACCGCTGGTCTGGTGCGGTGATCTGGGCGAGGGTCTTGAGCGCTGCGGCCATCGAATCAGGGCTCGCGTTGTAGGCGTCGTTGATGACGACCACGCCGTCCTCACGGGGCTGCACCTCCATGCGCCACCGTGCCGCCCGCGGCAGATCGGCGACTGCTGCGGCCGATCGCTCGACAGGGATGCCGAGGGCCCGGGTTGCGGCGATTGCAGCGAGGGCATTCATCACGTGATGTTCCCCGAGGATCCTCAGGTCGACCCGGATGCTCGAACCGTCGGCCTCGAGCGTGAACGAGGTGCCGGAAGCCGTGGCCGCAATGTCGCTCCCCCGCACCTCCGCGTCCGCTCCGAGGCCGAACCACGAGACCGATGCTCTGGTGAGCGAAGCCATGTTGGCCACACGTGCGTCATCGCGGTTGAGCACGGCGACGGCCGTGTCGGGGAGATCGGTCACCATCTCGGACTTAGCGCGCTCGACGGCATCCGGTCCACCGAATTCGCCGACGTGCGCGAGTCCGACCTTGAGCACGATTCCCACGTCGGGCATGACGATGCCGATGAGCGAGGCGATCTCCCCCATCGCGCTCGCGCCCATCTCCACCACCAGGAAGCGGGTGTCTTCGTCCACACCGAGCATCGAGATGGGGGCACCGACGTGATTGTTGAACGAGCCGAAGGGAGCGACGGTGGCGCCCTCGCGCTCGAGGATCGCCCTCAGCATGTTCTTGGTCGTGGTCTTGCCGTTGGAACCGGTCACCGCGACCACTCGGAGCTGCCCACCTGCGCGAACTCGTGCAACGACCTCGCGCGCCAGGGCGGCAAGGGCGATGACGCCGTCCTCGACGACAACCTGGCTGATCGGCAACTCGGTCTGCCGCTCGACGATCGCAAGAACGGCACCGTTCTCGACGGCGCTATCGAGGAAGAGGTGACCGTCGGTGAACTCCCCGGGCATCGCGAAGAAGAGCGCGCCGGGAAGAACCTTGCGGGAGTCGGTGTGGACCTCGCCGGAGACGGCGGTCTCGGGCGAGTCATCCCCACCGAGAACGAGCGTTCCTCCGGTGATGTCGGCAATCTCCTGAAGAGTGAGGGCGATCACGACCAGCCAGCCTCTCGTAGTGCGTGCCGTGCTTCATCCCGAGCACTGAAGGGCAGCTTCTCGCCACGCACGTCGATGTAGTCCTCGTGGCCCGGACCCGCCCAGAGAATCGCGTCACCCTCGCGGGCAAGGGACACGGCAAGCCTGATCGCGTCGCGCTGCGACACCACCTCGTGTGTCTCGGCGGGATGCTCGGCGCTCGCAGCGCCCTCGAGGAGCGCCGCGCGAATCGACGACGGCTCTTCGAATCGGGGGTTGTAGTCGGTCACGATCAGAATGTCTGAGTCCTCCGATGCGATGCGGCCCATCTCGCCACGCTTGCCAGAATCTCGGTCTCCGTCTGCACCAAAGACCATGATCAGCCGACCCTCGGTGACGCGTCGAACAGCGGCGAGCGTGACGCTGAAGGCGTCGGGGCTGTGGCCGTAGTCGACGAAAACGGCAGGGCCCCTGTCGCCGGACACGCGCTCCACCCGACCGGGGATCCTCGTCACGATCTCGCCATCGCGGTCGAGCACGTGACCGATGGCTTCGAGGTCGAAGTCTGCCTCGACGAGCATGACGATCGCGAGGCCAGCGTTGGCCGCCATGTGGTGCCCGATGACACCGACGGAGGTCGTGAGCGAGCGGCCGCCAGGCCCGGTGAGACGGAAGACCGTGGCGTCCACGCGTTCTTCGAGGATCTCGACGAACCAGTCGGCGTCCAGCCCGCTCACCGAGGTGATGGTGGTGACCGGAATGTGGCACTCGTCGACGACGCGCTGGCCCCACTCCGTGTCGAGGGAAACGACCGCGCGCCGTGCACGATCCGGCGAGAACAACGGCAGCTTTGCCGCGAAGTACTCGTCCATGGTCGCGTAGTCATCGAGGTGGTCACGACTGAGATTGAGGAAGCCGACGACGTCGAACACGAGACCGTCGACGCGCCGGTGGGTCAGCGCCTGGGCGCTCACCTCGAGCGTTACCGCGCGCACCTCGCTCTCGCGCATCCGGGCGAGGAGGCCATGGATCTCGGTGGCCTCTGGCGTCGTCAACTCGCTCGTGATCGCTACGGACCCAATGGCCCTCTCCGCGGTGGTCGATAGTCCAGCCACCAGGCCGAGCTGGCCGAGGATGCCGTGAAGCAGGTAGGACACGCTCGTCTTGCCGTTCGTCCCGGTCACGGCGAGCATGAGGGGCGGCGCCTCAGTCGTGCGGTACACCCAGGCGGAGATGTCTCCGAGGGCCTCGCGGGGAGAGTCCACGATGATGGCCGGGAGGCCCGACTCGGCCGCGAGGATCGCGCCCTCGGCATCCGTCAGGAGTGCGACTGCGCCATTCTCCCGAGCCGCCTCGGCGAGATCCGCCCCGTGGCGATGCGCCCCGCGGAGACCCACGAAGATGTCGCCAGGGACGACGCGACGCGTGTCGAGCGAGATGCCCGTGATCTCGACGCCATCGATCTCACCAGTGGTCTCGAGCCCGAACTCATCAACGAGAGTGGAGAGGGGCCGCGCGATCGGATGCTCAGGACGGAGGATCGAACTGTCGCCGTCCTGCACTCAATCCTCCTGTGTTCTTGTCGCGCCTCACCAGGTCAGCGGGAGCGACGGCGACGATTGTCCCGACGGCGCCACGCGGAACGTGGTGAGCGTCTGGGCCATCACATCGTGGAATGTTGCCGCGATGTTCGTCGAGCTATACATGCTACTGGGGATGCCAGCGCTCACGGCAACCACGTACTGCGGCGCCTCTGCCGGCGCTAGTCCTGCATACGAGATCACAGCCTTGTCGCCGTACACGCCGTTCTCGGCGACCTCGGCCGTTCCACTCTTCGCAGCGATCCGATACCCCGGAATCTGGAGGGTTCCGGCGTTCGGCCCCACCGATACGAGACTCTCCATCATGTCGAGGGTCTGTCGTGCGGCGCTCTCAGAGACAACTCGCCTCGTCTCCCCCTGGGGTAGATCGGTGACGGTGCCGTCAGCGTGCTCGCAGCCTTCGACGAGGACCACCGGTGAGCGCACTCCCCCGTTGCCGATGGCCTGGTAGGCACTCGCCAGCTGTACGGCCGTGAGTGTGAGGCCCTGCCCGAACTGCACGGTGTAGTTGGTGCGCTCGTCCCACTCGGACGTCGGATGCACGACACCCTCGGACTCGGACAGGAAACCCACCTCGGTGGCCTGGTTGAGCCCGAACGCGAGCATGTAGTTGCGGCGCGTCTCCGCGTCGACACTCTGCGACAGCAGTGAGAAGGCGGTGTTGGAGGAGTCCACGAGCGCCCCGGTGAGGGTGTACCTCGTGTCTTCGTGGGCCCAGGCATCCTTGATGTATCCGCCATCGGAAAGATAGATGCGACCGGGAGCGACCACCTGCGTATACGGATCGGCCGCACCCTGATCGAGCAGGGTGGCCGCCGTGAGCGTCTTCATCGTGGAGCCGGGCTCGTATGCCCAGCTGAAGGCACGCGAACCAAGAGCATCGCGGCGTGCTGAGCCCGGGTCGTTGGGGTCGACCGTCGGGTAATCCACGACGGACATGAGGTGACCGTCGCTGACGCGCATGATCACTGCGGTCACCCATTCGGCCCCGAGTTCGTTGTAGGTCTGCGCCATGCGCTGCTGGACGAAGAATTGGAGGTCGCGATCGATCGTCGTCTTGAGCGTTCCGCCGTTCTTCGGCTCCTTGGTCGTGACGAGGCTGTCCGGCAGACGGGTGCCGTCCTCGCCCTTCTCGTAGGTCGCTGTGCCGTTGGTTGCGGCGAGGCAGTCATCCTCACTCAGCTCGAGCCCCGCCTGTGGGCCGTCCGTACCGATGAAGCCCGTGAGGTTTCCCGCCAGTTCGCCGTTCGGATAGGTGCGGCTCTGCCGCAACTCGAAGTAGACCCACGGGATGTCGAGATCGCGCACCGCCCGGAAGACATCGAGGGTGACGCCCTGCTTGAGGTAGACGAAGTCGGAGTTGGGATCGGCCGAGAGGGTCGCCAGCAGGGCTGCCGGGTCCTGTCCCGTCAACTGGGCGAGGGATGCGAGAGCCGTGGCTGCCTTCGCGGAGGCATCGTGTCCCGCAAGAGCGCTACGAGGCGAGGCGGTGATGTCGTACCGCTCCACGGTGCTGGCAAGCACAGCGCCGTTCGCGTCCACGATCGAGCCTCTCGTGCCGTAGGTGACGAGTTCCTGTGCGCGCTTGGTGAGGGCAGCGGCGTTGAGGTCCTGGGCCTGGACGATCTGGATGTCCACGAGTCGCACCACGAACACGGCGACGACAGCGAACACCGCGAGCACAGCAACGGTGATCCTCAGTCGACTGCGTCGAGTTCTCACGAGTGTCAGTCCTGTCAGTACGTCACGGGCGCGGGGATCACGTCAGCGGAGACCTGCGGCGAGGTCTCCGTGGTAGCCGGGGCGGCCGGTGGGGCCTCGGTACCCAGTGTCGTCGCAGGAGCCGTCGGAGAGACGAGCGGCATGCCGGTGAGGAGCGAGTTCGCCACGAGGTTGCAGGCGCCGCCGCATCCCTTGTCCACGGTGCCAGGTGCCGCGGCCACACCGCCGGTACCGAGATCGAGGAACAGCGGCGCGCTGCCGGGCACCATGCCGAGGTTGGCAGCGTTCGCTGAGAGGTTCTGGGTCGATCCGAGGAGGTTGAGCTTCTCCGCGAGGGCATCCTCCTGGCGGATGAGCTCCTTCTGCTCGGCCTGCAGCGCGGTGATCTGGTAGGTGCTGTCGGTGACCGCAATGCTCAGCAGCAACTGGGCCGCAAAGATCACGGCGAGGCTGGCGACCGTGATCACGGCGTACGTCGCCCGTGGGCGCGCTCGCCGATCGGGCCGGGCAACGGGCTCGGGTGCTGGAGCGGCAGCAGGAGCCGGCGCGACGGAGGGAACCACCGGTCGCGAGATGGGGCGCGCGTACGCGAGAGAGCTGCCACTCACTGTGCACTCCTGACTCGTTCGGCTGCGCGCAGTCGAACGGATGCTGAACGGGGGTTGATGAGCTTCTCCTCGTCGGAGGCCACTTCGGCCCCGCGCGTGAGTAGCCGGAATTCTGGTTTGTGCTCGGGGAGCTCGACGGGCAGGCCAGCGGGCGCTGTCGAGCGTGTGCGCGCCTGCAGGGCTCGCTTAACGATGCGGTCTTCAAGCGACTGGTACGACATGACGACGACTCGGCCACCGACCGTCAGCGCGTCGAGCGCGGCAGGGATCGCCCGTTCGAGAACCGACAACTCCTGGTTGACCTCGATGCGCAGGGCCTGGAAAACCCGTTTCGCGGGGTGTCCGGCCCGCTGAGCCGCTGCAGGGGTCGCCTCGATGATGAGTTCGACGAGCTCCGCGGAGGTGGCAAGGGGCTTGCTCTCCCTCCTCTGCACGATGCGGCTCGCGTAGCGGGGGGCGAGTTTCTCATCGCCGTACTCATAGAAGATTCGGCGCAATTCCGATTCGCTGTAGGTGCCAAGAACGTCTGCTGCCGTCGTGCCGGACGTGGCATCCATGCGCATATCGAGCGGAGCGTCTTTGGAATAGGCGAACCCGCGCTCGCTGCGATCCAGCTGGAGCGACGAAACGCCGAGGTCGAACAGGATGCCCTGCACCGAGTCGATATCGAGGAACTCCAGAACATCCGCGATCTGGTCGTAGACCGCGTGGACGAGATCCGTGCGCGACTCGAACGGCGAAAGTCGAGCGCTGGCGAGGGCGAGAGCCTCCGTGTCGCGGTCGATGCCCACCAGGTGGATGTCGGGAAACCGTTCGAGGAGCGCTTCGGAGTGGCCCGCGATCCCGAGCGTGGCATCGATGACCACAGACCCAGGCGCACCCAGCGCGGGCGCCAACAGCTCGACGCACCGCTCGAGGAGTACCGGGGTGTGAATCGTGTTCTCTGCCATGAGGTGAGGCCTCGTTCCCTGAAGCTGATCCCCATCCGGTACGACCTGGCGTTGGGGAAGAACGTCAGGGCTTGCCGGCTGGGAGTCAGCGACGGGGACTTAGAACAGGCCTGGGATCACCTCCTCTGTGGTGTTGACGAAGTCGGACTCTGCGTTGGTGTAGTACTCGTTCCAGGCCTCGGAGTCCCAGATCTCGGCTCGGTTTCCCGCACCGATCACGGTGAGCTCGCGATTGAGGCCGGCGTAATCCCGCAACGAGGCGGGGATTGTCATGCGGTGCTGCTTGTCAGGCGTCTCCTGGTTCGCGCCGGAGAGAAAGAGCCTGAGGAAGTCCCTCGCCTGCTTACTCGTGACGGGGGCCTGCCTGATCTTGTCGTGGAGCGACTCGAACTCGCGCTGGCTGAACACGTAGAGACACCGTTCCTGGCCTCGGGTGACCACGACTCCGGACGCGAGCTCCTCGCGAAATTTCGCCGGAAGGATGATGCGCCCCTTGTCGTCGAGCTTCGGGGAGTAGGTGCCGAGAAACATGCAGCACTCCCCTCTTTCTCCGGCCCGGATTCAGGTGTACTCCACTTTACTCCACAACACTCCACAAATCTATGATTTTCGCGCATATCGGGATGCCCTGAGCAAAACAGGCCAGTAAATCAGCAGCCTGTGACAGTGGAGGAAGGTGGAGGGAAACTCCCCAGATTTCGTCGTTTTCGAGCGCAAAAAAGGCCAGCCCGTGGGCTGGCCTTTCGTGAAGAGCTCTAAGTGCTAGTTGCTGCCGTCCTGGCGGCGGTCCCAGCGGTCGTTGAGCGAGTCCATGAAACTCGGTCCGCGCTGACGACTGTCTGCGCGAGGCGTGGGTGCTTCGGAGGCCGCAGCACGACGCGGGGGTGCGACCGCAAGAAGAACTCCGACGAACATGATGGCGAAACCGAGGATGCCCACCAGGGGCTGCTGGATGATGACGCCTGTGACGAGCGCCGCGATTCCGAGGACCGCTACGAGAACTCCGACCGCGACGAATCGGTAGTTGGTGCGTCCGCGTCCCTGACGCGCCGTTGCGACGAAGTCGGCGTCGTTCTGGTACAGGCTCCGCTCCATCTCCTCAAGAAGGCGCTGCTCTTGCTCAGAGAGTGGCATCGTGAGTCCCTTCTGTCTCGGGATGGACCGCTAAGGCCTCCATAGTACGCCCGCCCGCGTGGCTAGGCTAGACGGATGGCTGAGAGTACCCGGTTGGTTGACCTGATTCAGCTGAGAATCGACGAGTTCCTTGCCGAGCGCCGCACCGAGCTCGCTGGCATCTCCCCAGAGCTCGACCCCGTGATGGACCTCGCCTCGAGTTATCTCTCCGGCGGAAAGCGCTTCCGCGGTCTGTTCTGCTACTGGGGTTGGCAGGCGGTGGCCGGTTCGGGCAGCGCTGATCCTTTCGCTGTGGAGGATGCGTCATCCGAACTGCCGGCGATCGTTCTTGCCGCCTCGGCTCTCGAGGTCTTCCACGCGGCCGCACTCGTGCACGACGACATCATGGACAACTCAGACACCCGGCGCGGCTCCCCCGCAGCGCACAAGCAATTCGAATCACTTCACTCGGAGAGCAAGTGGGCGGGGCTCCCTGACACGTTTGGCCGGTCGGCTGCGCTCCTCCTCGGGGATCTGCTGCTGGGGTGGAGCGACGACCTGTTCGACGCGGCGGGCGACAGGGTTTCGCACGCTGCCCAGCTGGCGGGAAGGGCCGAATTCGCCAGGATGCGAACAGAGGTGTCCGCGGGTCAGTACCTCGACATCCTCGAGGAGAACGCCTGGGTCGCGCATCCGGATTCCACCTCCCTCGCCCGGGCTCATCGCGTGATCGTGTACAAATCGGCCAAGTACACGATCGAGGCTCCGCTCGCGATCGGTGCTTCTCTGGGCGGCGGCTCAGCAGAGCAGGTTTCCAGCCTCCGAGCGTTCGGGCTGCCCCTCGGTGTCGCCTACCAGCTGCGCGACGATCTGCTGGGGGTCTTCGGGGACCCTGCAGTGACAGGCAAACCGGCCGGCGACGATCTCCGCGAGGGAAAGCGGACGGTACTCGTCGCACTCGCACGGCAGCGCTTGTCGGCCGGAATGCGCGAGCTCGTCGACGAGTTGCTCGGCGATCCGGACCTGGACGATGAGCAGGTGGCGATGATCCGCTCCGCTCTCGTGGAGTGTGGGGCGGTAGATGAGGTCGAGCGGATCATCGCGCACAACGTCGAACTCGCCACCCGCGCCCTGGAGAACGGCTCACTCTCCGCTGGCGCACGCAGTAGCCTGCACAACCTGGCCGTCACGGTGACGCGACGGGCCTCGTAGCGCTAGAAGCCGAGCACCTGGGCGACGCGGCGCACTTCGGCTTTCCGCCCCGCGAGCAGTGCGCTGATCGGGCTCACCCCGAGGCTCTCCTCGGGTGAGAGCAGCCAGTGCATGGCCTCCTCGTCGCTGAAGCCGGCGTCCGCCAGCACAACGAGAGTTCCCTTGAGCTCGTGCATAGGCTCGCCGTCGACGATGAAGAGGTGTGGAACCTTCCACACGCCATCCACGCGGCTGGCGAGCAGCGAACGGTCTTCAATCAGCCGGCGAACCTGGCTGACTTTCAGGTCGAGGATCTCGGTGAGGTCGGGGATGGTCAACCATGTGACCTCTGGTGCATCTGACACCCCACAAGAGTGCCACGTCCGCCCGACGGAACCCCGACCATGTCAGCACACTCAAATGTTTCGGTCATGTAAATTCAAATCACATCAGTCTCACTAATTGACAGTGATTAACATTTGTGACACTTTGGTGACGGTGCCAGGGCTCTGGCAACACTCCTCGGCCGGGAGAAGGGTGAGACATGACGGAAACTGCTGAACACGACGCCCAGATAGTGGCGCGTCGCGTGTTCGATGGCCTCCTCGGCGAACCAGCCACCCCCCTCGTATCCCCGTCTCGCGCGCGCCTCGCCCAGAGCGCTCGGCAGACCATGCCGATCCTGCTCGCCGGCTCGATGGCCGCCATGACCCTGAACCTCACTGGCCCGCTCGTTCCTGCTGATGCTGGGGATGCGGCGCGAGACAATGCGCTCGCGAAGGACGTCAGCGCCCGCAGCGCCTTCGGCGAAAAGGCTCGAGCAACCATCGATGTGGCGCCGACGTCGCAGAATTCCGTTGTACCGGATGTCGCGGCATCCGAACCGGCAGCGGCCCCCGCTCCCCCCACCTACGCCGTTGCACCGGGTGACACCATCAGCGACATCGCCGGACGATTCGGATTGGCCACGGCATCCGTGCTGGCGCTGAACGGCCTCAGCTGGTCGTCACTGATCTTCCCCGGCCAGGTGCTCAAGCTCACGAGCGGCGCTCCGCTGCCGCAGCCCCAGACGCAGGCCGAGATCCCCCCGCACGACCGCTACACGATCGAGACCGGCGACACCATCGGAGCAATCGCGACACGCTTTGGCATCACGGCAGATTCGATCCTCGTCGCCAACGGTCTGAGCTGGTCGAGCATCATCTACCCGGGTCAGACGCTCGCGATACCCATCGCGTACTCCCAGGATGCGCCTGAGGCGGTTGGGGATGACGCTCCTGTTGTCTCGGCACCCGTGGGCGATGCGCCGGTCACCGAGGTCGACATCGCTCCGGTACCTTCTGAACCTGTATCGCAGGGCGGCAACTACATCGTCGTCGCGGGCGACACTCTCTCCGGCATTGCCGCTCGTCAGGGTGTCGACATCCAATCGCTGCTCGCTGCGAACGGCCTCACGCTCGACAGCCTGATCTTCACCGGCGACGAACTGAGGATTCCCGGTGGCGTCTCGAGCGCAGCCGTAGACGGCTCCCCCGTCACCGCAATCGATGACTCACACACCTACGCGTCTGTCATCGTGCAGGTCGGCCGTGACCTCGGAGTCTCCGACTACGGAATCGTGATAGCGCTGGCCACGGCGATGCAGGAATCGACGCTCCGCAACCTCGATTGGGGGGACCGCGATTCTGTCGGGCTCTTCCAGCAGCGGCCCAGTTCGGGTTGGGGAACTCCTCAGCAACTCATGACGCCGTCGTACGCGGCCAAGCTGTTCTACGGCGGCCCGAGCAACCCGAACGCGGGGTTCACGCGCGGACTACTCGATATCGACGGGTGGGAGTCGATGCCGCTGTCCGTCGCCGCCCAGGCGGTGCAGATCTCGGGACACCCCGACGCGTACGCGAAGTGGGAATCCGCAGCGTGGTCTCTTCTCGCGGAACTGAGCTAAGTGACGTGTCTAGCGGCCGACTCGCAGGGGGCCAACTTTAGACTTGGCCGGTGAGCGTCAATAGCACCGACCCGATGATCGGTCGTCTTCTCGACGGCAGGTATCAGGTCCGCTCACGAATCGCCCGCGGCGGTATGGCAACGGTCTACGTCGCGACAGACCTGCGACTCGAGCGTCGGGTCGCGATCAAGATCATGCACGGCCACCTCGCCGATGACAGCCAGTTCAAGGAGCGCTTCATCCAGGAGGCCCGCTCCGCAGCTCGACTGGCCCACCCGAACGTGGTCAACGTCTTCGACCAGGGCCAGGACAGCGACATGGCGTACCTGGTCATGGAGTACCTTCCGGGAATAACGCTCCGCGAGCTGCTGCAGGAGCACCGCATCCTCACCACCGAGCAGACGCTCGACATCATGGAGGCGGTGCTGGCGGGACTCGCCGCCGCGCACAAGGCGGGAATCGTCCATCGCGATCTCAAGCCAGAGAACGTACTACTGGCCGACGACGGCCGCATCAAGATCGGCGACTTCGGACTGGCGCGTGCCGCCAGCGCCAACACGGCAACCGGAGCAGCTCTCATGGGCACCATCGCCTACCTCTCCCCCGAACTCGTCACCCGCGGCATCGCCGACACCCGCAGCGACCTCTACGCGGTCGGCATCATGATGTACGAGATGCTCGTGGGCGAGCAGCCGTTCCGCGGTGAGCAGCCCATGCAGATCGCCTACCAGCACGCGAACGGTACTGTTCCAGCGCCGAGCGCGCGCAATGCCACCGTGCCACCCGAGCTCGACGAGCTCGTTCTCTGGGCCACTCAGCGCGACCCGGAGAACAGGCCGAGGGATGCCCGCGCCATGCTCGACCGTCTGTTCGAGACGCACAGCGCGATGATGACAGCCCTGCCATCGTCTGGCGCGCCAACCCAGCGCACCATGGTGCTACCGGGAGGCACACCGGCGATTCACGCGACGGCCGAGACGACGATTCTCGGCTCGCGTCGACCACAGACAGAGCCTGTGCCGGACGCCGCGGTAGCCCTTTCGGAGAAGTCGACATCGAAGCGCAAGCGCGGGTGGTGGATCCTTGCGGTCGTCGTGCTGCTTGCAGCGGTTGCCGGCACGGCAGGGTGGTACTTCGGTCTAGGACCGGGCTCGCGCGTGAGCATCCCCACCTCACTGGCCGGCTTGTCCGTCGACGAGGCGACCAGCGTGCTCAAGGAGCTGGGTCTCACGGTCAATCCGGAGAAAGGCACCATTCCGTCGCTCGACATCCCCAAGGATGCAGTAGCGGAGACGGAGCCGAAACTCGGCTCCTCGGTACCTCCGGGTACCGAGATCCAACTCCTCGTCTCATCCGGCCCCAAGCTCGTCGACGTGCCCGCTTTTGCCGGAATGACCGAGGATGACGCGAAGGCCGAGATCAAGGCGGCAAATTTCACACTCGCCGACCCGATCATCCGGCAGTTCGATGACACCGTGATCGCCGGCACGATCATCGACGCGTGGGATGCGAGTGGTGCAAGCCTCACCGGCGTTGCCCAGTACCCCGAGCGACAGCCTGTCACCCTCGTCGTGTCGGCCGGTGCGCTGCCTGACGTTGCGGGCCAGAACCCCGATCAGATCAAGCAGACACTCGAATCGGTCGGGCTGGTTCTCGGCGCGATAAACGAGCTCGAACACTCCGACACGATTCCCCAGGGCGCTGGCATTCGGATCCAGACCGGCGACAGCCCGATTCGTACTGGTGACACGGTGGACATCGTCGCCTCGCTCGGCGTCGAGATGATCGAGATTCCCGACGTCGTCGGCCAATCCTGGGCGGACGCGCGACCCCAGCTCGACGAGGCCGGCTTCGATCTCAGCTACAACGGGGTGGCCGACCTGCTCCCTGGCACCTTCATCGTGAGCCAGCTCACGCCCGGCGGCGGCACCTCAGCCCCCAAGGGAAGCACCGTCAAGATCAACTTCAGCAGCTGATCGAGACGGCGCTCGCCATCGTCAGAAGGCGGTGAGCTCCTCGGCAACGAGGAACGCGAGCTCGAGCGACTGCATGTGGTTCAGGCGCGGGTCGCACAGCGACTCGTAGCGCGTCGCGAGAGTCTCCTCGTCGATCTGCTCCGAGCCACCGAGGCACTCCGTGACGTCGTCGCCCGTGAGTTCGACGTGGATACCGCCCGGGTAGGTGCCGGCAGCCTTGTGGGCCTCGAAGAAGCCCTTGACCTCGTCAACGACGTCGTCGAAACGACGGGTCTTGTAGCCGTTTGGCGTGGTCAGTCCGTTGCCGTGCATCGGGTCGGTCACCCACAACGGTGTTGCGTCGACACTCTTGATGGCCTCAAGCAGGGGCGGGAGGGCATCCCGGATCTTGCCTGCGCCCATGCGGGTGATGAACGTCAGGCGACCCGGCTCGCGGTTGGGGTCGAGTTTGTCGATCAGGCGCTTCATGTCATCGGCCGAGGTGCTCGGGCCGAGCTTCACACCGATCGGGTTGCGGACACGCGAGAAGTAATCGATGTGAGCACCGTCGAGGTCACGAGTGCGCTCACCGATCCAGAGGAAGTGCGCGCTCGTGTTGTACGGCGTTCCCGTTCGCGAATCGATTCGCGTCATAGGGCGCTCGTAGTCCATGAGGAGTCCCTCATGGCTCGAGTAGAACTCGACTCGCTTGAGCTCGTCGAAATCAGCGCCAGCGGCTTCCATGAACTTGATGGCGCGATCGATCTCGTTCGCGACCTTCTCGTAGCGGTGGTTGGCAGGATTGGACGCGAAACCCTTGTTCCAGGAGTGCACCTGGCGAAGGTCGGCAAATCCGCCCTGGGTGAAGGCCCTCACCAGATTGAGCGTCGATGCGGCCATGTGGTAGCCCTCGACAAGACGCGAGGGATCAGCCTGGCGGGACTCCGGCGTGAAGTCGTATCCGTTGACGATGTCGCCGCGGTAGGCGGGAAGGGTCACATCGCCGCGAGTCTCCGTGTCGCTGGAACGGGGCTTGGCGAACTGGCCAGCCATCCGCCCCATCTTCACGATCGGCTTGGATGCGCCGTAGGTGAGAACGACCGCCATCTGCAGGATCGTCTTCACGCGGTCGCGGATCTGCTGCGCGGTTGCACCGGCGAACGTCTCGGCGCAGTCTCCGCCCTGAAGCAGGAACGCGTCTCCGCTCGCTGCCTTGGCAAGCCGGTCACGCAGCACGTCTACCTCGCCAGCGAACACGAGAGGGGGAAGTGTCGCGATCTTCGCGGACGCCTCACCCACTGCATCCGGGTCGGGCCATTGCGGCTGCTGCTTGATCGGCAGGGTCCGCCAATAGTCGAGACCTGCGACCACTGCGGGATCAGCAAGCACGACGGGTTCGGACGGATCTACCACGGGAGGTTCCTTGAATATCGAGGGTGGCGGGCGGGGGTGCCCCGGGGATCGAGCTTAGCGGCGGGCGAGAGTTCGACTCGTCAGCGACGACGAGCGGTCTGCTTCTCGCGAACCGATGACGCATAGATGTCCACATACTCCTGGCCGCTGATGCGGTTCAGTTCGTACATGATCTCGTCGGTGATGGACCGAAGGATGAAGCGGTCACCCTCGAGTCCTTCGAAGCGGGAGAAGTCGAGCGGTTCGCCGAAGACGATCCCGATGCGTCGCACCTTGGGCAGTTTGCTGCCGATCGGCATGACTTTCTCCGTGTCGACCATGGCGACGGGCACCACAGGAACGTGTGCCTCGAGGATCATGCGGGCGACGCCCGTGCGGCCGCGGTAGAGGCGGGCATCCGGGCTGCGCGTGCCTTCGGGGTAGATCCCGAGAACGTCCCCCTTGGCGAGCACGCCGAGGCCCGTGTTGAGGGAGGCCTCCGATGCCTTGCCGCCCGAACGATCGATGGGGAGCATGCCGGTGCCGAGCAGGAAATGCTTGATCAACCAACCCTTGAGGTCCTTGCCGACGAAGTAGTCGCTCTTGGCGAGGAAGTAGATGCGCCTGTCGATGACAAGCGGCAGGATGACCGAGTCGATCACCGAGAGGTGGTTGCTCGCGAGAATGACCCCGCCCGACTTCGGGATGTTCTCAGCACCGGTGACCCACGGGCGGAAGACCGTCTTCAACAGAGGTCCCGCTACGAGGTTCTTCATGAACCAGTAGAACATCGCACTCCCTGCCGAAAAGAAAGTCCGAGTCTACCGCGCCGACGCGTGGAGTCTGGCAAGGTCGGCGGCGCCGACCATCCCGGCATCGTTGACCAGCTCGGCGATGACGAACTCCGGCTCGGGGTGGAACCCCCGCGCAGGCAGATGTTGGTGGAACGCCTCACGCACCGGGTCGAGGAGCAGGTCTCCGGATGCCGCGACCCCTCCGCCGAACACGAAGAGCTGCGGGTCCAGAACCGCGCTGAGGCTCGCACACGCCTGCCCGAGCCAGTGCCCGAGCTGTTCGAGCGCGTGGAGCGCGCCCGGGTCACCGGCAGCGATCAACTCCCCGACGATCCTGCCGTCCAGCACACCGTGCTCGCGGCGTGCCTCGGCAAGAGCGAGACCCACGCCGCCGACGTCGGCGATCTCGTTGGCCATGCGCAGCAGCGCCCGGCCGGAGCCGTACTGCTCGATGCAGCCGCGAGCTCCGCACCCACAGGGAAGGCCTTCCGGCACAATCCGGACGTGCCCGAGCTCGGCCCCAGCTCCGAAGCCTCCACGGAAGAGCCTGCCATCGGTGACGATCGCTCCCCCGACGCCGGTGCCGATGGTGAGCATCGTCATGTCCCGGCCACCTCGACCAACGCCGAACCGGAACTCCGCCCATCCCGCGGCATTGGCGTCGTTGTCGATCGTGACATCGATACCGAGGCGCTCGGTCAGACGTGTCTGGAGCGGCTCGTTGCGCCAGTTGATGTTCGGGGCGTAGTAGACCGTCGACTGCTCGGAGTCGATGAAGCCGGGGGCGGCAACGCCCGCCGCGATGATGTCGCGTCCGACCGACAGGCTCTTCACCATGTCCACCACCGCGTCGATGATGGCGTTGGCTTTTCCTGCCTCGGTGGCGACACGTTCCTCCGCGAGGATCTGGCCTGTTTCGTCGACGACCGCTCCGGCGATCTTCGTTCCGCCGATATCAATTCCAATGGCATGCACGGATGTCGAGCCTAGCGTCCAGCGAAGCCTCGGTTTCGCTGGGAGCCCCCGGTTAGACTGAGGTGAATGACCCCGACCGGTACCAAAGGAGTTGCCGTGAAACAGTTCGACGTTCCAGCACTAGTTGAAGCCGATCCTGAAGCAAACGTCACCGATCTTCTGATCGACAGGGTCAAGGCGACGCCCGATCGGGCACTCTTCGCACTTCCCACCGAGGACGGCGGATGGCGGGATGTCTCGAGCGCCGAGTTCCTCCGCCAGGTGACCGCTCTCGCCAAGGGCCTTGTGGCCGCTGGCATCGAGCCGGGCGACAAGATCGGCCTCATGGCCAAGACCCGCTACGAGTGGACGCTGATCGACTTCGCGACCTGGTTCGCCGGAGCAGTGCTCGTTCCTGTGTACGAGACCTCTGCCCCCGCCCAGATCCTGTGGAACCTCACCGATTCCGGCGCGGTGGCGATCATCACCGAAACCGCTGAGCACTTCGCCCGTTTCGACGAGATCCGGCCCGACGTGCCCGCCATCCGCAACTCCTGGCAGATCGACCTCGGCGACCTCGACAAGCTCGCCGCCAGCGGCTCGGCCGTGCCCGACGAGGAGATCGAGCGCCGACGCAACCTCGCGAAGGGCTCGGATCTCGCGACCCTCATCTACACCTCGGGCACCACGGGTAAGCCCAAGGGCTGCATCATCACGCACTCGAACTTCGTGGAACTTGCACGCAATGCGCAGCGACGTATCCCTGAGGTCGTCAACCCGGAGTCGAGCACGCTCCTCTTCATCACTCTCGCGCACATCTTCGCGAGGTACATCTCGATCCTCGCGATCGAGGGAGGCGTGAAGGTCGGCCACCAGCCGGACACCAAGCTGCTGGTGCCCTCGATGGGGTCGTTCAAGCCGACGTTCCTCCTCGCGGTTCCGCGCGTGTTCGAGAAGGTCTACAACTCCTCGGAGCAGAAGGCCGAAGCCGGCGGAAAAGGCAAGATCTTCCGCCGCGCGGCAGATGTTGCGATCGCGCACTCGAAGGCGCTCGACGCCGGGCACGTACCGCTCGGCCTCAAGATCCAGTTCGCACTCTTCGACCGACTGGTGCTCAGCAAGATCCGAGCAGCACTCGGCGGCCGTGCGCAATACGCGGTATCCGGATCTGCCCCGCTCGGACTCCGTCTCGGCCACTTCTACCGCAGTCTCGGCCTCACCATCCTCGAGGGCTACGGCCTCACCGAGACCACGGCCCCGGTGTCGGTGAATGTTCCGTCGCACTTCAAGATCGGCAAAGTCGGTCCTCCCCTTCCCGGAAACTCGGTACGCATCGCCCCGGATGGCGAGATCCAGGTCAAGGGTGTCTGCGTGTTCGACGGCTACTGGAACAACGAGAAGGCCACGAACGACGTCTTCGAGGACGGCTGGTTCAAGACGGGCGATCTCGGCGAGATCGACGAGGAGGGCTACCTCCAGATCACCGGGCGCAAGAAGGAGATCATCGTCACGGCCGGCGGCAAGAACGTCGCCCCCGCGGTGCTTGAGGACCCGATCCGCGCCAACCCCATCATCGGGCAGGTCATCGTTGTGGGCGACCAGAAGCCCTTCATCTCGGCGCTCATCACCCTCGACGAGGAGATGCTGCCGGTGTGGCTCGCCAATAATCAGCTCGATGCCGAGATGAGCGTTGCGGATGCAGCGAAGAACCCCGCGGTCCTCGCCGAGGTTCAGAAGGCGGTGGATGCCGCGAATGCCACCGTGTCGCGGGCAGAGTCCATCCGCAAGTTCCAGATTCTCGAGTCAGACTTGACCGAGGCGAGCGGACACCTCACGCCGAAGCTCAGCATCAAGCGCAACGTGATCCTCGTCGACTTCGCCGACGTCATCGAGGGCCTGTACTCCGGAGCTCCCACCGAGGGTGTGTCGGTAGCCCAGTAGCGACTTCGACCGGCGGGCGCCCGCCTAGTACCAGGGCGCCTGCCGGATCGCTCGCATAGCCTCACGCTTGGTCTCAGGCTCGAGTCCCTCGATGTACAGGTGACCATCGAGATGGTCGACCTCGTGCTGAAGTGCCTGCGCCATGAGGCCCTCGCCGCTCACCTCGACCGCATTGCCGTCGAGGTCGACGCCGCGAACACGCGCGAACGGGTACCGACGCCGGGGAAAGTAGAACCCCGGCACGGAGAGACAGCCCTCTTCGACGAGTTCGGGCTCGCCGGACACCTCAACGAGCTCCGGGTTGATGACGTAGCCCACGTCGCCATCGATGTTGTAGCTGAAGGCGCGCAAGCCCACGCCGATCTGGTTGGCGGCAAGGCCAGCGCGCCCCGGGATCCGCACGGTCTCCAGAAGGTCGGCGACCAGTGGTGCCGCTCGAGAGTCTCCAGGCGGAATCACGTCGCATCGCGATCGGAGCACGGGATCTCCGAAGAGACGAATCGGACGTTCAGCCATCTCAGTGCACTTCCTGCGCTGAAAGCGCTTCGATCTCGATCAGCAGGTCGCCTGCATCCACCTGTTGCGTCGTCGGAATCGCCAGGCGCTTGACCACACCGGACACCGCGGCCGTGATGGCCGCCTCCATCTTCATCGCCTCAATAGTTGCCACCGCCTGTCCAGCCGACACGACGTCTCCTGCCTGAACCTGAACAGTGACGACGCCGGAGAACGGCGCGGGCACGTGTCCTGCGTTGGCAGGGTCCGCCTTCTCCGCCGATTTGGCGTCCACGGAGATGCTGTTGTCGCGCACGAAGACGGGGCGCAGCTGGCCGTTGAGAGTGGCCATGACGGTTCGCATGCCCTTGTCATCCGCCTCACCGATCGCCTCCAACCCGACATAGAGGCTCACGCCCTTGTCGAGATTGGCGACGTGCTCCTGGCCCTGGTGGAGGCCGTACAGGTAGTCGGGCGTATCGAGCACGGAGAGGTCGCCGTAGGTTTCGCGTATCTGCTCAAACGCCTTGGTCGGGCCAGGGAAGAGGAGGCGGTTGAGCGCGGAACGACGCTGCAGGGAGTCGCTCTCGAGGGCGGTGGCATCCTCTGCACTGATCGGCTCCACCCCGATCTTGACCGTGCGACCGGCAAGCACCTTGCTGCGGAAGGGCTCTGGCCAGCCGCCGGGCAACTCACCGAGCTCGCCCGCCATGAAGCCGATCACCGAGTCCGGGATGTCATAGCGCTCGGGGTTCTGCTCGAAGTCGTCCGGGTCCGCGTTTGCCGCGGCAAGGGCGAGCGCCAGATCGCCGACGACCTTGGACGACGGGGTGACCTTCGGAGGGCGACCGAGGATGCGGTTGGCCGCCGCGTACCAGTCCTCCACCTTCTCGAACTGGTCTCCGAGGCCGAGGGCTATCGCCTGCTGGCGGAGGTTCGAAAGCTGACCGCCGGGAATCTCGTGGCGGTAGACGCGCCCGGTCGGCCCGGGCAAGCCGGACTCGAACGGCTTGTAGACCTGGCGAACGGCCTCCCAGTACGGCTCGAGGTCCGAGACCGCCTGGAGCGAGAGTCCGGTGTCGCGCTCCGTGTGTGCGAGGGCGGCCACGAGCGCTGAGGCCGAGGGCTGGCTCGTCGTGCCGGCCATCGGGGCGCTCGCGACATCCACCGCGTCCGCACCAGCCCGGGATGCTGCGAGAAGCGTTGCCAGCTGCCCGCCTGCGGTGTCGTGCGTGTGCACGTGGACGGGAAGGTCAAATCGCGATCGAAGCGCGCTCACGAGCTCGTAGGCGGCCTCCGCGCGCAGGAGTCCTGCCATGTCCTTTACTGCCAGGATGTGCGCGCCGGCGTCGACCATTTGCTCGGCCAGACGCAGGTAGTAGTCGAGGGTGTAGAGCTTCTCCGAGGGGTCGAGCAAGTCCCCCGTGTAGCAGACAGCCACTTCTGCGACGGCGGTCCCTGTCTCGAGCACCGCATCGATGGCCGGTCGCATCTGCGAGACATCGTTGAGGGCGTCGAAGATACGGAAGATGTCGACTCCGGTCGCGGCGGCCTCTCGAACGAAGGCGTCGGTGACCTCCGTCGGGTATGGGGTGTAGCCCACGGTGTTACGACCGCGCAGGAGCATCTGTACGGCGATGTTCGGCACCGCCTCGCGCACCGCGGCAAGTCGCTCCCAGGGGTCTTCGCCCAAGAACCGCAGGGCCACGTCGTAGGTCGCCCCGCCCCATGCCTCGACGGAGAGCAGACCGGGCGTGAGCCGCGCGACATGCGGCAGCACGGCAACGAGATCGCGTGTGCGAACACGAGTGGCCAGAAGGGACTGGTGGGCGTCGCGGAACGTGGTCTCGGTCACGGCGAGGGCCCTCTGGGCTCGCAGGTCGCTCGCGAACCCGACGGGCCCGAGCTCCAGCAGTCTCTGCCGTGATCCGGCGGGGGCCGGCGTCTCGAGATCGACGAGGGGCAGCTTGAGGCTCGGATTGATGCGGCCAGCGCCACTGCCGTTGGGCTGGTTGACCGTGACATCCGCGAGCCAGTTCAACACCTTGGTGCCGCGGTCCTTCGAGGAACGACCCTTCACGAGCCACGGCCGCTCCTCGATGAACGACGTGCTCAGGTCGCCGGCGACGAAGTCGGGGTCGTCGAGAACGGCCTGCAGGAACGGGATGTTCGTGGTGACGCCGCGCAGCCGGAACTCCGCCAGCCCGCGACGGGCGCGCAGGACCGCAGCACGGAAGTCGCGGCCCCGGCACGTCATCTTCACGAGCATCGAATCGAAGTGGGGCGAGATCTGGGCGCCTGAAGCCACGGTGCCGCCGTCGAGGCGGATACCAGCGCCGCCCGGCGAGCGGTACGTCGTGATTTTTCCCGTGTCGGGGCGGAACCCCGAGGCGGGATCCTCCGTCGTGATGCGGCACTGCAGGGCGGCACCGCGAAGCTGGAGGTTCTCCTGTTGCAGGCCCAACTCGGCGAGCGTCTGGCCATACGCGATGCGCATCTGGGACTGGACGAGGTCGACATCGGTGACCTCCTCGGTCACCGTGTGCTCCACCTGGATGCGCGGGTTCATCTCGATGAAGACGTGCTCCCCCGCACGTTCCCCCGCGGTGTCGAGAAGGAACTCCACGGTGCCAGCGTTGACGTACCCGATCGAACGGGCGAAGGCGATGGCATCCCGGTACATTGCCTGCCGGATGCCCTCGTCGAGGTTCGGCGCCGGCGCGATCTCGATGACCTTCTGGTGCCTGCGCTGCACTGAACAGTCGCGCTCGAACAGGTGGACCGTCTCGCCCGTGGAGTCCGCGAGGATCTGCACCTCGATGTGTCGAGGGCGAACGACGGCCCGCTCGACGAACATCGTCGGGTCGCCGAATGCGCTGTCGGCCTCGCGCATCGCAGCCTCGAGGGCCTCGCGCAGGTCTTCCCTCTTGTCGACCCGGCGCATGCCACGACCGCCACCACCAGCAACAGCCTTCGCGAAAACGGGGAAGCCGATCTGATCGGCGCCCGCGAGAAGCTCGTCGATGTCCTTGGACGCGGGTGTCGACTTCAGCACAGGCACCCCAGCGCTGATCGCGTGCTCCTTGGCGGTGACCTTATTGCCCGCCATCTCGAGAACCTTGGTCGGCGGCCCGATGAACGTGATCCCGGCATCTGCAGCGGCCTGGGCGAGGTCGGGATTCTCGGAGAGGAACCCGTAACCCGGGTAGATCGCGTCGGCTCCGGACTCGCGGGCGACACGGATGATCTCGCTCACGTCGAGGTAGGCGCGCACCGGATGGCCGACCTCACCGATCTGGTAAGCCTCATCGGCTTTGAGCCGATGCATCGAGTTGCGGTCCTCGTAGGGGAAGACGGCGACCGTCTTGGCCCCGAGTTCGAATGCTGCACGGAATGCGCGGATCGCGATCTCACCGCGGTTGGCCACAAGGATCTTCTTGAACATCCGGTCCCTTCGGTCACGACCACCAGGGCCCGAGAACGCTGGCAATTGGCCTAACGGACGCCCTCAGATGGCCTCCGTTTTAGGTTCTTAACAGTAGTGAAGGTATCGTCGTTGTTCGTGCATGTACTCAGTGTCAGCTCTCTCAAGGGAGGCGTGGGAAAGACCACGGTGACGCTCGGGCTTGCCTCAGCGGCTTTCGCGCGTGGCCTCCGGACTCTCGTCGTCGATCTCGACCCGCAGTCGGATGTCTCGACCGGTATGGACATCGACGTCTCCGGTCACCTCAACATCGCGGACGTGCTTGCCTCCCCCAAGGAGAAGATCGTTCGCGCAGCGATTGCTCCCAGCGGATGGACCAAGGGTCGCCCTGGCAAGATCGACGTTCTCATCGGCTCCCCCTCCGCCATCAATTTCGACGGCCCGCATCCGAGCATCCGCGACATCTGGAAGCTCGAAGAGGCTCTCGCGAACGTCGAGGCCGATTACGACCTCGTACTCATCGACTGCGCACCGTCGCTCAATGCGCTCACCCGTACTGCGTGGGCCGCGAGCGACCGCGTCACGATCGTCACCGAACCGGGCCTGTTCTCCGTTGCGGCAGCCGACCGCGCGCTCAGGGCCATCGAGGAGATCCGTCGAGGCCTGTCCCCCCGTCTCCAGCCGCTCGGCATCATCGTGAACCGCCTGCGTTCCCAGTCGCTTGAGCACCAGTTCCGCATCAAGGAACTCCGTGACATGTTCGGCCCGCTGGTGCTCAGCCCGCAGCTGCCCGAGCGCACGTCGTTGCAGCAGGCACAGGGCGCGGCGAAGCCCCTGCACGTGTGGCCGGGAGAGAGCGCACAGGAGATGTCGCGCAACTTCGATCAGATTCTCGAGCGCGTGATGCGAGCGGCTCGCATCGGCGAGTTCGCCGAAGAGCCCGCGTAGTCCAGAGAGTTCTGCTCAGTTCATCAGAGCGTGTTCAGCCCAGCGGGCTGGGCACAGATCTATCTGGCTAGTCTGAGCTGGACCGCGCCGAAGGTAGTCGACTAGGACGCCGCGCGAGCAGCGCGACGACGAGCGAGCTCGTCCATCGGGTCTTCTGCGGGCGTCGAGTCCAGTTCGACGAGATCCTGCTCGACCTCGCGAAGCACCTTACCCACCGCAATGCCGAAGACACCCTGGCCACGGCTCACGAGGTCGATGACCTCGTCGTTGGAGGTACACAGGTACACGCTCGCGCCGTCGCTCATGAGTGTGGTCTGTGCGAGGTCGTTGATTCCGGCCTCACGGAGCTGGTTGACCGCCACGCGGATCTGCTGCAACGAGATTCCAGTGTCGAGAAGCCTCTTGACGAGCTTGAGCACGAGGATGTCGCGGAAACCGTACAGACGCTGCGAGCCGGAGCCTGCCGCCCCACGCACGGTGGGCTCGACGAGCTGGGTACGAGCCCAGTAGTCCAGCTGGCGGTAGCTGATGCCCGCTGCACGGGCCGCGATGGCGCCGCGGTAGCCCGCTGCGTCGTCGAGCTCGGGAAGCCCGTCGGTGAAGAGCAGACCGAGGTCGTAGCGAGTCTCCTCGTTACGGCTGAGTTCAGTCATGTCCGGGCTCCTTCTGGCTAGCCAAACCCTCATGTTGAGGTTGACGCTTAATGTCTGCGGCTCCCCCACGGTACTCACCAAGGGGACGGAACGCCGACACTAGCCGGGCGTGTCGGATTGATTCGACGCTACTACGAATCGAGTCGGGTCAGGGCGGATCGGATGAGACTGCTCCGAACAATTTCCAGCTGGCCGGCGATCTCCCGCGCCATCTCGGCTGCACGTGCCCTGCTCGCGGCATCCTTGCGGCGCGCGACGGGCATCAGGGCGTTCTCGATGAGGCCGAGTTCCCGCTCTGCCGCCGCGCGGAAGCCGCGGAGGTGTCGTGGCTCGATGCCCGAACGCTGAAGCTCGACGAGGGCCTTGAGCACGAAGAGAGCATCCTCTCCATAGACCTCGCCGGGCACCACGAGGGAGGCGGAGATCGCATCTCCCAGCAGCATGGTGTTGGCCCCGGCCTCGCGCACGAGCTCGTCCTTGGTGAATCGGCGCTCCGACGACAGCATGGACGGCGCAGCGACGGCCCCGCCCGGCAACTCCGGAGTGCGGCCGGCGTCGAGGTCCTCCAGAAACCCGCGGATCACCTTGAGCGGCAGGTAGTGGTCGCGCTGCATGGTCAGAACGAAGCGCAACCGCTCCATGTCAGCGGAGGAGAACTTGCGGTACCCGGACTCGGTACGAGCGGGCGAGACGAGCTGGCGCTCCTCGAGGAAGCGGAGCTTCGACGGCGAGAGGTCGGGAAACTCAGGATTGAGCTTCGCGAGCACCTGGCCGATGCTCAATAGCGAGGAGCTCCCAGACGCACGCGTCTGGGCCGCACTGCGCGGCACTACGAACCAGCCAGGTGGGCGAGATCCAGTCGCGACGCGTAGAACGTCAGGCGGAACTTGCCCACTTGCACCTCTGCACCATCGCTGAGGAGCGCAGTGTCGATACGAACACCGTCGAAGTACGTGCCGTTCAGCGAACCCAGGTCTTTGACCTGGAACGTCGTGCCGTGGCGAAGGAACTCGGCGTGACGGCGGGATACGGTGACGTCGTCGAGGAAGATATCGGCATCAGGGTGTCGGCCGACGGTCGTGACATCCCCGTCGAGCAGAAAACGAGCACCGATATTCGGCCCCCGTCGCACGATGAGAAGGGCAGAACCGGACGGCAGAGCGGCGATCGCGTCAACCTCTTCACCGGAAACGCCGCCATCGAGCGCCGCCAGCTGTGCCGCGAACTCGTCACCGTAATGCACGGTGGTGTCATCGCTCGAGGGCACCCTACCGGCGGTGTCATCCTGACCAGCGGAATCAACCATCGGAAACCCTCCTTGTTCTAGCCACCCAGCGTATCGGATTTCGCGCGGCCTTCGACCCCCGTGGATCGAACCACTCTGACCGCTTCGATGAGGTAGACGGCACCCGCCCACCAGTAGAGGAATGCACCCCACAGCGCGAACGCCCAGCCCAGCGGATCAGCGATCCACGCGACATCCGGGAACGCCTGGCCGAGCATGAGGATCGGGAGGGCATAGAACAGGCAGAGCGTTGCAACCTTGCCGAGATGATGAACCGGGAGCGGGCCGAAGCCGTAGTTGGCCAGCACGATGCCGATGCCGAGCAGCATCAGATCGCGCCCAACGATGATGACCAGGAGCCACCACGGGATGACCTCGCGAACGGCGAGTCCGATGAGGGCGGCGAAGATGAAGAGCCGATCTGCTGCCGGATCCAGCAGCTGGCCGAGACGTGAGACCTGACGGAAGGTTCGGGCGATGAGCCCGTCGAGAAAGTCAGTCACGCTCGAGATCACCAGCACGATGAGCGCGAGACCGTCGTTTCCCTGGATGATCAGGTTGAGGAACACGGGCACGAGCGCCAGGCGCAGGAAACTCAGCAGATTCGGGACGGTGAGTACCCTGTTGCTGACGTCGCTCGCCTTGGCCGATCCCACGTTTTGAGTCTAGCGAGGCGGCCGGAGCAACGATCCATCGCGGCAGTAGGATGCCGACATGACACCGCTCGTCACCGTTCTCCTCATCGCCGCCGCCGTCTGCGCGTTCGCCTGGATCATGTCGCTCATCACGAGAGAGCACTCCTGGGTGGACCGGCTCTGGTCGATCGTGCCGGTCGTGTATGTCTGGGTCTTCGCGGGTTACGCGGGGCTTGCTGACCCCCGTCTCAATGTCATGGCCGCCCTCGTCACCCTGTGGGGTGCCCGGCTCACCTTCAACTTCGCACGCAAGGGCGGGTACTCGGGTACGGAGGACTACCGCTGGCCAGTCCTTCGCGCCCGCATGAAGGGATGGCAGTTCGAGATCTTCAACCTGCTGTTCATCGTGCTCTACCAGAACGCGATCCTCGTACTCATCACGCTCCCCGCCCTCACCGCCTACGAGCACCGGGACACACCCTTCGGCCCGCTCGACGTGGCGGTGGCCGTTCTCTTCGTCCTCCTGCTGGCGGGAGAGACCATCGCCGACCAGCAGCAGTGGAACTTCCACCAGGAGAAGAAGGCGGGAGGCCCGGACTTCAGGCCGCGGTTCCTTCAGACCGGACTGTGGAAGTACTCGCGGCATCCCAACTTCTTCTTCGAGCAGGCGCAATGGTGGGTGCTCTTCCTGTTTGGCGCAATCGCGGCCGGGTCGCTTCTGCAGTGGACCGTGCTCGGTGCATTCCTCCTCACCGGCCTCTTCATCGGGTCGACCATCTTCACCGAATCGATCACGAAGTCCCGCTACCCCGAATACGTCGACTATCAGGCGACGACGTCGGCCATCGTTCCGCTGCCACCGCGACGGGCTGCCGGGCGAGTCACCGCCTGACGGCGTTGCTCCTCGAGCATCCGGGAGAAGGCGGCTAACGTACCCGCATGTCGTGCATCAGGTTCAACACCCCAGCGCAGCGCGCACAGATGAAGGCCATGGCGCCGGCCATGCTGACGGTCGAGCAGGCGGCGGCCCTGCATCCCGCGCCCGCGGTCACCGATTCCAAGATCGCGCGGTTGCGCCTGCTGTCCCAGGACCCGAACCCCCGCATCCGCGAGCGTGCCGCGCTCGACTATCACCTGCCTGAGGACGTCTTCGAGACCCTGGCCCGCGACCCCGACCCGGAGGTCCGGGCATGCGTAGCCCGCAATGAGACCACTCCGTGCGATGTGCTGCGGTCGTTGGTCTCTGACCCATCCGAGAGGGTTCGCGGGTTCTTGGCTGTCAATTTCTTTGTCCCATCGGATGCCATGGACGTGCTCGCCGCGGACCCGAGCCCCGTCGTTCGCGACCTCGTGCGATGGAAATCCGAGCTGGCGTCTGCGTGAGACAGCGCGAGTAACACCAGTCACACGGTTCACTTTCGTCACAGGAGTGTCTACCCTAGGGATATGAGCCCTCGAGCCAGGCGGTCCGGCGCGCTTTCCGGCGCGCTCGCGCTCACGCTCGTGCTGGGGATCGTTCCCTCTGCGTACGCCGCTGACTACCCCACCTGGGACGAGGTCGAGGCGGCGCGCAACAACGAGGCAGCGACCGCGGCAACCGTGGCCAACATCAGCAGCCTGCTCGATGGGCTGCAGGCCGAGGCCGCGCGGCTCGGCGACACGGCAGCTGTGCTCGGGGCAGAGGCCGCCACGGCCAAGTCCGAACTCGACCGCATCACTGCGACCACCACCGCACTGACACAGCAGTCAGAGGCGGCCGCAGCGCGAGCAGAGGCATCCGCTCATGAGGCCGGCCAGCTTGCCGCCGCCCTGTACCGCTCAAGTGGCGGCGACCTGACAACCGTGTTGCTCGTCTCCGGCGGGAACGACTCCGACGACCTGCTCTACCGGCTGGGCGCGATCAGTCGAGTCGGCGGTCAGGTCGGCGACGCTCTTGCCGAAGCCGAGCAGGACCGCAACCAGGCGCAGTCGCTGGCAGATCAGGCAGAAGTCGCACGTCAGGAGCGGGACAGGCTCGCGGCCGCCGCCACCGTCGCGTCCGAAGCCGCGACTGCTGCAGCAAGTGCTGCCGACGCGGCCGTCGCAGACCAGCAGGCCAAGCTCACGCAGCTCTACGAGCAGTTGGCGAGCCTCAAGGGCACGACGGTGCGGCTGGAGCAGGAGTATCGGATCGGGCTCGAGGCGAATAGCGGCCCGGACTCCGGTGGGCCCGGGGCCGAGGGCTCGTACGACGGCGGTGGCGGATTCACCGTTCCGGGCAACGAGGTCAATAACGTCGCCGCAGCGCAGGCTTTCGCGATGGCCCAACTCGCCGCGATGGGATACGGAGCAGAACAGGGCAACTGCCTCGTGTTGCTCTGGAACCGTGAATCGGGATGGCGCACCAATGCGTACAACGCGTCGAGCGGTGCGTACGGCATCCCCCAGTCCCTCCCCGGTAGCAAGATGGCGAACTACGGCGCGGACTGGCGTACGAACTACGAGACGCAGATCATGTGGGGACTGCTGTACATCCAGGGTCGCTACGGTGCACCATGCGGGGCGTGGGCACACTCCGAAGCGGTCAACTGGTACTGATGGCAGCGGAATCGGTCCGCGTCGACAGCTGGCTCTGGGCTGTTCGCGTGTACAAGACACGGTCGGCAGCGACCACTGGCTGCCGCGCCGGGCATGTCAAGGTCAACGGCGAACGTGCCAAGGCTGCGCAGTCCATCAAACGCGGCGACGAGGTGCGCGTGCGCATCGCCGGGTTCGACAGGATCCTGAGCGTCTCTGAGCTGCTCGTCAAGCGAGTGTCTCCGGCTCTTGCCGCGACGGCCTACGTGGACAACTCTCCCCCGCTGCCCACGCCGGAGGAGACCGCATTCATCCCCCGCCGGGATCGCGGGGCCGGGCGGCCGACAAAGCGGGAGCGCCGCGACATCGACCGCCTGCTGGGGCGGGACTGACGCCCCAGCGCTACCGGATCAGGCCTTGGGCTGGGCTGGTGCCTCTGGCTTCGTGGGCTTCGTGGAACTGCGCCGGGCCGTGGAACTCGAGCCGTTAGCGAGACCCTCGCCGATCGCCTGGCCCGTGACGCGGCCGGTGACGATGTCCCCGAGGTCGATGCCGACGAGGTCCTTGAGGATCTGCGTCACGGTGGTGAGCTGGCTGGCCACGTTCTGGCCGACCTGCTCGGTGCCCGTGCCGTCGGAGGAGATGACCGTCATCGTTCCAATCGAGCTGAGCGGCTCGGATGCTGCACGAACGATCTCGGGCAGCTGGTCGATGATCTGCTGACGCAGCAGGTCGCCGGCACGCTCGGCGAGAGCCTCGGCCTTGAGCTTCGTCGCCTCGGCCTCTGCGTTACCACGCACGCGGATGGCGACTGCCTCGGCCTCACCCTCAGCCTGGAGGGCCTCGGATGCCGCGATACGGCGGTTCTTCTCCGCGATACCTTCCACCTCGACGGCCTCGGCGGCGCTGCGACGACGGTTGCGCTCGGCGATACCCTCGGCCTCGATGGCCTCCGCGGACGAACGGCGAGCATCCCTGTCAGCGTTGGCGTTGGCGACGGCGGCGGTGGCGTTGGCCTCGGCGTTCTTGGCGATGGCGTAGGCCTCAGCATCCGCGACCGCGCGGATCTCTGCATCCAGCTCCTGCTTGCGGAGTCCCACGCGCTTGCCTGCCGTGACCTCCTGCTGGGCGACGACCTCCTGTTGGGCGATCGCCTCGGCGAGCGGAGCGGCCGCCGCCGCTTCGGCGCGTGCCTTGTCGGTCTCCTTCTGGATCTCGGCGTTGCGGAGGTCGAGCTTGCGCTGCGACTCGGCCACGGCCTGGTCTGCTGCGATCCGCGCCTCTTCCGAGGCCTGGCGTGAGACCGACTCCGCGATCTCCGCGACCTGCTTCACGCGGGCAGCTTCGGCGCGTCCGAGGTCCTTGATGTAGCCGTTGTCATCGTCGATCTCCTTGATCTGGAGAGTGTCGATTGTGAGTCCCTGCACATCGAGGGACTCGCGGACAGCCTCGAGAACCTGGCCCTGCAGGGCGCTGCGGTTCGTGATGATCTCGGTCACGGTGAGTTGTCCGACGATGGAACGGACCGAACCGCTCAGGACTTCCTCGGTGGATGTTTCGATCTGGTCTTGCTGGTTGAGGAAGCGCTGGGCGGCAGCGCGCACCATCGACTCCGAACCACCGACCTTGACGACGGCCACCGCGTTGACGCGGATCGTGATCGCGTCGCGAGTCTGGGCGGTCGCCTGGACGTTGAGCTGGCGACTGCGCAGGCTGAGCTTGAAGTAGGCCTCGACGATCGGCTTGACGAACACGCGCGAGCCGAAGACAACGCGCTGACCGGCGTTCTCCGTCTCGACTTGCCCGCTCTTCAGCGCCTTCTGGCGCGACGTGACGATGATCGCCTCGTCTGGCTTCGCGACCTTGATACCGCGCAGTAGCACGATGAGCACGATCAGAACCAGCAGGACGACGACGCCGATGATGATGATATTCACGAAAGGGTCGAGGCTAAAGGAGAACATAACCTCAGACTATCGGGGACGCTGGGTGCCCCGGCCGCCGCAGCTAGGAGATCAGTGGCTTGCGGCGTGAGATCCAGATCACGCCGGCGGCGACGAGGCCGATCGTCGCCGCGATGAGCACGATGTAGAACGCCACCGAGAGGTAGCCGTTGTGCGAGGTGTACGGGTTCAGGAACGGGTAGGGGTACCAATAGGTGGTACCCGCGAGCTCATTGGGCGTGAAGGGGCCGCGCACCATCGTGTAGATAACCCAGATGATCGGGAACACGAGGATCTTCCAGAGCTGGTTCCACTCGATGGGCATACGACCGGGGGTGAAGATCCAGTCGAGCAGCATGATGATCGGCACGGCGACGTGGAGGATGTTGTTCGACCACTCGAGAGTCGTGCCCTGCGGCAAGGGGATACCCCGCAGCAGCAGGTTGTACACGATGCCCGTGATGATCATGTAGGTCGCGACCGATCCGCGGAACAGGTTGAACCACACGGGGTCGCCACCCTTGCGGGCGAACAGCAGGTACGCGCCGACGAGCATGACGATGATCGCGCCGACGTTCGACAGGATCGTGAAGAAGCTGAAGAAGTTGAGCACTGCGAGCGGGATGTTGGTGACATCCTTGCTCGACCAGTAATCGAGGCTCGTGATGAGCTGGCCGACGATGGCGGCGATGCCAGCGGCGGCGGCAAGGAGGCGGGCAATGCCGAAGACAGGTCTCATGAGTTCCTCTTCGTTGCGGGCAGAGCCGTGCGGCGCCCGGCTGACGACATGCTAGCGGTGCCGGGACCGCCGCGGTGGCGCCGCACCGTCATCTCCTGTGGCCGAGAACCACGCGCGAATGGACGACGTGAACGAGGCCGATCGCTACGACGGCGACGGCGACGCACACGAAGACAGCTGCGAGGAACTCCATCGGCAAAGGCACGAGGATGAGGAACGAACTCGCGAACGGAACGATGAGGATGAGGACCAAACCGATGATCATCGCCGCGACGATGGTCGCCTTGATCCACGTGAACGGCAGGGACCTCGAGACCAGCACAGCGAGCCCCGCGAGCGCGATGGCAATCGTCGCGCCCGTCCGCTCCTGCGCCAGACTCACTCCTTGAGAGTTCGAGACGAGGGCGATGGCCGTGATCATGGCCGCGATGACCAGGCCCGCAGGGATGGCGAAGGCCAACGAACGCCGCAGGAAGCCGGGCTCGTAGCGGCGAGCATTCGGTAGCAGCGCGAGGAAGAATGCGGGGATGCCGATGGTGAGCCCATCGGTGACGGAGAGCTGCCGTGGGAGAAACGGGAACTCCATCAGGAGCACCCCGAAGATCAGGGCGAGCGCTACGGCGTACGCCGTCTTGGAGAGGAAGAGCATCGAGACTCGCTCGACGTTGGCGATGACTTGTCTGCCCTCTTTCACCACCCCAGGAAGGTGCGAGAACTTTCCGTCGAGCAGGATGAGACGAGCCACCGCCTTCGTCGCTGCAGAGCCCGATTCCATCGCGATGCCGATGTCCGCATCCTTGATCGCCAAGGCATCGTTCACACCGTCACCGGTCATCGCCACGGTGTGGCCGGCCGCTTTGAGCGAAAGCACGATGGCGCGCTTCTGCTCGGGCGTGACGCGTCCAAAGACCTGGTTCTTCTCGAGAACGTCCCGCAGCTCCTGTTCGTCTTCGGGCAGATCGCGCGCGTCGTAGCCCTGTGCGGACTCGAGGCCGACCTCCCTGGCGATCGCGGCAACGGTGTGCGGGTTGTCGCCCGAGATGATGCGAACCGCAACGCCCTGTTCGGCGAAGTAGTCGAGAGTCTCGCGTGCATCCGGGCGGATGCTCTCCCGAAAGGTCAGGAGGGCGACGGGCTCGAGCCCCTCCGGCCGTTTCTCGGCCTCAGCGTCTGCTGCCGTGATGCTCGCCGGTGCGTGAGCGAGCACGAGGGTTCTTCTGCCCGAACCGGCGAGCTGCGCGGCGCGGGCCAGGAGTGGTTCGTGCTGTGGGGCGTCCGCGAACACCATCTCGGGGCCGCCGAGCACCCAGGCTCCCGACGGGCCGGTCGAGAAGGAGACCGCGCTCCACTTGCGAGCGGACGAGAACGGGATGCGCTCGCTCGCCTCGATCGGCTGGCTCACCGGGAACTCGGGCGCGAGGCACCGGGCTGTCGAGTTGGCGTCGGGCTCGGCGCCATTCCACGCGAGCACCTGCTTCCAGTCGTCATCGCCGTCATCACCGAGCGGGTGAGCTTCGTCGAAGACGATGTCGCCAGCCGTGAGGGTGCCCGTCTTGTCGAGGCAGATGATGTCGACCCTGGCCAGCCCCTCGACGGCGGCGAGCTCCTGCACGAGAACCTTGCGGGCGGAGAGTTTCACCGCTCCCACGGCGAACGCAATGCTGGTCATGAGCACGAGGCCGAGCGGGATCATCGCGACGATTGCTGCGATCGTATCGACAGCGGCGAGGCGCCAGTTGCCCGACTCCAGCGCAGCAGCCCAGCCGCCCTCAGTGACCATCTGGGCGTTGAGCACGAGGAGCGAGAGCGGACCGATCGCCCAGGTGACCCACTTGAGCACGCGATTAATCGACGAGCGCAGCTCCGACGCGACGAGGGAGAACCGCTTGGCCTGACTCGCGAGCTGGTTGGCGAAGGAATCAGCGCCAACCCGGTCGACTCTGGCTGCCCCCTCTCCCGCTACGACGACCGAGCCAGAGAGCAGGCGATCCTCCGGGTCCTTGTCCACGGGGTCTGACTCGCCCGTCAGCATCGACTCGTCGACCTGGAGGCGAGCGGATGCCACGACCGCGGCATCCGCAGGGATCTGCTCCCCCGGTCGCAGCTCGATCAAGTCATCCAGCACGACGTCGGCCACCGCGATCTGCTGTTCGACACCGTCGCGCCTCACCCTGGCCAGTGGCGCGTTGATGAGCGCGAGACGGTCGAGCGCACGCTTGGCGCGATACTCCTGGACGGTCCCGATGATCGCGTTCGCGAGGGCACTGAGTCCGAAGAGGGCGTCCTGCCAATGCCCGATGGCGAGGAGAACGACGAAGCACCCGGCGATGATGCCGTTGAAGAGAGTGAGCACGTTGGCGCGGAGGATCGCTCCGAGGCTTCGGCTTGAGGGAGGAGTGAACGCGTTGGTTCGCCCGTCCGCCCGACGCTCAGCGACCTGGGCTGTCGACAGCCCCTCCAGGTCCACCACGTCTGCCCGCCCACCCGTCAGCATGGTGCGATCCTATCGACGGGCCTTTTCGGCTGTCAGGAATCCGATGCCGCGAGCTGCCCGCACGCTCCGTCGATGTCCTTACCCCGCGTGTCGCGCAGCGTCGTCGGGATGCCGGCAGCCTCGATCCGACGGACGAACTCTCGCATCACGTCCGGCTCGGACGACGTCCAGATCGACCCGGGCGTCGGGTTGAGCGGAATCGGGTTGACGTGCACCCACCCTCGTCCGCGCTCGTTGAGCTTGGCGGCGAGCAGGTCGGCGCGCCATCCGTGATCGTTCATGTCCTTGATGAGTGCGTATTCGATGGAGACGCGACGCCCAGTGGCCTCGAAGTAGCTGTACGCGGCATCGAGAGCCTCATCGACCTTCCACCGGGAGTTCACGGGAATCAGTTCATCCCGAAGCTCGTCGTCAGGTGCGTGGAGCGAGAGCGCGAAGGTCACCGGAATCTTCTCCTCGGCGAGCTTGCGGATGGCCGGCACGAGGCCGACCGTGGAGACGGTGATGTGCCGCGCCGACATACCGAGCCCCTCCGGCTGGGGTGTCGTCATGATGCGGACGGCGTCGACCACGCGCTTGTAGTTGGCGAGCGGCTCGCCCATGCCCATGAAGACGATGTTGGTGACGCGCTCGCCCCCCTCGCCGCGGGTGGGGCCGCCCAGCTCGCCGCTGGCGATCGCACGATTGGCCCTGACGATCTGGTCGACGATCTCGGCCGTCGACATGTTGCGCGTGAGGCCCGCCTGACCAGTCGCACAGAAGGGGCAGTTCATGCCGCATCCCGCCTGGGAGGAGACGCAGAGTGTGATGCGACCGGGATAACGCATGAGCACGGACTCGACCAGCGCTCCGTCGTGGAGCTTCCAGAGGAACTTGATCGTGTCGCCCTTGTCGGTCGCGAGGCGACGCACCTCGGTGAGCAGGGGTGGGAGCATCCCGGCAACGAGTTCTTCACGACCGGATGCCGGGAGATCGGTCATCTCGGAGGCGACGTCGGTGTAGTGCGAGAAGTAGTGGGTGGAGAGCTGTGCAGCGCGATACGCGGGCAGGCCGAGCTCCTTCAGTCGCTCGCGGCGGGCTGCAGGATCGAGGTCGGCGAGGTGCACGGGCGGCTTGCCGCGCTTCGGCGAGGCGAACTGGAGGGCGGGTCGCCCGTCCGGCCCCATGGCCTGCTTCCACCCCTCGGGGGTCGGTCGCACCTGGGGTCGGGCGTCCCGCACAATCTTGTCCATGTATCGAGGGTAACTTGCCGCGGCCTGCTCTCCCCGGAGTAGCTCGGTTTCGTCGCAGACCTCGGCTACGCTGCGCCACATGAAGCGCATTGGTTTTCTCTCCTTCGGGCACTGGCAGGCCGTGCCCGGTTCCCTCGTGCACACGGGGCAGGATGCACTGCTCCAGACAGTCGACCTAGCCGTTGCCGCCGAAGAACTCGGCGTGGACGGCGCGTATGTGCGAGTGCACCACTTCGCCCGCCAGCTGGCATCCCCGTATCCGCTTCTCGCGGCCATCGCCGCACGCACCTCGCGGATCGAGATCGGCACCGGCGTCATCGACATGCGCTACGAGAACCCGCTGTACGCGGCGGAGGAAGCGTCGATCACCGACCTCATCAGCAATGGTCGGCTCCAGCTCGGCATCAGCCGCGGATCACCGGAGACAGCCCTCAACGGGTACGAGTCCTTCGGGTACGTTCCGGCCGACGGCGAGACCGACGCGGACATGGCTCGCACCCACACGGAGGTGTTCAGGGCCGCGATCGCGGGTGCCGGTGTCGCGCTCAGCAACCCGAAGATGACGGGTTCCAGCGCACCCCTCTCGATCCAGCCGCTGTCGCCGGGCCTCTCCGACCGCATCTGGTGGGGATCAGGTACTCGTGCGACAGCGACCTGGACGGCCGAGCAGGGCATGAACCTCATGAGCTCCACTCTCCTCACCGAGGACACGGGAGTGCCGTTCGACGAGTTGCAGGCGGAGCAGATCGCGCTGTTCCGTTCCGCCTGGGCCGAGGCCGGGTGGGAGCGGGAGCCCCGCGTGTCGGTGAGCCGCAGCATCCTGCCGATCATCGACGACGAGACGCGGCACTACTTCGGCGTGCGCGCCCAGGCCGACGCCAAGGACCAGGTCGGGATGCTTGACGGTGCGATGTCACGCTTCGGTCGCAGCTACATCGGCGAGCCCGACGCGATTGCTGCGGAACTGGCCCAGGATGCCGCGGTCGCAGCCGCCGACACCGTGCTGGTCACTGTGCCCAACCAGCTCGGCGTGGACTTCAACGCGAGGATCCTCGGCAGCATCATGCGCGACATCGTGCCCCTCTTGGGATAGCGGGATGCGCGAAACGCTTCTGACGGCGACCTGCACGCTGCGCGCCCCGCTCGCCGAGGTGGCTGCGCTGCTGATCGCCGTCGAGGCCGGTCCCGTCGGACCGACGAACGCATGGCTGGTCGACCGGGGCGTCGGCGGCGCGACTCTCGCGGGGGGCCCGACGCTGTTCGACTACGCATCGCCGGAAGGGACGGGCACCCTCGAGGTCGAGCCCGGTCGCAGCATCCGGTACACCGGCGGCTGGTGGTACCGCGCCACCTACACGCTGTTCGAGGACGGGCCGTGGACCCGGGTCGAGCTTCGTGTGGACAACGCCGCGGCGCAGCCGGCGTGGATCGTGCGCTCGTTCAACCCCGGCTGGCGTGATGTCCTTCAGAACGGAGAGCAGCAGTTCGAACGCAGGATGCGTGACGCCGCTCGGCGCTTGGACTGCGAGGTCGACTTCGCCTGATCGAGCGCGCGATAGTGTCTGATCACCGCCGAGACAGGAGAGAAGCATGCCAACCCCGTCCATCCACAAAGCCTCGCTCCTCACGGGCGAGAAAGCGTTCGAGAACGAGCACGGGTCGATCACCCAGCTCACCTCCGCATCCCTTCCGATCCTCAACGGGATCTCGATCAAGCGCATCGTGCTGGCACCCGGCGGCATCCGCGAGCCGCAGTGGAATGTCAACGCGAACCAGATCGCCTACGTCACCAAGGGCACGGTGCTCGTGTCGATGCTGGGCAACGGGGATGAGTTCTCGCACTTTGTCGTGAAGCCCGGCCAGATGTACCACGTGGAGTCCGGAGCGGTCTATCACATCGAGAACATCGGCGACGATGAGGCGGAGATCATTGCGGGCCTCCGCAGCGACCGGCCTGCCCACTTCTCGCTGCGCAACGGATTCAACGCCATGACGGATGCCGTGCTCGGCAACACCTACGACATGCCGGCCTCCGCGTTCCAGGTCTTCGACCGGGAGAACGCGTCGCAGATCGTGCGTCGTGAGGGAGCTGCGCGCATCCCCGATTCCGCCGGATTCCCCAACGCGCACCTCTTCGACGTCGAAGGGCAGGTCGCTCCCCTCTCCTACGAGTACGGCTATGCCAAGTTCGCCCGAAAGCAGTACTGGGCAGCGCTCGAGGACCTCTCGATGTACTCGCTCGGCGTGGGCGGGGCGGGAATGCGGGAGCCGCACTGGCATCCCGTCACCGGCGAGATGGGCTACGTGCACAAGGGCAACGGGCGGATGACCGTGCTGAGCCCCGACGGATCACTCGAGACCTACGAGCTGAACCCGGGCGACACCTACTTCATCCCGCGCGCGTACCCACACCACATCGAGGCGCTCGGGGATGAGGGCATCCACTTCCTGATCTTCTTCGATCAGCCCATGCCCGCCGACATCGGCTACCGAGCTACCGCCTCAGCGTTCTCTCGCGAAGTGCTCGCGGCAGCCTTCGAGGTGCCGGAGGCGAACCTGCCCACGTTCCCGGAGACTCCCATCGATCCGCTCATCGTCGGGCGGATCAATCCGCGCGACCCGGTGCAGTAGCCGCGAGCCCGTGTCATCAGGGGGTCTCGGGCCTCGATACGGTAGAGGAATGCGCGAGCCCACCCCCACTGAAACCCTGAAACTCGTCGGGCGATACGAAGCCGGGCAAGAGATACCCGAACACATGCGTGCCGAGGTACGCATGCTCGGTGAGCTTCTGGGGCGGGTGCTTCGGGAGAGCGGCTCCCCCGGCCTCTTCGAGGATGTGGAGCGTCTGCGCATTGCGACGATCCAGGCCTACACGGATTCCGGTCCGGAGGCGTTCGCTCGTGCTGTCGAGGTGGCCGAGTCCTTCGACCTGGCCCGCGCTGAAGAGGTTGCCAGAGCCTTCACCGCCTACTTCCACCTCGTGAACCTCGCGGAGGAGCACCAGCGTGTGCGGGTCCTGCGCGAGCGAGCAGCGAGTGACCTGGAGCCCGGCAACGACTCGGTGGATGGCGCGTTCGCACAGCTGAGCGCGGAGATCGGCGGTGACGCTGCCCTTGAGAGGCTGCGCGCGCTTCGTTTCCACCCCGTATTCACGGCGCATCCGACGGAGGCTCGACGCCGTGCGGTGTCCGACTGCATCCGTCGCCTCGCGACTCTGGTGCGCGAGAACGACGCATCTCCCGTCGGCCCAGAGGGCGACCGGATCAAGCGCGCCATGCTCGCGGAGATCGACACGCTCTGGCGAACCGCGCCGCTGCGCGCCGAGAAGCCCACACCCACGGATGAAGTGCGCTCGATCATGGCGGTGTTCGACGAGACCCTCTACACGTCGATCCCGGCCGTGTATCGGCGCATCGACGATGCACTTCAGGGTGGTAGTGCCGGCTGGACGCCCCCCGTGGTCGAGCCTTTCGTGCGACTCGGCACGTGGGTCGGCGGCGACCGCGACGGAAACCCGTTCGTCACGGCATCCGTCACCAGGAACGCCGCCGCGATCGCGAGCGAGCACGTGCTCATCGGCCTGGAACGCACGACAGCCCGTGTCGGACGCGAGCTGACGCTGGATGCCACGACCACTCCGCCGTCCGATGAGCTGCTCGCTCTCTGGCAAGGCCTGCGCTCCGCCGACGAGGCCACCGCGACGGAGGTCGCCAAGCGCTCCCCCAACGAGACCCACCGTCGCGTCCTGCTGATGATCGCGCGCCGCATCGCTGCGACCAGGACTCGGGATGCCGACCTCGCGTACCGGGAACCGGCCGAGCTCCTCGCGCACCTGCGTACGGTGCAGTCCTCGCTCGTGGCGGCCTCAGCCCCGCGCCAGGCCTACGGCGTACTCCAGGAGCTCATCTGGCAGGTGCAGACCTTCGGGTTCCACCTCGCCGAGCTCGAGGTGCGCCAGCACTCCGCCGTTCACGCGAAGGTGATTGCCGAGCTCGAGGCCGGCGGCGAGCTCAGTGAGCAGGCGCAGGAGGTGCTCGAAGTCATCCGCGTCATCGCCCAGATTCAGACGCGATACGGACCCCAGGCTGCCGGGCGCTACATCGTGTCGTTCACCCAGTCCGCCGAGGATCTTGCGAACGTGCATCGCCTGGCGCGCGCGGCTGTCGGCCCGCAGGGCACGCTGCCGGTACTCGACGTGATCCCGTTGTTCGAGACGTTCGCAGACCTGCAGGCCGCGCCGGCGATCCTCGCGGAGATCGTCGACCACCCGGAGTTCGCTGCGCGACTGGATGCCACGGGCCGCAAGCTCGAGGTCATGCTCGGGTACTCCGACTCCTCCAAAGACGTGGGCCCGGTCGCCGCGACCCTCGCCCTCTACGAGGCGCAGGAGAAGATCGCAACGTGGGCGCGCGAGCAGAACATCGTGCTGACCCTCTTCCACGGTCGCGGTGGCGCGCTCGGCCGCGGCGGCGGCCCCGCCAACTCGGCAATCCTCGGCCAGCCGCCGCACTCCGTCGATGGACGCTTCAAAGTCACCGAGCAGGGCGAGGTCATCTTCGCCCGGTACGGCGACCCCGAGATCGCGATGAGGCACGTCGACCAGGTCGCTGCGGCCACACTGCTCGCGTCGGCGCCCTCGATCGAGAAGCGCAACGACGGCGCTGCCACGCGGTTCGCTGACGTCGCTGCCACGATGGATGCGGCATCCCGGGCGCGATTCTTCGAACTGGTCAAGGCGCCGGGCTTCGCCCCCTGGTTTGCCACCGTCACGCCCATGGAGGAGATCGGGCTGCTGGCGCTCGGCTCGCGCCCCGCGCGTCGTGGGCTTTCGGTGGAGTCGCTCGAAGACCTCCGCGCGATCCCGTGGGTGTTCTCGTGGACGCAGGCCCGCATCAACCTCACCGGCTGGTTCGGACTGGGATCTGCCCTCGAAGCCGTCGGGAATGCCGACAAGCTCGCTCTCGCGTACGCGGAGTGGCCGATCTTCCGCACGATGATCGACAACGTCGCTATGAGCCTCGCCAAGGCTGACGAGCGCATTGCGCAGCGCTACCTCGAGCTCGGGGATCGCGACGACCTCGCCGCCCTCGTCAACGAGGAGATGGAACTCACTCGCGAGTGGGTCATCCGTTTGACCGGCGGCGATGAGTTGCTCGCCAACAAGCCGGTGCTGCAGCGCGCAGTGAAGATGCGGAGCCCGTACGTGGATGCACTGTCACTGCTGCAGCTGCGCGCGTTGCGAGAGCTCCGTGCGACTCCGCAGAACGCCGAGCCGGACCCGGAGCTTCAGCGACTGCTGCTGCTGTCCGTGAGCGGCGTGGCAGCTGGGCTGCAGAACACGGGGTAGACCGTCTACGCGGATCACTGGACGCCGTCCAATGATCGAACGAAGAGCGTGACGGTCTCCACGTCGGTTGCCGAGATGGATTCGTACAGCGCTCGGCTCGCGGCCGTTTCCGCGTGTGGATCCATGGCGTCCCATAGTGCGTTGACTGCTCGAGCTCGTACGAATGCAGCCGCGTATTCTTCTTCCGTCGCCGTGCCCTCGTCAATGAGGTCTTGAAGATCCCATCCAATTTCGTCGAGCTCCAAGTAGAGTTGCTCGACGGCCAGCCGCTGGCTCTCATCGAGAACGGGTGTCGGAGAACGAACAAGATCCGCGATTCTAGGGTCGCGAACCTCAAGCTCCCCCACCACCCAAAGGGCTACAGCCCATGCAATCGTGCGGAGCTGGTCCTCCGCGAGGCCATCAATGTACGCGTCAAGGTCCGGCGAATATTGAGAGAGGCTTGTTCGCGTCATCCCACTAGGTTATGAGCGTCCCGGATCGCCTCCGCCCTATGAAACGCGGACATCACTCCGTCAACCCGCCGTTCGCTCGAATCAAGCGGAACGGCGCCCAGCTGTCGCGATTGATCGATTGACGTGATCCAGCCAATCGGCGCCGCGGACAACCTGGGCCAGGTCAAGGTGCCAACCAAACTCGGGGCAGACCCGAGGCTATCCGACGCCGTCCCACTGGCCGCGACCTTGTTGGGGACGCCCGTTTTGTTCGTGCTGGCCGCGAAACGCGCGATGCGCCGGAACCGGCGCGGCGGGGACCCCGCTGACAACAGCCAGCAACGAGAAACGGACCGCCAGAAGGCGGTCCGTTTCTCGTTGAGTCGGGCTGACAGGATTTGAACCTGCGACCCCTTGACCCCCAGTCAAGTGCGCTACCAAGCTGCGCCACAGCCCGTGACAAACAACTGGAATAGCTTAGCGTGTTCCCGCGTTGCCAACTGCACACGTCAATGCGCGCTGCCCCGATGTCGGTGGCATGGTGCATAATGTTCACACCGTAAACTTCGAAACATCCCCACACTTCACGACCGACGGGACTGCCCTGTGACTGAATCCTCCACGCCGACAAACGACATAGCTGTCCCTGCGGGGCTCGAGGCGAGTGTGCCCCAGGCTGCTTCCGGCGAGGTCACCGACGCGGATTACAACTCGAGAGTCATTACCGGTTCCGTGCCCACCGTCGACTCCCCTGATCACTCGCGTCGCAACCGCATCGTCATCAACCTGATGCTCGTCGCGACGTTCGTCGTGTTCCTCAACGAGACCATCATCGGTGTTGCGATCCCCGACCTGATGAAGGAACTGAACATCCCCGCGAGCACAGCGCAGTGGTTGTCGACAGCCTTCATGCTGACCATGGCGGTCGTCATCCCGATCACGGGGTTCTTGATGACTCGGCTCACTACGCGTACTGTCTTCATCCTCGCGATGAGCCTCTTCAGCGCTGGTACGGCGATCGCCGCCATCGCGCCCGGCTTCGAGGTGCTGCTGTTCGGTCGCGTCATTCAGGCGAGTGGTACGGCGATCATGATGCCACTGCTGATGACCACGGTCATGACGCTCGTTCCGCCGCACACCCGCGGCAAGACGATGGGTAACATCTCGATCGTCATGTCGGTGGCACCCGCCGCGGGCCCGGCGATTGCCGGCGTCATCCTGAGCGTTCTCGACTGGCGCTGGATCTTCATCCTCGTGCTGCCGATTGCCATCGGCGCACTCTTGCTGGGTGGGATGCGAGTGCAGAACGTGAGCGAGCCGCGCAAGATCCCGCTCGACGTGTTCTCCGTCATCCTCTCCGCCTTCGCGTTCGGTGGGCTCATCTACGGGCTGTCGAGCCTCGGTGAGGCCGCATCCGGCGAGGGACTGGTGTCGCCGTGGATCCCGATCGGCGTCGGAGTTGCAGCGCTCGGAGCGTTCATCGCCCGCCAGCGCATCCTGCAGCGTTCGGACCGCGCACTCCTCGACCTCCGCACGTTTGCCTCGCGCGGGTTTGCCGTGTCGATCGTGCTCATGATGATCATGATGGCCGCCCTGTTCGGCACGATCATCCTGCTGCCGATCTACACGCAGGACGTACTCGGGCTCGACCCGCTGGCATCCGGCCTGATCCTCGTGCCTGGAAGCCTTCTGATGGGCTTCGCCGGACCGATCGTGGGTCGGCTGTACGACAAGCTGGGCCCGCGCCCGCTGCTCGTACCTGGCGCGATCTGGGTCAGCATCGCGCTGTGGGCCATGGCGATGCTCCTGGGAGCCACCACGCCGGTCTGGCTCGTGCTCGCGCTCCACATAGCGCTGTGCATCGGCCTTGCGTTCATGTTCACGCCGCTGTTCACGTCGGCGCTCGGGTCCCTTAAGCCGCAGCTCTACTCGCACGGCAGCGCGACGATCGGCACCGTTCAGCAGCTCGCCGGCGCAGCGGGAACCGCGCTGTTCATCGCACTCCTCACCGTGGGTACGCTCGCCGGCGAAGCGAGTGGAGCAAGCGACACCGTCGCTCTCGCCAACGGAACCCACACGGCCTTCCTGGCAGGCGCGATCATCTCGCTCTTCGCCGTGGCAGCGTCGTTCTTCGTGCCCAAGCCCGACCCGGCTCTCGCCGGTACGGGGATGCCCGGCGGTCACTAGACCCGAACGCAAGAGGGCCTGCCGGAAGCACTCCGACAGGCCCTCTTGCGTTGGTCAGCGCTTGCGCTTCTCGCGCACTCGCATGTTGACGTTGATCGGCGTTCCCACGAATCCGAAGATCTCGCGCAGGCGTCGCGTGATGAAACGGCGGTACTGCGGGTCAAGGAACCCGGTCGTGAACAGCACGAATGTCGGGGGACGCGACGAGGCCTGCGTGCCGAACAGGATGCGCGGTTGCTTGCCACCGCGCAGGGGGTGCGGATGCTCGGCAGCGAGCTCCGAAAGCAACGCGTTGAACTTTCCTGTCGGAATACGGGTGTCCCACGACTCGAGGGCCGTCTCCAGCGCCGGAACGAGCTTCTCCAGGTGCCGCCCCGTTTTGGCGGAGATGTTCACGCGCGGCGCCCAGTCGACGTGCGACAGGTCCTGCTCGATCTCGCGCTCGAGGTAGATGCGTCGCTCGTCGTCGAGGAGGTCCCACTTGTTGTACGCGAGTACAAGTGCGCGACCGGATTCCAGCACGAGGTCGATGATCTTGAGATCCTGCACGCTGATCGGAACCGACACGTCGATGACGACGACCGCGACCTCAGCGCGCTCGAGAGCTGCCGAGGTGCGCAACGTCGCGTAGAAGTCCGCCCCCTGCGCGAGATTCACGCGACGGCGGATACCCGCGGTGTCGATGAAGCGCCAGAATTTGCCACCCAGCTCGATCTGCTCGTCGACGGGGTCTCGCGTGGTGCCGGCCAACTCGTTGACCACGACGCGCTCCTCCCCCGCGGTCTTGTTGAGCAGGCTCGACTTGCCGACGTTCGGGCGACCGAGGATCGCAACGCGGCGCGGGCCGCCCACCTCCTCCTTCGCGACGGACGAGATCTCCGGAAGCACCGTGAGCACGTGGTCGAGCAGGTCCGCGACGCCACGGCCGTGGAGTGCCGACACGGGCCACGGCTGGCCGAGACCGAGCGACCAGAGGGCTGCAGCTTCGGGCTCCTGGTAGGCGTCATCCACCTTGTTGGCGGCCAGCATCACGGGCTTCTTGGTGGCACGGAGCATGCGGACGACGTGCTCGTCGGTAGCGGTGGCACCCACCGTGGCATCCACGACGAAGAGCACAGCGTCGGCGAGGTCCACCGCGACCTCGGCCTGTGCTGCAACCGAGGCGTTGATACCGCGGGCGTCTGCCTCCCAGCCGCCGGTGTCGACGATGGTGAAGCGGCGGCCGCCCCACTCTGCCTTGTAGTTGACGCGGTCACGCGTGACGCCCGGGGTGTCCTCGACGACTGCTTCGCGTCGGCCGAGGATGCGGTTCACCAGCGCCGACTTGCCGACGTTGGGTCGCCCGACGATCGCGAGGACGGGCAGGGCGGGGAGATAGGTGATCGCGTCCGGGTCGTCTGACGCGGCATCGAGGATCTCGAGGTCCTCGTCGTCGAGGTCGTAGTCGCCGAGCCCCGCCCGGAGCGACTCGGCCCGTCGAGCAGCTTCGCCTTCGTCTATCGATGTGATGCGCTCGACGAGAGCGGAGTCGAGTTCGGGGAAGTCGTCAGTCTCATCGACGTCGGCCATGGTCAGTCCTTCGGTTCAGCTACGCTCGGCTCGTCATCCGCTCAGCGTGTGGTGGATCGGACGAGGGCGACGACCGAGGCGACGGTCGCCTCGAAGTCGAGTTCTGTGGAGTCGATGGTGGTGACGCCATCGGCGGCATTCATGAAATCGACGACCTGCGCATCCTTCGCATCCCGCGAACTGAGTTCTCGAGCGGTCGCCTCGGCCGAAACCCCGGAGAGTTCGGCTGAACGCCTGGCCATTCTAACTTCTTCGGACGCCGTGAGGAGAATCCTCACTTCGGCGTCGGGTGCGACGACCGTCGTGATGTCGCGGCCCTCGACGACGATGCCTGGCTTGTTCGTGGACGCGATGATGTCGCGGAAGAGATCCACGAGGTACTGCCGCACCTCGGGGATGCGTGCGATGGCGCTCACCGTGGCGGAGATAGCAGGCTCCCGGATGTCCGCCGTGACGTCCTCGGAACCCACTCGCACGAAGTACCCATCGGGGTCTGTCCCGATCGCGAAAGCGAAGGTCGGAAGGGACTCGATGACATCCGCGGGGCCGAGCGTATCGATCCCCTCGTGACGACAGCGCCAGGCCAGGGCACGGTAGGCAGCCCCGGTGTCGAGATAGGCAAAGCCGAGCGCACGTGCCGACGCCCTCGACACGCTGGACTTGCCGCTCCCCGCAGGGCCATCGACTGCAACGACGATCGTCATGCTGACAACTCCGAGATTCTCCAACCGCGCGAGGTCAGTTCTGTAGCGAGACGCTCCTCGGCTTCGGGCAGCACGGAGATCTCGGCGAGGCCGATCTGTGCACCCGGTGAATGCTCGAGGCGGAGGTCTTCCATGTTGATACCCGCGTCGCCGATGTCGGTGAGGAGGCGAGCCAGCTGGCCCGGGGTGTCGTCGACGATCACGACCAGTTGGGCAAAGCGCGCCGATTGGCCATGTTTGCCCGGGATGCGGGCGACTCCGGCGTTTCCGCCAGCGAGGGCCTCCGCTATCGCGCGGCGCGCACCACGGGCATCCGGATCCTCAAGCGCCGAGAGCAGACCGTCGAGGTCGTCCCGATACTGCCGGAGCACGTCTACGACCGCAGCGGAGTTCGCGCTGAGGATCTGGACCCACAGCTCGGGATCGCTCGAAGCGATTCGGGTGGTGTCACGGAGGCCCTGACCCGCGAGCGAGACCGCAGCATCCGGCGCGCTCGTCAGGCGTGTGGCGAGAAGGCTCGCCACAACCTGCGGCACGTGCGAGACGAGTGCGACGTTACGATCGTGCTCCTCCGTCGACATCTCCAGCGGAATCGCGCCCAGGTCGAGAGCGAGCTGCTCCACTGCGGCCGCTTGTCGATACGTGATTCCGTCGTGACCGGCGATCACCCACGGACGCCCGATGAAGATGTCGGCGCGAGCCGAGATCGCTCCGCTGCGCTCTCGACCGGCCATGGGGTGCGATCCGATGTAACGACTGACATCAGCGCCGGAGGCAATCAGCTCGGCGAGCGGCCCCGCCTTCACGCTCGCGACATCGGTCACGAGGGCTTCAGGGAAGGCCTCGAGCTCGGCGGCAATCGTGGCCGCCGTGACATCCGGCGGCACGCACACGACGATGAGTTGCGGAGCATCATCGGCAGCAGCCCGACGACCAGCCCCGTAGTCGACCGCGAGGGCGACGCTCGAGGGCGAGGTGTCGGCGAGAGAGACATCGACACCACGCGTCGTCAGGGCCAGCCCGATGCTGGTGCCGAGGAGGCCGGTACCCACGATCCTCACGGGCCCGGCAAGGCGGCGATCAGTCACGGTCTTCCTCGGTCTCGATGTCATCGACGGCTGCGGCATCCTGCCCGCCGGAGCGCGACAGGGTCAGCACCCGGCCGAGTTCCACCTTAGTGAGATCGCGCGTCTGGCCGACGGGGAGAGTGCCGAGATGAAGCGGACCGAACTGACGGCGCACGAGGTCGATGACCGGATGCCCGACAGCATCCATCATCCGGCGCACGATGCGATTGCGTCCCGAATGCAACGTGAGCTCCACGAGCGTTTCGCGACCGGATCCGCCCGGCAGCGCTCGCGCCTTGTCGGCAACGATCGGTCCATCATCGAGATCGAAGCCGGCAAGGAGCTTCGCTATCGTCTGGGCGGAGACCGCCCCCTGCACCTTGGCAATGTACGTCTTCATCACGCCGAACGAGGGGTGCGCGAGCACGTGGGCGAGCTCACCGTCGTTGGTGAGGATGAGCAGGCCCGAGGTGGCGGCGTCGAGCCGTCCGACATTGAACAGGCGTTCGGGGTAATCGCGGGTGAACGTCCTGAGGTCGGGACGCCCACTTTCGTCGGCGAGCGAGCTCACCACACCGACGGGCTTGTTGAGCATGACGTAGCGCTTGGTCGTATCCAACTGGATGGCGACCCCGTCAACCGTGACGAGGTCGGTGGACAGCACACGGCGCCCGGGTTCTGTCACCTTCTCGCCGTTGACCGTGACTCGGCCCTGGGCGATGAGGTCTTCGGATGCCCGCCGCGATGCAACGCCCGCTGCGGCCATCACCTTCTGGAGTCGCTCGCCTTCGGCGGACGGGTCAACGCTGATCATCGAACCCCGCAGAGCCATCGTCGAGAAGTGGCGAGATGTGGGGTAGGTCGTCGATCGAGTTCACGCCCAGCTGAGTCAGAAGTAGCGGCGTGGTCTCGTAGTGGATCGCGCCCGTCTCGCTGTCGGTGAAGGCTTCGGTGATGAGGCCACGGCTCAGAAGCGTGCGCACCACCGAGTCCACGTTGACTGCCCTGATCGACGCGATCGCGCCACGGCTGATCGGCTGCTTGTAGGCGATCACGGCTAGCGTCTCCAGTGCGGCCTGACTGAGTCGCGTCGGGCTCTGCGTCAGCACGAAATCCCGAACGATGATGTCGTGCTCCGGCCGCACGTAGATGCGCCACCCGCCCCCGACCTCGCGCAGTTCGAATCCGCGGCGCACTCCCCCGGCCTCGCCGTCGTAGTCGGCGACCAGCCGTTCGATCGATTGGCGGACGGCCGGCACAGGATGCCCGACCGCCGTAGCAAGGTGCACGAGGCTCTGCGGCTCGTCGGCGACCATGAGGATCGCCTCGATGGCGCGCTCGACGTCGGTCACCGCGGGTTGCGGCGCCGGCGTCGGTGCTTCGTCTGCGAGTTCGGTGATCATCTCGTCCCTAGAGGTATCAGTGTCCATAGTCTGCTCCGAGATTCGCGAGGCTGTCGTCCGACCAGTGCTCGGCCGTCCACTCGATGGTCAGGTCGCCCAGGGGCTCTGCCTGCTCGAAGGTGATGAAGGCGCCGCGATATAGCTCCAGCACCGCGAGGAACCGGGCGATGATCACCCCGCGCTGCTCAGCACCGGCGATGAGCTGCCTGAACGACATCGGCTGGCCCTGACGGAGCATCGACACGACGTGCGCGGCCTGCTCGCGGATGCTGACGAGCGGGGCATGGAGATGGTCGAGCCCCACCGACGGTATCTCCCGCGGCGCGAACGCGAGGGCGGCAAGCGCGGCGAAGTCGTCGGCGGACAACGTCCACACGAGTTCGGGAACCTGCCTTCGGTACTTCTCCTCGAGGCGCACGGCACGAAAGTGGCGCCCGGACTCCAGGTCGAGCTGCTCGGAGAACCAGCGCGCCGACTCCTTGAACGCACGGTACTGGAGGAGGCGGGCGAAGAGCAGGTCCCGGGCCTCGAGGAGCGCGACATCCTCCGCATCGACAAGCTCGCCCTGCGGCAGCAGGCCGGCGACCTTGAGGTCGAGAAGGGTGGCCGCGATGACGAGGAATTCGCTGGCCTGATCGAGCTCCGCATCCGAGTCCAGGCCGCGCAAGTACGAGATGAACTCGTCGGTGACTGCCGACAGCGATACCTCGGTGATATCGAGTTCGTGCTTGGAGATGAGCGACAGGAGGAGATCGAACGGCCCGCTGAAATTGGCGAGCGACACCCGGAACCCGGGGGCGTCGGTATCCAGCTCGCCTACCGGGTCAGGCGACCGCGCCACGCGAAATCAACTCTCGTGCCAGCTGGCGGTAGGCCTCGGCAGCAGCGTGCTCCGGCGCGAAGCTCGTGATGGGCGATCCGGCGACGCTGGCATCGGGGAACTTCACCGTGCGACCGATGACCGTTTCGAGCACCTGGTCGCCGAACGTCTCCACGACGCGCTCGAGCACCTCGCGCGAGTGAAGGGTTCGCGCGTCGTACATCGTTGCGAGGATTCCGTCCAGTTCGATCGCGGGGTTCAGACGGTCCCGCACCTTGTCGATGGTCTCGACGAGCAGCGCGACTCCGCGAAGCGCGAAGAACTCGCATTCCAGAGGGATGAGCACGCCGTGGGCCGCGGTGAGGGCGTTGACGGTGAGCAGGCCGAGCGACGGCTGGCAGTCGATGAGGATGACGTCGTACTGGTCGCTCACTTTGCGCAGCACGCGCGCGAGGATCGTCTCCCGCGCCACCTCGTTGACGAGGTGGACCTCAGCCGCCGAGAGGTCGATGTTCGCGGGGATCACATCGAGGTTCGGAACGCTCGTCGAGACGATGGCCTCCGACGGATTCGCGATGGTGCCGAGCAGGAGGTCGTAGATAGTGGGCACGTCGTGAGTGGCGACCCCGAGCCCTGCGGAGAGGGCACCCTGCGGGTCGAAGTCGACAGCAAGCACCTTGCGGCCGTACTCGGCAAGTGAGGCACCGAGGTTGATCGTGGTCGTGGTCTTGCCGACGCCGCCCTTCTGGTTGCAGAGGGAGATGACGCGAGCCGGGCCGTGACCCTTGAGAGGCTTAGGAATAGCGAAGTCGGTCAGCGGACGCCCTGTGGGGCCCGTCACCGTGGGCTCGAAGCCCGGCAGGAGAGCCGAATCTTCGCGCTGCGCTGTCATCCTCACAGTGTACGGCGGCTCCCCCGAGAGCCCGGCGGCCACACACCCGCCCGCGCAGGGTCGCCTCGACCTCTGGTTGAAGGTTCAGTGAGCGCGCGGGTGGGCGGTCGTGTACATGTCGCGCAGGGTGTCGACGGTGACGAGGGTGTAGATCTGCGTCGTCGCGACCGAAGAGTGTCCGAGCAGCTCCTGCACCACACGCACATCGGCACCGCCGGCGAGCAGATGGGTCGCGAAGGAGTGCCGGAAGGTGTGCGGCGAGATCTTCACCCCGAGCTTGGCCCGCTCAGCGGCCGACTGGATGACAAGCCACGCGTTCTGTCGTGAGAGACGGAGGCCGCGCATCCCCAGGAACAGAGCCGGGGTCGACCGGCCCGTCGCGGACAGCAGGGGCCGAGCACGCACGAGGTAGGCGTCGAGCGCGGCGCGCGCGTAGCTGCCCACGGGCACGATGCGCTGCTTGTTGCCCTTTCCCGTCAGGCGCACCACTTCGCCGTCGATCACGTCGTCAACGTTCAGGTCCACGGCCTCCGAGACTCGCGCCCCCGTGGCGTAGAGCAGTTCGAGAAGGGCACGATCGCGCAGCGAGCGAATGTCGTCCCCCTCCGTTGCGGCGAGCACCGCCTCCATCTGTTCGATGGTGATGGCCTTTGGCAGGCGTGAGCCGAGCTTGGGTGGTTTGGTGTCGGCCGCGACATCCACAGCGACCACGCCCTCATCGAGGAGGAAGCGGTGGAACCCCCGCACCGAGGAGAGCACGCGTGCCATGGAGGATGCAGTGAGCGGTCGCTCGGGACGGGTGCGGAGTTCGGTCGCGAACGCCGCGACATCGGCGCTCGAGATCTCGCCGGGGAGGGTCACGCCCCGCAGCGCGAGGGACTCCGCGTAGCTCTCGAGGTCACGCCGGTACGCCTGCACGGTGTTATGCGAGAGGCCCCGCTCGATAGAGACGTGACGGAGGTAGCGGCCGAGCGCATCGGCCACGGTGAGCTGCCTCCCGGTCATGCCCTCACGGAATCGCGCTGCGACCAGGCGGAATCCGCAGCGCCGAGGGTGCTCCATCCGCGCTCCCGTGCGGCGTGAGCAGCCAGCACCGCGACGCAGAGGATCGTGTTCTGCACGCGACGTTCGAGCACGGCCTGCACGGCCTCGTCGAGAGGCGCCCAGCGAACGACGATCTCAGCCTCCTCCTCGGTGCGTTCGAACGTCTCGTCCGCGGCGCTGACCCCGCGGGCCAGATAGACCCGGATGACCTCATTGCTGCCGCCCGGGCTCGTCATGATGTCCGAAAGCACGTTCCACTCGGACGCCACGAGGTCGGCCTCTTCGGCGAGCTCACGCTGTGCCGCCACGAGCGGATCCTCCCCCTCGATGTCGAGGAGGCCCGCGGGAAGCTCCCAGTCGCGGGAACGCACCGGATGCCGGTACTGCTGAATCGCCAGGATGCGACCGTCATCGTCCAGCGCCAACACCGCGACGGCCCCGGTGTGGTCGACGAAGTCGCGCACCACGTCCGAGCCACCCATCGCGAACGTTTCGCGTCGGATGTCCCACACCCGACCCTCGAACTCCCGCGTCGAGGACGACACGGGCAGAGCGACGTGCTCGTCCGCAAGCAGTTCACTCGCGGGAATCGTGTCAGGCATCGTCCGGTTCCGGCACCTCGAACAGTCGCGAGGCCTGCTGGCGCTCGAGCGCTGCCCCGATGAGACCGCGGAACAGCGGGTGGGCGCGGTTCGGGCGCGACCGCAGCTCGGGGTGTGCCTGGGTCCCCACATAGAACGGGTGCACCTCGCGCGGAAGTTCGACGAATTCCACGAGGGTGCGGTCCGGGGAGATTCCCGAGAACGTGAGGCCGGCATCCGCGATCTGCTGGCGGTAGGCGTTGTTGACCTCATAGCGGTGCCGGTGGCGCTCGGCGACCGTCGGCGATCCGTAGAGCTCCTCGACGATCGAACCGGGCTGTAGCGCGGCCTCGTAGAGACCAAGGCGCATCGTGCCTCCGAGGTTTCCGTCGGCGATGATGTCGACCTGCTCAGCCATCGTAGCGATGACCGGGAACTCGGTCTCAGGGTCGAACTCCGACGAGGATGCCCCGGCCAGACCCGCGACGTCGCGCGCGTACTCGATCACCATGCACTGGAGGCCGAGGCACAGGCCGAGGGCGGGAATCCCGTTCTCGCGTGCGAACTTGAGCGCTCCGAGTTTGCCCTCAATACCGCGGACTCCGAAGCCACCGGGAACGAGGATGCCGTCCAGGTCGCCGATCATGCGTGCAGCACCATCCGGGGTCTCGCACTCGTCCGAGGGTACCCAGCGGATCGACACCTTCGTCTGGTGGGAAAAGCCGCCGGCCTTGAGTGCCTCAGTGACGGAGAGGTAAGCGTCGGGCAGGTCGATGTACTTGCCGACGAGGCCGATGGTGACCTCGTGCTTGGGGTCGTGGACGGACTTGAGGAGGTCACTCCAGCCGTCCCAGTTGACGTCGTCGGCGACGAGGCCGAGCTGCTCGATGATGTAGGCGTCGAGGCCCTGGTCGTGCAGCATCGTCGGGATGTCGTAGATGCTCGGTACGTCGACGGCATTGACGACCGCGGCCTCGTCCACGTCGCACATGAGCGCGATCTTGTGCTTGTTGCTCTCCGAGACGGGGCGGTCGCTGCGCAGCACGAGGGCGTCCGGCTGGATTCCGATCGAGCGGAGAGCCGCGACAGAGTGCTGGGTCGGCTTCGTCTTCTGCTCTCCCGACGCGCCCATGAAGGGCACGAGGGAGACGTGCACGAAGAAGACATTGCGACGAGTCAGTTCGTGGCGAACCTGCCGTGCGGCCTCGATGAACGGCTGGCTCTCGATGTCGCCGACCGTGCCGCCGATCTCGGTGATGATGACGTCGGGCGCGGGCTCGCCGTTCGGTCCGGGCTGGGCCTGCAGACGCATCCGTCGCTTGATCTCGTCAGTGATGTGCGGGATGACCTGCACCGTGTCGCCGAGGTACTCGCCCCGACGCTCGCGCGCGATCACCTGCGAGTAGATCTGGCCGGTGGTCACATTGGCGGCCTGGTTGAGGTTGATGTCGAGGAATCGCTCGTAGTGGCCGATGTCGAGGTCGG
>CAYRON010000014.1:0-60553 GCA_964425885.1 uncultured Salinibacterium sp.
TCGGTGCATCCTCGACCCCCAGCCGTGTCTTCAAGGGCATGCGCATGGCGGGCCGCATGGGTGGCGACCGCGTCACAGTGCTGAACCTGACCGTCCACTCGGTCGACCTCGAGAAGGGCATCCTGCTCGTCAAGGGCGCCGTGCCCGGTGCTCGTGGTCGCATCGTCTTCGTCCGCAACGCAGTGAAGGGGGCCTGACATGGCGAACTCGCTCGACGTCGTCGACACCTCAGGCAAGAAGACCGGCTCCGTTGAGCTGCCCACGTCGATCTTCGACGTGCAGACCAACGTGCCGCTCATCCACCAGGTTGTCGTAGCCCAGCTCGCAGCCGCCCGCCAGGGAACGCACAAGACCAAGGGTCGCGGCGAGGTCTCCGGATCGGGCCGCAAACCGTTCAAGCAGAAGGGCACCGGCCGTAGCCGTCAGGGTTCGGTCCGTGCGCCTGAGCACCGTGGTGGTGGAACCGTTCACGGTCCCCAGCCGCGTGACTACTCGCAGCGCACCCCCAAGAAGATGATCGCCGCAGCTCTGCTCGGTGCCATCTCGGACCGCGCTCGCGGAGAGCGCCTCACCATCGTCGACTCGTTCGGCAAGGGTGACGCCCCGTCGACCAAGGGTGCGGCAGCTCTGCTCGCCTCGATCCCCGGCCGCAGCATCCTCGTTGTTCTCGAGCGTGGCGATGAGACGGGCTACAAGTCCTTCCGCAACCTCAAGAACGTCCACGTGCTCTGGTCCGACCAGCTCAACGCCTACGACGTCATCGTCAGTGACGACATCGTCTTCACGAAGGCGGCATACGAGGCGTTCGTCGCTTCGAAGTCCTCAAGCCAGGAAGAGGTCAGCGCATGACGCTCACATACAAGGACCCTCGCGACATCATCCTCGCGCCCGTCGTTTCCGAGAAGAGCTACAGCCTGATCGACAACGGCAAGTACACGTTCGTGGTCGACCCCCGCGCCAACAAGACCGAGATCAAGCTCGCCATCGAGAAGATCTTCGGCGTCAAGGTCGAGTCCGTGAACACCCTCAACCGCGTCGGCAAGGTGGGTCGTACCCGCTTCGGCTCGGGTAAGCGCAAGGACACCAAGCGCGCCATCGTCACGCTCAAGAGTGGCTCCATCGACATCTTCACCGCGGTCGGCTAGGGGCAGAGAGATCAATCATGGCTATTCGTAAGTACAAGCCCACGACTCCCGGTCGTCGCGGTTCCTCGGTTGCAGACTTCGCCGAGATCACGCGTTCGACCCCGGAGAAGTCGCTCCTGCGTCCGCTGCCCAAGACGGGTGGCCGCAACAATGCCGGTCGCATCACGACGCGTCACATCGGTGGTGGCCACAAGCGCCAGTACCGCGTGATCGACTTCAAGCGCAACGACAAGGACGGCGTGAACGCTCGCGTCGCCCACATCGAGTACGACCCGAACCGCACGGCACGCATCGCGCTCCTGCACTTCGTGGACGGCACCAAGCGCTACATCATCGCTCCCAACAAGCTGAACCAGGGCGACATCGTCGAGTCGGGTCCTGCCGCGGACATCAAGCCGGGTAACAACCTGCCGCTGAAGAACATCCCGGTCGGTACCGTCATCCACATGATCGAGCTCCGTCCCGGCGGCGGCGCGAAGATGGCCCGCTCCGCGGGTGCATCCGTTCGCCTCGTCGCGAAGGACGGCCCCTACGCTCAGCTCCGTCTGCCGTCCGGCGAGATCCGCAACGTCGATCTCCGCTGCCGCGCAACCATCGGCGAGGTCGGCAATGCCGAGCAGTCGAACATCAACTGGGGTAAGGCCGGCCGTATGCGCTGGAAGGGCGTCCGCCCGACCGTTCGTGGTGTCGCCATGAACCCGGTTGACCACCCCCACGGTGGTGGTGAGGGCAAGACGTCCGGTGGACGTCACCCCGTTACCCCCTGGGGCCAGAAGGAAGGCCGTACGCGTAAGCGCAACCTTCCCAGTGACCAGCTCATCGTTCGCCGCCGCAACGTCGGCAAGAAGCGCAAGTAGGAGTACCGAAGATGCCACGCAGTCTGAAGAAGGGCCCCTTCGTCGACGACCACCTGCTGCAGAAGGTCGTCAAGGCGAATGAGGCCGGTAGCAAGAACGTGATCAAGACCTGGTCGCGCCGCTCGATGATCATCCCGGCCATGCTGGGTCACACCATCGCGGTGCACGACGGTCGCAAGCACATCCCCGTGTTCGTCACCGAGACGATGGTCGGGCACAAGCTCGGCGAGTTCTCGCCGACCCGCACCTTCCGCGGCCACGAGAAGGATGACAAGAAGGGACGCCGCCGCTAATGGTCGAAGCAATCGCCCGCGTGAAGCACATCCGCGTCACGCCCATGAAGGCCCGTCGAGTCGTCAACCTCATCCGCGGAAAGCAGGCGGAGGAAGCACTCGCGATCCTCAAGTTCGCACCCCAGAGCGCAAGCGAGCCTGTCTACAAGCTCGTTGCGGCGGCCATGGCCAACGCACGCGTCAAGGCGGATGCCACGAACAGCTTCCTCGACGAGCAGGACCTGTTCGTCTCGGCAGCCTTCGTTGACGAAGGAACGACACTGAAGCGGTTCCGTCCGCGTGCTCAGGGTCGCGCCAGCCAGATCCTCAAGCGCACGAGCCACATCACCGTGGTCCTCGCGACGCCCGACCACATTGCCCCGGCCGCGACCAGCGCCAAGGCCAAGGCAGGGAAGAACTAATGGGACAGAAGGTAAACCCGTACGGTTTCCGTCTGGGAATCACCACCGACCACGTGTCGCGTTGGTTCTCCGACAGCACGAAGCCGGGACAGCGTTACAGCGACTACGTCGCCGAGGACGTCAAGATCCGCAACCTGCTCAAGACCTCACTCGACCGTGCCGGCGTTGCCCGCATCGAGATCGAGCGCACCCGTGACCGCGTTCGCGTCGACATCCACACCGCCCGTCCGGGCATCGTGATCGGTCGTCGTGGCGCCGAGGCCGAGCGCATCCGCACCGACCTTGAGAAGCTCACGGGCAAGCAGATTCAGCTCAACATCCTCGAGGTCAAGAACCCCGAGGCTGAGGCTCAGCTCGTCGCGCAGGGTATTGCCGAGCAGCTCTCCGCTCGTGTGGCGTTCCGCCGCGCGATGCGTAAGGGACTGCAGGGCGCCCAGCGTGCCGGTGCCAAGGGTGTCCGCATCCAGGTGTCCGGCCGTCTCGGCGGCGCTGAGATGAGCCGTTCCGAGTTCTACCGTGAGGGCCGCGTTCCGCTGCACACCCTTCGCGCCAACATCGACTACGGCTTCTACGAGGCCCGTACGACGTTCGGCCGCATCGGTGTGAAGGTCTGGATCTACAAGGGCGACATCACGAACAAGGAGCTGGCGCGCGAGCAGGCCAGCCAGAAGTCATCCCGTCCGGAGCGTCGTGACGACCGTGGCGGCGACCGCCGCGACAGCCGTCCGCCGCGTAACTCAGCCCCCAAGGCTGAGGCGCCGGTCGCAACAGGAGTTGAGGCGTAACCATGTTGATCCCACGCAAGGTCAAGCACCGCAAGCAGCACCACCCCGGGCGTAGTGGCCAGGCCACTGGTGGCACCGAGGTCAGCTTCGGCGAGTTCGGCATCCAGGCACTCACTCCCGCATACGTGACCAACCGCCAGATTGAGGCGGCACGTATCGCGATGACCCGTCACATCAAGCGTGGTGGAAAGGTGTGGATCAACATCTACCCCGACCGCCCGCTGACCAAGAAGCCCGCTGAAACCCGCATGGGTTCCGGTAAGGGTTCGGTCGAGTGGTGGGTCGCGAACGTCAAGCCGGGTCGCGTCCTCTTCGAGGTCGCTGGCGTCGACGAGCAGCTCGCTCGTGAGGCCATGACCCGTGCAATTCACAAGCTGCCCCTCAAGGCACGCATCATCAAGCGCGAGGAGGGCGACGCGTAATGGCGATCGGATCCAAGGAGCTCGCTCCCGTTGAGCTCGACACCTTCGAAGACGACCGTCTCGTCGAGGAGCTGAAGAAGAGCAAGGAAGAGCTGTTCAACCTGCGCTTCCAGTCGGCGACGGGCCAGCTCGAAAGCCACGGCCGTATTCGTGCCGTCAAGCGCGACATCGCGCGTATCTACACGGTCATCCGCGAGCGCGAGCTCGGCATCCGGGCAACGCCCGCGGTTGTCGAGGCGCCCGTCAAGGCGACCAAGAAGACCACCAAGAAGACTGAGGCTGCTGAAGCTGAGGTCACCGAAGAGACGAAGGAGGCGTAGTCATGGCCAAGGTCGATGAGAAGAACACGGCTGAGACCGCCGAGCTCGCTCGCGGTTACCGCAAGACGCGCCGCGGCTACGTGACCAGCGACAAGATGGACAAGACCATCGTCGTCGAGGTCGAGGACCGCGTGAAGCACCCCCTGTATGGCAAGGTCATCCGCCGCACCTCCAAGGTGAAGGCGCACGACGAGGCCGGCACCGCCGGCATCGGTGACCTCGTCATCATCAGCGAGACCCGCCCGATCAGCGCCACGAAGCGCTGGCGCCTGGTGGAGATCCTCGAGAAGGCGAAGTAACTCATGCTGCAGCAGGAATCACGAGTCAAGGTTGCCGACAACACCGGCGCCAAGGAGCTCCTGACGATCCGCGTTCTCGGTGGCTCCGGCCGTCGCTACGCCGGTCTCGGTGACGTCATCGTCGCCACCGTCAAGGACGCCATTCCCGGCGGAAACGTCAAGAAGGGTGACGTCGTCAAGGCCGTCATCGTTCGTGTCGTCAAGCAGACCCGTCGTCCCGACGGTTCGTACATCAAGTTCGACGAGAACGCAGCCGTCATCCTGAAGGCTGACGGGGACCCCCGTGGTACCCGTATCTTCGGGCCGGTCGGCCGCGAGCTTCGTGACAAGAAGTTCATGAAGATCATCTCGCTCGCCCCGGAGGTGCTGTAACCATGGCAAACATTCGTAAGGGCGACATCGTCCAGGTCATCTCGGGCCCCTCGCAGACCCGCGGGGGAGACCGTGGCAAGCAGGGTCGCGTCATCGGTATCGATGCCGCGAAGAACCGCGTGATCGTGGAGGGTGTCAACTACGTCACCAAGCACGTCAAGGTCGGCCAGACCCAGCGTGGCACCAAGACCGGTGGCATCGAGACGATGGAGGCACCGATTCACGTGTCCAACGTCGCGCTCGTCGACCCCGACACCAAGCAGCCGGCTCGCGTCGGGTTCCGCGAAGAGACGGATGACCGCGGCAAGACCGTGCGCGTTCGCTACTTCAAGCCGTCCCGCCGCGCGGAGAGCAAGAAGAAGGCCACCAAGGCCACGACCAAGAAGTCCGTCGAGAAGTCGACGGAAGAGGACTCTGAATAATGGCGAAGACCACTACTGCCGCGAAGGCTGGCGCCGAGGGCACCTACCAGCCGCGCCTCAAGCAGAAGTACCGCAACGAGATCGCTGCGCAGCTGAAGAAGGACTTCGGCTTCACGAACGTGCACCAGGTGCCCGGCATCGTGAAGGTCGTCGTCAACACCGGTGTCGGCGAGGCCGCCCGCGACTCGAAGATCATCGATGGCGCGGTCAAGGACCTCACCGCCATCACCGGTCAGAAGCCGCAGGTCACCGCCGCTCGCAAGTCCATCGCGCAGTTCAAGCTGCGTGAGGGCCAGCCGATCGGCGCCCACGTCACCCTTCGCGGTGACCGTGCCTGGGAGTTCATCGACCGCCTGGTGAGCCTCGCGCTTCCCCGTATCCGCGACTTCCGTGGTCTCTCGGACCGCCAGTTCGACGGCAACGGCAACTACACGTTCGGCCTCACGGAGCAGTCGATGTTCCACGAGATCGACCAGGACAAGATCGACCGCGTCCGCGGTTTCGACATCACTGTCGTGACCACCGCGAAGAACGACGACGAGGGTCGCGCGCTGCTCAAGGCGCTCGGCTTCCCGTTCCGTTCGGCGGACGCAGCTACCAACTGACCTCGTTCGCGAGAGCAGTCGCTAGAGAAGGTCGGCAGCGGTGTACCGCTCGCCGAAACCAACTAACAGAAAGTAAGTAAGCACATGACGATGACAGATCCGGTCGCAGACCTGCTGACCAGACTGCGTAACGCCAACTCGGCGTACCACGACCAGGTTTCGCTGCCCAGCAGCAAGCTGAAGTCGCACATCGCGGAGATCCTCAAGTCCGAGGGTTACATCTCCGCCTGGAAGGTCGAGGACGCCCGCGTGGGCCAGACCCTCACGATCGACCTCAAGTACGGCCCCAACCGCGAGCGCTCCATCGTGGGCATCAAGCGCGTGTCCAAGCCGGGTCTCCGCGTCTACGCGAAGTCCACTGAGATCCCCAAGGTCCTCGGTGGCCTCGGTGTTGCGATCCTGTCCACCTCCTCCGGACTCCTCACGGACAAAGAGGCGACTCAGAAGGGCGTGGGTGGGGAAGTCCTCGCCTACGTGTGGTAACCGGTCATGTCACGTATTGGACGACTTCCCATCTCGATCCCTTCCGGGGTCGAGGTGAAGATCGACGGCCAGGCCGTCGCTGTCAAGGGTCCGAAGGGTGAGCTGTCGCTCACCGTCAAGAACCCCATCCAGGTTGCGATCGAGGACGGCCAGCTGCTGGTCACCCGTCCGGACGACGAGCGCGAGTCGCGTTCGCTCCACGGCCTCACTCGCACCCTGATTGCGAACCAGATCATCGGCGTGACCGATGGCTACACCAAGGGCCTCGAGGTCGTCGGAACCGGTTACCGGGTCGCGGCCAAGGGCAACTCGGTCGAGTTCGCTCTCGGATACTCCCACCCGATCACGGTCGACCCGCCCGCGGGCATCACGTTCACCGTCGAGGGAAACAACAAGCTGACCGTCAGCGGCATCGACAAGCAGGCCGTTGGCGAGGTCGCGGCGAACATTCGCAAGCTGCGCAAGCCCGAACCCTACAAGGGCAAGGGTGTGCGTTACGCGGGCGAGGTTGTCCGTCGCAAGGCCGGAAAGAGTGGTAAGTAATCATGGGTCTCGGAACCAGAGGTAAGAGCAAGTCGGCGGCCAAGGGTCGTCGTCACGCACGGCTCCGCAAGAAGATCGTCGGCACTGAGCTGCGTCCACGTCTCGTGGTCACCCGCTCGGCACGCCACGTCTTCGTCCAGGTGGTCGACGACGCGAAGGGTCACACCCTCGCGTACGCATCCACGCTCGAGTCCGACCTGCGCACGTTCGACGGTGACAAGACCGCGAAGGCGCACAAGGTTGGCGAGCTCGTTGCCGAACGCGCGAAGAAGGCTGGCGTCGAGTCCGTCGTCTTCGACCGCGGTGGCAACCGTTACGCGGGACGAGTCGCGGCAATCGCCGACGGCGCCCGGGAAGGTGGTCTGAGCCTGTGAGCACCGAAGAGACAACGAACAAGGAGCAGGACGTGACCGCAGAGGTTACTGAGGCACCCGCCGCTGTGACGGATGCACCCGCAACCGACACGACGAGCGAGCCCCGCGAGGCCCGCCGTGGCAGCCGCGAGCGCAACCCGAACCGCGACCGCGGCCAGGGCCGTGACGCCGAGAAGAGCCAGTTCCTCGAGCGCGTCGTCACCATCAACCGCGTGTCCAAGGTCGTCAAGGGTGGTCGTCGCTTCAGCTTCACCGCGCTCGTCGTCGTCGGAGACGGCAACGGCATGGTGGGCGTCGGCTACGGCAAGGCGCGCGAAGTTCCGCTCGCCATCTCCAAGGGCGTCGAGGAAGCGAAGAAGAACTTCTTCCGCGTTCCCCGCGTCGGAGCCACGATCCCGCACCCCGTCCAGGGTGAGGCCGCGGCCGGCGTTGTGCTGCTGCGTCCCGCATCCGCCGGTACCGGTGTTATCGCCGGTGGTCCGGTCCGCGCCGTACTCGAGTGCGCCGGCATCCACGACGTCCTGAGCAAGTCGCTCGGTTCGTCGAACACGATCAACATCGTGCACGCCACCGTTGCTGCCCTCAAGCAGCTCGAGGAGCCCCGTGCGGTCGCCGCACGTCGTGGCCTCGAGGTGGAGCACGTCGTACCGGCACGCCTCCTGCGTGCCGAGGCCGAAGCTTCGGCCGCAGCAAAGGCAGGTGTCTGATGGCCGCGCGCCTGAAGGTGACCCAGATCAAGTCCAAGATCAGTGAGAAGCAGAACCAGCGCGACACGTTGCGCAGCCTGGGCCTGCACCGCATCGGAGATGTTGTCGTCCGCGAGGACAACAAGCAGAACCGCGGCTACGTGCGCACGGTTGCTCACCTCGTGAAGGTTGAGGAGATTGACTAATGGCTGACGAAGCTACCCCCAAGAAGGCTGCTGCAGAGAAGGCGCCGGCCAAGGCCGCTGCACCGAAGGCTGCTGCTGCCAAGGCTGCCGACAAGCCGGCCGCCGAGAAGAAGGCTCCGGCCAAGGCTGCGGCCGACAAGCCCGCCGCCAAGAAGCCCGCTGCCGAGAAGGCGCCCGCCGCAAAGGCCCCTGCTGCGAAGGCGGCTGCCAAGCCCGCCGCGGAGAAGGCACCTGCAAAGGCTGCCGCCGCGAAGTCGGACGACGCTGTTGCCGAGAAGGCTCCGGCCAAGGCGACCGCAAGCAAGCCTGCTGCGAAGAAGGCACCTGCTGCCGACGTCGCCGCTCGCCCCCAGGTGCTCAAGGCCCACCACCTTCGTCCCGCCACCGGCGCGAAGAAGGACAAGACCCGCGTTGGACGCGGTGAGGGCTCGAAGGGTAAGACCGCGGGTCGCGGAACCAAGGGAACCAAGGCTCGTTACTCGGTGCGTCCGGGCTTCGAGGGCGGCAACCTGAACTTCGTGATGCGTGCGCCGAAGCTGCGTGGGTTCAAGAACCCGTTCCGCGTCGAGTACCAGGTCGTGAACCTCGAGAAGCTCGCCGAGCTGTACCCGAAGGGTGGGGATGTCACGGTCAGTGACCTCGTCGCCAAGGGTGCCGTTCGCAAGAACGAGAAGGTCAAGGTTCTCGGCTCGGGTGATATTGCGGTTAAGCTGAACGTTGCAGTCGACAAGGTCTCCGGCTCTGCTGAGCAGAAGATCGTCGCGGCTGGTGGTTCGGTCAACTAACTAACCGACCTGTCTGGCTTTATTCGGGTGGGGCACCACGGCGGTGTCCCACCCGACTGCACCCCCTAAGTATCGGAGGCCTTGTGTTTAGAGCTGTCGCGCGGATCTTCCGCACGCCTGACCTTCGCAGGAAGATCGGGTTCACGCTCGGCATTGTTGCGCTGTTCCGCCTGGGATCATTCATCCCGGCACCGTTCGTCGATTTCGGCAACGTTCAGGCCTGTCTCGCCGGCAACGCTGGCACCGATGGTCTCTACGACCTCATCAACCTCTTCAGTGGTGGTGCACTACTGCAGCTGTCGATCTTCGCGCTGGGCATCATGCCCTACATCACCGCGTCGATCATCGTGCAGCTGCTGCGCGTGGTCATCCCACACTTCGAGACCCTCTACAAGGAGGGCCAGGCCGGCCAGTCGAAGCTGACGCAGTACACGCGTTACCTCACCATCGCGCTCGGTATCCTCCAGTCGACGACCCTCATCACGGTCGCCCGCAGCGGTGCGCTGTTCCCCAACGACGCGGTCGCAGCCTGTAACCAGTTGATCTCCGACGAGTCGGTTCCCGCCATGCTCCTCATGGTCGTGACCATGACCGCGGGTACTGGTCTCATCATGTGGTTCGGTGAGCTCATCACCGAGCGCGGCATCGGCAACGGCATGTCGCTCCTCATCTTCACCTCGATCGCAGCGACGTTCCCGTCCGCGCTCTGGAACATCCAGCTCGCCAAGGGCTGGGAGGTCTTCGTCCTTGTGCTGGTGGTCGGTGTCTTCATCATGACCGCGGTCGTCTTCGTCGAACAGTCGCAACGGCGCATCCCTGTGCAGTACGCCAAGCGGATGGTGGGCCGTCGTACGTACGGCGGAAACAACACCTACATCCCGATCAAGGTCAACATGGCTGGCGTTGTGCCCGTCATCTTCGCCTCGTCGCTGCTGTACCTGCCCGCGCTCATCGCGCAGTTCAACCAGTCGGCAGACGGCAACAACCCGGAATGGGTCACCTGGATCACGACGTACTTCTCCACGGGTGACAACCCGCTGTACATGCTGGTCTACTTCCTGCTCATCGTCGGATTCACCTACTTCTACGTCGCGATCACCTTCAACCCGGAGGACGTCGCCGACAACATGAAGAAGTACGGCGGGTTCATCCCCGGTATCCGTGCAGGGCGCCCGACGGCCGAGTACCTCGACTACGTGCTCACTCGTGTGACGCTTCCCGGTTCGCTCTACCTCGGTATCATCGCGCTCATCCCGCTGATCGCGTTCTCGCTGGTGCAGGCGAACCAGAACTTCCCGTTCGGTGGTGCGAGCATCCTCATCATCGTTGGTGTCGGTCTCGAGACGGTCAAGCAGATCGACTCGCAGCTGCAGCAGCGTCACTATGAGGGTCTGCTGCGGTGAGGCTTCTCCTGATTGGTCCACCCGGCGCGGGCAAGGGCACTCAGGCAGCTCGCCTCGCGGAGTTCTACGGCGTTCCGGCGATCTCGACTGGCGACATCTTCCGCAGCAACGTTTCCAACGAAACCGAGCTCGGTATGCAGGCGAAGGCCTACATGGATGCCGGCGACAATGTTCCCGACTCGCTGACGAACGACCTTGTGCGCGACCGGTTGTCGGAGATCGACGCGGCCGGTGGATTCCTGCTCGACGGCTACCCCCGCACGGTCGACCAGGTTCGTGAGCTCGACGCAATCCTCCTTGGGCACGGTCACTCGCTCGACGCGGTCATCGAGATCGTTGCGGACCCTGAGGTCGTCATCGAACGCCTGCGTCTCCGCGGTGCTGAGCAGGGCCGGTCGGATGACGCGGACAACGTCGTGCGTCACCGTCTCGAGGTATACCGCGAGCAGACCGAGCCGCTCGTGGAGATCTACGGCTCTCGCGGAGTGCTCGCGAAGGTCGATGGAATCGGCGCTATCGACGAGGTCACGGAGCGCATTACCTCGGCTCTGAGCGAACGCGGCCTCGCCGCGCCAGAATCCGCTTGATTAGGCAGCAGAAATAGCCTAAGCTCGATCTTTGGTGTTTACGGGCCGTTTTTGTCGTGCCCGCGGCCTCCCCGGGGGCCAAGCACCACATCCCACGCAGACCAGCGAACCACACTTCTAACGACGAAGAGGATATGGCCAAGAAAGACGGCGTCATCGAGATTGAAGGCTCGGTGGTCGAAGCGCTTCCCAACGCGATGTTCCGCGTTGAGTTGACGAACGGCCACAAGGTCCTCGCTCACATCTCGGGCAAAATGCGACAGAACTACATCCGGATCCTTCCTGAGGACCGCGTAGTTGTGGAGCTCAGCCCGTACGATCTGACCCGCGGTCGTATCACCTACCGCTACAAGTAAAGGTTCGCTGAGAAGTAACGTCCCGTGGCACAGCCGCGGGTACGAAGACAGCGAAAAGGAACGAAATCATGAAGGTAAACCCCAGCGTCAAGCCCATCTGTGACCACTGCCGCGTCATCCGCCGCAACGGGCGCGTCATGGTGATCTGCAAGTCGAACCCGCGTCACAAGCAGCGCCAGGGCTAATCGCGAGGGGCGCGCAGAGCGCCCCTCCACCCAGCTTCTAACTGAATACAGAACCGCACCGCCAGAACCCGCTCCCAGGAGCGGGGGACACCCCGGGTTGGAGGCCCGAGCACCGGCGGTGCACCACACCTCCACTCACTCACAGGAGAAGCCACCATGGCACGTCTAGCCGGCGTCGACATCCCGCGCGACAAGCGCGTTGAGGTCGCACTGACTTACATCTACGGTGTTGGCCGCACGAGGGCACTCAAGACCCTCGCCGACACTGGCATCAGCGGAGAGATCCGCGTCAAGGATCTGACCGATGACCAGCTCATCGCACTCCGCGACTACGTCGAGCTCAACTTCAAGGTCGAGGGTGACCTGCGCCGCGAGGTCGCTGCTGACATCCGCCGCAAGGTCGAGATCGGTTCGTACCAGGGCATCCGTCACCGCAAGGGACTGCCCGTCCACGGACAGCGCACCAAGACCAACGCTCGTACCCGCAAGGGCCCGAAGCGCACCGTTGCAGGCAAGAAGAAGGCCCGATAGCCGCTGGGTTAACCCCATCGGCGTCGCCATACAGGTTTTAGGAGAACACCATGGCAGCACCAAAGTCGGCCGTTCGTAAGCCGCGCAAGAAGGAAAAGAAGAACATCGCGCTGGGCCAGGCCCACATCAAGTCGACGTTCAACAACACGATCGTCACGATCACCGACCCCACCGGGGCCGTCATCAGCTGGGCATCGTCCGGCACCGTCGGCTTCAAGGGCTCGCGTAAGTCGACCCCGTTCGCGGCGCAGCTGTCGGCCGAGTCCGCGGCCCGCCAGGCACAGGAGCACGGCCTCAAGAAGGTCGACGTCTTCGTGAAGGGTCCGGGCTCCGGCCGCGAGACCGCGATCCGTTCGCTCCAGGCCGCTGGCCTCGAGGTCGGTTCGATCAACGACGTGACCCCGCAGGCGCACAACGGTTGCCGCCCGCCGAAGCGTCGTCGCGTCTGAGTTTTCTGGCCGATGGTCACGCTAGCGAGCAGAGCTCGCCGGCGCGGCCATCGGCAGACGGGCTCACGCCCTGCAGCGCACGTTTAACCCACTTATAACTCAACAGACCGACGGGCCAGCCACTCGTCGAACCCAGGTGTCAAATAGCGGACACCTAGCCGAAAGGATTTACCAGTGCTCATTGCACAGCGCCCCACCCTTGCTGAAGAGAACATCTCAGAGTTCCGTTCACGGTTTGTCATCGAGCCCCTCGAGCCCGGCTTCGGCTACACGCTCGGAAACTCGCTGCGTCGTACCCTCCTGTCGTCCATCCCCGGGGCTGCCGTCACGAGCATCCGTATCGACGGCGTGCAGCACGAGTTCAGCACCGTTCCCGGTGTGAAGGAGGATGTCACCGAGATCATCCTGAACATCAAGCAGCTCGTCGTCTCGAGCGAGCACGACGAGCCCATCACCGCCTACCTGCGCAAGCAGGGCGCTGGCGAGGTCACGGCTGCCGACATCTCGGCTCCCGCCGGTGTGGAGATCCACAACCCCGAGCTGGTCATCGCAACGCTGAACGAGAAGGCCAAGTTCGAGCTCGAGCTGACCATCGAGCGTGGACGTGGATACGTCTCCGCGACGCAGAATCGCAGCGAGTTCAGCGAGGCCGGCCAGATCCCGATCGACTCGATCTACTCGCCCGTGCTGAAGGTCACCTACCGCGTCGAGGCAACTCGTGCCGGTGAGCGCACCGACTTCGACCGCCTGGTGGTGGATGTCGAGACCAAGTCCGCCATCACGCCGCGTGACGCTGTCGCGTCCGCTGGCCGCACCCTCACCGAGCTCTTCGGTCTGGCGCGCGAGCTCAACGTTGCAGCCGAGGGCATCGAGATCGGCCCGGCTCCCGTCGACGCCGTGCTGTCGAGCGAGCTCAGCATGCCGATCGAGGACCTCGACCTGTCTGTGCGCAGCTACAACTGCCTCAAGCGCGAGGGCATCAACACCGTGAGTGAACTCGTCGCCCTGTCGGAGACGCAGCTCATGAACATCCGCAACTTCGGACAGAAGTCGGTCGATGAGGTCAAGGACAAGCTGGTCGAGATGGGTCTTTCCCTGAAGGACAGCGTGCCCGGCTTCGACGGCGCCCACTTCTACGGCGGCTACGACGACGACGAGACCAACGCCTAGGCCCGCGCCGCAGCGTATTTAGTACTGGAGAAACGACACCATGCCTACACCCACCAAGGGACCCCGCCTCGGCGGAGGGCCGGCCCACGAGCGCCTTCTGCTCGCGAACCTCGCCGCTGCCCTGTTCACCCACAAGAGCATCAAGACGACTGAGACGAAGGCCAAGCGCCTCCGCCCCGTCGCCGAGCGCCTCATCACCTTCGCCAAGCGCGGCGACCTGCACGCGCGTCGTCGTGTGCTCGCCGTGATCGGCGACAAGACGGTCGTGCACGAGCTCTTCACCGAGATCGCGCCGCTCGTCGAGAACCGCGAGGGTGGCTACACCCGCATCACGAAGCTCGGCTTCCGCAAGGGCGACAACGCCCCCATGGTGCAGATCGAGCTGGTTCTCGAGCCCGTCAAGCCGAAGGCGAAGAGCAGCAAGGTCTCGACCAAGGCCGCTCCCGTCGTCGAGGCACCTGCCGACGAGCCGGTCGAGGACGAGACCGAGACGCCCGCCGAGGTCGAGGAGTCCACTCCCGACGTCGAGAACGAGACGGTTGCCGACGAGGTCGCTGACGCTGACGCTGACGCTGAGGCAGAGACGCCCGCCGAGGACGCCAAGTAGTTCAACGCTTCACAGCCAGGAACCCCGCCCGAGTGGCGGGGTTTCTGCGTTAAGGGTGGCACTCAGATCGCGCGGTTGAGTGACTGCACGTTCGAGTCATCCACTCGCGGAGGCAGCTCAGAGAGCCGCTGCAGCGCGTCGGACACCGCGCCGACGTAGATTCCGCCGCTGATCGGACCGCCGGGGTGCACCTCATCGCTGGCGAGCTCGTCGATGCGCGGGGCAATCGCGGCGTGCCAGTTGGCAAGCTCGACGTCACGTTCCGCGCGTGCGAAGTCCTCGACGACCTTGTTGCCGATCGGGATCCAGTCGCGCGGAGCCTGCCCGTTCACGACAACGAGGAGACGGTCAGGGCCGATGATATCGAGCACCTCGTCGAGGTCCTCGCGGTCGACGTCGCCGTTCGTCGCAAGGCCGAGTACGAGGATCGGGCGCATGGTGCCTGAATCCACGGCAGCCTGCACGAGGCTCGGGGCGACGAACATCGACCGGGAGACCTCGGCATCGATGACGATGCCCGGGAACTTCTCCTGCAACCACGGGGCTGCCGCGAGCATCACCGAGTCGCCGATCGCGTACACCTGTTCACCGGTGAGCAGTGGCGCGGGTGCTTCGGCCGAGCTCGGTTCCGTCCGCGCTTCGGCCGCTCGTGCGGCTGCCGCAGCAACGGCAGCCTGCCCTTCAGCGATCGCGCGCTGTGCGGAACTCTCCCCGGGGTCGAGCGTCGTCGCCGTGATCGTCAGTGCCGCCGCGAGGGCGATCGCGGACCCCCCGATGAGGAGCCTGCCCGGCGAGACGGCGAAACCCCGGAAGCCCTGGCGACGAATGGGCGTCTCCACGTAGCGATACGAGAGTGTGGCGGCTGCAGTCGTGATGACGAGCGCAATCGAGGGTGCCACCCACCACGCGACATCCGGTGCCAGAGCGGCGGTCAGGAGAACGAGAACGGGCCAGTGCCACAGATACAGGCCGTACGAACGCTCACCCACCCAGCGGAGGGGTGGGATGTCGAGTCCCTCCCCGAGCCAGGAGCCCGCCCGAGTAGCTCCGGTGATGGCAACTGCGGTGAGGAGCGCGACAGCGACAAGTCCACCGCGGGTGACCACCGGGTCCTCTGCTGGCATGGTGACCGCGATCACCACGATGAGGCCAACGGAGATCGCACCGGCGAGTGACCAGAGGTGTGTCATCCATCGCCCGGACGAAGCGGCGGGAGCCTGTTCCGTGAAGCGTCTGGCCAACACGAGCGCGAGTGCGGCACCGATGGCGAGGCCGAAGGCGTGCGTGTCGGTGCCGTAGTAGACGCGAGTGGCGTCTCCGCTCGCGGGTGCCAGAAGCGCCATGGCGATGGCGGATGCCGCGGCCAGCGCCGCGATCATGGAGACGCGCGCCCACCGGCGGGGGAGCAGCAGCACGAGGAGGAAGACCCCTGGCCAGACAAGGTAGAACTGCTCCTCCACAGCGAGCGACCAGAGGTTTCTGAACAGCTCGGGTGCCGTGCCGTCGAAGTAGTTCGCACCCGTCGACACGTACAGCCAGTTGCTGCTGAAGGTCGCTGCTCCGAGCACTTGCTGGCCAAGGCCAACGAGCACATCGCCACCGACCACCAGCGCGAACGCGCCGCACACTGTCACGACGATCGCGAGGGCGGGGAGAAGACGACGAGCGCGTCGAGCCCAGAACGCTCGCAGGTTGATCCGGCCTGTTGCCTCATGCTCGCGCAGTAGGAGACCCGTGATGAGGAAGCCGCTGATCACGAAGAACACATCGACGCCGACGTAGCCGCCGACGGCAGCACTCGGCACGAAGTGGTAGACGATGACGGCGATGACGGCGATCGCGCGGAGTCCGTCCAGCCCCGCCAGGCGTACACGAGAGGGCGACTCCGGGATGCCCGGGGTCGCTGCAGTGCGAGAGTGGGAAGTCGGGTTACTCATGGTCGTGGCCGCACCCAGACTACGCTGGGCAACCGTGACGGACGAGCCCACTCAACGCTTGCGGCTGGACCTTGCCTACGACGGCACCTCGTTCGCCGGGTGGGCGCGCCAGCCGGGTCTGCGGACGGTGCAGGGTGTGCTCGAGGAGGCGCTTGCGACCGTCTTCCAGCGGGACGGCGAACCTCCCCTTCTGACGGTCGCCGGGCGCACCGATGCTGGCGTGCACGCCACGGGCCAGGTCGCCCACCTCGACCTCACCGCCGCCCAGCTCGATCGGCTGTCGAAGCCTCACGGCGGACGCCCGGCCCCGGAGCCGGCGGCGGCTCTCGCTCGGCGCATCAATGGCATCGCCGGGCTCTCCTCCGATGTCGTCGTGCGGTCAGCGAGGTTCGCGCCTGCCGGATTCGATGCCCGCTTCTCACCCATCTGGCGCCGCTATGAGTACCGGATCGCGGATGCCGCGGCGGAGCGCAATCCGCTGCACCGGCTCTTCACGACCTGGTACCCGTCGGAGCTCCACGTCGACGCGATGAACACGGCGGCCCGGGAACTCCTTGGCCTCCACGACTGGGCCGCGTACTGCAGGCCGCGCGAGGGTGCGACAACCATCCGCGAGCTGCAGGACTTCCGCTGGACGCGTGGCGCTGACGGCGTCATCACTGCCCACCTCCAGGCCGACGCCTTCTGCCACAGCATGGTGCGCGCGCTCGTGGGGGCCGGCGTCGCGATCGGCGAGGGGCGGCTGGACTCCGGTCGCATGCTCGGCATCCGCGAGGAGGCCGAGCGCACGAGCGAGTTCAAGGTGATGCCGGCGCGGGGACTCACCCTCATCGAGGTCGGTTACCCGCCCGACGACGAACTGGGGGCACGCGCATCCCAGACCCGTGCCCGCCGGGGCGACGAACAGGTTGACCGACCACCCCGCTTAACCTAAGCTTGACCCTTGGTGTCTTGCGGCCCTGCCGCCAGCACCCGATCATGAGCCCTCCACCGGGGCGTTCTTCACTCATCGAGTCAGGAACTCCTCACCGGAGCGGGATTCACGAACACCTCACTCGATCAACGGAAAGCAGCACTACTGTGACGCGTACCTATTCACCCAAGCCCGAAGACGCACAGCGGGAGTGGGTCATCATCGACGCGACCGACATCGTTCTCGGTCGTCTCGCCAGCCACGCTGCCACGCTCCTGCGCGGCAAGCACAAGCCGACCTTTGCTCCCCACATGGACATGGGCGACTTCGTCATCATCATCAACGCCGAGAAGGTTGCCCTCACCGGCTCCAAGCTGGCGCAGAAGAAGGCGTACCGTCACTCGGGTTACCCGGGCGGCCTCACCGCCACCACGTACTCGGAGCTCCTCGAGAAGCACCCCACGCGCGCCGTTGAGAAGGCCATCCGTGGAATGCTCCCCAAGAACTCGATCGGCCGGGCCCAGCTGACCAAGCTGAAGGTCTACGCGGGTGCTGAGCACCCCCACGCTGCACAGCAGCCGAAGACGTACACCCTCACCCAGGTCGCCCAGTAGCGCCAGCGAAACCCAAAGGACTTATTACAGTGGCCAGCATTCAGGATTCCATCGACGAGAACACCGTCGAGAGCTTCACGACCGAGACCCCCGAGTCTGACGCACCCAAGGCACCCCGCGCGGTGCTGAACGTGCCCGGCGCAGCCGTCGGTCGTCGCAAGGAGGCGATCGCCCGCGTGCGTATCGTCCCCGGTACCGGCAAGGCGACCGTCAACGGTCGCGAGCTCGCCGAGTACTTCCCCAACAAGCTGCACCAGCAGCTCATCAACGACCCGTTCAAGGTCCTCGACCTGCTCGGTGCGTACGACGTGACCGCACGCATCACCGGTGGTGGCCCCTCGGGCCAGGCCGGCGCGCTGCGCCTCGCGATCGCCCGTTCGCTCAACGAGATCGACCGCGACAACAACCGTGCACCGCTCAAGAAGGCGGGCTTCCTCACTCGTGACGCACGCGTCATCGAGCGCAAGAAGGCCGGTCTCAAGAAGGCCCGCAAGGCGTCGCAGTTCTCGAAGCGCTAAAGCTTCGCGGGCAACAATGCCTCGTCTTTTCGGTACGGACGGGGTTCGCGGTCTCGCGAACTCCGACCTGACGGTCGAGCTCGCCCTGGGCCTTGCCCAGGCGGCTGCCGTCGTGCTTGGCAAGGGGCGCGTGGCCGACGGCCGCCGCGCCTCGGGCCGTCGTCCCGTCGCTGTGATTGCGCGAGACCCTCGGGTCTCTGGCGAGTTCCTCGCCGCCGCGGTGGCTGCAGGTCTGGCGAGCTCCGGTGTCGACGTCTATGACGCCGGAGTTGTGCCGACGCCTGCCGCTGCCTTCCTTGTCGGAGACTTCAAGGCCGACCTCGGCGTCATGATCTCGGCGTCGCACAACGCCGCACCCGACAACGGCATCAAGTTCTTCGCCACGGGTGGCACCAAGCTGCCCGACGAGGTCGAGGATCGCATCGAGGCTGCGCTCGCGGCCCCGAAGCTTGCACCTACCGGTGCTGATGTGGGTCGCATCCGTCGCTTTGCGGATGCCGAGGACCGCTACATCGTGCACCTGCTCTCGACGCTGCCGCACCGTCTCGACGGGCTGCACGTCGTGATCGACTGCGCGCACGGTGCGGCTGCCGGTGTCTCTCCCCAGGTGTTCACGGATGCCGGAGCTCGCGTCACCGTCATCGGCGCTGACCCCGACGGCCTCAACATCAACGACGGCGTCGGATCGACCTACCTCGAGCCCCTCCAGGCCGCGGTGGTTGCGCACGGCGCCGACCTCGGTATCGCCCACGACGGGGACGCCGACCGGTGCCTGGCGGTCGACGGCGAGGGGAACGTCATCGACGGCGACCAGATCATGGCCATCCTCGCCCTCTCGATGGCCGAGCGCGGTGTGCTGGCCGACCGCACGCTCGTGGCCACGGTCATGAGCAATCTCGGACTGCGCCGGGCGATGGCCGAACACGACATCCGGATGCTCGAGACCGCGGTCGGCGACCGTTACGTGCTCGAGGCGCTGGCCGAGCACGACCTGAGCCTCGGCGGCGAGCAGTCCGGCCACGTGATCATGACGAAGTACGCGACCACGGGCGATGGCATCCTCACGGGTCTGCATCTGGCGGCAGAAGTCGCGCGGACAGGCAAGACACTGAAGCAGCTGGCATCCGCCATGACCGTGTACCCGCAGGTGCTCATCAATGTTCGCGGAGTCGACCACCGTGCCCTCGGGTCCGACGAGGTTATCGCCGCCGCCGTGCAGGTCGCCAGCGAGCGACTCGGTGACTCGGGGCGCGTTCTGCTTCGGCCGTCGGGCACGGAGCCGATGGTGCGCGTCATGGTCGAGGCATCCGAGCAGTCAGTCGCCGACGAGGTGGCCGGCGAGCTCGCCGAGATCGTGCGAGAGCGCCTCGCCCTGTAGGCCTCACTCTGAGCCTTTCCCAGCGCGTGGCGCTGGCCCCACTCACGCCGAGTGTTCCGAAAGTGCCCCTTTGGGCGCGCGCATAAGGGCACTTTCGGAACACTCGGCGATGGTCGGCCGCGCAACACCCTGCTACTTGCGCAGGAGCACGCTGTGCACCGCGTGATTGGGTCCCTTGCGCAGCACGAGGGACGCGCGCGGGCGGGTCGGCAGGATGTTCTGCACGAGGTTCGGCTCGTTGATGGATGCCCAGATCTGCGCAGCACGGGCGCGTGCCTCCTCCTCGGTCAGCGACGCGAACCGGTGGAAGAACGACAGCGGGTTCGAGAAGGCCCCCCGCTGCAGCGAGAGGAACCGGTCTTCGTACCACTTCGCGATGTCGCTGGTTCTGGCATCCACGTAGATGCTGAAGTCGAAGAGGTCACTCACGGCCAGATGGTGCCCGGGGGCAGCGGGCTGCAGCACATTCAGGCCCTCGACGATGAGCACGTCGGGAGAGTTCACGGTCACCTCGGCATCCGGCACGATGTCGTAGGCGAGGTGCGAGTAGAACGGTGCCTTGACGTCGGTCTCGCCGGCCTTCACGCGGCTAACGAAGCGCAGGAGCGCACGACGGTCGTACGACTCGGGAAAGCCCTTGCGTTCCATGAGGCCGCGGCGCTCGAGTTCGGCGTTCGGGTAGAGGAAGCCATCGGTCGTCACGAGTTCGACGCGGGGAGTTCCCTCCCACCTCGCGAGGAGCTCGCGAAGGAGCCTGGCGACCGTCGACTTGCCGACGGCCACCGACCCGGCCACGCCGATGATGAAGGGCGTCGGACGGGACGACGCCCCGAGGAAGGTCGTCGTCACGTCGTGCAGCTGCTGCGCGCCCTCCGCGTAGAGGTTGAGCAGCCGCGAGAGCGGGAGGTAGACCTCCTCCACCTCGACGAGGTCGAGCGAATCGCCGAGCCCCCTGAGCTCGACGATCTCCGTCTGGGTCAGGGTCGTCTGCATCCGCGGCGCAAGAGCCGACCACTCCGCGCGGTCGATCTCGAGGAAGGGGGAGAGGTGGCCGCTCGACGCGGTGGGCTCGGACATCGGCCCAATCCTAGTAACTGGGGCCAGCCGGACGAGCCACGGGAGGGGTTCCCAGCCGTGCGAGAACTACAATCGACCCCATGTGTGGAATCGTGGGATACGTCGGAGACAACAAGAGTCTCGAGGTGCTCCTCGGGGGGCTCAAGCGCCTCGAGTACCGGGGGTACGACTCGGCTGGCGTCGCCGTGCTCGACGAGTCAGGCCAGATCGGCACCCGTAAGCGCGCCGGCAAGCTCCAGGTGCTCGTCGACGACCTCGAGTCGCGACCGCTCGGCAACGGCAGCACGGGCATCGGCCACACTCGCTGGGCTACTCACGGCGGCCCCACCGACAGGAACGCGCATCCGCACCTCTCGGCCGACGGCAAGCTCGCGCTCATCCACAACGGGATCATCGAGAACTTCGCCAGCCTCAAGCAGGAGCTGCTCGACTCCGGTGCCACGTTCACGAGTGAGACGGACACCGAGGTCGCCGCTCTCCTCGTCGGGCGCGCCTATGAGGAGACCGGTGACCTGACCGCGGCGCTGAGCTCGGTCGTTGGCCGTCTCGACGGTGCCTTCACCCTTCTCGTCATGCACGAGGACCAGCCCGGCGTCGTCGTCGGCGCCCGCCGCAACTCGCCGCTCGTCATCGGCCTGGGCGACGGCGAGAACTTCCTCGGGTCGGATGTCGCGGCCTTCGTCGAATTCACGCGTCGCGCCGTGGCCATCGGGCAGGACCAGATCGTCACGATCCGTCCGGACTCCGTGGTGGTTACCGACTTCGATGGCAAGCCTGTCGAGACCGACGAGTTCGAGATCAAGTGGGATGCCTCGGCCAGCGACAAGGGCGGCTGGTCGAGCTTCATGGCCAAGGAGATCAGCGAGGAGCCCGAGGCTGTCGCCAACACGATCCTCGGCCGCACCCATGACGGCCTGGTGAACCTCGAAGAGCTCGCGCCGATCGGTGACGAGGCCCTCAAGAACGTCGACCGCATCGTGATCATCGCGTGCGGCACCGCCGCCTACGCCGGAATGCTCGGCAAGTACGCGATCGAGCAGTGGTCGCGCATCCCCGTCGACGTCGAGCTCTCGCACGAATTCCGCTACCGCGACCCGATCCTCACAGACCGCACGCTCGTGATCTCGATCAGCCAGTCCGGCGAGACCATGGACACGCTCATGGCCGTCAAGTACGTGCACGACAAGTCGAAGGCGCACCTGCTCTCCGTATGCAACACGCAGGGTGCGACCATTCCTCGCGAGTCCCACGCCGTCGTCTACACGCACGCCGGCCCCGAGGTCGCTGTCGCGTCGACGAAGGCATTCGTTGCCCAGGTCACTGCCCTCTACCTGATCGGACTGCACCTCGCGAAGGTGCGCGGCACGCTCTCGGACGACGTGATCCGCGAGAACGTGGCCGAGCTCCAGTCGGTGCCGGAGAAACTGGCCGAGGTGATCGAGGTGGCCCAGGCCCAGGTCGGCCAGCTCGCGCACTGGATGACGGACACCCAGTCGGTGCTCTTCCTCGGCCGTCATGTCGGCTACCCCATCGCGATGGAGGGTGCGCTGAAGCTCAAGGAGCTTGCCTACATCCACGCTGAGGGCTTCGCCGCGGGCGAGCTCAAGCACGGTCCCATCGCCCTGATCGAGCCGGGCCAGGTGGTGTTCGTGATCGTGCCATCGCCGCGTGACCCGCTGTCGCTGCATCCGAAGGTCGTCTCCAACATCCAGGAGATCCGTGCACGCGGCGCCCGCGTGATCGCCATCGCTGAGAAGGGGGATGCCGCGGTGCTGCCGTTCGCCGACGAGGTCATCCCGATCCCGCTCGCCGGCAGCCTCTTCGAGCCCCTGCTCGCGGTGGTGCCCCTGCACATCTTCGGCATGGAGCTTGCGGACGCGAAGGGACTCGACGTCGACCAGCCCCGCAACCTCGCGAAGTCCGTCACCGTCGAATAACCTCCACTCGGGAGGCTCGAGAGCGATGATTGTTGGGATCGGCGTCGACGTTGTGGACCTCGCCCGCTTCGAGCGGGCGCTCGTTCGCACCCCGACGCTCATCGACCGCCTGTTCGCTCCCAGCGAACAACTCAAGGACGGCAAGCCCATGCCGCTGCGCTCGCTCGCTGGCCGGTTCGCTGCGAAGGAGGCGCTCATCAAGGCGCTCGGAGACTCCACGGGCGTGCAGTGGCACGACATGCGGGTAGTGAACGACCCCCTGGGCAACCCCGAGTTCCAGCTGCAGGACTCCACCCGTGCGATCGCCGACGCCCGCGGCATCACCGCGATCCACCTCTCCATGAGCCACGACGCAGGGATCGCCATCGCCTATGTGGTGGCCGAGTCATGAGTCGCCTCGCCACGGTCGACCTCGGTGCGATCTCGCGCAACGTCGAAACCCTCCGGGCGGCGAGCGGCGACATCACGTCGATGGCGGTCGTCAAGGCAGACGGCTACGGCCACGGCGCAGTCCCCTCGGCTCGAGCGGCACTCGAGGGTGGCGCGAGCTGGCTCGGGGTCGCGACCATCGACGAGGCTCTCGCCCTTCGCGACGCCGGCATCGAGGCACCGGTGCTCGCCTGGCTGCATGAGTCGGAGGCCGCCTTCGACCCCCCTGCGCGCCGCGACATCGACCTCGGGGTGAGCTCCCTCTCGCAGCTCGAGTCGATTGCAGCGCTCGGCTCGGCCGCGGCCATCCATCTCAAGGTCGACACCGGTCTCGGGCGAGGTGGCGCTACACAGGACGACTGGCCTGCGCTCGTCGAGGCCGCCGCGGCGCACGAGCGTGCCGGACGCGTGCGTGTGCGCGGCGTGTGGAGTCACCTCTCGAACGCAGGAGAGGAGGCCGACCGCGAGCAGGTCGCACGCTTCGTGGCCGCTCTCGACGTGGTTGCCGCCTCGGGTGTCGAACCCGAGCTCGTGCATGTGGCCGCGACCGCGGCATCCCTTCGTCGCCCCGATGCCCGGTTCACGATGGTGCGCCTCGGCATCGGATGCTACGGTCTCTCGCCCTTCGACGATGCGACGTCGAGCGATCTCGGCCTGACTCCCGCGATGACGCTCTCGACCACGGTCGCCTCCACCAAGCGCGTCCCCGCGGGCCACGGCGTCTCGTACGGGTTCCGATACCGCACCGCGTCCGAGACGACGCTGGCGCTGGTGCCGCTCGGGTACGCCGACGGGGTGCCGCGCAGTGCCTCCGGTCGCGGGCCGGTGTCGATCAACGGCGCGACATATACGGTCGCCGGAAGTATCGCGATGGACCAGTTCGTGGTCGACGTCGGTGACGACGGCGTCTCCGTCGGTGATCGGGTCACCTTGTTCGGGGACCCGGGACAGGGCGTGCCATCCGCCGATGACTGGGCGAGCGCCGCCGGCACCATCAACTACGAGATCGTGACCCGCATCGGGCAGCGCGTGCGTCGGGAGTACGTGTGACCGACATCCTCACCATCCCGACGCCGGACGCGATGGCGGCCCTCGGCGCGAGCATCGCGCGCCGGCTCGACGCCGGTGACCTCGTCATGCTCAACGGCGAACTCGGCGCGGGCAAGACGACCCTCACGCGCGGCCTCGGCGAGGCCCTCGGCGTGCGCGGTGCCGTCACCAGCCCGACCTTCGTGCTGGCGCGCACGCACCCCCGCGACAGTGGGGCCCCGCTTGTGCACGTCGATGCGTATCGACTGAAGAGTGCGGTCGAGCTCGACGACCTCGACCTGGACTTCGCAGGATCGATCGTGGTGGTGGAGTGGGGCGATGGTCTGCTCGATGGCATCACCGACTCGTGGTTGCGCGTCGACATTGAGCGCCCCCACGGCGGTGGGGATCCGATCGATGGCGACGATTCGGAGGCGCAGGCGCGCACGGTCAGCATCACGGGTGTCGGCCCGCGCTGGGAGGGGGTGAGCTGGGATGCTCCTGGCCATTGATACATCGGCGGGAACCTCTGTCGCAGTCGTCGATCGTGATCTCGGCGTCCTCGCCGAGCGCTCGAGCGCCGACACTCGCGGCCATGCGGAACTCGTGGGCTCCCTCCTGCGCGAGTGCCTCGACGAGTCGGGGATCGCCGTAACCGCCCTGTCTGGTGTCGTTGCAGGAATGGGGCCGGGCCCCTTCACAGGGCTTCGCGTGGGCATTGCAGCAGCACGCACGTTCGCGTTCGGCGTGGGCAAGCCGCTCGTGCCCGTGCCGAGCCACGACGCGATCGCCTTCGGGCACAGCGGGCCGGTCGTCGTCACGACGGACGCCAGGCGCCGCGAGGTCTTCTACTCGGTCTACGACGGCACAGATGCAGCGGGCCTCCCGATCCGTACGCTCGGTCCCGCTCTCGCCAAGGTCGAGGGCTTCACGGCGCCGGCCGGCCACACCCTCATCGCGGCGACCGAGGTGAGCGCTGCATCCCTCGGACTGCTCGCCGAGGCCTGGTACGTCTCGGGCCGCCCCTTCCCTCCGGACGAGCCGCTCTACCTGCGCTCGCCGGACGTGACGGTTTCCGCCGGGCCCAAGCGGGTGACCGGATGACCTGGCAGTTGCGCCGCGCGGGGGCGGAGGACCTCGACGCACTCATGGCCATCGAGCACGAGCTCTTCGGGACCGATGCGTGGTCGAGCGAGTCCATGGTCGCGGAGATCGCCGACCGCCACGGGTACTACCTCGTCGCCTTCCCCGTCGGGCGACCCGAGCAGATCGACGGATACGCGGGTCTGCGCGCGCCACTGCGTGAGCCACAGGCCGACATCCAGACGATCGCGGTCGTGCCGTCCGCGCGACGCAACGGCCTCGGCCGGGTGCTCATGCTGAGCCTCATCGAGGAGGCGCGGCAGCGCGGCGCTCGCGAGATCTTCCTCGAGGTTCGCGCGGACAACCCCGGAGCGCAGTCCCTCTACGACTCCCTGGGGTTCGAGGGCATTGCCGTGCGCCCCCGGTACTACCAGCCGGACGGTGTCGACGCGATCGTCATGAGATTGACCATCCCCGAGCCGGAGGTGAGCCTGGCATGACAGCATCGGGTACGGGAGCGCTGGTGCTCGGTATCGAGACGAGCTGCGACGAGACCGGAGTCGGCATCGTGCGCGGCACCGAACTCCTCGCGAATGTGATCGCGTCGTCGATGGACGAGCAGGCTCGATACGGGGGAGTGGTTCCCGAGATCGCGGCGCGTGCGCACCTCGAGGCGATGGTACCCACCCTTCAGCGCGCGTTGGATGACGCGGGCGTCGAGCTCGACGACATCGACGCGATCGCGGTCACGAGCGGACCGGGTCTCGCTGGCGCGCTCATGGTCGGTGTCGGTGCGGCCAAGGCGCTCTCGGTCTCCCTCGACAAGCCGGTGTACGCCGTCAACCACCTCGTCGGGCACGTCGGCGCCGACCTGCTCTCGGGGCCCGATGCTCTCGAGTACCCCACGATCGCCCTTCTCGTCTCGGGTGGCCATACCTCTCTTTTGCTCGTGCGCGACCTCATCGACGACGTCGAACTGCTCGGGGAGACCATCGACGACGCGGCGGGGGAGGCCTTCGACAAGGTCGCGCGTCTGCTCGGGCTTCCCTACCCCGGTGGGCCGGAGATCGACCGCGCAGCAGTGGGCGGCGACCCGACCGCCATCCGCTTCCCGCGCGGCCTCAGCCTCCCGAAGGACATGGAGAAGCACCGCTACGACTTCTCGTTCTCCGGGCTCAAGACTTCCGTAGCGCGGTGGGTGGAACGCGAACAGGATGCCGGGGCCGACGTACCGCTCGCCGACGTGGCCGCGAGCTTCCGTGAGGCCGTCGTCGACGTGCTGATCACGAAGGCGCTCGCCGCCTGCGCAGATCTCGGTGTACCGCGCCTGCTCCTCGGCGGTGGCGTTGTGGCGAATGCGCGGCTGCGGCAGGTCGCACTCGAGAGATGTGCGGCCGCGGGTGTCGAGTTGCGCATCCCGCCGCTCGATCTGTGCACCGACAACGGGGCGATGATCGCGACGATCGGTGCGCAGCTCGTGATGGCCGGGCGCGCGCCATCCGGTCTCGATTTCGGGGCCGATTCCACCCTTCCCGTAACGGTCGTACAGGCGTAACGCGTCGGTAGTCACCGCGGTAACACGCGGTGACGTGTGTTGACAGTCCCCAGTCGGGCTGCCACGATGGGGGCCGCCGTCACGGACCATCTCAAAAGGAGCATCATCATGTCAGAACCCACGCCCCCGGCCTACGCGCCGGCACCCGTCGCACCCGGCGCGCCCTGGAACGTTCTCTCGATCGTCTCGCTCGTGACCTCGGTGCTCGGCCTCAGCCTGGTCGGTATCATCACCGGCCACATCTCCCTCAGCCAGATCAAGAAGACCGGCGAGCAGGGTCGCGTCCTCGCGATCATCGGTCTCGTTCTCGGCTACCTGTGGCTCGCCGGCACGATCCTCTTCATCATCATCTGGGTCGCGGTCATCGGTATCGCAGCCTCGAGCGGCTACAGCTCTTAAGCCCTCCGTCAGAAGGGGTCGCGCCTCTCGGCGCGGCCCCTTCTGCGTTGTAGGGTCGAATCATGGCTGACTCCGACGACGCGATTCCTCCCATCCCCACCCCTCCAGCAGATCTGGGTGATTCGCCCGTCGTTCCACCCGTCGAGACGCCTCCCGAAGCGCCCTACGGCGCGGCACCGGTAGAGCCCGCGCCAGCGGCTCCTGCAGCCGCTCCCGCCCCTGCGCCTGCCGCTCCCGCCGCTGCGCCCTACGGTGCTGCGGCGCCCGGCGTCACGCCGCCTCCGGCGCAGCCCGGCTATCCCGCTCAGCCCGGCTACCCTGCGCAGCCGTACGCCGCGCAGCCGTATGCGGCCCAGCCTGCTGGGCCCGCCCAGGGGTTGGCGATCACGTCGATGATCCTCGGGATCGTCGGTCTGCTTCTCGCGCTGGTCGGCTTCGGATTCCTGCCGTCGCTGGCGGCCGTGATCACCGGTCACCTCGCCCAGCGACGCCAGCCCTGGGCCAAGCCGTTCTGGCTGACGGGTGTCATCACCGGGTGGGTGGGCGTCGGCATCGGACTGCTGACGGGGCTCTTCATCCTGTTCTTCCTGGTGCTCGGTTTCGCGAGCTTCGGCGCGTATAACTACTGAGCCACTCGCTCGGCCAGGATCGCGCGTCGGCGCGAGCCGACCCGCGTGAGGAATAGCGTCGCTGAGGCATCCCCCTTGGGCGAGAGCGCGGTCCTGAACGCGGCGGGGTCAATGTCGACGCCGCGCTTCTTGATCTCGAGAGTGCCGATTCCGCGCGCTGCGATCTCTCGCTTGAGGGCGCGCTGGTCGAGCGCGAAGTCCGCGACCACGCGAAAAGCGGAGGCGAACGGCGTCTCGACCGCGGTGTCCGAGGTGATGTACGCGATCGTGGGGGCGAGCATCCTGCCCCCGAGGGTTCGCGTGAGGTCGCCGATGAGCCGGGCCCGGATGACAGCACCATCCGGTTCGTAGAGATACTCGCCGAGCGGCCCGACGCCCTCGTCCTGACTATCGGCCTCTGCCGTGAGCTCCGCGACACCATGGCTGCCGATCACGAGCGCGGATCGACGGATGCCGGGGCGCGCGAGCTCACCGAACCAGAGCCCGAGCTCCACGACGTCGTGGTCGACCGACACCCACTGGGCCTCAGCATGATCGGGGATGAGGTCGCGGTCAATGCCCGGCCCGAGCTTGACGCCGGTCGGGTATCGCGTTCCGAGATCGAAGGCGAACTCGAGAGATGGCGACCAGTCGGCCGGGTCGGAGAGCCTTCGCGCGCCATCGCGGCGGGCGGGGTCGAGGTAGATGCCTCCGATGCCCGCGAGATCGGCATCCTCTGCGTTGCCCTGCTCGACCCGCACGTTCGACCATGGCGCGAGGTTGTAGGCCGCGACCGCGGCTGTCACCTCGTCACGTTCGACCGCAGTCACCTCGAGGTCGAGCGAGGCGAGAGCCATGGCATCCGCTCCGATTCCACAGCCCAGGTCGGCCACCCAGGAGATGCCTGCCCTCTGGAATCGTCCGGCGTGCTGCGCCGCGACCGACAGTCGCGTCGCCTGCTCGAGGCCTGCCTCGGTGAACAGCATCCGGTCGGCGAATGGGCCGAACTTGCTGCGTGCTCGTGCCCGCAGCCGTGACTGGCCGAGTACCGCGGCGACGAGACCGGGGGGATGCCCGGCCTTGCGCAGATCGGAGACCGTGCGCACGACGTCCGCCGTCGTGTCCCAGGCTGGTAGCTCGTCCAGCAGCCGGAGACCATCGAGCGAGAGGATCTCGCGCAGCTCCGATGCATCCATCCCTCGACGCTACAGCGCCGATCGCATACCCGCTCGCCGCAACATTGGCACTCACGTTGAACGAGTGCCAAGCACCCTCTATAGTTGTTTTGGCACTCTCATAGGGAGTGTGCCAGCCAGAGTTTCTCAGAAGCCGAAGTTTTAGAAAGAGGTACGCCGTGTCGGTGTCCATCAAGCCGCTCGAAGATCGCATCGTCATCCAGCAGGTCGAAGCAGAGCAGACCACGGCCTCGGGCCTGGTCATCCCTGACACTGCCAAGGAGAAGCCCCAGGAGGGCGAGGTCGTCGCCGTCGGTCCCGGCCGGATCGACGACAACGGAAACCGCGTTCCCCTCGACATCGCCGTTGGCGACAAGGTCATCTACTCCAAGTACGGTGGCACCGAGGTCAAGTACGACGGCCAGGACTACCTGGTTCTGTCGGCTCGCGACGTTCTCGCGGTCGTCGTCCGCTAGTCATCGAGGAGCGCGGCGCTGGTCGGTCCGACGATAAGCGCAGCGTTTCGGCAACATCCTGCCGAAGAGGGCCCGGGGTCACCCCCGGGCCCTCTTCGCATTCCCCGCGCACGTAGGCTGTGGAAGTGACATCAGCTCCTCCCACGCCAGACCGGGTCACCGGCTCCGGTCTCGCCTTCGCCGTCAGCGCGTATCTCCTGTGGGGAATCCTCCCTCTGGCCTTCGTGCTTCTCATCAGCTCCGGGCCCGTCGAGATCGTCGCCTGGCGTATCGTCTTCTCGCTCGTCTTTTGCGCCTTGCTGCTCACCGTCACGCGCGGCTGGGGCCGCTTCGTGGCGCTCGCCAAAGACCGGCGCACCTCGGGGTCCCTCGCTCTCGCGGCCGTCTTCATCCTGGTCAACTGGTCGGTTTTCATCTGGGCCACCGTGAACGGGCACGTCGTCGAGGCATCCCTCGGGTACTTCACCAACCCGATCGTGACCGTGCTGTTGGGTGTCCTGGTGCTGCGCGAGAAGCTGCGCCCCCTGCAGTGGGTGGCCGTGGGGGTGAGCGCCGTCGCGGTACTCGTGCTGGCCATCGGCTACGGCTCGTTCCCGTGGATCGCCCTGAGCCTCGCCTTCAGCTTCGGGCTCTACGGGCTCGTCAAGAAGCAGGTTGGTCCGAAGGCTGACGCCATCGGCGGTCTCACGATGGAGACCCTCGTCCTCGCGCCGATCGCGATCGTTGCGCTTGTGGTCATGCAGCTGACGACCGGACTCACGATCGGCACCATCTCGCCCCTGCACACTGCCGTCATGCTGAGCGTCGGAGTTCTCACGGCGATTCCGCTTCTGCTCTTCGCGGCGGCAGCTCGTCGGCTCCCACTCGTGTATCTCGGGCTGGTGCAGTATCTCGCGCCGATTCTCCAGCTCATCATCGGCGTGTGGCTGCTCCACGAGGCCATGCCGCCAGAACGCTGGCTGGGCTTCGGCATCGTCTGGGTGGCGCTCGCGATCCTCACGATCGACATGTTCGTGCGGGGTCGCAGCAGCCGAACGGATGCCGCCCCCGAACTCACCTGACGCTTCCCGTGTCGCTCGTCTGAGCCCGCACTCCCGGCCCCGCTAGGGTGGATGGCAGGGTTTCGGGCGCCGCACGCGCCCCCAGCCCGGAAAGCGAGCTGAAGGTGAAGCCAATTCGCGTGCGAGTTCATTTTGTCGTGTCCGCTGTTGCCCTCGCGGCACTCGTCTCCGGCTGTGCGCCGGCCGCGGTCGAGACGCCAGAGCCGCAACCCACCCGCGGTCCACTCGAGCTCACCATCGGTGCGCTCGTCGCCGACACGGGAAGTCTCGACTGGACCGGCCCGACCTCCCGGGCCGCGGTGCAGGTGGCCGTCGACGAGATCGTCGAGGCTGGTTTCCCCATCACGGTGAACGTCGAGTTCAGGGATGCCGGTGACGTCTCCAGTTCCGTGGGCCAGACATCCACAGCCGAACTCCTCGGCCTCGGTGTCGACGCCATCGTCGGACCCATCTCGAATGGCGTCGCCCGCACCATCATCGACGGCGTGGTCGCCGCGAAGGTGCCTCTGATTTCACCCGGCAACGACGCGACAGACTTCAGTGCGTTCGACGACGAGGGCTACTACTGGCGCACGTCCGCTCCCTGCACGCTGCAGAGCGCGACCCTCGCGCAGCAGATCGCCGCCAGCGGAGCCAAGACTGCTGGCGTGGTGGCGACTGCGGGCGTCTGCGCGGAGCCGCTCGTCTCCGCTATCAGCACCGCCCTGCAGCGTCTCGACGTCTCGGTCACGTCCAAGACAGTCCTCGGCGAAGGAGCGAGCATCGACCCGGGTGCTCTCGGCCTCAGCCCCGACGCGCAGGATGCCGTGGCCGTGGTCTCCCGTGACATCCCTGCGGCCGTCACCCCCCTCGAGGGCGCTGGTTTCGCCTCGACGGAGCTGTTCTTCGCCCTTCCAGCCCCACGGGACTACTCCGCCGATCTTCCCGAGGGTGCTCTCTTCGGGACGACGGTCACGCGCGCGGGAGTTGACCCCTACGTGATCGACGGCTTCCCGGATCGCGTCCGCGCCATCGATGAGCGGGCGAACGACCTTACCTATGCGGTGGAGACGTACGACGCCGTGGTTCTGCTCGCCCTCGCGGCCTTCGAAGCCAACAGCACGGCCAGCGAGGACATCGCGAATGCGATCCAGGATGTCTCGGGCGGTGCGGAGGGCTCGGTGCCGTGCACGACGTTCGCGGCCTGCGCAGCATCCATCGCGGAGACCGGTGTTGCGGACTACGACGGGCTCAGCGGTGCCATCTCGTTCGCCGACAATGGTGACCCGACCGGCGCCGTCGTGGGCGTCTACGTAGGCCGACGCGACAACACCTTCGCCCGCGTCAACTAGACGGCAACCTCGAGGAACGGTTGGCGTTGGGAACGCACCCAACGCGAGTTCCGTGCGTTTCCGGGTAACGGAATGTAACGATTCGGGTGCGTTACAGGCTCGTAACACCCTTGTATTGTGCCAGCCCCATTCCCTGAATACGGTTGCAGGACATGCATGGCATCGCCATGCGCATCGTCCTATCACCAAGGAGCATCATGGGTGTATTTTCCACAGCCTCCGGCTCGCGCAAGACGCGCGTCGTCGTCGGCGGCGTCGCACTTCTCGGCGCGTCCGCGCTCGTCCTCAGCGGCTGCGCGCCGACCGAGGGCGGCGGCGAGCCCGCCGGCGACCTGACGTTCAAGGTCGGCACGGCCCTGCCCGTCACCGGTAACCTCGCATTCCTCGGCCCGCCCGAGATCGCGGGCACCGAGTACGCAGCCGCAGAGGTCAACGAGGCAGCCAAGGGCATCACGATCGACCTCACGCAGGGTGACTCGGGTGACACCGACAACAAGGCGTACGAGACCGAGATCCCGCGTCTGCTCGGCGAGGGCGTCGGCGCCATCATCGGTGCCGCATCGTCCGGCACCTCGCTCCAGTTCATCGACCAGGTCGTTGGCGCCAACGTGATTCAGTTCTCGCCGGCAAACACCTCCGCCGAGTTCACCACCTACGACGACAAGGGCCTGTACTTCCGTACCGCTCCCTCGGACGTCCTCCAGGGTGAGGTTCTCGGAAACCTGATCGCCGAAGACGGCAACGAGACCCTCGGCATGATCGTGCTGAACGACTCGTACGGCACCGGCCTGGCATCCTTCACCAAGGAAGCCTTCGAGGCTGCCGGTGGCGAGGTCGTCTCCGAGGTCACCTACAACACCGGTGACACGAACTTCTCGGCTCAGATCAGCGAGGTCCTCGCGGCCAGCCCCGACGCGATCGCACTGATCACGTTCGAGGAAGTTGCGACGATGATCCCCGAGATCGTCTCGAGCTTCCCGGCCGACAAGCTGTACTTCGTTGACGGCAACCTGGCCAACTTCGGCGCGGACTTCCCGAACGGCACCCTCACCGGCGCCAAGGGAACCCTGCCCGGCCTGTCGATCGACACCCTGGGTGACTTCACCGCCGGCCTCAACGACTTCTGGGTCGCCGAGGGCAACGATGAGCTCACCGAGTTCAGCTACGCAGCCGAGTCGTACGACGCGGTCATCCTTCTCGCTCTCGCCTCGCTTGCAGCAGGCTCGTCGGACCCCGTCGAGGTTGCAGCGAAGCTGCAGGAGGTTTCCGGTGGTTCCGGTGACGGCACCAAGTGCACCACGTTCGCAGAGTGCGCCGACATCATCAACGATGGTGGCGTCGCGGACTACGACGGCATCTCCGGTCCGATCACGTTCGACGAGGTCGGCGACCCGACCGAGGCGACCATTGGTATCTACCAGTACGGTGAGGACAACACCTACACCGCTGCTGACTAAGTAGCCACAGAGCGAAGGGCCGCGACCATCTGGTCGCGGCCCTTTTGCTTGCGCGGTGGGAGCGGGACATGCATCCGGTGCCCGCTTCACGGACAACCACGGCCAGCCCGCGCGGTGTTGTGATGTGCTCGCGCACGTGTGAACGACCGCGAGCTCATCATTTCCCAGCGTGGGATGCGTCGCTGAGCGACGTTTCCCATCAGACACACGCAGAAGGCCCGCCTCCTTGGAGGCGGGCCTTCGTGGCGTTCTACGGCTGTTTAGGCGCCAAGCGTGCCGAGGTACAGGCCGATGACCTTGGGGTCGTTCAGCAGCTCGCGGCCGGTTCCCGTGTAAGCGTCCGTTCCCTGGTCGAGCACGTAGCCGCGGTCGCAGATCTGAAGGCAACGGCGGGCGTTCTGCTCGACCATGATGGTCGTCACGCCCGCCTTGTTGATCTCCGAGACTCGGAGGAAGGCGTCATCCTGACGTGCAGGGGAGAGGCCGGCCGACGGCTCATCGAGGAGCAGTACCTGCGGGTCCATCATGAGTGCGCGCGACATGGCGACCATCTGGCGCTCACCGCCCGAGAGCGAACCGGCACGCTGTCCGAGACGCTTGCCGAGCTCCGCGAAGATGCCCGTCACGAACTCGAGACGCTCCTGGTAGACCTTGGGGCGCTGGTAGAGCCCCATCTGGAGGTTCTCGGCGATCGTGAGGCTCGGGAACACGTTGTTGGTCTGCGGCACGAATCCGACACCACGCGCGACGAGCTTGTTCGCCTTGAGGCCCGTGATCTCGGTGCCGCGGAGCTTGATGCTGCCTCCGCGCACCTTGACCTGCCCGAAGATGGCCTTGAGGAGCGTCGACTTACCGGCGCCGTTCGGGCCGATGATGCCGATGAGCTCGCCCTGCTCGGCCACGAGGTTGGTGCCGTTCAGGATGTTGACGCCCGGCAGGTAGCCCGCGTAGAGGTCGGTGACACTGACAACGGGCTCAGCGGTCGTGCTGGCGCTGCCGCTCACGGCGGTTCCGGTCTGGTCGCTCACTTGTCTGCTCCACCCTTGTCGGTGCCATCGTTGACGCTGTCGTCGTTGATTGCCTGGTCGAGCTCCTTGACCTCGGCGACGAGCTCGGCCGCCTCGGCGGTGAGTTCACCCTCGTACCGGCCGGTGACGACACCGAGGTCGACATCCTGGTGCGAACCGAGGTACGCGTCGATCACGGCCTGGTTCTGCATCACGGAATCCGGTGGTCCCTCGGCGACGACCTTGCCCTCCGCCATCACGACGACCCAGTCGGCGATGTGGCGGACCATGTGCATGTCGTGTTCGACGAAGAGCACCGTCATCCCCTGGTCCTTGAGGTCGAGGATGTGCTCGAGCAGCGACTGGGTGAGCGCCGGGTTGACACCTGCCATCGGCTCGTCGAGCATGACGAGGGTCGGGTCGCTCATGAGCGCACGTGCCATCTCGAGGAGCTTGCGCTGCCCACCCGAGAGGGATGCCGCGAAGTCGGACTCCTTGGCGTCGAGCTTGAACTTCGCCAGGATGACACGGGCCTTGGCCTCGATGTCGGTCTCCTGCTTGCGCCAGAACGCCGGGAACAGCGAACGGAAGAAGTTCTCGCCGCTCTGCCCCGTCGCCCCGAGCTTCATGTTCTCGAGCACGGTGAGCAGGCCGAGCGCCTTGGTGAGCTGGAACGTGCGCACGAGGCCACGGCGCGCCACCTTGAACGCGGGAACTCTCGCGAGGGAGTTGCCCTCGAACATCCAGGTTCCCTCGTCGGGTACGTCAAAGCCCGTGAGCAGGTTGAACAGGGTCGTCTTGCCTGCACCGTTGGGCCCGATGAGTGCCGTGATGGCACCGCGCGGGATTTCGAGGTGCTGCACATCGACGGCCGTGAGACCACCGAACGTGCGCTTCACCCCGTCGGCCACGATGATCGGATCGACCTTCGCGACGCCGGGCACGATCTCGCCCTTGTGCAGGCCCGTCGTCTTCGGACGAGTCACTGGTGCGATGGATTCACTTGACAAAGGTCAGCTCCTTCTTGTTGCCGAGGATGCCCTGCGGCCGGAAGATGACGAGAAGCATGAGGGCGACACCGATCAGGATGAACACCATCATCTGCGCCTGCTCGCCGGAGAGGAAGGGCAGAACTCCCGCTCCTGCGAGCGCGGGGAGCAGGTTCGAGAGGAAGGCCCGAACGACCCAGAAGAGCACGGCGCCGAGGATCGGACCGAAGATCGTCGCCGCGCCACCGAGGAGGAGCGCGGTGTAGATGAAGAACGTCTGCGACGTCACGTAGACGTTGGGGTTGACGTTCGTGCCGAGGGCGATCACGATGCCACCGAGAGCCGTGACGACACCACCGATGACGAGCGCCTGAAGTTTGAACGAGAACACGTTCTTACCGAGCGCGCGCACCGCATCCTCGTCCTCCCGGATGCCCTTGATGACGCGACCCCACGGGCTGCGCATGAGCGACCAGACAAAGAGCACGGCAAGAGCCAGCAGCAGCACGCCGATGATGATGACCCACCACTGGTCGCGGGAGTACATCCACGGGCCGAACCCGAACGGACCACCCTGCGGCAGGGGGTTGGCCGCGCGGAAGCCGGCCTGGAAGCCGGACAGGCCGTCTGCCGAACCCGTGACGGGAGTGAATGCCGTCGTCAGGAACAGCAGTCGAACGACCTCGGCCGCCGCGATGGTCACGATGGCGAGGTAGTCGCCGCGCAGACGGAGAGTCGGAATACCGAGGATGAGGGCGAAGACGACAGCACCGCCGAGGCCGATGAGGATGGCGATCCACCACGGCAGCCCGAAGGTGAGGATGGAGATCGCGAATCCGTAGGCACCGATGGCCATGAAGCCGGCGACACCCATGTTGAGGAGGCCGGTGAATCCGAAGTGCACTGCAAGCCCGAGTGCGGCGAGCGCGAAACCGATCGTGGTGGGGCTGAGGATCTGGTTCGCCGTGTTCGACAGGATCTGAAGAAAGTCCATGGTCTAAGCCTTCCTAACCTATCCGCTCTCGTCGGCCGAGGATTCCCTGTGGCCGGAAGAGCAGGATGACAATGAGCACGACGAGCGCACCGACGTACTTGAGATCCGAGGGGATCCAGAGGCTCGAGACCTCGACGAGCATTCCGACGATGAGCGAACCGATGAGTGCACCGAACGCGGTACCGAGCCCACCGAGCGTCACCGCCGCGAAGATGAGCAGCAGGATGCTCGTTCCCATGTCCCACTTGATGCCCGGGCGGAAGTACGCCCAGAGAACACCGGCGAGGCCGGCAAGTGCTGCTGCGACGATCCACACGACGCGGACGACGAAGTCCACGTCGATGCCGCTGGCTGCGGCGAGCGACGGGTTGTCGGAGACAGCGCGCGTGGCCTTACCGATCCTCGTGCGCTGCAGCCACCAGGCGAACGCGAGAATCACGATGACGGAGGTCGCCATGCTCACCATGTCGATGACGCTGAGTTTGATGGGCCCCCAGATCTGGATGTCGGGTGCTGTCGACCCGACGAGCTGGGCCGTTCCACCGCCCACGAAGAGCTGGAAGACGTAGCGGAGGGCCAGCGAGAGTCCGATGCTCACGATCATGAGCTGGACGACGCCGAGGCCTCTCTTACGCAGTGGCCTCCACAGCCCGGCATCCATCGCGTATCCGAAGACCGCGGAGAGGATGACGGCTATGGGTATCGCTATGAAGATAGGAAGCCCCACAACGGTGGAGAAGAGGAGCGCCATGAGCGCACCGAAGGTCACCATCTCGCCGTGCGCGAAGTTGGAAAGGCCGGTGGTGCCGAACACGAGCGACAGGCCGATGGCGGCCAGCGCGAGCATGAGGCCGAAGTTGAGGCCGTTGACGACGCGCTCGACCAGCTGGTCGATCCACGTCGTCGTGTTGCGCTCACCGCGACCGATGAAGAAGTTCGTGGTGACCGATCCACTCGGGCCGATCTCCACCGTCCTCACGTTCGGCGTCGGGTTCTCGCCGGTCTCGTCGATGACCGCGATGCCCTCGGGAAGCGTCGACTCGTCGAGCGTGACCGTGTAGGAGCCCTCGTTCGACGGAACTCCTACGCGCCAGCGGCCGTCGGCATCCGTCGACACCTCTACCTCGTGGCCGTTCCCCGCGATCGTGAGCAGGACATCCTCGAGGGGCTCACTGTTGAGCTTCACGTTGCCGCTGATGCGGTAGTCGTATTTATCGACGTCCACCTCATCGGCACCCGCGGATGCGGCCCCGAAGGCCATGGTCGCGCCGAGCGCTGCTACGAAGAGAACGAGGAGAGCCTTCGCCGAACTTCGCTTGCGCACTGCTTTTGCCGTATTCACAAAACCTCCAGCTGGGCCACAAAGTGCGAAGTGGACCGCACGTTAACTCGAACGACAATAGCTCCGATATGTGTCTCCCGTGTTTCGGGTCGGATCGACGTCGGTTCTGGGCATCTTGCCCGGGAATGGCCCGGCTGGCAAGGGCGTTAGCATTAACCAACAAGACAGAGGACGTCGAGTCGGGATGCCGCAGGCTCCCGGCCCGCCCGTAAGCAGCACTCACGAGGGGCACATGGACCAGCCTGATCCGTTCGGATTCATCGGACTTACCTACGACGACGTGATGCTGCTTCCCGGCCACACCGACGTCATTCCGAGCGAGGCCGATACCGGTTCGCGGCTCACGAGGCGCATCTGGGTGCAGTCGCCGCTGATTTCTTCGGCGATGGACACGGTGACCGAGGCGCGCATGGCCATCGCCATGGCCCGCAACGGAGGCCTCGGCGTTCTGCACCGCAACCTCTCTATAGAGGACCAGGCTGCGTACGTTGACAAGGTCAAGCGCAGCGAGTCCGGCATGATCACCAACCCGCTCACCACCACCCCTGACGCCACGGTGGCGGAGGTCGACATGGTGTGCGGGCAGTTCCGCGTCTCGGGACTCCCCGTCGTCGAGGGTGACGGAACGCTCGTCGGCATCATCACCAACCGCGACATGAAGTTCGTCTCGCCCTTCGAGCGCGAGACGACGCTGGTGCGCGACGTCATGACGGCGATGCCTCTCATCACCGCGCGCGAGGGCATTGATCCGGATTCCGCGATCGCGATCTTCCACCAGCACAAGATCGAGAAGCTGCCGCTCGTCGATGAGCGCGGCCGCCTCACGGGACTCATCACGGTCAAGGACTTCGACAAGTCGGAGAAGTACCCGAATGCGACGAAGGACTCCGAGGGGCGCCTGCGCGTGGGGGCAGCCATCGGATTCTTCGGTGACGCCTGGGACCGCGCGGGTGCACTCCGCGACGCCGGTGTCGACGTGATCGTGGTCGACACAGCCAACGGTGACTCGGCCGGCGTGCTCGACATCATCAAGCGCATCAAGTCCGACAGTGCTTTCGCCGCGATCGACGTCATCGGCGGCAACGTCGCCACGCGCTCGGGCGCGCAGGCGATCGTGGATGCCGGTGCCGACGCGGTCAAGGTCGGTGTCGGCCCGGGTTCCATCTGCACAACGCGCGTCGTGGCCGGTGTGGGCGTTCCGCAGGTGACAGCCGTCTACGAGGCATCCCTCGCGGCGCGCGAGGCTGGCATCCCGGTGATCGCCGATGGCGGTCTCCAGTATTCGGGCGACATCGCCAAGGCGCTCGTCGCCGGAGCGGAGACCGTCATGCTCGGCTCGCTCCTCGCCGGAACCGACGAGAGCCCCGGCGACCTCATCTTCGTCAACGGCAAGCAGTTCAAGAGCTACCGAGGCATGGGATCGCTCGGTGCCCTGCAGACGCGAGGCAAGAAGACGTCGTACTCACGCGACCGCTACTTCCAGGCGGATGTTCCGAGCGACGAGCAGCTCATCGCTGAGGGTATCGAGGGGCAGGTGCCCTATCGCGGGCCCGTGTCATCCGTGGTCTACCAGCTTCTCGGCGGCCTCAGGCAGTCCATGTTCTACACGGGCGCCCGCACGATCGAGGAACTGCGCAACAAGGGCAAGTTCGTGCGCATCACCGCGGCAGGCCTCAAGGAGTCGCACCCGCACGACATCCAGATGGTGGTCGAGGCGCCCAACTACCGCCGCTGACCGGTTTCCAGCGCGAGAAAGGCTCACTGTGAGGTGAGCTCTTCCGTAGGCTGGTGGCGATGAGAGTCCTGATCACCACCAACCACCTGCGAAACTTCGCGGGCTCGGAGATGGTGACGCTCGAGCTCATCGAGCACTTTCTCGAGCGGGAGTGGGTCGTGGATGTCTACACCCACGATCTCGGTGAACCCATGCTCGGCGAGATCCAGAAGCTCCCGTCGTGGGGTCGCCTCACGCTGCACGTCGCCGATCTAGACCAGGAGTTCGCGGAACCCTACGACCTGATCTGGGTTCAGCACAGCATCCTGCCCCCCGGGTTGCTTCGTCGGCTCGCCGACGGTGGGGTCGCCGCACCCCTGGTCTGGAACCACCTGTCGAGCTTCATGGACGTGGAGCTGCCACGTCACGCCACCCTCGAGAACGAGCTGGCCGCCCTCTCGCTCGGCATGTCACCGACGACGGTGGAGAGCCTGCTCGAGTTCGGACTCGACCCCGAGACGACGATCGTCTTCGACAACCCGGCGCCCGACGCGTTCGCCGATTTCGAGAGCGCCCCGGTGACGGACCTGCGCACGCTGCTGGTCGTCTCCAATCACGCCCCCGCCGAGGTGCGCGAGGCCACCGACCTGCTGCAGGCTTCGGGCGTCGAGGTGTCGTACCTCGGTGTCGATGACCGCCCGGTTCGCATCACGCCGGACGTGCTGGCGGGCTTCGACGCGGTGCTCACGATCGGCAAGACCGTGCAGTACGCGCTCTCCATGGGCATCCCCGTGTATCTCTACGACCATTTCGGCGGGCCGGGCTGGCTCACCGAATCCACCATCGCCGCCGCCGCCCACGACAGCTTTAGCGGTCGAAAGGATCGTCGACAGATCTCGGCGGGTGAGATCACGGCCGAATTGCTCGAGGGTTTCGCCGCGGGTCGTGACTTCGCGACTTCCCGGCGCGCGGAGCACGCGGAGCGCTGGAGGCTCTCCCGCCGCATCGACGAACTCCGGGCCGACGCGCGGATGACGAGCGCACCGCGGGCGAAGCTCAGTGCGACGGATGCCCGGCAACTCGAATCCCTCATCGCCCTGCATCGCGACCTCTACCGACTCATGGTGAAGCTCATGGCTGACGGCGCGGACGGCACCTAACTCCGCTCAGCCGATCCGACCGACCACGCGACGAATCCGGTGCCAGGCCGACGCCCAGAATGGCCGACGGGCATCGCCCGAGAACGGCGGTCTCAGCACGGTCATGTTGTCCATCGTGACGATCAGCTGAGTGGCACGCCGCGGCCAGGAATAGCCGATGTACGAGGGGTCAGGGGTGTCGAAAACGTCGATGCGTCCCCGGCGGACACCGTTCACCGGGAGCAGTTGCACGGCCTGGCCCGTGTCGGTCACGGCCTTCGTGCCGATGCAGAGGCAGCCGAGGCCCTCGAGAGGGTCGAACCGGATCGCCTTGGTGCGCGGGGGCACGTCGAACCGGAACTCGATGCCCTTCGAACCGAGCAGGGGTCGCGCCTCGATCGGAATCGCGTTGCCCTCGTGGAAGCCCTTGCCCGTGTCGACGTAGAGGTAGGCCCTCGACGGTGCGAAGCCGTACTGGTCGAGCCAGCCGAGCTGCCGTGCCTGGAGGCGGAACTCGAACGCCGAGAACCGGTCGCCGACACCGGACCCGAAGCGCTGGTTGCTTCGACGGATCATGTGCGTCGCGTTGGCGATGAAGTTCGACGCAAGGAAGTCGGGCATCGCGAAGCTCGAGAAGTAGCCGAGAGACTGCACCACGAAGGGGGTCGCCTTGGTGAGCTCGTCGCGCGACGGGGCGAGTTTCTTCGCCTTCGCATAGGTGCTGCTCGTGAGAACCGACGAGCGCACCCAGAACTTTCCGTCGGCGGCGGAGATGGGGCTCTTGCCCGGCTCCAGGGGGGTGGTCAGCCCGAGCTCGCCGAGGAGGCGGTGCACGCCGTCGTACGCGCCGCCCCACTCGTGGCCGTAGTCGCCGTAATTGACGTCGTGGAGTGACCGAGGCGGCACGACGAGCCCGAGCCTCGGCTGACTCTCGAAGAGTTCGATGACGCGCCTGACGTACGGCGCGGTGCCGAGCACGGCGTCGATCGAGTTGCGGTCGGATGCCACGGCATTGGTGTGGGGGAAGATCCCGCGCTGCGCAGTCTCGACGACACACACGAGTTCGACGTCGTCGAGTTCTCCGTCGTAGTGGTCGAGGACCGACCAGGGTCCATCCTGCGGTTCGATGGCGATCACGTGGGCGTCGGCCCAGCGCGTGGTCGACAGGACGGTCGCGGCATCCTCGAGCCCCGGCGCATCGCTCGGGTGCACGAGCACGAGTTTCGTTCCGTCCGGTAGCGCATCGAGGAACGGCATCCGGCTCTCGAGCTCGACGAGGCTGCCGACGCCCAGGAGCGCACCGACGGGGATCGCGGGCGGGGGTGCCTCGTTCACCGAGTCGAGCACCACGAAGAGGTTGAGTGCCATGGCCACGTCGTAGTGGTTGGCGCTGCGGATGACGTGACTCCAGACGAGGTCGACGTCGTAACCATCGGAGGTGGAGAGGAAGTCGAGCAGATCCCGCGCCGGCCGGTTCGAGTTCTCGTCCAGGTAGAGGTCGGGCCCCGCGAAGAAGCTCTTGCGTTTGAAGATGGGGCTGAGCCTGCGCGACGCGAGATCGAACGGCATGTTGAAGAGGGGGTAGTACGCCTCGCCGATGAGGTCGGAGGTGTCGACGTAGTAGTCCCACGTGAAGCCGAAGCCGGCGAAGCGCGGCGTGAAGAGCGCCTCGTGCTTGGCGATCGAGTCCTCGTAGGTGTCGATCGGCTCGAGCGTCTTCCAATACGACCGGAACTCCGGACTCGTGAGCATGCGGTTGCGCACCGCGATGAAGTGCGACTGGATGTGCACGTCAACGGTGCCGTCGGGCATCTTGCCCCACGGGTCGAACGCGACACCGTTGTGGATGGTGATGCCCCAGAAGTCGACGTCGCGGGTGTCCATCTCGCTGAACATCGGCGCGAAGGAGCCGACGGGGCCCATGATCGTGAAGTTCATCATGATGAGCTCGTCGTAGTTCGCGAGCTCATCCCATCCGATGAGGTCGAGGCCGGCCTTGTAGGCCCACACGTCGAAGCCCTTGTTCGGCCGCACGAGCACGGGATCGGCGCCGAGGTTCTCGAAGGTGCGTCGACCCTCTGGTGTGAGTGAGCCGTTCACGACGACCACGAGGCGGGTGAGTGACGTGCGCATGTCAGCGAGGAACGTCACGACGTAGTCATCGACCACGCCGTGTTCGTCATAGAAGAAATAGATGCCGATGCGCGTGGGGCTCGTGCTCAGAATCACTCGTCGCCCTCAGGGTCTTGAATAGTCGATTAGTACTCGGGTAATAAGTAGTAGCGCTCATCTTATGTCCGTGGTGAAGGGCATTCAAATGGCGCGGGCAGGTGTCAAGCTCCCCGACGATCCGGCGGGCGCGCTGACCCACGCAGATAGGCTTGTCGTGTGAGTGACATAGAGATCGGCCGCGCCAAGCGCGCTCGCCGCGTGTACGCGTTCGACGACATCGCGATCGTGCCCTCCCGGCGGACGCGTGACCCTCAGGATGTCTCGGTGAGCTGGACCATTGACGCCTACACCTTCGACATTCCGGTGCTCGCAGCACCGATGGACTCGGTGGTGAGCCCCGCAACCGCCATCCGCATGGGCGAGCTGGGCGGCCTCGGGGTGCTCGATCTCGAGGGCCTCTGGACGCGCTACGAGAACCCGGAGCCCCTCCTCGAGGAGATCCGCGGACTCGACGCATCCGCTGCGACCTCCCGCATGCAGAGCATCTACGCGGAGCCGATCAAGCCCGAACTCATCAAGGCCCGCATCGCGGAGATCCGCGCGGCCGGCGTTCCGGTCGCCGGCGCCCTCAGCCCGCAGCGGACTCAGGAGCACTACAAGACCGTCGTCGATGCCGGAGTCGACCTGTTCGTGATCCGCGGCACCACCGTGAGCGCCGAGCACGTCTCCAAGAGCGTCGAGCCCCTGAACCTCAAGAAGTTCATCTACGAGCTAGACGTCCCCGTCGTCGTGGGTGGCGCTGCGACCTACACCGCGGCGCTGCACCTCATGCGCACGGGTGCGGCCGGTGTGCTCGTCGGGTTCGGCGGAGGGGCAGCATCCACCACTCGCGCGAGCCTCGGCATCCATGCCCCGATGGCGACGGCTGTGGCCGACGTCGCGGGCGCACGTCGTGACTACATGGACGAGTCGGGCGGCCGCTACGTGCACGTGATCGCCGACGGCGGTCTCGGCACGAGCGGAGACATCGTCAAGGCGATCTCCGTCGGTGCGGATGCCGTCATGCTCGGCAGCACGCTGGCCAGGGCGACGGATGCTCCCGGCGGCGGGTGGCACTGGGGCGCCGAGGCGCACCACTCCGAACTGCCGCGCGGCAACCGCGTCGAGGTCGGAAGCCTTGCCCCCCTCGAGGAGATCCTCTACGGACCGTCATCCGTGGCCGACGGTCGCGTCAACATCATCGGCGCGCTGCGCCGATCGATGGCGACGACGGGCTACTCGGACCTCAAGGAATTCCAGCGCGTCGAGGTTGTCGTCGCGCCCTACGTCTCGAGGTAGCAATGAGCCGCACATCGGTCACCAGGTCGTCGAAGCTCGGCCCTGAGGAGCGGGCGGCCGCCATCGAGGCCCTCAAGACCAAGGAACTCGACATCCTCGTCGTCGGCGGCGGTATCGTCGGGGCCGGTTCCGCGCTGGATGCCGCGACCCGAGGGCTGCGCGTCGGAATGGTGGAGGCCCGCGACTGGGCCAGCGGAACCAGCAGCCGCTCGTCGAAGCTCGTGCACGGCGGCATCCGTTATCTCGAGCAGCTCGACTTCCGTCTGGTGCGCGAGTCGCTCATCGAGCGCGGCCTGCTGTTGCAGCGCATCGCGCCCCACCTCGTGAAGCCCGTGCGGTTCCTCTACCCGCTCACGAAGCCCGTCTTCGAGCGCCTCTACATCGGTGCAGGCATGCTCCTCTACGACCTGCTGAGTTACACGGGCGGCCGCCCTCCCGGCGTTCCGCACCACCGCCACCTGACCAAGCGCCAGCTTCTCCGGGCGTCGCCGAGCCTGGCGCACGACGCCTTCCGCGGCGGCCTCGCCTACTACGACGCCCAGGTCGACGACGCACGGTACGTGGCGAACCTCGCCCGTACCGCGAGCTTCTACGGTGCTCACGTCGCCAGCCGCGTGCGGGTCGAGGGGTTCATCAAGGTGGGGGAGCGCGTCGTCGGCGTGCGCGCTCACGACCGGGAGACCGGCGAGAAGTTCGAGATCCGCGCCCGCCAGGTCGTCAACGCGACGGGAGTCTGGACCGACGACACCCAGTCGATGGTCGGCGAGCGTGGCCAGTTCAAGGTGCGGGCATCCAAGGGTGTTCACCTCGTGGTGCCGCGCGATCGGTTCCAGTCGAAGCTCGGCCTGTTGCTGCGCACCGAGAAGAGCGTTCTGTTCGTCATCCCGTGGGGGCGTCACTGGCTGATCGGCACGACCGACACCGACTGGAATCTCGACAAGGCCCACCCGGCGGCGACGGCCGCCGACATCGACTACCTGCTCGCCCACGTGAACAAAGTGCTCACCGTGCCGCTCACCCGTGACGACGTCGAGGGCGTCTTCGCCGGCCTGCGGCCCCTGCTGGCGGGCGAGTCGGAGGAGACCTCCAAGCTCAGCCGCGAGCACATCGTCGCGCACAGCGTTCCCGGCCTCGTGGTGGTCGCGGGAGGCAAGTGGACCACCTATCGGGTCATGGCGAAGGACGCCATCGACGAGGCCGTCGCCGCGCTCGACGGCAAGATCTCGCCGAGCATCACCGAGGACATCGCGCTGCTCGGCGCCGAGGGGTACCACGCGGCGTGGAACAAGCGCAGCAAGCTCGCCCGCGCCTTCGATGTGCACAAGGTGCGAGTCGAGCACCTACTCAATCGCTACGGCGTGATGACGGATGAACTCCTCGACCTCATCCGGGAGCGGCCGGAGCTGCAGGAGCCGCTACCCGGCGCCGACGACTATCTCGGAGCCGAGGTCGTATATGCCGCGAGCCACGAGGGCGCGCTCCACCTCGACGACGTGCTCGCGCGTCGCACCAGGATCTCGATCGAGGCGTGGGACCGAGGGGTCTCCGCTGCCCCGGTTGCCGCATCCCTCATGGCCGGCGTGCTGGGCTGGGATGCCGAGCGCACCGAGCATGAGGTGGGCCTCTACCTCAAGCGGGTTGCCGCAGAACGCGCCAGCCAGCGGGAGCCGGACGACGAGTCGGCCGACCGCGTACGGCTCGAGGCCCCCGAGATCTAGCCGGACCGGCCGGTAGAATAGAAGTACTGCGAACGACGGGAGGACATCTCATGGTTGACGTTCGGCGGGTCAAACTTCCTGGGGTCGGAGTGCTCCACACCTTCGTGACCGACGACGGGGGCAAGGTCGGTGTGATCACCCACCGCTCCGGTCCGAGCGACCTCATCACGTTCTCCGACGATGAGGACGGCGCGGACGTCAAGAAGGTCTCGCTGCGCCTCGACGAGGATGAGGCGCACACCCTCGCTGAACTCCTGGGTGGCACCCGCATCACGGAGTCGCTCTCGAGCCTCGAGTCGATTCCGGGCCTCAGCATCGACTGGTTCTCGGTCGACTACGACGACCACATCGCCGGCCAGAAGCTCGGCTCCCTCGCCGGGCGCGGAGTCGTCGGGCTGACGGTCGTCGCCGTCGTGCGCGGAGACTCGGCCAATCCTGCACCTGCAGAAGACTTCACCGTCTTCCCCGGTGACACCCTCGTCGTCGCCGGCACTCCGGAGAAGGTCGCCAAGGCGTTCTCCTTCTACCGCACGGGTGAGATGCCCGCAGCGTACGGTCCACCGGGGGCGTAGCCGTGCACCTCGGTGAAGAACTCCTTGTTCTCGGCATCCTGTTCCTCATCGCCTACGTTCTCGGAAGACTGGGCAAGCTCGTCGGCCTTCCCGCGATCCCCGTCTACATGGTCGTGGGCCTGCTCGCGAGCCCGCACACGGGATGGTTCCCGCTCAACTTCGACTCGGAGAATGTCGAACTCATCGCGGTGTTCGGCCTCATCCTGCTGCTCTTCAACCTGGGCCTCGAGTTCGACCAGGATGAGTTCTTCAGCAATGCCGGCAAGCTCGTCGTCTCGGGCGGCTCCTACATCCTGCTGAACATCGGGGTGGGTTTCGCGTTCGGGTTCATGGTCGGCTGGGGCACCCGCGAGGCGCTCATCATCGCCGGCATGACGGCGACCTCGTCGAGCGCGATCGTGACCAAGCTCCTCATCGAGCTCGGCAGGCTCGCCAATCGCGAGACTCCGATGATCCTCGGCGTCACTGTCGTGGAGGACATCTTCATCGCGATCTACCTCGCGATCGTCGGCGTCGTGCTGAGCGGCGAGACCGAGGTGTGGCCTGTCGTGCTCAAACTCGCGGTGGCGTTCCTGTTCCTCGTCGTGATGTTCAGCCTCGCGCGCTGGGGTGGCAGATTCGTCTCCAAGATCTTCAAGACCAAGGATGACGAGCTCTTCACGATCCTGTTCTTCGGCCTCGCAGTCGCCTTCGGCGGTATCGGAGAGCTGCTCGGCGTCACCGACGCCATCGGTGCCTTCCTGATCGGCCTTGTCGTGGGCGCCACCCGATATCGAGCCCGCATCGAGCAGATCGCGCTTCCGTTGCGCGACATCTTCGGCGCGTTCTTCTTCCTAAACTTCGGGCTCGCGCTCAACATCGCCGACTTCGGCCAGGTCGTGGCGCCCGTTGCCGCCGCCGTCGGCCTGACGATCCTGCTCAACATCCTCGCCGGCCAGTTCGTCGCCTGGCTCAACAAGCTCGGCCCCCAGGCGGGCATCAACACGACCGTGATCCTGCAGAACCGTGGCGAGTTCGCGCTCATCCTCGCAACCCTCTCGCTCTCTGCCGGCCTGGATGCCCGGCTCGTGCCCTTCGCCGGCCTCTACGTGCTCACCATGTCGATCATCGGCCCCGTGCTCGCCGTCAACTCCGAACGCATCGGCAGGCTCATCCTTCGGCCGCAGCGCCGCAAACCAGTGCCCACCGCCGGCCGCGAGCGGGAACGCGCGGAGTCCATTGCGCTCGTCGATGCCGTGACCTCGGGTCAGGAGCCCGCGGAGCAGGCACTCCCGACCGACGGCGATACGGCCGGTAGTGAGGTGTCCGACATCGACCTTGCCGATATCGACATGTCCGATATCGACATCGACGAGTTCATAGATCAACCGGGTAGCGTGACTGGTTCGATCGCCACCCAGGCAGCCGAGCAGTCCGACATCATCGAGCGCAAGAAGGATCCAGAGTATTGAGCTTCGCATCACGCTTCTGGTCCACGGCTCGGCGCCCCAAGTGGATCGGTGCTCTCGTACTCGCGCTGGCGATCGCGGCATCCTTCGCACTCCTCGGCCAGTGGCAGCTCGAGCGCAGCTTCGAGGGCGGTGAGGTCACGGAGGAGCAGACCGAGACCGTCGTGCCCCTCGACGCGGTAGCGGTGCCGCAGGAGCCCATGATGTCGGCGGCGACGGGGCAGCGCGTCGTCGTACAGGGGAGCTTCATTCCCGGCGACTTCCTCGTGCTCTCCGGACGCTCGAACCACGCGGACCCCGGATATTGGGTGGTCGGTCACCTGGTGACTCTGGATGGGGCGAGTCTCGCCGTGGCGCTCGGGTGGGCCGAGACCGAGGATGCCGCGGCATCCGCCATCGACGACCTGAACGCCGTTACTCCCGGAGGCGAGTTCGCCGGGCGTTACCTTCCGACGGAATCACCACAGCAGTCGGACTTCGAGGCTGGGGTGCGCTCGGCGCTCGCCGTGCCGGAACTGATCAACATCTGGAACCAGGTGCCCGACGGCGTGTACGGCGGCTACCTCGTCCTCACGGATGCACCGGCCAGCCTCGAGGTCATCGATTCACCGCCACCCGACACCGAGGTCTCGCTCAACCTGCTAAACGTGTTCTACGCGATCGAGTGGGTGATCTTCGCTGGCTTTGCCGTGTTCCTCTGGTACCGGCTGGTGCGCGACGACGTCGAGGACCAGCTGGCGGCCGAGGCGGAAGCGTCGGGCGAGCCGCCCGTAGAATAGGGTCATGCCCCAAGGTCCACGGCCTGCCGACGTCCCCAAGATCCGACGCACGGTCGCCGTGTACAAGGTGTCATCCATCATCACGGGAAGCTTCCTGTTGCTGCTGTGCCTCATGATGGTGCTGCGCTACGGCTTCGGTGTCGACATCGAACTCGGCGGCCCCTACGGGTTCCTCGCTCTCACGCCGAAGGACCTCATCGCAGGTATCAACCTCTCGACGTTCATCCTCATCGTGCACGGCTGGCTCTACGTGCTCTACCTCGCGTGCGACTTCTTGCTGTGGCGCTACATCCGCTGGTCGTTCGGCAAGTTCCTGTTCATCGCCCTCGGCGGGATCATCCCCCTCCTCTCGTTCTTCCTCGAGCGTCGTGTTCCGCGCGACGTCGAGGCCGTCATCTCATCAATCAGCCTCGGAGCCGCAGGCGCCGAGGCCACACCCACGGAGGCCACTGCGTGACCGATACCGACGCCCGCCCAGTTCTCGTCGTCGACTTCGGCGCGCAATACGCACAGCTGATTGCCCGGCGCGTACGTGAGGCCAGTGTCTACAGCGAGATCGTGCCGCACACCATCACCGCGGCCGAGGTCGCTGAGAAGAACCCGGCCGGCATCGTGCTGAGCGGCGGGCCCTCGAGCGTCTACGAGCCGGGTTCCCCCGCCCTCGACCCCGGCATTCTCGAGCTCGGTGTTCCCGTGCTCGGTATCTGCTACGGATTCCAGGTCATGGCCCAGCAGCTCGGTGGAGAGGTCGCCAACACCGGCCTTCGTGAGTACGGCGCCACCGAGGTGACTCTCACGCCCGGCGACAGCAGCCTCCTCGGCGGCCAGCCCGGGGAGCAGACCACCTGGATGAGCCACGGCGACTCCGTCTCGAAGGCCCCGGAGGGCTTCACCGTTCTCGCGTCGTCGGCATCCACCCCGGTTGCTGCGTTCGCGTCGGACGAGCGACGGATGTACGGGGTGCAGTGGCATCCCGAGGTCAAGCACTCCGAGTACGGCCAGCGGGTCATCGAGAACTTCCTGCACACCGCCGCGGGCATCCCCGCGGACTGGAACAGCTCCAACGTCATCGAGGAGCAGGTCGCGCGCATCCGCGAGCAGGTCGGGACCGGCCGGGTCATCTGCGGCCTTTCGGGCGGTGTCGACTCCGCGGTCGCTGCAGCCATCGTTCACAAGGCCGTCGGTGACCAGCTGGTGTGCATCTTCGTCGACCACGGCCTGCTGCGTCAGGACGAGCGTCGCCAGGTGGAGGAGGACTACGTCGCATCGACGGGTGTGCGCCTCGTGACCGTGGATGCCGTCGACCAGTTCCTCGACGCGCTCGCCGGAGTCACCGACCCTGAGCAGAAGCGCAAGATCATCGGCCGCGAGTTCATCCGCAGCTTCGAGAACGCAGCAGAAGCCCTCGTGCTCGAGGCACAGGGCGAGGGGGAACAGATCAAGTACCTCGTGCAGGGAACGCTCTACCCCGACGTGGTCGAGTCCGGTGGCGGAACCGGCACAGCCAACATCAAGAGTCACCACAACGTGGGAGGACTGCCCGAAGACCTGCAGTTCGAGCTGGTCGAACCGCTCCGCACCCTCTTCAAGGACGAGGTACGTGCCATCGGGCGCGAGCTCGGGCTCCCCGAGGTGATCGTGTCACGGCAGCCCTTTCCGGGGCCTGGCCTTGGCATCCGCATCGTGGGTGAGGTCACCCGTGATCGTCTGGAGCTGCTCCGTGCCGCGGACGCGATCGCTCGCGCCGAGCTGACCGCGGCGGGACTCGACGGCGAGATTTGGCAGTGCCCCGTCGTGCTGCTGGCCGACGTGCGCTCGGTAGGGGTGCAGGGGGATGGCAGGACCTACGGTCATCCGATCGTGCTCCGGCCCGTGTCATCCGAGGATGCCATGACCGCCGACTGGACGCGCCTGCCGTACGACGTGCTCGCGCGCATCTCCAACCGCATCACCAACGAGGTGGCGGGCGTCAACCGTGTCGTGCTCGACGTCACGAGCAAGCCGCCGGGAACGATCGAGTGGGAGTAGGCCTCACGTAGGCGCCGAGTGTTCCGATATGGCCCTTATTTCGCGGGGGATAACGGCCATATCGGAACACTCGCGTGAGATGCAGAAGGGCCGCCCCGCGTGCGGGACGGCCCTTCTGCAGATAAGCAGCTAGTTGCGGGCGATGGCCAGCATGCGCAGCAGCTCGAGGTAGAGCCAGATGACGGTCACCATGATGCCGAAGGCGCCGGTCCAGCCGTACTTGGCAGGGGCCTTGTTGTTGGCGCCCTTCTGGATGAAGTCGAAGTCGAGCACGAGCGAGTACGCCGCGAGGATCACGACGAAGACGCCGAGCACCACGCCGAGCGGGATGCCGAAGATCTCGACGTCACCGCGGAGACCCCAGGGGTTTCCGTTCGCTCCACCGAAGATCATGATGCCGAGGTTCACGAGCGAGAACACCGCGTAGCCGATCATCGCGATCAGGAAGATCTTGGTGGCCCGCTTGGAGGCGCGGATCTTGCCGCTCGCGAAGAGCGCGAGAGTCACACCGACGACCACGAACGTGGCGATCACGGCCTGGAGCACGATGCCGGGGAACTGCTGCTCGTAGAACGCGGAGATGCCACCGACGAAGACACCCTGGGCAGCCGAGTAAGCGAGGATGAGGGGCGCCGACGGCTCCTTCTTGAAGATGTTGACGAGCGCCAGCACGAAGCCGACGAGTCCGGCGCCGATCCACAGGAACGGCACGGCGGGAGCGGTGAGCCACCCGACTGCTGCACCGGCGAGGAGGATCGCGAACGTGAACACGGTCTTCTGGATCGTGTTCTCCACGGTCATGACCTCGCCCTGAACCGGGGCGGACGGACGGTTGTAGATCTCATCGAGCTGCTGCGCGGAGACGTCCTGCGCGGCGGCGACCGCTCCCTGCGAGCTGAACGCCTCGTTGCGGAATGCGGGGTTGTTGAGTGCCATTTCTCCTCTTTCGAAACTGGCTGGTGAGTATTAGTAATTTACCGGGTTTCGCTGGGTAATCGCAGGGCGCGGCCTCTTCGTCATGGCCAGCAGGCGCGCCAGCCAGGCGGATGCCACGAGCACGGCGAGCGAGATGGCGAGAGCGGGCAACATCCCGGAGTACTCGCTGAAGAAATTGGGGAGCACGAGGGAGCTCGCGATGGGCAGGAGCACCGTCACATAGCTGCGGAACGGACGATGCCGCACGAGCAGCCAGGCGAGGTACGGAACGGCGAGGGTCCAGACGGAGAACGGACCCGTCAGAAGCAGCCACAGCTGCCCGGTGGCCGGGGCGACCACGAGGATGCGGCGCCATCCGCGCGACGGGAGGATGGACCATCCGACGGCGTACACGAGCGCACCCTGCAGCAGGAAGAAATTCGTGTAGGTGTTGGATGCCTGAAGGCCGATGCCCCCAGCGATGAGAAGAACCAGGCCAGCTACGTAGCGCTCGCCGTACGTTCCCCAGACGAGGGGGAGGGACCGGGTCGGCTCACGCCACTCGGCGAAAGCGACGCGACGGTCAGAGGGCACCGGAGACCAGGATCCAGGTGATCGCACTGATCCAGACAACGAGCCACAGGATGCCGAGCACGATAGCGATGCGGGCGAGCACGATGCCGCGCTCGCCGGTCTGCTTGATCTGTCGCGCCGCGACGAACCCGAAGATCGCGGCCACGGGGCCACCGATGACGCCGAGAACGATCGCGATCACGGCGAGCAGATTGAGCGTACGGCCCTCGGCCGGTGCCCTCGTCGGGCGGATCGCTGCGGGTACGGAGGCGGCCAATGGCGCTCCACAGGAGAGGCAGAACTTCCAGTCACCCTGTAGTTCGGCAGAGCACACGGCGCACGTCGACATAGTGGAATGCTAGTGGGGTGACGCACCAGCCCCGGCCCCTCGTGATCGGCCACCGGGGCGCCAGCGGCTATCGCCCGGAGCACACCGCGGCAGCGTACGAACTCGCCTTCGAGCTCGGTGCCGATGCCGTGGAGCCCGACATCGTGGCGACCCGTGACGGCGTGCTCGTGTTGCGGCACGAGAACGAGATCTCCGGAACGACGGATGTCGCAGACCACCCCGAGTTCGCAGCCCGACGCACCACAAAGGTGATCGACGGCACCAAGCACACCGGATGGTTCACCGAGGACTTCACCTGGCCGGAGCTCGCGACCCTCACGGCCCGGGAACGCCTCCCGGAGCTTCGGGAGGGCTCGGCGCAATTCGGCGAGGAGACGAGCCCGGGCATCCTGCGCCTGCGCGACCTCATCGAGCTGATGCCGGGCGGCAAGATCATGGTCGCCGAGATCAAGCACGCCACCTACTTCGCGTCGATCGGGTTGCCGCTCGACGAACTGTTCGCCGCGGAGATCGCGGGCTGGGCGACGAGCGACAACCTCATCGTGGAGTGCTTCGAGCAGACCGTGCTCGAGCAGATCCGCAGTCGGGGGCTGCCGGGGCGGATCGTGTTCCTGCTGGAATCGTCCGGCTCCCCGGCCGACCAGGCGGCCGAGTTCGGCAGAACGGCGAAACGGTACGCCGATTACCTCACCGATGCGGGGTTGCTCGAGCTCGCGGCATCCGTCGACGGCATCAGCGTCGACAAACGGATGCTGCTCGACGAGAAGCGCGGAGGTGTCACCGATCTCGTGGCGCGCGCCCACGCTGCTGGTCTCGAGATCTTCACGTGGACGCTCCGGGCCGAGAACCGCTTCCTCGCGGCGCGGGCGCGGGTCGGCGAACCACAGGAGTTCGGCGACTGGCAGGCCGAGTTCGGGCTGCTGCTCAGCACCGGGCTCGACGGGGTGTTCGCCGATCAACCCGACCTCGTGCGGGCGCTGCTGGGCTGACGGTCCTTTCGCGATCCCAAATGCAGGAGATCCGCGCTGTTGGTCGCAGTTGTGCTGATTCTGTGGACGGCAGGAGGCGAATCTCCTGCATTTGGGATCACCGACGGGGAGGCGAGCGCCGAACGATGGATGCTAGAACCTGTCGCCCCGCGCAATTGCTGCCCATACCGCCGCCTCGACCTCCGGCCATCGGGCCATGACCTGCCAGTACGTGAATCTGAGCACACGGTACCCTCGGTGGCTGAGGAGGGCGTCGCGTCGTCGATCCGCCTCGAATCGGTCAGCATGATGCTCCGCGCCGTCGACTTCGATCACGAGGCGCTCGCCGATGATGAAATCGACCCGCCCGATGCCAGGGATCGCGACTTGTCGGCGCATCCCGAGCGTTGACAAGCGCCGATAGAACAGCGTCTCAGTGCCCGACTCGCACACACCGTCTGCCGCAAGGAGAGCGGATGCCCGATCACCGAGCGCCGCCGCGTCCTGCGCCCACGTGCTTCGCGCCTGAGGATGTCGGTGAAGGTACGAGTCGGCCAACACGATCAGATTCTCCGTCGTGACGCATGCCACGGCGTCACTGAAGCACTCGAGGGCGGGCAGAACGAAACGATCCTCCCCGCCGCTCGGGCGCCAGTGGACCTTGACGGGGTCGTTGTGATCCGCCAGCCGAGTCCACTTGTCGTCTGGTCGACGCAATCGCGCGGAGGTGGGCGGTACCGAGACGTGCAGTTCGCGGACCTTCACGTCCCAGCATCCGATCGCTCGGAGTCCGGAGACGCACGTCAGACGTCCGCCAACGCGGACCGCGCGCACAGCTTCAATCGGAGCGCCGGGAATGGCGTACCACCCCTGACGTACGCGAAACACATCGCCCTGCAGCAAAGCAACACGAATCGCTCCACGACCGAAACCGGCGGCAAGGATCTCGCGAGTGGCGGCGAGTCCGCCGCGCGCGGCCACCCTTTCTCGTACGGAGCCCATTACTGATGATCGGACCCTCGCGACCGGCGGCCACGGCGCATCCATCCATCAGTTGACAACTGCTGGCGGACTCCCGCTGTGGACGAACCCACCTCTCGCAGGCGCCTGCACAATCCCAAATACAGGAAAAGGAGGTGTTCAGCGCTCCGTTTCCGGATGATTTGGGAAACACGACCCGGATCTCCTGCATTTGGGATAGGTGGGAGGAGAGGGAAGGCGGCCAAGCGTGGCGTCGGCGCTCGCCCGTAGAATCGATGGGCCATGTCATCCGTGCCCCTTCTGCCCCCGCCGGACGACGAGCCCCTGCTCTCCGGCCTCAATCCCCAGCAGCGGGAGGCCGTGCTCTACCGCGGGCAGTCGCTGCTCATCGTGGCGGGCGCCGGCTCCGGCAAGACGAGCGTGCTCACGCGTCGCATCGCTGGTCTGCTGAAGTGGCGAGAGGCATGGCCGAGCCAGATCCTCGCGATCACCTTCACCAACAAGGCCGCTGCCGAGATGCGGGAACGCGTGCGCGCTCTCGTTGGTGACGAGGCCGAGGGCATGTGGATCTCGACCTTCCACTCCGCCTGCGTGCGCATCCTCCGCCGCCAGGCGGAGTCGATGGGCATGAAGCAGAGCTTCACCATCTACGACACCGCTGACTCCCGCGCGCTCATGAAGCGCATCATCAAGGAGCTGGATGCCGACACCATGGGCTTCACGGTGGGTGGCGCGCTCAGTCGCATCTCTCGGCTCAAGAACGAGCTCACCGACGTCGATGGCTTCGCCCGCAATGCAAACCTCTCGGACCCGAAGGAGGCGTTGCTGCTGGAGATCTTCCGGCTGTACACCGCATCGCTCCGCAGGGCCAACGCGCTCGACTTCGACGACATCATCGCCGAGACCGTCTACCTCTTCAGGGCGTTCCCGGATGTCGCGGCGCTCTACCAGAAGCGGTTCCGCCACGTCCTCGTCGACGAGTACCAGGACACCAACCATGCCCAGTACGCGCTCGTGCGCGAGCTGGTGCGAGCGCCGGCCTCGACGATGGCGCCCGATGGAACTCCAGTGCCTGGCGCCTCGCTGACCGTCGTCGGCGACAGCGACCAGTCGATCTACGCGTTCCGCGGCGCTGACATCCGCAACATCGTCGAGTTCGAGCGCGACTTCCCGAACTCGAAGGTCATCCTGCTCGAGCAGAACTACCGCTCGACCCAGAACATCCTCGACGCTGCCAACGCGGTCATCTCCAACAACTTCGACCGAAAGGCGAAGAACCTCTTCACTGTCGTGGGCTCGGGCGACAAGATCACCGGCTACACGGGCTACTCCGGGCACGATGAGGCGCAGTTCGTCGCCGATGAGGTCGAGAAGCTTCGGGATGCCGGGGCGAGCTACAACGACGTCGCCGTGTTCGTGCGCACCAACTCGCAGACACGACCGCTGGAAGAGATCTTCATCCGCTCGGCGATCCCGTACCGGATCCCCGGGGGCACCAAGTTCTACGAGCGCGCCGAGGTGAAGGATGCCTTCGGCTACCTCATCCAGGTCGCGAACCCCGACGATGACCTCGCGCTTCGCCGCATCATGAACGTGCCGAAGCGCGGCATCGGCCCGGCGACCGAGGCGGCGATGCAGGCACTTGCCGAGCGGCAGGGTGTTCCCCTGCGCGAGGTGCTGCGGGATGCCCCGGCTCTCGGTCTCGGACCGAAGGTCACCGCGGCCATCACCGAGCTGGGGGAACTGCTCGACGATGTCGCGAACACTATCGACACGGCAGCGCCCCACGACATCCTGACCGCCCTGCTCACGCGGTCGGGTCTGCACGCCTCGCTCAAGAATTCAGGCGACCCGCAGGACGAGGCGCGCGCGGAGAACCTCGAGGAACTCGTCTCGCAGGCGAAGGAGTTCCGCGTGAGCAACCCCGAGGGAACCCTCGTGGACTTCCTCACGAACGTCGCACTGTACTCCGCGGCCGACGAGATCGACGACCACGACGGCTCGGTCTCGATCATGACCCTGCACACGGCCAAGGGCCTCGAGTACGACTCGGTGTTCCTCACCGGCCTCGAGGAGGACCTGCTGCCGCACCGCATGTCCACGAACGAGCCTGGTGGTCTCGCCGAGGAGCGGCGGCTGTTCTACGTGGGCATCACTCGTGCGCGCAAGAAGTTGTTCCTGTCGCTCGCTACATCGCGGGCGTCGTTCGGCGACGTGTCCGTGTCGATGCCGAGCCGCTATCTCGCAGAGATCCCCGCCGATCTCATCGAGTGGCGTGATTCGGGCGGGGGCGGGTTCCGGTCGGGATTCCGCGGGGTGCGGGCCGCACCCATGCGCGAGTCGTACGGTGCGTTGCCGCCGGCGCCCAAGACGAAGACCGAGTGGGCGACCCCCATCACGGGCAAGGTGCGCGACAACGGCGACCTCACGCTCGCGGTGGGCGACCGCGTTCGGCACACGGACTTCGGCGACGGCCGGGTGACGGCCGTGACGGGAGTCGGCCCCAAGACGGTGGCGGAGGTGCAGTTCGACGTGGCGGGGCGCAAGCGCCTGCTGGTGAAGATAGCTCCGATCGAGAAGCTCTAGGCATGACGTCCACCGCCGAGCCGCGGGTTCTGGTGCCCCGCGCGCGGCAGCGGGAGGGTGCGCTGGCGGCGCGGCTGCAGCAGATCCGCGAGGAGCTCGAGCTGCCGGAGTCGTTCCCCGAAGAGGTGGAACGCGAGGCGCTGGAGGTGGTGGCATCCGTCGCGCTGCCGGGTCTCGATCTCACCGACGTCCCCTTCGTGACCATCGATCCGCCGGGGGCGACCGACCTCGACCAGGCGCTGTACATCGAGCGAAGCGAGGACGGCTACCTCGTGCACTACGCCATCGCGGATGTTCCGGCCTTCGTGAGGCCCGGTGGCGCGATCGATGCCGAGGCCCGTGAACGCGGACAGACGGTCTACGCGCCCGACGGGCGCATCCCGCTGCATCCGCCGGTCATCAGCGAGGATGCCGCGTCCCTGCTGCCGGATCGGATCCGGGGTGCCTACGTGTGGACCTTCCAGCTCGACCAGGCTGGCGAGGTCAGCTCCACGGCCCTGCAGCGCGCCCGCGTGCGCAGCGTTCGGCAGTTGTCGTACGACGAGGCGCAGGCGCTCGCCGACTCCGGTGACCGCCTCATGGGGCTGCTGCGCACCGTCGGCATGCTCCGGCTCGAGGTCGAACGTGCGCGAGGTGGCGCGAACCTCGGTCGCCCCGACGAGGAGGTCGAGGTCGACGATGGCCGCTACATCCTCACGCAACGGGCGCCGCTGCCCGTCGAGCAGTGGAACGCGCAGCTTTCGCTCATGACGGGAATGGCCGCGGCCCGCATCATGCTCGACGGTGGTGTGGGCATCCTGCGGACCATGCCGGTGCCCGCTCCCGAGACGATCGAACGTTTTCGACGCCAGGTCGCAGCCCTCGGATGCCCGTGGCCCGACGACCTCGCCTACGGGGAGTTCCTGCGGGCTCTCGACGTCTCCACGCCCTCTGGCCTTGCGGCGGTGCATGCCGCAGCCGCGCTCTTCCGCGGTGCGGGGTACACCGCGTTCGACGGCGAGGTGCCGGAAGACACGGTGCAGGCCGCCGTGGCCGCCCCCTACGCGCACGCCACCGCACCGCTGCGGAGGCTTGTCGACCGCTTCGTGCTCGTCACCTGCGAAGCACTCCTCGCCGGACAGCCGGTGCCTGAGTGGGTGCGCGAGGCGCTGCCCACGCTGCCGAAGATCATGGGCCGCTCGGGCGGCGTGGCCTCGCGTGTCGAGCGTGAGTCCGTGGCGGCGATCGAGGCGGCGCTGCTTCAGACGCGCGTCGGCGACGAGTTCGATGCCGTCGTCATCGCTGCGCGCGAGTCGAGCGTCACCGTGCAGGTCGTGCCGCCTGTCGATGGGTCGCTCGACATCGCGGGCATCGTCACCGCGTCCGTGGAGGGTTCGGCCACCCCTGGTGACACGGTGCGAGTGCGACTCGTGGCCGCCGACATCCCCACCGGTACGGTCAGCTTCGAGCTCGCCTGAACCGCCGAAGGTAGTGGCGGGCCGGCCAGCTGCGCAGTCGGCGCGGGAGGCGGGGGTAGATCGCGCGGGTTCGGCGCACGAGCCGCTCGAAGTGCTCCGGGTCATGTTCGAGCCCGTACGCCTCGCGGAGCTCCGGCGAGAGGAGACCCGCCGTGACCACCCGCACGGTCGGCATCAGAGTGCGCAGCCACCAGGGCCCGCGAGGATGCAGCAGATCCCGGGCAATGGCGCGTGCATCGTCGCCCACCTCGAGCCGGTAGGTGCTCCAGTACTCCGCGAACGCCGCGCGGCTCGCCGGCCAAGCGGACCGCGGAACGCCGAGCGCAGTCGCGACGATCGAGTACTCCGCGAGGAGCGACTCCGCCACCTCGTCGGAGTCCGGTCCCCACACGAGTTCTCTCACCCGAATCGCCGTGTCGTACAGGGTTGCAGCTACCCAGAGCTGGAGTGCGGCATCCGTCGCCCGCGGCACCGCGCGGTGAGCGGCCCCAACGCTGCGTGCAATGGCATTCGCCTCCTCCTGAGTGCCATAGACGATGACGGCGAGGTAGGTGAGTGTTCCGTGAAGCCGGTCGAGCGGCCGCTCGGCGAAGGTGCTGTGTCGGGCGACTCCGCGCGCGACGGCGGGATCGGCCACCTGCAGCAGGATTGCGGCAGCGCCACCGGCAAGCAGGATGGCCTCGCCCGAGGTCTCGCGCATGGTCGACACCCCACCATCCTCGCCTTCCCTTCTCTCGTCGGGTGACGAAAACTAAGGAGATTCCCGAGCTGAGGGTTGCGCGCCCGGAGTGTCCGGGGCGTGACGCAAGAAACTCCTTAGTTTTCGGCACTACCGCGCGGGGTCTCGCGCAGATGGGCCCCAGCGGGAGCGGGTAGAGTTCTCTGTGGCCCAAATGTCTCGATGTCGAGTTATTTCCAGGCAGCGAGCGGGCCTTTTTCCCACACCGACGCGCGATTGGACAAAAGCAGCGTGGATCTTTTTGAGTACCAGGCTCGGGACCTCTTCGAAAAGTACGGTGTTCCCGTACTGAAGGGCATTGTCGCCGACACCCCAGAGGGCGTTCGCGCCGCAGCCGAGCAGCTGGGCGGCGTCACCGTCGTCAAGGCGCAGGTCAAGGTTGGCGGCCGAGGCAAGGCCGGCGGCGTGAAGGTCGCCAAGACCCCGGATGACGCGGAGGAGGCGGCACGCGCCATCCTCGGCCTCGACATCAAGGGTCACGTCGTGAAGCGCGTCATGGTCGCCGAGGGCGCAGACATCAAGGAGGAGTACTACTTCTCCGTGCTGCTCGACCGGGCCAACCGCTCGTACCTCTCCCTCTCGAGCTTCGAGGGCGGCATGGAGATCGAGCAGCTCGCCGAGGAGCGCCCCGAGGCCCTCGCGCGCATCGAGATCGACCCGGGCACCGGCATCGACCTTGAGAAGGCGAAGCAGATCGCCATCGACGCGAAGTTCCCGGCGGAGCTCGTCGACAAGGTCGCTCCCGTCTTCGTCAAGCTCTACGAGGTCTACAAGGGCGAGGATGCCACGCTCGTCGAGGTCAACCCGCTCGTGCTCACCGGCAGCGGCGACATCGTCGCACTCGACGGCAAGGTCTCGCTCGACGAGAACGCCGGCTTCCGCCACCCCGACCACGAGGCACTCGAGGACACGGATGCCGAGGACCCGCTGGAGGCGAAGGCCAAGGCGAACGACCTCAACTACGTGAAGCTCGACGGCCAGGTCGGCATCATCGGTAACGGTGCTGGTCTCGTGATGTCCACCCTCGACGTGGTGGCCTACGCCGGTGAGAAGCACGGCGGTGTGAAGCCCGCCAACTTCCTCGACATCGGCGGCGGTGCATCCGCGACGGTCATGGCCAACGGCCTCGACGTGATCCTCGGTGACCCGCAGGTCAAGAGCGTCTTCGTCAACGTCTTCGGCGGCATCACCTCGTGTGTCGCCGTCGCCGACGGCATCGTCAAGGCCCTCGAGATCCTCGGGGATTCCGCGACCAAGCCCCTCGTGGTGCGCCTCGACGGCAACCAGGTGGAGGAGGGCCGCGCGATTCTCGCCGCGGCGAACAACCCCCTCGTCACCCTCGCAACCACCATGGACGACGGCGCCGACAAGGCTGCCCAGCTCGCGAACGCGTAAGGAATAACATGTCGATCTTCCTCAACAAGGACAGCAAGGTCATCGTTCAGGGCATCACCGGAGGCGAGGGCACCAAGCACACCGCCC
>CAYRON010000015.1:0-60359 GCA_964425885.1 uncultured Salinibacterium sp.
CGACGTGCCTGAGTTCCCGGACGTTGGAGCGGATTTGGGACACGGGAGACGATTCGGCTGATGTGCCCTGGGCGACGTGGGTGTCCTCCGGTTCGCGAACTCGGGGAAGGTGATGCGCGGGGTGCGCCTGCTCCCTGGCGTGAAACTTCGCAGTTCTTTCAAGCTGACATAATGTGCATTATCAGATACGGGGTGACGGGTGAAGGGGGCCGGACGCGAGTGATCAGTCGCCCAGGAAGCGCCTGAGTGCCTCGGCGGCCACCTCGTGGTCGACCACGTCGGGTTCGCCGGAGACGGTGATCGTTCCGACGATCTCTCCGGATGCTCGGATTGGAATCGATCCACCGTGTGCCTTGTACAGTTCGGGATCCAGCCCGAGGTCTGCGAGCGACTGTCCGGATGCCTCGAGCCGGCGTCGAACCAAAAGTGATGGTTCCTCAAAATGAAGTGCTACCGCAGCCTTGCCCTGCAGCCAGGAATCGTTGTCTCGACCCGTCGAACCGAGCCGTACTCGAAACACGAGATAGCCGCGCAGCACGATGTCGACAGCAAGGTTGAGCTCGCGCTCCGTGATGATCTCGACGGCAGACAGGCCGAGATCGAGGGCGTCATCCGTTCCGAAGAAGCCAACGTCGATTCGCGTGAGCGGCTCGAGGTCCTCGATCGAGAATTCGGGAAGGTCAGCCATCAGCAGGACGGCAACTGGCGACGCACGAGGTTCACCAGCTCCTTCGGTTCGTAGGGCTCGTCAGTGCCGATCAGCTCGCTGAGCGTCCACCATCTGTGCGCAAGGACGTCCACGTGCTCCTCTTCGGTCCAGTGCTCACTCGATGGTTCGAAAGCGTCGACGACTGCGGTGTAGAACTCCGCGTGGCCGGTGTCGTGGTCCGCGTCATCCCACTCCACATCGAAGTCGTGCGACCACACAGGAGTACCCAGGTCGTCGATTCTCAGGCCGGTCTCCTCATAGAGTTCCCGTACGGCGGCCTCGTGCTGGGTCTCGCCGGGGTCCACTCCCCCGCCCGGGGTCAGCCACCGCGCGATCCCGCTTGTGTCGGGCGCCTTCGTCAGGAACAGCAGGATGCGGTTCTCCCTGTCGAAGAGCAGCACACGGCTCGTGAGCCGGCGCACACCCTTCACGGTCATCGTGAGTGCCTACTTGTTGAGGAAGTCGGAGACGTCGCCCACGTAGCGCGTGTTCTCGGCGGGGATCGGCTCCACGGCCGCCAGTGCGACCTCTGCCGCGAACTCCCCCACGTTGTAGAGGCGGCCCGCGGCCTCCTTGCGGGCTTCGATGGCACCAGGATTCGCGCGCTGGAGCAGGGTGGCCGTGATGGTCCCCTCGATCATGTCGCCGGAGACGACAACGAACGAGATACCGTCGGCCTCGAGCCCGGGGATGAGGTCGCGCAGGGCATCCTCGCCGGCTCGCTTGCTCAGTGCGACGGGAAGGTACTCCGGCATCGTCTCGACGGTCTTGATGAAATGCGCCTGGTGGCTCGTGACGAACACGATCCGGGAGCCGGCCTCCAGGAGCGGACGCGCTGCCTCGAGGAAGTTCACCTGGGCATCGCGGTTGAGCTTCATGGCGTAGTCGGCCTCCATGCCGCTCTCCATGCCCCCCGATGCGTTCAGGACGAGGATGTCAAGGCCACCGAACGCCGTGCGCACGGTCTCGACGAGCGCTGCGACCGACTCCGGGTCGGTCAGATCGGCGCCGACCGCGATCGCCTCTGCCCCGCCGGCGATGAGCTTGTCGACGAGCTTGAGCGCCCGCGCCTCCTTGTTGCGGTAGTTGATCGCCACGCGGGCGCCAGCCTCAGCGAAGTAGGTCACCGTGTCGGCACCGATGCCGCGGGACGATCCAGTTACGAGTACGCGCTTGCCGGCGAGAGACCCGGGGGCAAGGGGGTTGGTGGGGGTGTCGCTCACAGCATCCGACCCTACCAACTCGACGCGGTGTCGAGAGCAGGTGATAGCTTCGATGGTGAACCGAACCACGAGAGGTGCGTGCTCATGCTGCTGGAATTCCTGGAGAGCTACGCCTGGATACTCTGGCTCGGCCTCATCCTGATCTTCATCATCATCGAGGTGATGACGCTCGAGTTCACGTTCCTCATGCTCGCCGTTGGCAGCCTCGGTGGACTTCTGTCCGGCCTGTTCGGTCTGCCCTGGTGGGCGCAGGTGCTCGTCGCCGCGATCCTCTCGTTGCTGCTGCTTCTCGTCGTGCGGCCGGCGCTCCTCAGGGCACTCGGTCGGGGTGCCCACGATGCACCCACCAACGTCGATGCCCTCATCGGCCTCTCGGGCGTCGTCACCACCGATTTCTCCGGCAAGCCGACGAACGTCAAGCTCGTCAACGGGGATGTCTGGACTGCCCGTGATCTCGACGGGTCGCCGCTGCTCGAGGGCGACTCCGTCGTTGTCGCAGCTATTGATGGGGCCACCGCGGTGGTCTCCACTGTGGAAAGGAACTAGTACATGTTTGACGGAGGACAATTGATCGGCCAGGTCTTCCTGGTCATCCTGATCGCCATAGTCGCCATCTTCGTGTTGGTGATCCTGTTCCGCTCAATCCGCATCATCCCGCAGGCGAGCGCAGGCATCGTGGAGCGTCTGGGCAAGTACCACAAGACCCTCATGCCGGGTCTGAACATCCTGGTGCCGTTCATCGACCGGCTGCGCCCGCTCATCGACATGCGCGAGCAGGTCGTCTCATTCCCGCCCCAGCCTGTCATCACCGAGGACAACCTGGTGGTCTCGATCGACACGGTGGTGTTCTTCCAGGTGACGGATGCACGTGCCGCCACCTACGAGATCGCGAACTACCTCGGCGCCGTCGAACAGCTCACCACCACCACGCTGCGTAACGTCGTCGGTGGCCTGAACCTCGAGGAGGCCCTCACCAGCCGTGACAACATCAACGGCCAGCTGCGAGTCGTGCTCGACGAGTCGACCGGCAAGTGGGGCATTCGCGTAGGACGAGTGGAGCTCAAGGCGATCGACCCGCCCGTCTCGATCCAGGACTCCATGGAGAAGCAGATGCGCGCCGAGCGTGACCGTCGAGCGCTCATCCTCACTGCCGAGGGAACGAAGCAGTCCGCGATCCTGACGGCGGAAGGTGCCAGGCAGGCCGCCATCCTCTCTGCAGAGGGTGACGCCAAGGCCCAGGTGCTGCGTGCGCAGGGTGAGGCCGAGGCCATCACGACGGTCTTCGGCGCGATCCACGCGGGCGGCCCTTCTGCGGATCTCCTCGCCTACCAGTACCTGCAGACCCTGCCGAAGATCGCCGAGGGCGACTCGAACAAGATGTGGATCATCCCGTCGGAGCTCACCGAAGCACTCAAGGGAATCAGTGAAGGATTCCTCGGTGGCAAGGGCCCAGCGCCCAAGTAGCCCGGCCGCCTCGTACTTCGCTCCCCCGCGGCCGCGCGTCTTCGCGCACCGTGGGTTGGCGATCGAGGCGCCAGAGAACACGTTGCTCGCCTTCGCGAAGGCGGTCGCGGCGGGGGCTGACTACATCGAGACGGATGTGCGTGCGAGCCTCGATGGTGTAGCGGTGGTCTGTCATGACCCCGATCTGACGAGGGTCGCGGGCCGCGACATCCGGGTGAACCAGCTGACCTTCGCTGAACTGCGCCGGATCGACCTGGGATTCGGGCAGAGTTTCTGCTCGCTGGCGGAGGCCCTCGATGCCTTTCCCGACACTCGGTTCAACATCGACCTGAAATCTGCGGATGTTGTCTCCCCCGCCGTGGCAAGCATTCAGAGACTTTCGGCGACCAATCGCGTTCTCGTGACGTCGTTCGGTGAGAAGCGGCGGCGCGCGGCGCTGGCCGAATTGCCGGGCGTCGCGACCTCAGCGTCTGCCCGGCCTTTCATCGGGGCTCTTCTTGCGGGCAAGTTCGGGGCTCCCCTGGCGATGTCCCGAGCCCTACGCGGCATCGATGCCGTGCAGGTACCCGAGAAGGCTCTCGGGCTCCGCGTGACCACCGCCGGCATGGTCGAGCGATTCCACGAAGCCGGAGTCGAAGTCCATGTCTGGACGATAAACGAGCCCAAAACCATGCGTTCGCTGCTCGACACGGGAGTGGATGGACTTGTCACGGATCGTGCCGATCTTGCCCTCGAGATAGTGAAAGCCCGTCGTTAACCTAAGTGATTGCTGGGAACCACCTGTGAGGCTCGCAGGGCTGAAAGGTTTTGCCCAGCTTGTGGGTTTATAACTGTGACCTAACCGCGAACACAAGGAGGGCCACACGATGGCAGACCGGAGCTTGCGCGGCATGAGATTGGGCACCCAGAGCTTACAGAGCGAAGAGGGCGTTGAATTCTCACCGCGTGTGAAGAGAACGTACCGCGCCTCCAACGGCACCACATTTGACGTGGTGTTTGCGGCGGACGCAGAGATCCCCCAGATCTGGGAGTCCCCCAAGTCGGGCCAAGAGGGTGTGCTGCTCGGCAGCGACGGAGAGCCCGTTGAGCTCGACGAGACCGAGACCAAGGTCCCGCGCAGCCACTGGGACATGCTGCTCGAGCGCCGTACGCGCCCCGAGCTGGAGGAACTCCTCCAGGAACGACTCGAGTACCTGCGCGCACGCCGCGGACAGAGCACCAAGGACAAGCAGGGCAGCCAGGACAAGATCGGCGCCTAACTCACCTCACGTGGAGAAGCCCCGCTACCGAATGTCGGTTGCGGGGCTTCCCGCATGTGTGGAGCGATTCCGCCGGACGGCACGCGCTCCGATCCCGCCGATGACCAGTCCCGCTAGTGCCAGTGCGGATACGAGCCACTCAATCTGGCGCCCGGCGAAGACGGCCGGGGTGATCGCAGAGGAGAGGGGCACGGTCTCCACCATCGCGCCTGGCTCGTACCAGGGCAGCCGGGCGACGGTGGAGCCGTCCGGCGCGATGATCGCGCTCGTGCCCACCGTGGACACGTTGACTACGGTTCGACCGAGTTCCATCGCACGGACTTTCGCGATGGCCAGCTGCTGCACGCTCTCGTCTGTCCTGCCGAAGTCTGCGTTGTTGGATGACGCGAAGATGATCTGAGCGCCCTGCTCCACCGATTCCGTCAGGATCTGGTCATCCACGATGTCGAAGCAGATATTGATCCCCGCGATGACACCGTTGATGTCGAACACGTTGTCGGTTGCGCCAGGGGTGTACTCGCGCTGGATCAGGTCGATCAGGTCCGGCGCGAACGGTCGCCAGAACGAGCGATCCGGGATGTACTCTCCGAAGGGAACGGGATGCTTCTTGTCGTAGAAGTCGAGTGCCCCCTTCCCCGCCTCCCACAGGATCGCGGTGTTGTAGAACGATCCATCCCTCTCGCTCACTCCCTGCGCGACCAGTGGTGCCCCCATCTCGGCTGACACGTACTCGAACACGCTGGTGGTGTACGGATCCTTGAGCGGGTCGCGGTAGGTCGTGCCCTCGGGCCACACCACGACGTCCACGTCCTCTCCGAAGATCGGAACTGTGGCGTCGAGCTGTGCCTGCAGGAGGTCGTCGGCACTCGAACCGTCGAAGTAGCCCGCCTTGCCATTGCCCTGCACTGCCGCCACCGTCATGGTGCCCTCTGTGGCGACGGGAAACGCGGGGAACACGAGGAGCGCTGCGGCCACGCCAACGGGGGCGGCGATACGCGAGAGCTTCGGGATGCCCGTCACACGAACCGCCTCGATGCTGAGCGCGGTGACGAAGACGAGCGCGAAGGACATCCCGGAGATGCCAATCCAGCTGAAGAGTGGCGACAGTGGCCCGTCGGCCTGAGAGAGGCCGATTCTTCCCCACGCGAAGCCGCCGTACGGCCAGACGCTCGCCCAGGCCTCTCTCGCGGTCCAGAGTCCTGCGACGACGACGGGAAGCAGGCCAAGCCTGCCAGGCAGCGTGGGGAACGCCAGAGGCACCCAGCGATAGGCCAGCGCGATCGCCGCAGCTCCTGCCGCGAAGAACATCGATTCGAGCACTGCCAGTGCTGTCATCGGCAGCCAGCCGAGGAAGAGCGAAGCCCACTCGATGTGGGTGAGATAGAAGGTAAGACCGGCGAGGAAGCCCACGAGGATGGCGCCACCAACCCGTCGCCCGATCAGGGTGACCAGCACCAATGCGACCCCCACGATAGCGAGGGGCCAGAGATATCGGTCGGGGAAGCCGGCATCCATGACCGGACCCGCCGCAGCCGCAACGATGACGGCTGCCCAGAGCGGGAGAACGGGCTTCACGATATGAGCTTAGGCGTGGTTCATGCGACGGAACTGTACGCGACGATGCCCCGCCGAATGCCGTCGAGAGCTGCCCGTGCCGTGCGGCCCACCTTGCCGTCGGCGACCACCGAGAGCTGGTCGAGCAGGTCGATGGTCTGTTTCGACCAGCGCACGAAGTCGCCAGCGGCCATGTCCGCCTCGCGCAGGACGGCGTCGAGGGGCGTGCCGTTCGTCCATCTCCACATGGCGAGGGCGAGACCTGTTGACAGCGGTTGGCTCCCCGGAAGACGGTGGGCGTGTTCGAGATCGTCGAGTTCGGCCCAGAGGTTGCCCGTGAGCTCGAGTGCTTCACGGAAACGGCCGCGCGGCAGGTAGCGATCGCCGAGCTCGCCCTCCTCGCGCCGCGGCTCGTAGACGAGCGCGGTCGCCATGGCTGCGAGTGACGGCGCGTCGAGGTCATCCCAATAGCCGCGACGGAGACTCTCGGCAACGAGAAGATCCCGCTCGCCGTAGATTCGCCGCAGCATCCGGCCCGTCTCACTGAGCTCGAACTCCCCGGACTCGGTGGCGGTGAGGTAGCCGAGTTCGACCAGCACCTCTGTCACTCGATCGAAGATGCGGGCGACCGCCCCGGTGCGATTGCGGATCTGGCTTGTCAGCTGGTCGGTCTCGCGCTTGAGCCGCCAATAGCGCTCCGCCCACCGTGCGTGCGATTCGCGCTCCTGGCAGGCGTGACACGGATGCTGCTTCATACGCCTGCGCAGATCGCCGAGCTGACGCTGACGGCGGTCGCGCTCCGACCTGCTCGCGGTGTTGGAAATACCCTTGCGCTCGAGATCGGTGAGCTCGCGACGGATGCCTGAGTACTCGGCGAAGTCGCCGAGGTGGCACGTCATCGACTGAGCGTAGCCCGCCAGCGATTCCTCCTGTGAACGCACCTTGCGGGCAAGGTCGACCACTGCCCGGTCCGCCTGGAACTGCGCGAAGCTCGACTCGAGGATCTCGCGGGTGCGCAGTCGGCCGAACTGCTCGATGAGGTTGACGGCCATGTTGTAGGTGGGCCGGAAGCTCGAGTTGAGAGGGTACGTGCGCCTCGAGGCGAGGGATGCCACGGCCTGCGGGTCGAGCCCGTCGACCCACTGGATGACGGAGTGGCCCTCGACGTCGATGCCGCGGCGCCCTGCGCGACCGGTGAGCTGTGTGTACTCCCCGGGCGTGATCGGCACGCGTGACTCACCGTTGAACTTCTCGAGCTTCTCGAGCACGACGGTTCTGGCTGGCATGTTGATGCCGAGGGCCAGTGTCTCGGTGGCGAAGACCACCTTGACCAGCTTTTTCTGGAACAGCTCCTCTACCACCTCCTTGAAGGCGGGCAGCAGACCGGCGTGGTGGGCTGCGACGCCTCGTTCGAGGCCCGACAGCCAGTCCCAGTAGCCGAGCACGGCAAGATCCTCATCGAGGAGGGTTCGGCAGCGTTCCTCCACGATCTCGCGAATCTCGTCGCGCTCCTGGGTCGTCGTGAATCGGAGGCCGGCCCGCAGCACCTGCGCGACGGCCTGATCGCAACCGTTGCGGCTGAAGATGAAGAAGATGGCCGGCAGCAGGTTGCGCGACTCGAGGAGGCGAACGACGTCGGGTCGTTGCATCCTCTGAGTCTCGGGCCTGCCCCCGTAGGAATGGTGGCGCCCTCCCCCGCGTCCGCCGCCCCGACCACCGCTCGGTCGCGAGCCGGATCGAGACAACTGGACGAGCTCGGGGTTCACCCGGTTCGTTCCGATCGTGCCCGAGGAGTCGAAGAGATCCACCAGTTTCGTGCGCATGAGGATGTGCTGGTCCAGTGGGACCGGCCGCTCCTCCGACACGATCACCGAGGTGTCTCCGCGCACGGCCTGCAGCCAGTCGCCGAATTCTTCCGCGTTGGATACCGTGGCGCTCAGGGAGACCATCCGCACCGTCTGTGGCAGGTGGATGATGACCTCCTCCCACACGGCCCCACGGAATCTATCGGCGAGGAAGTGCACCTCGTCCATGACCACGTACTCGAGGTCGCGGAGCAGGTCAGAGTTGGCGTAGAGCATGTTGCGCAGCACCTCGGTCGTCATGATGACGATTCGGGCACCAGAGTTGACGTTGCTGTCACCCGTGAGGAGGCCTACCGACTCCGGCCCGTACTCAGCGGTGAGTTCCTGGAACTTCTGGTTACTCAACGCCTTCATGGGCGTCGTGTAGAACACTTTGGCGCGGGGCTGCTGCATCGCCTTGTAGATGGCGAACTCCGCCACGATCGTCTTTCCAGCACCTGTGGGGGCCGCGACGAGAACGCTCTTGCCGTCTTCGAGCTGAGAACAGGCCTCGATCTGGAATGCGTCGAGGTCGAACTTCTGGCTCGCGCGGAAGGCCTCGAGCACCGGATGCCCGATCCGGCGGCGGGATGCTGCGAACCGCTCTGCCGGGGACAGTTGATCTGTCATCCCCTCAAGCCTAAGCGGTGGCCGGCGCCAATCCGGCCTCGCGTCGGGCGGCCCTGCGGTCGTGCACCCACGCCACGCCGAAGGCGGCGAAATACAGCACGACCATCGGCACGGCCAGGAGGAACATCGACACCACATCCGCAGCAGGCGTGGCGATCGCGGTGAAGAGGGTGATTCCAAGGATTGCCACGCGCCATCCCTTGATGATGGATGCCGCGGAGAGCACTCCCACGAAGTTCAACAGGACCAGGAACACCGGGAGTACGAAGGCGATGCCGATCGCCAGGACCAGCTTGATCACGAAGTCGTAGTAGATCTTCGCGTCGAGGTAGGTGGCATCCTGCTCAGCGGAGAACGAGGTGAGCAGCTCGACCATGTGGGGGAAGACGAACCAGCCAGCTGCGGCGCCGAGGAAGAACAGCGGCACGGCGGAGAAGAAGAAGCCGAAGGTGTAGCGCTTCTCCTTCGACGTGAGGCCCGGCACCAGGAAGGCGAAGATCTGGAACAGCCAGACCGGGCTGGCGAGCACGATGGCGATCGTGAGTGAGATTGCGAGTCGAAGGTCGAAAGCGCCCGTCACCGTGGTGTAGATGATCTCGGCGTTGCGCTCTTCGGCGATCTGGTTGATCGGCACCCGGAGGGCGTCGATCACATACGGGGAGAGGAAGAAACCTGCGACTGCGGCGACCAGGATGGCGACCGCGGAGATGACCAGGCGCTTGCGAAGCTCGCGGAGGTGCTCTCCGAGCGACATGCGCTCGTCGCTCTTGTTGCGCCACCGCCCGGAACGGGTGGCCATTCCTTCTAGGACTTCGGCTTTGAAGCGCCCTTGGCGGGAGTCTTCTTTGCCGCGACGGGCTCTGTTGCCGCCTCGGGCTCGCCATCGACGTCGGCATCAGCGTCGGCCGACGATTCGTCCTTCATCGTCTTCACCTCGCTGCGGAAGATGCGCATGGACTGGCCGATGCTGCGAGCGAGACCCGGAAGCTTGGGCGCACCGAACAGCACCAGGACGACCACCAGGAGGGCGATGAGGTGCCATCCGGTCAGGTTTCCGAACATGGCTGCTCCTTTAAGGTGTGCGGGAAGGTTGTCACCAGTGTATCGCCCGGGTCCTATGACTTGGCTTTGAGCGCGGACGCGGCCCGGGAATTGCGTCGACTGTACCAAGTGTCGGGCCAACGGACCTGGGATGCATCCACCGAGGCGATTCGATGCGCTCGTGCCATACGTGTTTCGTGCCGTCGTTGCTTGCGCTCAGCCCTGTGCTCTCGCCGGGCATCCTCGCGTGCCCGAACAGCGCTGACTTCGGCGAGGACGGCGAGCTGGGGACGGATCAACTCCGCGTCCTCCGGATCGATCAACGCCGCACGGTCCGCGAGGGTTGACACGTCGTCGAGCAGGGTCAGGAACTTGCGGAACAGCCACCATGCGGCGAGGCCAAGAACGAGCAGCAGCACGATCACGAGACCGGCCCAGATCAGCACCCAACTCCACCACGGCATCATCGCGATCAGCTCTCGTATCGCTGCGCGCCGGCCGACGCCCACTCGCGCACGACCGCGCGTGCCTCGGAAGGAGCGACAACGGTCACGGCGCCGGGCATGCTCGCGACGAGTCGTTTTAGCCCGTGGTAGTGCGAGACACGAAGGCTCACCGTCATCCTGCCTGCCGCGTCGTCAGTGGAGATCGTCTCAGGGGCGTAGTCCGCAAGGAGGGGAAGGGCAGCAGAATCGACCTCGATGGTCACAGCGAGGTCATCGTCAGAACCCTCGAACAGCGTCTCGGGCAGAGTCACATCGCTGGGTTCGTGGGAGATCGGTTCGTCGATGATGCGCGGGTTGGAGATTCGATCGATCCTGAAGGTTCGAACCGCCTCCCGGAGGTGGCACCATCCCCTCAGATACCAATCCGAATCGATTGACTCCACCCGGAGCGGGTCGACCTTCCTGCTCTCCAGTTCTCCGCGCGAATCGACATAGGTGAACTCCAACTGCCTGCCGCGCTCGACCGAATCGCGGGCCAATTGGAGCGTGTTGTCGGTCTCCAGGGCTGCGACGGCGACCGCGCTCGGCTCTGCGGATGCTCCTCGCGAGAGCTTCGACATGAGGCTGGCGATCGCGGCCCGATCGGCCTGTTCTGGTAGCGACGACAGGTACTGGAGCCCCGCGATGAGCGCGGCCGCCTCGCGGGCCGAGAATCGCGGCGCATCGTCGATCGCAACGAGGTTGGTGAGAACGATCTCATCGTTCTCTTCGAAGGAGTCCCAAGCGATATCGAACAGATCGCCGTGCTGGTATGAATTGGTCTCCCCCGGGATTCCCGATACAGCCAGAAGCTGCACCGCATCCCGAATCTGCTGCTCGGGCACACCGAAGTGCTTGGCCACCTCGGACACGCTCACACGATCCCTGTCGATCAGGTACGGCACGAGGGAGAGCAGGAAGGCAAGCTTGTCCTGGGCCCGCTGGGGTTGTGCGCGCTCAGCCATGGTCAACCGCCGTTCGGAGAAGTCGCGATCTGACGGCATCGCGCAACTCGGTCGGCGAGATGACGAGAACCTCCGGCCCGAAGCCCGCGAGCTCGTCAGCAAGGATGTTCGCGTCGGTGTGGTGGAGCTGGAGCGAGCCGTCGGGAAGCAGGGACGTTCCCCTGCGATTGGCCAGGCGCACGGCGGCATCCGTTCCCGGTTCCACCTCCACTGTCGCGACGCGTGATGCCCAGACGCGGTCGAGCTCGCTCAGGGCGCGGGCGCTCTGGTCGCCCGACGGCGGGGTGAAGGTCTGGGAGGTGAGCTCGACAGGGCTCACGATTCGCCGCAGCAGGAAGGTCTTGGTGACGCCGGATTCCGGCTCGTCGGCAAAAAGATGCCAGCGACCCTGATGCTGCACGAGTGCGAGCGGCGCGACCGTGCGAGCCCGAGCAGACGCCTCCCCCGGTTTGAGGTAGGAGAACCGCACGATCACGTGTCGCTCGAGGGCTTCACCGAGCGGGTCGAACGCTGCCTCGCGGACCCGCACGCGTGGCGCGTATCCGAGCACGGGCTCGGTCGTGGCGACCCCCAGGGCCTTGAGCTTGAGGATGGCGCGGCGCGACTCCCCCGAGAGCGAACCCTCGCGCCACACCATGGCCGCCAGCGATAGGAGGGTGTTCTCCTCCGGAGAGAATCGGATGTCGGTCGGCAGCTCGTACGTACCGCGCGGGATGAGGTAGCGGAGGTTCTGGTTGTTGCCGGCCTCCCCGGGAGTCTCGATCGTCTCCAGCGGGACCCCGAGTTCGCGGATGTCATCTTTGTCGCGCTCGAACTGCCTCTCCAGCGACGCGTTATCGCCAGAGGCGGCGTAGCGCTGACGGTAACCCTGCACCGTCGAGAGGATCTCGTTCTTGGTCAGGCCGTTGTCTGTCGCGAGCAGCGCAAGCACGAGGCTGAACAGCCGCTCCTCGACAGGAACTCTCTGCTGGGAACTCGACACGAATGAATCCTTCGATCTCGTCGACATCCGGCCTGTGTCGTGGTGCTGGGGTGTGGTTACTCCGCGATGCCGAGTATGTCAATAACGTAGACGACTGTCTGGTCGCCGGGCACGGCAATCAGCAACTGGGAGCCGACGGTCTGTCCAACCAGGGCCTTCTTGATGTCAGCGGTGAAAATGCCGTTGCTGTCGCCAGAGCCGAGGGGCACGGCAGTGGGCGAGCCACTGTTGTCGACCCACGTCGACTGGAGGAGCGTGTCCTCGCCCCAGTTGATGGCGGAGAACTGGACGACGAGGGCATCGTCGGCCTTCGCTGTAGCGCCTGCACCCTTCTTGAGAAGGTCCACGGTCAACTCGGTGGGCGGGGCGCTGTCGGGGAACGTGAATCCGGGCTGTCCGTTCGGAGCGAGCACGATTGCCGGCATCCCGCTCTGGGCGAGCTGGTCGACGCCGTCGGCCTTGCCGATGTAGCTCGTGGTGATGTCGGCGACGACAACCACGGATGCTTCGGGGTCGAGCTGGAACTGCTGCTCTGCGGCATCCGCACCCAGCATGTCTGCGGCAGAACCCGTGGCTACCAGGCGCGATCCGTTGGAACCGCAGGCGAGAGCCGACGTGAAGGGCAGGATGAAGTTCGAGGTCGGGAAGAGGATGGGCACCCCAACGAGTGGCCCACCGCTGACTACAGGATCGCCAGTTTCGCCCGCGTAAACGCTGACGGTCCCCTGCACTACTCCCCCGGCGGGAACGTGATTGCCGTCACCCGCGATGAGTTCAGTGACGCCAGACTCCGGCTCGATGAGCGGCGTCGGGAAGGATGCCTCGGGGTCAGCCCCGAAGGCGCCATCGGCGGTGACCAGTTCTGCGCTGCTCTTCACATCGCAGGATGCCGAAGCGGATCCCGGGGTCGAACAGGCCGAAATCGACACCAGCAGGACTCCGAATACGGCGATGCTGGCGATCTTGCGCACTGACACTGTTCTCCTCGGGGGGATTGAAATCGCAACCACTCTACTGCCCGTCGGCCTCTGGGCTGGCGCTCGCGGCATCGGCTGCGACACGCGCCTCGCGCACCGCGCGACGAAGCCCCTTCTCGCTGAGTGGACGTTCGCCCACGGTGCCCGGAGTCCAGATCTCCACATCCTCGTCACTGAAGTCGGACTTGGAGGCGCGGCGCTTCAGCGCTGGCAGCACAGTGCCGGGGGCGAGCCGACGTGCCGTCAGGAGAAAACCGGTGTGGGCGACCATCCGGTGGTCGGGCCGAACGGCGAGGCCCTCCACGTGCCAGCCTCGGATGAGGGTCTCCGTCGAGACGGGTTCGGTGAACTCGCCGGTCGCACGGATGGCCTCGGCGACACGGGAGAGCTGGGTCACTGTGGCTATGTAGCAGAGGAGCACTCCGCCCGGTGTGAGCGCAGTGGCAGCAACGTCCAGGCACTCCCAGGGCGCGAGCATGTCGAGCACGATGCGATCGACGGTGCCGGGCTCCGTTGCGCTCGGGAGGGCGTCCTGGAAATCACCGATGCCGACCGACCACGTATCAGGCAGTTCGCCCAGGAAGGTCTCGACGTTGCCGCGCGCCACCTCGGCGAACTCCTCGCGACGCTCGAAGGACATGAGGCGCCCCTCCGGCCCAATGGCTCGCAAAAGCCACAGCGAGAGAGCTCCGGAGCCAACGCCAGCCTCGACGACCGTTGCGCCGGGGAAGATGTCGGCCTGCGCGAGGATCTGCGCGGCATCCTTCGGGTAGATGATCGCCGCGCCTCGGGGCATCGACAGCGCGAAATCGCTGAGGAGTGGGCGGAGGGCGAGATACTCGGTGCCGTCGGATGACTGGATGACCGAGCCATCCGGTCGTCCGATGATGAGCTCGTGGCTGAGCACGCCACGGTGACTGTGGAACTCTCCCCCGGTCTTGAGGGTGATCGTATTCATGCGGCCCTTGGGGCCGGTGAGCTGCACGCGGTCCCCCGTGCTGAAGGGTCCGCTGCGCGGTCGCTGGGTCACTGTGAAGCTCCGGGTAGCAGGGCGGCGAGGTCGGCGACGGTTCGCCCCTCGAGGGTCGGCCACAGGTGCGTGGCCGGTGAATCCGTGAGATCAAGGATGAACGGCACCCCGATCGCGATCATTCCGGCATCGGCCGCCGACGCGACTCCGGGAGGTGAGTCCTCGATCGCGACAGACATAGCCGGATCGACACCCAGCAGCGCCGCCGCGTGAAGGTAGGGCTCCGGATGCGGCTTCGAGTGCTCGACGTCGTCACCCGACACCACGTGGTCGAAGCCGTCGAACCCGAGCCGATCGACGACGAAATGCGCCATGCGGCCGATCGACATCGTGACGAGGGCCGTGGGGATCTGCGCCTCGCGCAACTCGGTGAGAAGCTCACGCGCGCCGGGACGCCAGGGGATTCCCTCGGTGTCGAGCTTCTCCAGCACGCGGTCGGTGAGGGCGTCGATGACCTCCTCCTCGGAGAGCGTCACACCCTTGGCCTGGATGATCCTGGCCGAATGCCAGAGGCCAGCACCCACGAGCTCGAGCGCCTCTTCGTGGGACCACTGACCGCCGAACGATTCGATCAACTCAGTCTCTGCGGCCATCCAGTAGGGCTCCGTGTTGACGAGAGTCCCATCCATGTCCCAGAAGACAGCGGCAGGAGAAGTGGGCCCACGCCCGCCGGTTCCGGCTTGCGGCGAAGCCGCAGGACGGCCGTGCTGGTGGGGAGAGGTCACAACGGACCATCGTAGTTCTATCCTTGGAAGATGCCCGATCAAGCGAAATTTGCGTCCGGGCGACTCCTCGTAGTCGCCTTCGAGGGCTGGAACGATGCCGGTGAAGCGGCGAGCGGCGCGGTGCGCACGCTCAAGGAGGCGCTGGATCTCTATCCCGTCGCCGAGGTCGACCCCGAGGACTACTTCGACTACCAGTTCAATCGTCCGTCAGTGGCGATCGGCGACGACGGTAATCGCGAGCTCCTCTGGCCGGGCGTGACCATCTACGGTCCTGTGCGACCCAACGCCGGGCGCGGCGAATCGATCGCTGCGGATGCAGAGCTCGAAGTCAGCGCGTCGAACGAGGCCAACATCTTCCTGATGCTCGGGACGGAGCCCTCCCGCGGGTGGAAGACCTTCACGCAGGAGGTCTTCGAGGTGCTGGAGGACAACGACATCCGGGGCATCGTGTTCCTCGGCGCCATGCTCGCCGACGTGCCCCACTCCCGACCGATCTCGATCTTCACGAGCAGCGAGAACGCCGCCGTGCGCGCCGAGTTCGGCATGGAGCGCAGCACGTACGAGGGGCCGGTGGGCATCCTGTCCGTTCTCGCGGACGCGGCGGAGAAGGCGGGCATTCCCACGATGTCGATCTGGGCATCCGTTCCCCATTACGTGCACAATGCGCCGTCGCCCAAGGCGACGCTCGCCATCGTCGACAAGCTCGAGGAAGTCATCGACGTCGTCATCCCGCGCGGTGACCTGGTGACCGAGGCAGCCGCGTGGGAGAGCGGCATCGACGCCCTTGCCGGTGACGACGACGACATGGCCTCCTACATCGAGCAACTCGAGCAGGCGCGTGACACCGTCGATTCTCCCGAGGCCAGTGGTGAGGCGATCGCCCAGGAGTTCGAGCGTTACCTGCGTCGTGGCGACCGCCCCGACGGGGGCGCTGCGGGCGAGGAGCCCTGGCGCAAGGAGTAGTGGCCTACAGCGGGTTCAGGATGCCGAGGCTGAGAAGCACCAGGAGCATGCCACCGAGAAGGATGCGGTAGATCACGAACGGCAGGAACGAGTGCTTCGAGATGTACTGCATGAGGAACGCGATCACCGCGTAGCCCACGGCGAAGGCGACGACCGTCGCCACAGCGGTCTCGGCATAGCCATAGGCGCCCTCCGGCTCGCCAAAGCTGTGCACGAGTTCGTAGAGGCCACTGCCGAAAACGGCGGGCACGGCAAGCAGGAAGCCGAATCGCGCCGCGGCCGGGCGCGTGTAGCCGAGGAACCGGCCAGCTGTCATTGTCGAGCCTGAGCGCGAGACGCCGGGAATGAGCGCGAGCGTCTGGGCAACTCCGATGATCACGCCGTCGCGGTAGCTCATCTGGTCGATCTCACGGACGCGCTTCGAGAGGAGGTCGGCGAGTCCGAGGATGATGCCGAACACGATGAGCACGATGGCGACGAGCCACAGCGACCGGAAGGTCGAGCGGATGTAGTCCTGCGCGAAGAACCCGAGGAGCACGATCGGAACGGTGCCGATGATGATCAGCCAGCCGAGTCGCACATCGGGATCCCGACGGTCGATCGGCTCCGAGTGGGCACCCTTCGTGCGACCGAACTGCTGGAACCACTTCGTCAGGATGCGCCCGATGTCCTTGCGGAAGTAGAGCAGGACCGCCAGTTCGGTACCGAGCTGGGTGATCGCGGTGAAGGTCGCGCCCGGGTCGGTCGCCGATGGAAGGAACTCGCCAGCGATACGCAGGTGGGCGCTTGACGAGATGGGAAGGAACTCGGTCAGGCCCTGGATGAGTCCGAGGATGATGGCCTCGAGAAACTCCATGCGCGACTCCCCCTAGTAGGTCAAGAGCAGGTCGGTCAGAACCCGCCTGCCAAAGACTAATGCGTCGAGGGGTACCCGCTCGTCCACGCCATGGAACAGTGCAGGGAAATTGAGGTCTGCGGGCAACTGCAGCGGCGCGAAGCCGTAGCCCTTGATGCCGAGCAGCGAGAGCGCCTTGTTGTCCGTCCCGCCGGAGAGCAGGTACGGCAGCACGGGTGCTCCCGGGTCGTGCGCACCGAGGGCGTCGACCATCGCTGAGACCAGTGGGCCCTCGAACGCGTTCTCGAGGCCGATGTCGCGGTGCATGACAACGATCTCGATGTCATCGCCGATGAGTGCCTGAACCTCGGCGAGAACGGCGTCCTCGTCCCCCGCGAGTGTGCGGATATCGATCAGGGCCTCTGCGGTGTCGGGGATCACGTTGTGCTTGTAGCCGGCCTTGAGAAGCGTGGGGTTGCTCGTGGTTCGCAGTGTCGCCTGGATGAATCCCGCCGCCGTTCCCGTGGACAGCACGAGCTCGTCAGGCCCCACCTGCTTAGGATCCACGCCCATGATCCGAGCGAGTTCGGTGATCAAGAACTCGGTGGTACCCGTGAGTCGCAGGGGCCACTCCTGCGAGCCGAGCGTCGCAACGGCCCGCGCGAGTTTGGTGACGGCGTTGTCGCGCACGATGCGGCTGCCGTGGGCCGCTGGACCCCTGGCGATGAGTTTGATCCACACGAGGGCCTTCTCGCCCGTCTGGAGCAGGTACGAGCGCTGACCATTCAGGTGCACCGAGTAGCCGCCAACCTCGCTGATCGCCTCGGTGGCCCCGGCGAAGATGTCGGGCCGGTTGTCGACCACGTAGTGGGAGCCAAACACTCCCCCGTTCTCCTCGTCGGAGAAGAAAGCGACGACGATGTCACGCGAGGGCTGGCGTCCCGAACCCAGGATGTCCTGGAGCGCGGTGACGATCATCGCGTCCATGTTCTTCATGTCCACGGCGCCCCGGCCCCAGAGCATCCCGTCACGGATGACGCCTCCGAACGGGTCGACGCTCCAGTTCGTGGGGTCAGCAGGTACGACGTCGGTGTGGCCGTGCAGAACCAGGGCTGGCTTGGTGGAGTCGGCACCCGGTACTCGTGCGAAGACGCTCGTGCGTCCGGTGGCGGCATCCACGTACTCCGTGGTGAGGCCGAGAGCCTCGAGGTGGGCGCCGAGATACTCGGCGGCGTCGGTCTCGCCGTTGGAGCGACCTTCGCCGTAGTTGGTGGTATCGAAGCGGATGAGATCCTGGGCGATACGAGCTGTTGGGTCGAGCTCGTCAGGCTGGGTCATCCGACCACGCTATCAGCGTGCTATTGTCTTATCTCGGTCGTCCTGATCTGGAAGACCTGCGCGCGGATGGCGGAAATGGCAGACGCGCTAGCTTGAGGTGCTAGTGCCCGTATAGGGCGTGGGGGTTCAAGTCCCCCTTCGCGCACAAACGACTGAAGGCGTCACCGTAAGGTGGCGCCTTCAGTCGTTTAAGCACGTAGGTGCGCGCGAAGTCTTCGTGGGCCCCCACCGTCCCCCTTCGCGCATTTCTCAGGAGACCCTCGCCGTGCATCCGCGCAATTCTGCAGCGCAGCGTAATGCACAAGTGATGAGAGGGCGGATGCTCCGGAGAAACGCAAAACGGCCGCTGACCTACAGCTCTTTGCCCGCTCGCTTGTAGTCGGGGTCGCCGTACGAGGCCGTTACGAGGATCGGGATGTGGTCCGACGATCCGCGGGCGAGCGTCTCGACGCTCTCGATGGTGAAGCCCTGGGATGTCACGAAGTCGAAGTGACCACGGAAGAACTTGTACGCGGTGTACGTCATCCGGTCGCTCAGGGAGAGGTCGTAGCCGGTCTTGGCGACGCGCTCGCCGAGGTTGTCCTTGAACAGCGGGTAGTTGTAGTCGCCCACCATGATGATCGGGGCGCCGGAACCCAGTTCTTGAAGCAGCTCGTGCGCCGCCTTGATCTGTTCGCGGCGCAGCGAGTTGAGTGCGGTCAGCGGTGCTGCGTGGAACGACGCGAGCACCAACTCGTGCCCGGTCTCGCGATCGACGAGGCGCGAGCCCACGAGGCGCTCGGGTGTCGGAGAGAAGATCAGGTCGTGCAGCGACTTCTTGAGCTCGTAGGCGCGACTCTCGATGTGGTCGTAGCGCTCCTTGCGGTAGTACACCGCGAGACCCAGGCGGTTGTTGCGCGTCGACCCTGCGAGCGAGAGTCCCCCGATCTCGGCGGGAAGGTCGGTGGAGATGACCTCCTGAACGCAGATGGCGTCGAGGTCGGGGGTTTGGGCGAGGGCTGCGAGTTCACCGATGGCACGGTGCTTGCGAAGGTTGTAGCTGATGACACGTATCACGGGTGACGAGACCTCTTCCGAAAACAGGACACCAGCCTAGGCGTCCGCGCGATGGTTGTTCGACGCCGCGACGCGAATGGATCGCACAGCAAGACCGACGGCGATGATGGCCACCCCGGCCACGATCGACTGCCACGGCAGCGTTGCGACGAGCACGATGCATCCGATCGCTCCGATCACGCCGAGCGCCCTGGGGAATCGGCGCTGCTCGCGCGGCTGCGAGAGGGCGGCGACGTTGGCGACGAGGTAGTACGTGAGCACGCCGAGCGAGGAGAACGCAATCGCGCCTCGCAGGTCGACGGCGGCGATGATCACGCAGGTGGCGAGACCGACGGCGAGTTCGGCTCGATGCGGAACATGAGTGCGCGGATGCACGGCAGCAAGCCATCGCGGCAGGTCACCGTGTCGCGCCATGGCCAGGCTCGTGCGCCCGATTCCGGCTATGAGTGCCAGCAGCGCGCCGAGGGATGCCGCGGCAGCTCCCACGCGGACGAGTGGAGTAGCCCACCCCCATCCCGCAGCACTCACTGCAGCGCTCAGGGGTTCCGAGCTGCTGGACACCCCCGCAGCACCGAGCACCCCAAGCAGCACGATCGCGACTGCCGCATAGACGACCACCGCGATACCCAAGGCAAGCACGATCGCTCGCGGTATCACGCGGGCGGGATCGCGAACCTCCTCCCCCAGCGTCGCCACGCGTGCGTAGCCCGCGAAGGCGAAGAACAGGAGTCCTGCGGACTGGAGGATGCCGTACGGGCCCTCCGAGACCAGGTCGAGGGGCTGTGATAGTTCCGGGAGGCCCGAGACCACACCGGAGGCCACGACGACGGCAAGGCTCACCAGCACGACGACGAGAATGACGCGGGTCGCGAGGGCGGTACGGGTGATGCCGAGAAGGTTGATGCAGACGAGGGCCGCAATGGCGAGGATCGCCACTGGGCGCTCCCAGCCCTCCGGTGCTGCGTAGGCGGCGAAGGCCATCGCCATCGCGGCGCAGCTGGCCGTCTTGCCGACCACGAACGACCATCCCGCGACGAATCCCCACCACGCGCCCAGCCGCTCGCGCCCGTAGAGATAGGCACCCCCGGAGCTCGGGTAGGCGGCGGCTAGTTGAGCTGTCGATGTTGCATTACCGAGCGCAACGATGGCCGCGATCACGAGGCCGACGAGCAAACCAGAACCGGCAGCCTGAGCCGCTGGCGTGAAAGCCGCGAACACCCCAGCACCCAGCATGGAGCCGAGACCGATGACCGTGGCATCCACCGTGCCCAGTCGCCGCGCAAGGGCGTTCGGTGTCGTCACAGCGGCACACTAGCGGTGTCAACCCCTCACGAGGTTAACGCCGGATGAACGACCCCAGGGGTACCGTGGAAGCTCGCACAGAGGAGGCATCATGACCGACACGGCAGCCAACGCGGGAGCGCCCAAGCACCGTAAGGGCGATGAGGAGCCCTCCCCGGAGAATCCATTCGAGGATGCTGATCTGGACATCTCCGACTTCGGTGAGAACCCCGACACCGAGACCGCTGGCTGAGGCCTAGATGTAGCGCACGCCCGCCGCGATGCGCGTGCGAACATCGAACAGCTCGTTGCCGCCGATCGGCGTGGTTCCGGGGATACCGGTGCGCAGCAGCATCGCGAGTGTCGACTGGCGGGTGACGATCGCGCGTGCTCCGCGGATGGATCCGAGCGGGATGCTCGGCTCCTCTAGCGCGGAGTCAGGGGCCACGATCACCAGCCCGTTGAAGCGCACCTTCCACGCCCTGGACAACGCCTTCGCGCCAACCGCGAGTTCGTGGACAGGGCGCTCCCCCGCGAGCGTCTCCCCGATGAGTTCACCGCGACGCACCCTGACAGGCCCGCCGAAGTCCTCCGACATCATCGCCCACAGGCCTGTCGGGCCGAGCACGATGTGGTCCACCTTCCCCCCTGGCGTTCCGGTGGCGACGTCGTGCCAAATCGTGTAACCGATGCCGAGCGTGCTGAGCGTTCGCGCGGTCTGTTCCTCGGCGAGGGCATCCGCGAGGGCGCGACGGATGGGCTGAGGTGCATCACGGACGAGCCGCGCGTCATAGGGATCGTCGAGGGTGACCCCCCTGCCTGCCCACTCACGAATCTGCTCGAGGTAGCGTTCGCGTCTCCAGCCTCCCGGGTGGCCGTGCGCGCGTGCCTTCGGCCGCGAGTCCGAGCGGGAAGGCGCGGTGCGTGCCTCGAACGTCGCCGTCGGGTCTGCCCCGCGACCGGCGTCGTACACCGCACGAGCCTGCGCCGTTCCCACCCGCTGCCAGGCCAGTTGGACGGCGGCGAAGCGGTTGGAGTCTCCCCCGGTGTCGGGGTGGGTCTCTCGCAGGGCCTTGCGGAATGCCTTGCGCAGATCATCCTGCGAGGCGGATGCCGTGACCCCGAGCACCTCGTAGGGACTCAGGTCGAGAGGACTTTCGGGCATCGGCTCAGGATACAGAACCGCGCAGGGCCATTCCTCAGCGGATGGTCGTAGATTGGTGATGTGACCACAATCAACGAGATTCCCCTGACGACCATCAACGGCGAAACGACCTCGCTCGCCGATTACAGCGGCAAGGTTCTGCTGGTGGTCAACGTGGCCTCCCGCTGCGGTCTCGCGCCCCAGTACGCACAGCTCGAGGAACTGCAGAAGACCTACGGCGAGCGGGGTTTCACCGTCCTCGGCTTCCCGAGCAACCAGTTCCTCCAGGAGCTCGGCAGCGAGGACGCGATCAAGGAGTACTGCTCGACGACGTGGGGCGTGACGTTCCCGATGTTCGAGAAGGTGCGACTCAACGGCAAGAAGGCCCATCCCCTCTACCAGGAGCTCACCAAGGCCCCCGATGAGGCAGGCAAGGCCGGCAAGGTCAAGTGGAACTTCGAGAAGTTCGTGATCACGCCAGCTGGCGACGTGCACCGCTTCCGTCCCGACGTCGTGCCGACGGACCCCAAGATCGTGTCGGTCATCGAGGAGTCGCTTCCGTGAGTAAACAGCTGACCCACGAGCCGGATGCCAGCCGCTACACGCTTGTTGTTGACGGACAACTCGCCGCTGTCGCCGACTACCGCATCAACGGGGACGCGATCTCGTTCCACCACACGTTCACGCAGCCGAATCTGCGCGGACGCGGTCTCGCTGGCGAGGTCGTGGAGTTCGCTGTCGACGACGTCGAGAAGAACTCCGATCGACGCATCGTTCCGATGTGCTGGTACGTCGCGGACTGGTTCGAGGCTCACCCCGAGCGCGCCGCGCTCCTCACCCGCTGATGCGGCTGCTGCTCATCCGGCACGGGCAGACCCCCAGCAACGTGCAGGGATTGCTCGACACTGCCGCGCCCGGGCCGGGGCTCACCGAACTGGGTCACCGCCAGGCCGCTGAGATTCCGGATGCACTGGAGTCTGAGAACATCGGAGGCATCTGGGTCTCCACGCTCGTCAGGACGCACCTGACCGCTGCACCTCTCGCGGCGGCGACAGGGCTCGAACGCACCCAGCTCTCGGGGCTGCACGAGATCGCGGCGGGCGAGCTCGAGATGCGTCGCGATCACGAAGCCGTGCGCATCTACCTCGAGACCGTGTTCGCGTGGGGCCTTGGCGACCGGTCGCCGCGGATGCCCGGTGGGGAGGACGGCCACGAGTTCTTTGCGCGTTTCGATGCGTCGATCGCTGAGATCGCGGCATCCGGAGTCGACACCGCCGTGGTCGTCAGTCACGGTGCGGCCATCCGCGTGTGGGTAGCCGGAAGTGCGGTCAATGTGCCGCCGTCCTATGCCGGTGAGCACGATATCCAGAACACCGGCATCATCGAGTTGGAGGGCGACCCGGAGACCGGATGGAACCTTCTTGCCTGGCAGGGCACCCCGATCGGCGGGTCAGACCTCGTCGATGACGACGCCCAGGATCCGACGGGCGAAACCCTCGAGGACGCGCTCGACGAGGACTAGCGCCGCGTGCGCTCTGTGCGACGGAAGTAGATGCCCGTGATGACCAGGGCGACACCGAGCGCGATCGTCCACACGGTGCTGTAACCCTCAAGGGCGCTCACACCGAGGCGTGGCAAGAGGAACACCAGCGCCAAGATCGCCGACACGACGAAGGCCCCTCCAGAGGTCCGCACAATCTCGCGCCCCGTGTAGAGAACGATCGCCCCAACGACCATGCCGAGCGCTGCGAGGAAACCACCCACGGTGACGACGATGGCGGGAAGGATGGCGCTGACCGACGCGATCGCGAGGATGAGCCATCCGGCGGCCCCGGCGACGAGCGCCACCTTCGCGAGCGTGTTGTTCACAGCACCGAGAGCAAGGATCACGAGTGCTGCAGCCAGGGCCGCGTACGCGATCGTGCCCAGCAAGGGGAACGAGATGTTCACGAATGGCAGCAGCACTGCCAGTAGTAGCGCCGCACCGGCGATGATGAGCGCGATGCCAGCGGCGGCGCGACGAGAACGCGAGATGGCGGCCATGGTCCCTCCAGGGGTCGGGGTCGACAGTCTAGGGCGCTGACGTTTCGCGCCTGCTACTCCTGGGCGAACCAGGGCGGGTAGACGGCGATGCGCGGGGCGAAACCGCTTCCGGAGAGGATGCCGCGCACGCGCTCCTTGGCCGGTTCGTTGGCCACGCCGATCAGTTGGATGCTCGACAGCGGCACACTCCCTGCGACGAGCACCTCGGCAGCGGCACCCAGCTCGGGGTAATCCGTGAGGCGATCGAGCGAACGGCGCACGCCTTCCGGATCGGACGCGAATCGGGTGAGCGAGCCGGCCGCGTTGCCATCGGCGACGACGACATCGCCCAGTCTGCCGATTGTCGAGACGAGGAACACGAAGTCGGAGGGAACGGCGCGACGCGCGGCCGGCGACCAGCCGGGCTCATGTGCACCCGCGCGAACCTCTGACCACCCGCTGGAATCCGGCGTGAGGGCGAATGACACGTAATCCGCCGCCGTGCGACCCTCCGCCACCTCGGCGGTGGCACGCAGCTCGAGGCCCAGCTCGGAGTAGAGCGCAACCTCTGGGGCCGCACCTGCTTCAAGCGCGCCCGCAGCGAGAATCCCCTCGAGGTTGCGAACGTGCGTGACGTGGTACACGCGCTGCTCGCCGACGGGACGGCGTGACTTCACTGCGGTGCCGACGCGAGCGGGCCTGACTTCTGCCGTCTTCCTCGGGGCTGCCGCGCGCACTGCCGCGGGCTTCTCGGGGAGCTTCTGCGGGAAGCACACGTCACACTGCTGGCCGTCAAGGCCATGGATACATTCACTCACTCGGGCGCAACATTCTGGTTGAGGCGGAAAAGATTCGTCGGGTCCCACGTCGCTTTGACGGCGCGCAAGCGCTCGAGTGTTGCTGGCGGGTACAACTCGGCGAGCACCTTCGGCCCCGTGCGGGAGACGAACGTGCTGAACGAACCAACTCGCGAACCGGGCATCTCATTCCATCGGTCGATGATGCGTTGCTGCTGCACTTCGTCTGCGTCTGCCGGGAGCATGACAGCGCTGAAGAGGAGCGCCTCGCTCTCGCGATAGGCGACCGCTGTGGCATCCGAGGGAACACGCGAGAATTCGCCACCAAGGCTGCGGATCGACAGGATGGCCATACCGAAGTCCGACCACGCCGAGGCAACACCATCGATGAGTTCATCGCTGAGATCAGGGGTGAACGCGGCATTGTCGACGAGGATGACGGGCACTCCGGGCATCGGGGCCTCGTGCAGCAGGTTGGCGTAGGCATCCGGCTGCACCACCTGGCTGGTCACACCCGGCATGCTGAGAAGCGGCGCCAGTGCGGCCGTCGCCTCCTCGAGGTCGGTGCCGGCCCAGCAGGCGATGATCTGAACGGATGCCGGCATCTCCGGCCCGAACGACGGCAGTCCCATGAACGTGGTGCTGAGGCGATCGGGCGCTGTCCTCATCGTCGTGCGCCAGACCTTCATCGCCGGGGCGATCTGGCTCGGGTCGATCATGATCGTCGCGCCGATGACACCCTCGAGCCGCCGGGCGCGGAAGACAAAGGAGGTCACGACGCCGAAGTTGCCGCCGCCGCCGCGCAGGGCCCAGAACAGGTCAGGGTTGGAAGTCTCACTCGCGGTAACGATCTCTCCGGAGGCGGTGACGAGCTCAGCCTCGAGAAGTGAGTCGACGGTCAGCCCGTCAAGACGCACAAACCAGCCGACTCCCCCACCGAGCACGAGACCACCCACGCCGACTGACGCGGTGTCGCCCGAGGTCAACACGAGCCCGTGCTCGCCGAGAGCGGCCGCGACAGCACCCCACCGAGCACCGGACCCGATACGGACGACGTCTCCATCGACGACCTCCACAGCGCTCAGCTTGGTGAGATCCACCACAAGGCCGCCATCATTGGTACCGAATCCGCTGGCCGAATGACCACCGCTTCGAATCGACAGCGGGATGTCACGATCTGCCGCGTACCGCACGGCGAGGGCGACATCGGACGGGGTTTCGGGGAGCACGACCGCAAGCGGTGTACCGCCGTGGCCGAAAGCGAAGCGCGCGACTTCATAGTCGGGCGATGAGGGGGTGATCACATCACCCCTGAACTGGGTTGGAAAATCACTCATACTCACGCTCCCATCCTTGCACTGCCCTCCGATACGGTGGTGCCATGACTGATCCCACGTCCTCATCCGCACCCCTCACCGACCCGCTGGAAGACGCGGTCGAAGAGGCTGAGCAGCCCCTCGTGCAGCTGAGCGCCGGCCCGTGGTGGCTCGTGCTCGTCCGCGGCATCCTCGCGATCATCTTCGGTGTACTCGCACTCATCTGGCCCGAGTCCGCCTTCCTTGCGATCGCGATCGTCTTCGGTGCTTACGCACTGGTCGACGGCATCACCGAGATCGTGCACGCTGTGCGCATCCGCAACTCTGCACCCCGCTGGGGCTGGCTGCTCTTCTCGGGGATCGTCTCCGTGCTCGCCGGTATCGCGGCCCTCATCCTGCCGGGACTCGCAGGGTTGCTCGGCGGCCTGTTCCTGCTCTGGACGATCGTGTTCTACAACATCACCCACGGCGTCATGGTGATCGGTTCGGCCTCCGGCGCCGTCGGCAAGGGAAAGACCTGGGCGATCGTGGCCGGTGTCGCGAGCATCCTGTTCGGTATCGCCCTCGGCATCCTCGTGTGGGTCGTGCCGGGCGCCGCCATCTTCGGCCTCGTCTTCGCGATCGGCATCTACGCGATCGCGTTCGGCGTCATGCTCGCGATCGCAGCGATCCAGGCGCGCTCGCACGGCAAGGAGACCGTTGAGGCGCAGTTCGCGTAACTCGTTCTCACGTGGGCGTCGGGGCTTCGGCTCCGGCGCCCTGTGTGGTTTAAGGGGCTAGCTAACGCCCGCCCTGGCGGAGGTTCTGCTTCGCGGCGCGCTCGGTTTTGACGCGGGAGTTCTCCTCCTGCACGGCAGCGTGAACGGCGCGCTCTGCGGAGAGCCACTCCGGCATTTCCACGAGGAGGCTCTTGATCTCGGTCGTCGTCATGACGTCGCGCATTCCCGCGCGGGCGAGCCCGGATGCTGAGATCCCCAGCTTCTGCGCAACCACCGGCCGCGGGTGTGGGCCGTTCAACCGGAGCTCGACGAGCCATTCGGGCGGGTTCGAGAGCAGCTCGGCGTATTCAGCGCGAGTGACCGTGCCGTCCTGGAACTCCTGCGGCGTTGCGGGCAGGTAGATGCCCAGCTTCTTTGCCGCTGTGGCGGGCTTCATCGTCTGGTCTGACACGTGACAAGGGTAGCGCGGTGTGTCAGGCGCGCCCTGCCAGCACCGAGATTCCACGTGTGGTGGGTTTGGGGCGCCCCGAAGCCGCCACGAGTGGAGTCTCGGCGCCGCGGGAGGGGCGCGGTAGCCTGAGGCGGTGACCCAGCCCTTCGTTGTTGCCTTCGTGCCGGGGGTCACGCCCGGTAAATGGGCGCGCGTCTGGGGAGAACGGATGCCGCTGCATCCGCTCACCCTCACTCCCCTTTCACAGGCCGAGGCCGTCGCTGCGCTGGCCGCACGGGAGGTCGACGCAGTGTTCGTGCGGATGCCCGTTGCGGAGGAATTCGCTGCGATCCCGCTCTACGAGGAGCAGCCTGTCGTCGTCATGGAGAAGGAGCACCTGCTATCAGCGCTGGATGCCGTAGCGCCCGGCGATCTCGAGGGGGTGCACCTGATCGATGGCGAGTGGGGCGCAGCTGTCGAACTCGCCGCGACTGGTGTCGGTGTGGCGATCATGCCGCAGTCTGTTGCGCGCGCCCTGTCCCGCAAGGATGTGGTGGCGCGGCCGGCCGTGGAACGGCCGACGACGCGGGTCGCGCTGGCGTGGCATCCCGATGGTTCGACTGAGCTCACTGAGGAGTTCATCGGCATCGTGCGCGGTCGAACCGCGAACAGTTCGCGCGGGGCGAAAGAAGAGCCGACGGCACCGAAGAAACCTGCCCCCAAGCAAACACAGCAGCCCAAGGCACGCGTCAAGTATCCGCGGCCGAGCAAGCGACCTAAGCGGCGCTGATTCCGAAGAGGCCAATGATGAGCGCCATGACCAGGAAGGTCACGAGCTCATGGCCGATCGTGAGCACGGTGAGCGCTGCGGGGCGACGCTCGAATGCGTCGTGGGTGATGACGCGAGCTGCCGTGAAGCCAGCCCACAGGATCACAGCGGTCACGAGGGTGTTCACCAGGAAGCTGCCGCCGTAGAAGTTCTGGGCGATCGCGGCGGCACCCGCAAGAACCAGTGCGCTGATGAAGCTGACGATGATCGTGGTGATGATCGGGCCCAGCGCGCTGCCCTGGGAGGCCTCGTCGATCTTGGCGAGTCGTATCCAGCGTTTGCCGAAGACGGCCTTCGAGTACCAGGCCGAACCGATGACCAGTGTGGACAGGGTGGCCAGGATCACGGCGATCCAGTTGATCTCGGGAACCATGGGGTGCCCCTTTCGTTGCGCACACACTATTGGTGAGGGCGACACGCCGTCCACTGTCAGTGGCAGTTGACACCATCGAAGGTATGTTCGAGCATGGACAAGTGACGACCGCACTTGCCTCCCCCAGTTCAGCGCACTCCCCTGTGCGCTCCGCTGGGGCGGCGTCTGACACGGTGCGGGAGTTGCAGGCGCGGATCGGCGCGCTCCAGGCCACCAAGCTCGACGTGCGCACCATCCCTACTCATCCGGCGATTGCCGGCCTGCTCCCCGACGGTGGTCTCCGGCAAGGTGCTGCATACTCCGTGCAACGCTCTGCAACGCTGCTCATGGCGCTGCTGGCTGCGCCCTCAGCTGCCGGTGCGTGGTGCGGTGTCGTCGGTGTTCCCGAATTCGGTATCGAGGCTGCCGCCCAGCATGGCGTCGACCTCGAACGGCTCGTTCTGGTGCCGAGGCCCGGTGACCAGTGGATGACGGTGACTGCCGCCATCGCAGACATCATGGGTGTCGTCGTGACCCGGCCACCGGCCAGGGCCAGCGAGGCGAGCGTGTCGCGGCTCGCTGCCCGCCTGCGCCAGCGCGGCACGACCATGCTCGTGCTCGGGCCGTGGCCTCAGGGTGAGGCGATGTTCTCGCTCGACGAGGGGCGCTGGCATGGCATAGGCCAGGGCCACGGCCACCTCGCGGCGCGTGAGGTCACCGTCACGGTCACGACACGCATGGCGGGTCGACCCCGCAGTGCCCGGATGTGGCTGCCCGCTGGTGACTCCACGATCGAGCACATCGCACCAGCACCAGCACGACTGGCGGCGACGGGATGACCGCTTCCACTGCTTCAGAGGGTGTTTCCCCCGAGCGGGTGATCGTGCTGTGGTGCGCGGACTGGCCGGTGACCGCTGCACTCGATGCGTCGCACATCTCCCCCGATGCCCCGGTCGCCCTCATCGAGAAGGGCATCGTGTTCGCGGCATCCGCCGCTGCCCGTCACGAGTCCGTGCGTCGTGGGCTGCGGGTGCGCGAAGCACAGGCACGCTGCACCGATCTCGTGGTTCTGCCCTACGACGGTGGGCGGGATGCCAGGGTCTTCGACCCCCTGGTCTCCGCCGTCGAGGAGCTCACACCGGGAGTCACTGTTCTTCGCCCGGGTATCTGTGCCGTGCGGGTGCGCGGTGCCGCGCGCTACTACGGAGGAGAGCGACCAGCGGCGCTCGCCCTGGTCGCTCGGCTCGTGGAGCTCGGCGGTGGGTTCGTGCGTGCGGGCATCGCAGACGGCATCTTCACGGCGGAGCTTGCCGCCAGGCGAGCAACGAAACCTGTCGAGATCGTGCCAGCAGGTGGGGCCAGCGCCTTCCTCGATCCGCTCGACGTCGGGGTGCTGGAGGAGGGTCCGGTTGCCGAGGTGACCAGCATCGTCACGCTGTTGCGGCGGTTGGGCATCCACACTCTCGGCCAGTTCGCTGCCCTTGAGATCGGCGACGTGCAGACGCGCTTCGGCCCGCAGGGGGCGAGACTTCACGCCCTGGCCGCTGGTCGAGACAGCTGGCCGCTCGTGCCGCGGGTCGTTCCTGACGACCTCGATGCGGAGGTGTCGTTCGAACCCGCACTCGAACTCGTCGACCAGGTGGCGTTCGGCATGCGCCAGGCCGCTGAGCGCTTCATCGACGATCTTCTTGCGCGCAGGCTCGTGTGCACGGCGATCCTCGTGCGGCTGGAATCGGATGCCGGGCAGGTGCACGAGCGAACATGGCTGCACCCGCGTTCCTTCACCCCGGCCGACGTCATCGACCGGGTGCGCTGGCAGGCCTCCTCCGCCGAGTTCACCGCTGGCATCACGCGCGTGGTGGTCGCGCCGGACTCCGTGGATGCCGTGCACCACCACGAGACGGGGCTCTGGGGCTCCGGCCCCGACGAGCGCATCCACCACGGGCTCTCGCGCGTTCAGGGGCTCCTCGGCCACGATGCTGTGCTCGTACCTGCCCTCGGTGGTGGCCGCACCCTCGCCGACCGCCAGCACCTGGTCTCCTGGGGCGATCGTCCGGTCGGGCTTCGTCACCAGGCAGCGCCATGGCCCGGCCGGTTGCCGTCACCCCTGCCTGCGACCGTGTTCGTGCCGCGGCATCCCGTGCACGTCGTCGATTCTCGCGGTGACGCGGTCTCCGTGGCTGTACGCGGAACGGTCTCTGCGCCGCCGGTGCGGATGACCTCAGGTGCCAGAACCCTCGAACTCTCGGCATGGGCAGGGCCCTGGCCGGTGGACGAACGGTGGTGGGCGCCGCAGCAGGCGAGTCGCTCGTGGCGCTTCCAGGCCGTGGATGCCACGGGCTGCGGGTGGCTGCTCGTGCTCGACGACAGCGGCTGGTGGGCCGAGGCGCGCTATGACTAAGCGGAGTCGGTGTACCCATGGGCTGGAATAACCCGCCCGTCTCGTGGTCGGAGTTCGAGAGACGCCTGACCGACGTCAGCCGACCGGGTTCCGCTCCCCCGCCCGGCGCTGATGGCGGCGACAGCCCGGCATGGTCGTACAAGCGCAAGGCGTACGTTCCGCCGGAGGTTCCGACGCAGGATGCCGCGACCCTCGTGCCCTACGCCGAGCTCCACGTTCATTCGAGCTTCAGTTTTCTCGATGGTGCGACCATGCCGGAGATGATGGCCGAGGAGGCAGCGCGCCTAGGCCTGCACGCTCTCGCCCTCACCGACCACGACGGTCTCTACGGCACGGTGCGCATGGCGGAGGCAGCAGCGGAGCTCGGGCTTGCGACGATCATCGGCGCAGAGCTGTCGCTCGGGTTGAGTGGCCCACAGAACGGCATGGCAGACCCCGAGGGCAGCCACCTGCTGGTGCTCGCACGCCAGGAGGAGGGCTATCACCGCCTGGCGTCGGCGATCACTGCGGGCCAGCTTGCCGGTGGGGAGAAAGGCCGACCCACCTATCGGTTGGAGGAGCTCGCCGAGCAGGCCGACGGTCACTGGATGATCCTCACGGGATGCCGCAAGGGAGCCGTGCGCAGGGCGCTGGGTGTGAGCATCCCTGACGCCGTCGCTGCCGGGCGTGAGCTCGACACGCTCGTCGACCTCTTCGGGGCGGCCAACGTCGCTGTCGAGCTCTTCGACCACGGTGACCCGCTCGACAGCGCCAGGAACGACGCGCTCGCGCAGCTTGCGGACGAGCGCGGCCTGAGGGTCGTGGCCACCACCAACGCGCACTATGCGACCCCGGAGAACCACCACCTGCACGCGGCTCTCGCCGCGGTGCGAGCACGGCGCAGCCTTGATGAGCTCGACGGCTGGCTGCCCGCTGCCGGACAGGCCTACCTGCGTTCGGGTGCTGAGATGGCCGAGAGATTCCGTCGCTATCCCGGCGCCGTCGAGAACACGGTGACGATCGCGGACGAGCTCTCCTTCGAGCTTCGTCGAGCCAAGCCTGCTCTTCCCGACCAGGAGGTTCCGGAGGGGCACACCCCGGCGAGCTACCTGCGCGAGCTCGTGTGGGCCGGCGCAGAGGCACGCGGCATGGTGCTCACCGAGGCGATCTCGGCGCGCATCCATCACGAGCTCGACATCATCGAGGAGAAGGGCTTCCCCGGGTACTTCCTCATCGTGTGGGACATCGTGCGGGAGGCCAAGAGCCGCGGAATCCTGTGCCAGGGGCGGGGCTCGGCCGCGGCATCCGTCGTCTGCTACCTGCTGGGCATCACCGCGGTGGACCCGATCCGCTACAAGCTGCCGTTCGAGCGCTTCATCTCGACGATGCGCGAGGAGGAGCCCGACATCGATGTGGACTTCGAGTCCGACCGTCGGGAGCAGATCATCCAGTACGTGTTCGACAAGTACGGTCGCCGGAACGCCGCGCAGGTGTGCAACGTCATCCAGTACCGGCCCAAGGCCGCGGTGCGCGACATGGCGCGGGCGCTCGGCTACTCGCCGGGCCAGCAGGATGCCTGGTCCAAACAAGTTGAGCGGTGGACTCCCCTGCCCGACCAGCCGGAGACCGACCACGATATCCCCGACCAGGTGATCGAGCTCGCACTCCAGGCCATGAAGTTCCCCCGGCATCTCGGCATCCACTCCGGTGGGATGGTGCTCACCAAGCGCCCTGTCGGCGAGGTGGTGCCCATTGAGCACGCGCGCATGGAGAAGCGCACGGTCCTTCAGTGGGACAAGGATGACTGCGCCTGGATGGGCCTCGTCAAGTTCGACCTGCTCGGCCTCGGCATGCTCTCGGCCCTGCGCTACTGCTTCGAGATCGTCGAGGACACGCTCGGCGAGAAACTGGACCTCGACACGCTCCCCAAGGAGGAGCAGGGCGTCTACGACCAGCTCTGCCGCGCCGATGCCATCGGTGTGTTCCAGGTGGAGAGTCGCGCCCAGCTGGGGTTGCTCCCCCGGCTTCAGCCCCGCGAGTTCTATCACCTCGTGGTCGAGATCGCGCTCGTGCGGCCCGGTCCCATCCAGGGTGGGGCTGTGCATCCGTACGTCCGCCGCAAGATGGGCCAGGAGCCTGTGAGTTACGTGCATCCGAACCTCGTCGAGCCACTCGAGCGCACACTCGGCGTGCCGATCTTCCAGGAGCAGCTCATGCAGATCGCCGTGGCGGTGGGCGGATGCACGCCGGACGACGCCGACCTGCTGCGTCGAGCCATGGGCTCCAAGCGCGGTGTCGAGAAGATCGAGAAGCTACGGGACAAGCTCTACGCGGGCATGGCGGAGAACGACATCACTGGCGAGGCCGCCGACCAGATCTACGGCGGAATCCAGGCCTTCGCGGGCTTCGGTTTCGCCGAGAGCCACGCGCTGAGCTTCGGGCTGCTCGTCTACGCGAGTGCGTGGCTGCGGCTCCACTACCCCGGTGCGTTCCTCGCGGCGCTTCTTCGCGCCCAGCCGATGGGCTTCTACTCGCCGCAGAGCCTGGTGGCGGATGCCCGGCGCCACGGTGTCGAGGTGCTCAGGCCCGACATCCAGCGGTCGATGGCGAACGCCGCGCTCGAGGCGCTGGATCCCACGCAGCCGGGTGCGACCGGAGACCCCCACTGCCTCGACCGCGAGCAGCCTCCCGTCGGTCCCTTCGACCGGTCAGCGCCCTTCGACACCAATGACCACCGCCGCGACGGCGCCTACTCCGTGCGCCTCGGCCTCGACGAGGTGTCGGGTATCAGCGAAAGTGTGGCGATCCGCATTGTGGAGGAGCGCCAGCAGCACGGCGAGTTCCGCGACATGAACGATCTCGTGCGCCGGACCGGTCTTCTCACCGCGCAGCTGGAGGCACTCGCTGCTGCCGGAGCCTTCGAGTGCTTCGGTCACACCACGCGGGAGGCGCTGTGGAATGCCGGCAACGCTGCGCAGGATCGTCCCGAATTCCTCGAGGGCACGATCGTGTCGGTGCAGCCCCCGCTCTTCGCGATGCCGAACGAGGTCGAGAAGATGATGAACGACCTCTGGGCGACGGGAATCTCGACAGACAGCCACCCCGTTGCGCATCTCCGTTCCCGTTTGCGGGAGCAGGGCATCCTGTCGGCCGACGATCTCACGACAGCCGAATCCGGCAGGAGGGTGTGGGTGGCCGGCGTCGTCACCCACCGCCAGAGACCGGCAACGGCGAGCGGGATCACCTTCGTGAACCTCGAGGATGAGACCGGTTTCGTCAACGTGATCTGCAGCGTCGGCCTCTGGAACCGGTACCGACGGGTCGTCCGGGAGGCTCCGGCACTCGTCATTCGCGGGACTCTCGAGCGCTCCCCCGACGGTGTCATCAACATCGTTGCCGACCAGGTCGAGCACCTCGGAATGGTCCCGAGGACCAAATCCCGAGATTTCCGGTAGATGACATTTAGTTACCGGTTTTCCAAACAATGGCGGCATATGGCAACTACTGCTATAGCCTTGGCAACACGTTCGCGTGCGGTACAACAGCGCCCGCGGATGCGGCCTCGACTGTCGGGGCCAAGCAGAACGCTCCTGGAGGAGTTTTACATGGCACAAGGCACCGTTAAGTGGTTCAACGCGGAAAAGGGTTTTGGTTTCATTGCCCCTGAGGATGGAAGTCCTGACGTGTTCGCCCACTACTCGGCAATTCAGTCGAACGGCTACCGGTCTCTCGATGAGAACCAGAAGGTCGAATTCGACATCACCCAGGGCCCGAAGGGCCCGCAGGCGGAGAACATCCGCCCCATCTGATCTTGCTTCCCACCCGCACCGCCGCCACATTGCCCCGCAATGGAGCGGAACGGCGGTTTTGGGTATCAGTTCAGTAAAGCAAAACGCCTCGGCTTCGGCCGGGGCGTTTTGTCGTTGACGGCCGTCCCGGCTACTGGCGCAGCCCGCGGCGTACGTAGTCGATGCGCGCCTGCAGCTGCGCGACAGTCGCCTGCGCGACGGCCGGGCCGCCACAGACCCGGCGGAGCTCAGCGTGGATGAGTCCATGCGGCTCGCCCGAGAGTTTCGAGCGCATCCCCACGAGTGAGTTCAGGAGCGTTCGCTGCTCCTTGAGCGTGCGGTAGAGCGCCGCTGGCTTCTCCTCCGCGGGCTTCGCGGAGGTGCGGCGCTGTTGGCGCGCGTGACGCTGGCGCAGCAGTTCGCGCACCTGGTCTGGCTCGAGGATGCCGGGGAGCCCGAGAAAATCGAGCTCCTCGTCACTGCCGGTGAAGGCCGCAGCGCCGAACTCGTCCCCGTCGAACAGAACATGGTCGAAGTGCGCATCGGACTCGATCGCCTCCCACGTGAACTCGTCCATGAGCTGGTCGCTCGCCGACTCCTCACGGTTCTCGTCGTCCATGAGCCCGTCATCGAGAAGCTGGTCGTCATCACGCTCGCGGTCGAGTGCGTGATCGCGCTCACGCTCCAGTGAGCTTGCCAGCGAGAGGAGTGTCGGCACGCTGGGTACGAAGATCGATGCGGTCTCACCGCGGCGACGCGCGCGCACGAAGCGCCCGACGGCCTGGGCGAAGTAGAGGGGCGTGGAGGCGGAGGTCGCGTAGACGCCGACCGAGAGTCGTGGAACGTCGACGCCCTCCGACACCATCCGTACGGCGACCATCCAGCGCGAATCGCTCTCGGAGAACGTCTCGATGCGACTCGACGACTCCTTCTCGTCGGACAGGACAACGGTCGGCTTCTCCCCCGTAATGGAGGTGAGCAGGGCGGCATAGGCGCGGGCGGCCTGTTGGTCCGTCGCGATCACGAGGCCACCGGCATCCGGAATCGAGTGTCGGACCTCCGTGAGGCGAGTGTTAGCGGCCTTCAGTACCGATTGCATCCACTCGCCACCGGGGTCGAGGGCGGTGCGCCAGGCCTGGGCAGTGACATCCTTCGTGTCGCCCTCGCCGAGACGCGCCTCCATCTCGTCGCCCATCTTGGTGCGCCACCGCATCTTGCCCGCGTAGGCGAGGAACATGACCGGTCGCACCACCCCATCCTGGAGAGCCCGCCCGTAGCCGTAGCTGTAGTCGGTCTGGGAGGTGCGGATGCCCTTCTCGTCTGGAGCGTAGGTGACGAACGGGATCGGGGCGGTGTCGCTGCGGAACGGGGTGCCTGTGAGCGAGAGTCGACGAGTCGCGCGTTCGAAGGCCTCGCGGATGGCGTCGCCCCAGCTCAGCGCATCACCTCCGTGGTGGACCTCGTCGAGGATCACCAGGGTGCGGGCCGACTCGGTGATCTCGCGGTGCAGGGATGCCCGAACCGCGACCTGCGCATAGGTGACGGCCATGCCGTGGAACCGCCGTCCGCCCCATGCCGCGCCGTTGGAGTAGCCGGGGTCGAGCCGCAGTCCCACGCGGTGCGCCGCATCGGCCCACTGGCGTTTGAGGTGTTCGGTAGGGGCCACGACGGTGACACGGTCGACCACGCGCCGGGCGATGAGTTCGACGGCGAGTCGGAGCGCGAAGGTCGTCTTGCCTGCGCCCGGTGTTGCCGCGGCGAGGAAGTCCCGCGGTTCGCGCTCGAAGTACAGGTCGAGAGCCTCGGCCTGCCAGGCGCGGAGCTTGGACGCAGTGCCGCGCGCCGCACGTTCGGGGTAGGCCGGGGAGAGGTGTTCAGCGGCAAAGGTACCCACGGTGGGGCCGGGTAGCGCTGGTGTACTCACTTGAGAAGACGTTACCCGAGACGAGCGACATGACTCGTCCAGGAACTGGATCTGTCAGGAGTCGCTGCCTGTGGAATCAGTCCCGCTGACCGAGGCGAGGGCGATCCGTGCTGCGGTGGCCGAGGAGAGCGGCGGGCTTCACGGCACCCTTGCCGAAACGATCGCTCGCGGCATCCATCACGTTCTCGGCCTCGCGCCAGCCTGCCGTGTCGTCCCACAGCGCCTGCATCATGCCGTCGGGGTCGACGAGTTGTTCACCACGCACACCCACGAGTCGCACCGGGCGCCCACCCTCGCGCGCGAGATCGTAGATCGCCCGGACCTCCTCGTAGATCTGGCGCCCGAGATCTGTCGGATCGGCGAGGGTTCGGGAGCGCGTGATTGTCGTGAAGTCCGAGAAGCGCAGCTTGAGCACCACCGTCCGCGCCCTCAGCCCATGCCGGCGGAGACGAACCGCGACCATGTTCGACAGGCGCAGCAGTTCGCGGTGGATGGCGGCGGCATCCGTCACGTCGGTGCTGAAGGTCATCTCGTGGCCGACGCTCTTCTCCTCAGCACCCGCCTCCACGGTGCGGTCGTCTCGGCCCCAGGCGAGGTCGTGCAGCCTGCGGGCGGCCGACTCCCCCACCGCCCGGCGGAGCGTCTCGGCGTCGGCGCGAGCCAGGTCCCCGATCGTGTGCAGGCCGCGAGACCGCAGTACCTCCTCCGACTTCGCGCCGACGCCCCACAGCTTGGCGATCGGCAGCGGATGCAGGAATGCTACGGTCTCGTCGCGAGGCACCACGAGTAGCCCGTTGGGCTTGGAGAGGCCCGAGGCGACCTTGGCCACGTACTTCGTGGCTGCCGCACCCACTGAGCAGATCAGGCCCGTCTCGGACCGCACACGCGCCCGCAGGAGCTCCGCAACCTGTTGGGGAGACCCAAAGATCGAGCGGGCGCCGGAGACATCGAGGAACGCCTCGTCGATACCGAGACGCTCCACCGCGGGTGTGAGGTCGTCGCAGATCGCGAAGACCTCACGGGAGTAGTGCTGGTACCGCTCGTAATGAGGCTCGAGGATGATCGCCTGCGGGCATCTGCGGAGGGCGATCGACATGGGCAGAGCGGAGTTCACCCCGAACTTGCGCGCCTCATAGGTCGCAGCGGTGACGATCGAACGCGGGGAGTTGTGGCCGACGATCACGGGCTTGCCCACGAGCTCGGGGTGATCGAGCAATTCGACGGACGCGAAGAACGCATCCATGTCGACGTGGAGGGTGGGCGCGCTCGAGGAATCGATGACGCCCGTGGTGACCTGCCGGTCACTGCCGTCCTGCTTGCCCATGCAGCAATCCTCGCAGGTACTGCCGACGTCACCCGGTGAAGCGAGACAGCGAGAGGGGCGGATGCATCGTCGCATCCGCCCCTCTCATCGCCGTGCCCGGCTACGCCCTCCGACGCCCGCGGATGGCACCGAAGATAGCGAGGACGATGAGGGCGCCGATCACAGCCCAGAACCATGACGTGAGTGACCAGAACCCGTTCGCATCGAGGAGGTTCTGCCCGAAGAACAGCTGGGAGATCCAACCGCCGAGCAGGGCACCGACCACGCCGAGAACGATGGTCAGGAACCAGCCGACGCGCTGGCGAAGGATGAGCTTCGCGATGACGGCAGCGATGATTCCGAGAATGAGGACGGCAAACCAACCCATGTGACACTCCAACCGTGATGGCGGGCACCTGTGCACCGCAGGCTCAGCTTGGCATCGCATGAGTCGGCGCGACAAGAGGTGATCGCTGCGATGCAGCGGAGGCGGCGAATCCCGAGTGCGTCGCCCCCGCTGCGGAACAATCGACGCTGTAATCGATCGTGGATGCGGGAGACCCGCACCGTGGTGTCATCCTGTCACTCCCCCCAACGGGGGGCAACTGCATCTGGCCGTGTCTGCGTGGATGTGTTCACTTTCTTGCGGAATGCTGGTGGCATGGCACAGCAGCATCCGTGGAGCAGGTACGTCGCGATCGGGGACTCGTTCACCGAGGGCATTGGCGATCCGGAGCCGGACTCCCCCGGTGGCAATCGAGGGTGGGCCGACAGGGTGGCCGAGGTGTTGAGCGAGGGAACGGATGACTTCGCCTACGCCAACCTCGCGATCCGCGGCCGCCTCCTCCAGCAGATCAACGACGAGCAGGCCGAGGCGGCGCTGCTGCTGAAGCCCGACCTGATCAGCGTCTCCGCAGGCGGCAACGACATCATCCGACCGGGTACGGATCCCGACGAGGTTGCCGGCCGGTTCGAGACACTCATCGAGACCCTGCGGCGCGATGGGGCGACCGTGCTCGTGTTCAACGGACCCGACATCGGGATGACTCCCGTACTGCGCCGCGTGAGGGGAAAGGTCGCGATCTACAACGAGAACGTGCGGGCGATAGCCCAGCGGCACGATGCGGTGGTCGCCGACATGTGGGCCCTCCGTGAGCTGGCAGACCCGCGGATGTGGGCACCGGACCGCCTGCATTTCTCGCCGCTCGGCCACCACACGATCGCGCGGATGGTGCTGCAGGCACTCAACGTGGAGAACGACCTCGAGCCGTACAAGCCGGAGCCGCTCCCGTCTGTGTCGTGGCGTCAGGCACGCGTCGGCGACGTCGGGTGGGCGCGCGAGTACCTCGTGCCCTGGGTGCTGAGACGCGTGAGGCACCAGTCATCCGGCGACAATGTCACTCCGAAGCGACCGGGGTTCCCCGCGAAGGACTGAAGGCTAGGAGACGCCGGAGTAACCGACACGTCCTGCTGCGGGGCAGGCGAACGGGTCGCGAGCTGGCCCGTGACCCACCTCGTTGAGGTAATTGATGACGGCGACGTACGAGGCCCCGAGGGAGACCTGCGTGTAGAGGATTCCCCTGCTCTCGCAGTACTCGCGCACGATCTCCGCGGCCTTGCGCAGGTGCGGGCGCGGCATGCTCGGGAAGAGGTGGTGCTCCACCTGGTAGTTGAGGCCACCCATGTAGATATCGACTGCGGGTCCACCCGAGATGTTGCGGCTGGTGAGTACCTGGCGGCGGAGGAAGTCGACCTTCGAGCCCTTGGGTAGCAGCGGCATTCCCGTGTGGTTGGGCGCGAAGGACGCACCCATGTAGAGACCGAAGACGGCGAGCTGCACGCCGAGGAACGCGAAGGCCATTCCGAGCGGCATGATCGCGAAGATCGCTGCGACGAAACCGACATTGCGCACTGCGAGGAGCACGATCTCGAGCGCACGCTTGTCGACCTTGGTACCGCGCGTCAGCACGGTCCTGAAGGCGTGAACGTGCAGGTTGACACCCTCGAGGAGTAGTGCCGGGAAGAACAACCAACCCTGGCGCTGCTGCAGGAAACGCCCGATGCGAGTCTTGGCCGTCGCATCCTCTGCCTGGAAGACGATCGTGTCCGGCATGATGTCCGGATCCTTGCCCACGGTGTTCGGGTTGGCGTGGTGGCGCGTGTGCTTGCTCATCCACCAGGAGTAGCTGATCCCGACGACGAGGTCCGCCATCAGGCGCCCGGCGACATCGTTGGCCTTACCGGAATCGAAGACCTGTCGATGGGCGAACTCGTGAGTGACGAACGCGTACTGCGTGAACAGCACGCCCATGGCACCAGCCATGAGGAGGGTGAACCAGGTGTCCTGCAGCATGACGGTGCCGAACCAGGCAGCGACCATCGCGGTCGTGATGGCGGCGAGAAGTACGAAGTAGAACGTGCGACGACGGCGGAGCAGTCCTGCGTCGCGCACCGTGTTCATGAGCGCGGAGAACTCGGAGAGCTGGTTGCCGACACCCCTCGGTCCGGTGCGGATGATGGGACTGGACGACGATACGTCGGAAACTGGCACGTGACCTCAGAAGCTCAGATGACTTCACAGCCACACGATGTCGAGCGGATACTCGGGATAGTTGCGAGCCTATCTGGCGGCGGGGAGCCGAAACCGCTTTGCGGCAACTATCAGAACAACTCACCGGGGTTTCCCAGTCGCCACCATGGCCCGGGATCATCGATCGACTCCTCGACGACGAGTGGAACGACGGATGTGCGGTCACCGACGGTGAACGTCACCGTCCCGACCTCGGTGCCCTTCGCTGCGAGCGTGATGTCGCCGATCGCGATATCGGCGGAGACGGGCAGCTCGGACCATGCGAGCATCGAGCTGTTCTCGGCGGCCACAACGTTGGAGGCGTCACCCCACACGGTCGAGTAGCTGCCGAAGACCTGGCCGACGGTCGCGAGCTCCACCGTGCGGAAGCCGCTGTCCACCTCCGACAGGAGGGCCTGAATGGCCGTGTTGATGGTCTCGTGATCCGGCCCACCGAGCACGACGCCCACGAGCGTCACTGTCTCCCCCGCGATGACGTGGTCGGCCGAGAACAGCAGGCACGCCCCCGATTCGTCGAGGGTTCCCGTCTTGATCCCGTCCACGCCGTCGATGCCGAGCAGGCCGTTACGGTTCTGCACGGTTCCGATGCCCGGGATGTCCACGACGGGTGTGGCGGCGATCTCGGCGACGACGGGATTATCGAGCGCAAGCTTGGCGAGGGCTATGAGATCGGTGACCGTGCTGGTGTTGGAGGGCTGGATGCCCGTGGCATCCGTGATCGTCGTCGACGTGAGCCCGTGCCCTGTGAGCCAGGCGGCCGCTGCCTCGACGTAGGCGGCCTCGCTGCCGAAGGCCCACGCTGCTGCCGACTGTGCGTAGTTGTTGGCGGATGCCATGAGCGCGAGGTCGAGCATGTTGCGCTCGCTCATCGTCTGACCCGTGGCCACCGGCGCCACGATGCCATCCTGGGCGACCTGTTCGGCGTAGAACTGCTCGTCGACGGGTCCGAACGTCGCGCTGGGACCTTGTTCGCCCGGCTGCAGCGGATGGGCGTCGAGAACCACGAGCGCCGTGACTACCTTCGAGATCGAGGCGATGGGGAGGGCATCCTCAGACCCGGACCTCGCGAGCACGCCCTCGTAACCGACTGCTCCGATGCCAGCGGCGCCATAGGTGGGGAACGACAGTATCGGCGCGACCGGGTCGATCGGCGCGTACGGTGCGACGATGGCCGCAGAGTCCGGCGCGGGAGTCAGGAGCGTGAGCGGAAGGTAGAACCCTGCAGCGAGAACGAGAGCAGCTGAGCCGAACACCGCGATGCGTCGCCTGCGATAGACCTGCTTCTTGGTCAGTGCGGGAGTTGTCGATGGCACCAGAACATCGTAGGCAACTGCGGTGCCGAAACCCTGTAGGTGCTACGCCCACCCGCCGTCGACGGATCGACGCGGGGGAACTGTCTCCTCCGGAACGAGCACCTCGGTCGTCTCGTTGAGAGTCTCGCCGCGGAAGAACGGCTTCGACCTCGGGAAGAACGACCAGACGATCATGAGCACCACACCGAGCGCGAGCGATCCGATCCCCACCACGAACACGCCGCCGATGCCGAAGATGACGGTGTAGCCGTAGTCGGGGTTGAACATGTCGATCGCCGAGAAGACGAAGGCCGCGGTGAGCATGAGGGCTCCCAGCAGGGGGAAGAGGAACTTGAAGAACACGTTGTGGGCATTGGCGAACAGCTCCCTGCGGAAGAACCACACGCACGCGAATCCCGTGATCGCGTAGTAGAACGCAATCGCAAGGCCGAGCGACAGGATCGTGTCGGAGAGGAAGTCCTCGCTCACGATGGTGAGTCCAACGTAGAAGACGGTCGAGACAATGCCCATCACAACGGTCGAGAACGCAGGTGTGTGGTACTTCGGATGCACCATCCCGAACCGACGAGGAAGCGCTCGGTACGCCGCCATCGCGAGAGTGCCGCGTGCCGTCGGCAGGATGGTGGTCTGCGTCGACGACACGGCGGACACCAGCACCGCGATCACGAGGAGCCAGGCGAGCGGGCCGAACAGCACGTCCTTCAGGGCGAAGAAGACATCCTCGGCGTTCTCCTCATTGCCGAGGCCGAGGCCCGTCGTACCGAGTCCCGCGTAGGCCATGGCCGCGACGGTCACACCCACGTAGGTCACAAGCAGGATGAGCGTCGAGAGGATCGCAGCGCGACCCGGAATGCGCTCGGGATCCTTGGTCTCCTCGTTGAGGGCGAGACAGGTGTCCCAGCCCCAGTAGATGAAGAGGGCGAGCAGGATCGCCTCGACGAAGCCCGACGCTGACTCGAACGCAAACGGGTTGAACCACGAGAGGTCGGGCACCGTCGCGCCAGCGGGTGCTGTCCCCGTCGAGAGCGCAACGATCACGGCGATCACGAAGATCACGAGCGCCAGGTACTGGATGCCCAGCAGCACGTTCTGGAGCTTCTCGCCGATCTCGGTGCCCCGATAGCTGATGAAGGTCATCAGGGCGATGAAGACGACCCCCGTGGCCGTGACGATCACGGGGTTCTCGGCGATGTCCTGGTTGATGAGCAGCCAGAAGTACTTGCCGCCGATCTGGGCAAGGTTGGCGAGCACGACCATGCCCGCTACGGCGACGCCCCAACCGCCCATCCATCCCACCCGCGGGCCGAATGCCTTCGTCGCCCACGTGAAGGTCGTGCCGCAGTCCGGTACCGCGCGATTGAGCTCTCGATAGGCGAAGGCGATGAGCAACATCGGTACGAAGGCGATGATGAAGGCAACGGGCGCCTGGGCACCCACCGCCAGTACGACGAAGCCGAGGGTTGCCGCCAGCGAGTAGACGGGTGCTGTGGAGGCCAGACCGATCACGGTCGACCCGACGAGCCCGAGCGTGCCGGTTGCGAGCCCCTTCGCGGGCATCCTGGGTGCTGTCTCAGTGGTCTCAGCCATGTCTCGCTCCTCGCCGTCGGGGTAACGAGAGCATAGTCCCGCAGGGCCATATCGAATCGGAGCTGTGAGCGGTTTCCCGACGTCAGCGCGACCGCAGTGCGTAGAGCGCGACTGCGCTCGCCGAGGCCACGTTGAGCGAATCGACGCCATGAAGCATGGGAATGGTCACGACCGTGTCGGCAGCTCGCAGTGCCGCTGGCGAAAGCCCGTCGCCCTCCGTCCCCACGACGATCGCCACACGCTCGGGAGGAGAATCCGCGAAGTCGTCGAGCGAGACCGCGTCATCCGCCAGGGCGAGCGCTGCGATATGGAAGCCGGCGGAGTGCAGCTGCTCCGCCCCGCTGGGCCACTCGGCGAGCCGAGTCCACGGAACCTGCAGCACCGTTCCCATGCTGACGCGCACGCTCCTGCGGTAGAGCGGGTCGGCGCAGCGCGGGGTGATGAGCACGGCGTCAGCGCCAAGGCCGGCGACCGAGCGGAAGATCGCCCCGACGTTGGTGTGGTCGACCACATCCTCGATGACCACGACGCGCCGGGCGCCGGTGAGCAGGTCGCTCACTTCTGGCAGCGGTGGCCGATGCATCGAGGCCAACGCGCCACGGTGAAGGGTGAACCCCGTGAGCTGTTCGAGGAGCTGGGACTCGCCGACGAACACCGGAATGTCGAACTGCTCGACGAGTGGTGCCACATCGTCGAGCCACTTCTCGAGCAGGAGCACCGAGCGTGGCCGGTGTCCTGCGGCGATCGCGCGCGTGATCACCTTGGAGGACTCGGCGATGTACAGGCCGCCAGCGGGCTCCGAGACTCGTCGGAGCGCGACATCCGTCAGATCGCGGTAATCGGAAAGCCGCGGATCGTCGAGGGAATGGATGTGACTGATGTGCACGTTAACTCCCGCAGAATCGTGTTTCGGCCGCCCGAGCGACTGTAGCGGACGGCGGGAAGCGTACACACCGAGCGGATCTCGCAGCCCGGGGAAACATGCCGGAAAACTTTGGTGCCTACGCTAGAGAGGTCGGGAAGGAGTGCCATGACGACCCAGTACGCGGATACCGCAGCTTCGTCAGCCCGCCTCGACGATGCCGTGGAGCTCCTGCGTGGTCGCACGCTTGCCATCCTCACCGGCGCAGGCGTGAGCACCGACTCGGGCATTCCGGACTATCGCGGCGAGGGCGCGCCGGTGCGCACTCCCATGACCTTTCAGCAGTTCCTCGACAGCGCGAACTACCGCAAGCGTTACTGGGCGGGGAGTCATCTGGGGTGGAAGCGGTTCGACTCAGCGGAGCCGAATCTCGGCCACCGGTCGATCGCCGAACTCGAACGGCGCGGAATTCTCGACGGGGTCATCACCCAGAACGTCGACGGCCTGCACCTTCGGGCGGGCTCGGTCAGGGTCGTCGATCTCCACGGCTCGATGGATCGTGTCCGGTGTCTCACGTGTGGACAGCACTATGCCCGTGCGAGCATTGCCGACCGCATCGCCGCAGACAACGCGTGGCTGGAGTCTCCGGACGCCGTCGAGCTCTCCCCCGATGGCGACGTCGAGATCCATGACGTCGATGCCTTCGTCATCCCGGACTGCAGCGTGTGCGGTGGCGTTCTCAAGCCCGACGTTGTCTTCTTCGGCGAGCTCGTGCCCCGGGAGAAATTCGACGAGGCTCGTGCGCTCGTCAAGCGCGCTGACGCACTCGTGATCGCTGGATCCTCACTCGTGGTCAACTCGGGTATCAGGCTCCTCGAGCAGGCAACGCGCCGACGACTCCCGGTCGTGATCATCAACCGCGGCGTCACCAAGGGCGATATCCGCGCGAGCATTAAGATCGAATCCGGAACATCGGAGACGCTCGCCGACCTCCTCGAGAGGCTCAGCTAGGCTGCTGCGTTCCCCAAGGCATTCCGTCCTGAAAGGCCACGCCGTGTTGTTGTACCTCGTTCGCCACGGCGAAACCGACTGGAACCTGCAGCGTCGAATTCAGGGCAGCACCGACATCCCGCTCAATGACACCGGTCGCGAGCAGGCCGCCGCAACCGGCAGGCTGCTGGCGCGTCGTGAGTGGGATGCGATCTACTCGTCGCCGCTCTCACGCGCCATAGAGACGGGAGAGCTGATCGCACGGGAGGTCGGCCTGCCGGGACCGATCCCCGTCGCGACCCTCGTGGAGCGCAACTACGGCGAGGCCGAGGGCCTTTCCGACCCCGAGCTGTCTCGGCGGTTTCCCGCCGGTTCGGATGTTCCCGGGCGAGAGTCTCGCGAGGAGGTCGTCGCGCGCGTCTTCCCCGCGTTGATGGAGCTGGCAGAGGAGCACCCGGACGAGGCGGTGCTCGTCGTCAGTCACGGCGGTGTCATCCGCTCGATCCTGTCGGTCGTCGATCCGGACCGTGACCACGGCAGGATCGCCAACGGTTCCGTTCACAGCTTCCGGCACGACAACGGGTCGTTCGAGCTCATCGCCTTCGACGATCCGATCGAGGAGGAGTCCCTCGAGCCTGGCGCGCCGGGGCTCGACGAGCAGAACATCATCGAGGGTCGCGAGGATTCGGGTGCCAACGCATGAGTGACCGGCGCGCTGACGCGTACGTGGAGCGACTGGCATCCCTCGGGATCGTCATCGAGGCGCGCGAGATGGCCGAGAGCACACACACGGCCCAGCAGGCGGCGGATGCCATCGGATGCCCGGTTGAGGCCATCGTCAAGAGCCTCCTGTTTCGCGCAGGAGAGGGCTTCGTGCTCGTCCTGGCGTCGGGTCCGAACCGCGTCGACACTGATCGGGTAGCAGCCATCATCGGTGCACCGGTCACCATGGCCGATGCGAAGTCGGTCAAGCTCGTGACGGGCTACAGCATCGGCGGAGTCCCGCCCCTCGCGCACGCGAACGAACTTCCCACCGTGCTCGACGAGAGCCTGCTGGCGCTCCCAGAGGTGTGGGCTGCAGCGGGGAGCGCCAACTCCGTCTTCCCGATCGCGCCCTCGACGCTGCAGGAGCTCACCGGCGCGATCGTGGGCCGCGTCAGCTAGAACGTCTCGCCGCGGCATCCTTCAGCACGTCGAGCAGCTGTGCTGCGGCATCCGGCCAGTTGTACCGCTTCGCCCACTCCGCAGACGCGACGGACCGGCGGCGCCACTCCCCCGAGTCGTCCAGAGCCCGCACGGCAGCGACGAACGATTCGACGCTGTCGGGGTCGAAGTAGCCGGCTGGCTCGCCGCCGATCTCGCGGAAGATCGCGGTGTCGCTGAGGAGCACGGGCGTTCCGAGGGCTTGAGCTTCCACTACCGGCAGCCCGAAGCCCTCGTCGCGAGAGGCCGACACAAGAGCGAAGGCCGAGGTGAGTGCGTCGTTGTACTCCTCGTCGCTCGCCCCGTTCAGGAAGTCGATCGAGCCCTCGGGGGCCAGCGCAGCCAGCCGCGCGCGCTCGGCGTCGCTGATGCGACTCATCAGGCGCAGGCGGAAGCCCGGCAGCGACGACAGTGACCGAACGAGCAGGTCGACGTTCTTGTACGGCATGAACGAGCCCATGTAGACGAGGTCGCGCGTGGTGGGCATCTGGCGATCGGGAGTGGTCTCCGGCTGCTCCGTTCCGAGCAGAACGACGTTCATCGGGTTGCGGGTCATCCGATACTTGGCCATGAGGTCGCGCGTGGTCTCGGAGTCGACGAGGTGCGCGTCCGCGCGATTCAGAACGGCCCGCTGAAAGCCCACCCACAGGTGGTAGCCGCGCCACAGCAGTCGCAGTGCCGGGTTGAGGTCGCGCGGTGGTGTGCGGTGGCGGTAGTAGATCAGGTCGTGCACCGTTGTCACCAGGGCGTACGTGCGGCCACCCGGACCCATGGTCTGCATCGGCGTGAAGACGACATCGGGTTCGTACTGGTTGACGGTGCGCGCCACCCACGGTTCGGTGATCGCGGTGGGGTCAGGTCCCATGACCCAGGGCAGGTCGGGAAGCATCTCGAGCTGCCGTTCGTCGGAGATGAGCATTGTCACGGGATGCAACTTCGAAAGCTCTTCGACGAGGCGAGCACCATAGCGCGAAATGCCGTCGTGGCGTCCGAGCCGCGTGTAACGGCAATCGAAGATGATCTTCATCGTTGGCCCTCCGCCGCCGGCCCCGCTGTGGCGGGTACGTATCCGTCGCCGAGGAAGTCGACGATCGCCTGTGCGGCCTCACGCGGCTTCTCGTAGTGCACGAGATGGCCGACGCCCGGAATGATCACGAGCCGGGCATCCGGGAACAGGTCGCGAAGCGACTCCTGTGCTGCCACCGTCGTGATGGGGTCGCGGTCGGCCCCAACCAGCAGGGTGGGCACGTCGATGCGGGCTGCGAACTGACTGACGTCGGCGGTGATGGATGCCTCGAAACCCTCGACGACCGAATCGCGGGTCGAGTAGCGGCTGAAGTAGGTGTGGTGCTGGTCATGGATCCATCGACGCATCGCAGGATCTTTGGACTGCGCGAGGAACACGCTCATGAACCGCACGACGACCCAGCTGCTCAGCAGCGCGGCGCCGAGTCGCTCGGGAAGGGCTCGGCCAGCACGGTAGTACAGCAGGGTCAGCCTGCTCATGAATCCATTGGGACCGGACAGCGCGGGCGCTGCGATCGGATTGACGAGGATGACGCGGGATGCCGCCAGCCCGTCCGCCACGGCAGACGACACGACAATCGTGCCGAACGAGTGCCCGAGTATCACGGGATTCACAACGCCGAGCTCAGTCACGAATGCCGACAGCCACGCCGTGTACCCAGCGATGTCGTGGGCGCGACCGGTGAGGGGCGCCGACTCCCCAAAACCGGGCAGGTCCGGGCTGATGATTCGCAGCCCAGCAAGGTGCGCCACGACGGGGTCAAGGCCGTGGTGCTCGCCACGGTAGCCGTGAACCGCGATGATGGTCGTGGTGGCATTTTCGGCGCCGTAGTCCCAGTACCTCGTGGGACTGCCGAGTACCGTCACCGAAGCCTCTCGAACGGTCACTGCGTCGAGCAGGGAGGCGTAGGGGTTCGCTGTGGGCACGACGTCCATCCTAGGCAGCACCTGCTCGACAAGCGCTTGCATAAACCGGCCCTAGACTCTATCGATCGCCTAGCCACAAGGAGCTTCATGACCTTCACCGCCCCCATCCAGTTGCCCGGGCTCGCGCTCGACCCGCAGTGGTATCGCAGGGCAGTGTTCTATGAGGTCATGGTGCGGTCGTTCTACGACGCCAACGGTGATGGATCCGGTGACCTCGCCGGCCTCATCACGAAGCTCGATTACCTCCAGTGGCTTGGCGTAGACGCGCTCTGGCTGCCGCCGTTCTTCCAGTCGCCCCTTCGTGACGGTGGTTACGACGTGTCGGATTTCACGGCTGTTCTGCCGGAGTTCGGCACCGTCGACGAGTTCCGCGAGCTGGTGACGAAGGCGCACGAGCGCAACATGCGCATCGTCATCGACTATCCGCTCAACCACACGTCCGACCAGCACGACTGGTTCCAGCAGTCCCGTGAGGATCCGGAGGGTCCGTACGGCGACTACTACGTCTGGAGCGACACCGACGAGAAGTATCCGAACATCCGCATCATCTTCGTCGACACCGAGGACTCGAACTGGGCGTTCGATCCCGTGCGGCGCCAGTTCTACTTCCACCGGTTCTTCTCGCACCAGCCCGACCTGAACTTCGAAAATCCTGCCGTTCAGCAGGAGGTCCTCAACATCATCCGGTTCTGGCTCGACATGGGTGTCGACGGCATCCGTCTCGATGCGATCCCGTACCTCTTCGAATCGGAGGACGGCAACGGCGAGGGCGAGCAGAAGACCCACGATTTCATCAAGGTCATCCGCGCGATGGTCGACAAGGAGTACCCCGGCCGGATGCTCATCGCTGAGGCCAACCAGTGGCCCAACGAGGTGGTGGAGTTCTTCGGTACCACCGAGGAGCCCGAGTGCCACATGGCCTTCGACTTCCCCGTCATGCCCCGTATCTTCTACTCGCTGCGGTCGCAGCACGCCGGCGAGCTGGAGCGAGTGCTCTCCGAGGTCACGCAGGAGCCCGAAGGTTCGGCGTGGGGAGTCTTCTTGCGCAACCACGACGAGCTCACACTCGAGATGGTGAGCGAGGAGTACCGGCAGGCGATGTACGGATGGTATGCCTACGACCCGCGCATGCGGTCGAACGTCGGCATCCGACGCCGTCTCGCCACACTTCTCGACAACTCACGCTTGGAATTCGAGCTCGCCTACGCACTGCTGTTCTCGCTGCGCGGCAGCCCCTTCCTGTACTACGGCGACGAGATCGGCATGGGCGACAACATCTGGTTGCCCGACCGCGACTCGAGCCGCACCCCGATGCAGTGGACTCCCGACCGCAATGCGGGGTTCTCCACCGCGGACCCCGGCAAGCTCTATCTCCCGGTCGTGCAGTCCCTCGTGTACAACTACACGCTCACCAACGTGGAGTCGCAGCTGGCACAGTCGCGCTCGATGTTGCACTGGGTTCGCAACATGATCCACGTGCGTAAGCAGCATCCGGTATTCGGGCTCGGTCACCTCACGGTGATGCCGAGCGACCACGACTCGGTGATCGCGTTCGTGCGCGACTACCCCGGAACCGAGGGGCAGTTCGGTGATGCCCCTGAGACGGTGCTGTGCGTCTTCAGCTTCGCCCACACGCCTGTTTCCGCATCCATCACCCTCGCGGGCTACGAGGGTGCTGAGACGTGGGACCTCTTCGGAGGCTCCCAGTTCCCGTCGGTGGACGAGTCCGGCACCCTCAACCTCACCCTGGGCTCCCAGTCGTTCTACTGGCTGCGACTGGTGCCGACGGCGCGCGGCTAGCGTGACAGCCGGTGTCGTGCCTGGGTCGTACCCTGTCCACATGAACTCGTGGGGCAGAATCGTGGCCTTCGACCTGGAGACCACGGGTGTCGACGTCGACACCAGCCGCATTGTTTCCGCATGTGTGGCCGTGCTCGACGCTGACGGCGAGGTCGTGGCGCGCTGGGACTGGCTCGCCGACCCCGGCGTCGAGATTCCGGAGGGTGCGTCCCGTGTCCACGGCATCACCACCGAGATGGCTCGGGCGAACGGTCGACCGGCCGCCATGGTCATAGCCGAGATCGCGCAGGCCTTGCGCACCAGTTTCGGACTCGGGATGCCCGTGGTCGTCTACAACGCTCCGTACGACCTGACTCTGCTCGACCGGGAATGCCGCAGGCACGGCGTTCCTGTTCTCGACGAGATGAAACCCGTGATCGATCCCCTCGTGATGGACAAGGCGGTGGATCGCTACCGCAAGGGCAAGCGAACGCTCGAGGTCACGGCAGATCGCTACGGCATCGACTTGTCCGATGCGCACGACGCGGGATCCGACGCGATCGCGGCCGGACTCGTCGCCCAGGCCCTCGCCCGTGCTTATCCGGAGGAGCTCGCCCTCGAGGCGCGCGACCTCCACGAACTGCAACGAGCCTGGTATCGCGACCAAGCCGAACGGTTCCAGGATTACGTCCGTACGACGAAGGGCGACGCGAACTTCGTGGCCAGCACGGAATGGCCCATTCGTACCTCTGACTACGCTGTGTCGTTCGAGGACACACAGCCGATTCCGGCGCCGCGCCCACGACCCAGCCTGACGGTGCCGGAGATCGACATCTACACGACGGGAACCCTGTCGCTCGAAGCTTTCGCCCGGCCTCGCGCCTCCGCGTACGCGACGGCTCCCCCGCCCCAGTCGCCTCCCGCCTATCCGCTCGAGCCGTTGCAGGAGCTGGAGTCGCACGAGGGACGTGCACCGCTGACGGCGGATGACACGCCTCCCGCGCATCCGCGTCACGCCGAGCCGTTCGTGCTCGAGGTCGCCCCCGTTCCGGTGCCCGACACAGCCGATACCGCACAAACGCTGCCCCGTGTGACTCCCCGTCGGCCCACCGTGCTCCGGGTCGCCGCAGGCATCATCACGGACTCGCGTGGGCGCACCCTCGTCGTGCGGAAGCGCGGCACGACCACCTTCATGCAGGCCGGCGGCAAGATCGAGCCGGGTGAGAGTGCACTCGCTGCACTCACCCGCGAACTGCTCGAGGAGATCGGCCTGACGTTGGACCTTGACTCGACCGAGTATCTGGGCAGCTTCCGCGCCGAGGCAGCCAATGAGCCGAACACGGTCATTCGCGCGGAGGTGTTCGCCCTGGTGACGGATGGAGAGGTCACCCCCTCGGCCGAGATCGAGGAGCTGGTGTGGCTCGAGGCGCTGGAGACTCCGGGTATCGAACTGGCTCCACTGACGAGGGACACCGTGCTTCCCCTCTGGGAGAAGCGGCGTTCTGCCCTGTTCTAGCCCTCACGACCTTCTGCGGGCATGCGAAAGGGGCGGCCGGACCGAAGTCCGAACCGCCCCTGTCGAAGCTGTACTGAGTTCTGAAGCGTTACTTCGACTCCGGCGTGCCGCCGAATGCCTTGTAGCGGGTGTTGAACTTCTCGACACGGCCGGCCGAGTCCATGATGCGCTGCTTGCCCGTGTAGAACGGGTGCGACTCGGACGAGATCTCGACGTCGATGACCGGGTAGGTGTTGCCGTCTTCCCACTCGATGGTCTTGTCGCTGCCCACGGTCGAGCGGGTCAGGAAGGTTGCGCCGGACGCCAGGTCGCGGAACACGACGGCGGTGTACTCCGGGTGAATATCGGTCTTCATGGTGTTTCCCTGTATGAGTGGATGACTGTGATGTGATGAAAGTCTGTAAGGCGCGCAAGTAGAGCCGCGGGCCGACCCCTTAGCTTAGCAGAAGGGTGCTGACTTGGTAGAAGCGGCGGCGTCTACGCGGCGCGCGCGGCGAAGCGCCCGCCATCGCGAGTGACGCTGAGCGGCAAGCCGAATGCCTCACTCAGGTTCTCGGATGTCACGACCTCGTCGAGTGTGCCGAGTGCCTGGATCTCGCCACCGGCGAGCAGCAGTGCGTGGCTGAAGCCCGGCGGGATCTCCTCGACGTGATGGGTCACCATCACGATGGCGGGAGCGTCCTCGGAGCTGGCGAACCCGCCGAGCAGCGCGACCAGTTCCTCGCGTGATCCGAGGTCGAGGCTCGCTGCCGGCTCGTCGAGCAGCAGGAGTTCTGGATCGGTCATGATGGCCCGCGCGATCTGCACGCGCTTCTGTTCGCCGTCGCTGAGGTCACCGAAGCGACGGTCGGCGAGGTGGTCGAGCTTCCACTCGGCAAGCACGCGTTGTGCGCGACGCACGTCGACGTCCTCGTACTGCTCGTTCCAGCGGCCAGTGACGGCGAGGGCCGCAGTGAGCACAACATCGATGACGCGCTCGTCTCGTGGCATCCGTCGCGCCATCGCGCTCGAGGCAAAACCCACGCGAGGGCGCAGCTCGAACACGTCGGTGCGCCCGAGTGTGTCGTCGAGAACGGTCACCGAACCGGAGGTCGGGTGGATCTGCGCTGCTGCGAGCTGGAGCAGTGTCGTCTTGCCTGCACCGTTCGGCCCGAGGATCACCCAACGCTCCGACTCGTCGACCTCCCAGGTCACGTCGGAGAGGATCCGATTGCTATCGCGGACAACAGAGACGTCGGTGAGATCAAGAACGCTGGTCATGGTGATTCCACCCTACGGTGTGCCGGTGCCGCTCCCCGTGAGGCTGCGGTAGATGTCTATGGTTCGCTCGGCGATCGTCGTCCAGCTGAATTCACGAACGGCGCGGTCGCGCCCGGCGGCCCCCATCCGTGCAGCGGCTTCGGGATCGCTGACGACCTCGGTGAGAGCCGCGGCGAGATCGGCGACGAAGCGGTCGGGATCACGCGGCGTTCCCGTGCCGTCCTCGACCTGGTCGATCGGTACGAGGCGTCCTGTCACACCGTCGTCGATGACCTCGGGGATGCCACCGGTAGCCGTTCCCACGACGGGGATGCCGCATGCCATCGCCTCGAGGTTGACGATGCCGAGCGGCTCGTAGACCGACGGGCAGACGAACGTCGTCGCCTGGGACAGCACGGCCGAGAGTTCAGCGTGGCTGAGCAGTTGTTCGATCCAGACGACGCCCGTGCGTTCCTCCTGGAGCGCGGCGACACCCGCCTGCACCTCCGCGAGGATCTCGGGGGTGTCGGGTGCGCCGGCGCACAGCACGAGCTGCACCTCCGGCGGCAGGAGGCGAGCGGCGCGAAGCAGGTACGGCAGCCCCTTCTGACGGGTGATGCGCCCCACGAAGACGACCGATGGCCGGTCGGGATCGATGCCGAAGGAGCGTACGAGCTCGGGGTCGTCGACGGGCTTCCAGTGCTCGGGATCGATGCCGTTGTGGATGACGACGACGCGTTCGGGGTCGAGCGAGGGGTACGAGCGAAGGATGTCCCGTCGCATCCCCGCGCTGACGGCGATGACCGCGGCAGCAGCCTCGAACGCGTCCTTCTCGATCCAGCTCGAGACCCGGTACCCGCCGCCGAGTTGCTCGGCCTTCCACGGGCGGAGCGGCTCGAGACTGTGTGCCGTGACCACGTGCGGGATGCCGTGGAGCATGCTCGCGAGGTGACCTGCCGCGTTGGCGTACCAGGTGTGCGAGTGCACGAGATCCGCGCCAGCGACGTCCTGTGCGATCGACAGGTCGACGCCGAGAGTGGCGAGGGCGGGGTTCGCCCCGACGAGGTTCTGCGGCACCAGGTAGGAGTGCACGTCGGGCTCTGCGCGTGGCATCCCGAAAGCCCTGACCTGAACGTCGAGATGACCTTTCAGCGCCCTGACGAGTTCGGCCACGTGGACTCCGGCACCCCCGTAGACCTCGGGCGGATACTCACGTGTGACGACATCGACTCGCATATCTCGACGCTACCCCACGTCGCTATCGTCGGGACCGACTCCGTGACCTAGTCTTGTGCCATGGTGGCCCCAAAGATATTCGGCATCGTTCTCGCCGGCGGTGAAGGGAAGCGGCTCATGCCGCTCACAGGAGATCGGGCCAAGCCCGCAGTCCCGTTCGGTGGGGGCTACCGCCTCATCGATTTCGCCCTCTCGAACCTCATCAACTCCGGGTTGCGCCAGATCGTTGTGCTCACTCAGTACAAGTCGCACAGCCTCGACCGGCACGTCTCGCAGACCTGGCGCCTCTCTGGCCTGCTCAACGCGTACGTGGCATCGGTTCCCGCACAGCAGCGTCTCGGCAAGCGATGGTTCAGCGGCTCGGCCGATGCGATCCTGCAGAGCCTCAACCTGCTCCGCGACGAGAAGCCCGACATCGTCGTCGTGGTCGGCGCCGACCACGTCTACCGCATGGATTTCAGCCAGATGATCGACGCGCACATCGAGTCGGGCCTCGGGCTGACAGTTGCTGCGATCCGCCAGCCGATCGCCCTCGCCAACCAGTTCGGTGTCATCGAGGTCGAGGCGGAGGACCAGACGCGCATCGCCGCGTTCCACGAGAAGCCCGAGAAGCCGATCGGACTGCTCGACTCCCCCGACGAGGTGCTCGCCTCGATGGGCAACTACGTCTTCGACGCCGACGTGCTCATCGACGCCGTCATCCGTGACGGTGAGCGCAGCGACTCGAACCACGACATGGGCGGCGACATCGTTCCCGACTTCGTGTCCCGTGGACTCGCCGGCGTCTACGACCTCAACCGCAACCACGTTCCCGGTGCGACGGACCGCGACCGCTTCTACTGGCGGGACGTCGGCACGATCGAGTCGTTCTTCGACGCACATCAGGATCTGATCTCCGCCCTCCCCGTCTTCAACCTCTACAACCGCGAGTGGCCGATCTTCAGCCAGCAGCTCAACTCGCCCCCCGCGAAGTTCGTGCGGGATGCCCGGGGAGACCTCGGAACGATGATCGACTCGATCATCTCGCTCGGGTCGGTGCTCTCCGGCGCGCATATCGAACGCAGCGTGCTCGGCCCGTGGGTCACCGTGGAGTCCGGGGCCCTCGTCGCCGACTCGGTCGTCTTCGAGCGGGTCAAGATCATGCCGAATGCCGTCGTACGCAAGGCCATCCTCGACAAGGACGTCGTCGTGGAGGCCGGTGCCTCCGTGGGCGTCGACCACGATGCCGACCGTGCGCGTGGCTTCACCGTGACCGAGACGGGCATCACCGTCGTCGGCAAGGGCGTCGTCGTCTCCTAACTCCACCGCACTCCACCCGAAGGCTGCTTCTCCATGCCCCGTTTCCTTGTCGTGCTCGACGTCGATTCCACTCTCATCGAAAACGAGGTCATCGAGCTTCTGGCCGCCGAGGCCGGCTCGCTGTCCGAGGTCGAGGACATCACGTTCAAGGCCATGAACGGTGAGCTCGATTTCGAAGAGAGCCTGCGGGCGAGGGTCCGCACGCTCTCAGGTCTGAGCGAGTCTGTCTTCGGCGTGGTGGGTGCGCATGTCGCCGTGACCCGGGGCGTGCCGGAGCTCATTGCGGGCGTGCGTGGAGCCGGCGGTCGAGTCGGCGTCGTCTCCGGCGGCTTCCACGAGATCCTCGATCCGATCGCCGAACAACTCGGCCTCGACCACTGGCGCGCCAATCGGCTCGAGATCGTGGATGGCGTGCTCACCGGCGGACTCTCCGGGCCGATCATCGACGCCGAAGCCAAGGCCACCACCCTGCGCGAGTGGGCGGCAGAGTCGTCCATCCCCATGACCAACACCGTGGCCGTCGGCGATGGAGCCAACGACCTCACGATGATGGCGATTGCGGGTCTCGCTGTCGGTTTCGACGCGAAGGCCCCCGTTCGTGATCTTGCTGGCGTGCTGATCGACGACCGGGACCTCAGCCAGGTGCTGCCGCTTCTCGGACTCCGCGGCTAGCTGCCAGCAGGCAGCCCTAGTGGCCCATCCCGAGACCACCGTCGACGGGGATGACGGCACCGGAGATGTAGGCGGCGTCGTCGCTCGCGAGCCACGTGATCACACGCGCCACTTCGGTCGGCGTCGCGAACCGGCCGGCAGGGATCTGCTTCTTGTACGAGGCCTGAAGGTCATCATCGAGTTCCGCGGTCATGTCCGTCTCGATGAACCCGGGAGCAACGACGTTCGCGGTGATGCCGCGGCCACCGAGTTCGCGCGTCAGGGATCGAGCCATCCCGACCAATCCGCTCTTGGAAGCCGAGTAATTGACCTGCCCGGCAGAACCGAGCAGGCCGACGACGCTCGAGACGAGAATCACACGACCGAAGCGCGCCTTGAGCATGCCCTTCGATGCGCGCTTGACCACGCGGAACGATCCCGTGAGGTTGGTCTCGATGACGTCGGTGAAGTCCTCGTCGCTCATCCGCAGCAGGAGAGTGTCGCGGGTGATGCCGGCGTTCGCGACGACGACTTCCACCGGTCCCAGCGCGTTCTCCACTTCGGTGAACGCCGCGTCGATGCTTGCGGCATCCGTCACGTCTGCGATCACGGTGAGGGTGCCCTCCGGGCCAGAGCCGGAGCGTGCGGTCACGGCGACACGGTGGCCTTGGGCGACGAATTCCTCGGCGATGGCCCGCCCGATTCCCCTGTTGCCGCCGGTGATAAGAACAGTTCTGGGCTCAGTCATGAGCACCAGCCTATTAGTCGCGCGCGGCGACGTAGGCTTGTGCCAGCGCATGTGCGCGGCGGTGAGAGGAAGGCGGGAGCATGGAAGAGTTGCAGTCCATCACGAGCCTTCCGGAGTCGCCGGAGGAGGAGCGCAACAGGCGTTTCCTGAACTACTCGATCGCCATGGGTATTCGTTTCGTCTGCGTCATCCTGTGCTTCTTCGCGCAGGGTTGGTGGCTAGTTCTGCCCATCATCGGTGCCGTCGTCCTGCCCTACGTCGCCGTGGTCGTCGCCAACGCGAAGATGTCCGGCGCAGGTGCCTCCGTGGAGCGCCCTGGTCAGATCCTCCCCTACCGGGAGCCGGGCGCGTAGTACGGATGATCGAATCGCTGGAGACCACGCGCTGCTCACGTGCGGGATGCCGAACCGACGCGCTGTGGACCGTCGCGTGGCGCAATCCGCGCATCCATTCTGCCGATCGCGTGAAGACGTGGCTCGCGTGTGACGAGCACAAGGACTACCTGCACGAGTACCTTGCGACTCGCGGCTTTCCCGTGGTCGTGGTGCCTCTCGGGGAGGTCGTCGAACGCGTGCCCGACGAGGTCGCGCGATGAGCACCGGCTGGCGTTTCGCGTACTCCCGGAGGTGGCTCGGGTATCTCGCACTCGTGGTGATCTTCGCGATCGCGTGCGTGTTCCTGTCGATGTGGCAACTCGCCCGGCGCGAGGAGGCCAGGGCCGCCATCGAAGTCGTTGAACAGAACTGGGATTCCCAGCCCGTCTCGGTTGAACAGGCACTCCCCGACCTCGGGACGTTCGACGCTTCGAAGCAGTGGCTGCCCGTGCGGGTATCGGGAACCTATCTCACCGACGATCAGCTTCTCGTGCGCGGGCGCCCCATGAACGGCTCAGCAGGTTTCGCCGTACTGGTGCCGTTCCTGCTCGACGACGGCAGGGTTCTCGTCATCGACAGGGGCTGGGTACCCGCTGGCAACGAGCAGGATACGCCTGACACCGTTCCCGCCCCGCCGGAGGGAAGGGTCACCGTCACCGCACGTCTGAAGCCGGGCGAGCCGGTCCTCGCCGGGCGTTCTGCCCCTGCTGGTCAACTCGCGACGATCAATCTTCCACAGGTCGAAGAGGCAATCGACCGCGTGACCTACACCGGCGCCTATGGAGTCCTCGCGCAGGAGGACCCGCTTCCCGCGCAGACGAGGCCAGCGGCGACCATCCGGCCTGAGCCCGACGAGGGTCCGCATCTCTCGTACGCGTTCCAGTGGCTGGTCTTCGGCGTCATGGCCTTCATCGCTCTGGCATGGGCGGTCCGACAGGAGTACCGAGCGCGCAACGAGGACGATCCGGCCGAGAAGGCCCGAGCAGAGAAGCGGCGGGCGAAGGCAGCGCGACGATCGCCAAGCGATGCCGACGTTGAGGATGCCCTCCTCGACCGTTGACCACGCACACCGACGATTGACTCCTGGCTGATCAGGCCAGGCTGATCAGGTCCGCGTAGTCCTTGTTCCAGTGGTCTTCGACACCGTCGGGCAGAATCAGCACCCGTTCGGGGTTGAGCGCCTCCACAGCACCCTCGTCGTGGCTCACGAGCACAACGGCGCCCGTGTAACCCGCGAGTGCGCCGAGGATCTCCTCGCGGCTGGCGGGGTCGAGGTTGTTGGTCGGCTCGTCGAGGAGGAGGACGTTCGCTCCGCTGACCACGATCATGGCGAGGGCAAGACGGGTCTTCTCGCCACCGCTCAGCACGCCCGCGGGCTTGGCCGTGTCATCCCCCGTGAAGAGGAACGAGCCGAGCACTCGACGCGCTTCCATCTCGGTGATGTTCGGGCTCGCCGACACCATATTCTCGAGCACTGATCGCTTGACGTCGATCGTCTCGTGCTCCTGTGCGTAGTAGCCGATGCGCAGTCCGTGCCCACCCTCGATCCTGCCGGTGTCTGGCTTGTCGACACCGGCGAGGATTCGCAGGAGTGTCGTCTTGCCGGCGCCGTTCAGGCCGAGGATCACGACCTTGGATCCACGATCGATCGCGAGGTCCACGGCGGTGAAGATCTCGAGCGAACCGTAGCTGCGCGAGAGGTTGTGCCCCATGAGGGGCGTGCGACCGCACGCAACCGGTTCGGGGAAGCGGAGCTTTGCGACGCGGTCCACTGCGCGCACCTCGTCGAGGCCCGACAGCATCTTCTCGGCTCGTGCGACCATCTGGTGAGCCGCAGCGGCCTTCGAGGCCTTCGCGCCGAAGCGGGCTGCCTGCAGCTGCAACTGCGTAGCCTTCTTCTCGACGTTGACACGCTCCTTCTTGCGGCGCTCCTCGTCGGCCTCGCGCTGGCGGAGGTAGTGCTTCCAGCCCATGTTGTAGATGTCGATGCACTGTCGATTCGCATCGAGGTAGAAGACCTTGTTGACGGTCTCCCCCACGAGCTCGACATCGTGCGAGATCACGATGAACCCGCCCTGGTACGTCTTGAGGAACTCGCGCAGCCAGACAACCGAATCCGCATCGAGGTGGTTGGTCGGCTCGTCGAGGATCATGACCTCGGCATCCGAGAAGAGGATGCGCGCGAGCTCGATGCGCCGACGCTGTCCACCGGAGAGGGTCTTGAGTGGCTGGTCGAGGATCCGGTCGGGCAGGCTCAGGTTGCTCGCGATGGATGCCGCCTCAGCCTCGGCCGCGTATCCTCCGAGCGCCTCGAACCGGTCGGTGAGCCGCTCGTACTTCTTCATCGCGGCAGCGCTCTTCGTGGCATCCTCATCGGCCATGCCCATGGATGCCTCCTGCATACCCTGCACGAGATCGCCGAGGCCGCGAGCGTTGAGGATGCGCGTGCGTGCCAGCTCCTCAGGGTCGCCGGATCGCGGATCTTGAGGAAGGTATCCGACGGCACCACTGCTCGTCACCGAGCCGGCTGTTGCCGGCAGCTCCCCGGCGAGCACCTTGGTGAGAGTGGTCTTGCCCGCTCCGTTACGCCCAACGAGCCCGATCTTGTCGCCCTGGGTCACACGGAAGTTCACGTCCTCCATGAGGAGACGTGCGCCGACGCGCAACTCTAGGTCCTGTACGGAAAGCACAGTGGAGATCCAGTTCTCTGGGCGCGTGCGTATGACGCGAAAATCGGGGGGTCAGCCACACAGTCTACGTCGCGACGTGCAGCACACCGGCCGGATCGGCCGGAACGGTGGATGCTTGTTAGATCGAGAAGCCGAGGGCGCGCATCATCTCGCGACCATCGTCAGTGATCTTGTCCGGTCCCCACGGCGGCATCCAGACCCAGTTGATCCGGAAGGCGTCCACGATGCCGTCGAGCGACTGGGCGGTCTGTTCTTCGATGACGTCGGTGAGCGGGCAGCCAGCCGACGTGAGGGTCATGCTGATGATGAGGGCATCATTCTCGTCATCCCAGCTGAGATCGTAGATGAGCCCAAGGTCGACGATGTTGACGCCGAGCTCCGGGTCAACGACGTCCTTCAGCGCCTCCTCGACCTGGTCGAAGAGGGCTGGCGCGAGTGCGGTTGCCATGGTTCTACGCTACGCCCGTGCCCTGAAGAAAGCGATCGTAGCCTTCCTCTTCCAGGCGGTCGGCGAGCTCGGGACCGCCCTCTTCGGCAACGCGACCGTTGACGAAGACGTGCACGAAGTCCGGCTTGATGTAGCGGAGGATGCGCGTGTAGTGCGTGATCAGGAGAACGCCGAGGTCATTCGCCTCATGCGCACGATTGACGCCCTCGGAGACGATCTTGAGCGCGTCAACATCGAGGCCAGAGTCGGTCTCGTCGAGAACCGCGAACTTGGGCTTGAGGAGTTCGAGCTGGAGGATCTCGTGGCGCTTCTTCTCGCCGCCCGAGAAGCCCTCGTTGACATTGCGCTCACCGAACGACTTGTCCATGCGGAGGGCCGCCATCGCCCCGTTCACCTCTTTGACCCAGGTGCGGATCGCGGGTGCTTCCCCGTCGAGGGCTGTCTTCGCGGTGCGGAGGAAGTCGGTCATCCGTACACCGGGGATCTCGACCGGGTACTGCATGGCAAGGAAGATTC
>CAYRON010000016.1:0-57271 GCA_964425885.1 uncultured Salinibacterium sp.
CGGCGGCAACCTGCTCGCCCGGGCGGAGCTTGCGGTAGATGTCCTTGAGCGCCTCTTCCTTCGTGAGGATGGCGTCCTTCTCGAGGGTCAGCTCGATCGACGGGAAGCCCTTGAACTCCTCGAGGATCTGCTCGCTCGTGAGGCCGAGGGCCTTGAGGAACACGGTGACCGACTGCTTGCGCTTGCGGTCGATGCGAACGCCGACCTGGTCGCGCTTGTCGATCTCGAACTCGAGCCATGCGCCACGGCTCGGGATGATGCGAGCGGAGTAGATGTCCTTGTCGGACAGCTTCTCGGGCGTGCGGTCGAAGTAGACACCGGGCGAACGCACGAGCTGGGACACGACGACACGCTCGGTGCCGTTGATGATGAACGTGCCCTTCTCCGTCATGAGGGGGAAGTCACCCATGAAGACGGTCTGGGTCTTGATCTCACCCGTGAGGTGGTTCATGAACTCAGCGTTGACGTAGAGAGGAGCCGCGAACGTCTTGCCGCGCTCCTTGCACTCGTCGATCGTGTACTTCGGCTCTTCGAGCTCCGGCTCGGCGAACGACAACTGCATGGTCTCGCCGAGGTCCTCGATGGGGGAGATCTCCTCGAAGATCTCCTCGAGGCCGCTGCGAGTAGCGAGGTCGGTACGACCGGCGGCTTCTCCGGCTGCGACCCGCTCCTTCCAGACATCGTTGCCGACGAGCCAGTCGAAGCTCTCGGTCTGCAGTGCAAGCAGATCGGGAACGGTCAGGGTGTCGGTGATTTTTGCGAAGGACAGGCGGGATGCGTTCCGGCCATTCTTCGGGGACTTCTTGGTGGACGTGGTGCGCGCAGCAGCCAAGGAACTAACCTCCGTGGGCCTGGTCAGAGCCCGTATGTCATACAGTGACGGTCGGTAATGAAATGCTCACCAGAACCCAAGGAGATCTGCCCCGCCGCTATACTCGGGGCGCGCCAGCTGTCCACAATATGACGGCATGGGTGATCTGGGAGCGCAAAGAACAACTATAGGACACAACGACGCGCCTATGCAAGTAATTCCTTGACCAATTCTGGCGAATCGGCTATAAGCCTGCACAGGCGCGTCGTCACTCGTGTTTACGGGATGACGCTGCCGAAGGTCTGAGCCTCCACGAGCGGACGGACGGCCTTCTCGAACGTCTTGTCCACGAAGTACTTCTTGAGCTTGTCGTCGAGCAGCTCGTTGCCGATCGCCGCCATGATCATCGACTGGTCGAGGGAGAGGTAACGGTCAGCCACCGTTCCACTTCCCACCGCGATCGCATCGTAGAAACCACCGGCGCCGTACGCGTCGTAGTTCGACTCGAGGCCCTCGAGGTTCGTGAGCACGGCATCCCGGTCGTAGGGAAGCGCCAGGAACGACGCGTGCGGCGTCACGACACCGTCGCCGTACTCGGGGGTCGGGTTGCTCGCATCGCGGCATCCCTCGTACCCGTAGTCCACGTCGGTCGACTCGGCGTCGCTCGCGTATCCATCGGCACTGATGCCGAGACCCTCAACCCCGTACTCGCGGTAGCCGGCGAACGGGTCACTTGCAGGCGAGAATCCCCAGTAGCCGTAGCCGGCCTCCTCCACGCCGTGCCAGCGCTGCGCCTCCACGGTCGCGGGGTGGTTGACGCCCCACGAGTTCGGTCCCCACTGCGCCTCGGGCACGAAGAGATCGGGCATGAGCGCCTCGAACATGCTCCCGCCCCATGACGGAACGAGGCGCATTCCGGCGTATTCGTAGGTGCCCTCGAAGACACTCACGCCGAGGTAGTCGCGCGTCTCACCGACGGGCTTCTGCTCCTGCCATCCGAAATCGCAGGCCTGGTCGGGCATCGTGCGGTACGTGCCGTAGTACGCCGAGGCAGGGATCTGCCCGTTCGCGATGCCGAGGTAGGTCGCGATGCGTGCCTCGCTCACCGTCGTGTCGTACCAGTGGCAGGTGTAGTAGACGTCGGCGCCGTCATCTCCGTAGTTGTCGGGTACCGCGCATCCGTCGCCGGGCGGGTCCACCCAGAAACCTCCACGGTTGAGGGTCACGCCCTCGCGGGCGTTCAGGTCGTGGAACCAGCCGAAGTCCATGCTCGCGTAGAGCTCGTTCGCCTGGTGCTTGAGGGATGGCTCGGCCTTGGCCACCACGCGGAGGGCTGCGGCGAGCCATCCGTTGTCCACGGTGGAGAGGAAGGGGTAGACGACGTCACCGCTGTCCGGCCAGGTCGTGAGCTTGGATGCATCGGTCGGCGAGTACCAGTTGTAGTACATGCCGCTCGGCTCGTGGCGCTCCATCGACGCGAGGGTCGCGAGGGTGGTGCCGAGGCGTTGCTTGGCGTCCTTCTTGCCGATGATGCCGAGGTCGCGGGCGACGACGGTCGACCAGAGGTAGCCGCCGATGTTGGTGGGTGACGTGTACTCCCCCGCGACGGAGAGGTCACCGCTGATGTTGTCGCTCGCCAGCCCCGTGGTGGGGTCGGTCATGGCATCCAGTGACGCCCACGTTCCCTCGGCGTAGCGCAGGAGGGTGTCGTCGCCCGGCTCGGAGCCGTGGCCTCCGCCATGGCCGCCGCCGTGACCGTGGTCGCCTCCGGCGAATGCGACGGAGGGGGTGAGTACGAGTGCTGCAGCGGCGAGGATCGCCGCGCCCGAGAGTAACGGGCGGTATCGAGAAGACATCAGAAAGCTCCTTTGTTCCCTGTGCCTCCACGGTGTCACCACCCCCGAACGGGGGGCAAGGGGGTTGCGGGAGAGGGGAACGTCAGGTACGCGCACAGTGCGGAGGAGGACGCGCCGCGTCCCGGGCCGTAGCCAGCGGTCGGCCGGCGCGCCATCCTCCGGACCGTCAGCGTGCGTCGCGACGGCGCACGGCGAGCGCCGCGAAGGCCTCCCAGATGAGGCGGTGCGCCGCGTTCACGGTGAGGTCCGCGTGGTCGTAGGGCGGCGAGACCTCCATGACGTCGAAGCCGACCACGTCGAACTCGAGCACGAGGGCGCGGATGATGCGCAGCAGGTCAATGGTGGCGAAGCCGCCGGGCTCCGGGGTTCCCATGGCAGGAGCAAACGCCGGGTCGAGGACGTCGATGTCGATGGAGAGGTAGATCTTGTCGCCGCGCTCGCGACCCGCAGCAATCAGGTCGGCGAGAACCGCCTTCGTGCCGCGCTCCCAGAACTCCTGCATCATGAAGTGCCTCAGCCCGTTGTCGCGCATCCACTTCTGGTCTTCCTCGCCCGGCCAGTAGCCGCGGAGCCCGACCTGGATGAACTTGTTGCCCGGGATCGCGCCCGACTCGATGAGGCGACGCATCGGGGTTCCGTGGCTCGCGAGGTTGCCCTCGAGGATGTCAGCCGTGTCGGCATGCGCATCGAAGTGGATCATCGTGACGTTGCCGAAGCCGTGCTGCTCAGCGACAGCCGTGGCCGCCGGCCACGTGATCGAGTGGTCGCCCCCGATGATGAACGGGATGATGCCACGGCTGGCCACCTCCGTGACGCGCTCGTAGATCGCCGCTTTCGAGAGCTCCCACATGCCATGGCTCGTGACGGCGTCGCCGTAGTCGACGACCTCGAGGTGGTCGAAGATCTCGATGCCGAGATCGAGATGGTAGGTACCGGGGTCGTAGGTGCTGGCACGCAGGGCACGCGGGCCGAAGCGAGCCCCGGGGCGGAAGGTCGTGTTGTCGTCCCAGGGCGCCCGGACCACGGCGACGTCGGGCTGCCACGAGTCGAGCTGCTCGGACTCGGTCAGCAGCGGACGCATGCCGAAGGTCGCGGGGCCGAGGTAGGACTGTGAGTCGAGCTGGGCGCGCATCCCGGGAGCGACGGGTCGTTCAGGCACGGTCATGCTTCACCGTACCGCCACGATCGCGGCGCGCATTCCCTCTATTCGGCGCAGCACACTCTCGACGACCGGGGCGTCCACGCCAAGCTCCTCGAGCGTCTCGCGAAGGTGCTCGAGCGTGCGAGTGAAGTCCGCGTCGGTGACGTGGAGACCGGCATGCGCGTTGCGCATGCTCCGCCCGTCGTACAGTTCGGGTCCCTCGAGAAGCACGGTGAAGAAGTCCCGCTGGTGGTGCTTGATCGCGTCGAGGTTCATGCCCTCGAAGAACGGGGCGAGCGTGGCATCCGCCATCACCTTCGTATAGAAGGACTCAACGGCCAGGGACACAGCGGCGTCTCCGCCGATCTCGTCGTACACGGACATGCGCCATCCCTTGCTCGCGGTCGAGTTCAGACACCTCCATGAGAATACCTCGCGCACATTCTGTGGGCGATTGTGGCAGGGTCGAGGGGTGGCCGACCTTCCGCATCGCACGCTCTCCGGGAGCGGATTCCACGCCGTCGTGAGCCCCGATCGCTGGATCCGCGGCGCCTACACCCTCACGGTCGACGGCACACCACAGAGCCACGTCAACCTCGACGATCCCACACAGCTCTTCTTCGAGTACGTGCAGCGCATGGGTCACGTGATCGACCAGCTCGGGATGCCCGGCCAGCCCATCACCGCCGTGCATCTCGGCGCGGGCGCACTGACCCTCCCCCGCTACATCGAGGCGACGCGACCGGGGTCACGGCAGCAGGTCATCGAGCTCGAGTCCGACCTCGTCGAGCTCGTGCGTGAGGAATTGCCGTGGTCGCCTCGCGCCTCCATCCGTGTGCGGCACGGCGACGCCCGCGAGGTACTCGAGAAGCTGCCCGCGGGTTTGCAGGGCACCGTCGACCTCGTGATCGTGGATGTGTTCAGCGGCGCGCGTACTCCTGCCCACGTGACATCCATCGAGTTCTACCGGTCGGCGGCAGCGCTTCTTGCTCCCGCCGGAATCCTGTTGGCCAACGTCGCCGACGGCCCCGGACTGAAGTTCGCGCGCGGACAGGCCGCGACCCTCGTCGACGCCCTCGGCAATGTCGCGGCGCTCGCCGAGACGCAGATCCTGAAGGGGCGCCGGTTCGGCAACGTCGTGCTCGCCGCCTCGGCGACTCCCCTGCCGCTCGACTGGATGCCGCGCCTGATGGCAGCGGGACCGCATCCGGCGAAGGTCGTCTCCGGTGCCGAACTGCGCGAGTTCATCGGCAATGCGAGCGTCGTGACGGATGCCACGGCCACCCAGTCTCCACCGCCCTCGAAGGGCATCTTCCAGGTACGACCCGGCGCCGAGGGGTGACGTAGCCAGCCTCGCGTGATGGGATGGAGCATGCGCCCGCTGCTGATCGGCCCCGCGTTCGTGTCCGCTCTTCTGCTCGCGGGCTGCGTCGCTCCCCCAGCGCCGATGCCCACTCCGACGTCGTCACCGACGCCCACCGCGTCGCGGTCTCCCACGACCGATCCGCTGAGCGTGGGTCCCGTGCATCCCGCTAGTACGACCACGATCGCCACGGGGCTCTCCGCGCCGTGGTCGATCGTGCGGCTCGAGAGTGGATCGACCCTCATCAGCGAACGTGACCGCGGTGTGGTGCGCGAGGTGATGGCCGACGGCCAGGTGCGGGATGTCGGGGCGGTGCCGGGAGTCGTGCCCGGCGGCGAGGGCGGGCTGCTCGGTCTCGAGGTGGTCGGCGGTGACCTCTACACGTTCTTCACCAGCGCCGGCGACAACCGCATCGTGCGCTTCGAGCTGCAGGGGTCACCCGGCAGCTACGCGCTCGGTGCGGGAACCGACATCCTGACCGGCCTACCCAAGGCAGGCAACCACAACGGCGGCCGTATCAAGCTCGGCCCCGACGGCATGCTCTACGCGACGGCGGGCGACGCCTCCGTGCCCACCAACGCACAGGACATGACCAGTCTCGGCGGCAAGATCCTGCGCATGACGCCGGATGGCGCGGTGCCCACCGACAACCCGTTCCCCGGGTCGTACGTCTACTCCCTCGGTCACCGCAATCCGCAGGGCATCGCGTGGGATCGCACCGGCCAACTGTGGGCGGCGGAGTTCGGCCAGAACACCTGGGACGAACTCAACCTCATCGAGGCCGGCGGCAACTACGGATGGCCGGTCGTCGAGGGGCAGACCTCGGATACCACGTACAAGAACCCGGTCACACAGTGGAGCCCTGCCGACGCCAGCCCCAGTGGGCTCGCGTGGACGCGCGACACGTTCTTTCTCGCAGCCCTGCGCGGCGAGCGCCTCTGGACGATCATCACCGACCGCGGCGAGGTGACGCCGTGGTTCGTTGGCGAGTTCGGGCGCATCCGCGACGTCGTTCCCGGGCCGGATGGCACGGTGTGGATGATCACGAACAACACAGCGGGCAGGGGCACGCCGCGCGACGGGGATGACAAGCTCGTGCAGGTGTCGCTGGAGCCTGTGGGGTAGGGGCCGCGCGAGCTGTGGCGGGTCGCACACGTTCTGGGCGACACGCAGGGGACGCGGTTGGCTCGCCGGCGTGTCGTGGCGAACGTGTGCACCCGGAGACCGGCCAGGGCCACTACCGCAGGAGCGCCTCGATCTGCCCGACGACGAGGTCTGGACGTGTGATGAAGGGATGGTGCCCGGTCGCCAGCTCCACGGAGCGTGTTGCTCGGGCCGCGTGAAAGCGCTGCAGCTCGAGGGATGTGCTGGCGTCCTCGGCGCAGACGAGATAGGTGGAGTCGACGCCCTGCCAGCCCGCGTGGGTGGTAGGCGTGGTGAAGGCGGCGAGGGATTGCGGCGTCACCCGCGCGAACGCCTCACGCCCAGTGGCGGCATCCGCGTCCTGGAGGAAGCGCGCGCCGAACGACTCGGAGTCGTATCCGGAGATCGAAAGAGTGCCGTCGCCATTGTCGGCAATGGACACGGGATCCTTCTCGCCACTCATGATCGCCCCCTGGGCTTGACCGACGTCGGGGAGATACGAGGAGACATAAACCAGGTGGGATATGGCGTCGTGCCCACCGGCCTCCGCCACGACAGTGCCGCCATAGGAGTGAGCGACAACGATCGCGGAATCGACGGCGTCGAGCTCAGCACGCAGAGCGGCGGCATCGGCAACGAGGCCACCGGCGACCTCGGCCGCCGAGGTCTCACCGCACGAGGGAAGAGCAAGTGCCCTACTTCGGATGCCCGTGCGCTCCAGTAGCAGGTCGCCCGTGGGTTGCCACCACCACTCGCCGTCGCGCACGAGCGCACCGTGGACGAAGATCAGTTCCCTGGCGCTATTCGCACTCGTCATGTCCTCGACAGTAGGGGCGCTGCGTCGCCGCCCACATCGATTCCGCTCAGGGCGGAGATGTGGGAACGACAAGCTGGTTCGAGTGTCGTTGGAGGCGTCCCCAGTACGTCACCCACTCGGCTGCGGGCGCTCCGGGCAAGGCTCTCTGCCGATGGCTGCATCATTTCGTAGCCACTCTCCTGACTGCAACCAGTTCCGCGTGACCGAGAAGGACGTGTAGCTGAAGTGCTCACCTTCGAGAACCACCGCAATCTCATTCCCCTCGAGCAGTTCCAAGCTCGCCACGCTCTCCATCTGAATTCCGTCCGGTGGGCCCGCGAGGGAAAAAACCTCTCCGGCGTTGATGGCCGCGCGACCCTGCCCGGACTGGACTGTCGTCCATTGACGGAACTGGCCGTTGTCGCGCTCCTCAATCTTGATTGAGGAGATGTCCATCGGGGCGCAGATGGCAACCTCCAACTCACCTGCGACCATTCGTATCGAAGCAGGGCCTTGCGTGATGACTCCTCCGTCGCAGGCAGCAAGCACCAGCGCGAGGCTCACGACGAGGGAGGCGCTACCGGTTCGACGCGCCAGTGCTTGGTTCATGCCGACGCCTCCTCCGGTGTGAATGAGACCTCCTCCACACGGGGGCTTCTCCACCAAAGTTAGCGGTCGCGCTCCACAACACGAATCGTGTCGCCGACCCGGGTTACCCTCGTCGGGTGGCAGATCTGGTCAGGGTGCGAACGTGGGCGAATGCCCTCATCGCGCTGCACCTCGACGACAGCTGGAGCTTCGGCTTCGACAACGCGAAGACGCGCGCCGGTCTCTGCAACTACACGCGCAAGCGCATCACCGTCTCGCGCTATTTGGCGGAGAAGTTCGAGGATGACGCGATCCACCAGACCCTCCTCCACGAGGTGGCCCACGCCATGGCCGGTCCGCGCGCTGGCCATGGGCCGAAGTGGAAAGCCGTGGCGAACGAGCTGGGTTACGAGGGCGGCCGTTTGCATGACGGTCCGATCGCCGACGAGTTCGCCCCGTGGGTGGGCACGTGCCCTGCGGGTCACATCATCCACCGGTACCGTCGTCCGACGCGGCCCATGGCCTGCGGCAAGTGTGCGCGCCGGTACGACCCGGCCAACGCCATCCAGTGGGTGAAGCGGGCCTAGCCCGCTTCGAAGTGGCGGTCGAACAGTGCGGCCACGTTCTTCCAGTGGCCGAGCATCATCTTGCGCTCGTCTCGATCGGCGAGCTTCTCGTGGTGGATACCGATGGTGGTCCCGGTCGCGGCCTGCTTCACGGTCAGCTGGAGCACCGTGTCGTGAGGCCAGTCATCGGGGCGCCACGTGAGACGGATGCGCGTGGCATCCGTAAAACTCCGAATGGTGCCGCGCACGCCATCGGCGGTCTCGAAGGTGGCGCCATTCTCGGTGGGAACCGCAGCGATGTCGCCCAGCCAGACCGGCAGGCCATCGCTTAGGAGGTATCGCCAGACCTCGTCGAGGGGAGCGGGAACGGTCGTGCGCACGCCCAGCTCCCAGCCGGCGTCTTTGGTGAGTCCCGTGGTGTCAGTCACGTATGCGACTGTAACCGCAGCCTCTGCTACTCGACGACCTGGACTTCCTTCCAGAAGGCCACGTAGTTCGAGAAGTCCTTGCCGACGCGGTCGAATGCGGTCGGGTACGGGGTGGGGTAGCTCCAGGCGCGATCCTGCAGGACGGCGTCGCCGTTCTTGACGGAGAAGTACTGGCACTCGCCCTTCCACGGGCAGGTGTAGGGCGTTGCACTCTCGACGAGGAGATCGCTGTTGACGCTCGACGGCGGGAAGTACCAGTTGCCCTCGATCGAGATGAGGTCCTCCTTGGGGGCCTCCGCAATGACCGTGTCGCCGATGACTGCCTTCATGGTGTTCCTCCTGGTGGACTCGTTGTGTAGTCGAACGCTACTCGCCCAGCCTGCATTCCCCTTAAGTGCCGATCAGCGCAGACTGTCACTATGCGCGTACTCCTCAAGCTCACCCTCGACTGCACTCCGGATGCCGCGTGGCGGGCGCTCCGCGACCCGAGGGTCTTTCGGCAGGTCGCCGCACCGCTCCTCTCTGTCGTCTCTCTCGAACCGGGCGGGTTCCCCGAGTCGTTTCCGGTCGGCGACCACCGCGTCGAAGTCAGTGGGCTCGGCGTCGTGCCGATGGGCGAGCAGCTGATCAGGTTGGCATATACGCGCAAGGGGGATGCCCGCATCCTGCGCGACACGGGCGGGCCGACATCCGGGCTGCTCTCGCTGATCACTGACTGGGAGCACGCGATGGCGGTGTCGCCGTTGCCCGACGGGCGCACGCTGTATCGCGACCAGTTGAGGTTCGATGCCGGCGCGCTCACGCCGCTGCTCTGGCCCGTGCTGTGGGCGGTGTGGCAGTGGCGGGGGTTGCAGATTCAGCGCGTCTCGCGCGAGTGGGAGTAGGCACGTAGCGGAGCGCGGGTTGGCTCTGGGCCCTGTTCACGGGTCTCGGGTGGGCCGGGCATCTATGGGCGGAGACCCGTGAACAGGGTCCAGAGACGACTCACGCGGAACCCGTCACAAAGGTCCGGAGAACCCCCTCTGCTAGGGTTGGAGTACTTGGAAGCACCGATTGCTTCCCTGCGTCGTAGAACGCTTACTCTTCTCGCCCGGCCTAACAACCATGTGACAGGGCTCGTAGAAACTTTCACGGCGACTCTGTGCCGACCAAAGTGTCGGCATCGCCCATCTCGAACTCTAAGGACACTCGTGTCAACAACCACTTTCAGCGCGCTCGGCGTGCCCGCTCCTCTCGTTGCCGTACTCGAGGCATCAGGCAAGACGGAGCCGTTCCCCATCCAGCAGGACACCCTGCCCGACACCCTTGCCGGCCGTGACGTTCTCGGTCGCGGCAAGACGGGCTCGGGCAAGACCCTTGCCTTCGCCATCCCGATGGTCGCGCGTCTCGCGTCGACCGGGCGCCAGGGACGCAAGCCCCGCGGCCTCATCCTCGCCCCGACTCGGGAGCTTGCCACCCAGATCTCCGCAACACTGGAGCCCCTGGCATCCGCTGCCGGCCTGAACATCACCACGATCTTCGGCGGCGTCTCGCAGCAGCGCCAGGTTGCTGCCCTCAAGTCGGGCGTCGACATCATCGTCGCCTGCCCCGGCCGCCTCGAGGACCTCATGAAGCAGGGCTTCGCACACCTCGACCAGGTCGAGATCACCGTGCTCGACGAGGCCGACCACATGGCCGACCTCGGGTTCCTGCCCGTCGTCACGCGCATCATGAATGCCACGCCGAGCACGGGCCAGCGCCTGCTGTTCAGCGCGACGCTCGACAACGGCGTGGACAAGATCGTGGCGCGCTTCCTGCGCAACCAGGTTCTGCACTCCGTGGACGAGGCCACCTCGCACGTCTCCGCGATGACCCACCACCTCTTCGAGGTCGCGGATGCCGACGTCAAGAAGGATGTCGTCGAGGCACTCGCCTCGGGCACCGGCCGTCGAATTCTCTTCATGCGCACGAAGCACCACGCCAAGCGCCTGGCGAAGCAGCTCACCGCCTCGGGCATCCCGTCGGTCGACCTGCACGGCAACCTCTCGCAGCCGCAGCGTGACCGCAACCTCGCCGCCTTCTCCGAGGGCACGGCTCGCGTACTCGTGGCGACGGATGTCGCGGCTCGCGGCGTGCACGTCGACAACGTAGAACTCGTCATCCACGTCGACCCGCCGGCAGAGCACAAGGCGTACCTGCACCGCAGCGGCCGCACGGCTCGCGCCGGCTCCGAGGGCGACGTCGTGACGATCATGATGCCGTCGCAGAAGGGTGACACCCTTTCGCTGCTGCGCAAGGCCGCGATCAAGGTCACGGGCGAGCAGGTCACCAAGTCGTCGGCTTCGGTCACCGCACTGATCGGCGAGGTTGCCCCCAAGGTCACTCCCGCTCCCGTCACCGAGCCCGCTCGCGGGCGCTCGCAGGGTGGAACGTCGCAGGGCGCCAACGCCCAGCGCAAGCGCGCTAACCGCGACGGCCGCGGCCAGGGCGAGGGCGGCTCGCGCCGTGGTTCGGCTGGTCGTTCCGGTGGGCGTTCTGGCGCAGCATCCGGCGCCGGTCGCAGCGGCGGCTCCTATGCGGGTGGCTCCGGCCGCCCCGCGCAGGAATCGCGCGCCGGGTCTCAGGCACGCGCAACCTCGCAGGGTGGCAACGCCCAGCCGGTTCGCTCGGAGCAGCGCACCACGTCGGCCGCGACTGCCCCGTCGCGCCCCCGCGGCGGCAAGGGTCGTGCACAGTCGACGGGTGGCGCCATCCGTGTCGGCTCGGTCGTACGTCCGAACGTTCGCGGTCGCTGACTCGACCAAACGACCTCGGACGTGAGGTTTCGATGACGGCGGGCTTCGCCGCGCCTACTCAACCAGCAGGGCCTCGCCGTCGGACCCGTCGATGCTCAGTAACTCACTAAACTGGTTACATGTTGTACCCGACGACAGTAAGGCCCACTGGGCAATGGCTCGAGCAGACCGGCGGACCGAAGTGGTGGTTCGACTCTGGAGCACTCGCTCTCGACTTCGCCTACACCGGCCCGTTCGCTGATCAGCCCGACCGCGAATACCTGCAGACCGCGACCGACCTGGCCTCTTGGCTCGATCCACGGTTCGACGAGGTCGACGGCGCGGTGAGCGACGGCGACCTGCGGGATGCCCGCGCCCTGCGCCAGGCGATCGCGAACGCCGCGGGTGCCGCAAGCGAGGGCTCCGCCCCCACCCCGGCGGACGTGGACATGATCAACCTCTACGCGGCCATCCCCGACATCCCGCCGACTCTCGCAGGCGGAACCCGCCAGGCCGGACGCACCAACGCTCGCACAGGGCAGGCGCTGTCGGTCATCGCGCGCGAGGCTGTGCAGCTCTTCGCGGCCGAGGAGCGCGACCGCATCCGCTCGTGTGCGGCACACGACTGTTCGGTGGTGTTCTACGACGAGTCACGGTCGAACAACCGCCGCTGGTGCTCGATGGGCCGCTGCGGCAACCGCGCCAAGGTGCGCGAGTACCGCGGGCGCCGGGCTTCCGCAGGTTGACGAGGCGCGGCGCTGGCTCGTGGCATCCAAGCGCGGCCTCTCGCGTCGGGGGTGGTGCCGAAAACTAAGGAGATTCTTCGTTCCGGACGGCGCACGTCGGCGCGTCGAGCGCGAAACGCCAGAATCTCCTTAGTTTTCGGCACCCTTCGCGGGGCGCCAGGCGTTGCGCCCTAGAGCGCCGCGCGCAACACCTCGAACTCGGGGGATGCCGCAGCGGCCCGCGCAGCCTCGAGGGCCTCTGGCCCCTCGGTCGCCAGCAGAAGCTGACCGGCAACGGATGCCGTGAGCACATGGCTTCCGGCGTTCTTGAGCGCCTGCCACGCACCGGCGGCGGCAGCGGCCTCCGGCGACGTGTAGTCGATGCCGAGGTCGGCGAGCGCATCGATCACAGCACCGGCCGCAACGAGGTCCTCCACCGCATACGCGCCACCGCGGCCACCCGCAGCAACAACGGCGACGTAGGCACGATCACCGAGGGCCGCCTGACGGTCGAGGATCCACTGCGCCACTGCAGCGCGCGACCCCGTTGAACCGGTCACCATGGCCGCATCGCCGTGGATCGTGGTCGGCTTGAGCGCGGCATCGGGAAGGGCATCCACCCACACGACGACGTGCGCGTCACCGGCGATGGCATTGCCACCGTCGACCCCCCATGCGAAACGGACCTGATAGCGGGACTGGCTCTCGGGAAGACTCACCGTTCGAGGGTAACGGTTCCGCGGTCTCACCATCTCACCCCGCGTCATGTGACTGAAACACGCAGGACCGGGCGGTGAAACAGCGCGTCGCTAGTGTTCCCAGCGAGAATCAGGGAGGCACCGGCTGAGCGCACTGCAGGATGCCATCGCACGTCGAGCGCCCTCGCGCAGCCTCGACGTGGCGTCACCCCTGCACGGGCTGCAACGCCGGTCGGTGACGACGGTCGACCTCGTCGCCCAATCCGTGGCGGCTGTCGCGCCGGCCGGAGTCCTTCTCGCACAGACGGGTGGGCTGGTCAGCCGCGCCGGCTCGTTCGCCTATCTCGATCTCGTGCTGACGTCGATCACCGTACTTCTCGTAGCGCTGTCGATCTCGGTATTCGCACGACGGATCGCAGCGGCGGGCGGCGTCTACACGTTCGTGACCCGCAGCATCGGACCCGTCGTGGGGTTCATCGCGGGTGCAGCAATCGCCGTCGGCTACGCGAGCGTGGCGATGGACACGCTGAGGAGTGGTGTCCGCCGACTCGGCGGGTTGGTCACGGGTGAACCGCAGGAGTCGAGCGGCAACCTCCTGCTCATCGCCATGGTCATCGCGATTGGCGTGGTGATCACGATCTTCATCGCCCTCGGCGCCCGCACGTCGACGCGGGTGTTACTTGTCGTCGAGGTTGTCACCGTCACCGCCATCCTGGTCGTCTCGTTCGTGGTCTTCGCCGGCACGGGATGGAACGTGTCCGGGCTCATCCCGGACTTCACCGCTGTGCCTCCCCTCGATTCCTTCGCAAGCGGAATCGGCCTCGCACTTGTGGGGTTCGTGGGCTTCGAGAGCGCAGTTGCGCTCGGTCCGGAAAGCAAGCGGCCCCTGTCGAATGTTCCGCGCGCACTCGTCTGGACGGCAAGCGCCATCGCGATCGTGTACCTCTTCGGCGTCGCAGCCCAGCTCTCTGCCGTTGCCACGGGAACGACAGAGGGCACGCTCCTGAGCAACGCAGACCAACTCGCGACCGTTCCGTGGATCGAGCCCGCGATCGACGCGGTGATTGCGGCATCCTGGATCGCCTGCACGATAGCCCTTTCGAACGCCCTCGTGCGGCTCGTGTTCACCATGTCGCGCGAAGGCGTGCTACCGAAGGTGCTTGGCCGCACCTCAGCGAGATTTGGCACTCCCTACGTCGCCGCGATCGTCGGCGGCGTGATCCTCGTCAGTGGAACGCTTCTCGAACTCCAGGTGGACCGAGGGATGCTCGTGCGCGAGGTCATCTCTCTCGCATCGTCCGTGGGGTTCATCGTCGCCTACGCGCTGGTCTGCGCCGGGGCACTCGTGTACCTCGTTCGACTCGGCGAGTTCAGCCTGCGGGAGGCCTGGCCGGCGATCCTGGGCACGATCGCACTGACTGCAGTGCTCATCACCACAGTCATCGCGGAGATCGAGAGCGATCTCCTCCCCCTCATCGTGCTCGGTTCGATCATCGCGGTCGCGACGATCGTGCATGCGCTCCGCCTGCGGTCCGGCGCGCTACGACGCACCCTGGGCGCCTATGACACCCCGATCGCCTCGGATGCTCTCTCCGCAGAGGGCGAGAGGAAGCATCTGTCGTGAGTGGGCCGTCGTCGTCTCGCAGCACACTCGCCCAGGCGCTGGCCGTGCTCGAAGAGGTGGCGCGCATGGGCCCCGCGCAGTCGGCCAACGCGATCGCGAGGTCGCTCGAGCTGCCCAGGGCCACGGCATACCGTGTCATCAACTCGCTCGTGAGTGATGAGTACCTGCTGCGGCATCCGAACCTCGGCGGTTTCGTTCTGGGCGTTCGAGTGGTGGAGCTCGCACACCTGATCGCCCCTCGCCACGAGTCGCCGGTCCCCGCGATCGTGGCCGACCTGCGCCAGCAGACCGGCGAGGCGGTGCACTTCGTGAGATACCTGGGCGGGCGCGTGATCATCGTTGATGAAGACCCGGTTCTGCCGCTCAGCTCGCGGGATCGCACGCGACTGGATCTCGGCTCAACAGCGATCGGCCGGGTACTGCTCTGGGCCTTCCCGCCCATGCGCGACCCGGACGACGTCGCTTCGAGCCAGGCCGTCATCGAGACAGCACTGTCTGCAGGGATGACGCTCGCCGATCACCGGAGGATCGCCGCCGAGGTCGCGGATCTCGGGTACGCCCGACATGTCGACCCCCACGAGCGCGCGTGCATCGCCGTACCCGTGCGAACGCCGGAGGGACTCGTGGTCGGCGCCCTGGCTCTCGCCGTGGGCTCGGGCAACCTCGGCGATGCCGAGGCGCACCTCGGCCAGTTGCAGTCGGCTCGGGATGAACTCGTGACCGCCGGGGCGAGCGCCGACCCGGCCGCCTGACCCGTCACGGCGTCGGCAACACCCAGCGCTCTCTCGCCACGAGCACCTCGATGGGCACCGAACCGAGGTATCGGGAATCGATCGACGACTCCCTGGCGTCACCGAGCATGAACACCGCGTCGTCGGGCACCGTCGCATCGAAGGCGAGGATGCTCGCGAGGGACGTGCCGCGCGGCAAGTAGTCCTCATCGAGGGGCACCCCATCGATGGTGATACGCCCGTCCGTCGTGCAACAGGCGACTCGCTCGCCCGGCAGCCCGATGATGCGCTTGACGAAGATCGACGTCACAGACTCACGCCCCGTGTGCCGGGCGACACTCGCGGCCCAGTCCCCCGGGTCGGTGAAGATGTAGATCGCGCCCCGCTCGATAGCGTCACCGTGATCGCGAGTGGCCACCACGATGTTGCCGACGTCGATCGTGGGCGACATGGACGGCGATTCAACCCTGACGATGAGCGCGAGCTGCGACGCCGCGATAAGAGACGTCACGGCCAGCACCGCGACGCAGGCCGTGACGAGAAGGCGCCTGCGCAAGCTCACATCCCCTCCAGGCGTAACTCCATCGCCTCGATCTCGCGCTCCTGCTCGGCCGCGATGTGCTTCGCGAGAGTGCGGATGAAGCTGTTGCTGCCCGTCGTCAGCACGTCTTGGGCCATCACAAGAGCGCCCTCGTGATGCGTGATCATGAGTTCGAGGAAGAGCCTCTCAGCAGCCTCACCCTCGAGTGAATCGAGCTGGGAGATCTGCTCCGGGGTCGCCATGCCGGCCATCGCGCCGTGACCGCCCCGACTACCGGACACTCCCGCATCCCGCCACGCCTGCGACCACGCCGCCATCTGCTCGATCTCCCGCGCCTGGTCACGCTCGATGAATGCGGCGAGCGACGAGGAGAAGTCTGCGATCTCCGGGGTCGACGCGAGAATCCGGGCGAGTTCGATGGCCTGCTCGTGGTGCGGGATCATCATGTCGGCGAACATCAGGTCGCCCTCGTTCGGCCGGTCGTCGACGGAGTCGACGGATGCCTCGACCGGATTGGTCTGCTGGGCGGTATCGAACACTGACTGGCCGACGGCTGCTTCTGCCGCTTCGGGGCCGGGGATGAGGCCGCCAAGCGAGGACGCGAGGTAGACGCCAGCGAGGGCTCCCCCGAGCGCGAGGGTCAGCGCAATGACTACGGCGGTGGCGATGGGACGACGCACGATATCTCCGAGACGGGTGTGGGCGGTGGCCCGGCGCAGAGCCGGACCACCGCCACGGTGTTACTGGGACAGGGATTCCTCGCTCCTGCGACGACGGCGCATCACGAGCGCGCCACCGGCGAGCAGCAGCAGGAGGCCTGCGACGACGACGCCCCCGAGCACTGTGCTACCGGTGCTCGCGAGAGGCCCGGCGTCGGTCGCGGCGGGCGCCGCGGTGGACGTCACCGTGACATCCACAGCGACCTCCGCCCCGGATTCCTGCCCGACGGCGATCAGCTGGTGCGCCCCGGATGTCGCGGACGTCGGCACCACGAGCGAGCCCGTGATCGCGCCATCCCCGTCTGCGACGAGCGTTCCGAGCAGAACGGGATCGGAGTGGAGGGTCACGTCGACCTTCTCGTTTGCGGCGAAGCCGACACCGGACAGGTCGAATGACCCGCCTGCCGTCAGCTGCTTCGTCGAGAGGATGAGCGCAGCATCACCGGTCTCCGCCGGCGGGTTGCTGGGATCCACCGGAGGGTTGCTCGGGTCGACGGGCGGATTGCTCGGGTCCACGGGAGGGTTGCTCGGCTCGACGACCTCGCACGGGCTTTCGTCCGTATGGATCTCTCCACCCGGGTCACCGTTGATGCACGAGCGACCATCCGGGGTGCTCATCGACTGGGAGGTCCAGTCACGGGGCATGATCGAGAACGTCTGCCAGTGCGTCTGCATCGGGCTCTGGTCCTCGTCGCGGACGACGTGGTGGAACCCGCTGTTGACCCAGACGACAGGGTCGGTGATCGTCTGACCGGCGCCGGAGGCAACGTACTGGATCACGTTCTTGTCGGCGCACGCCGTGTTGAGGTTGTTTGTGGCGTACTCCTGGCAGGCGTTGTAGTTGGTCACCGAGAGAAGGGGCTGCGTCACCGGGTCACCCTGGTAGAGCTGCGATCCGGGGAAGACGAACTCGTACGAGCGAGCGTGACCGTCGGCATTGATGCTCTCCGGTGCGACCACCCGCCACCACGTCATGTCTGACGCGGGAACGAGATTTGCTGGGCTCGCGATCGTCTCCGGTGTCGTGTGGAGAAGCCGCGCCTTGGCGCCCATCTCTCCGAACTCGGAGTCGTACTGCTCGACCTGAAGGTTGTTCTGACCGTCGAGACCGAAGTCCAGGCGCCAGATCGCGTTGTGCCAGTGCGACGCGGCGAAATCGGTCGCTCCGACGCCCGTGGGCCAGCCGGTGGTGGCATCCGCATCGAAGTCCTCGTACGAGATGTCACCGGTGGCACCGAGGTTGAAGTCGATGAGACCCTCGTCGGTGAACTCCACCTTGGTCGCGTACTCGTACCAGTCGACCTTCGAGATGATCTGGAGGGTCATGCTCTGGCCCTCTGCCGTGAACAGTGGCGCATCCTCGATGGATCCCCAGGTCTGCTCGTGCGAGCGGTAGGCCATCGCGCTCGTGGTGTCCGTGATGCACAGCGCCGGGATGGTCCTCATCCACGTGGTCACGACCCCGCGACGCGTTGTCGTCCACGTCTGGGCAACGTCACGGAGCGTGCCATCCATGCACTCGGCCGCGCTGAGCTTCTGGAGGTACTGGTTTCCGAAACCGTACGACGTGATGTCGTTCCAGACGTTCTTGCCGGTGTCGTAGGGCACGTGGAGCTGGCCCAGGTACACGGAGTCGAGAACCCGGCGGAACGCGTCCTCCCCGGGAGCCTTGACGTTGACCTGCTCGAGGGTGAGTCCCTTCTTGCTGTCGACGCGCCAACACATCTCCCACTGGGTTCCGTTGTCGAACGTCTTCTCGATGAGGGCATCGCCAGAACAGTTGACGGGAGGCGCAGCGACGGCCGCGAGGGTCGGGGCGATCGCGAGACCAGCCCCGAGAGTGAGCGCGGCCGTCGCAACGGCGAATGCGCGAGTGAGCTTCTTCACAGCGGTGTTGCCTCTCATTGGATGCCGATCACGGAGTGGGTGGACAGGTCGATCACGAACGCGGTCGTATCGAGATAGCCGCCGCCGGGCACGCGGAACTGCATCTCGACACAACGGTCGAGAGCACACGCTTCGGCACCGATGGTGCTCGCATCGGGCACGAAGGTTCCTCCGCTGACACCGAGCTGGTCGATGGATGTCAGGTCCTCGCCGGTGATCGTGGCGAACTCGCTCTTCACTGGGGCACTGGCCGCGTCATCCTCGAGGAACAGGCCGAAGGCAAAGTCGATCTCGTCGGCGCTCGGGGGCGGCTGCACACCCGCTCGCGAGGAGCTTTCCACGGTGCCGGCCGAGAGGTTCACGGCCTGCAGGAAGGTCTGGTTGGAGGTGTAGTCGTAGAGAACCACATCCACGATGCGCTCCGTCGAGTCGACGTCACGCGTCGAGACGTCGATCGAGAGCACCTGGGGCGAGTTCGAGCCGTCGATCGACGTGACGTCATCCGGGATGCTCGCGTCGGAGGTGCCGAGGTGTAAGGCGTAGCTCAATTCCTCCTGGCTCAGGGCATCACGCGGTGCGCCGAGGGTGGGTCGCTCCGTGACGACGGTGACCTCCTGGGTCGACGAGCCACCCACGTCGGACGCTCCGCTGACGAGTGGGATGGTCAGGAACCCTGCGACCAGCGCGGTGGCGGCGAGAGCCCCGCCACCGATGATCAGATAGGGCAGTTTCTTGTTGCGGATGCTGTGTGGTGGGGAATGCACCGGACCTCCTGATGACGTGGATTCGCCGAGTACGAATCAGTCGGAGGCTATGGGCGCAGTGTTTCGGCGGCTTCGTCGAAGTGTTGCGACAGCGTTACTCAGGGTGAGACACGAGCATCCAGCGCGGCAGAAATAAGAAAGGGCCGGAGCGCGCCATTGCACCCCGACCCGATCCCTCGAATGTCATGGACGATCATTCGAGGCCTGTGAAGACTAGGGAAGAACTCCGACCGACGCCAGTGCCGCGCGGAGAAGAGCGCCGCGTCCACCCTCCATGTCTGAGGTGACGGCATCGGATGCCGCCTCAGCTGGCCGAAGCCAGGTGAGCTCGAGCGCGTCCTGGCGTGGCTCACACGTGCCCGTGACCGGCACGACGAAGGCGAGAGCGACTGCGTGCTGGCGGCTGTCCATGTACTGGCTGGACCCCGGCCACGGGAAGTACTCCGCTACCTGGAAGGGAACGGGACTCGCGGGCAGCAGCGGGAAGGCCATCGGCCCGAGGTCCTTCTCGAGGTGACGGAACAGCGCGTCGCGCAGCGTCTCGCCGTACATGACCCGGCCGGACACGAGAGTGCGACTGATCTCACCGTTCGTGGCACGCAGCAGGGTGCCGACCTCGGTCACGCGACCGAGCCCATCGACCCTCACCGGAATGGCCTCGACGTACAGAAGCGGCAGTCGACGACGCGTCTCGGCCAGCTCCTCTTCGGAGAGCCAGCCGGAGTTCGGGTCGGGCGTTCCCACGGAGCTCATGCTCCATTGTTGCGCACGTAGGGTGGGGGTCATGAACCTCGACACGTCAGCAGTGCTGTGGTCAGCCCCCGAACGCGAGCGCGCGGGGCGTCCGCTTCTCGTTCTCCTGCACGGTTACGGCTCGCACGAGGGCGACCTCTTTTCGTTGTCGCCGGCACTTCCGTTGGGGCCGGTCGTGGCATCCGTGCGCGCGCCGCTGGCCGAGAGCGGGGGCTTCGCGTGGTGGTCCCTCGACGGCGCAACGCCCGGCGCACCCGACCCCGAGGCGGTGGATGCAGCGGCAACCGCCGTGCTCGAGTGGCTCGACACCCTCGAGTACACGAGCGTGAGCATCCTCGGCTTCTCGCAGGGTGGAGCGATGACGCTGCAGCTGCTGCGCCACGCACCGGAGCGCTTCACCGCGGCCGTCTGCCTTGCCGGATTCGTGCCGACGGCCACGCACCCCGGGGATGCCCGGCTCGGCGAGGTGCGCCCGCCCGTGTTCTGGGGCCGAGGCACGAGCGACCCCGTGATCCCGGACTACGCGATCGAACGGACCGCAGAATGGCTCCCCGCCCACGCCGACGCGACCATCCGCATCTACGAGGGTCTCGGCCACTCGATCTCCACCGAGGAGCTGACCGACTTCGCGGGATTCCTGAACGGTCGCCCCTAGGTGGTCGTCCTAGCTCCAGCTGCGTCGTGGGAAACCGCGGCGCGCAGGGGTCCGCGAGGTCATAGCGGGATCTAGGACGAGAAGAAAGCTCGCGTTAGCCGAACCAGGCGAGATAGCCGAGCCAGAGCAGCGGGATTGTCAGGATGACGATCGCCAGGGCGATCCATCCGTAGACCTTCGCGCGCGGGTGCGGCTTGCGCACCGCGGTGACTCCCAGCCACGTCGTGATCACCAGGAAGATCGGGAAGAAGAAGAGCCCGAGGGCCGCGACGAGGCCGTAGACCCAGGCGGCCACACTGTGCGACGCGTCGAACGGCGGCAGCGCGCGCACCACATATGACAGCACGTTGAGCATCACCAGGAACGGCAGCGGGATGATCGCCACCGCAAGCGCCAGCACGCCCCAGATCCTGCCGGGGGCGTTCGGGATGCTCGTGATGTTGCTCATGCGGAGCACACTAGCCGACGGCACTCGACGCATGCCGAGTGCCGTCGGCTCAGTATCAGCAGCGCGCGAGCGCGAACACGCTGGCGGAGAGCGACGGCTCCCCACCGAGCAGCGTCACGTGCGTGACTCCCAGCGCGTCGAGCTGATCGAGCACGCCACCGGGAACACAGTTCTGCGTCACGGCGAACAGCGGCGCACCGAGCGACCCAGCCCATGCGGAGCCCGCGAGCGCGTCGGGGTAGTTGACCCCGGTCGTGAAGAACGCGTGCTCGGCTGTTGCAAAGGCATCCGCGTTGACGGCACGCGCGGTGTCGTAGCGGTTGGCGCCGGCAAGACGCACTGCGTCGGTGACTGCATCGACACCGGCGAAGAGGCCGTCGGTGACCGAAGCAGCATCACCCAGCACACGGGTGTGCACGGTGCCGAGGTCGGCGAGCAGGCCCTCGGTCTCGGCATCCAAGGTGGATGCCGCGCCGTTGACGAGGATGACGGGCGCGTTGCGCGAACCTGCAGCACCACCGGCGACGAGCGCGTCGGGGAACTTCAGGCCCGTCGAGATGTACGCGTACTCGGCACCGGACTCACCGAATGCGTGCTCGGCGACGAGCCGCGAGGTCTCGTAGCGGTCGACTCCGGCCAGTCGCTCGATGTCTCCGGGGAGAGCGTCGAGCTCCTGGTACACGCTCTCGCCCACCGAGGGCAGGCCGCCGACGACCACGATGCGCGACGGGTTGAGTCGTGCGATCTCCGTCGAGACTCCGCTGGGCAGCGTCGACGGCGAGACCAGCAGAAGCGGTCCGCCCTCGAACGCAGCCGCGGGGCCCGCCGAGAGTGCATCGGGGTAGTTGGTGCCGTTGGCGATGTACACGACGTCCGCGCCATTCGGGTAGGAGGCCTTCGAGATCTCCACCGAGGTCTCGAAGCGGTCGGCTCCGGCGACACGGTCGACAACGGTGCCGGGCTCTGTGCTGCTCACGCAAGTGAGAGTCGACTCGCGAAGCGCGTGACTGGCCGTCGCGCTGTCATCCGCGTAGAAGACCGGTTTGACGTTGTCGATGCACAGCTCCTGCGGCGCGATCGCGAAACCCTCGTTGGCGATCGAGTCGAGCATGCCGGTCGGGTTGTCGTAGGAGTTCGTGATCTGGAAGGTTCCGTCGAACGGGCCGTCCTGAGCGATCTCGAGCGTGGCCGTCTTGCCGGAGCAAGCATCGTCGCAGATGCCCCACAGCAGCCCGGATGCCGCGTCGAACGCGACCTCGGCCGCCACAGTCAGCCCGGGGTCGATCGTCGCCACCAGCGAAGCAGTTCCGCTGGTCGACAGCGCCACGGCGTAGATGTCACCGGTGGCCTCGACGCCGACGAAGAAGATACCGTCACCGTGGCCCGGGTAGGTCGCCGGGGTGTAGGGCTGGCCGGTGCTCTGGTCGAGCATCCCCTTGCCCGTGAGGAATGCGTCGGGAACCCACGCAATGCCCTCGAGACCCGTGTTGTTGCCCATGGGCGGAAGGATGCTCGTGAGGTTCCACTCGTTCGTCGCGGTGAGCGTCGCGCCCGAACCGGAGACGTCGTAGCGCAGCACCGACGGGCGGCTCACGCCGCTCGCTGCACCGTTGCGCTCGGTGGCGACATAGACGCCACCGGCGGGGCCTGCGCTCGTGAAACCGACACCTTCGGCATCGGGCTGGCCCGTGCCATCCGGGTACCGCAGCGCCTTACCGGCAGCCCAGTCACCGGCCGCGGGCGACCAGATCGACCCGTCCCACTGCAGCTTGAAGAGCGTGCCGGAGCCGTTGTTGACGGCCCAGAGCGTTCCACGCGTCGACGTTCCGGTGCCCTCATACGCGAGACCACTCATGTCCTGGCCGAAGAAGCCGGCCTGGTCGACGATCGTCACGTCGGCACCGCCGGGCCACGGCGCGGAGGGCACGATGCCGGCGCACGAGTTGAGGGCGCCGCGCGTGGGGGCACTCGAGACTCCGAAGGCACCGGTGCCGTTGGGGCACCGCGCGTAGGTCGTCGCTGCGTGCTCGGCCCAGGTGTAGGAGTCGAGGAGCTGGGCCGACGAGTTGTACAGGCGCGCCGAGTCGGCGCCACCGAGACCGAAGGTCGGCTCGGTGTCGACGACGAAGTAGGCACCGCCGGCGAGCACGGTGTTCGCAGGCACCGACACAGCGTGGGTGTCGTCGTTGTCCTTCACGACCCAGCCGGAGATGTCGACCGGCTGGCTGCCGGCGTTGACGAGCTCCACCCAGTCACCCGGGGTTCCACCGCTCGACTCGACCTCGTTGATGCGCACGGGCGAGCAGTCGTTCGGGGCGCCCTTGGTGGATGAGAAAGTCTGGATGAAGTCGCCGGTGCCATCGGGGCAGAGTCCGAAGGTGGTCTGCGCGTGGTCAGGACCCCAGATGCGCTCGTCGACGAGCGTGCTGTTGTCGGGCAGGTAGAGCCGCACGCGGTCGTCGTTGCCGAGGCCGAACCCGCCGGGCACGTCCACGACGACGACGGCATACCCGCCAGCGGCGATCGTCGTACCGCCCGGGATCACGACGGTGTGCGTGTCGTCGGAGTCGTGGATGATCCAGCCCGACATGTCGACCGTCGTGTCACCGGTGTTGTAGAACTCGACCCAGTCTGCGGGGGTACCGCCGCTGGACTCGACCTCGTTGATGACGACGTTCTCGAAGCCGCCGGGAGCCGGGCAGTCGTTGGCAGCACCCTTGGTCGCGGCGTCCGTGTCGGCGAACGAGCCAACGCCGTCAGGGCAGCGGCCGTACGTCTCGTCGGCGTGCGCGGTCCACGAGTAGTCGTCGATGAGTGCGCCGGCCGAGGTCATGAGACGCGCGGTATCGGCCGAACCGAGGCCCGTGACATCCACAGCAAGGAAGCCGCCTGCGGCGATCGTGGAGGGCGCGGCAATCGTGATGGTGTTGCCCTCGGTGCTGTCTTTGAGGAGCAGGCCGCCGGCATCCACGGGCACGAGTGCGGTGTTGTAGAGCTCGACCCAGTCACTGCCGGATGTCGCGCTCGACTCGATCTCGTTGATCACGAGCGCCTCGGCAGGGTCTGCGATGCAGCTGTTGGCAGCGCCCTTCGTCGCGGCGACCGCGACCCCGAACGGTCCGGTGGCGTCGGGGCAGCGCGCCCACGTCGTCGCGGGCGCGTGTGCCGCGTAGCTCATCTCGTCGACCACGGTCACACCATCTGCGAGGTAGAGGTGCACCTCATCGCCGTTGCCGAGACCGAAGCTGAAGTGGGTGCCGTTGTCGAGGGCGAGGTAGCCGTTCGCCGGAACGATCGTGCCAGCGGGGAGTGCAACCGAAGCACCGTTGTCGGCGATCTTCCAGCCGGAGATGTCGACGTTCGTCGAGCCCGTGTTGACGAGCTCGACCCAGTCACCGGGGGTGCCGCCATCCGACTCGACCTCGTTGATCGCGATGTCAGCGGCACCCGGCGGGAGCGGGCAGTCGTTGGCTGCGGCCTTGGTGGACGACGCGGTCAGAACGAACTCGCCCGAACCGTCGGGGCAGCGACCGAACGTCGTGGCCGCGTGGCCGCCAGCCCAGGTGTAGGTGTCGATGAGCGTCGTGCCATCGGTGTCGAAGAGCCGGGCGGAGTCAGCGCTGCCGAGCCCGTATCCGGTCGCGCCGGACTCGACGTCGAAGGCCGCGAAGCCCTTGGCCGCGATGATGGTGCCGGCCGGGATGATCCAGGCGTGCGTGTTGTCGTTGTCTTTGATGACGAGCCCGCTCGCGTCGATCTGGACACTCGCCGTGTTGTAGAGCTCCACCCAGTCACCGGGGGTTCCACCGTTGGACTCGACCTCGTTGATCTTGAGGTAGTCGCGCGCGGCCGCGGCGCACGCGTTGGCGGCACCCTTGGTCGACTGCAGGGTGGCGACGAAGGTGTTGCTGCCGTCGGGGCAGGCGCCCCACGTTGTGGACGCGTGGCTTGCGAACGTGTAGCTGTCGATCTCGGTGGGGCCATCCCAGAGGTGAACCTGGTCGCCGTTGCCGAGGCCGAAGCTGCCAGTTCCGACACTTACGTCGACGGCGAGGAAGCCGAGCGCGGGAACGATCGAGCCACTCGCGATCGTGAAGGTGCGAGCGGGGTTGTCATCGGTCATCCGGAGGCCGGAGGCATCGATGGCCGCGCCCGTCGGGTTGTACAGCTCAACCCAGTCGGTGGCGTCGCCATCCGACTCGACCTCGTTGATCACGAGGTCGGTGGTGGCGGCGGCGGCCGGTGTCGCGACGGCGACGAAGGTGGACAGTCCTAGCAGGGCGACAAGAATCGCGGCAATGCGGCGCATGACGGTATGCGGGCCTTTCGTGGGGGGACCCCCCGAGTGTGGGGAACCCGCGCGAACGGGGGGTGAACACGAGGTCAACGAGAGCCGTCGGACGCTCGCAGTACCGTCAGCGAGTGACCTGCCAGATTTCCGGATGCCGCGCCCCTGCCGCACCGGGTGCCCCGCTGCACCTCTGTGACGAGCACCTGTGGCAGGCCCATGAGTGGGTGTCGCGGGACATCGGAACCACCGACCTGCTGCCCTCCCCCTGCGTCGGCTGCGGGTCACGCCTCGGCGTGCGCTGGCCGAGCGGGTGGCTCTGCGCGATCTGCGAGTGGCGCCACGGCGAACTCCCGGACGGCGACCGGTTGGATGCTCGCGTCGACGTCGTCTACTACCTCCGGGCGGGCGACCGCATCAAGATCGGGACGTCGGGCAACCCCCGCTCGAGGCTCGCGGCTCTGCGCTACGACGAGCTGCTCGCGTTCGAGCGCGGCGGCAGGGCGCTCGAACAGCAGCGCCACAGCGAGTTCGCGCAGCTGCGCTTCGCGGGAAGCGAGTGGTTCCGTGCCGAGCGAGAGCTACTCGAGCACGTCGAGGCGGTGCGCTTCGGGGTGGATGAGCCGTGGCATCCGTACCTGCGCTGGGTGAGCGAGAAGCTCGCGCTGCAGAGCTGAGGGGGCGGTAAGGGGCCGCCTCAGGCTGCGCGTTCTGTGGCGCGGGCGATCGCCTCACGGATGCCCGCGGCATCCGTCTTCACACCGAAGAGCTCAGCGCCAGGGCCGAGGTGCACGCCGTGCTCGAGCCCGCCGACGACGACGGGCTCGAAGCCCAAGGCATCGACGATCTGGGCGGCGGCCTCGACCGCCTCGGCATCGTCGCCGGCCACAGCGATGCCCGTCCGTCCGACAGCCCCTGCGGGCAGGGGTGCCTCGTCCAGGTCGTGGTACCCCAAGTGGTTGAACGCCTTCACGACCTTCGATTCCGGGAGGAAGTCCTGCACGAGCGAGCTGGTCGAGACTGACGGGTCGGCGAGGTCATCACGGTGTCCGTCGACCTCCCACCAGTAGTTCATGGCGTCGAGCACGAGCTTTCCCTTGAGGGCATCGCGCGGGATGCTCTGGTACTTGCCGAGCGGAAGCGCGAGGATCACGACATCGGCGTCGCGCGCCACCTCCTCCGCGGTGAGGGGGATAGCGCCGGGCGCAAGCACGTCGACGATGAGTTCGATGCGGTTCTTCGCGCCGGATCCCGCGATGAGAACGCGGTAGCCAGCCGCAATCGCGAGCCGCGCGAGTACGGTACCGACCTTGCCTGCTCCGAGAATGCCGATCGTCGTCATGTCCGATGTAACGGGGCGTTCGCACTCGGTATTCCAGTGCCCTCAGGTGTGGATAACTTTCGACTGCGCCGGCCACAACCTCCTACGGTTGGGGGCGACCTCGTCACAATCTAGGGAGCAGCACATGCAGTGGGACGCCGTCGGTATCTACCTCCTCATCATCGTGATCGCCGCAGCGGTGATCCTCTGGGCGATCTTCGGTCGCCGCATCCGCGCCAGTGCGAGGGAGAAAGGCCGGGAGGCGGGGTTCGACAGCTCCCAGCGCATTGCCCAGGGCGATCTCGGCAAGCTCCGCCAGGCCCTGACGATCGACTCGTCGGATGCCGTCTCGATCGTCGACGAGGCAGTCTCCACAAACAAGCGGGTGACAGCGCTCGGAGCCGGTCGGTGGAACCTTCGCATCATCGCGCCCGACGACATCGAGTTCCGCTGGAGCGACGCTGGCCGGCTCCACGTCGTGAGCTCCCGCGAGAGCCTCGGGGTCGTCACCGGTGGCCGCGACTGGGCGAAGGTGATGTCAGCGGTGGAGGCTGCCGCGGCCGGACGGCAGGTAGCCACAGTGCGCACGACGGTGTCACTGACACGCTCGCCGGAGAAGGTCGGACTCGACCACGTCTGGTTCGTGGACTAAGCCCGCCAGCCGAATCTAGATCTCGCCGAAGAAGTCGCGGTACTCGCTGACCTCCTCGCGGCTGAGGGTATTGGACTCGCGTCGCCCACCGGCTCCGGCCTGCGTGCGCATGTAGTCGATGGCGCCGGAGTTGTCGGGTTCGATGAACGTCTCGTCGGCCGTTTCGGCAATGAGCGTCACACCCTGGTTCAGCACAAGGGTGGCGGACACCGCGTGGCCGTCCGGCCCGATGACATTGAGCGTGACGGTGTCCGCCGAGTTGCGTGACGAGAGAATCGCCGTGTACTCGGTGAGGGCATCCGCAGCCTCGTTGCCGAGGAAGAGCCTTCGGTCTCCGAACGTGACGAGTTTCATGCGTGTACCCCTTTGGTGTGCCGACAGTGTCGGCCTTGTACCCATGGTGCCTCGGTCGACTCGGCCCTACTAGGGGTTGACTGCGGGATGCAGGCTGGCCTAGTCGGGTACGTCGCCGTGCAGTTCGTGGTGGAGACGCTCCATGCGTGCATCCAGTTCGGCGGCCGAAACGGCTGCCTCTCGAAGCTCGGCACTCAGGCGCTCCGGCACTTGCTCGCGGTACTTGTAGAAGATCTTGTGCTCGAGGCTCGCCCAGAAGTCCATCGCGATGGTGCGGAATTGCACCTCTACGGTGACGCCAACTCGACCGGAGGAGAGGAAGACGGGCACCTCCACGATGGCGTGGAGACTCTTGTAGCCGTTCTCCTTGGGCTCTGCGATGTAGTCCTTTACCGCGAGGAGACGGATGTCATCTTGCTGGGTGAGGAGTTCGAACAGGCGATACACGTCCCCCGTGAAGCTGCATGTGACACGGAGGCCCGCGATGTCGGTGATCTCCCGACGCATCGTGACGAGGTCGAGCGAGAGATTCTTGCGACGGATCTTGTCGAGAACGCTGTCGATCGACTTAACGCGGCTCGTGACGTGCTCGATCGGGTTGTACTCGTGCATCTGCTGGAACTCGTCGCGGAGGATCGAGATCTTGGTCTCGACTTCGCGCAGGCCGAACTCGTACTCCAGAAGGAATCGCTGCACCTCGTCGCGCAGTTCGCGCAGGTGGGGAGGGAAGGGTTCGACCTGCCCGGGGGTGTCGCCGACGATGACCGGCTCCACCTGCGAACGGGGGGATACCGGCACGATTGAGCCCTGTTGTTCAGACATCACTCGTAATGTACCGACCCAACCTTTCCGGCTGCCGAGAGATGGGGCATCGGCGCCCAGCACAACCCGTCAGGGTTGCGTCCGACCGAGAACACCCGCGAGACCGAAGCGCCGAGAATGTCGACCTCGACGACCTCGCCAGCCGCGTCGCAGGCGGAGTAGGCGTGGGTGCCGTCCGGATGCATCGCTATCGCCTGCGGCTCAGGCGGGACGTCGACCACGCTCACGAGCGCGCGGCTCGCCAGGTCGACCACAGCGATCTGTGACTCCCACCGCAGCGCGACGACGAGGTGCCGTCCGTCAGGGGTGACCGCCGTACCGAAGCCGCGGGTGGGCAGGTCGATCCAGCTGACGTTCCGATCGCGCGTATCGACGACGGCCAGGCGCGGCTCGCGCTGGTCGGCCGAGAAGAGGGCGAGCCCGTCGGGAGAGATCGAGATGCGGTTGATGGACGCGGCGACCTCGACCACCCCGAGGAGCGATCGGGTCGCAACATCCATGATGCTGACAGTGCCCGTGTCGACGTTCGCAGAGTACGCACGGTCGCCGCGGGGTGACAGCACGAACATGTGTGGCTGAGGGCGCCCGGTGGGCAGTCGGCCCACCCTTTCACCGGAGCCCGGATCGATCACGCTGATCGACTCATCGAGCTCGGTGCTCACATAGAGCAGCCCGTCATCGCCGACGAGGGGAACGTGCGGGCGCGAGGCCAGATCGATGGCAATGGTCCTGGCGACGCTCAGGTCGACGAGGTCGATCACGTCGATCGCGCGCCCGTCGGTTCCCGGATCCCCCAGCCACGCATCGCTGTAGATGGGGAGGTACGCATGAGTGCCGTCTCGCGTTGCCGCTACCTCGTGCGGGGTGTAGTCGGATGCCCTGATGCGACCCACCGTGCCGCCAGACGACAGGTCGATCACGTCGAGCCTCTGGTCGTCTTTGCAGACCACGAGGAGTCTTCCTGACACCACGGCAATCACCTCGAGCCAAGGATAGAAGTCGCCCGGCCAGGTGGCGAGCTTAAGTGCGTCGCGATGTCAACCCCGAGACGAGTGACGGGGGTGCGACGTAACTTTGGTGGCAAGGGACGAAGACGCCCTGAGTCACCCAGAAAGAACGAACCGAAATGCAGCTTCTCTCCTCGACCGATGAGGTCACCCCCGTCGAGGTCATTGCCCTCTCCGACCGCGAGTGGCGCGTGAGCGACCCGACGAAGGTCGAGCGCGATGGCATGGCACTGCTCGGTTTCGTCGAGCTGGTCGAGTCGACCTACGAGGTGACTGTGCTCGGTGAGCCCCGGAGGCGCCTCTACTTCGGCTCGTTCGAGGAGAGCCTCCACGCCCTGACTGAGCGATCGCGGGCGATCATGAGCGCCGCACCACTCCCGGAGTCCGCCTGCGCCTGAAGCGCCTAGAAGTCCCGCAGGTTCGCGTGGAGCCCGCCCGGGTTGAACTCGCTGCGCAGTATCCCGCGACGCCGAAGAATCGGCACCAGCTCGTCCAGGATGCGGTGGACCGTCACAGGATGGATGTCCCCCCAGAGGAGGATTCCGTCATTGTCGGCGTTCTCACCGAGATCCTCGATGAGGTCGGCGAACTCCTCAGCAGTGCCGACGAAGCCGCTCCGATCGGAGATCCTTCCGAGCTGAGCGAGTGACGAGAGGAGCTGCCGCAGCGGGGTTGTGGCGACGTCGTGCTTGCCGATGAGGCGCTTGATGCTGCCCTGCGAGACGTGGTCGCCGAATACGGAGAGATCGAGCGGCTTGTCGAAGTCGAGCGCGCGCAGGTCGGTCTCGAGGTCGCTCGACTGGCGCTCGGCGATAGTGAGGATGGTCGCGTCATCCGGATTCGCGGATGCCGCCACCAGCCGGTCCGCTTCCTCGGGGCTCGACACGAGCACCGGCTGGATCGCGAAGAGCACCTTCACGTCGGAGGGGTTGCGCCCACGCTCGAGGGCCGCGGCATGGATCCGCGCGCGGTACTCCCGGATGCTCGTGGCATCGAGCGGCGACAGTGCGAGCTGCACATCCGAGTTCGCGCCGGCGAACGCGAGCCCGCGACCCGAGCCGCCCGGAGAGACGATGGCGGGCTCTCCATCGGTGAAGGGGATCGCGTTGAGCGGCCCGTCGAACTCGAAGTACTCGCCGCGGTGATGCACGGGCCGGAGCTTGGTGCCGTCCGCGTAACGACCCTGGGCGGGGTCGGCGATGAGCGCGCCATCCGGCCAGCTGCGCCACAGGTCGCGGATGCCACCGAGCCACTCTTCTGCGCGGTCGTAAGCAGCATCGTGCGAGAGCGGCGCCGACGACCCGAAGTGCCGAGCGCTTCCCGTGTCTGTCACCACGTTGAGGCCAAGACGATGCCCGCTGAGGTGCTGAAGGCTCGCGAACTGACGGGCCGCCGTGTACGGGAGGTAGGCGGCAGGGTTCACGGTGGGCACGATGCCGATGTGCTGCGTTGCCGCGAAGAGGTACGGCGCGAGCAGGAGCGGGTCGTGCTTGGGGCCCCCGAAGGCCTGGCGCACACGCAGGTCGATGGTCTCGGCGTTGCCGAGGGAGGGGGCATCCTCGATGATGAGCAGGTCGAAGCCCGCCTGCTCGAGCTCGCGCACTGACTGCTGGTAGAGCGCGGGTTCTGTCCAGCGATAGTTCCAGTCGAGATACGGGTGGCCCCAGCCCTGCGGCCCGAAGCCGCGAGCGAGGAACCAGCCGAAGTGCTGCTGCCGCGTCATCCGGCGCCCCGCACGGCGGCGAGACCGCGTTGCAGGTCGGCGATGAGATCCGGCAGGTCCTCGATGCCGATGGACACCCGGAGCGTGCCTGGCCAGATGCCGGCCTGGCTGAGCTCCTCGGCAGTGCGCAGCGAGTGGCTCGTCGTCGAGGGGTGCAGCACGAGCGAACGAACGTCACCCAGGTGGGTCATGTGCGTGAACACGTCGAGCGCATTCACGAAGCGCTTGGCCGCGTCGATGCCGCCGCGCAGCGTGAACGAGAAGACCGAGCCCTGCCCGTTCGGCAGGTAGCGCAGGGCGAGAGAGTGGAACGGGTTGGATGTAAGGCCCGAGTAGTCGACGGAGTGCACCTCGGGCTGCTGCTCGAGCCACTCCGCGACTCCGAGCGCGTTGGCCGACTGGCGGGCAACGCGCAGCGAGAGCGTCTCGATGCCCTGCCCGATGAGGAAGGCGTTGAGGGGTGAAGGCGTCGGGCCGAAGCGCAGGGCTGCGACTTCACGCAGATAGGCGATGCGAGCACGACCGCCCGCACGCTCCGCGAAACTCGGACCGCCGAGTCGCCCGGGGCGCTCGATCTGCGGGAAGAAACCAGGGTTCGCACTGCAGCGACCGTTGTCGACGATGAGTCCGCCGAGCACGGCGCCGTGGCCGGCGAGGAACTTGCTCGCCGAGTGGATGACGATGTCGGCGCCATGCTCGATCGGCCGGAGGAGGTACGGGGTGGCGAGGGTGTTGTCCACGATGAGCGGGATGCCGTGATCGTGCGCGATCTGTGCGATTCGCGCGATATCCACGATGTCGTTCTTCGGGTTCGGAATCGACTCGACGAAGAGCGCTCGCGTGGTCGGGCGGATCGCCTGCAGCCACTCCTGAACACTGCCGGCATCCGACACGAAGTCGGTGTCGATGCCGAGCTGCTGCAGGTTGTCGGTGAAGAAGCCGCGGGTGCCCTCGTAGAGGCTCGCCGCAGAGACGATGTGATCGCCTGCGCCGAGCAGACCGAGCATGGTCACCGCGAGCGCCGCCTGCCCGCTTCCCACGAGCAGCGCCTCCGCACCACCCTCAAGCTCTGCCACGCGGCGCTCGACGGCTTCGGTCGTCGGGTTGGCGACCCGCGTGTAGGAGTAACCATCGCCGCTCGAGAAGTGGTCGACCGCCTGGTCGAAGTCCTCGTGTGTGAATCCTGCGGTGAGGTAAATCGGAGTGACGCGGGGCCGTGGACCGGCGTGGGGCTCGAGCGAACCGCCGTGAAGTTGGCGGGTCGCGAATCCCAGCTCCTGCTGGGCATGAGGATGCACGGTCACAGGGCACCCTCCATCCGCCAGCCGTTCGTTCAGACGTTCAGGGTGCCACGCCGTAGCCCCGGTGCATCCGAATGCTGCGCAGTGTTACAGCGGCCCGACGTTCATACTTCGTCATCCGCGGGCACGGCGAGACCTGGAGTGCTTAGTCTTCGTGGGTGTCCAGTACCTCACGCCCCCTGCGCGTTGTCGGTGTCGCCGGCAGCGTGACCGACCCCTCCCGCACGACAGCGCTCGTCGACGCGATCATCACGAGCTTCGGTGAGCAGCTGCCGATCGAGCGTCACACGATCAAGCTCAACACCCTCGGGCCGCTGCTCGGCGGATCGCTCACGCGCGCGACTCTTCCGCCCGAGGCGGAGGCCGAGATCCAGCGGATCGAGAACGCGGACCTGCTGGTCGTGGGCACACCCGTGTACCGGGCATCCTTCACCGGCCTCTTCAAGCACCTCTTCGACTTCGTCGACCAGTACGCACTCGTCGAGACGCCGGTGCTGCTCTCGGCCACCGGTGGCAGCGAGCGCCACGCGCTCATCATCGGCCACCAGTTGCGCCCCCTGTTCGACTTCTTCCAGTCGCTCACGCTCCCTGTCGGCGTCTACGCGCAGGACTCGGATTTCACCGACTACGTGATCTCCAACGAGCAGGTCACCGAGCGCATCCAGAAGGCCGTCACCCGAGCCCTTCCGCTCGTGCGGTCGAGCTTCGCCGAGAAGGAAGCCGTGGAGCTCACGCTCGCCGGCGAGACCTCCGAGGACAACTAGCTCAGAGGACAAGTAGCTCTGGACAACTAGGTCTCACCCCAGGTTCGCCCCACCGCGATAGCGGGATGCCGCGTGGCTCTCGGGCAGTCGATCCCCCTTGCCGAACAGCCTGTCGCGCAATGACGTCGCCGGCCGGTCGTTCAACCGGCCCCGCCGGCGCAGCTCCGGGACGACGAGCTCGGCAAAATCCTGGGCCGTTCCGAACGAGTGGAACTGGCGAAGGTTGATGCCGTCGATGCCGTCCTCGTCGAGCCAGCGCTCGATCTCATCCGCCACCACGGCCGGCGCGCCCACAACGTGGAACCGCTCGCGCCTGCCCCCACCCAGGCTGTCGAGCACAGCGCCGACCGTGGCATCGAGCGGCAGCATCGCGACCCCCTCGACTGGCTTGCCCGCGACGCTCAGTGCCTCTCTCACCGTCAGGTCGCGAGGCATCACCGTGAGGTCGACCGGCAGGCTCGAGTGAGCGAGGTACCCATCCACGCTCGCGTGCCGCTCGTAGAGACGCCACTTGTCGTCGGCCTCCTCCTCCGTGCGGCCCACCACGACGACGGCACTCGCGATGAACTTCACCTCGTCAGCCGCGCGACCGTTGCGGATCGCGGCATCCTGCATCGCCCGCTTGTTGCGCCGGAACTCCTCAGCGGTGCGCCCACCGGTGAACACCATCTCGGCATGCCGCCCGGCGAACTCCGTGCCGGCGGGTGATCCCGTCGCCTGGAAGAGGACGGGGGTGCGCTGTCGCGACGGATGCACGATGTGCGGGCCGGCGACCCGGTGCGTCTCGCCGATGTGGTTGATGTAGCGCACCTTCGACGGGTCTGTCGCGATGCGACGCTCACGGTCGTAGACGACGGCATCGTCATCCCACGAGCCCTCCCATAGCTTGTAGAGCACGTCGAGGTACTCGTCCGCGAGCTCGTACCGCCGGTCGTGGGGGATCTCCTCCTCAAGGCCGAAGTTGCGTGCCGCGTTGGGCAGGTAGCTCGTGACGATGTTCCAGCCGAAGCGACCCTTTGTGAGGTGATCGAGCGTCGACGCTCGTCGCGCGAAGGCGAAGGGCGGCTCGTAGGTCGTCGAGAACGTCACGCCGAACCCCAGTCGCTTCGTCACCGCGGCCATGGCGGGCACGAGCAGCAGCGGATCGAGATTCGGGCTCTGCAGGCCCTCGCGGAGCGCAGTCTCCGGTCCGTCTCGGAACACGTCGTAGGCACCGATGACGTCCGCGAGGAACACCGCGTCGAAGCCACCGTCCTCGAGGATCTGCGCGAGCTCCGTCCAGTACTCGAGTTCGTCGAAGCGGTGCCTGTTGTTGCCGGGCAGGGGCCAGAGCCCGTGCGAGATGTGGCTGATGCAGGCCATCTCGAACAGGTTGAGGATGAGCTGCTTCGGTTCGGTCATACCCCGACGCTCTCGGCACCGAGCTCGAGCGCGCTAGCCGAAGCGTCACTGAACGCGCCGCGGTACTTCGCGGCGGGGTGACGATCGTTGAGCGTCGCGCTGCCGAAGAGGCGCTCGCGCAGGGTCTGGCCGGGCCCGTAGTCACTCTGGGCGAGGCCCCGAGCGCGCAGGACGGGCAGCACCTTGTCCGCGAATTCGATGAAGGAGCCGGGGATGACCCAGTTGATCACGTTGATGCCGTCGACTCCCGCCGCCTGCCACTCCTCGATCGCATCGGCGATTCGCTCGGGCGTGCCGACGATGCGGGTCGAACGGGAGATCAGCAGTGCGACATCGCGGATGACCGGCTCGCGATCGGTGATCGCCTTCGCCGCCCACTCCACGAGGCCCTTCGCGGTGTTGGTGTCGACATCCTTGATCGGGGTGTCGGGCGGATACACGCGACCGGTCTTGTCGACGAGGGCGGAGTGTGCGAGGTATCCGTCGACGGAGACATACTTCTCGTACTCCGCGGCCTTCGCCTGCGCCTCTTCCTCGGTGTCACCGATCACGAACGACAAGCCCTGGAAGAACTTGATGTCGCCCGGCAACCGGCCTGCCTCGACGGCAAGCCTGCGGGTGTCGTCGATGAGCTCCTTGGCGATGGCAGGGGTCGGCGCGATGATGAACGTCGCCTCCGCGTTGCGCGCCGCGAAGTCGCGGCCCGACACCGACGAGCCCGCCTGGTACAGCACTGGCGTGCGCTGCGGGGAGGGCGAGGGCAGATGCGGACCCTGCACCGAGTAGCGCGCGGACTCGTGGTTGATCTTGTGGATCTTCGACGGGTCGGAGTAGATGCCACGTTCGCGGTCCTTGAGGAGAGCGCCGTCATCCCACGAGCCCTCCCAGAGCTTGTACGTGACGTCGACGTACTCCTCGGCCCATGCGTAGCGCTCGGTGTGGTCGGTGAGCTTGGGGAACCCGAAGTTGCGGGCGCCGTTGTCTTGAAGGCCCGTGACGATGTTCCAGGCGATGCGACCGTTCGAGATGTGGTCGAGCGTCGAGACCTGCCTGGCGAAGTTGTACGGGTGGTTCTGCGCAACGTTCGACGTGAGTGCGAGCCCGATGCGCTCGGTGTGAACTGCCAAGGCGGCCACGAGAGGGATCGGGTCGTTGCTCGGAATTTGGAGCCCCTCGCGGATGTAGACGTCGAAGTCGGCGTCCGCATCGCCGTAGACACCCGTGACGTCGGCGAAGAAGAGCGCGTCGAACTTCGCCTCCTCCAGGCGCTTGGCGAGGTCGATCCACAGGCGCACGTCGTTGAAGTCGACCTGCCCGGCATCCGCTCGCCGCCACTGGCCGTGGTGGATGTGCGAGTTGGTGTTCATGACGAAGGCGTTGAAGTGCAGCGGGGTGGTCATGTGGTGCTCCTTGGTTCGAAGGTCTGATTGGCGCGAGGGATCTCGGCCGGAATCGAGGCGATGAGCTGCTGCGTGTACGGATGCCGCGGCCGATGGAAAATGTCGTCTGGTGTGCCCTCCTCGACCACCCGGCCGTCCTTCATGACGAGCACGCGGTGGCTGAGGTGACTGATCACGCCCAGGTCGTGGGAGATGAAGAGGTAGCTGAGGCCGAGGCGTCTCTGCAGGAGAACGAGCAGGTCGAGGATCTGGGCCTGGATCGTGACATCCAGCGCCGAGACGGCCTCGTCGAGCACGATCACGTCTGGCGACGTCGCGAGCGCGCGAGCGATCGCGATGCGCTGGCGCTGCCCGCCCGACAGGCGCAACGGGAAGCGCTGCAGCACGGCCTCGGGCAGCCCGACTTGGTCGAGCAGTTCGCGGATACGCTCGGCGCGCGCTGCGCCCGCGTAGTCGCGGGTCGGGAGGGCGTCCTGCAGGATGCGTTCGACGTTCCAGCGCGGGTCGAAGCTCGAGAGCGGGTCCTGCGAGACGACGGCGATGCGCGACCGGAGTGCGCGACGCCGTGGCTCGGTGAGCGTCGTCCACGGCTGGCCGAGGAGGGTCACCTCGCCGGAGTCGGGGCGCTCGAGGGCGAGTGCGATGCGACCCGTCGTGCTCTTGCCGGAGCCGGACTCCCCCACGATTCCGAGGGTCTCACCGCGACCGAGCGTGAACGAGACGTCGTCCACCGCGGCCGTGGTCGAACCGTCGGGAGCGCGGAAGTGCTTGACGAGCGACGACGCCGCGAGCACGACCTCGCCGACGGCGGGAGCAGCCTCCGGGGTCTCCGCGATCAACTCGACCGAGTCGGGGCTGAGGGCGGCGCCGCGGGTCGCCTCGCTGGGTACTGCCGCGATGAGGGCCTTCGTGTAGTCCTCGCGAGGGTGGCGAAGCAGCTGCTGCGACGGCCCCTGCTCGACCACGCGACCTTCGCGCATCACGATGATGTGATCGGCGAGGCGGGCCACCACCGAGAGGTCGTGGCTGATGAGGATGATCGAAGCCCCCCGATCCTTGGACTGCTCCAGGAGGGCCAGCACCTGGGTCTGGACCGTCACGTCGAGTGCCGTGGTCGGTTCGTCGGCGATGATCACATCGGGATCGAGCGCGAGTGCGGAGGCGATGAGCGCACGCTGGCGCAGTCCGCCCGAGAGCTGCCCGGATCGTTGCCGCGCCCGCAGCGCAGGAAGGGGAACACCGACGGCGCTGAGGAGGTCGACGACCTTCGCCTGGCGTGTGCGGCGGCCGCGCCATCCGTGCAGACGAAGGGTCTCGGCGATCTCGGCACCGACGGGGCGCAGCGGGTCGAGCGAGACGAGTGCGTCCTGAAGGATGAAGCCGACCTCACGACCGCGGACGCCACGCCAACGACGCGGCGCAAGCGAACGCACGTCGCGCCCGTGAAGGTCGATCCGCTCTGCCTCGACGACGGCGCCGCGACCCGTGAGCCCGACGATCGTGCGCGCGGTGACCGACTTGCCCGAGCCCGATTCGCCCACAATCGCGACGCACTCGCCGGGCAGCAGGTCGAACGACACGTCGGAGACGATCGAGCGGATGCCCGAGCTCGTCTCGAACGCGACCGAGAGGCCGCGCACCGACACTCGGGGCTGTTCCGCTACCGCGTTGGCCGGGGACGCAGCGACCTCCGGTCGCTCATCGATGATGGTCATGACTTCTCCCCCTTCTCGAGGAACAACTGCAGGTGGCGACCGAGCGTGGTTGCCGCGAGCGCGAGGGTGACGATCACGAGGCCTGGCGTGACCGTGAGCCACGGAGCAACCGTGATGTACGCGCGCCCCGCGTCGAGCAATGCGCCCCACTCCGGCGAGGGCGGGGCGACCCCCAGGCCCAGGAACGAGAGGCTCGAGGCCCACACGATCGACTGGCCGACGGAGAGGGCGAAGATCGCGACGAGCGGGCGCAGGGCGTTCGGCAGGATGTGCCTGCCGAGGATGCGCGATCGGGAGTGACCCAGCGAGATGGCGGCTTCCACGTACCCCGAGCCCTTCGCTGCGAGCACCTGGCCGCGAACGATCCGCGCGTAGCCCGGGGCAGTGCCGACGCCGACTGCGAGCACCTGGGTGAGCGCCGACGGGCCGAGCACGGCGATGAGCAGGAGAGAGAGCAGCAGGGCCGGGAAGGCGAACGCCACCTCGAGCAGCCAGCCGACGACGGCCGACGTCGCGCGGCCGCCGAGGCCCGCGAGCGTTCCGAGCAGCACCGCGAGACTGAGGCTCACGGCGGCAGCGCCGAGACCGATGCTGAGCGACTCGCGGGCGCCGAAGACGACACGCGAGTAGAGGTCGCGGCCCGATTCATCCGTACCGAACCAGTGCGCGAGGGACGGCTGCTGCAGGGCGGCGGCCAGGTCGATCGCGTACGGATCGTGGGTCGCCAAAGCCTGCGGCCAGATCGCTGCGACGGCGAAGAACGCCACGGCGATGACCGCGAGAAGGAAACCCCACGGCAGCGTTTGGACACGGATGCGGGGGCGCGTTGGGGCGAGTACGGCGGTCATGCTGTCCTCCTGAGACGCGGGTCGATGAGCACGTAGGCGACGTCGACGAGGAGGTTCGCCACGACGTAGAAGGCGGCCACGAGCATGACGACACCGAGCACGACGGGCATGTCCTGGGTGTTGACGGCCGTGACGAGGATGCTGCCGATGCCGGGCCGTGCGAAAACCGCCTCGACGACGACAGCCCCCGAGATGGTTGCACCGAGCGCCCACCCCGAGAGGGTGATGGCGGGCAGCACCGCATGGCGAAGCACGTGACGCAGCCGGATGCCGACATCCCCCATTCCGCGCATGCGTGCACTCAGCACGAACGGTTCGTCGAGCGCCCGCTCGAACTCGGTGCGAGTCGCCTGCCCCATGAACCCGGCGAGCGGGATCGCGAGAGTGAGTGCGGGAAGCACGAGACCGATCGCGCCGTCCCCACCGATCACAGGAAACCACCCGAGCCCGAGGGCGAACACGAGCAGGAGGATGATCCCGAGCCAGTACGGCGGGAGGCCCGCCGCGAGAGTGTCGGTGAACCCGCCAAGGGCACGCACCCGTGGACCGCGCCCCGCCGTGAGCGTGACCCAGGCGATCATGATCACCCACGAGAGCGCGAGGGCGGTGAGAGTGAGCAGAATCGTCGCACCGAGCTGGTCTGCAACGATCTCGATCACCGGGCGATGCTGTTGGTACGAGACTCCGAGGTCACCACGGGCGAGACCGCTGAGATAGCTGCCGTACTGCACGAGCAGGGGGTTGTCGAGACCGTACTCCGCCACGATCGGCGCGGTCTCCTCCGCGGTGCGCTCGATCGCCTGACCCGCTCGGATGTTGAGGATCGCCGTCGCGCGGTCGCCCGGGATCGACGCCTGGGCGAAGAAGGCCGCCGTCGCCGCTCCCAGAAGAACGAACACTGCCGCGAGCACCTTGAGTGCTACGAGTCGAAGGGTGATGACGTTCCGCCGAAGCGGCGCCGGGATCGCCGGCGCCGCTTCGAGCTGGGGTGTCTCACTCGATGAAGTGAGCGTCATAGAACGTCGGCCCTCCCTGTGCGTTCTCCTGCCAGACCCCCTGGAGCTTCGGCGCGACCGCGAGGGTCGAGAGCCGGTCGTACACGCCGATCGCGAGAGCGTGCTCCGCGATGTACTCCTGCGCCTTGGCGTAGAGGGCGTTCTGGGCATCCGCGTCTGCCGTCGAGTTGGCCTCGAGGATGATCGCCTCGAGCTCCGGGTAGTTGGTGAACGACGCGTTCCAGAAGTTCGGGTTGTCGTCGGTGGACTGACGCCAGTTGACGTAGAGGATGCCCGCCGTCACCGCCGTCCAGTAGCCCGGGTAGATGTCGCGCTCATTGGGCTGGCTGTAGGCACCGGCGAAGAGCTCGGCCTGCGGCACGGGGATGAGATTGACTTTGAAGCCAGCCTGCTTCGCCTGCTCCTGGAGTCCCTGCAGGATCGACGCACCGTCAGCGTTGATGATCGAACCTGCGCCGTACGGCAGGTCGATCGCGAGGGTCTCGCCGTTCTTCGAGCGGTACCCCTCGGCATCCGTTTCGGTCCAGCCGGCCTCGTCGAGCAGCTCGGCCGCCTTGTCGAGGTCGAGCGAGTACCAGTTCGCGGCCTTCTCGCTCCAGCCGGGCGTGGTCTGGCTCACGCCGCCATTGCCCTCATAAGGGATGACGCCCTGGCCGATGGTCTCGACGACGGCCTTGCGATCGAGTGAGTAGGCGAACGCCTGACGCACCTTCTCGTCGGTGAACGGTCCCTGCGAGGTGTTGAACGTGAGCTGCTGCGGACGACCGGGCGTGACGTACTTGAGGAGCTCGAAGCCCGCGTCGCCCGTGCTCTTCCACTGCACGGCGGGAACGTCGTAGATCGCGTCGACCTCTCCGCTCTTCAGTGCGGCAACGCGGGTCGTCGGGTCGGAGACGAACTTCCAGACGACCTCGTCGACGTACGCGGGGCCCTCGTGCTCGGCGTTGGCCGGCGGGGAGGTGTAGTCGGGGTTAGCCGTGAGCACGATCTCCTGGCCGCGATCCCAGTGGTCCACGATGAATGCGCCGGTGCCGATCGGCGCCTCGCAGTTCTCCTCGTCGGTGCGCGTCTCGAGGGCCTCCTGCGACTGGATGCCGAAGTATCCCTGCGTGAGGGTGTCGGCCAGGCGCGGGTACGGGCGGGACAGCGTGACCTTGAGCGTCAGGTCATCCGCCGCCTCGGAGGATTCGTAGTAGCCGCCGAGCCAGGCCAGGGCCGTGCTGTTGCCGCCGTTGTTGACCCACTGGTCGAAGTTGTACGCGACGACGCCAGCGGTGAGGTCTGAGCCGTCGGTGAACTTCACGCCCGGCTTGAGGGTGAACAGCCACTCGAGGCCGTCGTCGCTCACGCTCCACTCCTCGGCGAGCCACGGCACGACCTCATGGTTCTCATCGAGCGACACGAGGCTGTCGAGCACGTTGTAGCTCAGGTAAGCCTGCTCGATCCAGCCACCGAAGACGCACGCGGGCTCCTGCTGGTGGGCGTAGACGATGGTGCCGCCATCCACGCGCTCGCCGGTTGCGGCGGTCGTGGCGTTCGCCGCGCAGCCGGTCAGCGCAACGGCGAGAGCGGCGGCACCGGCGAGCGCAGCGAGAGCTCGGGGTCGTGAGGTCATGGAGGTTCTCCTTCAAGGCAGGGTTGCTGTGATCGGCGACGCTATCCGCCCAGCTGCCGCCCCCGCCATGCCCCCGCGTCACGTCCGGTTACGCGATGACACGCACCGTGCATGTGCGTCACATTCCGCAACTCGCGCGACTTCTCGGGTCACGAAAAAGCAGTTGCGACTAGTCCAATTCGGGTTGACTAGTCGCAACTGCAGTCTCGAGACCGGGGTAGCTACGCCAGCAGCGTCTCCCCGATGTAGCCGTCTTCGGCGCATCCCGGCGGGATCGCGAAGACGGCCGAGCCGATCGGCGTCGTCCACTCGTTCAGGAGGTCGAGGTCGGACAGGCGCTGCTGGATCGGCACGAACTGCGCGTCGACGTCGGCCTGGAACGAGACGAAGAGCAGCCCGGATTCCGAGACGGACGCACCGGCCGGCCTCTCGTCGTAGTTGAAGCCACGACGGAAGATGCGCTGGCTCGGGTCATCCGTTCTCGCGCGCTTCATGTGCGAGAAGTCGGGAATCACGGGGAACCCGATGGGCGTCTTCGCCTCGAAGTCCGGCTCGTCGAACTCCTGTGTTCCGGTGAGGGGCGCACCATTGGCGAGCGTGCGTCCCACCGACTGTTCGCGGCCGCTGCGATCGAGCTCGTCCCACTTGTCGAGGTTCATGCGGATGCGACGGATGACGGCACTCGTGCCACCGGCGAGCCACCCTCCCGACGCCCACACCACGTCGTCGAAGTCCTTGGTGTCGGGTTGGACATTCGTGGTGCCGTCGACCTGGCCGAAGAGGTTGCGCATGGTCGTACCCGGCCGCTCGGACCCGTAGGCCCGCCGGAATCCGTGCTGCACCCAGCGCACGCTGGCGAAGCTCCGGGTGTCCTTGAGGAGCATGCGCGTGGCGTGGGCGACCGTGAGGGAATCATCCGCAGCGATCTGCAGAAGCAGGTCGCCGTCGGTGAACTCCGGTTGGAGCTGGTCGATGCTGAAGGCCGGGAGCGGGCGGAGCCAGGTCGGGCCGGACCCTTCCGCGCGGGCTACGAAGCCCGGGCCGAAACCGAATGTGACGGTCAGGCGTGCCGGAACGACGGCAAGCTCCGGCTCCGAATCGGCGAGCGCCTCGACCCCCTGGGTGAGTCGTGCAGCGTCACCGGTGAGAATGCGCATGAGACGGCGGAGACCGTCACGGTCCACGCCCTCGAGCAAGTCGAGCGCGACGAACGATGCGTGGGCCTGGGCTGCCGTAGCGACCCCAGCCTGGTGCGCGCCATAGAACGGGACCTTCTCAGCGCCGTTGAGCGCAGGAGCAGCCTCCGGGGTGGATGGCTGGTTGAGCGCGAGGTCGGCACCGATCGCAGCAGCCGCGCCGACACCGGCGACAGCGCCTCCGAGGAGGAACTGCCGCCGGGTCGGGACGAACCGACCAGAGCGCTTGCCCTGGTCGTTACTCATTCGCCGTCCATCTCCATGTTCATGTCGTCTCCGCCCTCGTAGTTCTCGTTCGCGCCCGAGTAGTCCTTGACGGGCGCATCGAAGGTGTACTCGGAGCCGTCCTCGAACGTGAGCGTGAAGCTGACCTCCTCGCCAGCGGCGAGCGGTGCGGTGAGACCCATGAGCATGATGTGGTTGCCGCCCGGCTCGAGCGCGAAGTCGGAGCCGGCGGGGATGACGAAGCCGCCGTCCTTCTGCTGCATGACCATCTCGCCGCTATCGTTCTCCACCGTCTCGTGGAGCTCGATCATGGGCGACGCCTCTGTGGAGGCGGAGACCACGACGGCATCGGTGGCGCCGGAGTTCGCGAGGATGCCGAAGGCTGCCGACATCCCCTCCTCTGCCGACTTGACCCACGCGTCGCTGATCACGACGCTGTCGGCCTGGGTCGCCCCCGTCGGCGCGTCGACTGCTGCATCGGTTGCGGGTGCACAGCCGGCGAGCGCGAGGAGTGCGATGGCGATGCCAGCAAGGGTGGAGGTTGTCTTGGTGTTCATTGTGGGTAGTGCCTTTCAGGTTCTCTCGACGGGCGCAGGGGCCGCGTCGCTGTCGGTGCGGCCAGAGGCCGCGCGCCGACGAAGGAAGGTGATGAGCAGGAGCACACCGAGCGCCGCTACAGCGCCCGCCGCTCCCAGGAGAACGATCCGCAGCACGGGGTTGCTCTCCGTTGTTGCCTGAACCTGTGTGGTGACCGCCGCCGGTGCATCCGCCGTGTCATCCGTCGCCGCCATCCCCATGGGTTTCGCGTCACCGATCGTGAACGGGATGAACCCGCTGATCGGATGCCCGTCGGAGCCCACGACCTGCCAGCGCACCTGGTAGCCGGCCACGGGCATGTCCGGGGACACCGCGATGGTGGCCCTCGTGCCGGCGAGCACGGGCTCGCCCGTCGCCCAGTCGGTGCCTGCCGCATCGATGACCATCAGGTTCGCGCCGATGCTCATGACGTCGCTGACGAACTCGAGGGTCACCTCCGTCGGCGGTGCGGCCAGTTGCTCACCGGGTGTCGGGGTGCTCGAGATGAGGTCGTCGTGAGCGCTCGCGGCGGTTGCACCGGTGAGGGTGATGGCCACCGCGAGGATGGAGCCGACCAGCAGGGGATGAAGCGTACGCATGGGGGTACCTCACTGCGCGCGTCACCAAGGACGCACACAAGAGTGCTGCGGCGGCGTCGATGCGCCGCACGAGCACGGGTGGATGGCGCGAGGGCGCCAGGGAAGAGGTTCAGGCAGCGAACGCGGGCGGGCCGCGGCGCGGCGCTGTGGAGGCCGCGTGATCCAGCGCGAGAGGGGTGAACACGCGCCATGACGTTGGCAGGGCGGCTTCGGGTGCGACCGAGGAGGGCACCGGTGGTTCGAAGGGGCGCAGGATCCGGGCTGCGAGAAGGCGCACGATCTCGGCGAGCGAGCGGATGACGCGCTCCCCGAAGTAGAGGGCCGCGATCGTGACCACGGCGGCGAGCACGTGGCCGATGCCCATCGAGGTAGCGGTGTGCGTGACCACGAGGGTCGCTGAGGCACCGTGGTGCTCGTGCGTGCTCGAGACTGCTGCGGTGCCGCTGCCGAGCACGAAGAGGAAGTGGAACAGCACCTGTGAGACGAGCACCGAGAGGGTGAGACGCGCGAGCGACAGGGTGCGGCCGGCGATCAGGATGCACACCGCGGCCGAGAGAACGAGTGGTGCGATGAAGCCCCAGACGCCCGGGATGCCACCGCCCCCCGCGACGTGGCCGAACAGTGCGACGAACGTGGCAACGGCGGCTGCAGACAGCCCCTTCGCCACGTGTGTCGCCCTTGAGATCACCACTCGGCCATTCTTACAGGCGATTCGGCGCAGCGCACCTGTACGGCGCCACGGATAGCATCGACAAGAAAATCCATGATGGTGTCGATATTCGTGTCTGCCATTCGACGCCTGAGTATGGAGCCGCACACGGCGGCCCCGACACGAAGGAGAACATCATGAAGTACATGCTCATCATGCGCAGCTCGGCGGAGTCGCTCGAGGCTGCCAAGAACGCCGACATCGAAGCTGCCATCAACGCCATGGGCGCCTACAACGAGTCGATGATCAAGGCCGGTGTGCTGCTCGGCGGAGACGGGCTCACCGATGCGAAGCAGGGCTTCGTCGTGGACTTCTCCGGCGAGAAGCCGATCGTCACCGACGGCCCCTACGGTGAGGTCAACGAGTTGTTCAACGGCTTCTGGATCATCGAGGCATCGTCCAAGGAGGAGGCCGCCGAGTGGGCGTCCCGTGCGCCCCTCGGCGCCGGGGACAAGCTCGAGGTGCGTCGCATCACCGACGAGAGCGACTTCGAGGCCTTCGCCGACAACGAGTACGTGCAGAAGGAGAAGGAGTGGCGAGCCGCGGGGCTCTGAGCGCACGGCGGTTCGCATCGTGACCGACATCCAGCGCACCATCGACGCGGTCTGGCGCATCGAGGGCGGGCGCATCGTCGCGACCCTGGCGAAGCTGACCGGCGACATCGGTCTGGCCGAAGATCTCGCGCAGGAGGCCGTTGCCGACGCGCTCGCCCAGTGGCCGGAGGCTGGGATACCCCGTAACGCTGGTGCCTGGCTCACAACCGTGGCCAAGCGCAAGGCGATCGACGGATGGCGCCGGCGTGATGGACTCGACGAGCGCTACCGAGCGATCGCCCGCGATCTCGCCACCCTCCCGGAGGCGGCGTGGGAACCGCTCGACGACGACATACTCCGGCTGGTGTTCGTGGCCTGCCACCCGGTGCTCAGCCGTGAGGCTCAGGTCGCTCTCACGCTGCGCATCGTCGGGGGCCTCGGCACGGAGGAGCTCGCCCGGATGTTCCTCGTGCCCGTTGCGACGATCCAACAGAGGATCGTAAGGGCGAAGAAGACACTGTCGCTCGCCAGGGTGCCGTTCGAAGTTCCGGAGCCGAACGAGTGGCCGGAGCGCCTCGCGGGTGTGCTCGCGGTGGTGTACCTGATCTTCACCGAGGGGTATGCCGCGACATCCGGTGACCGCCTGTTCAAGCAGGAACTCGCGAACGAGGCCCTTCGGCTCGGGCGAGTGCTCACGGGCGTGCTGCCGCGTGAACCCGAGGTGCACGCGCTCGTCGCCCTCATGGAGCTGCAGGCCTCACGGTTCGCGGCCCGCACCGATCGCCACGGCGCATCGATACTGCTCGCCGACCAGGATCGCACCCGATGGGACAGGGCGCAGATCGCGCGCGGTTCGGCATCGCTCGAGCGGGCGGATGCACTGGGCCGCGGCCGCGGAACGTACGCGCTCCAGGCCGCCATCGCCGAATGCCATGCGATCGCGCCGAGCGTGGAGTCCACGGACTGGGAGCGCATCGTTCTTCTCTACGAAGCGCTGGGGCAACTCGCGCCGAACCCGGTCGTCGAGCTCAATCGAGCTGTGGCCGTCTCGATGGCGACAGGCCCAGCGAATGCACTTCTCATCGTCGACCGGCTGGCGCAGGACGGCTCGCTGCGGGGGTCGCACCTGCTGCCGAGTGTGCGTGGGGAGTTGCTCGCGCGGCTCGGGCGACGGGATGAGGCGCACGCGGAGCTCACCGCGGCCGCCAGGCTCGCGACGAACGACCGGCAGCGCGAGGTGCTGGAGGCCAAGGCCGCGGCCCTCGGTGCGTAGCTTCGCGCTCACGCCTCACGCTGCAGGTCGGCCTCAACGTGCTTGTAGCCGCCCGTCTCGTAGCCGACCGCGACCACGGCGGGTGAGGCCATCACGACCAGAAGGCAGATACCGAGAGGAACACCCCCTGCGGCAAGCGCGACGGCGATCGCGAGAAAAACGAGCATCCCGGCGGCAAGCATGAGGTGGAGTGCGTCGACAGCGCGGAACAGCACCGACCACAGTGTGAAGTAGGAGATGCAGAAGATGCCGACGGGCACGGCAACCGCAAGCACGACGCCTACGGTGCCGATCGCTGCCTCCCCCTCCACCGCGTACGCCGCCACGTGCAAGCCCGCGCCCACGGCGGCGACCCCACCGATGAGCACGATATGGCCGTACGACCACGCCCATTTGCGATTGCGATGTCTCGCCAGCACCTCAGCTGACGGGAAGATGAAGTAGGTCCACCAGATGCCGAACGTGAGCCCGACACCAGCGACCACGATGAGCACAGCCTCCGGGGTCCAGCTAGCGCGTCCGACGAGCGCGGAGACCGCTGCAACGGTTCCGAGGATGCCCTCCCCGAGGGTGATCATGACGAGCAGGCCATATCGCTCGGCGATGTGGTGCGCGTTCCACGGAGTGCCGAGGAACTGATCGCCCACTCCCCTGCCCTCCCACGTCGAGACGATGGGGGCACCCAGCTCCACGATCCACAGCAGCACGACGAGGACGGAGAGCAGCGTGACATCCTCGACTCCGGAGAGGGCGAGCACCACCCAGCCCACCTGCGCACCTGACGTGAAGACGACGTAGAGCATCGCCGTGCGCCGATTGGCCGGATCCTGGATGGCTACCCGCAACCACATCGCGATCATCGACACTCGCATCACGACGTAGCCAGCGGCGACGATGCGGTAGTCGATGGGTTCGCCGGAGTCGATCGATTCGAAGACGTCGGGGATGCCCAGCGCGAGAATCACGACGCCCACCATCTGCACCATCGTGAGGATGCGATGGAACCAGTCATCGGTATCGAAGGCCGAGGCGAACCAGGTGTAGCTCGTCCATGCCCAGCAGACGGAGATCAGCACGAAGGCGTAACTCGTCACCGCCGCCGCGATGTGACCCTCGGCCACGAAGTGCGCCAGCTCGTCGCCGGCCTGAGCAAAGGCGACCACGAACGTGAGGTCGAAGAGCAGCTCGAGCGGGCTGGAGGCCCGTCGGCCGCCCGGGTCGCGGCCCGAGGCGCGGCGGAGCCGAAAACGCAGCAGTTCTTGGGGGGCGTGGGTAGTCATGGCCCAGCGTAGGACTGAAGCGACCTCATGCAACAGGGTGTGCTCTCGTCGGATTCCCCGGAGCCCGGGCACTCCGCGGCGACAGCCTCGGGATTCCTTCCCGTCGACCTGTTCATCCAGCGGGAGTCGGCGCAGCTGGACAGTGTCTGACGTGCGCGGGCGTTCCTATGCCTGCCAGTACGAGCCGGAGCATCCTGGCCGTCGGATGCTCGTGTGAGAGTGAGCACATGACTTCACACGACACCACCATCGAGAGGTGGATAGAGGTATCCAACGCGCACGACACCGATGGGTACGTGAGCTTCTTCACACCGGATGCCCGCATCGACGATCCGTCCGTCGGAGAGGTCTTCGACGGCGAGGAAGGCCTGCGGCGTTACTTCGACACCTACGTGGTCGGATACAACACGCAGACGCGGATCGTGAGCGCAACCCCGGTCGACGACCACGTGCACGTCGTCGTCGAGTTCACAGGCGACTTCCCGGGTAGCCCGCTCGGGGGTTACTTCGACGTGACGTTCTTGGACGAGAAGATCTCGTTCATCTTGGCTGATTTGACCTGAGCTGACTGAAACCGCAGCAGGCCAGCTTCTGCGCGGCGGCGCTTGAGCTAGCTACGACTGGCTGAGCGCCCAATCTGCCAGTTGATCGCGTGTGCAACTAGCGCCCCCGCCAAGAAGAACACTCCGACGCCGACCAGGAATCCGCCGGCACCCTGCCAGGCCAGTGCACCGGACGGGTCGTAGGCGCTGTCAGCCATCGCCGTTGCGATGCCAAACACCAGAATGCCAAGACCGGTACCGCCTCCGCCCACGAGGTACAGCGAAACGAGGGCGAGGTTGTTTCCCACTTCAGCGATGTGGTGCTCGGAGTCGGCGGCCATGTTTCCCAACTTTCTATTTGTCGAATTCTACTCACGTAAAAAATAGCGGGGGCTCCGGCTTTCCTGCGGCCGTATCGGCCGCAGGAGCGAAGAGTGAGGATTTGACTCCCCACCGTGCCGCCGGCCCGTCGCTGCGCGACGGTCCGGACTGCGCGGCGTGGGCCCACGAGTGGCTTCGCGTCCGACCAGCACAGACAAATGAGTAAGGGCCCCGCCGTGGCGGGGCCCTTACTCATTTGGCGGTACCGGTGGGATTTGAACCCACGGTGCGCTTTCACGCACACAACTTTTCGAGAGTTGCACCTTCGGCCGCTCGGACACGGTACCGCCGACGAGTTTACACGCGGATGAGGCGTGGCCTCCACACGGTCGCCGCGAGAACGAGGGACGCCACCAGCATGACGATGCCGGCGCCCAGCACCGTGACCTCCAGACCCGTTTCGAAGGGCGCGTACTGGACCAGCACACCGTCCACCTCGAAGACGGGGAGGCCAGACGTGCTGCTGAGGGTGCGGGGTGAGTCGAGGTAGTCCGTGATCGAGGCGGCGAGCATCCCACCGCCGAGCCCGAGCAGTGCCAGGGCGGCACCGAGGCCGAGGAGGACGAAACGCATCAGCCCGTGGGGCGCCAGCGCAGGGCGTGGATGACGAGGGCCGCAATACCCACCGCGAGACCGGCGGCGAACACCCAGGGTGAGAGCGCAATCAGCACAGCGGGCAGCACGTACGTCAGTGCTGCGGACGAGGCCGACCCCGAGTAGCTGAGCCACGTGCCGACGAACTGGCCGGCGGCACCCGCAATCGTGAAGACAGCTGCCGTGATCCAGAGGGCGGGGATGAAGGGGTTGCCGCGGAGGGTGGGAAGTTCAACCGCCGGTGACGGTTCGACATGCTCGGCTGGCCGAGTGGGCCTGGCCCTACCCGCGACCACCGGTCCATCGAAGCCGCGCTGGAAGGCGGGGTCGAACTTCGGATCGAAATCGGATGCCACGGCGCACGCTCCCTCTGCGATCGAGCCTAACGAGTCCCGCCGGAATCCCTCTGCTCCGCCCAATCTCCACAGCGATGTAGCGACCCACTCGGGTTACCCTCGAACTCATGGAGACCATCGACGTTGACGACTTCGCCGCCCTCGAGGGAGTCACCCTCATCGACGTGCGCGAGCCGTGGGAGTACGAAGCGGGCCACGTTCCCTCGGCAACGAGCATCCCGATGAGCGCCATCGTGCAACGGGTCGAAGAACTCCCGCGCGACGAAACCCTCTACCTGATCTGCGAGAGCGGCTACCGCAGCGCCCAGGTCGGCCAGTGGCTCGACGAGCAGGGCTTCGACGCCGTCAACGTGCTCGGCGGCACCGCGGCGTGGCGCGCCAGTGGGCGACCGGTCGAGTAGTCCACAACGGTAGTTCTTCCAGCGCATCGTGAGGCACCGCCGAACTGTCGGATGCCGCACCTAGGCTGACGGCATGGCCCGCGTCACCACCAACTTCCGTTGCACAGAGTGCGGCTGGACCAGCATCAAATGGGTGGGCCGGTGCGGTGAGTGCCAGCAATGGGGCACGGTCATCGACACGGCGGAGCCCAAGGCACGGGTCACGCCGATCCGCCCGACGTCCGAGGCGCGAGCGATCACGGAGATCGGCGCAGAGTCGGTCGCGCACTGGCCGAGTGGAATAGCCGAGTTCGATCGCGTGCTCGGGGGCGGCATCGTGCCGGGAGCGGCGATCCTGCTCTCCGGGGAGCCGGGCGTCGGCAAGTCGACGCTGCTGCTCGAAGTGGCCAGTCGAGCCGCGGCATCCGGTCAACGCGTGCTCTACGTGAGCGCCGAGGAGTCGGTCAGCCAGGTACGCCTGCGCGCCGAGCGCACCCATGCACTGCACCCGTCGCTCTACCTCGCCGCCGAGACGGACCTCGCCACGATCCTCGGCCAGATCGACCAAGTCGGTCCCGACCTCGTGATCGTCGACAGCGTGCAGACCGTGGCATCCGGACTCACGGATGGTTTGGCTGGCGGCCCCTCGCAGGTGCGCGAAGTCGCGTCCACCCTCATCCGTGTGAGCAAGGATCGCAACCTCCCCGTGCTACTCGTCGGCCACGTCACCAAAGACGGCACGATCGCCGGCCCCCGCCTGCTCGAGCACCTCGTGGACGTCGTGCTGCAGTTCGAGGGCGACCGCCAGACGAGCCTGCGGTTCGTGCGGGCGCACAAGAACCGCTTCGGCCCTACCGACGAAGTGGGCTGCTTCGAGATGACCGGCGACGGCATCGCCGAGGTGGCCGACCCCTCCGGGCTGTTCCTCTCGCGGGCGCGAATCCCCACGAGCGGAACGTGCGTGACCATCGCCGTCGAAGGGCGCCGCGCCCTCCCCGTCGAGGTGCAGGCGCTCATCGTCAAGACGCAGGCACCTCAGCCGAGACGCGTAGTCAACGGCGTCGACTCCTCCCGAGTTGCGATGGTGCTCGCGGTGCTCGAACGGCGGGCGGGCCTGCCCCTCTCCGGATTCGATGTGTATGTGTCGACAGTGGGCGGCATCCGCATTGTCGAGCCGGCCAGCGACCTCGCCATCGCGCTGGCCATCGCGAGCGCCTACCGCGACAAAGCGTTCCCCGTCACCCAGGCAGCCGTGGGCGAGATCAGTCTCGCCGGCGAGATCCGGCCCGTGTCACAGGGTGGCCAGCGCGCGGCCGAGGCCAAGCGGCTGGGCTTTGCGACTGTGGTCGACTCGTCGGCGTCGCACCTCAGGGAGGCGATGCGCCTCGCCTTCGCGACGTCGACGGACGACGCGATCGACGTTCCCGAGTTCTAACGTCCAGCCTGGGCCGGATCACTCCATGACGGAGGTGCCCCAGTCGGTGACATCCCACGCGATCCAGCCGTTGCGACGCGCGAGCTCCACCGCGACCGAGTCGGTGTCACCATTCGGCGACGTGCGCTCACAGGTGAACGTCTCACCGAACAGGAGCGGAGGCGCCGGGCACGAGACGGTGATGTCCGCGTCGGTGAGACTCCGAGCATCCGCCACCACCGAGCTGGCGGCCTCCGCGGCGAACACACCGGGCACCGCCGCGATCAGCAGACCGGGCAGCACCAGCACACCAGCGAGCACCGTCATCACGGATGCCGCGAACACGGCGAGCGGCGCGAAACCCTTGCCCGTCTCACGGTAGGTGCGAATCGCTCTAACGATGAGGTAGCCGGGCTCGGGCAGAAGCGCCCACCAGCCGCTCGCCGGAGACTTGTGGCCCCACACCTGCAGCAGCAGACGATCGAAGGCAGCAAGACCCAGCACCACGAAGTAGGGTGCGATCCAGATCACCAGGTAGAGCGGGTAGTTCGATCCCAGACCGGTGACGATCAGCACGACACTCAGTGCGAGCTGGATCACGGGCATCGTGGCGATGAACCATACGGCCGCCGTGTACGTGCGCATCGACTTGAGCTCGCGCTCGGGCATCGGCTCTTCAGCAAGGGCGCTGAAGGTGGATGCCGTGGGCGCTGCGTTCGCGTGAGTGGAGGCACGACGGGGCCCGGGGGGCGCCTCATCCACGGTCTCCGTGAGCGGCGGCTCGAGCTCCTTGAGCGTCATCGCGAGCAACGGCTGGGCGCTCAACTCCTCGCGCTCCGTGTCTGTCTCGGTGCGCAGGTCGAGGGCTTCCGACTCCTCGAAGGGCTCGGCGTAGGCGGTCGCGTATCCGCGGTCGCGTTCCCGTCGCTCACGCTCGCGCTGCTCCCGGCGCGAGGGCAGATCGTCATCGGCGTAGCCGAGGCGCGTGGGGATGTCGTCGGCGAAGCCCAGGCGGGTGCTCGCGGCGGCGGGCTGGATGACGATGGGCGCACGAGCCTCAGAGGTGTGCTCCGTCCACGCCTGGGAGTCCCACCAGCGCAACTGCGGCAGGCCCAGAGGGTCCGGGTACCACCCCGCGGGCACACCGAAGTTATTCTCATCCACGGCATAACAGTAACCGGTGAACCTCTCCGGCAGAAAGCCCCGTCTATGGCCTCCGACGCGCCGAATTTCGGTGATTCTCAGCAAAATGGCCGAATTTTGTGCCCCAGCACCCGTTTTGGGGGCAGCGGGATGTCCCCCGGAATGCGGACACGGTCAGTCGTCGAGCCCCGCAAGCCAGTCGTTCATCGCTGCGGTGAAGGCCGCATCGACAGGAAGTGGGTCTCCGTCGATGGCATTGATGGGAGCGGCCAGGCGCACACTCGACACCAGCCACGCGGCATCCGCCGACCGCAGGAGGTCGGGAGTGGTCAGCTCGAACGAGGTGGTGAGCCCCTGCCGCTCGGCCCAGCGGAAGATGTTGGCCTGGGTGGTGCCGTCGAGGATGCCGAGCCCGGTGCCCGGCGTCAGCAACTCGTTTCCACGGCGGTACACCACGGTGGAGGTAGGACCCTCGAGCACGATGCCGTCGCTCGAGACGAACACGACATCGTCGGCGCCACGGCGCGCCGCCTCGCGCCCGACGGCCTTGTTGATCGCGTAGCTCAGGGTCTTGGCCCCCGCGAGCAACCACGGAGAGGTCTGTTCGACATCGTGCCGGTATCCGCGGTCGAGCAGCACGACGCTCACACCCTGGGTGCGGTCCTTGGTGAAGTCGGGCGACACCGAGCCGTACGCCCAGCCCGTTGGCCGGTCTCCGTATTCGATGCCCCGGGTCATGACGATCTTCACGAAGGCCTCGCCGTCAACGTCGAGCTCGGCGATCGCGGCGAGGATCACGCGCCGCCACAGGTCGAGATCCGGTGCCGGTAGATCGAGCATCGCGGCCGAGCGGGCGAAGCGCCTGAGATGGTGCTCGAGCGCCTGGGCGCGCCGGTGCCCGACGCTCAGGCTCTCGAAGATGCCGTCGCCGCGGGTGGCACCGAGGTCGAGCGTGGTGAGCTGGGGTGACCTTGGGTCGACGAAACGCCAGGCCGCGGCATCCGAACCGGGGGCCTCGAGCGACGGCCGATCGACGATCGCGAGGACGTGCTGCGGCATTAGTAGAGCAGGAACTGTCGGGTCGCCGTCGAGTCGACGTCACCGATCGAGACCTCGAGGTGGTAGCTCGCGCCGTCTGCCGTGACCGGATCGCGCGGGGTGCCACACGTGTCAGTCGAAGAACGGGTGCGGTCCCACGTGATGTGCGGCCCCTCCTTGGGAACACCGGGCTGCAGCACGGTCGTGGCTGCCACCGGATCCGTCTGGCAGTCGCGCGACGACCAGATGAGCTCCTCGCCGCTCGTGACGCGGTACTCCTGCACGTCGGAGCCGACCGCGAGCGTGCACGGCTCTGCCATCGTGCTCTTGACGGTGAACCACAACTGCGGAGTGACGCCTGCCTGATATTCGGTGGCATCGGTCACGGGGTCGAGCGTCAGTTTGGCGGGATCGCACGCGACCTCTCCGGACGCACCGCCCGCGTCTGTGCTGCCCGCCTCTGCACCAGCGGAAGCGTCGGGGTTCGGCGCCGCATCCGTGCCTGCAGCGGCGCTCGGCGACGGGGAAGGGGTCGGCGCCGGCGTGCCGGAGCCGGGGCGCACGATGATGAGCACGACGACGAGAATCACGGCGAGCAGACCCAGGCCCACCACCAGGCGACGACGCCAGTACACGCTCGCTGGCTGGGGGCCGACCGGATTCTTCAACGTCGACATGCCCCAAGGCTAAGCGCGGGTTCTGCCTAACGCGGAAGGCCGCGCGCGTGTCCCGCTACTGCTCAGCCTGGAGGGCGGATGCCGCGGCCGCCACGAACTCCGGCAGGTCCGACTCGCGGGCCACGATCGCACGCAGCACGAGCTCATCGATCGAGCCGAGGTACTCCGCCGCCCGTGAGGCGAGTGCACCGGGGAGAGTGCCGTCGATCGTGGTGTCGAGGATGTCCGCACCGATGCGCTCGAGGTTGGCGGCGTAGGTCGGGTAGGAGGCGTAGGTAGCGGCTTCACGTTCTAGCGCTGGGCGGGCATCCGGGGCCACGATCGTTCGGGCATAGAGGGCGGAACGGGCGTGCGGGGCGGTGGAGCGCAGCGTGGTGACGGCATCGGCAGCAGCGCTGGGCGTGAGCCAGTTCAGGAGGAGGCCGTCGGCATGTTCGGCCCCCAGTGCACGCATCTTCGGGCCGAGCGCACCCACGAGAATGGTCGCGTCGGTCACCGCGCGGAGCACGTCGATGCCCTCCCGCACCCGGCGGAGCGCCGCGTGCGCACCCCCGGATCCGATGCCGATCTCGAGCCGATCGGCGGGCAGCCTGGCGATCTCGCCAGTGAGCGTCGCGGCCGGCCTGCGGTCGAGCGGGATGACACCCGTCGCCAGCGTGAGGGTGCTCGTGACGGATGCCGCGACGGCGAGCCCCGCAAGCGAGTCGCCGTGCGACGTGTCGTTCAGCCACAGGGCGCGGAACCCCAGTCGCTCGATGAGCGGCGCCAGTTCGCGAAGAAGACCGTGGTCCACCCCGCCGGGGAGACCGAGGGAGACGTTGGAGATCACGGTCACAGCTGCTTGAGCATCCGGGTATTGCCGAGGGTGTTCTGCTTCACGCGGGAGAGGTCGAGGAACTCGGCAACACCCTCGTCGGGCGAGAGCGCGAGCTGCGCGAAGACCTCGGGGTCGACGATCCGCTCGCCGATGGCCTCGAAGCCGTGGCGACCGAAGAAGGCGGTCTCGAAGGTGAGGCAGAAGAGCCGGCTGAGACCCAGGGCACGAGCATCCTCCTCGATGCGCTCGAGGATCGCGTGTCCGACTCCCGTCGTGAGGCGGTCTTCGCGGACGGCAAGGGTGCGGACCTCACCCAGGTCTTCCCACATGACGTGGAGAGCGCCGCATCCGATCAGGTCGCCGTTCGCCGCCTCCGCGACCCGGAACTCCTGCACTGCCTCGTAGAGGGTGACGCGATCCTTGCCGAGCAGGATGCGTCGCTGGGCGAGGGGTTCGACGAGGGCCTGGATGCCCGGGATGTCACTGGTGCGCGCCGCCCGGACGCTGAAGTCACTCACACCCCCACGGTACTCCCGCGCCGGTGGAAGTTGACTCAGAGAACAGCGTCGAAGAACTGCGCGGCCACCATTCCGAAGTCGCCATGCTGGTCTTCCGGTTGCGCTGGGCGGTCCGCCCACTCGTGGCCCGCGCCGGGAATGTCGAGCAGTTCCACGCGTGCGCCTGCTGCCCGCAAAGCGTCACGGAACGTCAACCCCTGGGAGAAGTCCACAACCTGATCATCGGTGCCGTGAACGATCAGGGTGGGGGCCGCCCTCGGGGTGACCCAGGTGAGAGGACTCAGGTCCGCAAGGGCGTCCGCGCTGGGCGAGGCGCCCACCAACCAGCTCACTTCGTTGTCCACTCCATTGCCCGGCACTTGGAGTTCTACCGGGCACGCAGCGAGCGCTGCAGCCTTCACCAGGCCCGGCTCCCTGACCGCGAGGTGGGCGGCAAGATGCGCACCGGCGGAGAAGCCCCAGACGCCAACGCGAGCGGGATCGCCGCCGAAATCGACCGCGTGGTCGGTTACCCAGAGCAGCGCGTCACGCGCATCCTCATACTGCGCAGGCCATCGGGCCGTGCCACTCAGCCGGTAGGTCACAGAGACTGTGACATACCCGCGACTTGCCAGTTGCGGGTTCAGCCAGGGATGCATCGCAGCACCCCGGTCACCCTCGTGCCAGCCGCCGCCATGGAAGTAGATCGCGACGGGAAAAAGAGGAGCGCCCGGATCTCTCGGAGGAGCGAGAACATCGAGCCTGACATCGGCGCCGTGCCCGCTGTAGGGCAGACCAGCGTAGAACGACATGGGCCGACTGTGCGGGTTCATGGGGGAGAGGTTACCCGTAGGGACGACGAAGGGGCGGTGGGATGTCTCCCACCGCCCCTTCGCTATTGCGTTAGCTTTACGCCTCGATCTCGGCGGGCTCCGCCTCGGGCTCGAGAGCACCGGGCTGGCGGCTCGTCGTGAAGACGAACTGGCCGTCGACGTAGTCGGCGTGCACGTGGTCACCGGCGTTGAGCTCACCGTGGAGGATGCGCTCGGACAGGGCATCCTCGATCTCGTGCTGCACCGCGCGACGCAACGGACGCGCACCGAGCGAGGGATCCCAACCGACCTTGATGAGCTGCTCCTTGGCGGCCTGCGTGAGCTCGATCGTGAGGTCGCGGTCCATCAGGCGGTCCTTGAGGCGCTTGATGAACAGGTCCACGATCTGCAGCAGTTCGTCCTGGCTCAGCTGCGGGAAGACGATGGTCTCGTCGACGCGGTTGAGGAACTCCGGCTTGAAGTGCTTCTTGAGCTCCTCGACGACCTTGCCGCGCATCCGGTCGTAACCGGTTGCGGTGTCGGACGACGAGGTGAACCCGATGGGGGTGCCCGTGATGTCCTTCGTACCGAGGTTCGTGGTCATGATGATCACGGTGTTCTTGAAGTCGACGACACGACCCTGGCCATCCGTCAGGCGTCCCTCTTCCAGGATCTGGAGGAGCGAGTTGAAGATGTCGGGGTGAGCCTTCTCGATCTCGTCGAACAGCACAACACTGAAGGGCTTGCGGCGCACCTTCTCGGTGAGCTGGCCGCCCTCCTCGAAGCCGACGAATCCGGGAGGGGCACCGAACAGTCGTGAGACCGTGTGCTTCTCGCCGTATTCGGACATGTCGAGGGAGATGAGCGCGTTCTCGTCGTCGAAGAGGAACTCCGCGAGCGCCTTGGCAAGCTCCGTCTTACCGACACCCGTGGGGCCGGCGAAGATGAACGAGCCGGAGGGACGCTTCGGGTCCTTCAGGCCGGCGCGCGTGCGGCGGATCGTCTTGGCGAG
>CAYRON010000017.1:0-48161 GCA_964425885.1 uncultured Salinibacterium sp.
TGACCAAGCTCGACAAGCTGAAGTACGGAGACAGCGCCCAGGCGGAGACCGTGCGCAAGATGGTCGTCGCGATGTCGAAGGACATCCGGGTGCTCGTCATCAAGCTCGCGGACCGCCTGCACAACGCGCGCACGTGGGGTTTCGTGGAGGAGACCTCGGCAACGCGAAAGGCGACAGAGACGCTCGAGATCTACGCGCCGCTCGCGCACCGCCTCGGTATTCAAGCGATCAAGCTCGAACTCGAAGACCTGTCCTTCGCCGTGCTGCATCCCAAGCTCTACGTCGAGATCGAGAGTCTCGTCAAGCAGCGCACCCCCCAGCGCGAGGAGTTCGTACAGGAGGTCATCGACGCGGTCAAGGAAGACCTCAAGTCTTCCAAGACCAAGGGCGTCGTTGTCGGTCGCCCGAAGCAGTACTACTCGATCTACCAGAAGATGATCGTGCGCGGCCGCGAGTTCGATGAGATCTACGACCTCGTCGGCATTCGGGTGCTCGTCAATTCGGTTCGCGACTGCTACGCAGTGCTGGGCTCGATCCATGCACGGTGGATGCCCGTCCCCGGTCGATTCAAGGACTACATCGCCACCCCGAAGTTCAACCTGTACCAGTCGCTGCACACGACCGTGATCGGCCCACAGGGTAAGGCTGTCGAGATCCAGATCCGCACCAACGAGATGCACCAGCGAGCCGAATTCGGTGTCGCTGCGCACTGGAAGTACAAGGACCGCGTCACGAGTGGACGCGGTGAGGACGACACGGCGTCGCACGGTGATGCCGACATGGCGTGGCTCGCACACATCACGGACTGGCAGGCCGAGACTGACGACCCGAGTGAATTCCTCGACAGCCTGCGCTTCGAGATCGGTGCGAAGGAGGTCTACGTCTTCACACCGCAGGGCAAGGTCATCGGACTTCCCGCCGGTGCCACCCCCGTGGACTTCGCCTACGCCGTTCACACCGAGGTCGGCCATCGCACGATGGGCGCCAAGGTGAATGGTCGGCTGGTGCCGCTCGAGAGCGAGTTGCAGAGCGGCGATTCCGTCGAGGTCTTCACCTCGAAGAACCCTGATGCTGCGCCCAGCCAGGACTGGCTTGCCTTCGTCAAGAGCACGCGTGCCCGCAACAAGATCAAGGCCTGGTTCACCAAGGAGCGTCGCGAGGAGGCGATCGAGCAGGGCAAGGATGCGATCGCTCGTGCCATGCGCAAGCAGAACCTGCCGTTGCAGAAGCTGATGAGCCAGGACTCCTTCGCCGAGGTCGCGGTGCAGATGCGCTACGACGACGTGTCAGCCCTGTATGCGGCTGTGGGCGAGGGACACGTGTCGACGCAGTCCGTGATCGAGAAGGTCGTGACATCCCTCGTCAGCGAGGACGAGCACGAGGACGATCTGACGTTCGTGCCCAAGGCGCGTAGCCGAGCGCTCAAGAACAGCGACTCCGGTGTGCTCGTACGCGGCGCCCCTGACATTCTCGTGAAGCTCGCGAAGTGCTGCACCCCGGTCCCGGGGGACGAGATCGTGGGCTTCGTCACTCGTGGCGCGGGCGTCTCAGTGCACCGCAGTGACTGCCACAACGTCGGCTCCCTCATGCAGGAGCCAGAGCGCATGATCGACGTCGAGTGGGCACCGAGCTCGAAGAGCGTCTTCCTGGTGCAGATCCAGGTGGAGGCGCTCGATCGTCCGGGTCTCCTCTCGGATGTGACACGGGTGCTCAGCGAGAGCCACGTCAACATCCTGTCGGCCACCGTGTCGACGTCTAGCGAGCGCCTTGCCCTCAGCAGGTTCGTGTTCGAGATGGGTGACACGACGCACCTCGATCGAGTGCTCAATGCTGTGAGACGCATCGACGCCGTTTATGACGTGTACAGGGTCAACTCGGGTTAGCAGCCTGTCGCAGCCGTTCGACGGCCCGGCGTTTGTGTGGGAGTTTGTATCGGCCCAGCTCGTCGAGCACGTCGGAAACTGTGATCGAACCCACGCTCAGCAGTCGCGCTATCGTCTCCGAGTCCAGGTGGGACCACGTCTCGGTGAACCTCAGCAGGTCGGCCGCGGTACGTCGGGGGCTGGTCACAGCGATGCCGGCGATCGCCACGGTGTCGCTGGGGGAGAGCACCACCTCGCGTATCACGAGGTTCGGGGCGGGTCGACGGGTGACCCTGGCATCCTGTGCAGTGCAGAACTCGTGAGACGCCGGTGGCCGGTCGAGTGCGCCCCACACCCACGCCGCGCTGCGGCGTTCCGCGATGAGTCGATCATGCAGCCCGTGAGAGAGGGCGCCTGCGCGCTGACGTGCCGACGGAAACTCGTCGAACGGGGCAAACCACTGGTCGACCGCCACGAGATCGCCGTCCAGACGCATTGCAGTGAGCTCAGCGAGAGGGAGATCGTCGGTCGTGAGGATCAGGTTCATCACGCCAGCATGGCGATAGCGAACTGATCGATGCCGGCAGACCCTCAGAAAGTGCAGAACTCGTCCTTGGGGATAGACGCGGCCCTACAGAAGAATGCGCGTTCGGAAGACTAGGACGACAGCGCGCCGAGCCACGCCTTTCGCGCGTCGAGCGCCTCCTTGGCTGCAGCGATCTTCTTCTTGTCGCCTGTCGCCTTCGCGTCAGCCAACTCCTGCTCGAGCTTCGCGATCGCATCATTGAGCTGTCCGAGGAAGCCCTGCTCGCGCTGCTGGCGCTCGGGGTTCGACTTCTGCCAATGTTCCTCGTCGAGCTTGCGCACCGCGTTCTCGACCTTGCGGAGGCGATCCTCGATGATCCGCACCTGGTCGCGCGGGACCTTTCCAATGGCGTCCCAACGCTTCTGCACCGAGAACAGCGCTTCCTTGGCCTTGGCACGATCCGTGATCTTCAGGATGCCCTCTGCCTCGGTCACCAGCTCGAGCTTGAGCTTGAGGTTCGCATCGAACTCGGCGTTCTCCTGGGCGTCGATCTCCGACTTGGCCGCGTAGAGCACGTCACCGGCAGCCTTGAACTTCGCCCAGAGCGAGTCGTCGATCTTCTTGCCGGCACGGCCAGCGAGCTTCCACTCATCGAGCAGACCGCGGTACGCGGGGATTCCCTCCGGGCCCTTGGGTGCGAGCGCCTCAGCCCTCTCCACGAGTGCCTGCTTGGCGTTGCGGGCGTCGCGGTGCTGGCTGTCCAGTTCGGCGAAGAAGGCCCTGCGGTGGGAGTCGATCGTGGTGCGGGCTGCACGGAAACGCTTCCAGAGATCGTTGTCCTCGCCCTTCGGAAGGCGCGGCCCATCGGTCTGCTGCTTCTGCCAGCGGGCGAACAGATCGTCAATCTGGGCGGTGACGGTCTTCCACTGTGCCTTGGCCGGGTCCTGGGCCGCGAGCTTCTCCGCCTCGACGACGAGCGCTTCACGTTCCACGAGCGCTGCCGCGATTGCGGCTTTCGCTTCCGCCTTCTGCTTCTCGGTCAGCTCGGTGACGGCGCCGCCGAGAGCCTCGAGGCGTGCGGCAAGTGATTGCAGGTCGCCGACGGCGTTCGCCGTGCTGACGGTCGCAGTGAGTGTCGAGACGGCGTTCGCGACATCCGATGGGGATGCCCCACGCTTCACTCGCTGTTCGAGAAGCGTCACCTGTCCAGCAAGCTCGGTGAACTTGCGTTCGAAGTAGGCCAGGGCCTCTTCGGGGGTGCCATCCGGGTACGCGCCGACAGCACGTTCGCCGTCAGCCTCACGAACATATACCGTGCCCGTCTCGTCGACGCGGCCCCATGGGGTCTTCTGGTCAGTCACGTGGATCACCCTGCCTGCCTGTGCCCGGGCGGACGCTGCGGGCGGTCATAGCTTATGACACCCGTTGCGACCGCTCGGTGTGGTTACTGGATCGAGAAGCTCGAGATGGTGGTGGGGACGAGCGGGGGGCCGTCAGTGGAACCATCGGCCGTGCCGAGGTCGGTGACTGCGGCAATCAGGTCGTCCAGGTTGTCGCTGATGTTGCCGACCACCGTGTAGCCGCCCGCGGAGTCCGAGGGGAGCGTGGTGTCGCGCACGACGATGAAGAACTGGTGGCCGTTGCTGTACGCGTCGTCCGCAACCCTGGCCACGGCGATCGTGCCTGCCGGGTAGATCCCGTCCTCCGGGGCGTTCTCGATGGGCCCGTACGTGTACGCGGGGTCTGACGTGCCTTCTGCATCGAGAGCGCCGCACTGGAGAAGTCCTGCGGATCCGCCGTTGACGAGTCGGTGGCACGACTTGTCGACGTAGTACCCGCTCAGGGCGTCCGCGAGCATCGACGAGACCGCCTGCGGGGCTCGTGTGGCGTCAAGCGTGACACCCAGCTGAATGTCGTCGTTGAGAACGAGCGTGCCCTCGTAGAGGCGCGCCTCGGCGAAGTCCGCCGCTGGCACGTCAGCGCTGTTGGCACCAGTCGCAGGTGCGGATGCCGAGGCCGATGGCGTCGGCGACGGTGTGCCCGGTCCGCCGTTGAAGTAGAACAGCTGGAGTGCGGCTGCGACGCCTGCGATGGCGATGACGCCGATGACGGCGAAGATGTTGTCGCGACGACGGCGCTTGTGCTGATTCTCGTGCACCGCCTGCCGTGCGTTGTATCGACGGAGGCGCTCTCGCGCCTCGCGCTCTTCGCGGGCGCTGCTCTTCTTGGGGGCCACGGTGCTCCTTGGGCGCAATGAGGGGACCAGTGAACCTTACGACGATGGTTGTTGCCCGAGCAAAACCGCGTCGGCGGCCGCGGTTAGCATTGCGACATGGATGCGCAGCCTGGCTTGTTTTCCGGGGCCACCCCGCTCGCGGTCCGGATGCGCCCGCGCACGCTCGACGAGGTCGTGGGTCAACAGCACCTTCTGGGGCCTGGCAGCCCACTGGTCACGCTCGCGCGGGAGGACCCGAGTTCGCAGGGATCCGTCTCGATCATTCTCTGGGGGCCGCCCGGTACGGGGAAGACGACGCTCGCGAAGGCCATCGCCGGTAGCTCCGGTCGCAAGTTCGTCGAACTCTCGGCCGTCACAGCCGGCGTGCGCGATGTGCGCCAGGTGATGGAGGAGGCCCTGTCATCCCGGGATCTCTATGGCGTTTCGACCGTGCTCTTCCTCGACGAGATCCATCGGTTCACCAAGGCGCAACAGGATGCGTTGTTGCCCGGAGTGGAGAACGGCTGGGTGATCCTTGTCGCCGCGACGACCGAGAATCCCTCCTTCTCGGTGATCTCACCACTGCTGTCACGGTCGCTCCTGCTCACGTTGCGCACTCTCGACGACGACGACCTTGGCACCCTCATCGACCGGGCGCTGACCGACGATCGCGGTCTCAAGGGGCGCGTCGAGCTCGACGACGAGGCACGCACGGCGCTGATCCGCCTGTCGTCGGGCGACGCGAGGCGCGGCCTGACAGCGCTCGAGGCGGCTGCGCAAACTGCGCTTGCGTCCCACGAGGGCGATGGTCTGCCCGTGATTACGGCGGACATCGTCGCTCTCGCGGTCGATCGCGCGCTCCTGCGGTACGACCGGCAGGGTGACGAGCACTACGACGTGATCAGTGCGTTCATCAAGTCGGTCAGGGGCTCCGATGTCGACGCAGCGCTGCACTACCTCGCACGAATGATCGAAGCGGGGGAGGACCCGCGTTTCATCGCCAGGCGCGTGATCATCAGCGCAGCTGAGGACATCGGCATGGCAGACCCGCAGGCACTCGTGATCGCGATGGCCGCCGCTGACGCTGTTCAACTGATCGGCATGCCCGAGGGTCGGATCCCCCTCGCTGAAGCCGTGGTTTACCTGGCGACGGCACCGAAATCGAACGCGTCGTACCTGGCGATTGATCAGGCCATCGCGGATGTCAGGGCCGGACGCATCGGCAGGGTTCCACCGCACCTGCGTGATGCGCACTATCCCGGCGCGAAGCGCCTTGGCCATGGCAAGGGGTACATCTACGCGCACGACGCTGACTTCGGCGTGGCCGCGCAGCAGTACCTCCCCGACGAGCTGGCCGGCACGCGGTACTACTCACCGACGAACTACGGCAACGAGCGGGACATCGCAGCGCGACTCGAGAAGATCCGGGCCATCCTTCGCGGCTCGTAACGGCCATCGCACCGCACCGCAGTGCCTGCGATCGTGCCGCGCGCCCGATTCTGCTAGGGTTACTGGGTTCGACTGGATGTCGGACACATCCCACCCCACATTCTGCTCCCGGAGTGCCCCGACGTGCGCGCCGACTCTGAGCGGGGGAGGGATGCACGTTCATGAGCCGTGATAGTCGCGGCCATGTGATGAAAGGCTCCAGCATGCCCACCAAGTCCCAGGACCGCCGCAAGGTCCGTCTCTCCCGCGCTCTCGGTATCGCGCTCACGCCCAAGGCGGCGAAGTACCTCGAGAAGCGCCCATACGCTCCCGGCGAGCACGGCCGCACCAAGCGCAAGGCCGACAGCGACTACGCCGTCCGTCTCCGCGAGAAGCAGCGTCTGCGTGAGCAGTACGGCATCCGTGAGAAGCAGCTTCGCATCCAGTTCGAAGAGGCTCGCAAGACTGCTGGCCTGACCGGTGAGAACCTCGTCGAGCAGCTCGAGATGCGCCTCGACGCCCTCGTGCTCCGTGCCGGCTTCGCCCGTACGACCGCCCAGGCTCGCCAGATGGTCGTACACCGCCACATCCTCGTCGACGGCCAGCTCGTCGACCGCCCGTCGTTCCGCGTCAAGCCCGGCCAGCTCATCCACGTCAAGGAGAAGAGCGAGGGCATGGAGCCCTTCCAGGTTGCGGCCGCCGGCGGTCACGCCGACGTGCTGCCCAAGGTCCCGGCCTACCTCGAGGTCGAGCTCGACAAGCTCCAGGCTCGCCTGGTCCGTCGCCCGAAGCGCGCCGAGGTCCCCGTGACCTGCGAAGTGCAGCTCGTCGTCGAGTACTACGCAGCTCGGTAGTTCTTCGAGTACTACGCTTTACGGGTCGCCTTCGGGCGGCCCGTTTTGCGTTTCAGCCGTATCGACAGGGGAACTCTTCATGACCGGTGGCGACATCGCAGGTCTCATCGCAGCAGGCGTCTTCGCAGTCCTGGTCGGCCTGCTCGCGGTTCCGCTGATCAAGCTCGGCAGAGTCTTCGACGAAACCAGCACCGCGATCCGGGAACTGAGCGACAACGTGACGCCCCTTCTCGAGGAGGCCACGACGACGATCTCCGAGACGAACAAGCAGATCGCCAGGGTGGATGCGATCACCAGCAGTGTCGAGGAGGCCACGAGCAACGTGTCATCCCTCGTGGCCCTCTTCGCAGCGACAGTCGGCGGCCCGCTCATCAAGATCGCCGGGTTCTCGGCAGGCGTGCGCTCGGCCATCAGCGGGCTGCGACCAGGCCAGAAGTCGGCCTCGCGGACGAAGTAAGCTGGAGGTGCTTTCAACGGTCATCCGGCCGCTGCCGCACCAGGCCTCAGCGCCTGCCTCACACTAGGGAGCAAGACATGAAGGGTGCACTTCTCGTACTGGCGGGCGTCGCCATCGGTTTCGTCGTCGCTCACCAGGTCGCCAAGACGCCGGAGGGCAAGAAGTTCTTCGAGGATGTCGACTCCAAGGCACGTGAGTTCAGCAGCGCCGTCGTCGACGGCTACAAGGCACGTGAGGCAGAACTGCGCGCTGCAGTGGCGGAGGCCGAGGACGCCATCGCCGACCTCAAGCGCTCACGCTAAAACGCTCACTCGCTCGCCCGGGGAATTCCCCGTTCACAGACAATCGGGACCCCATGCAGACCGCCGACATTCAGAACCGCTGGCTGACCTTTTTCGGTGACCGCGGCCACACCATCGTTCCCTCCGCTTCACTGGTCAGCGATGACCCGACGCTCCTCTTCACCGTTGCTGGCATGGTTCCGTTCGTGCCGTACCTCACCGGGCTGGTTCCGCCGCCGTTCCCTCGCGCGACGAGCGTTCAGAAGTGCATCCGCACCCTCGACATCGAGGAAGTCGGCAAGACACCGCGTCACGGCACGTTCTTCCAGATGAACGGCAACTTCTCCTTCGGCGACTACTTCAAGGAGGGGGCGATCTCCTACGCGTGGGAGCTGCTCACCTCCGAGGAGTCGAAGGGCGGCCTTGGATTCGACGAGAAGGACCTCTGGGTCACCGTGTACAAGGACGATGACGAGGCAATCGACCTGTGGAAGCGGGTTGCCGGGCTGAAGGATGATCGCATCCAGCGGCTCGACATGGACACGAACTACTGGTCGACCGGCCAGCCCGGCCCCGCTGGCCCCTGCTCGGAGATCTTCTTCGACCGTGGTCCGAAGTACGGCATCGATGGTGGTCCGGCAACGGACGACGATCGCTACGTCGAGATCTGGAACCTCGTCTTCATGCAGTACCTGCGGGGCGAGGGGCAGGGCAAGAACTTCGAGATCCTCGGCGAACTCCCGAAGAAGAACATCGACACCGGTATGGGAATGGAGCGCGTCGCCTTCATCAAGCAGGGCGTCGAGAACTTCTACGAGATCGACCAGGTGCGCCCGGTCCTCGATATGGCGGCAGAGCTCTCCGGCCGCAAGTACGGCCACAACCACGACGACGATGTACGGATGCGCGTCATCGCCGACCACGTGCGTTCCAGTCTCATGCTCATGTCGGACGGCGTTGCACCGACGAACGAGGGGCGCGGATACATCCTGCGCCGCCTGCTCCGAAGGACGGTCCGTGCCATGCGGCTTCTCGGTGTCGAGGAGCCGACCTTCGCGGAGCTGTTCCCCGCTTCACGCGACGCCATGAAGGCCCAGTACCCCGAGGTCTCGACCGACTACGACCGGATCTCGCGCCTCGCGCTGGGGGAGGAGGAGACCTTCCTCCGCACCCTGGCCAGCGGCACCACGATCCTCGATGTCGCCGTGGCTCGCACCCAGCAGGCCGGCGAGGCGGAGCTGCCGAGCGACACCGCCTTCCTCCTGCACGACACCTACGGTTTTCCGATCGATCTGACTCTCGAGATCGCCGAAGAGGCCGGGCTGTCAGTTGACCGCGATGCCTTCGACGCCCTCATGCACCGGCAGCGCACGCTTGCCAAGGAGGACGCCAAGTCCCGTAAGCAGCACCTTGCTGATCTCTCGGTCTACAGCCAGTTCCGGGCGCAGGGAGAGACGGCCTTCACGGGCTACGAGTACCTCACCACTGAGACGACCGTGCTCGGCCTGATCGTTGACGGCCACTCGGTCACGAGTGCGACGGCGGGGCAGATCGCGGAGGTCATCCTCGCTGAGACCTCGCTCTACGCGGAGTCCGGTGGCCAGGAGGCGGATGCCGGCACCATCGTCGGATCGGGCTTCGAGCTCGAGGTGCTCGACGTGCAGCGGCCCGTCAAGGGACTCATCAGCCACAAGGTACAGGTCACGAGCGGCGAGGTCGGTGTGGGCGATGCCGCTACCACGCTCGTCGATCCCGACTGGCGTCGTGGAGCAACACAGGCACACTCGGCCACGCACCTCATCCATGCGGCGCTCCGCCAGATCCTCGGTCCGGAGGCTCACCAGTCTGGGTCGTACAACAAGGCCGGGTTCATGCGCCTCGATTTCTCGTGGAACCAGGCGCTCTCACCGGCCACCAAGTCCGAGATCGAGGAGGTCGCGAACAACGCTGTGCGTGACAACCTCGAGGTCACGACTCGGATCATGAACCTCGACGAGGCCAAGTCGCTCGGCGCGATGGCGCTCTTCGGCGAGAAGTACGGCGACACCGTTCGTGTCGTGGAGATCGGCGGCCCGTGGTCGCTCGAGCTCTGCGCAGGCACTCACGTCGAGCGCTCGTCGGAGATCGGACTCATCAACCTCGTGAGCGAGTCCTCCGTCGGCTCGGCGAACCGGCGAATCGAGTCTCTCGTCGGCCTTGACGCATTCCGCGACCTCGCTGCCGAACGGGCCATCGTCTCCGAGCTCACGTCGAGCCTCAAGACCCCGCGCGAGCAGCTTCCTGACCGCATCGCGGAGTTGGTAGCAAACCTCAAGGCGGCCGAACGCAAGATCGCCCAGTACGAGCAGGGCCAGCTCGCCCAGCGGATTCCCGCCCTCGTCGAGACCGCCCAGACCGTGGGCGAGACTCGAGTCGTCGCCGAGTTCATCGGCGACGTGCCGAGCAGCGACGATCTGCGCTCGCTCGTGACAGGTGTGCGTGAGCGCCTCGGCGACACGCCTGCGGTGGTTGCGCTTGCGGCCGTGGCAGGCGGCAAGCCCGCCGTGATCGTCGCGACCAACGAACGTGCTCGGGGTGCTGGCATCCGTGCTGGCGTACTTGCCAAAGCAGCGGCCGGTGTGCTCGGCGGTGGTGGTGGCGGCAAGGATGACATCGCCCAGGGTGGCGGCTCCGATGCCGCTGCGATCCCTGCGGCGCTCGATGCGGTGATCGCTGGAGTCTCCTGATCATGCGTTCGGGCGTGCGACTCGGAGTCGATGTCGGCACGGCACGTATCGGAGTGGCTCGCAGCGACCTTCACGGGATGCTGGCAACCCCTGTCGAGACGATTGCGAGGGGCGACGGCGACCTTCCGCGTCTCATGGAGATCGCCCGCGAACTCGACACCATCGAGATCATCGTGGGACTCCCACTTGCTCTTTCTGGACGCCAGACTGCGTCGACCGATGACGCGTTGGCGTTCGCACGGGCCATTGCAGGCGAGCGGCTCGCTCCCGTCCGAACCGTCGATGAACGTCTCTCCACGGTGTCCGCGCACGCCGCTCTGCGTGCCTCGGGCCGGAGCAGTCGCAGCTCCCGCCCAGTCATCGACCAGGTGGCCGCCGTTATAATTCTTCAGCACGCCCTCGACTCTGAGCGCTCGGCCGATCGGCCCCCCGGCGCCCTGATTGACCCGGACGAAGGAGCCTGATGGCCAACGAACCGAGCTGGGAGGACATCTTCCAGCCCAAGGAGCCAGCCGCGCCGCAGCAGCAGCCTCCCGTGGTCGCACAGCCACCCGCGACGCCTGCTTCGCCGCCAGCTCCGCAGTCCGCCCCTGCAGCCGATCCTCTGGCTGGGCTGTTCGCGGGCACTGTTCCGACGGAGTCGCAGAGTCCCGCATCCTCTCTGGGCACGGGGACTTCTCCTGCCGCCGTCGCAACCGCCCCGCCCAGCCGACGCGAGATGCGTGAGAGCGAAGGTCGACGGCGCGGCGGCGGAGGGTCGGATGACGGCGGCTCAGGCCGCGGTCGCCGTGGTGACAACAGTGGCAACTACGGCAGGCCCCCGCGCAAGCGCGGACTCCGCTGGCTGTGGATCACGCTCCCCATCCTGCTCGTTCTCGGCGGTCTCGGTGGCGCTGCGGCATACGGCTGGGCAAACTATGAGGACCAGATCCGCGAGCTCATGGGGTGGCAGCTCCCCAACGATTACGAGACGGCTGGCAATGGCGTCGAGGTGATCGTGCCCGTGCGATCCGGTGATATCGGTTCCGATGTCGCGAAGACACTGCACGAGGCTGGCGTCACCATGTCGTTCGACGCCGTCTACGACTACCTCGTCGAGAATCCGGACGTCTCGTTCATCCCGGGCAACTGGCGACTCCAAGAGCAGATGAGCGCTGCCTCCGCGATCATGGCTCTCCAGGATCCGGCCAACAAGGTCACGAGCGAGCTCCTCCTGACCGAGGGCTCCGTTCTGCCCGACGCCCTCGAGATCATCGCCGAGACGACGGGCATCCCGCTCGAAGAGGTCCAAGCTGCGGCCGCTGACCCCACCGTGTACGGCGTTCCCGCGAACGCGCCCTCGCTCGAGGGCTACCTGTTCCCGGCGACCTACGAGCTGAGCGGCAGCGAGAGCGCGCAGGAGATCCTGCAGCTGCTCGTGAACACGATGTTCGAGCACCTCGACAGCTTCGGCGTTGCACCGGAACAGCGCCACGAGATTCTGACGAAGGCATCCATCATCCAGCGCGAGGCCGGATGGAACGTCGACGACTTCTACAAGGTCGCGCGCGTCTTCCAGAACCGCCTCGACCAGGGCATCAACCTCGAATCCGACGCGACCGTGGCGTACGGCACAGGCAATCTGCACACGGTGTGGACGGAACCCGAGGAGCGTGCCGACCCGTCGAACCTCTACAACACGTACGCGAACCCCGGGCTCCCCGTCGGACCCATCGGTCTCCCTGGGGACGACGCGATCGATGCGGCGCTCCATCCAGCTGATGGCCCATGGCTCTTCTTCGTGCCGATCAACCTCGCCACGGGCGAGACGGTGTTCTCGGAGACCGCGGACGAGCATCAGGCGAACGTCGACCGACTCCTCGAGTGGTGTGACGCGAGCGCGGAGAATGCTGCCTACTGTGAGTGAGACCGGCCGAACTCGGCTCGCGGTTCTGGGTTCGCCCATCGAGCATTCCCTGTCTCCGGCCATCCAGTCAGCTGCGTATCGACGCCTTGGCCTGCCCTGGCTGTATGAGGCTATCGAGATGACGGGCGAGGGTCTTTCCGGATTCGTGGCAGCACTCGACGACAGCTGGCGCGGGCTCTCATTGACGATGCCGCTGAAGCGCGACATCATCCCAGTGCTCTCCTGGAGGCATCCTGTCGTCGATCGCGTGGGCGCGGCGAACACGGTGCTCATCACCGACGAGGGGATTCGCGGCTTCAACACCGACGTCCGCGGCGCCGTTGAAGCCTTCCGCGAGGCCGGCGTGAGCGAACTCGAGACGATTCACGTACTCGGTGCGGGAGCGACCGCCGCCTCGCTTCTCGTCGCGGCGGCCGAGCTGGGAGCCACGAGCGCCCTCGTCTCCGCGCGCACCCCAGAGCGCGCCGCACCCCTGACGCAACTCGGAGAGCGTGAGGGCATCGACGTGATCGTCCGCCCGTGGGGCATCTCCGATCGGTCGCTGCGGATTCCGGATGCCGTCATCTCGACCGTGCCCGGCGGTCAGAACGATCTCGTGTTTTCCGAGGCGGTGCGCAAGGCATCCGTGCTCTTCGATGTCGCGTATGACCCATGGCCCACGTCACTTGCCGCGACCTGGACTGAGGCTGGCGGGCGTGTGATCTCCGGACACGACCTCCTCGTTCACCAGGCGGTGGGGCAGGTGCGAATCTTCGTTTCCGGCGACTTGGACCGTGCCCTTGCGGATGAGCCCGGCGTGCTCGCAGCGATGCGCGACGCGCTTCGCTGACTCTCGCCGTCGAAACTGCCCCACCCGGTTATGGGAGGATTGACCCATGCTTCGTTGGTTGACGGCCGGAGAGTCCCACGGTCCCGAATTGGTCGCGATCCTCGAGGGTCTTCCTTCTGGCGTCCCCGTGTCTCCAGAGGCCATCCAGGAGGATTTGCATCGCAGAAGCCTCGGGTACGGCCGCGGCGCTCGCATGAAGTTCGAGCAGGATGAGCTATCGATCTCCGGCGGAGTACGTTTCGGTGCGACGATGGGCAGCCCGGTGGCGTTGCGCATCGGCAACACCGAATGGCCTCGCTGGGTCGACGTGATGAGCGCCACTCCCGTGGATCCCGAGACGCTCCCCAAGGGCAGGGGAGCCGCGCTCACACGCCCACGTCCGGGCCACGCCGACCTTGTCGGAATGCAGAAGTACGACTTCCCAGAGGCGCGCAATGTGCTCGAACGCGCGAGCGCGCGCGAGACCGCCGCCCGCGTCGCCCTCGGCGCAGTGGCACGGAGCTTCCTCGCCGAGCTCGGAATTCAGATTCTGAGCCACACGCTTTCCATCGGTACCGTGCGAGTGCCCGACGGTGCGGCGCTGCCAGCGCCCGGTGACGTCGAGGCGCTCGACGCAGACCCGTTGCGCTGCTTCGACGCCGCCACCTCGCTCGAGATGGTGGCCGAGGTGGATCGTGCGCACGATGACGGCGACACGCTCGGCGGCGTCGTCGAGGTGCTCGCGTATGGCGTGCCTCCGGGTCTCGGGTCATACACCCACTGGGATCGCCGGCTCGACTCTCAGCTCGCGGGAGCACTCATGGGCATCCAGGCGATCAAGGGCGTCGAGGTGGGTGACGGTTTCGCCACGGCCGCTCGACGCGGATCGCAGGCCCACGACGAACTCGTCATGGGACCTGACGGAATCACTCGCCTCAGTGATCGCGCTGGCGGCACAGAGGGTGGGATGAGCACTGGCACGCTTCTGCGCGTGCGCGCAGCCATGAAACCCATCTCCACCGTGCCGCACGCACTGCGCACGATCGACGTCGCCACCGGTCAGGTTGCCGACGCTCACCACCAGCGGTCGGACGTGTGCGCTGTCCCCGCGGCAGGCGTCGTTGCCGAGGCCATGGTCGCGCTCGTTCTCGCCAACTCCGTGCTGGAGAAGTTTGGCGGAGATTCGGTGGGGGAGACGCGGCGCAACCTCGACTCATACCTTGCTGCGATCCCCGAGGCACTCATCACGGCGCGGGCCTCGCAGGGTGAGTGACCCACACGCTGCAGTTGTCTTGATCGGTGCCCCGGGTGCCGGCAAGACACGCACGGGGAAGCGTCTGGCGCGCTTGCTCGACCTTCCGCTGATCGATACAGATGCTCGCGTTGTCGCGGCGCACGGCCCCATTGCGACGATCTTCGACGAACTCGGGGAGACGCAGTTCCGGGCGTGGGAACGCGAGGCGGTCTCTGAAGCCCTGCGCCAGCATGCGATCGTCACGCTGGGCGGGGGAGCCGTGCTGGATGCTGCGACCCAGGCAGACCTCGAAGCGCTGCCTGTCGTGCAACTCACGATCAGTGCCGCAGTCGTGGAACAGCGGATCGCGGGCGGCAAGCGTCCGCTCTTGCGTGATGGCATCGGCGCCTGGCAGGCCATCGTGGATGCCCGTCAACCCGTGTACGATCGCCTGTCCTCCCTCACGATCGACACCTCGCACCTTCCCCTCGACAACGTCGCCGAGCGCATCGTCGACTGGCTGGAGACTCGCCCATGAACGACACCACGGTGATCCCTGTCACCGGCACCGACCCGTACGACGTGACGATCGGCCACGGGCTACTCGGCTCCATCGAGGAGCAGTTGGGCACTCGGGTCGCGAAAGTGCTGATCGTGCATCCGCCAACACTCGGCGCCCGGGCAGCCAAACTCCGCGAGCAGCTGTTGGCCACGTACGAGGTTTACCTCGCTGAGGTTCCGGACGCCGAGGACGCCAAGCGCATCGAGGTTGCCTCGTTCTGTTGGCAGGTCATGGGTCAGACCGACTTCACCCGCACCGATGCCGTGATCGGTCTCGGCGGCGGGGCGACCACCGACCTCGCGGGCTTTGTCGCGGCGACATGGTTGCGTGGCGTGCGGCTCATCCAGTGCCCGACGAGCGTTGCGGGCATCGTCGATGCGGCCGTCGGTGGCAAGACCGGTATCAACACGGCGGAGGGCAAGAACCTCGTCGGCTCGTTCTACGCGCCTGCGGCCGTCGTGGTCGATCTCGACACACTCGATACCCTCCCGCGCAACGAAATCCTGGCCGGGTTTGCCGAGATCGTGAAGTGCGGGTTCATCGGGGAGCCCGAGATCCTCGACATCATCGAGGCCGACCCCGATCGCGCCACAGACCCGACGACTCCGGAGTTCCGGCGAGTCGTGGAGCTCTCAGTCGCTCTCAAGGCCCGGGTCGTCAGTGAGGACTTCAAGGAGTCTGGCTTGCGCGAGATCCTCAACTACGGGCACACCCTCGGCCACGCAATCGAGCACGCCGAGCGGTACCGCTGGCGCCACGGTGCCGCGATCTCAGTCGGCATGGTGTTCGCCGCCGAGCTCGGGAGGATCGCCGGATCGCTGTCGGATGACGTGGTCGACCGTCACCGCGCCATCCTCTCGTCGCTGACACTCCCGATCGACTATCCACTCGGCCGTTGGAAGACTCTCCTGGCCACGATGCAGCGGGACAAGAAAGCACGAGCTGGCATGATGCGCTTCATCGTTCTCGATGAGGTGGGCAAGCCGACCGTTCTCGCCGGGCCCGACGAGACACTGCTCTTCGCCGCGTACCAGGAGGTCGGGGTCTGACCCGACCTCGGATCGTGTCGACCGGGCTGCCGATACACTCGACAGCGTGACCCGCCCCGTGACCAGCATCCTCGTGCTCAATGGCCCCAACCTGGGCCGACTCGGAAGCCGCGAGCCCGACGTTTACGGCAGCGGAACGCTCGAGGATCTCGGTGTTGCGCTCGAGGAGACCCTCGCGCCCGGCTTCGAGATGGACTTGCGCCAGACCAACGACGAGGCGACTCTCATCGGTTGGCTTCACGAGGCCGTCGACACCCAGTCACCGGTGATCCTCAACCCCGCGGCGTTCACCCATTACTCCTACGCGCTCCGGGATGCAGCCGCTCTCGTCACGAAGGCTGGCCTCCTGCTCGTCGAGGTACACCTCTCGAACCCTCACGCCCGCGAGGAGTTCCGCCACATGAGCGTGATCTCCGCGATCGCCACCGGTGTCATCGCGGGATTCGGGTTCGACTCGTACCTTCTCGCGCTGGACCTCATCCAGCGGCGTCTCGGCTAGACTCGACCGCTGGTTTACAAACGAAACGGATTGACATACGCATGGCCTCTACAGCTGACATTCGCAACGGAGTCGTTCTCAACATGGACGGCGGACTCTGGAGCGTCATCGAGTTCCAGCACGTCAAGCCTGGCAAGGGTGGCGCCTTCGTGCGCACCAAGGTGAAGAACGTCATGACCGGAAAGGTCGTCGACCGCACCTTCAACGCCGGAGCGAAGATCGAGGTCGAGACCGTCGATCGCGCCGACTTCCAGTACCTGTACAAGGATGGCGACAACTTCGTCTTCATGGATCTCGGCAACTACGACCAGATCACACTCTCGCCCGCGAATGTCGGCGACGCAGCCAACTTCATGCTCGAGAACCAGAACGTCACGATCGCGCTGCACAACGGCGATCCGCTGTACGTCGAGCTCCCGGCATCCGTCGTGCTCGAGATCACGTACACCGAGCCTGGCCTTCAGGGCGACCGCTCGACGGGTGGTACGAAGCCGGCCACCGTCGAGACCGGCTACCAGATCCAGGTTCCGCTGTTCCTCGAGCAGGGAACCAAGGTGAAGGTCGACACGCGTGACGGCAGCTACCTCGGACGAGTCAACGACTAGTGGGTGCTCGCACCAAGGCGCGTAAGCGCGCCCTCGACGTGCTGTACGGGGCTGACGTGCGCGGGGAGTCGATCAACACCGTGCTCGCGGCTGAAGCCATGCGCGCCTCCGAGGACCAGAAGCGCGCATCATCGTGGGACTATGCCCGCACGATCGTGACTGGCGTCACCGAGCATGGCGACGAGATCGACGAACTGATCGAGACGTACGCGCAGGGATGGACGATCCCGCGCATGCCGGCGGTCGACCGGGCGCTTCTCAGGATCGGCATCTGGGAGATCCTCTACAACGAGGATGTTCCGGACAGCGTGGCGATCGCCGAGGCAGTCGAGTCGGCTCGAATTCACAGCACGGATGACTCGGCGGGCTTCGTCAACGGCCTCCTCGGTCGGATCGCGGCGACCCGCGCCTAGGGGGAATCCGGTACCTCGAAGGCAAGCACCCTCTCGACCTCGAAGATCTTGGGGTAGGAGCCTCCCGGTTCGAACTCGAACACGGCGAGCATGAGCTGCATCGGGTACGTCGGGGCCTGCTCGGACGACTTCACCCGAACACCATCCATGAAGTAGCTCGTGTGACCGGCAGTCCACTCGATCGCGTAGTCGTGCCACTCCGTCAGATCGGTCTGAACGCGTACCTTCTCGAAGTCGTCGATGAGTCTCGAGTCGTCCCAGGGATGGATGCCCATTCCGACCAGGCCGCCTCCTGCCTCGATCTCCCGACCGAAGATCTCCATGACGCAGATCTCCCCGGATTCGGCTGGCTGCTCTTCGAATCCGATGAGCCACAGGGCCACCATTACGTTCGGATCCGGGTTGGCGCGCGCCCGAATCTCGACTCGTCCGCCGGAGGGCAGGGCAAGCCTGAGCTCAGGGTTCGTCTCCACGACCCGCAGCCCCTCGCGGTGGCGGCCCTGACCGTCGGTCGATCCCACGGGTCCGGAACGATGACCGGTCTGCAGCCCACTCACGCGAAGCCAGGGGTCACCCGGCGGCCGCCAAGCGGCCTGGTCGCTCTCGATGAGCAGTGAGAGGCCGTCATCGACGCGATAGCGAGCGGCCGCGGCATCCGATCCCGTCCAGTGCGGGAGATACGCGGGGAACCACTGCGAGAGGTCCAGGGTCTGCCCGGCGAACCGGCTCTCGAAAGCGTGTGGGTGGGCGTTCATGAGGAGATTGTGGCGCATACCGCCGACGACGGGCCGGGCTGCTGTGACCCCATCATGTCGTTGCGTTACGCAACGTTTCGACGTCGGAGCCGCGTCGCCGTAACGTGCTTTTCATGCCCTCCTCGACTGCCGTTGACACGCGCGCCCTCTCGGTGTCGCTCACGGATGTCGATCGCACCTTTCCCGCGGCGGTCCGCGGTGGTGCACCCCGCCGGGTTCTCCGGGATGTGTCCCTGGATATCAACCCGGGGGAGATCGTTGCCCTGATCGGTGCCTCCGGTAGCGGAAAGTCGACACTGCTCCGCCAGGTGTCCGGCCTCGATCACCCCGACAGCGGCAGCGTTTTGATCGGCGGCACACCGCTCGTGGGTGTGGACCAGCGGTGCGCAGTCGCGTTCCAGGAGCCACGGCTCCTGCCATGGCGAACCATCGCACACAATGTGGAACTCGGCCTCCCGCACGGCACGCCACGAGCTGAAGGCAAAGCTCGTGTGGCCGAGCTTCTCGAACTCGTGCAGCTCTCGGATGCCGCAGAGCTCCGCCCGCGCCAGATCTCGGGCGGAATGGCCCAACGTGCTTCCCTGGCTCGCGCACTCGCTCGCGGACCCGGTGTGCTGCTCCTCGACGAGCCCTTCGGTGCACTCGACGCCCTCACGCGACTCACGATGCAGGATCTCCTGCTCGACATTCACGCGGCGGAGGCAGCGACCATCCTCTTTGTCACCCACGATGTGGAGGAGGCCCTGTACCTGGCCGACCGCGTCGTGCTCCTGGGCGTCGAACAGGGCTACAAGCCCGACAGCGGCGCGGTCATCCGCTCGGTGATCACCGTCCCCGGTAAGCGGCCCCGTGACCGATCCGACGCAGCACTTGCACATCTTCGCGTCCAGCTCCTCGAGGGGCTCGGCGTCTCCACCCATCACCCGCCCCATACCTTCTAGAGGAAACACAGCACCCATGACCAAGAAGTTCATTCCCCTGATCGCCGTCGCGGCGGCCGGAGCGCTCGCGCTGACCGGCTGCGTGCAGGGCGAGGGCTCGGCCACCGACGTCGAGACCCCTGCAGCAACGGAGTGGAGCTCGGATGTTCTGAACATCGACTTCGCGACGTACAACCCCCTCAGCCTCATCATCAAGGACCAGGGGTGGCTCGAAGAGGCCACCGGCGGCGACGTGACGATCAACTGGATCCAGTCTGCTGGCTCGAACAAGGCCAACGAGGGCCTGCGCGCCGGTGCCCTTGACGTTGGCTCGACGGCTGGCTCCGCGGCACTGCTCGCGCGTTCCAACGGTTCGCCCATCCAGACCATCGAGGTCTACACGCAGCCGAACTGGGCGGCACTTCTGGTCCCCGCCGGTTCGTCCATCACGAGCGTCGAGGAGCTCGCGGGCAAGTCGATTGCCGCTACCAAGGGCACCGACCCGTACTTCTTCCTGCTCCAGGCCCTCGGCGAGGCCGGCCTCTCCCTCTCGGATGTGAACGTGCAGAACCTGCAGCACGCCGACGGCAAGGCCGCGCTCGAGTCCGGTGCTGTCGACGCATGGTCGGGTCTTGACCCGCTGCTGTCGACGAGCGTCGCGACCGCAGGCTCGAAGATCATCTACGACAACATCGACTTCAACAGCTACGGCTTCCTGAACGCGACAGAGAGCTTCATCGAGAAGTCTCCTGACCTCGCCCAGCTGGTCATCGACTCGTACGAGAAGGCCCGCGAGTACGCGATCGCCAACCCGGATGAGACTGCGGCGATCCTCGCTGAGGTCGCGGCGATCGACCCGGCCATCGCCCAGACGGTTCTCGTCGACCGCACGGTCATCGATCTCGACCCGGTTCCGGGTGACAAGCAGCGCAAGGTTCTCGAGTTCATCGGCCCGATCTTCGTCGAATCCGGGGATGTGGCTGACCAGGGTCTCATCGATGCCGCGCTCGACTCCCTCTTCAACACGGAGTTCATCGAAGCCGCCGACCCCTCGAGGATCGGCTGATATTGTCCGACAGCTCCACACCTGAGCTCGCAGCCGACTCCTCCACGGGGGAGTCGGCTGCGAGCCTTGTGCAGTACTCCTCGGGATACGGCTACTCGGCTGCCGGGTCGGCGGTAGGTGGCAAGCGACCCAACCCAGGATCCCGTCGCACCCCACGGGGCTGGCTCATCGCCGCCGGAGCGGTTCTTCCGCTCGTGCTGATCGGCATCTGGTGGTTCCTGTCGGCCTCCGGTGCCGTCGCGTCGTACCGACTGCCTTCACCGCTCTCAGTGTTCCAGTCGGGGATCGACCTCGCGGCATCGGGCCTTCTCGGTCAGTACGTCGCAATCTCCCTCCAGCGTGTGCTGCTGGGTTTCTTCGCGGGTGCCATCATCGGCCTCGCCCTCGGCGCCCTCGTTGGACTCTCGAAGTGGGGCAATGCGCTCCTCGCCCCGACGATCGGCGGGTTCCGTGCCGTTCCGTCCCTCGCCTGGGTTCCGCTGCTCATCCTGTACCTGAGCATCAACGAAGACTCGAAAGTCACCCTCATTGCCATCGGCGCCCTGTTCCCGGTCTACACGACCGTCTCGGGCGCCCTCCGGCACGTCGATCCGCAGCTCGTCGAACTGGGCAGGGCCTACGGCCTCGGACGGATGTCGCTGCTCGCGCAGGTGCAGTTGCCCGCCGTCATCCCGAGCGTCGTCTCGGGGCTCCGGCTCGCGCTCGCACAGTCCTGGCTCTTCCTCGTTGCTGCAGAACTGATCGCCTCGTCGATGGGGCTCGGATTCCTGCTCGTCGATTCCCAGAACAACGGCCGTATCGACCGGATGTTCCTCGCGATCATCCTGCTCGGCATCCTCGGCAAGACAACCGACGCGCTCATCGGACTGCTCGAGAGGTTCCTGCTCAAGCGCTGGGGATAGTAAGCTTGGCGTCACCAGACATCCTTTAAGTTCCGTCCTGTGAGGCGGGGAAGGAGGTCAGAATGACTGCACGCTCCGTGCTGCAGCAAGCTGACATCGCCCGAGCGTTGACTCGGATCTCACACGAGATCCTCGAGTCCAATCGCGGCTCCTCCGACCTGGTGATCCTGGGCATTCCCACCCGCGGCGTGCTGCTCGCCCATCGCATCGGGGCGATCCTCGATGGCATTGAGCCCGGCGCGGGAACGGTCGGCTCGATCGACGTCACCATGTATCGCGACGACCTCGCCAAGAACCCCACGCGCGCGCCGGCTCGCACGGACATCCCGCACGGCGGGATCGACGGCAAGACCGTTGTGCTCGTCGACGACGTGCTCTACTCCGGTCGCACCATCCGGGCGGCGCTCGATGCGCTGAGCGATCTTGGGCGTCCGCGAGCGGTCCGCCTGGCCGTTCTCGTCGACCGAGGGCACCGCGAGCTGCCCATTCGCGCCGATTTCGTGGGAAAGAACCTGCCGACGGCCGCCGACGAGCGAATCAATGTCCGCCTCTCGGAGATCGACGACACCGAGGAGGTGACGATCCAGTGAGACACCTGCTCTCCACGGCGGATCTGAGCCGCGACGAGGCGATCGCTCTCCTCGACATCGCCGAGGACATGGCGGATGTCGCGGGACGCGAAGTCAAGAAGCTACCTACCCTGCGCGGTCGCACAGTGGTCAATCTGTTCTTCGAGGATTCCACGCGCACTCGTGTCTCGTTCGAAGTGGCCGCAAAGCGACTCAGCGCTGACGTGATCAACTTCAGCGCGAAGGGCTCGAGTGTGTCGAAGGGCGAGAGTCTCAAAGACACCGCTCAGACCCTCGCGGCGATGGGCGCTGACGGGGTGGTGATCCGGCACGGTGCGTCGGGCGCTCCTCGCGTCCTCGCCGATAGCGGATGGATCGACGCTGGCATCGTCAACGCGGGCGACGGCACCCACGAGCATCCCACGCAGGCGCTCCTCGACGCGTTCACCATTCGTCGTCGCCTTCATGGGTCGGCCTCTCGGGGAAGGGACCTCGATGGCGTCCGTGTGACCATCGTCGGCGACATCCTGCACTCGCGAGTTGCGCGGTCGAACGTCTGGCTGTTGTCGACACTCGGCGCGACGGTGTCCCTTGTGGCACCGGCGACCCTGCTTCCCGTCACGACCGCCACGTGGCCCGTCTCCGTGTCCTACGACCTCGATGCGGCCCTAGCGGAATCACCCGACGTCGTCATGATGCTGCGCATCCAGGCTGAGCGCATGAATGCCGCCTTCTTCCCGAGCGCGCGCGAGTATTCGCGGCAGTGGGGCCTCGACGACGACAGGGTCGCGCGACTGCCTGCGGATACCATGGTCATGCACCCCGGGCCCATGAATCGCGGACTCGAGATCTCGGCTGGCGCCGCGGATTCCGCCCGCTCGACCGTGCTCGAACAGGTCGCCAACGGGGTATCGATAAGGATGGCTGTGCTGTATCACCTACTGGCTGGAACTGAATCATGAGCTTCGTAGTGAAGGGTGCGGCACTCCCTGACGGAAGCCGCTCTGACCTGTTCATCGATCAGGGGCGATTCGTCGACGAGGCTCCCTCGGGCGCCACTGCCATCGATGCCGACGGCCTCGTGGCCCTGCCCGGTCTTGTCGACCTGCATACTCACCTGCGCGAGCCCGGCTTCGAGCAGAGCGAGACAGTACTGACCGGATCACGGGCCGCAGCGGCTGGAGGGTTCACCGCGGTCTTCGCGATGGCGAATACGAGCCCCGTGCAGGACACCGCAGGCGTTGTCGAGCAGGTCCTGTCGCTCGGCGACCGCCATGGTTACGTCACGGTGCGACCCATCGGCGCAGTCACCGTCGGCCTCAAGGGAGAGCGGCTCTCGGAGATCGGTGCGATGGCCCAGTCCCGCGCACAGGTTCGCGTCTTCTCCGACGATGGATTCTGCGTGCACGATCCGCTCCTCATGCGTCGCGCGCTCGAATACGTGAGCACGTTCGGGGGAGTGGTGGCCCAGCATGCCCAGGAGCCTCGCTTCACGGTCGGCGCCCAGTTGAACGAGGGTGCCCTGTCGAGTGAGTTGGGTCTTGCAGGCTGGCCGGCGGTGGCTGAGGAATCGATCATCGCGCGCGATGTGCTCCTCGCGCAGCACGTGGGTGCTCGACTTCACATCTGCCACGTGTCGACGGCCGGGTCAGTGGAGGTCGTGCGGTGGGCGAAGGCCCGCGGCATCCCGGTGACCGCGGAGGTCACACCCCATCATCTGCTGCTCACGGAGGAGCTCGCTCGCGGCTACGACGCGAGGTTCAAGGTCAATCCGCCGCTCCGTCGTGACGAGGATGTCGTCGCGCTGCGGGAGGCCCTCGCCGACGGCACCATCGACATTGTCGCCACCGATCACGCACCGCACCCCACAGAAGCCAAGGAGTGCGCGTGGGATGAAGCAGCCAACGGCATGGTCCGCCCCGCGTCCGCACTCTCCGCCGTCCAGCCCGCGATGGTCGAGACCGGCCTGCTCGGCTGGCCGGATGTCGCGCGCATCATGTCGTCCCGGCCCGCCGAGATCGGCCTCCTCGCTGGGTACGACGCTCCCTTCGCGACCGGTTCCTCGGCGAACCTCACGCTCGTGGACCCGGGTGCCCGTCGCTCGTTCGGTCTCTCCGATCTGCACGGCAAGTCCGTGAACTCCCCATATCTCGGGCGGGAACTGCCCGGCCGCATCGTGACGACCATCCACGACGGCTACGCCACGGTCATCGACGGCGAGCTGGTCGCGACGGATGACGTCGCAGCAGCCGCCGCAGGGGCGGTGAACCCGCATGGATAGGGGCGTGCTCATGGCCCTCGTGCTCGTGCTCCTTGCACTGCTGCTGGTTCTGCTACCGCTCGGTTGGTTCGCCCGCAAGCGTCGCCAGCGTTCGGTGGAATCGCCACTACCCGTCCCTGCCGAGCTCGGCTCCCCGGCCGGCACTTTCACGGGCAAGTACGTTGCGACCACGACGTCGGGTGATCCGCTCGATCGAATCGCCGTCCACGGTCTCGGCTTCCGCAGTGACGTCACCGCCGAGGTCTGGTCAGACGGGCTCCTGCTCGCTCGCCCCGGCGAGGTCGACACCTGGATTCCCCGGGATTCGCTTCTTGATCGGCGTCGCGCGACCTGGACCATTGACCGCGTTGTCGAACCCGACGGGCTCGAGCTCGTCGAATGGATGCTCGGCTCGCGTTCTGTCGACACCTATCTGCGCCTCGACGACCCGACAGGGTTCGATGCCGCACTCGCTTCTCTCCTCCCCACTGAAAGGCAGGCCTCGTGACCGGCACTCTTGATCCGGCAGTACTCGTTCTTGAGGATGGCACGCGCTACAGCGGCCGCGCCTACGGCGCGCGAGGCCGAACCCTCGGCGAGGTCGTGTTCGCCACGGGCATGACCGGGTACCAGGAGACGCTCACCGACCCGAGCTACGCAGGCCAGATCGTCGTCATGACCGCCCCGCACATCGGCAACACCGGTGTCAACGACGAAGACCCCGAGTCCTCGCGTATCTGGGTCAGCGGATATGTCGTGCGCGATCCCAGCCGAATCGTGTCGAGCTACCGCGCGAACGGCACGCTCGATGACGACCTCACCGATCAGGGTGTCGTGGGCATCTCAGGGATCGATACGCGTGCGGTCACCCGCCGCATCCGGGATGCCGGGGCCATGCGTGGCGGTGTCTTCTCCGGTGACGATGCGAACCTCGACCCCGAGATCCAGCTCGGGCTCGTGCGTGATGGCGAGCAGATGGCTGGCCGTAATCTCTCGGCTGACGTCTCGACCACGGACGGCTACGTCATCCCTGCACAGGGCGAACTTCTTGGCGCACTCGCGGTCCTCGATCTCGGCGTGAAGACCTCGACACTCAACTACCTCTCGGCCCGCGGCTTCGAGGTGCACGTGCTGCCGCAGTCCGTCACGCTCGAGGACGTGCTCGCCATCAACCCGGTCGCGGCGTTCTTCTCCAACGGTCCAGGGGACCCGGGGGCGTCTGACCAACACGTCGAGCTGCTGCAGGGCATCCTGCGTGCGGACGTTCCCTTCTTCGGCATCTGCTTCGGCAACCAACTGCTCGGTCGTGCTCTCGGCTTCGGCACCTACAAGCTGCCGTTCGGCCACCGCGGCATCAACCAGCCGGTGCTCGACCGCGAGACGGGCCGGATCGAGGTCACGAGCCACAACCACGGGTTCGCCGTCCAGGCGGAGATCGGTGACATCCTCGACTCCTCGACGGGCTTTGGCCGCGTCGAGGTCAGTCACGTGAACCTCAACGACAACGTCGTCGAGGGACTGCGAGCCCTCGACATCCCCGCTTTCTCGGTGCAGTACCACCCGGAGGCCGCAGCGGGCCCGCACGACTCCAACTACCTCTTCGACCGGTTCCGCGACATGGTTGTCGCACACCAGAAGGACAGCAAGTAATGCCGAAGCGCAGTGACATCCAGTCGGTCCTCGTGATCGGCTCAGGCCCCATCGTCATCGGCCAGGCGGCGGAGTTCGACTACTCGGGCACGCAGGCCTGCCGCGTGCTGCGCGAGGAGGGCGTGCGCGTCATCCTCGTCAACTCCAACCCGGCGACGATCATGACCGACCCCGACTTCGCGGATGCGACGTACATCGAGCCCATCACGTGGGAGGTCATCGAGACGATCATCGCGAAGGAGAAGCCCGACGCCATCCTGCCGACGCTCGGCGGCCAGACCGCGTTGAACGCTGCCATCGAGCTGCACAACCACGGCATCCTCGAGAAGTACGACGTCGAACTCATCGGCGCCAACTTCGAGGCGATCAACAAGGGTGAGGATCGCCAGATCTTCAAGCAGCTGGTGCTGGATGCTGGCGCCGATGTCGCACGTTCGCACATCGCACACACTGTCGATGAGGCCGTCGCGTTCGCTGAGGATCTCGGCTACCCACTCGTGATCCGCCCGAGCTTCACCATGGGCGGGCTCGGCTCCGGATTCGCCTACAGCCGTGAAGAACTCATCCGCATGGTCACCGACGGTCTCCACCAGAGTCCGACCACCGAGGTTCTCCTCGAGGAGTCGATCCTCGGGTGGAAGGAGTACGAGCTGGAGCTCATGCGCGACACGGCCGACAACACCGTCGTCGTCTGCTCCATCGAGAATTTCGACCCGATGGGCGTCCACACGGGCGACTCGATCACGGTCGCACCGGCTCTCACTCTCACCGACCGCGAGTACCAGAACCTCCGAAACATCGGCATCGACATCATCCGTGCCGTCGGCGTCGACACTGGCGGGTGCAACATCCAGTTCGCGATTGACCCGAAGACCGGTCGAGTCATCGTCATCGAGATGAACCCCCGCGTCTCGCGTTCGAGCGCGCTCGCGTCGAAGGCGACCGGATTCCCCATCGCGAAAATCGCGGCGAAGCTCGCCATCGGTTACCGGCTCGACGAGATTCCCAACGACATCACGAAGGTGACGCCTGCGAGCTTCGAGCCCACTCTCGACTATGTGGTCGTCAAGGTGCCGCGGTTCGCGTTCGAGAAGTTCCCGGCCGCGGACGTGCGTCTCACGACGACCATGAAGTCGGTCGGTGAAGCCATGGCGATTGGCCGCAACTACTCCACCGCCCTGCAGAAGGCGCTCCGTTCGCTCGAGAAGCGGGGGAGCAGCTTCCATTGGGAGGGCGAGCCCGGCGACAAGAGCGAGCTGCTGGCGATCGCGAGCGTTCCGACCGACGGACGTATCGTCACGGTCCAGCAGGCCATGAGAGCGGGCGCGACGATCGAGGAGGTCTTCGAGGCCACCGCAATCGATCCCTGGTTCATCGACCAGATCGCTCTCATCAATGAGGTCGCGGTGTCGATCTCCGAGTCTGGGGCGTTGGACGAGAGTGTGTTGCGACTCGCCAAGGATCACGGTTTCAGCGACACCCAGATCGCCCAGCTCCGCGGTCTCTCCGAGGCGGACGTGCGTGCACTGCGCTGGGAGCTCGGTGTTCGCCCGGTGTACAAGACCGTCGACACGTGTGCTGGCGAGTTCCCCGCACTCACGCCGTACCACTACTCGAGCTACGACCTCGAGACAGAGGTCGCCCCGAGCGACCGGCGCAAGGTCGTCATCCTGGGGTCCGGACCCAACCGCATCGGCCAGGGCATCGAGTTCGACTATTCCTGCGTGCACGCGAGCTTCGCTCTGTCGGATGCCGGTTTCGAGACCATCATGATCAACTGCAACCCCGAGACGGTCTCCACCGACTACGACACGAGCGACCGGCTCTACTTCGAGCCGCTCACCCTCGAGGACGTGCTCGAGATCCTCCACGCTGAGAGCCAGTCCGGTGAGCTCGTCGGAGTCGTCGTGCAGCTGGGCGGCCAGACCGCCCTCGGCCTCGCACAGGGGCTCAAGGACGCGGGAGTGCCCATCCTGGGGACGACGCCAGAGGCGATCGACCTCGCGGAGGAGCGCGGCCTCTTCTCGAGCATCCTCGAGTCGGCTGGTCTTCTCGCGCCCCGCAACGGCACGGCCGTCGACTTGACTGGGGCGGTCGCCATCGCCGAGGGCATTGGTTATCCGGTACTCGTGCGACCGAGCCACGTGCTCGGTGGCCGCGGCATGGAGATCGTGTACGACACCGAGTCACTCGTCGACTACTTCGATCGGGTGCGAGACCAGGCCATCATCGGCCCGCACTCCCCGCTCCTCGTCGACCGGTTCCTCGACGATGCGATCGAGATCGACATCGATGCCCTCTACGACGGCACCGAGCTCTACATCGGCGGGATCATGGAGCACATCGAGGAGGCGGGTATCCACTCCGGCGACTCGGCCTGCACGCTCCCGCCAGTGACGCTCGGTCGCGACATCATCGACCGCGTTCGCGAGGCGACCACGGCGATCGCTGAGGGCATCGGTGTTCGCGGCCTTCTCAATGTGCAGTTCGCCATCGGCCAGGGCATCCTCTACGTGCTCGAGGCCAACCCGCGAGCGTCGCGCACCGTACCGTTCGTGTCCAAGGCACTCGGGATTCCACTCGCCAAGGCAGCATCCCTCGTCATGGTCGGTCGCTCCATCCGCTCCCTCGTGGAGAGCGGCCTGCTCCCTGCGCAGGACGGCTCGATCGTGCCCATGGATGCTCCAGTCTCGGTGAAGGAGGCGGTACTCCCGTTCAAGCGCTTCCGCACCGTGGAGGGTTACGTGGTCGACTCCGTGCTCGGTCCGGAGATGCGATCCACGGGTGAGGTCATGGGCATCGACTCGAACTTCCCCAAGGCATTCGCCAAGAGCCAGGAGGCTGCGTACGGCGGCCTCCCGGCGACGGGAACCGTGTTCGTCTCCGTCGCAGACCGGGACAAGCGCGCGATCGTCCTCCCCGTGCTTCGCCTTAGCCAGCTCGGCTTCGACATCCTGGCCACCGAGGGAACGGCTGAGGTCCTGGCGCGCAACGGTATCGAGACGCGAGTGGTGCGCAAGTACTCGATGGGACAGGAGATCGTTCCCGACCAGCCGACCATCGTCGAGCTGATCAATGCCGGCGAGGTGGATGTCGTGATTAACACGCCATCAGGACGCAGCGCTCGCGCTGACGGGTACGAGATCCGCACCGCCACGGTCGCCGCTGACAAGCCGATCTTCACCACCATCGCGCAGCTCGCGGCCGCCGTCGCCTCCTTCGAGGCGATCCAGGACGGGTTCGACGTGAGGTCGCTCCAGGACTACGCGCGCGACCGCGAGGATCGGCTCGCGCGTGGTTGATTTCGGCGCACGACTCGAGACAGCACTCGGAACCTTCGGGCAGATCTGCCTGGGGATAGACCCACATCCGTTCCTCCTGGAACAGTGGGGTCTCACCGATAGTGCTGCGGGCGTCCGTGAGTTCGGGCTCCGCGCGGTCGAGGCCGCGGCGGGCAGCGTCGGCGTGGTCAAGCCCCAGGTCGCCTTCTTTGAGCGGCACGGGGGAGCGGGCATCCTTGCTCTCGAAGAGGTCATCCGCGGAGCCAGGGCTGCCGGGCTCCTCGTGATCGCGGATGCCAAACGCGGGGACATCGGCAGCACCGTGGAGGCATACGGCCAGGCTTGGCTCTCGCCGGGCTCGCCTCTGGAGTCCGATGCCATGACGGTCGTCGCCTACCAGGGCGTCGGGTCTCTCGAGGGCGTCATCGCGCAGGCGCGATCGGCGGGCAAGGGTCTCTTCATCCTCGCGGCGACGAGCAACCCAGAAGCGCGCGCCACGCAGACTGCTGAGGTCCGCGAGGGCGCGAGCTCGGGGGTCACCGTCGCGCGGCAGGTGGTGGACGAGGTCGCGGAGATCAACGCCGGCACCGCACTCGGCTCGGTGGGCGTCGTGGTCGGAGGAAACATCGTGCTCGACGAGCGCGGCCTGAGCGCTTCGGCGCTGGAGGGAACCCCGATTCTCGCCCCCGGCTACGGGGAACAGGGTGCAGTGCTGTCCGAGCTCGCCGCGACATTCGGTTCGGCGGCGTCGGGAGTCATCGCCAACGTGGGTCGTGGAGTCCTGAAACTCGGGCCGGATCGACTCGCGGAGGCACTGCGCGGAGCCGCCGACGAGGTCCGGGGGAGCCGATGAGTCCGCGTCCCGATCCTCCAGAGGTCGACAGGGTTGCGGCATCGCAGGCCGCGGTGGCAGCGCGACGGGCACGCGCGACCGTCAAACAGGATGTCGCGTCTCGCCGCCGCACTCCGCTGGATGTGGCATCCGCGGCCTGGCGCGACTCCGAGACGCCGGAGGGAGGTCTTCGTGTACGAGAGCTCCTGACGAGCATCCCCGGTCTCGGTCCAGCCCGCGCGGATCGAACTCTTGAACGGCTGGGCATCTCGCCGCGGAAGCGGCTCGGCGGTTTGGGGGCGCGACAGCGCGAACGTCTTGGCGACTTCCTCGAGTCACGGGAGGGGCCGGCTCCGGCGCGATTGACCGTGCTTGCCGGTCCCACGGCAGTCGGAAAGGGCACCGTTTCCGGGTACATCCGCGAGCACTACCCGGATGTCGAACTCAGCGTGTCGGCGACGACACGCAAGCCGCGACCCGGCGAGATCGATGGGGTGCACTACTACTTCGTCTCCGACGACGAGTTCGACAGGAAGATCGCCAACGACGAACTGCTCGAATGGGCAACCGTGCACAACTCCTACCGTTACGGAACTCCCCGGCCGCCGATCGATGCGGCACTCGCCGCTGGCCGCCGGGTGCTTCTCGAGATCGATCTGCAGGGAGCGCGCTCCGTGCGGCGCTCCATGCCGGATGCGTTGCTCGTATTTCTCCTGCCCCCGACATGGGAGGAGCTCGTCCGCCGACTCACCGGCCGAGGCACCGAGGACGCCGAGGAACAGCAGCGCAGACTGGACACCGCTCGCGTCGAATTGGCGGCTCAGGATGAGTTCGATGCCCGTGTCGTGAACACCGAAGTGAGCGAAGCTGCGCGCGAAGTCGTAGAATTGATGGATGCGCCAGTGAGCGCGAGAACTTTTTCCCCGATGGCGTCGCCAGAGCGAAGCGCCACACCCCCAATTGAGGAGCACTAAGTGACCGACAAGCACGCCGGGATTATTGACCCGCCCATCGACGAGTTGCTCTCCAAGGTCGACTCCAAGTACCAGCTCGTGATCTTCGCCTCCAAGCGCGCGCGCCAGATCAACGACTACTACGCCGACCTCCACGAGGGAAGCCTGTTCGACAATGTCGGACCCCTCGTCGACTCGACGATCGACGACAAGCCGCTCTCCGTTGCTCTGCACGAGATCAACGAGGACAAGCTCGAACTCAAGCGTCTCTCCGGCGAGTAGTTCGCCGCGAGTCACAGTTCATCGCGAGACACAGGGACCGTCATGAACGTCGTCGTCGGAATCACCGGCGGTATTGCGGCGTTCAAGGCGGTCTCTGTCGTTCGCGCTTTGGTGCTTGCCGGCCATGACGTTCACGTCGTCGCCACCGAGAACGCCCTCCGCTTCGTCGGGCGCCCCACACTCGAGGCGATCAGCCGCAACACCGTGCACAGCGATCTCTATGAGGGTGTCGCCGAAGTGCGCCACGTCGCCATCGGGCAGGCCGCCGAGTTGATCATCGTGGCTCCCGCAACCGCGAACACCATCGCCAAGCTGGCGGCTGGCCTCGCCGACGACCTGCTCGGCAACACGATCCTCGCAAGCACAGCTCCTGTCGTGATCGCGCCCGCGATGCACACCGAGATGTGGCAGAACCCCGCAACCGTCGCCAACATCGAGACCCTCCGCAGCCGTGGCATCACGGTTGTCGGGCCGGCCTCTGGCCAACTGACCGGCAAGGACTCTGGACCCGGTCGGATGTCCGAACCAGACGACATCGTCGCAGCGGCCCTGGCGGTCACGCGACCACAGGACCTCGCGGGTACCTCGATCGTGATCAGCGCCGGTGGGACGCGCGAACCACTGGACCCAGTCCGCTTCATCGGTAATCGTTCGAGTGGTCGCCAGGGTGTCGCGCTCGCACAGGCCGCGGCCGCTCGCGGGGCATCCGTCACGCTCGTCACGGCAAACCTGGAGATACCGGTGCCGAGCGGCGTGACCGTGCAGAAGATCTCCACGACGGTGGAACTCGAGGCAGCGATGTTCACCGCCTCCCAGAATGCCGACGTGGTGATCATGGCCGCCGCGGTCTCCGACTACCGGCCGGAGGCGGTCGCCGAGGGGAAGATCAAGAAGGAGACGCAGGGTGACGTCCTGGATCTCCGTCTGGTCAAGAATCCCGATATCCTCCACGGCCTCGTCGAGCGACGTCCAACCGGGCAGATCATCGTCGGCTTCGCCGCAGAGACCGAGCAGGATCCCGAGGCTCTTCTCGCCCTCGCGCGCGCGAAGGTGGCCAGGAAGGGCGCCGATCTTCTCGTCGTCAACAGGGTGGGCTGGTCGGAGGGCTTCGCAACCGAAGGCAACGAGGTCGTCATCATCGATCGGGCCGGAGATATAGTGGGCGAAGCCAGTGGCTCCAAACGAGCGGTAGCCGATCGCGTTCTCGACGCGGTCGCACGTCGGTAGTGAGCCGGGCCTGCTGGCATCCATTGTTCCCCCATCACTGACGTGCCTGGAGCCCCCCTTTGAGCAACTCGCTGCGCCTCTTCACCTCCGAGTCTGTGACCGAGGGGCACCCCGACAAGATCTGCGATCAGGTCAGCGACAGCATCCTCGACGCCCTCCTCGCCGAGGACCCACACGCGCGTGTCGCCGTGGAGACCCTCGTGACCACGGGGCTCGTTCACGTAGCCGGCGAGGTGACGACGTCGGGTTACGTCGACATTCCCTCGATCGTTCGCGAGCGCATCACGGCGATCGGCTACACCTCCTCCGACGTGTGGTTCGACGGCCGTTCGTGCGGTGTGTCGATCTCCATTGGCGGCCAGTCTCCTGACATCGCGCAGGGTGTCGATTCCGCCTATGAGGCACGCGAGCACGCGAGTGAGGATGCGGGCGACGTCCAGGGCGCCGGCGACCAGGGCATCATGTTCGGTTATGCCACGCGTGAAACGCCTGAGCTCATGCCGCTGCCGATCTGGCTTGCGCACCGCATGGCGGAACGCCTCGCGGAGGTTCGCCATGAGGGCGTCGTCGACTACCTCCGACCCGATGGCAAGACGCAGGTGACCATCGGCTACGACGGCGCGACGCCGCGCACGGCCAACACCGTCGTGTTGTCGACACAGCACTCTCCGCGAGTCTCGACCGAGGCGCTGAGGGCCGAGATGGAGGAGCTCGTTATCCGTCCAGTTCTCGAGCGCACCGACCTCGACACGTCGGATCTGCGCGTGCTCATCAACCCGACCGGTCGTTTCGAGATCGGCGGCCCCCAGGGAGACGCCGGGCTCACGGGCCGCAAGATCATCGTTGACACGTACGGCGGAGCCTCCCGCCACGGTGGTGGTGCTTTCAGCGGCAAGGACCCGTCGAAGGTCGACCGTTCTGCCGCGTACGCCATGCGGTGGGTCGCGAAGAACGCCGTGGCAGCGGGACTCGCCGATCGTCTCGAGGTGCAGGTCGCGTACGCGATCGGCACGGCTCATCCTGTCGGCCTCTACGTCGAGACCTTCGGCACGGCGCACGTCTCCGAGGAGGCCATCATCACCGCGATCGACGAGGTCTTCGATCTTCGCCCTGGTGCCATCATCCGCGAGCTCGATCTTCTCCGTCCCATCTACGCCCAGACCGCAACCTACGGTCACTTCGGCCGCGAACTGCCCGATTTCACGTGGGAGCGCACGAACCGCGTCGAGCCCCTGCGTAGCGCAGCCGGACTGTAGATGGGGGCGGCGCTGGTCGCGCGGGTCGCCGTGGACTCGCCGCTGCCGCAGCTCGACAGACTCTTCGACTACGCGATTCCCGACGGGCTCGCGGATCAGGTTGTTCCCGGCGTCCGCGTGCGTGTGCCTCTCCGGTCCGCTGGCCGCATCGCCGACGCTTACGTGGTCGAGGTCACTGATGGTGGGAGCTACGACGGTGCACTGAGCGCCATCGAGGCGGTCACGTCACCCATTCCCGTGCTGGCACCCGAAGTATGGATGCTCGCCAGACGTGCAGCAGATCGCGCTGCCGGCTCGGCGAGCGACATCCTCAGGCTCGCCGTTCCGGGCCGACAGGTACGCGTCGAGAAGGCATACCTCGCGGACGCGCACTCCGGGCCGCTACCCGTGGCCATCGCGCCACCCATTGACCATTACGGGCCCGGCGTCATCGAGAAGGCGATCGCCGAGCGCCACCGCCTTGCGGTCGAGGCTGTGCCCAGGGTCACCCAGCTCGCTGACGACTCGTGGGTCGGTACCTGGGCGCTCACCCTGGCGCAGGCAGCCGCCGTGACTGTCGCAGCGGGGGAGTCGGCCATCGTCGTGGTACCCGACTACAGGGACCAGGATCAGCTACAGGCTGCGCTGTCGACGATCCTTCCACCGGAGTCGGTGGTGCGATTGGATGCCCGGCAGTCGAATCCCGATCGCTACCGCGGATTCCTCCGATGCCTCGGCTCCGACCCACTCGTCATCGTGGGCAACCGCTCCGCGGTGTACGCCCCTGCGCGCAACCTCGGTCTCATCGCCCTCTGGGACGACGGCGATCCGCTGCACAGTGAGCCCCTCGCCCCCTATGTGCACGCTCGGGATGCTGCGCTCCTCCGCCAGGAGGAACAGGGCTGCGCCCTCATCTTCGCCTCGCACTCCCGTAGCACCGAGGTGGAGCGGCTCGTCGAGCTGGGGTGGCTGACCGCCCTGCGGCCTTCTCCCCGCATCCTCCCCAAGGTCGTGCCGACCGCGCAGCAATCCGGAGGGGACCCGCTCGCCGAGCGTGCCCGCATCCCCTCGAGCGCATGGCGTGCGGCGCGTGAGGCGCTCTCGCAGGGACCTGTACTCGTGCAAGTGGCGAGGCCAGGCTACTCGCCACGTCTCGCCTGCGTCGACTGCGGCCAGACCGCGCGCTGCCTGCGTTGCTCGGGCCCGCTGGCGCAACGAAACCAGCGCTCGGTGCCGTCCTGCTCCTGGTGCGGCGCCCTCGCCGTCGACTGGAAGTGCTCCCACTGCGACGGCACCCGCCTACGCTCAGCGGGCGCTGCGGGCACCTCGCGCACTGCAGAGGATCTGGGTCGGGCGTTCCCGGGCATCCGAGTGATCGTGGCCGACGGCGAGCATCCCGTGCAGGCCGTCGACTCGCGGCCGGCACTCGTGATCGCCACCCGCGGCGCGGAACCGACCGCAGCTGGCGGATACCGGGCCGTGCTGCTCCTCGATGGTGAACAGATGATCGCGCGGGAGTCCCTGAGAGTCGCCGAGGACTGCCTCCGTTGGTGGTCGAACGCGATTGCTCTCGCAGCACCGGGCGCGCCGACGATGTTGGTCGGTGTCGGGGGCGCACTGGCGACGGCCCTCGTCACGTGGCAGCAGTCGGACTTCGTGCGTTCGGAGCTCGCGGACCGCCGTGCGCTTCGTTTCCCGCCCGCTGTGAGGGTTGCCACAGCGACGGGCACGCTCGAGGCGGTATCGCGGGCGGTCGAGGCGGTTAATGGCAACCCCTCCGACATTCTGGGACCGGTGGATGTCGCGCCCTCGACGGTTCGCACGATCATCCGTTTCGACTACGCCACGGGGGCAGAGGTGGCCGCCACGCTTCGCGCAGAGGTGATCCGATCGGCGACGGGACGCCGGAACGCGAAGGGCGGCAGGCCGACAGCGCCCCTTCTCAAGGTGCGTTTTGACGATCTGGAGCCGTTCCTCGAGCAGTAGCCGCCGACGCATCGTGAACGAACATGCTCCCGCGCAGGGGAGAATGGATGCATGAGGATCGTTTTCGCTGGGAGCCCGGCTGCCGCGGTCCCGAGTCTTGAGGCTCTCTCCCAGTCAGGCCACGAGATCGTCGCCGTCATCACCCGCGAGGACTCCCCACAGGGCCGCCGCGGAACTATCACGCCAACGCCCGTGGCCACCCGCGCCGAACAGCTGGGGCTCACCGTGATCCGCGCCAATCGACTCACGGGCGGTGTCGCCGATGAGGTGATAGCGCTCGGCGTCGACCTGGGCGTCATCGTCGCGTACGGCGGGCTCGTGCGCGAACCCCTGCTGTCCGCTCCCCGGCTGGGCTGGATCAACCTGCACTTCTCCCTCCTTCCGCGCTGGCGCGGCGCGGCGCCGGTCCAGCACGCGATCATGGCGGGCGATGAGGTGACGGGGTCCACGGTGTTCCAGCTCGTGCCCGAGCTCGACGCGGGCGACATCCTCGGATCGATATCGTCTCCTCTCGGCCGTCACCGCACAGCAGGGAGCCTGCTCGAGGAGTTGTCGGAGTCGGGAGCCGAACTTCTCGTGAAGGTCGTCGACGACCTGGCGGCCGGCACCGCACGGCCACAGCGGCAGGTGGGTGAGACCACCTACGCGCCAAAACTGTCCATCGCCGACGGCGAGATCGACTGGACTCAGCCAGCGCAGCAGGTACACGATCTCATCAGGGGCCTCACCCCCGAGCCAGGTTCGTTCACGACGGCGGACGGCGCGAGGCTCAAGATTCTCGAAGCTGCTGTCGCGCATGATGCGGCTCCGCTGGCGCCCGGCGAATTCGACCTGCGCGGGCGCTCAGTCCTGGTGGGCACCGGCTCGGCTCCGCTCGAGCTGCTCTCCGTGCATCCTGCCGGCCGGAAGGCCATGGATGCCGGCTCATGGTGGCGTGGGCGACCGGCTCGTGTCGAAGGGAGCCACGCATGAGCCGCGTATCGAGCGCACGGAGCGTAGCCCTTGACGTGATCATCGCCACACGCGAATCCGATGCGTACGCCAACCTCCTGCTGCCTGTTCGAATCTCGCGCGCGCGACTGTCCGACGCCGACATTGGGCTTGCCACTGAACTCACCTACGGCACCCTGCGCATGCAGGGCTACTACGACCGCGTCATCGCTCTCGCTGCCGGGCGGGATGTCGCGACCATAGACCCACCCGTGCTCGACGTTCTGCGGCTCGCGTGCCACCAACTTCTCTCGATGCGCGTGGCGACCCACGCCGCAGTCGACGAGTCGGTCGAGCTCGCGAAGACCGTCGCTTCACGGTCCGCTGTCGGATTCACCAACGGCGTACTCAGGACCATCAGCCGCACCGACGCGGACACGTGGCGGGAGAGGGTTCTCGCCACAGCGCGCTCCGGCGAGGAGGCATTGGCGTTCGAGTACTCCCATCCGCTCTGGATCGTTCGTGCGATCCGCCAGGTTCTCACCGCCGAGGGTCGCGAGGCCGAGCTCGAGAGTGCCCTGGTCGCGGACAACGTGCCGCCGCGAGTGTCCGCCACTGCTCTCCCGGGCCTATCCCATCGGGTCGAACTCCCGGGGACCCCAGCCGAATACTCACCTGTCGGTGTGCGTCTGGAGCACGGCGACCCATCCAGGGTGCCGGCGATCTCCGAGGGCCGTGCGCGCGTTCAGGACGAGGGCTCGCAGCTCGCGGCTCTCGCACTCTCGCGAGCTCGTCCCGTCGTCCCCGGTGAGCGCTGGCTCGACCTCTGCGCTGGACCCGGCGGCAAGTCTGCCCTCCTGGCCGCTGAGGCAGCAGCGGGTGGTGCGACTTTCACGGCTAACGAACCAGTCCCTGCGCGAGCGGGGCTGGTGCGCAACGCCCTCGCCGCTGTCGACCCGACGATCGAGGTGTGGGAACGCGACGGTCGAGAGATCGGCGCAGACTATCGCGATCAGTTCGACCGCATCCTGGTCGACGCGCCCTGCACCGGCCTCGGTGCCCTGCGCCGCCGTCCGGAGGCGCGCTGGCGCAAGCGGCCGAGCGATGTGGCAGGTCTCGGCGGGCTTCAGGCGGCCCTGCTCACCTCGGCACTCGACGCACTGGCGCCGGGCGGGCTACTCGCCTACGTCACGTGCTCGCCGCACGCGGCCGAGACGAAGGCAATCGTGGCATCCGTCATCCGCGCAATGCCAGGGGCGTCCCGCATCAACACGCAGGAGGTGCTCGCCACGATCACCTCTGAGCCATTGGATCTTCCCGAAGCCGAGCACGTGCAGCTCTGGCCACACCGTCACGGCACCGACGCCATGTTCATCCAACTCCTCACGAAGGGCTGATCCATGGTCCGCATCAACCCCAGCATCCTCGCCGCCGACTTCGTCAACATGGAGCGGGATCTGCGGCGCATCTCGACGGCCGATCTCGTCCATGTCGATGTGATGGACAACCACTTCGTTCCGAACCTCACTTTCGGCCCCCAGATGGTCTCGCGAATCCAGTCCGTGTCTCCCGTGCCTCTCGACGTCCACCTCATGATCACCGACGTCGACCGGTGGGCGCCCGAGTACGCGAAGATCGGCGCAGCATCCGTGACATTCCACGCCGAAGCAACCGAGAAGCCTGTGGAACTGGCGCGGGTACTGCGTTCACTCGGCGCTCGCGCGGGCATCGCCCTCAAGCCGGGCACGGATGCAACGCCGTACCTCGACGACCTCTCCGAGTTCGACCAGGTGCTCGTCATGACGGTCGAGCCGGGCTTCGGCGGGCAGAGCTTCATGGCCGACATGATGCCCAAGGTGCAGCAGGTGCGGGATGCCGCAGATGCAGCGGGCGCAAGCATCTGGTTGCAGGTCGATGGTGGCATCGACCTGTCTACGATCGGTACCGCGCGATCGGCAGGTGCCGACACCTTCGTCGCCGGATCAGCGGTGTATGGCGCGGGCGACCCAGACCTCAACATCGCCGAACTGCGGGCCGTGGCATCCGGTCACACGCACGGGTGAACGACACGAAGTCTGATTGACTTGCTGCATGACTGATTCACCCAGAACCAAGCCAGAAGTCGAGTTCTACGAAGGCCCCGAGCCGACAGAGCTCGTCATCATCGACCTCATCGAGGGCGCCGGCGCGGAGGCGCAGCCCGGCTCGACCGTCGACGTCCACTACCTCGGAGTCGACTTCGAGACCGGCGAGGAGTTCGACTCCTCGTGGGGTCGCGGCCAGTCCATCGAGTTCCCCCTTTCCGGCCTCATCAAGGGCTGGCAGGAGGGGATCCCCGGCATGAAGGTCGGCGGTCGCCGCCAGCTCATCTGCCCGCCGGCTCTCGCCTACGGCCCCGCCGGTGGAGGCCACCGCCTCTCCGGTCGCACCCTCACGTTCGTGATCGACCTTCTCGGCGTTCGCTGAGCTCCCTCGTGATCTATCGGCTGGCCGGGGCATCCTCGGCCAGCCGATACTGTTAAGCCGTGAAAACCTTCGACGAGCTCTTCTCCGAGCTGGAGCAGAAGTCCGCTGCGCGCCCGGAGGGGTCGCGCACCGTGGAGCTGCTGGATGGCGGCGTGCACGCCATCGGCAAGAAGATCGTCGAGGAGGCGGCCGAGGTCTGGATGGCCGCCGAATACCAGACGGTCGAGGAGACCGCCGAAGAGATCTCGCAGTTGATCTACCACCTGCAGGTCCTCATGGTCGCGAAGGGGTTGGCGCCCGCGGATGTCTGGCGACATCTGTAGAACCGCCGTCCACAACCCCCAACGCTGACCAGGAGCCACACATGCTGAGAATTGCCGTTCCCAACAAGGGATCGTTGAGCGAGACTGCCGCCGAGATGCTGCAGGAGGCCGGTTACACGGGCCGTCGCGACCCCCGCGCGCTGAGCGCACTCGATGCACGAAACGACGTCGAGTTCTTCTACCTCCGACCGCGCGACATTGCCACGTATGTGGGCTCTGGCGCCCTGGACGTGGGAATCACAGGCCGCGACCTGCTGCTCGACTCCCGCAGCGAGGCCCGCGAGATCGCGTCGCTCGACTTCGGGGACTCCACCTTCCGCTTTGCCGCCCCTCCCGGTCGTTTCTCGGATCTCACCGACCTCGAGGGCGTCAGGGTCGCAACGAGCTATCCCGCGCTCGTCGGCGACTTCCTTGCCCGCCACGGCGTGCAGGTGTCGATCGTCTCGCTCGACGGCGCGGTCGAGTCCGCCGTGAAACTCGGTGTGGCGGATGCCGTTGCCGACGTCGTGTCGACGGGCTCGACCCTGCGGGCCCAGGGCCTCGAGATCATCGGCCCCGTCATCCTCGAGTCCTCCGCCGTGCTCATCAGCGCTACGCCCGATCTCCCGGGCATCGGCACACTCCAGCGTCGTCTGCAGGGCGTGCTGGTGGCCCGCCAGTACGTGCTCGTCGACTACGACGTGCCGCTCACACACCTCGAGGCCGCTACCCGCATCACGCCGGGACTCGAAAGTCCGACCCTCAGCCCGCTGCACGATCCAGAATGGGTTGCCGTGCGATCGATGGTTCCGCGCAGCGATGCCAACGAGGTCATGGATGCCCTGCACGAGGTCGGAGCGCGGGCGATCCTCGTGAGCGCCATCCACGCGGCACGGATCTGACATGGGCGTCGCAGTCCGTGTCATCCCGTGTCTCGACGTCGCCGCTGGCCGGGTCGTCAAGGGCGTCAATTTCCTGAATCTTCGGGATGCCGGCGACCCCGTCGAACTGGCCCGCAAGTACTACGAGCAGGGTGCTGACGAGATCACCTTCCTCGATGTGACGGCCACCGTCGACAATCGCGACACCACCTACGACGTCGTGCGGGCCACCGCTGAGCAGGTCTTCATCCCGCTCACCGTCGGCGGGGGAGTGCGGAGTTCCGACGACGTGTCGCGCCTGCTCGCCAGCGGCGCAGACAAGGTGGGCGTCAACAGCGCCGCTATCGCCCGCCCGGAGCTCATCGGCGAGATCGCTGACCGGTTCGGTGCGCAGGTGCTCGTGCTGAGCCTCGACGTTCGACGCGCCGACGGCAGGTTCATCGTGACGACGCACGGCGGCCGTACCGACACCGAACTCGATGCCCTCGACTGGGCCGCCGAGGCCATCGAACGCGGCGCTGGGGAACTCCTCGTGAACTCGATCGATGCCGACGGCACGAAGGATGGATTCGATCTGGAGCTCGTCACGGCTATGCGCGAGATCAGCTCGGTGCCGGTGATCGCGAGCGGTGGCGCGGGCGCGGTGGACGACTTCCTGCCGGCGATCGCTGCAGGGGCCGATGCGGTGCTCGCGGCATCCGTGTTCCACAATGGAGAACTGACCGTTGGCGAGATCAAGAGCGCACTAAGCGACGCTGGGGTGGTGACACGATGAGTCCATTGACCGAGGAGAACGTGGTCGAGGTCCTTGATCGGGTGACCTTCGACAAGGACGGGCTGCTCCCTGCGATCATCCAGGAGGAGTCGACCCGGGACGTGCTGATGCTCGGATACATGGATCGCGAGGCTCTCCGCCGCACACTCACACAGGGCAGGGTCACGTTCTGGAGCCGCAGTCGCCAGGAATACTGGCGCAAGGGCGACACGAGCGGCAACATCCAGCTCGTGCGTGGCGCTGCGCTCGATTGCGACGATGACACGCTGCTCGTGACCGTCGAACAGCACGGTCCTGCCTGCCACACCGGGGCGCACGCGTGTTTCGAGGTCGACCCGCTCGAGCCCGTGATCGGAGATGCCAGTGAGTAACACGACCACCCGCGAGGACTTCTCCACGAGAATCGCCGCGGGTCACCGCGTCGTTCCGGTCATCCGGGAGCTCTTCGCCGACGGCGAGACCCCGGTGGGCATCTACCGCAAACTCGCCGACGGCCGTCCTGGCACGTTCCTGCTCGAGTCCGCAGAGCAGGGGGGCATCTGGTCGCGGTTCTCCTTCGTGGGAGTCTCCACGTTCGGGGTTCTCACCCAGCAGGATGACGCGCCGGTCTGGCTCGACTACGGGCTGCCCGTCGAACGTGCCATCGGCGACATGCCAGCGACCCCGCTGGACGCCGTCGCGCACCTGTACGACCGGTGGTCAACGCCCCGCGTGGATGGGCATCCGCCCCTCACCGGTGGCCTCGTGGGTTTCATCGGCTGGGAGGCCATCCGCCAGCTCGAACGCCTACCCGACGCCCCGGCCGCTGACTTCGACATCCCCGGTCAGGCGCTCGGGTTCGTGTCCGAGCTCGTCGTCCTCGACCACCGATACGGCACAGTCCAGTTGATTGCCACGGCGCTCGGTGACGGCACGGTCGAGGAGTCAGCTCTGTGGAGCGACGCCCAGGCTCGTCTCGATCTGTTGCAAGAAGGACTCGCGCGCCCGTCCGAGGCGGCACTCGCTCACGTCGATCTCGGTACAGCGCCGTCGCCGATTCCGAGGGTGGCAAAGTCAGAGTTCGTCGCAGCGGTCGAACGATCGAAGCAGCACATCAGGGACGGCGACGTCTTCCAGGTGGTGATCTCGCAGCGCTTCGACCACGAGATCACGGCCGAGCCACTCGACGTCTACCGCGTGCTTCGCACTCTCAACCCCTCGCCGTACATGTACTTCCTCAGTCTGCTGTCGCCCTCCGGCGAGCCGTACTCGATCGTCGGGTCGAGCCCGGAAGCGCTCGTGAAAGTGACGGGGGAGCGCGTGTACATGCATCCCATCGCGGGATCGCGGCCGCGCGGTGAGAGTCCCGAGCACGACCTCGATCTGGCCGACGAGCTCCTCGCGGACGACAAGGAGAAGGCCGAGCACCTCATGCTTGTCGACCTCGCCCGCAACGACCTGCAGAAGGTCTGTCGTGCCGGTTCCGTCGAGGTCACCGAGTTCATGCAGGTCGAGCGCTTCAGCCACATCATGCACCTCGTGTCCTCGGTCGAGGGCGACCTGACTCCCGAGGCGAACGCGGTGGATGTCTTCCGCGCAACCTTCCCGGCAGGCACTCTGTCCGGTGCACCCAAGCCACGAGCGCTCGAGATCATCGACGATCTGGAACCTGCCCAGCGCGGTGTCTACGGCGGAGTCGTCGGGTATTTCGACTTCGCGGGAGACGCCGATCTCGCCATCGCCATCCGCACGGCGGTGATCGCCGGCGGGCTCGCCCGCGTCCAAGCTGGTGCTGGCCTCGTGGCCGATTCTGACCCCGACGCCGAGTTCGAGGAATCCCAGAACAAGGCGGCCGCCCCGTTACGCGCCGTTGCGGTGGCGAACGCTCTCCGCTCCGTGCCGTGAACGGCCGCAGGCTCAAGTTCACGGCACTCGGCGCCGGCGTGCTCCTCGGGGCTTCATCCCTCCTCGCGTGGACACAGAATTGGTTCACCCTGACGCTCACGACCGGCGATCTCGTCGAGGTGTCGGGGGAGGCAGCTGCGGGGGGCCTTGCCGCTCTCGGTCTGAGTATCCTCGCTCTCGTCGGTGCGCTGTCGATCGCCGGGCCCGTGTTCCGAGTCATCCTCGGGGTCCTCGCGGTGTCGATAGGCGCTCTGGTGATCACGTCAGGCTCCATCGCAGCAGCTGACCCGATCGCTGCCTCGTCCTCGGCGATCTCCGAGGCGACGGGTGTCGCCGGTGCGCAATCCCTGCGGGAGCTGGTGTCGACCGTCGCACCGTCGGTCTGGCCGGTCATGACGATCGTGATCGGCGCCCTCGTCGTGACGCTGGGCGTCGTGGTCGTGGTCACGTCCCGCTCATGGGGTGGATCATCACGCCGCTTCCAGGCCGTGCGACTCGAGAGCGCGGACGGCGAGGAGACCCCAGCCGATGTGTGGGACGCGCTCAGCGAGGGCCGTGACCCGACGTCGGGCGACCGGTCATCCCCTTAGAATTGATGAGAACCCCAACGAACGGAGATCGATGAGCGAGTCAGAACCCGGCCACGGAAATTCACCGGCCGCCTGGACGGCCGTCATCATCATGCTGGTCGGATTCACGATCGGAACTGTCGCGTTCTTCTTCGACCTGCCCTGGGTCGTTGTTGCCTCTGCCGGCGTCGTCGTCATCGGCGCGATCACCGGGTGGGCGCTCTCGAAGGCCGGTTACGGCGTCGGTGGAGCGAAGCTGACCACGAAGGCGCACAACTAGGTGCTCGCCGACCTCGTAGCCGGAGCCCTCAACGACGCTTCGGATCGTCGTGATGCGCGCAGTCTCGCCCAGGTCGAGGCTGACGCCCTTGCGCGCCCCGCAGCGCTCGACGCGCGCGCTGCACTCGCGCGCCGCGACACCGTGCGCATCATCGCGGAGGTGAAGCGCGCGAGTCCCTCTCGTGGAGCCCTCGCCGACATCCCGGACCCCGCGTCACTCGCCGCCGACTACGAGACGGGTGGAGCCAGTGCTGTCAGCGTGCTGACGGAGGGTCGCCGGTTCGGCGGTTCACTCGCTGATCTTGAGGCCGTGCGAGCTGCCGTGAGCATCCCAGTTCTTCGCAAGGACTTCATCGCCGAGCCCTACCAGGTGTTCGAGGCGCGAGCATCCGGGGCCGACCTCGTACTGCTCATCGTCGCTGCACTCGAGCAGTCGACCCTCGGTGCGCTCTACACGCTCATCAACGACCTCGGCATGACACCACTCGTCGAGACCCATTCGGCCGACGAAGTAGCGCGTGCACTCGACATCGGTGCCGACGTTATTGGCGTGAACGCGCGCGACCTCAGCACCTTCGAGCTCGACCAGGACCTGTTCGGGAGGCTCGCTGGTGAGCTCCCGGATAGCGTCATCCGCATTGCCGAATCAGCCGTCAAGACCCCGGAGGATGTCGCGCACTACCGTCGCGCCGGCGCCGATGTCGTGCTTGTCGGCGAAGCCCTCGTGACCGGTGATCCGGTTGCCACTCTCCGAAAGTTCCTGACCTCATGAAGTACCGCGACGAAGCAGGACCCTATTTCGGAGACTTCGGCGGACGTTTCGTCCCCGAGTCGCTGATTGCGGCGCTCGACGAACTGGATGCCGCCTACCGCGACGCCCGCACCGACCCGGCCTTCCAGGCCGAGCTTGCGGGGCTGCACGCTACGTACACGGGTCGCCCGTCGATCATCACGGAGGTTCCGCGTTTTGCAGAGCACGCCGGGGGAGCACGCGTCATCCTCAAGCGTGAGGACCTGAACCACACCGGATCCCACAAGATCAACAATGTGCTCGGCCAGGCTCTCCTCGCGCGTCGGCTCGGCAAGAAGCGCCTGATCGCGGAGACGGGCGCAGGTCAGCACGGCGTCGCGACGGCCACCGCCGCGGCACTCTTCGGGATGGAGTGCGTCGTCTACATGGGCGAGGTCGACACGGAACGCCAGGCGCTGAACGTCGCGCGCATGCGCCTCCTCGGTGCCGAGGTCATCCCTGTGAAGACGGGCTCGCGCACCCTCAAGGACGCGATCAATGACGCACTGCGCGACTGGGTCGCCAACGTCGACAACACGCATTACCTGCTCGGCACCGTTGCGGGCCCCCACCCGTTCCCCGTCATGGTGCGGGACTTCCACAAGATCATCGGCGAGGAAGCGCGGCAGCAGGTTCTCGAGCTCACCGGCCGCCTCCCGGACGCCGTCACCGCATGCGTGGGCGGCGGGAGCAACGCCATCGGCATCTTCCACGCGTTCCTCGATGACCCAGAAGTCGCGCTCTACGGCTATGAAGCCGCGGGCGAGGGTCACCTCACGGAACGCCACGCCGCAACGCTCACCCGCGGTCGCCCCGGCGTCCTTCACGGCGCGAAGAGCTACATGCTCCAGGACGAGGACGGCCAGACAATCGAGTCGCACTCGATCTCCGCCGGGCTCGACTACCCGGGAGTAGGACCCGAGCACGCCTGGCTCCACGACATCGGTCGCGCGAGCTACCTCCCGATCACGGATGACGAGGCGATGCAAGCACTCCGACTCCTGTCGCGCACCGAGGGCATCATCCCCGCGATCGAGTCGTCTCACGCCCTCGCTGGAACGCTCGCGCTCGGCCGGGAGCTCGGCCCGGACTCGATCATCCTGGTCAACCTCTCCGGTCGCGGAGACAAAGACATGGAGACCGCCGGCGAGTACTTCGACATCTTGGACGCCCAGTGAGCCGCGTCGCGGAGGCGATCTCCGCCCGACGCGAGGCTGGCTCCGGCGCACTCGTCGGCTACCTCCCGGTTGGTTTTCCCGATCTGCCCACGAGCATCGACGCGGCGGTCGCCCTAGCGGAGAACGGGGTCGACGTCATCGAGCTCGGCCTTCCGTACTCCGACCCTGTGATGGATGGCACGGTCATCCAGAAGGCCACACAGAGCGCTCTTGCCGGTGGATTCAAACTCGGCCATGGCTTCGACGCAGTTCGGGAGATCACGTCACGAGTGGAGATCCCCGTTCTCGTCATGACCTACTGGAATCCCGTCGTGCAGTACGGTGTCGATCGCTTCGCGGACGACCTCGTCGCCGCAGGCGGTGCTGGCCTCATCACGCCCGACCTGATCCCGGACGAGGGCGCGGCATGGCTCGCGGCATCCGATCGCACCGATCTCGATCGCGTGTTCCTGGCAGCGCCGTCGTCGACGGACGAGAGGCTGCGCCAGGCCGTCGAACTCAGCAGGGGCTTCGTTTACGCGGTGTCGACCATGGGCATCACGGGCGCGCGCAATGACGTGGATTCCGCCGCTCGTACACTCGTCACTCGTCTCCGCGAGGCCGGCTCTACCTCGGCCTGCGTCGGCCTCGGCATCTCGACCGCCGAGCAGGTCCGCGAAGTGCTGGCCTACGCCGATGGCGCCATCGTCGGCTCCGCACTCGTGAAAGCACTCGCCGATGGGGGAGTGAGCGCGGTCGCCCGGGCCGCTGCCGACCTTGCCACCGGTACTAGACTCGCGTAGTTCCCACCCAGAAAGGTGACCGGCTTGTCCTTCGTGCCGCTCAGCATCCCAAGCCCTCCCATCGACTGGAGAGAGCTCAACATCGCCGCGTGGCTCGAGTCGACGTTCGGCTGGGAGCTTCCCTTCCCCCTGCGCTTCACGACGTACGCGATCATCATCCTCATCGGGATCGTTCTCGCCACCATCTGGGTGAACCGTCGTCTGAAGGCTCGCGGCGCCGAACCTGGCGTGGTTCTCGACGTCATCATCTGGGCAGTGCCGCTCGGCCTCGTCGGCGCGAGGGCCTATCACGTGCTCACCCACCTCGGTGACTACTTCGGGCCCGATGGCAACCCGTGGAACCCCTTCCAGCCGGGCAGCGTGTGGGCGATCTGGGAGGGCGGCAACGCCATCATCGGTTCGCTCATCGGCGGGGCGATCGGCGCCTACATCGGATGCCGCATCGTGGGTCTCCGATTTTGGACCTTCGCGGATGCCCTCGCCCCCGCCATCCTGCTCGCACAGGTCATCGGCAGGCTCGGCAACTACTTCAACCATGAACTCTTCGGTCTGCCAACCGACCTCCCGTGGGGCCTGGAGATTCCGGCACCGAACGATGCGATCCCGGTAGGGCTCCCTGAGGGGACCCTGTTCCACCCGACCTTCCTCTACGAGATGATCTGGAACACCGTCGGTATCGTGTTCCTTCTCACCATGGAGCGCCAGTTCAGGCTCCAGAAGCGTCGCATCCTCGGTCTGAGCGTGCTTGTTCCCGTTGGCGATGCCGAGCCGCGCCTGCAGTGGGGCAAGGTCTGGGCCCTGTACATGGTCTGGTACGGAGTCGGTCGAGTGATTTTCGAGTCGATCCGCGTCGACCCCAGCGAGGTGTTCTTCGGGATCCGCTCGAACGTCTGGGGCGCTCTCGCGCTGATCGTTCTCGGTATTGCGCTCTTCCTCGTGCAGAGACGGCGCCACCCGGGCAAGGAGCCAAGCCCGTACGTGCCCGGTCGCGAGTGGACGGCAGGGGGTGCTGTAGACTCGAACGAGACCTACTCAGACTCCGACGACGACGGCGACGATGCCGCGGAGGAGCCAGAGTTGGCCGCCACAAGCGGATCAAGTACCCCGTCCTCGTAGACCCTCGAGGACTCATATTCCCCTTGGGCCGCCGACGTCCCGCAGTTCCAGCACCATCGTGAGGACGGTAGCCATGGCTCTCACGCCAGCCTTCGAGCGCTTCAGCTCCACTCCCGCAGCAACGGGTCTCTACGACCCCCGTAACGAGCGCGACGCCTGTGGCCTCGCCATGGTCGCCACGCTCCGTGGCACCGCAGGCCACGACATCATCGACACGGCGCTCGGCGCACTCCGTAACCTCGAACACCGCGGAGCCGTTGGCTCCGATGCTGGCACCGGCGACGGCGCCGGCATCGTCACGCAAATCCCCGACGCCTTCCTGCGCGCCGTCGTGGACTTCGAACTCCCGCCCGTCGGGCGCTACGCGGTAGGCATGTCCTTCCTGCCGACCGACGAGACCGAGCGCAACGAGGTGAAGGCCGGTATCGCACGCCTCGCCGAGTCAGAGAGCCTTCGTGTTCTCGGCTGGCGCGAGGTCCCCGTCGACCCGACGCAGCTCGGAAACCTCGCCCGCGCTGCGATGCCGGCCTTCGAGCAGCTGTTCCTGCAGTCGACCATCGACACCGGCAAGGGCACCGCTGGCGGACTCGAGCTCGAGCGCCAGGTCTTCCGTCTGCGCAAGCGCGCGGAGCACGAGCTGTACGCGTACTTCCCCTCGCTGTCGTCCCGCACGCTCGTCTACAAGGGCATGGTCACGACGCTCCAGCTCGAGCCGTTCTACCCCGACCTCTCCGATGAGCGTTTCGTCTCGAAGCTCGCGCTCGTTCATTCGCGGTACTCGACGAACACCTTCCCGTCCTGGCCGCTCGCACAGCCGTTCCGCATGATCGCGCACAACGGCGAGATCAACACCGTGCAGGGCAACC
>CAYRON010000018.1:0-43823 GCA_964425885.1 uncultured Salinibacterium sp.
GGCCGTGTCTCAGTCCCAGTGTGGCCGGTCACCCTCTCAGGCCGGCTACCCGTCGTCGCCTTGGTGAGCCATTACCTCACCAACTAGCTGATAGGCCGCGAGTCCATCCTTGACCGAAATTCTTTCCACCCCCAGGAGATGCCTCCGAAGGTCGTATCCGGTATTAGACGTCGTTTCCAACGCTTATCCCAGAGTCAAGGGCAGGTTACTCACGTGTTACTCACCCGTTCGCCACTAATCCGCCGGAGCAAGCTCCGGGTTCATCGTTCGACTTGCATGTGTTAAGCACGCCGCCAGCGTTCATCCTGAGCCAGGATCAAACTCTCCATAAATGTTTATGCGCCATCGTTGCCTCCGGAATGGGAGGACGAACAATGACAAGTTTGAAACTGACAGAACAAATCAATACTGACTTGCTTTGTTGTTTTATATCTTTTCCAAAGGAATCCGTGTGTTACTGACGTCAACTCCGAATGGAGTTGCAATCAATAGCACAACGGGTTTTTGGCATTTGACATTGTGCACGCTGTTGAGTTCTCAAGGATCGGACGCTCCTGGATTCCACGCTTGCGCGTGTCGCTCCAGGGCAACTTGCCTTATGTTTGTTACCCTCTCGCTTTCGCTCCGGGCAACTTGTCTAACTTAGCACCAAGTTCGCGTTAGTCAAATCGACCCGCCGGAGACTTTTAGATCTCCGAACGCACCTGCTTGGTGGGTTTTCACCCTAATCCTGGAAGCAGAATCTCACAAGGAGTTCCGTACTTACTTGGGGGTGGTTGTCCCTCTTGAGGCCGGAATGTTGGGGGTTGAACCGCTCCGAACTTTCCGCACCTTTGGGGTGACAGGTGATTACATTACGTGGATCTGGGGGGTGCTGCAAATTACGGCGCATCCCGGGCGTGTCGCGCCAGACTTCCGCGGATTCCCGCGGCCAGGAGTGCGAGGGCGATGAGGGCAATAGCTGCTCCGGATGTACCCGCCCGCTCGAAGAAGAGAATCCATCCCGAGGAATTTCCGTTACCACGGACGACGGCGACGAGAGCTCCGCCAGCGAGGAGGGAGACGGGTAGTAGCGCCACCGCGATCACACGCACCCAGTCGGGCGTGCGGTACGTCACATCCCGAGGTGCCTGGCGTGCGCACCATACGTGGAGCCACGTGCAGACAGTGATAACGCCGAAGGCGGAGCTCGCCAGCGCGACCCACTCCCACCAGGGCCTGCCCGAGAAGTCGGAGTTCAACGCTGGGATGAGCGCACTCCCCCAGCGTCCCTCGTGGGTGAAGGCATCCCAGATCAGGTGGGATGCAATGCCGACAGCGAGTGAGAGCACGAGCACGACAGCGCCACGGGGGCTCCCGCCAGCCCAGGTCTCTCGCCATCCGGCGGTAGCCTGCCGCCACGATTCCGGCAGCCGCCTGACATACCAACGCGGAACCAGCTCAGGAATCGCGGGCCGAAGCAGAACCCTCCACACGAGAAGGAGCGCTAGCGCGAGCGGCAGATCGACCGGAATCACCGCCCACCACGCATGAGTCACCCAATAGCCCGGCCCCATCCGCAGGTACAGCGGGAGGTCAGGCGTCATTGCCCCGACAGCGATCGCCGCGGTAACCAGGGGCGTACGCAGGAATGGCAGCGCCACGACCGCGTGCGCGGGAGTGAAGGGCACGCTACTCCACGAAGACGCCGGCGAGAGTCTTCTTACCGCGACGCAGCACTGCCATCCCCGAAAGGAGTGCGGTGTGTTCGAGGGTGGACTGGTCGTCCTCGACCTTCGCGTTGTTCACGTAGACGCCGCCCTGGCCGATGGCGCGACGCGCCTCACTCGCACTCGCAGTGAGGCCCGTGTCGACAAGCAGTTGAGCGATCGGCGTGGACGCGGGGGACGTGGTGTTGGGCAGCTCGCGGAGCGCCGACTCGAGAGTCGCCGCATCCAGTGCCGACAGGTCACCCTGGCCGAAGAGTGCCTCGGACGCATCGATGGCAGCCTGAGTGGCATCCGCACCGTGGACCAGACCGGTCACCTCCCACGCCAACACGCGCTGCGCCTGCCTGCGGAAGGGTTCGTCGGCCACGAGTTGCTCGAGGCGCTCGATCTCTGCCCTGTCGAGGAATGTGAACACCTTGAGCCGCTCGATGACATCGGCGTCATCGGTGTTGAGCCAGAACTGGTAGAACGCGTACGGGCTCGTCATCGTGGGGTCCAGCCACACGGCGTTACCCTCACTCTTGCCGAACTTCGTGCCGTCCGAGTTGGTGATGAGCGGAGTACCAATGGCGTGCGCCGTAGCGCCCTCAGACTTGTGAATGAGGTCGGTGCCGCTCGTGAGATTGCCCCACTGGTCGCTTCCCCCGGTCTGCAGCACACAGCCGTAGGTGCGGTAGAGCTCCCGGAAGTCCATGCCCTGGAGGATCTGGTAGCTGAACTCGGTGTAGCTGATGCCCGCATCACTGTTGAGACGGGCGCTCACGGCATCCTTCTTGATCATCGTGCCGACCCTGAAGTGCTTACCAATATCGCGCAGGAACTCGATGGCCGAGAGGGGTGCCGTCCAGTCCAGATTGTTCACCAGTCGCGCGGCGTTATCACCCTCGAAGCTCAGGAAACGCGCGACCTGACCCTGGAGGTAGCCGACCCATTCAGCGACGACACTCTCATCGTTGAGGGTTCGCTCGGCAGTTGGTCGCGGATCGCCGATCAACCCCGTTGAACCTCCGACCAGGCCGAGGGGTCGATGGCCTGCCAACTGCAATCGCCGCATCAGCAACAGCTGGACGAGATTGCCGAGATGCAGGCTTGGTGCGGTTGGGTCGAACCCGCAGTAGTACGTGATGGGCGGGCCGGCGAGGAGTTGCTTGAGCTCATCAGGATTGGTCGACACGTGCACCAAACCGCGCCACGTGATCTCCTCCCAGACATCGGGGAAGCTCGGGTCGTTCGCAGGCGCAGTCAGGTCGGGCACGACAACAACCGTACCGCCAGCGCCGACACGTCAGCGCTCCGCCAGCTTCGGTTCGTCGAGGTCGGGAGGTCGTGGCGGGTAGAGGAATGTGACGAGAACGACCGAGATGATGATCAGCAGGAACCAGGAGCCGAGCTTGGCCAGCGAGACGAGCTCCCAGCCGTCCTCCTGGCCCGGGTACTGCCAGGCGTTTGCCCAGGTGCCGATGTTCTCCGCGAACCAGATGAACGAGGCGACGAGCGCAAAGGCGAGGAGAACGGGCATCTGGATGGTGGCACGGTAGATGCGTGCGTGCATCGTGCAGAAGCCGAAGACCACGAACGTCGCCAAGAACAAGGCGATCCTGACATCCCAGAAGTAGTGATGGAGGAAGAAGTTCGCATAGATGGCCGCGGCAAGGAGCACGGTGACCCAGCGGCGTGGGTACCGCTCGAACCGCAAATCGAAGAGGCGATAGACGCGCACCATGTAGGAGCCGATTGCCGCGTACATGAAACCGCTGTAGAGGGGCACTCCCGCGATATGCAGGATACCGTCACCCTCGTACATCCACGATCCGACCGAGGTCTTGAAGATCTCCATGATCGTTCCCACGATGTGGAACATCAGGATGACACCCGCCTCGCGAAGCGATTCCAGCCGGAACGCCAGCATGAGCACCTGAATCGTAACGGCCCCGAGCACGAGGAAGTCGCTTCTCGCAAGGAGGGCGTCGTCCGGGTACCAGAGCTTCGTAGCGACGATGAGCGAGAGGATCGCGGCGGCGAAGATACTCGCCCACGCCTGCTTGAGCACGAAGACGACGAACTCGATACCGCGTGCCCGCCAACCGTGCTCCGACGAGCCGTCGAGCTTGCGGTGCGCCCAGCGATCGATGCGCTCTTCTACCGAAGTGAAACCGGCCATGCCACCTCTCCCCTCGGCTGGTGTTCGGGAAAAGGGTGGATCAGAAGATGCTGATTCCGGATGCGACGGCGAACACAATCGCGCCGACAACGATGATTCCGGCCACGATCGCGACGATCAGCTGTGCGCGCTGGGTCATGCCCCGTCGCCACCAGCCGGGGTCTGGATTCTTGTCGTCGCCAATGGTCATGCCGTGCTCCTTGGGGTCAGGTCGCGGACGCGTGCAACAAGGTGGGCGCGCTGCTCGGCCACCCGTTCCGGTGCCGTTCCGCCGGCTCCAGAGCGGCTTGCCACCGAGCCGGAGACCGAGAGAACATCGCGGACTCCTGGCGTGAGGTGCGGCGAGATCGCCAGGTACTGGTCATCCGTTGGTTCGTGGAGATCCAGGTCATTCGCCTCGCAGAACGCGACGAGCGCGCCGCTGATTTCGTGGGCCTCGCGGAACGGCACCCGTGCGCGAACCAGCCAGTCCGCGACATCCGTGGCCAGGGAGAAGCCCTGGGGGGCAAGCTCGGCCATCCGATCGGTATCGAATCGGAGCGTCGCTACCATGCCGGTGAACGCCGGGAGGAGAACCTCGATCGTCGTCACGGAGTCGAAGACGGGCTCCTTGTCCTCCTGAAGATCGCGGTTGTACGCGAGGGGAAGCGCTTTGAGGGTCGCAAGGAGCCCGGTGAGGTTGCCGATGAGTCGACCCGCCTTGCCCCTCGCGAGTTCAGCGATGTCCGGATTCTTCTTCTGGGGCATGATCGACGAGCCTGTCGAGTAGGCGTCGTCCAGCCGGACGAAGCCGAACTCCCTCGTGTTCCAGAGAATGATCTCCTCGGCGAATCGCGAGACGTCGATGCCGAGCTGGGCGAGGATGAACGCGAACTCGGCGACGACATCCCTGCTCGCCGTGGCATCGATCGAGTTCTCGGTCGGCCCGCTCAGACCGAGTTCCGACGCGACGAGCGCCGGGTCGAGACCGAGCGAACTGCCCGCGAGAGCGCCGGCACCGTACGGACTCGTGGATGCCCGTGCCCGCCAGTCGCGGAGCCTCTCCAGGTCGCGCACGAGGGGCCAGGCGTGAGCCAGCAGGTGGTGAGCGAGGAGCACAGGCTGCGCGTGCTGGAGATGGGTGCGGCCGGGCATGATGGCGTGCTCGTGCGCGGCGGACTGGGCGACGATCGCGTCGATCAGATCGACGATGAGCGAATTGATGACTCCCGCATGATCGAGGAGATACAGCCGCACGAGGGTGGCGATCTGGTCGTTGCGGCTTCGGCCGGCGCGCAACCTGCCCCCGAGGTCGGCACCGACGACCTCGATGAGCGCTGCCTCGAGTGCACCATGGACGTCCTCATCCTCGGGCCGCGCGACGAGTGCGCCGCTCTCGATGCGAGCGAGGAGTTCATCGAGCCCGGAGTGCATCGCACGCTCTTCGTCCGGCGTCAGGTATCCCGCCTCACCGAGCGCCCGCGCGTGGGCATGCGATCCGGCGATGTCGTATCGCGCGAGGATCCAGTCGAAATGAGTGGATCGACTGAGGTTCGCGAGCTCCGCGGATGGGCCGCTCGCAAATCGAGCGCCCCAGAGCGCGCCCTCGCCCGTGGAACCGGTGGTGTTCGACATCGCGTCCAAGTCTAGGGATCCGTCGGTGCTCAGGACTGCTCCAGCAGCCACATGAGGAGCGCCTTCTGGGCGTGCAGGCGGTTCTCCGCCTCATCCCAGATGACGCTCTGCGACCCGTCGATGACCTCCGAGGTCACCTCGTAGCCGCGGTCGGCGGGGAGGCAGTGCAGGAAGATCGCGTCTGGCTTGGCGAGTTTCATCATCTCGGCGTCGACCTTGTACGCGCTCAGGGATGCCACCCGCGCTGCCTTCTCCTCCTCCTTGCCCATCGACACCCAGGTGTCGGTGACCACGACATCGGCTCCTGCGACGGCCTCAACCGGGTCGGTGTAGATCGTGATGGATCCACCGGTCGTCACGGCAATGGCGTCGGCATCCGCCACGACCCTGCTGTCCGGCTGGTAGTCCTCCGGGCACGCGACCCTCACGTGCATTCCGGCGGTGGCACCGGCGAGCAGGTACGAGTGCACCATGTTGTCGGCACCGTCACCGAGGAAGGTGACCGTGAGTCCCGCGAGCTCGCCCTTGTGCTCACGGATCGTCAGGAGATCGGCGAGCAGCTGGCAGGGGTGGAACTCGTCGCTCAGTGCGTTGATGACGGGAACACTCGTGTTGTTCGCCATCTCGACGAGGCCGGCCTGCCCGTAGGTGCGCCACACGATCGCAGCCACCTGGCGCTCGAGCACGCGTGCAGTATCGGACGGGCTCTCCTTGCCGCCGAGCTGGCTGTTGGCCGTCGAGATGATGAGCGGCTGGCCGCCGAGATCGGCGATCCCCACAGCAAAGGACACCCTGGTGCGTGTGGACGATTTGTCGAAGATCACGGCGACCGTCTGCGGCCCGGCTAGCGGCTTGTTCGCCCAGCGATCCTTCTTGACCTTCTCGGCGAGGTCGAGGATCGCGGTCTGTTCTGCTTGCGACAGGTCGTCGTCGCGAAGGAAGTGTCGGGTCATGGCGTGGCCTCCAGGGCGGAACGGAATAGGTCGAGGAACTCCGAGACTTCACGGTCTCCGATGATGAGGGGCGGCGCGAGCCTGATGCTCGTGTCATTGGCGGCGTTGACGATGAGGCCAGCGTCGAGCGCTGCGCGACTCACCGCCTGCGCGCGCGGGGCGTCGAGGCCGACGCCGATGAGAAGGCCAGCGCCACGGACCTCGGCGACGCCCGACATCTCGCGAAGCGCCGCGCGGAGCTCAAGGCCCCGCACCCTCGCGTTCTCCACGAGACCGGCTCGCTCGATCTCACCGAGCACGGCGAATGCGGTGGCGGTGACGAGCGGATTACCTCCGAAGGTGCTGCCATGCTGGCCGAGGGTCAGGAGGTCGGATGCCGCACCGAACGTGATGAGCGCCCCGATCGGGACCCCACCGCCGATGCCCTTGGCGACCGTGATCGCATCGGGCACGATGCCGTGCTGCTGGAACGCGAACCACGACCCGGTGCGACCGGCACCCGTCTGGATCTCGTCGAGGATCAGCAGCGCACCGTGACGCTGCGTGATCTCGCGCGCAGCGGCGAGGTAGCCGGGCGGGAGGTCGACGACGCCAGCCTCGCCTTTGATCGGTTCGACGATGAAGGCCGCGACGTCGTCGCCCATCGCTGCTTCGAGAGCTTCGATCGTGGTGTCGACCTGCTCGGTGCCCGGCAGAACTGGCTCGAAGGCTTCGCGGAGAGCGGGCTTCGCCGTGAGGGACAGCGACCCCATGGTGCGGCCGTGGAACGCATCCTTCAGCGACAGGATGCGAGTGCGCCCCGTGCGGCGGGCGAGTTTGATCGCTGCCTCGATCGCCTCGGCGCCCGAGTTGCAGAAGTAGACCCGGTCCCCGCCGGATACCTCGAGCAGTCGCTCGGCCAGCCCCAACTGCGGCGGGGTGGCGAAGTAGTTCGACACGTGCGCGAGGGTCGCTGCCTGGCTCGATACCGCGTCGACGAAGACCGGGTGGGCGTGGCCGAGTGAGTTCACAGCGATGCCGGCGAGGAAGTCGAGGTAGCGCTTTCCGTCGACGTCCCAGACGTAGCATCCCTCGCCGCGCACGAGTTCCGCCAGGGGCGGCGGGGCGGATTTCATGATGCGTGTGGCGTAGTCGTTGCGCCACGTGGCGTCGCTCATGATGGCACCACCTCCGTGCCGATGCCGTGGGTCGTGAAGACCTCGAGGAGGATCGAGTGGGCTTGGCGGCCGTCGATGATCGCGGCCTTCGGCACTCCCCCGGCCACCGCTTCGAGACAGGCCGTCATCTTGGGGATCATCCCGCTTTCGAGTCGTGGCAGCATCTCCGCGAGATCCTGCGTGTTGATGACCGAGACGAGCGAGTCGCGGTTGGGCCAGTCGCTGTAGAGGCCGGCGACATCCGTCAGCACCACGAGCTTGGCGGCGCCGAGCGCGACGGCGAGGGATGCGGCTGCCGAGTCGGCATTGACGTTGAGGAGTCCGCCTGTCCCCTCCTCGATCGCGACAGTCGAAATGACCGGGATACGGTCGGCGGCCAGCTCGAGGAGGACTGCCTCGGGCTGCACCGTCGTGACCTCCCCGACAAGTCCGAGATCAACGGGCTCGCCGTCGACGATGGCCTCGCGTCGAACGCCCGTGAAGAGGCCGTAGTCGTCGCCCGAGATGCCGTGGGCCAGGTGACCGTGCTCGTTGATGAGCCCGACGAGCTCGCCACCGACCTGCTCGGCGAGCACCTGGCGCACCACGCCGATGGATTCCTCGGTCGTGACGCGGTACCCACCCCGGAACTCGCTCGGGATGCCGCGGCGAGTGAGTTCCGCGGTGATCTGCGGACCACCGCCGTGCACGACGACGGGCTTCACGCCCGCGTACCGCAGATAGACGACGTCCTCGGCGAACGCACGCTTGAGCTCGTCGTCAACCATGGCGTTGCCGCCGAACTTGATGACGATGATCTCGTCGCGGAACCGTTTGAGCCACGGGAGCGATTCAATGAGCACTGCGGCCTTCGCGGCCGCCTGATCCTGGCTGACCATCAGCTGGAGTACGCGCTGTTCTCATGCACGTAGTCGTGCGTGAGGTCGTTGGTCAGGATCGTCGCGGCCGAATCGCCCGACCGCAGGTCGATGAGAACGTCGACGCGGCGGGGCGCAAGGTCAACCTCGGAGCGGGGTCGATCGGGTGCGCCGGCATGGCACACGCGCACTCCGTTCATCGACACGTCGACATCGTACGGATCGAAGGTTGCCGACGTGGTGCCGATGGCCGCGAGGACGCGACCCCAGTTGGGATCGTTGCCGAACACCGCAGCCTTGAAGAGGTTGTTCCGCGCGACCGACCGGCCGACCTCCACGGCGTCGGTCTCGCTCGCAGCGCCGACGACCTCGATCCGGATGTCGTGGCTCGCGCCCTCCGCATCGCCCTGGAGCTGCTCGGCGAGGTCTGCGCAGAGGGAGGTGAGGAGAGTGGTGAAGTCCTCGAGATCGGGGACGACACCCGAGGCACCGCTCGCGAGGAGAGAGACCTGATCGTTCGTGGACATGCAGCCGTCGGAGTCGAGGCGGTCGAAGCTCACGTTCGTCGCGCGGCGCAGGGCGGCATCGAGGTCGCCAGCGGGCAGGTCCGCATCTGTCGTGATGACGACGAGCATCGTGGCGAGCCCGGGGGCGAGCATCCCGGCGCCCTTGGCCATTCCGCCGATTACGTAGCCAGCACCCTCGCGGAGGGCACGCTTGGGGCGGGAGTCCGTGGTCATGATTGCCTCGGATGCCGCCACCCCGTGGTCACCAAGGTCTGCTGCGGCAGCGGCGACTCCCGCGAGCATCTTCTCAAGCGGGAGCTGCTCGCCGATGAGACCCGTGGAGCACACCAGCACGTCCCCCCCTGACACGTCGAGTGCCGCTGCGACCGCCTCGGCGGTGGAGTGCGTGAGCTGGAACCCCTGGGCACCGGTGAAGCAGTTCGCTCCCCCGGAGTTGAGAACGATGGCCGCAACCTCGCCATCGGCGATCACCTGCTGCGACCAGATGATGGGATTGGCCTTCGCGCGGTTGCTCGTAAAGACCGCAGCCGCTGCCTGACGCGGCCCCTGGTTCGCCACGATCGTGAAGTCGAGGCCACCGCTCGCCTTGAGTCCCGCGGAGACCGCGCCCGCGATGAAACCCTTCGCTGCTGTCACGCTCACGGCGCCACCCCGTCCGTCGTCAGTCCCGTGGTCTCGGGGATGCCCAGCGCGATGTTCGCGGACTGGATTGCCGCACCTGCCGTTCCCTTCATGAGGTTGTCGAGCGCACTCACCACGACGACACGACCCGCGGCCTCATCGACGGCAAGACCGATGAGACACGTGTTCGCCCCGACCGTGTCGGATGTGCGGGGGAACTGTCCGGCGGGCAGGAGCTGCACGAACGGCTCGTCGGCATACGCCTCTTCCCACACCGTCCTCACGTCGGCGGCGGTTACTCCGTGGGCCAGCCGGGCCGTCGAGGTTGCGAGGATGCCACGGCTCATCGGAACGAGCACGGGAGTGAACGACACCGACACCGACGCGGCACCCGCTACGCGCAGGTTCTGCGCGATCTCCGGGGTGTGGCGGTGAACTCCCCCGACGGCATAAGCGGAAGCGGACCCCATGAGTTCGCTCGCCAGCAGATCAGTGCGGAGCGCCTTGCCTGCACCCGAAGGTCCTACGGCGAGAACGGCCACGAGGTCGGTCGGCTCGATGACGCCGGCGCGGATGCCCGGGGCGAGGCCGAGCGTGATCGCTGTCACATTGCATCCCGGGACCGCGATCCGGCGGGAGCCCTCGAGCGCTACGCGCTGGGTGCCACCGGCGGCGTGCAGGAGCTCGGGCATCCCGTAGTCCCATGCTCCGAAGTAGTCGCCACCGTAGAACTGGGCCCAGGCAGCCTCATCCGTCAGGCGGTGGTCGGCTCCGCAATCGACGACGAGCGTCGACGCCGGGAGCGAATCCGTCAGCTCACCCGACTTGCCGTGCGGCAGCGCAACGAAGACGACGTCGTGGCCCGCGAGAACCTCGGGGGTCGTCTCCGACAGCGTCAGGTGGGAGAGGGAACGCAGGTGTGGCTGGACAGCCCACAGGGGCTGGCCGGCGTTCTGGTGGGCGGTCACGGTGGTGACCTCGAAGTCGGGATGGGCGGCGAGGAGGCGGAGCACTTCGCCCCCGGCATAGCCACTGGCGCCGGCGACGGCGACCGAATACGTCATTGATCAACCTTAGTGAGAGGGGGACGCCGTGAGGCGTCGGACGAGTGGGAGAGGCGGCGGCGTCCCGGCGCACCTACGTTGGCACGCGTTGTGGAACGTCGCCTAGCGTCGCTCGTCAGACCCGCGTCGGCGCGCGGCAACGGGCCGAGAAACGCTCTCGTCGCCGGTACGCAGGTGGGTCACGTAACAGAGGTTACTCCTCGCGGCGAGTCGGGTCGAATCGCTAGCCTTGGGGCGTGAGTCCCGCTCGGGACCTCAGACCTGCAGAACAACAAGGAGTTACACATGTCCGACCTCGATGGCCTCATGGACCAGATTCCGATCAGCGACATCGCCAAGAAGCTCGGTGTCGATGAGAGCGTCGTTAAGACCGCGGTATCGGTGGCGGTTCCCGCACTCGTTGGCGGGCTCGACGCGAACGCCAAGTCCGGTGGCGCGAAGTCGCTCGAGAGCGCCCTCGGAGGCCACACCGGCAAGTCGACCAAACTCGCCGACATCGACGAGAACGACGGTAAGAAGATCGTCAAGAACGTGTTCGGCAACAAGACCGACGATGTCGTCTCGGCCGTGGCCAAGAAGACGGATGCCGGCAGCGGGATCGACATCGGTGGGATCGTGCAGCAGATCCTGCCGATCATCGCGCCCATCGTGCTCGCCTACCTCGCGAACCAGCTCTCCGGCACGAAGACCGAGACGAAGGCCAAGGCTGAGGAGCCGAGCGGTGGCGACATCGGGTCCATCCTCGGCGGCCTCCTCGGAAGCCAGCAGGGCCAGGACATCGTGGGCGGGCTTCTCGGCGGCCTCCTCGGGGGTGGCAAGAAGTAACATCCGCTCCGGTCTTTCCGCAGGACTGACGAAGGGCTCCCGATCACTGGATCGGGAGCCCTTCGTGCTGCGGACCCTGGTTACTCCCGGGCTAGCGCGCCGTAGCGGTCGGCCGCGAGAGATACTGCCCGGTTCTTGGCCTCGGTGGCCTCAGCAGCGGTCAGCGTGCGGTCGGTTGCGCGGAATCGGAGGGCGAACGTGAGGGACTTACTGCCCTCCTGGATGCCGGAGCCGCGGTAGTCGTCGACAAGAGACACGTGCTCGAGCAACTCGCCAGCGCCCTCGATGATGACGGCCTCCAGATCGCCCGCCGGAACCGACTCGCTCACGACGAGGGAGAGATCCTGAGTGGCAGCGGGATACCCGACGATGGGGCGAGCAGAGATGTCGCGAGCGGCGAGTTCGATGACCGCGTCGAGATCGATCTCGACAACGGCGACAACACGCGGCAGGTCGAGTTCAGCTGCGAGGGCGGGAAGGAGCTCGCCCGCAACGCCGACGACCTGGTTGCCGACTCGCAACTCGGCCGCGCGACCCGGGTGCAGCGCCTGGTGGGCGCCAGCGACGACCTCGATCGGCACCGCGAGAACGGTCGAGAGCTGGCGGACCACGCCGAGCGCGTCCGCGAGCCCGCTCGCTACCGCCGGCTGGCCCGGCTGCTTGCGCACAGCGTCACCCAGGAACAGTGCTCCAACGTGCCACGGCTGCGGGGGGATGCTCGCGCGGAGCGAGTCGAGGGCGTCATCGGAAGGAAGGGCGTCGCCGACGGGGAGATCGCCGCTGCCGTAGCTGGCCGACACCTCCGGACGGAAGACCGTTCCGACCTCGTAGAGCGCTAGGTCGGTGAGTCCACGCGAGAGATTGCGACGGGCCACCCCGATGAGCCCGGGCAGCACGGACGTGCGGAGCCAGCCGGCATCCGGGTCCAGAGGATTGGCGAGATGCACCGCGGGGGCCTGCCCAGGGACAGCCGACCCGAAGAGATCGTTCTGCTGCTTCGAGACGAAGGGATAACTCAGCACCTCCGTGAGGCCGCCAGCCGCGAGCGCAGTGGTGGCAAGACGGCGAAGCTTCTGCTCGCGACTGAGACCACGGCCGGGTGGCGCGACGGGAAGCACGGCGGGGATGCGGTCGTACCCGACGATGCGCGCCACCTCCTCGGCGAGCGTCCAGCGATCGGTGAGGTCGGGGCGCCAGGTCGGCGGGGTGACTGCCCAACCGTTATCGGTGACCTCGAGACTCGCCCCGACGGCCTCCAGGGAGCTGGTGATCTCGTCGGCGGAGTAGTCCACGCCCATGATCGAACCGGTGAAGGCCTCTGGGAGGGCGATGGGAGCCGGCGGAACGGAATCGTCGCGATAGAAGCCTGCGGCATCGATCGTGCCCCCGGAGAGTTCGACGATGAGCGAGAGGACTCGCGCGACAGCTGCTGAGGAGGCCGCCGGGTCGACGCCCCGCTCGTAGCGCTTGGCCGCCTCGCTCGGGAGCTTGTGCCGGCGAACGCTGCGGGAGACGGTCACCGGATCCCAGATTGCAGCCTCGATGAGTACATCGGTCGATGCGTCGGTGATCTCGGTGTCGAGGCCGCCCATGACGCCCGCGAGACCCACCGGAACCGACTCGTCGGCGACGACGAGGTCCTCGGCATCCAGTGTGCGCGACTTGCCGTCGAGGGTGACGAGAGTCTCGCCAGCCTTCGCGCGCCGAATGACAAGGCCCCCCGAGACCTTCGCAAGGTCGTAGGTGTGCGAGGGCTGACCCAGCTCGAGCATCACGTAGTTGGAGATATCGACGATCAGTGAAATGGAACGGATGCCCGCCAGCAACAATCGCGACACCATCCACGACGGGGTCGGAGCGGTGGCGTCGACACCGCGCACGACCGCAGCGGTGAAGACGATGCATCCGTCGCGTCCGCGGATCGGTGCCTCGTCGGCGAAGCGGACCGGGTAGCCGGTTGCCTCGCGGCGCTCAGCCGCGGCCGTTGCCAGCTCGGGGGCGAGGAGCGGGTCTCGAAGCGCAGCGCCCGTGGAGTTCGCGTACTCGCGGGCGATGCCGCGGATCGAGAAGGCGTAACCGCGGTCTGGTGTGACGTTGACCTCGACGGCCACGTCATCCAGGCCGAGCAACGCGATCGCGTCAGAGCCCACCTCGGGATCGAGACCGAGGGTCGAGAGACGAAGGATGCCGTCATGCTCGTCACCAAGGCCAAGTTCGCGGGCCGACGCGATCATTCCGTCCGAGACGTGCCCGTAGGTCTTGCGCGCCGAGATCGGAAAGGGGCCAGGCAGTACGGCGCCCGGGAGCGAGACCACGACCTTGTCACCCACGACGAAGTTGTGCGCACCGCACACGATCCCGCGCGGTTCACCGTCACCGACATCCACCTGGCACCAGTTGATCGTCTTGCCGTTGGACTGGGGCTCCGGCTCGAACGACAGCACCTGGCCGACGACGACCGGGCCGGTCACGTCGAACGAGTGGATGTCCTCTTCCTCAAGCCCCACGCGCACGAGGGCGGCATGGACATCCTCTGGGGTTGCCTCGGCGGGAACATCAACGAACTCGCGGAGCCAACTGATCGGGACGCGCATCAGACCACCATTCCGAACTGCTGGGAGAAGCGGATGTCGCCCTCGACCATGTCACGCATGTCATTCATCTCGTTGCGGAACTGGAGCGTGCGCTCGATTCCCATACCGAAGGCGAAGCCCTGGTAGACCTCCGGGTCGATGCCCGCCGCTCGCAGCACGTTGGGGTTCACCATGCCGCATCCGCCCCACTCGACCCAGCGGGCGCCGCCCTTGGCGTTCGGCTGCCAGACATCGAGCTCGGCGCTCGGCTCGGTGAAGGGGAAGTAGTTGGGACGCAGGCGGATGCGCGCCTCCTCGCCGAACATCGCGCGCGCGAGGTGCTCGAGAGTGCCACGGAGGTGAGCCATGGTGAGGCCCTTGTCGATGGCTATGCCCTCGATCTGGTGGAACACGGGCGTGTGGGTGGCATCGAGCTCGTCGGTGCGGAACACACGACCGGGTGCGACGACGTAGACGGGAAGCGGGCGCTCGAGCAGCGAGCGCACCTGCACGGGACTCGTGTGGGTGCGCAGCACGAGGTGGTCATCGACCGGGTCGACGAAGAACGTGTCCTGCATGGCTCGCGCAGGATGATCGGCGTCGAAGTTCAGGGCGTCGAAGTTGAACCACTCGTTCTCGAGCTCCGGACCCTCTGCGACCTCCCACCCCATACCGATGAAGATGTCGGACATCTGCTCGATGAGCAGGCTCAGCGGGTGACGCGCACCGGCGCGCCAGCGGAGTGCCACAGCCGTGACATCCACCGTCTCCGACTCGAGGCGGGCGGCTTCTTCTGCGACCGCGAGCTCGGCCTCGCGGGCGGCGAGCGCCTGCGAGGCGCGCGCCTTCGCCTGGCCGACGAGCTTGCCGGCTGCGGCGCGCTCCTCGGGCGGAACCGACTTCAGGCTCGCGTTGAAGAGAGCGAGAGGAGAGGCCTCCCCCACGTGGGCCGCGCGAGCGGTGCGCAGGTCGGCGATGGTGGTGGCTGCGGCGAACGCTGCGATTGCTGCATCCGCGGCATCCGTCACCGCGCTCTCGGTAATCGGGGTGGGCTCTGACACAAGTGTCGAGTTTAGTCCTGCGGGCCCGCGCCGTCGTCCGGCGTTCGCCCCTGGGCACCATCGATGCCCGCTCCCCCGAGTTGTGCGATCACGCGCGCGGTCCTGCGTGCGCGACGAGCCGCAACGCCACCGGCCGCCGTTCTCTTCGCCACGACGCGTGCAATGGTCGACAGCGCGAGATTGACCGCCAGATAGATAGCCCAGACCACGAAGAAGAAGGTGAACTGGTACTGGCTTCCGAAGGTGGTCGTCGTCTGACGCAGACCGATGTTCAGCAGCTCCTGGTACCCGATGATGAACGCCAGCGAGGTGTCCTTCAGCAGCACCACGAGCTGGGCCAGGATGATCGGGAGCATCTGACGGAATGCCTGGGGGAACTCGATGGCGAAGCGCACCTGTAGGGGGGTGAGCCCGAGGGCGAGACCCGACTCTCGCTGACCGCGCGGCAGGGAGGCAATGCCGGACCGCAGGGCTTCCCCGATCACAGCACCGTTGTAGACGGCGAGGGCAGCTACTCCGGCCCAGAATGCACCGGAGGAGAAGACCAGCAGGATGAACAGCATCATCAGCAGCACGGGCATCCCGCGGAAGAACTCCACGAGGATGCTCGCTGGCACCCGGATGACAGCCGCACGGGCCGTGCGAGCCAGTGAGAGTAGAACACCGATGATCATGGCGAGCACCGCGGCCACGCCCGCCATCTGCAGGGTGGCCGTCAGGCCGACGCCGATGCGCCTCCAGTAGGCGAGGTCGAGCAGGATGTCCCACCGACTTGGATCGAGGATGCCCGGCTGGGCGACACCTCCGGCGTTGACCCGCGGCGACGCGAGGAAGATCACGAGGGCCACCAGTCCCGCGAGGATCAGCACGCCTGCGGCGATCGACAGGACCAGCGACAGCCTGCGCGCGCGGGGGCCAGGAACATCGTAGAGAACGCTCATCGGTTCACCACCAGGCGTCGTTCGAGGTGGGCGGCCACTTGCCCGAGGGGGACGGTGATCACGAGATAGAAGACGGCCACCGCGATGAGGATCGCGATCGTCGCGTTGCCGTTGAGCTGGATCACCTGTCGCGAGACGGCCACGAGCTCGAGCACGGAAAACCCTGCCGCGACCGAGGTGTTCTTCGTGAGGGCGATGAGCACATTGATAAGCGGTGGTACGACCATCCGCACGGCTTGCGGGAGGATGATCAGCCCAACGGTCTGCCCGAAGCCCATGCCGATCGCGCGTGCGGCCTCCGCCTGCCCGACGGGAATTCCGTTGATGCCCGACCGCAGTGCCTCGGCGACGAACGGCGACGTGTACAGCGTGAGGCCTATGAGTGCCGCGGTCGTGAAATCCAGACGCACGCCGAGGCTCGGCAGCACGAGAGCGCAGAAGAAGAGCACGAGGGTGAGCGGGGTGTTGCGGAGCACCTCGGTGTAGACAGTCGCGAACCCGCGAAGGGCCGGGATGGGTGAGATGCGGAGCGCCGCGACGACGGTGCCGATGACCAGGGCCCCCACACCCGAGATCACCAGCAGGCGCAGCGTCATCAGGAATCCCTCGGCGAACCGAGGCAGATTCTCGACGATGACATCCATCGGCGGTCCTTTCGTGGGAGGGAGTTGTGGCCCGGCCGGCTGAACCGGTCGGGCCACAACGGAGGGACTCTAGTAGCGGTCTACGGTCGGGGGTTCGGGAAGCGGCAGCACGCTTCCGGCGGTCGACTCCCAGGCCTCAGCCCAGGTTCCGTCGGCGAAGGCCTCCTCGAGCACGTCGTTGATGAACATGCGGAAGTCCGTGTCATCCTTCGTGACACCGATTCCGTAGGGCTCCTCGGTGAAGGGGTTACCGACGACCTCGAACTCACCACCGCTGCCGTCGGCGAGGCCAGCGAGGATGACGTTGTCGGTGGTCAGCGCGGCGACCTGTCCTGAGCTCACGAGCGGCAGGCAATCCGCGTAGCCCGCGAGCGCAGTGATCTGGTCGGTGTACTCCGCGATGTTGGCCTCGGATGTCGATCCCGCAACCGTGCACACCGGCTTGCCCGCGAGGTCCTCAGGGCCCGTGATCCCGTCGGGGTTGCCCGCGAGCACGAGGATATCCTGGCCTGCGTTGTAATACGGGCCAGCGAAGGAGATGACCTCCTTGCGCGCGTCGTTGATCGTGTAGGTCGCCACGACCATGTCGACCTCACCGGACTGGATGAAGGGCTCGCGGTTGGCCGATGCCGTCTCCGTCCAGGTGATACCGCTCTCGGGAATGCCGAGCTTGGAGGCGATGATCTTGGCGATCTCCACATCGAATCCCTGCGGCGTACCGCTCGCGTCGACCTGACCGAACAGCGGTTGGTCGAACTTCGTACCGATCGTGATGGCACCTGCTTCGTTGAGCCGTGCCATGGTCGTGCCTGCTTCGAACTCGACCATTTCTTCAGGCGCAGCCGATTCGTCGCCGGTCGGTGCTCCCGAATCGACGCAGCCAGCGAGTCCGAGGACCCCCACTGCGGCGAATGCAGAAATCATCAGGCCTTTTGTGAGACGCATGGTTCCTCCTGTTGTGTGCTTCCTGACCACCGGTTAGTGGGCAAGTACCTTCGAGAGGAAGTCCTTCGCTCTCGAGCTCGTGGGGTTCGTGAAGAAGTTCTCCGGGGTCGCCTCTTCGACGATCTCGCCGTCCGCCATGAAGAGCACTCGATCGGCTGCTTTGCGCGCGAAGCCCATCTCGTGGGTGACGACGACCATCGTCATGCCCTCTTCAGCGAGGCCGACCATGACGTCGAGTACCTCGGTGATCATCTCGGGATCGAGTGCGGAGGTCGGCTCGTCGAAGAGCATGATCTTCGGATCCATCGCGAGAGCCCGGGCAATCGCCACGCGCTGCTGCTGCCCGCCGGAGAGCTGGGACGGCATCTTCGCCGCTTGGTCGGCGACGCCGACGCGCTCGAGCAGCGCCATCGCGCGCTCTGTGGCTTCCTTCTGGGAGCGTCGTCGAACGATCGTCTGCCCTATGGTCACGTTCTGCAGCACTGTCTTGTGGGCGAACAGGTTGAACGATTGGAAGACCATGCCGACGTCGGCCCGCAGCTTGGCCAGTCCCGACCACTCGGCGGGGAGCACGTTGCCGTCGATGGTGATGGTGCCGCTGTCGATCGTCTCCAGGCGATTGATCGCGCGACACAGCGTGGACTTGCCAGACCCGCTGGGACCGATGACGACGACGACCTCGCCTCGATGAATGGTGGTGGAGAGGTCGCGGAGAACGTGGAGCTCGCCGAAATTCTTGTTCACCCGATCGAGAACTACAAGCGCTTCCATCCACCCACACAAGCACACCCCCAAACGGGGGTCAACTCAGGGGTCTATCTGAAACGGACTCGCAGAGTGATCAGCGGAGAGACTGCAGGACCTCACGACGTTCGCGCTGCTCGGCCGGATCGGGCACCGGAAGCGATGCCAGGAGACGCCGCGTGTACGGATGCTCGGGGGCGCCGAGCACCTGCGCGGGTGGCCCCTCCTCCACGAGCTTGCCTCGATACAGGACCGCGATGCGGTCGGCAATAGCGTCGACGACGGCGAGATCGTGGCTGATGAACAGGGCAGCGAAACCAAACTCCCGCTGGAGTTCCATGAAGAGTTCGAGCACGCGCGCCTGCACCGAGACGTCGAGTGCGCTCGTCGGCTCATCGGCGATAAGGAGCTCGGGCTTCAACGCGAGCGCCCGCGCGAGACTGGCCCGCTGGCGCTGGCCTCCGCTGAGCTCGTGCGGGAAGCGATCGCCGAAGGAACGCGGCAGCTGCACGGCTTCGAGGAGGTCGTCGACGCGCGAGCGCACCTGCGTGGCATCCAGCGACTTCTCATGCACGATCAGCGGCTCGGCGACGCACTGGGCGATCGTGAGCAACGGGTTGAAGCTCGATGCCGGGTCCTGGAAGACAAAGCCGATCCTGCTGCGCACGGGCGTGAAGTCGCGCTCACGCACCTTGAACATCTCGTGTCCGAGCACCTGGAGCGATCCACCGGTGACACGAGTCAGCCCGCCGATGGCGCGACCGATGGTCGTCTTGCCCGAACCGCTCTCACCCACGAGGCCGAGCACCTCTCCTGGCGCGATCGAGAAGCTGACCTCGTCGACGGCCCGGAAACTGCCCCCGCCGAAGCGGGCGGGATACTCGATGGTCAGCCCGGATGCGACGACCACGGGTGCCGCCTCGCGCACGGGCGCACGTTCCCGCGTCACATCGATGCGCGGGACGGCGGCCAGCAGTCGCTTCGTGTAGTCCGCTTGCGGGCGTGCGAACAGGTCGGTCACGGAGGCCTCTTCGACCACTTCGCCCTGGTACATCACCACGACACGGTCGGCGAGATCTGCGACGACGCCCATGTTGTGGGTGATCAGCACAATTGCTGTTCCGAACTCCGTTGAGACGCGACGGAGAAGCTCGAGGATCTCTGCCTGGACCGTCACATCGAGAGCGGTCGTCGGCTCGTCCGCGATGATCAGCTCCGCGCCGAGCGCGAGGGCCATTGCAATGACCACGCGCTGCTTCTGCCCGCCCGAGAACTGGTGAGGGTAGTAGTCGACGCGCTCGGAGGCATCCGGGATGCCGACCTTCTCAAGGAACTCGATTGCGGTAGCCCTGGCCTGCTTGCGCGAGAACTTGCCGTGGGCACGAAGGCCCTCGGCGATCTGCCACCCCACCGTGTAGACGGGGTTGAGCGACGTCGACGGCTCCTGGAACACCATGGCTGCGTCGACTCCACGAATTGCGCGGAGCTTCTCCCCCGTGAGTCCGACGACGTTGGTGCCGTTGAGCAGGACCACACCTGAGGTGGTCGCGGTCGAGGGCAGGAGGCCGATGATCGTCTTGGCGGTCACGGACTTGCCCGACCCGCTCTCCCCCACGATCGCGACGATCTCGCCAGGGGCCACCGACAGGCTCACGTCGTTGACCGCGACCACGTCTCCCCCGTCGGTCGCGAACGAGACCGAGAGGTTGTCGATCTTCACGACATCGGTCATGGTTTTCCCTCCAGGGCATCGATATCGACGACGTCAGCCACGCCGCCGGGAACCGTTGACACTTCGGCGGTCGGATGCGGCAGGACGTCGGCACGACGGCGGGTTCGCAGGCGCGGATCGGCGAGGTCGTTGAGGGACTCCCCCACAAGCGTGATTCCGAGAACGACCAGCACGATCGCAAGACCCGGGAAGACCGAGGTCCACCAGATGCCGCTCGTGACATCCGACAGCGACTTGTTGAGGTCGTAGCCCCACTCAGCGGCTGCGGTCGGCTCGATGCCGAACCCGAGGAACCCGAGGCCCGCCAGGGTGAGGATCGCTTCTGAACTGTTGAGGGTGAAGATCAGGGGCAGGGTCCTGGTCGCATTGCGCAGGACGTGGCGCGACATGATGCGCAACGGGCTTGCCCCGATGACCTTCGCCGACTCCACGTAGGCCTCAGCCTTGATGCGCACGGTCTCCGCGCGAATTACGCGGAAGTACTGCGGGATGAAGACGACCGTGATCGACAGCGCGGCCGCGAGGATGCCGCCCCAGAAGCTGGACTGGCCTCCGCTGATCGCGATCGCCGCGACGATCGCCAGCAGCAGGGACGGGAACGCATAGACCGCGTCCGCAACGACCACGAGCACCCGATCGAGCCATCCGCCGATGTAACCGGAGATCAGTCCGAGGAGAACACCGATGAAGATCGACAGCAGGACAGCCACGATGATCACGAGAATCGCCGTCTGGGTACCCCAGATGACGCGCGAGAAGACGTCATAGCCTCCGACCGTGGTGCCCATGATGTGCTCCGGGCTCGGCGGTTGCTGTGCACCGAAGACTCCGTCAGCGTCGCGAAGCTGCGCGTAGCCGTAGGGCGCGATGATCGGAGCGAAGATCGACGTGAGAATGAAGATCGCCGTGATGACGAGACCGGCGATGAGCATGCCGCGCTGGAGTCCGACACTCTGTCGGAGCTGGTGAACGACGGGCAGACGGTCGAGGAGACGTGTGCGCTTCATAGTCAGTACCGGATCCTCGGGTCGATGATCGCCGCGATGATGTCGACGATGAAGTTGGTCACCGCGACGATCACCGCCAGGAGCGCCACGATGCCCTGAACCGCGACGAAGTCGCGCGAGGTCAGGTAGTGCGCCAGTTGGAATCCGAGACCCTGCCATTCGAAGGTCGTCTCGGTCAGCACGGCGCCACCGAGCAGCATGGCGATCTGGAGGCCGATGACGGTGATGATCGGCACGAGGGCCGGCTTGATGGCGTGGGACGTGACCAGTCGGAACTCCTTGACGCCACGCGAGCGCGCGGCATCCACGTAGTCCATCGAGAGGGTGCCGATGACATTGGTGCGCACGAGGCGCAGGAAGACACCCGCGGTCAGGAGACCGAGAGCGATTCCCGGCAGGACTGCGTGCGCCAGCAGGTCGGGGTAGACGACTCCGGGATTCGGGGTTTGGGCGGCATCAATGAGGTAGATGCCCGTGGGGTTCGGTACCCGCGAGAGTTCGAGTTCCACCCGGACGGATGCACGACCGGCAACCGGGAGCCAGTGCAGGCCCACCGAGAAGATGAGCTTGAGGAGGAGTCCGGCGAAGAACACGGGGGTCGCGTACGAGAGGATCGCGAACACGCGGAGTACCGCGTCACCCCAACGATCGCGCAGGTAGGCGGCGAGCATCCCGAGCGGGATACCGACGATGAACGCGACGATCAAGGCGTAGAACGCGAGCTCGAGCGTCGCGCCGCCGTAGCGGAAGAGCAGGTCGATGACCGGTTGGCGGTCGGTGATCGACGTGCCGAAGTTTCCGGTGAAGATCTGCCCGAGGTACTCGAAGTACTGCACGAGGATCGGCCTGTTGTAGCCAGCCTCCTCGATGCGTTCAGCGAGTTGGTCGGGAGGGAGGCGGCCACCGAGTGCCGCCGTGATGGGGTCACCGATCGTGCGCATGAGCACGAACACCATCGTCACGAGGATGAAGATCGTCGGGAAGATGAGCAGGAAGCGCACGATGATGAACCGGAGGAGCTTGTTGCCCCCCGCTCGTGCTCGCGGCGTTGGGGCCGTCGGAGTCGTGCCGACGATCTCGGTCGTAGTCATGTGGTGCGGTGTATCCCCGGTCAGAGGATGGGGTGGCTCGCCGGACGACGAACCACCCCACCCGTTGATGGAACTTTAGCTCTCTATCAGCCCTTGACGAGTCCCGCGAAGCGGAACTTGAAGGACGCGTCGAGCGTCACACCATCGACATCCGTTCCCGACACGGCAACCTGGGCACCCTGGAGCAGCGGCACGGTCGAGAGGTCCTCGGCGACAGTCGCCTGGATCTGCTCGATGAGCGCAGTGCGAGCCGCGACATCCGAAGTCACACCCTGCTCGGCGATGAGCTCATCGACCGCCGGGTTCGAGTAGTGGTTCGCCAGGAAGTTGTCCGTGAGGAAGAACGGTGTGAGGTAGTTGTCGGCATCCGAGTAGTCGGGGAACCAACCCAGCTGGTAGGCCGGGTACACGTCGGACACGCGGTCTTCGGAGTACTGCACCCACTCGGTCGACTGGAGGTTGACCGTGAAGAGACCGGTCTCCTCGAGCTGGCTCTTGACGAGCGCGTACTCGTCACCGGACGACGGGCCGTAGTGGTCAGGGCTGTACTGAAGGCTCAGCGTGACGGGAGTCGTCACGCCGGCAGCCGACAACAGCTCAGCGGCCTTGGTCGCGTCCGGTCCACCCTCACCGTCGCCGTACAGGTCCTTCAGTACCTCGGTGGCGCCGGTGAAGCCCTCGGGAACGAAGGAGTAGAGCGGGGTGTAGGTGCCTTTGTAGACCTGGTCGGCGATCTCCGCGCGGTCGACGAGGGATGCCACGGCCTGGCGCACAGCGAGTGCCTTGGCGGGGTCGGCCTCCGCCGTGGTCGCACCGTAGGGCTGGGTGTCGAAGTTGAACACGATGTAGCGGATCTCGCCGCCGGGGCCGTCGTGAACGACGACACCGTCATCGCCACGCAGGTCGGCGACGTCGGTCGCCGAGAGGCTGCGGTACGCGACGTCGACGTTGCCCTCCTGGACGTCGAGCTTCAGGTTCGACGAGTCGGCGTAGTAGCTGAGGATGACCGACGAGTTCTGTGCAGGGCCGAGCAGTCCCGCGTAGTTCTCGTTGGGCACGAACTCGATCGTCTTGTTGAAGTCGTACGTCGCGATCGTGTACTGGCCGTTGAACGCCTCGGCGGCGACGATGTCGGCGTCGGGGGTCAGCTCGGTGGGCGAGAAGACCTCCTCGTCAACGATGGCGCCGGGGAAGGTCGTCAGGATCTGCGGGAAGACCTGGTCGTTCGCCGCCTTGAGCGTGAAAACGACGGTCGTGTCATCCACGGCCTCGGTGCTGTCGAGGTTGTAGAGGAGGCTGGAGGGTCCGTCGGGTGCCGCGATCGCCAGCTGACGGTCGAAGGTGAACTTGACGTCCGATGCAGTCAGGTCGTTGCCGTTGGCGAACTTGAGGCCGGGCTTGAGCGTGACGGTGTACTCGGTCGGCGACGTGAACTCGGCGGACTCGGCGAGGTCGGGCTCCGGGTCGGGGCTGCCGAGCGGCGAGTTGAGGAGGAACGCGTAGACCTGGTTCTGGACCGCGAAGGATCCGTTGTCGTACGAGCCAGCGGGGTCGAGGGTCACGACCTTGTCTGTGGTCCCGAGGAGAATCGCGCCGTCCCCCGTGTTGCCGGTGTCGCCGCCGGCCGCGCAGCTGGCGAGAACGAGCGCGAGTGCAGATGCGCCGATCAGCACGCTTGTTGCGCGCTTTCGATGAGTGGATGCGGTTGTCATCCGGTTACCTCTTCCTGATTGCAGTGTCCTGATGGATAGAGCACGCGCAGGGGGAAGGTGACCCCCGGAGCGTCGCAATCTCTCAGTCCTAACACACTCCGGAGTGACCTCCGAGGCCGGGACCGTCCGAGAGCGTCATGTTTACCAGACTGCAACGTGTGTCTCTGCGACCGAATCAGGTGCGTTGGGCGAAAGCGCTTTCATAGAGGCAGACCGCAGCGGCCGTGGCGAGGTTCATCGACTCCGCGTGCCCATAGATCGGAACCTGGATGACCCAGTCGGCCAATGCGTAGTGCTCATCGGTGAGCCCGCGGGCCTCATTGCCGAAGAGCCACGCGGTGGGGTTGGCCAGCGCTCCCGAGTTGCGGGCGGCCAGCAGGTCCCCGCCCTTGACGTCGGCGGCGATCACCTGCAGGCCAGCGGCCGCCACCTTCTCGAGGACCTCCTCGAGCTCGGCTCCACGAGCGACCGGGAGGTGGAACATCGACCCGGTCGTGGCACGCACGACCTTGGGGTTGTAGACGTCGACGCTGCGGCCAGTGAGGATGACCGCGTCAGCTCCCGCGGCATCCGCCGTTCGGATGATGGTGCCGGCGTTACCGGGATCCCGGACTTCCTCCAGCACGGCGATGAGATTCGGCGAACCGGCGAGCACGTCTTCCACCGAGCGGAGGAATTGGCGGCACACGGCGACGATGCCCTGCGGGGTGACCGTGTCGGCCATCGCGTCGAGCACCTGCTCGCTGACGAACTCGACGTCGAGGCCCGCATCGGAGGCGACTGCAGCGATCGACGAGTGCTTCTCCCACGCCGTGGGCGTCGCATACACCTCGAGCACAAGCTCCGGCCGGAACGCGAGGGCCTCAGACACCGCCTGCGGCCCCTCAACGAGAAAAAGCCCGGTCTCAGACCGGGCTTCTCTCTTTGCGAGTTTCGCCACGGCGCGCACGCGAGGTGAGCGCGGGTTGTCGATCATGTCGACAGCCTATGTGGGCGAGGTGAACGAACCGTGACCGGCTCGCTGCACTCGGTGTTGCTGGTGATACCGCTACGCGACCTTCGGAGCGCTCGTGTCAGCCGGCAGCGCTGCCTTCGCAGTCTGCACGAGGGCCGCGAACGTGGCGGGCTCGGTGACCGCGAGGTCGGCGAGGATACGACGGTCGACACCGACGCCAGCCAGGTTCAGGCCCTGGATGAAGCGGTTGTAGGTGAGTCCGTTGGCACGCGATGCCGCGTTGATGCGCTGGATCCACAGGCGACGGAAGTCACCCTTGCGCGCACGGCGGTCACGGTATGCGTAGACCAGCGAGTGAGTGACCTGCTCCTTGGCCTTGCGGTACAGGCGCGAACGCTGACCGCGGTAGCCGGAGGCACGCTCGAGGATGACGCGACGCTTCTTGTGGGCGTTTACTGCCCGCTTTACTCTTGCCATTTTCTAGTCCTAAACCCTTACTTACCGAGAAGCTTCTTGATGACCTTGGCGTCTGCCGGCGCGAGCACCTGCTCCTGGTTGAGCTGGCGCTTGAGCTTGCCGCTCTTGACCTCCAGGTTGTGGCGCATGCCAGCACCCTGCTTCATGACCTTGCCGCTACCGGTGAGCTTGAAGCGCTTCTTGGCACCGGAGTGCGTCTTCTGCTTAGGCATCCTTGTCTTCCTTTTCCGTTGGTACTTCTTCGGCAGCGGAGTCGTCCGCTGCTACATCCTTGGCCGCTTCGCGCGGGGCCTTGTTCGCAGTCTTGCGAGCTTCAGCCTCGGCCTTTGCAGCCGCCTTGGTCTTGTGCGGGCCGATCACCATCACCATGTTTCGTCCGTCGATGGTGGGGGTGGATTCGACCGAGCCGAACTCCGCGACATCCTCAGCGAAACGCTGGAGAAGTCGCACGCCCTGGTCGGGACGCGATTGCTCGCGCCCGCGGAACAGGATCATGGCCTTCACCTTGTCGCCGGCGAGGAGGAACCCCTCGGCGCGCTTGCGCTTGGTCTCGTAGTCGTGCTTGTCGATCTTGAGGCGGAACCGAACCTCCTTGAGGATCGTGTTCGCCTGGTTGCGTCGCGCTTCCTTGGCCTTCTGGGCCTCTTCGTACTTGAACTTTCCGTAATCCATGATCTTGGCGACGGGAGGCTTGGAATTGGGAGCAACCTCAACCAAATCCAGGTCGGCTTCCTGGGCGAGACGGATGGCGTCCTCAATGCGGACAACACCTACCTGCTCACCGTTGGGGCCGACGAGACGAACCTCAGGTACGCGGATTCGGTCGTTGGTACGGGGATCGCTGATGCGGAACTCCTCTGTCTTGATGATTCCGTGGCGTGCGCCACGCGGAACGAAAGAGGAAGTCAGGCGGCACGCACTGCGCGCCGCTCACCCTTGATGCTGCCTGAACGAACACGAGTGCTCTCGCGAACCAATCAGACGGGGTGCAACTACCCGATAGCCTGTATGAGGCGGCCAGCAGGTGGGAGAATCTCCACTTTCGATCTCCGGAGTGCCCGGAGCCTCGCCAATGTTAGCAGACATCGGCGTTGACGCCCAGTATTCACCAGGGATCCGCGTCCCGCTCACGGAGGACATTCATGCCTGACGGCTACGACGAAGCCAGCAACGAGATCCGCGACATCGGCGATGTCCCCGCGATCGAATTGATCAACACCGTCTCGGTGCACCTAATGAGCGCCGCAGCTGTCAAACTCGGTCTCGCCGACGACCCCGACGCGGCATCTGAGATCGATCTGGATGAGGCACGCAAGCTCATCACGGCACTGGCCGGCCTCGTCACGGCCGCCGCTCCCGAGGTGTCAGACAGTCACGCTCGACCGCTGCGCGATGGACTGCGGTCGCTGCAGCTCGCGTTCCGCGAGGCGTCGAGCATCCCGGACGCTCCCGGAGCAGGCCCGGGCGAGAAGTTCACCGGTTCGGTGATCTGACGCAGCCACCGTCGTCAGACGGATGCGACCAGCTGGACCTTCAGCGAGTCGACACGAACTGCGATCGTCTCGTTCGACGACCAGCGATCCCGCAAGCGCGCCATGAGTTCGTCGACGGCTGGCCTGTCGAGGCCCTCCTCGAGGGAAAGCCGCACCACGAGCTCCGGTCCTGCGAGTCTCGCATCGGGGTCACCGGGGGCCAGGTACAGCTCACGAACGGCGGGCTCCGGTGAAGCCGACTCGAGGAAGGCATCCAGTACGTCACGGTCGAGGTAGCTCGGCTTCCACTGCTCCGACCGGGCGATCGCCCAGAGAGCCGGGCGCCGCACGGCAAACTCCGTAGCGCTCGTGGGGTCGATGATGATGACGTCGGTGTGCTCCTCGACGGCGGCGAGTGCGACCCTTGGCGCTGCCGCTGGCACTGGCCGGGCATCCCTGTTCCAGGCCGAGAGGGCGGCCACCGAGGTGAAAGCGGGTTGGACCGTGCGACCGTCGGGGCCGGCGACCCGCACGATCGAGAGTTCCTGGCTCTTGTCGACGAGGTGTCCGTGGGCACCGACGCCGCTGTCTCCGCGCTCAGCGACGAGCGGCACGAGCAGCCGCGACTCACGCAGCGCCTCCACGACTTCGGCCTCTCCGACCTCCTTGGCGCGGAAGCGCTTGATCGCTTCGAGAAGGCGGGGCGGAGCTGAGCCATCGTCGTCCGGGGCTGCCGGATTCTCGATGTGGCGTCCCTCCCAGGGCACGCCAGCGCTGTCAGTTCCTGACACGCGTCACCACACCATCAGGCTGAGGCGACGTCGAGCGCCTCAGCGAGCGTGAACGCCTTTGCGTAGAGCGCCTTGCCCACGATCGCGCCCTCGAGGCCCTGAGGCACAAGGCCGCGGAGCTCTGCGATGTCATCCAGGGTTGCGATGCCCCCGGAGGCGATGACGGGCCGATCGGTGCGATCCATGACCTGCTCGAGGAGTTCGACGTTCGGGCCCTTGAGCGTGCCATCCTTCGTCACGTCGGTCACGACGTAGCGGGCGCAACCGGCCTCTTCCAGGCGGTCCATCACGGCCCAGAGGTCGCCACCCTCCTGGGTCCAGCCACGGGCGGCGAGAGTAGTTCCGCGAACGTCGAGCCCGACGGCGATCGCCTCGCCGTATTCGGCGATGACGTGCGCCGCCCATTCGGGGTTCTCCAGCGCAGCGGTGCCGAGGTTGATGCGCTTGGCACCGGTCGCGAGCGCGGCCTCGAGGGTCTGGTCGTCGCGGATGCCACCGGAGAGTTCGATATTCACGCGTCGCGGCGTTGCCTTGATGACACGGCGGATGACGGCGCGGTTGTTTCCGCGCCCGAATGCGGCATCGAGGTCGACGAGGTGGATCCACTCGGCGCCCTGGTCGATCCATTCCTGGGCGGCATCGACGGGATCACCGTAGTTGGTCTCCGAACCGGCCTCTCCCTGAGTGAGACGGACTGCCTTGCCCCCCGCGACGTCCACTGCCGGAAGCAGCTCGAGTGCGGGGGTTATGTTGAATTCGCTCACAGGGTTTCCAGCCAGTTCGTCAGGAGTCGGATGCCAGCGTCGCCCGACTTCTCAGGGTGGAACTGCGTCGCCGACAGGGGGCCGTTCTCGACCGCGGCGAGGAACCGCGAGCCGTGCTCAGCCCATGTCAGGACGGGTGAAGGGAACGGGTGGTTCGTCTCCAGCGTCCAATCCTGGGCCGCGTAGGAGTGTACAAAGTAGAAGCGTTCATCGCGAATCCCCGCGAACAGGCGCGAGTCCTCGGGCGCCTCCACCGTGTTCCAGCCCATGTGGGGCAAAACGGGCGCCTCGAGCTCGCGCACGACTCCCGGCCACTCCCCCAGTCCCGGAGTGTCGACCCCCCGCTCCACGCCGAGTTCGAACAGCACCTGCATGCCCACGCAGATACCGAGCACCGGCCTGCCACCAGCAAGACGCTGCTCGATCACAGCACCGCCGCGCGCGGCATCGAGGCCGCCCATGACAGCGGAGAAGGCCCCGACCCCCGGCACGAGCAATCCGTCGGCGGCCAACGCCGTGGCGCGATCGGACGTCAGCGAGACGCGCGCGCCGGCTAGCTCGAGCGCCTTGGCGGCCGAGTGGATATTGCCTGAGCCGTAATCGAAGATGACGACCGAAGGAGCAGCGTTCACGGTCAGAGCGCACCCTTGGTCGAGGGGATGCCGACGACCTGGGCATCGCGCGCGACGGCGAACCGGAACGCGCGCGCGAAGGCCTTGAACTCGGCCTCAGCAATGTGGTGCGGGTCGCGGCCGCCGAGCACGGTGATGTGCACCGTGAGAGCAGCGTTGAAGGCGATCGCCTCGAAGACGTGGCGCACCATGGACCCCGTGAAGTGGCCGCCGATGAGGTGGTGTTCGAAGCCGGCCGGCTCGCCGGTGTGAACGAGGTAGGGGCGGCCGGAGATGTCGACGACTGCCTGCACGAGCGCCTCGTCGAGCGGCACGAGGGCATCACCGAATCGCGAGATTCCGGACTTGTCGCCGAGTGCCTCACGAATGGCGAGACCGAGCGCGATACCGATGTCCTCCACGGTGTGGTGGACGTCAATGTGAGTGTCACCCGTGGCCACCACGGTGAGGTCGACCAGGGAGTGGCGCGCGAACGCGGTGAGCAGGTGGTCGTAGAACGGCACACTGGAATTGATCGACGACGTGCCGGTCCCATCGAGGTTGATAGTCAACTCAATGCTCGACTCGCTCGTCTGGCGGCGGATGGTCGCCTCGCGTTGCGTCATGAGCGCAATCCTACCGAGGTCGGGAGTCGCAGGCTCTCGCGCGAGGTCAGCTGAGGCGCTCGAGCGCCTCGAGGAAGAGATCTGTCTCCGCCTCGGTACCGGCAGTGACTCGAAGGTGGTGGGGAATTCCCACGTCCCGAATGAGGATGCCCTCGCCGAAGAGCTTCAGGAAGAGCTCGTGAGGGTCAGCGACGCCCCCGAACAGCACGAAATTCGCCGCACTCGGCAAAGGCGTGTAGCCGAGAGCGGGGAGAGCCTCGATCATCCGGTCGCGTTGCCGCTTGATGTCGTCGACCATCGCCAGCATCTCGCCGGAGTGGGCGAGCGCGGCGACCGCCGCCGCCTGCGTCAGTGATGAGAGGTGGTAGGGCAGGCGGACGAGCCGAAGCGCATCGATCACTGCGGGATCTGCTGCGAGGTAGCCCAGACGGATGCCGGCGAAGGCGAACGCCTTGCTCATGGTGCGACTGATGAGCAGCCGGGGCCGCCCCTCGAGAAGTGTCAGTGCACTCTCACCATCGGCGAACTCGGCGTATGCCTCATCCACGAGCACGATGCCGTCGGTGGCCTCGTACGCCGCCGCGATCACATCGAGGCCGAGTGGCGTTCCCGTCGGGTTGTTGGGGGAACACAGGAAAACGATGTCGGTGCGCTCGCGCTCGATTGCTGCGGTGACCGTCGCGGGGCTGAGGGTGTAGTTCTCGTCACGCTCGGCCGGGACCCAGCGAGTCCCCGTTCCGCTCGCGATGATCGAGTGCATCGAGTACGTGGGAGGGAATCCGAGCACGCTGCGCCCGGGACCGCCGAACGCCTGGAGAACGTGCTGGAGCACCTCGTTCGAACCGTTGGCCGCCCAGATGTTCTCGGGAGCGAGATCGTGTCCGAGATAGTCGGCGAGCGATTCACGCAGGACTGTGAACTCGCGATCCGGATACCGGTTCGCACCCAGCACGGCCTGGGCGAGCGACATGACGATGTCTGTCGCCACCGCCTCGGGAATGGGGTGCGTGTTCTCGTTCACGTTCAACTGGACGGGAACCGGCTCCTGGGGCGCACCGTAGGGCTTCAGCCCACGCAGGTCGTCCCGGATGGGAAGGTCGTCGAGGCTGGTCACTCGACAAGCTTAGGGCTCGCGCTGAAGCCGACAGGGCCCGCGGGATGAGGCCACAGCAACGCTCCTACTGGGCGAGATCCATCGGAATCGCGAGCTGCTGGCCCGCGAAGACATCAGCAGACTCCAACTGGTTGAGGCGAAGGATGGAGTCGATCACGTCGCGAGGGTCGGCGCCCGGAGCGACAGACTCCGCGACATCCCACAGGGACTGGCCGGAGGCAACCGTGACGTACTCGAACGAGGCCGGCGATGACTCGAGCGACGCAACGGCACCGCCACCGTTGAGCGCGAAGAACATCGCACCGATGACGAGTGGTGTGGCCGCGAGAGTCAGAAGGACCCCGCGGCCACGTCGTGTGAGACGAAGGCGAGGCGCCGGTGCGGTGCGTGCCGAGGGCGCTGAACCGCGCCCTGCATCGAAGGACCGTGCGCCGTAATTCGCTGTGGGGAAAGCAATCGTGCTCATCATCCACTCCTTGCGTCTCGAACGAGGTTTCGTATCCGGCTCTCGGCCGGGAGTGCCGGATACGAAGTCTTTAGTATTCCTGTACCGAACATAACTTCGATCAGCGTCGAAATCAAGTCCATCTTCGAACAAGCCACTGACAAACTTGTCAACACACTCGAAGATGTGTTTGTCTGTCGCGCCTCATCCGGATACAGTTTCGACAGAACCACCGACATTCGCCGGCGCACGGCAGGAACGAGGAACCGTGGACGAGACACTTCCCACTGACCGCCCGGCAACTCGCAGGCGCAAGAGCCTGAGCGACAAGCAACTCGCCATCCTCGATGTGATCCAGCGCTCGGTCGCCTCGCGGGGATATCCGCCGAGCATGCGTGAAATCGGAGACGCCGTTGGGCTGGCCTCACTGTCGAGCGTCACCCACCAGTTGGGCCAGCTCGAGCTCAGCGGCTACCTGCGGCGCGATCCCAACCGGCCCCGTGCCATGGAGATCCTGATCGATCTTCCCGAGCTGGAGACCGAGGCAGTCGTCGAGACCGGTGCACCCTCCGTGGGTGATGCAGCACTCGTCCCCCTCGTGGGACGTATCGCTGCCGGCATCCCCATCACTGCGGATGAGCAGGTCGACGAGGTGTTCCCGCTCCCCCGCCGTCTCGTGGGTAAGGGCGATCTCTTCATGCTCAAGGTCGTCGGCGAATCGATGATCGATGCCGCGATCTGTGACGGCGACTGGGTGGTCGTGCGCCAACAGCGCGACGCCGTCAATGGAGACATCGTTGCGGCCATGCTTGACAGTGAAGCCACCGTCAAGGTATTCAAGCAACGAGACGGCCACACCTGGCTTCTCCCGCGCAACTCGGCCTTCGAACCGATCCTGGGCGACGAGGCCGAGGTTCTCGGCAAGGTTGTCGCGGTCCTCCGCGCCGTCTAGTCCGCGACCGCTCCTCCAGGGACAGCGACCGCGGACCAGAAGCGAGCGTTAGTTCGCTGCGGCTTTCTGCCTCGCGGCGCGGGTGGCGGCGATCACATTCGTCAGCGACTGAACAGTCTCGTCGTAGCCGCGCGTCTTCAGGCCGCAGTCGGGGTTCACCCATACCTGGCGCTCCGGGATCGACCCGAGCGCGATGTCGATGAGGTCGCTGACCTCTTCGACCGAGGGGACGCGGGGCGAGTGGATGTCGTAAACGCCCGGCCCGATGCCGCGGCCGAAACCGCTCTGCTTGATGTCGGGAACGACCTCCATCTTCGAGCGGGCGGCCTCGATCGACGTCACGTCAGCATCGAGGCGGTTGATCGCGTCGATCACGACACCGAACTCCGAGTAGCACAGGTGCGTGTGGATCTGGGTGCGGTCCTCCACGCCGGCAGTCGCGAGGCGGAACGAGCCGACCGACCAGTCGAGGTAGTCCGCGTGATCCTTCGTCTTGAGCGGGAGGAGTTCGCGCAGGGCGGGCTCGTCGACCTGGATGATGCCGATACCCGAACCCTCGAGGTCAGCAATCTCGTCGCGCAGCGCCAGGGCGACCTGGTTGGCGGTCTCGCGCAGCGGCTGGTCGTCGCGAACGAACGACCAGGCGAGGATCGTGACCGGGCCGGTGAGCATGCCCTTGACCGGCTTGCTCGTCAGGGACTGCGTGTACGTCGACCAGTCAACGGTGATCGGAGCCGGGCGGGAGACGTCTCCCCACAGGATCGAGGGACGCGTACACCTCGAACCGTAGGACTGAACCCAGCCGTTCTGAGTCACCGCAAAGCCGTCGAGGTTCTCGGCGAAATACTGCACCATGTCGTTGCGTTCCGGCTCGCCGTGAACGATGACGTCGAGACCGATCTCCTCCTGAAGATCGACGACGCGGCGAATCTCAGCGCGCATCGCCTCGTTGTACTCCTCGACGGTGATGTCACCCCGCACGAGCGCGGCGCGCGTCTTGCGGATATCGCCCGTCTGAGGGAAGGACCCGATGGTCGTCGTGGGCAGGAATGGCAGGTTGAGCGCCTTCTCCTGAGCAGCCAGGCGCACGGCGTAGTCGCCGCGCGAGAAGTCATCGACGGTGAGGGCTTCTGCGCGCGAGCGGACTGCGCCATCACGGACGCCAGCCGCAGCATGTCGCGCCTCGAGGGCGGCGGTCGCGGCATCCAGTTCGCTCTGAATGGCAGCCTTGCCCTCGATGAGGCCCTTCGCGAGAATGGCGACCTGCCCGACCTTCTGGTCAGCGAAGGCAAGCCAGTTCGTGAGCCATGCCTCGAGCAGTGGTTCGTCCTCGACGTCGTGGGGAACGTGGAAGAGGCTCGTGGACGTGGACACGGCGACGTTCGGGCTGATTCCCTTGAGCGACTCGAGCGAGGCGAAGGCGGCCTCGAGGTCGCCCCGCCAGATGTTGTGGCCGTCGATGACGCCACCGACAAGTACCTTGTCCGTGGCAATACCCGACGGGAGGTCGCCCTTGACGAGATCGATGCCCACGGCCTCGACCGGAGTCTCGAGCAGAACGGGGAGGGCGTCGTCGAGCGAGGCGTAGGGCGCGGCAACAAAGATTGCGGGGCGCACGGCCGAGCTTCCGAGGGCGTTGTAGGCGGATGCCGTCGCTGTGAGCACAACGTCTCGTGGTACCTCGATGCTCTCGGACACGAGCGCAGGCTCATCGAGCTGCACCCACTCCGCGCCCACTGCCGTGAGGGCGGCCAGAAGCTCGGCGTATACGGGGAGCAGATCGTCGAGACGGTCGAGAGGGCTGAAGCCAGCTGGTGCGCTGACGCTCGGCTTGCTCAGCAGCAGGAAGGTCACCGGGCCGACAATGACAGGTCGAGTGCGGTACCCGGATGCGGTTGCCTCAGCCACCTCGCGGATGAGGCGGTCAGACGCGAGATGGAAGCTGGTCTCCGGCCCGATCTCGGGCACGAGGTAGTGGTAGTTCGAGTCGAACCACTTGGTCATCTCGGCCGGGGTGTCCTGGCCCTCGCCTCGTGCGATGGTGAAGTAGCCGGCGAGGTCGATGGTTCCGTCATCCTTCACAAGGCGCTGGAACCGCTCGGGTACCGCACCGACGGTCACAGCAGCATCGAGAACCTGGTCGTAGTAGCTGAAGGCCTCGGGAATCGAGGAATCTGTGCGGCCGAGGCCGAGGCTCGCGAGGCGCTCCCGTGTTGCCGCGCGGAGGTCGGCTGCCGTCGCCTCGAGCTCCTCGGCAGTGATCTTTCCCGCCCAGAAGGCTTCAACGGCGCGCTTCAGCTCGCGACGACGACCGATGCGGGGATAACCGAGGATCGTGCCGGTGGGAAAGGCTGGGGTCGTAGTCATGCGAGTTCCTTTTCTCGTGGAGGTGTCGACGGCGAACCTGAGTCGCCGACCAGGCCGACGCCGCGGAGTACGGCGAGTGGTGCCTGGTGCTGATTGAAGGTGTAGAGGTGGAGGCCGGGCGCGCCGCCCTCGAGCAGCTGGCCGCCGAGGTCGATCGCGTGCTGGATGCCGACAGCTGCCTGGGATTCCTCGGAGTCGGCCGCTGCGAGTTCACGCTCGAGCGATGATGGGGTGGCCTCCCCCGTCAGTTCGAGAATGCGCGCCAGACGGCGTGGGCTGAGCACGGGCATGATGCCCGGCAGGATGCGCATCGTCACGCCAGCAGCGCGAGCGCGCTCGACGAAACCGAGGTACTCGTCGGCGTGGAAGAACAGCTGGGTGATCGCGAGGTTGGCGCCAGCCGCCTCCTTGGCGAGGAGGGTGTCGAGGTCCTGGTCGACGGAACGGGATCGCGGATGCCCGTTGGGGAACGCGGCCACGGCGATCGTCACCTTCTCACCGTGGGAGACGCGCTTGGCGCCCGGGAAACCCGGCACATCGCTGAAACGGAACGGCTCGCGTTCCTTCTGTACGCGGTGGATGAGCTGGACGAGCTCCCCGGCACTGCCGAGATCCCCGAGGAAGTCGTCATCCTCGGTGGCACCGACAGGCGGGTCGCCCCTCAGCGCGAGAAAGCTCGTGACACCGGCATCCAGGAACTCCCGGATGAGCTGGCTCGCCTCCGCGTACGAGGACCCAACGCAGGTGAGGTGAGCCATGGGCTCGACGGAGCTGTTGCGCAGCATGTGCGTGAGCACGGAGAGCGAGAGTCCGCGAGTAGAACCGCTCGCGCCGTACGTGACGGAGATGAACTCGGGCGAGACCGCCACGAGCTCCGCGATGGAGGCATAGAGCGCCGTCTCGGCCTCCGAGGACCGCGGTGGGTAGAGCTCGAAGGAGAAGGTCGCGTCGGCGCGCGAGGTAGCACGCACAGGACTAGTCGTCACCACTCACCCTCCGGTCGCCAGAATTCTGCAGTCCGTTGGGGCGGGTGCCGGGCTCGGCGGTCGCACCTGCCGGGAACGAGCCCGACCTGTTCAGTCTAAGCAGCGCTCCCGGCGGATGACGGAGTATTACAGCTGGCGGAACTCGTCGACCTCGCCCAGCCGTGACGGGTGCACGAGGGCCTTGACGCGAGTTCCTGACTCCTCGTAGTCGGTCGAGAGGACTCGACCCTGCACGTGGAGCCGGGAGATGATCTCACCCCGGTCGTACGGCACGACGAGCTCGACCTCGATCTCGGGGCTCGGCAGAAGCTCCGAGATTCGCTCGAGCAGTTCATCGATGCCCTCGCCCGTGCGTGCGGAGACGAAGATGCCCGTCGGCTCGAGCCCACGGAGCACGAGCCTGTGATCGTCGTCGGCAAGGTCTGACTTGTTGAACGCGACGATCTCCGGGATGTCCCGTGCCCCGAGCTCTCCGATGACATCTCGCACCGTCGCCAGCTGGCCGGCCGGGTCTGGGTGCGACGCGTCCACGACGTGCACGATGACGTCGGACTGGCCGACCTCCTCGAGCGTCGAGCGGAATGCCTCAACCAGCTGGTGAGGGAGGTTGCGCACGAATCCGACGGTGTCCGCGAGCGTGAAGAGGCGACCGTCTGGCGTGCGATAGCGCCGGACCGTGGCATCCAGAGTCGCGAACAGCGCGTTCTCGACGAGCACTCCCGCCCGCGTGATGCGGTTCAGGAGGCTCGACTTGCCGGCGTTGGTGTACCCGGCAATCGCGACACTCGGAACCTCGAAGCGCGTGCGGTTGGCGCGCTTGGCCTCGCGAGCAGGCGCGAACCCCTTGATCTGGCGACGGAGCTTGGCCATCCGGGTGTGGATGCGGCGGCGGTCGAGCTCGATCTTCGTCTCACCCGGTCCACGGCTGCCCATACCGTTTCCGGCCCCGACCTGGCCACCGGCCTGGCGGGACATGGATTCACCCCAACCGCGCAGACGCGGCAGGAGGTACTCGAGCTGGGCGAGTTCCACCTGCGCGCGACCTTCCCTGCTCGTCGCGTGCTGCGAGAAGATATCGAGGATCACTGCCGTGCGGTCGATGACCTTGACCTTGACGATGTCCTCCAGGGCACGTCGCTGGCTCGGAGCCAGTTCGGTATCCGCGATGACGGTGTCTGCACCGGTCGCGACCACGACGCCACGGAGCTCCTCCGCCTTGCCCTTTCCGAAGTACGTGCTCGGGTCGGGGTGAGGTCTGCGCTGCAGCAGGCCGTCGAGGACGACGGCTCCCGCGGTCTCGGCCAAGGCCGCGAGTTCGCGCAGTGAGTTCTCGGCGTCAGCGACGGTGCCACCCGAGTACACGCCGATCAGGACGACGTTCTCGAGTCGCAGCTGTCGGTACTCGACCTCGGTGACATCCTCGAGCTCGGTGGAGAGCCCTGGGACGCGTCGGAGGGCCTGGCGGTCCTCACGGTCGAACTGGTCGCCGTCACGGCCTGATTCGTAGTGTGCGTCATCCTGCAATGCGAGCGCACTGCCGCTGCCGAAGCGCGAGACCTCGGCAGAACGTGCACCGTCAGCTGCCAGGACGCGCTCGACATCGCTGCGGGAGGCCGCGCCGTCGCGAGCCTCTGCGTCATGTGATGTGGTTTCAGTCATGGTGTGGTTAACCCTATTTCTCTTGACTTCGGTAAGTTCTCTGCATGGTTAGTGAGCACTACTTCTCCTCGACACCCGGGAGTGAGCTCAGGCCACGAACGATTCACGTGCGCCTGGCAGGCGCTGATCGCGAACTCGTGACCGCGGGGGGCGTCTTCAGCCCCGATCGTGTCGACACGGGAACCCAGGTGTTGCTCTCGAACGTGCCATCGCCGCCACCCGGAGGGAATCTCCTGGATCTTGGCTGCGGTTGGGGGCCGATAGCCCTCACGCTTGCCTCGGAGTCACCTCATGCGAAGGTGTGGGCGGTGGACGTCAACGAGCGCGCACTGGATCTCGTGCGGGCAAACGCCGAAAAAATGTCCATAACTAATGTTAACGCAGTTCTCCCCGAGGATGTCCCCGAGGATGTCAGTTTCACGACAATCTGGTCGAATCCCCCGATCCGAGTGGGCAAGAACGAATTGCACGGGATGCTCGAGCGTTGGCTGCCGCGTCTTGAGGTCGGTTCGGATGCCTGGTTGGTCGTACAGCGCAACCTGGGGTCCGACTCGCTCCACCGGTGGCTGCAGGGGCGTTTCCCCGAGGACTTCTCCGTGGTTCGCGCGGCAACCAACAAGGGCTACCGCGTGCTGCGCGCTCGTCGTCGCACGGGGATGACGTCGCCGATCGACATCATCGAGTCGTAGGCGTTCGGGGGTTGGGCAATCCCCGCTAGACCTCGAGGACGCCCTCGAACACCAGCTCGGCCGGCCCGCTCAGTGAGACGTGTTCGCCGTCCTCGGCCGGGAACATCCGCACGCCGACCCGGCCACCCGGCACGTCCACTCGCCACTGGTTGGGGGCTCCGTCGCCGGCCCAGTAGCGGGCGGCAAGCGCCGTCGCGACGGCACCGGTGCCGCACGAGAGTGTCTCGCCACTGCCGCGCTCATGCACCCGCATCCGGATGTGGCCGACACCATCGCGAACGAGTGGGTCTGCCGCGACCATGAACTCGACGTTGACGCCATCGACGGGTTCGGGGTCGACAACGGGGATGTAGGCGAGATCAGCGGCGTCGAGTTCCTCGTCGCTCGCGAGGGCGACGACTACGTGGGGGTTGCCGACGTTGATACCGAGGCCCGGGCGTGCAACCGCGAGTTCTTTGGCTCGCACGAGCGGTTCACCGCCGTCGAGGCGCCATCGCCCCATGTCGGCCGCGAAGCCCGTGGAGGAGCGCTGGACGTCACGCACGCCTGACCGGGTGCCGATCGCCAGGGTGTCTCCGGCGTCAAGTTCAGCGAGCCCCGTCTCGACGAGGTACTTCGTGAAGACGCGAATGCCGTTGCCGCACATCTCGGCGATCGAGCCATCCGCGTTGCGGTAGTCCATGAACCACTCGGCCTCGGGGTCCTCGGCAAGCGCTGCCGCCCCGGCGTCGATGTTGCGACTGCGCACCGCGCGCAGCATCCCATCCGCTCCGACACCGAAGTGACGATCGCAGATCGCCGCGATCTGCTCCGGGGAGAGCTCCAGTTCGCCGTCGGGGTCCGCGAAGATCACGAAGTCGTTGCCCGTGCCCTGGCCTTTGGTGAAGGAGATGGTCGCCACTCGTCAATCCTGCCGTATCTGACGGACCACACCGGCAAGCAGCTGTGGGTCGTCGTAGTCGTACACGGTGGCGTCGTACCTGCGGAACCAGCCGACCTGTCGCCGTGCGTAGCGCCGCGTGAGCGACGCTGTCTGCTCAATCGCCTGCTCGGTCGTGAGTTCCCCGTCGAGCTCGGCTATGGCCTGCGCGTAACCGATCGCCCTGCTCGCCGTCACGCCGAGTCCTCGTTCGCGTAATCGTGTGACTTCGTCGAGGAGCCCCTCCTGCCACATCGTCCGCGCACGCGCGTCGAGCCGCTCGACCAGCTCGGCCCGCGGTGCCTGGAGGTGGATGATCGCCGCGTCGCGCCATGGCGACTCGTGCTCGGGCAGGCCAGCTCCGAAGGGTGCTCCCGTGATCTCGATCACCTCGAGCGCTCGAACGATGCGCCTGCCGTTGTGCGGCCCGATCGACGCGGCGGCGATCGGATCGAGCTCGGCGAGCCTGGAGAACAGAATGCCGGGGCCGCGAACCACGAGCTCCTCCTCCAGCCTCGCCCGAACATCGGGATCCTTGCCGGGAAAACTGAACTGCTGGATCACGCTCGACACGTACAGTCCGGAACCGCCCACGAGAAGGGGGACAGCCCCACGCGACTCGATCTCCTCGATCGCCGCCCTAGCGGCCTCTTGGTACGCCGCGACCGATGCCTCCTCAGTCGGCTCGAGCACGTCGAGAAGGTGATGGGGCACACCCCGCCGCTCAGCGATCGGCACCTTGGCTGTGCCGATATCCATCCCCCGATACAGCTGCATCGCGTCCGCGTTAACCACCTCAGCTGAGATGCCGAGGCCACCGAGATGTTCCGCGAGATCGAGGGACAGAGCGGACTTGCCGGTTCCCGTCGCACCGACGATGACGACGAGGGGGATGCCGTGGGTGGTACTCAGCGGAGTCCGTCGCTCGTGTCGTAGATGGGCGTGGTGGCAACTCGAAGCGTTGGGAGCCCGAGTGAGACCCTTGCCGGGGCATCCGTGGGCGATGACGATGCTGACGGCACAGCACAGGAAGCTGCTTCGGCGCGGTCCCACGCGTCGCCCGCGCGAGTGCGGCGGACGGGCAGCGCGCCCACTGTGTCTGCGATGAGGTAGAACGGCGCGGCCTGTGAGACCACGGCCGAGACGACGTCACCCGGTCGAGGAACGACGCTTCCCTCCGGAACGTCGAAATGCACGAGACGGGAATCCTTGGCCCTACCGGAGAGGCGGTGAGTCTGCTCGCTCTTACGTCCCTCGTTCGCCGTCACCATCACCTCGACCGTCGTTCCCACGAGGCGCTGGTTCTCCTCGAGGGAGATGCGGTCCTGGAGCGCCATGAGACGCTCGAAGCGCTCCTGCACGACGGCCTTCGGCACCTGGTCGGGCATCGTCGCGGCCGGGGTTCCCTCGCGTATCGAGTACTGGAAGGTGAACGCCGTCGCAAACCTCGCCTGCTCGACCACGCGCAGCGTCTCGGCGAAGTCCTCTTCGGTCTCGCCCGGGAATCCCACGATGATGTCGGTGCTGATAGCCGCGTGCGGGATGCGCGCTCGCACCCGGTCGAGGATGCCGAGGAACTTCTCGGAGCGATAGGAGCGACGCATGGCCTTGAGAATGCGATCGGATCCCGACTGCAGCGGCATGTGGAGCTGGGGCATGACGTTGGGCGTCTCGGCCATCGCATCGATGACGTCGTCGGTGAAAGCTGCGGGGTGCGGGCTGGTGAAGCGGATCCGTTCGAGCCCGTCGATCTGGCCAGCGGCCCGAAGGAGCTTGCTGAAAGCCTGCCGGTCGCCGAACTCGACGCCGTAAGAGTTGACGTTCTGGCCGAGGAGCGTCACCTCGATCGCGCCGTCATCCACTACGGCCTGGATTTCGGCGAGGATGTCGCCGGGGCGACGGTCCTTCTCCTTGCCGCGGAGGGCCGGCACGATGCAGAACGTGCAGGTGTTGTTGCAGCCCACCGAGATCGAGACCCAGGCGCTGTGACTGGACTCCCGGCGCGTCGGAAGGGTCGAGGGGAAGATCTCGAGCGACTCGAGGATCTCGAGCTGGGCCTCGTCGTTGTGACGCGCACGCTCGAGGAGGGTGGGGAGCGAACCCATGTTGTGGGTGCCGAACACCACGTCGACCCAGGGAGCCTTCTCCAGGATGGTCGCCTTGTCCTTCTGCGCAAGGCACCCGCCCACGGCGATCTGCATGCCCTCATGTCCACGCTTCGTCGAGGCGAGCTGTCCGAGGGTGCCGTAGAGCTTGTTGTCAGCGTTCTCACGCACCGCGCACGTGTTGATGACGACGATGTCCGGCTGCCCGTCCTCTGCCTTCACGTAGCCTGCTGCCTCGAGCGAACCGCTCAAGCGCTCGCTATCGTGCACGTTCATCTGGCAACCAAAGGTGCGCACCTCATAGGTGCGCACCGGCGTCAGGACGGGGGTACTCATTGCTCCATGGTACGGCGCGAGCGACCCTTGGTCGGGCATGCGAAGCTCAGCGGAAGACGGGCCCCGAACTCGTGCCGCTGCCCTGTGAGGTACTGCCGAGAGCGCGATCAACCGCAGCTCTGACGACGCTCCCGGAGTAGCCCTTGCGCATGAGGAACGCGCTGAGCCGGCGCGTAGCAGTCTCTTTGTCGAGCGAGCGCACTTGCGGAGCCCGGCGTTCTGCGAGCTCTATCGCGCGCGCAAGCTCGTCGTCGTCGAGATCTTCGAGCGCTGCTTCGATCGCATCGTTCTCGAGTTTGCGTCGACGCAACTCGGCCACCACTCCAGAGCGCCCGAGACCCTTGCGCTGGCGCAGCGTACGGATCAGGGTCTCGGCGAGTGCGAAGTCATCGAGAAGCCCGACGCTGAGAAGCCGCTCGCACTCGTCATCCGCCTCGTGCTGCTCGAACTCACGGCCCACGAGGTAATCGCGCATCTCGACTGCAGACATGCCGCGCCGAGCGAGCGCGTGCATGCTCACATTGTTGATGCGCTGGAACTCGCCTGCGCGTGACGGGCGTTCAGCACGCGCCGAGCGCTCCGCGGGCAACGTGCGTTCGCCGGGCCCCTGGTTCTCAGCCCGATCCAGCGACTCGGCTTGCTCGGTGACGGCATCACGTTCGGGCTCACCGAACAGCCAGGTCACCGAGGCAAGCCGGTCGCTCTCGGACACGGTTATTCGCCTACGGCCTTGAGCGCGGGCTCGACCGACATGACGGGCCCTGAGGCCTTGCCTGCCTTCGTCGCCTTGGGCTCGGGTGCTGCAGCGATCTCGGCCTCACGGGCGAGCGCCGCACGGGCCTCAGCCCCGATACCGAGCTTCATCATGATCTTCTGCTCGATCTCCTTGGCGATCGCCGGGTTCTCGAGCAGGAACCTGCGCGAGTTCTCCTTGCCCTGCCCGAGCTGGTCGCCTTCGTAGGTGTACCAGGCGCCGGACTTGCGCACGATCTCGTGCTCGACACCGAAGTCGATGAGGCTGCCCTCGCGGGAGATACCCACGCCGTAGAGGATGTCGAACTCGGCCTGCTTGAAGGGCGGGGCCATCTTGTTCTTGACGACCTTGACGCGGGTGCGGTTACCCACGGCATCCGTGCCATCCTTCAGGGTTTCGATGCGACGAATGTCGAGCCGTACCGAGGCGTAGAACTTGAGCGCCTTACCGCCGGCGGTCGTCTCGGGGCTGCCGAAGAAGACACCGATCTTCTCGCGCAGCTGGTTGATGAAGATCATCGTGGTCTGGGTCTGGTTGAGCCCACCGGTGAGCTTGCGGAGCGCCTGCGACATGAGGCGTGCCTGCAGACCCACGTGGCTGTCGCCCATCTCGCCCTCGATCTCGGCCTTCGGCACGAGAGCCGCGACGGAGTCGATGACGATGAGGTCGATCGCGCCGGAGCGCACGAGCATGTCGGCGATCTCGAGCGCCTGCTCACCCGTGTCCGGCTGCGAGACGAGCAATGCGTCAATGTCGACGCCGAGCTTGGCCGCGTACTCGGGGTCGAGCGCGTGCTCGGCGTCGATGAAGGCTGCGATGCCGCCTTCGCGCTGCACACTCGCGATCGCGTGCAGCGTCAGCGTCGTCTTGCCCGAGGACTCCGGACCGTAGATCTCGACGATGCGGCCGCGCGGGAGCCCGCCAATGCCAAGGGCGACGTCCAGGGCGACCGAGCCGGTCGGGATGACCTCGACGGGCGCACGCTCGTCGCTGCCGAGTCGCATGACCGACCCTTTCCCGAACTGTCGATCGATCTGCGCGAGTGCATTCTCCAGTGACTTCTCGCGGTCTGCTGCTGAGGCCATGATGTGCTTCCTTGTCCGGTAGTGAGGTGGCCGCCCATAGGCTGCCGGCGGTGTCGTCGGTCCGATCCGAGCGGCTGCCCGGTCCGGCCCCGAGTCCCCTCCGACAAGGGCTCGAGTGGTGCTGCAGGTCACGCTACGCCGGGCCACCGACATCTGTCGGCAGTGACGGGCGGATTGTGGAGAAGCACCGATATTCGATTACTGCGATGCACTCAACCTAGCGAAGTTCGAACACAGTTTCGAGATGATTTCGACGGCGTGTCGTCAGAAGCCCGCGATCGACCCGCAGTCCAGCCGCGCTGCGCGGCGTCCTCAGTGATCCCGCGGCTCGAGCAGCCCCACACCGTGCCACCGCTCCGGCGGCACCCCCGCCGCGCGGCACAGCGCGAACCACACGTCCTGCGTGGGGACCCCCGCATCGAGCGCCTCCCGGGCAGTGCGCCCGTCGAGCTCCCCGAGCACGAGGTCATGCACCAGCGCGTCGCCCCGACCAGCGAACTCCGCCTCGACGGCGTGACGGAATTGGCGAGCGCGCATTCGTGTCAGACGACCGAGTGGAGCTCAGTGCGAGGCGAGCTCGGCGTCGAGATCGAACTCGGCGCGCAGCTCCTCGTCGAGGTCGCCCTCGAAGTCCGTCCCGAAACCCGGGTCGAACTCGGCCATGAGTTCCGCGGGGACCGCGTCCGGGATCGTCGGGGACGGCAGGACCGGGATGGCCTCGAGCGCCGCGGCAGAGATCGCACGCGACGGGACCGCGACACCCTCAAGCACGGCGAGC
>CAYRON010000019.1:0-36029 GCA_964425885.1 uncultured Salinibacterium sp.
CCTGGAGCGCGGACTCGATCATCTGGGACTGCGCGTTGATGCGGAACAGCACAGCGATATCGGATGCATCGACCCCCGATGCGAGCTGTGCAGCGATGCTCGCGGCAACGCCCCGGGCCTCCGCCAGGTCGCTGTCGTAGGCCGTGGTGACGGGGTCCGCACCCGGGGCCGCAGTCGCTGAGAGCTCGAGGGCTCCCGGTCGCCCGCGCATGAGGCGATTGGCCGCCGAGACGATCGCCGGAGTCGAACGGTAGTTGTGCTCGAGACGGAGCACCGTCGCTTCGCTGAACTCCGAGCCGAACCCCAGCAGATAGTCGGGGCTCGCTCCCGCGAACGTGTAGATCGTCTGGCTCACGTCGCCGACGACGCAGACATCAGAGTGGGGACCAAGCCAGAGTCGGAGCAGGTCGTGCTGGAGCGGCGAGACATCCTGGTACTCATCGACGACGAAGAAGCGGTACTGCTCCCTCACCTGCTGGGCGACGCGCGGCTCTGCCTCGATCATCCCCGCAGCCGCCAGCAGGACGTCTTCGAAGTCGATCTGCCGGCGCTCGTCTTTGAGGCGCTCGTAGGCCTCCTGCAGGTCGACGACGCGGTCGGCACTGAGTGACGGCGGGGGCGGTCGGTGGCGGGCCGCGTACTCGGCGAGGGTCAATCGGGAGGTCTTGCGCCACTCGATCTCGGCCGCCACATCGCGGAGCGTCGGGGTGTCGAGGCGCAACCGCAGGCCATCGGCGGCGTGCGCGAGTAGTCGAGCCTTGCTGTCGAGCAGGCGCGGCATGGTGCCGCCGATCACCTGCGGCCAGAAGAAGTTGAGCTGCGAGAGAGCGGAGGCGTGGAAGGTGCGCGCTGTCACGCCCTCTGTGCCAAGCGAACGGAGCCTGCTGCGCAGTTCCCCTGCCGCCCGCGCGGTGAACGTCAGGGCCATCACCCTGCCGGGGGGATAGACACCACTCGCGACCCCGTAGGCGATCCGGTGGGTGACCGCCCGAGTCTTGCCAGTGCCGGCACCGGCGAGCAGACAGACCGGGCCGAGAAGCGTCTCCGCGGCGACCCGCTGCTGGTCGTCGAGGTTCTCGAGAAGGTTTGCCGCGCCGCTCACGCCTGGCCGTCAACGATGGGCGCGCCGTACCAGTCCTCGATGATGGCGCGCGCGATGGAGGTGGGTCCGGGAAGCAGGATGTCGCCGAGCGACGCCGCGAGGTCGTCGCGGGTGAACCACCGCAGGTCGAGGATCTCCGTGCCGTCCGGTGTCGCGGCGCCCGTGAAGCCGTCCTCTACCCGAGCCCGGAAGCCGAGCATGAGGGATGCGGGGAACGGCCAGGGCTGGCTGCCGAGGTACACCGGGTCGACCACTCGGAGGCCGGACTCCTCGTGGATCTCGCGGAGCACCGCAGCCTCGAGTGACTCCCCCGGTTCGACGAATCCGGCGAGAAGGCTGTACCGGTTGGACTCCCAGAGCGCGTTGGATCCGAGGAGCAAGCGGTCATCGGCATCCGTCACGCCAACAATGATTGCGGGGTCGGTGCGGGGGAAGACCTCGAGACCGCTGGGGTCGCGCCGCACCCAGCCGCCCTTCTCGGGCACCGTGACCTCGCCCGTGCGCGGGGAGAAACGGTGGGAGTCGTGCCAGTTGAGGATCGCCAGCGCCTCGGTGAGAAGGCCGGCGTCGCGGTCGCTCAGCACCGCTCCGAGGGCACGGAGGTTGGCCCAGTCCGATTCGGCGAGGTGGCGGGCATCCGTCAGTTCCACGGCGACGATCGGTGTGCCAGCCGGTTCGGGGCTCGTCGTCGAGGTTGACCGGCCGAGGTAGACGCGGGTCTCGCCCTCGGGTACCGCGGCGACCGGCAGCAGGGCCAGCCGATGGGGCCCGGCGAGAAGAGCCGTGCCCTGGAAGATCGGCAGGATGCGCGTGGCGGGGTCAGCCCACAGTTCATCCCACAGGTGCTCGCGCTCTCGACCCTCGTGATCGCGGTCGACCTCGAACCGCGAGAGCGGCAGGTTCCGGAGGAAGTGCTGCGACATGGACGACCCGTCGGAAGTGCGTGGCGTACGGCGAAAGCGGGTGACCCGCAACCTACCCTGTTGGGTATGGCGAGATCCCATCTCACTCTAGCCGCGCTGGCGGCCTCGGCAGTGCCCGGCCTCGACCCCGTGGCAGCTGCCCCTTTCGGCACCGGTGACGGAGACTTCGACTCGGCCGTCATCACGGCTCGCGATGGTGCGCACTGGCTCATCCGCGTGCCCCGCAACCCACGAGCGGAGTCCGAGCAGTCGGCCGACCTCGTGGCTCTCCGCGCCCTCAGCCAGGGTGTTCGCGCGCGTCTTCCCTTTGCCGTGGCCGACTTCGCCGGGCAGGTTCCCGTCGACGGCACTCGCGCGATCGTGAGCACGTTCGTGTACGGCGCGAAGGTGCCCGTCTCGTCGTGGGACAGCACCCTCGCGGCATCCGTGGGCACCGCGATCGGCGCGCTGCACGCTCTTCCCTCGAGCGTGGTGGCGGATGCCGGCCTCCCCACCCTCAGCGCAGGCGAGTGCCAGCGCTCGTGCATGACGGTTGCCGATCGGGCGGCTGCGACTGGGGTGGTACCCGCCTCGCTCATTGGTCGCTGGGAACGCGCGCTCGAGGACGCCAAGCTGTGGCAGTTCCAGCCAGCCGTGATTCACGGGGCCCTCACTTCCGACGTCGTGCTCTCGGCCGATGGCACAGTCACGGGCATCCTGAGTTGGCACGATCTTCGCGTCGGCGATCCCGCGCGCGACCTGCAGTTCGTACTGGGAAGCCGCGATCAGGGCATCATCGAGTCGGCCCTCGCCGCCTACCAGCGCTCGCGTGGAGCACATGACAGGCAGCTCATGGAGCGCGCCCGCCTGTACTCAGAACTCGAACTCGCCCAGTGGCTGCTGCACGGCACGGAGACCAGGGACGCCGAGATCGTGGATGACGCGGTCGAGCTGCTCACCGGCCTCGCCGACAGCCTGCGCAATGACGTGATGGACCAGATCGGCGCCAAGACCATGCCGACGATGGCGGTCGACGAGGTCGAAGCGATGCTCGACCGTACCCGCCGCGCCGTCTGAGTCTCGCCCTGGATTAGTTCACGAACGCCGCCCTCCAGCGCGCGCGGAGGGTCTCCTCGTCGTCGATGTGTTCCGGCCGGATGACGAGATCGTCGGCAACGTAGTAAAAGGCCGCGTCGATCTCGCTCACGTCAATGCCACGCCAGTGGGCATAGGCGAGGCGATACAGGGCGAGCTGGAGCTGCTTCTCGTCGAGATCCTTGGCGTCGCGCGGGGCCTTTCCGGTCTTCCAGTCGACGACCTCGAATCGACCACCCGCGACTTCATACACGGCGTCGATCTTGCAGATCACGATGCGTCCCTCGAACGGCAGGTGGATCTCCCGCTCGACCTCGATCGGTCGGCGCGAGGCCCACGGGCTGGACTCGAATGTCGCACGCAAGCGCTGCAGGGCTGCCTCAGTGTCCTCGATGAGGTCGTCGGTGCCGAAGTCGAGCTCGGTGAGCGCTGCATCCAACTCCTCTGAGTCGCCGCCGACGCCGTAGCGGTTCTCGACCCAGGAGTGGAAGAGCGTGCCGAGTCGGGTCGCTCTGAAGGGTCGCTCCGGCATCGGGCGCCTCAGGGCGGATGCCACGCTGGCCGGATCCTCCACGAAGTCCTTGAACCGGGACGCCGGAACGCGAGTCGGCAGCTCCACGTGCTGTGCTCCGGCGAGCCGCTCGCGCCTCTCGGCGACCAGAAGCTCGATATCGTGCGCCCAGGGACCAGTCACGTCGGGCTCGGCTGCGCGAACGAGCGCGGCGGCGGACTCGACGGATGCTCGGCGCGTGCCGAGCGGATCCCGGGGCCACAGCATCCGTTCGAGATCGTCCCCGAGAGGATTCTCGTCAAGCAAGGACGCCTCGGGGATGGGCCCGATGACCTGCGCCTGCGCGAGTTCACGCAGGTAGACACTCGGCACCCGCGGCTTCGACTGCGTGGCCCAGAACGATCCCGAGAGCATGAGCCCGTGGCGTGCGCGCGTGACGGCGACGTAGGCGAGGCGCCTCTCCTCCTGCAGCAGGTGCTCGCGAACGCGCGCCTTGAAGTCCTTCTCGGCGTCGCGCACCTCCACCCGGGTCGTCGCTGCCTGCCACTCGAACACGGGCAGCTCCGCGGCATCCCCTCGGAACGGCCACGGCAGCTGGCCGAAGCCGAGCCAGCCCTGGTAACCGCCCTCTGCTGGCCTGCCGGGCAACTCCTCGTCGACGAGGCGGGGCACCGCGACGACGTCCCACTCGAGCCCCTTCGATCCATGGATGGTGAGCAGCTGCACCGTGCCGGGCTCCGGGTCTTCGGGGTGCGGCGAGAGGTCCTCCCGCAGCTCGGCCTCGCGCAGCCAGGAGAGGAACCCGCCGAGGGTTGCGACGTCGTCGAGCGCGAGGTAATTGCTCACGGCGTCGAAGAACGCGTCGAAGGTCGCAGCCCCCAGAGGCCGGAACTCGTTGGCCGCGACCTCGATGTCGAGTTGGAGCTCCTGCATCACGACCGCCACGAACTCCGGCAGGTCGAGGCGCGCACGCGAGCGGAGTCGGCTCAGCAGTCTCGCTGCATCGCGCAGCCGCTCCAGGCCGATGGGGCTGAACTTCTCCAGTGCCCGGTGCTCCGGCTTCGCCGAGCCGATGAAGTCGAGCGCGTCGACGATGGACCCGCCCTCCCCCGGCGCAACGGAGGTACGGAGCGCTTCGGCGACCTCGTCGTCGTACTTCTGCTGCGCGTAGTCACGATCGCGAAGCCACGACGCGAGACGGTTGAGCTCGAAGAGATCCTGCACGCCGATACGCCAGCGGGAGCCTGCGAGCAGCCGCAGCAGCTCCAGTCCTGCGGACGGATCGTGCACGACGGTGAGGGCCGCGACCAGGTCGGCGATCTCGGGCTCGGCGAGCAGCCCACCGACGCCGAGAACGTGGAACGGGATGTCGCGCTGCCGGAGCGCCTCGATGAAGAAGCCCTGCGACTTGCGAGTGCGGAACAGAATCGCCGCAGAGGGTGGCGTCGCGGATTTCATGCGAGGAGCCAGCCAGTCGGCCACCGCTGCGGCCTCCAGAACGACCGACTCGGGGAACGCCACCTCGATCTCGAGACTGCTCGCTGCGGGGCTCGGCTCGAGCTTCTCCACTCGCACCCGCCCGCCCGCGAACGGTTCGACGATGGTATTGGCAGCCTCGAGGATGCGCGTGCCATTGCGCCAGCTCGTCGACAGGTCGTACCGACGCTCGGCCCCGAAGGCTCTCGTGAACTCATCGAGATTCGACGCACTCGCACCGCGCCAGCCGTAGATCGACTGGTTGGGGTCACCGACGGCCATCACCGGATGCCCGCCGAAGAGCTCGGCCAGCAGGCGGGTCTGCACGACCGAGGTGTCCTGGTACTCGTCGAGCAGGACGACGCGGAACCGGTCGCGTTCCACCTCGGAGACCTTCGGTTGAAGTGCGACGATGCGCAGGGCGAGCGCCACCTGGTCGGAGTACTCGACGAGACCGCGCGCCGCCTTCGCCGCCTCGAACTCTGCGGCCAGATCGAGGAGCACGTCGAGCGCCCCCACGTTCTCGGCGATCCTGATGGCCTCCGCATACTCGCCCCGTCCGCCCGACGGCAGGTCGGCAACCCGGGCGACCCGTGCTGCGTACTCGCGGACCTCCTCCGGGGCGGCGACGTTCTCGGCGAGCCCTCGGGCAATCGTGAGCACCGCGCGAGTCATCGGGTCGAGGTTCTTGCCGAGGCCAGCGAGCCTTGCGTCAGTGCTGCGCAGCACGGTGTTGCGGGCGAGCTGCCAGGCCGCGGCCTCTCCGAGGATCGCGCCGTCGGCCTCACGACCGAGCACGACAGCGTTGTCGCGGTACAGCGAGTTGGCGTAGGCGTTGTAGGTCGCGACCGTCGGCGCCTCGAAGGGGTCGTACTCGTCGCCGAGCATCCCGACGGCGGCAAGATCTGCGATGCGATCACGGATGCGTTCGGCCAGCTCACCCGCTGCCTTGCGAGTGAAGGTGAGGCCCATGATCTCGCTCGGCCGAACGAGCCGATTGGCCAGCAACCACAGCACACGCCCGGCCATGGTCTCGGTCTTGCCGGATCCCGCCCCGGCGACGACGAGTGCCGGCTCGAGCGGCGATTCGATCACGGCTCGCTGCTGGGGGGTGGGCCGTGGTCGGCCGAGCGCATCGCTGATCTGGTCCGCACTAATCTGGTGCGCGCTGATGCTGGGCTGGATGTCAGTCACTCGACACCGCCCTGACCCTGTGCAGGCGCAGCTTCGACACGTCGCCCTTGCCGAAGACGGGAAGCTCGAGAGGCCCGGCGAACTCGGCAGCGGCGATGAGCGCCGCCGCCGCCTCGACGCGCACTCGGAACTCGGCGAGCGCCTCCTCGTCGAACGCGGCCTGCACACCCTCGCGGTACAGCTTGTCGCGCAGGCCCTGCTTGACGAACAACAGCTTGGCTCCGCCCGCTTCGTGATCACCGTGGGGCGCCAATGCGTCATTCAGAAGGCCCTCCGCGTAGGCCAGTTGGTAGGCGCCGAGTTGCGGATGCTCGGCGATCGCGGCCGCTCTAGTCTCGGGCGTGCCGGTCTTGAGGTCGACGATCACCACCTTGCCGTCCGGGGTGCGTTCGACCCTGTCGATCGACCCGCTGAGTGCCGCCCGCCCGACCTCGACCTTGAACCGGCTCTCGGCACCCACCAGTGTCTTGCCGTCGCGCTCGAAATCATAGAGGTACTGCGCGAGCGCCTCGGTGAAGCCCCGCGCGATCGTGCGCTGGCGTTCCGCGAGCCAGGGCGCTTCGAAGAGCAACTCGCCCCAACGCTTCTCCACGGCCGCCCAGAGTGAATCGACCGTGATGTCGTCCGCGGTCTCCATGGCCCAGTGGATGATCGTGCCGACGCCCGCGATGACCCCGGACTCCGACCCCGCGATCTTCTCGAGGAACCAGTCGAGGGGGCTGTCGAGCAGCGATTCGATCGCCGACGGCGACAGGGGAACGGGTTCGCCGTCGAACAGCGGCCCCGTGGTACTCGGCTCGAGCAACCCGTGCCAGGAGTCGGGGTCCGCCCCGGGTACACCCTCCACGGCGAGCGCGGCGAGCGTGGATGCAGCGGCTCGAGCATCCGCCCCACCCCTGGTCACTCGACGCCGGAGCCGCCCCACCTGGGATCGCAGTGTGAGGGGCGGAGCCGCTGGGTCGAGCTGCGGCGCGGTGGGCGCAAGCCCAAGCAGCACGCTCGCCGCCTCGTCATCGTTGGCGACCGCCGCGAGCACGACGCGGTGGCGCGCCCGCGAGACGGCGAGCGCGAACATCCGCAGCTCGTCTCCGAGCACCTGCTTGCGCTCGTCGACCGCCGAGCCGTCGACTCCGGTCAGCACGTTCACGAGCTCGTGCGGCGCGAGCAGCGACCCCCGCAGGCGAAGGTTGGGCCACACGCCGTCCTGCAGGCCGCCGACGATGACGGTGTCGAACTCGAGGCCGACCGTCGCGGAGGCGGTTGCCACGAGAACCGAATCCTCCACCGACTGCGGCGACAGGGTGTCTTCCGGAACCTCCGCGCCGAGTACCTCGTTGAGGTACGTGGCTGGCGTTTCGTCCGGGCGAAGCTCGACGAAGCGCTTGGCGGAGGTGAAGAGTGCGACGATGCCGTCGAGATTGCGGTTCGCCTCCGCAGCCGCGATGCCGGCGGAGAGCGCCCGGTCGTACCAGGTCTTTGCCATGCCGCTGCGCTCCCAGGCGAGCCAGAGCAGCTCCTCGATCGAACCCTCACTGGAACGCAGCTTCGCGAGGGTCTCCGCCAGTCGCTGGGCAGCGCGCCCCACGCGGTGGTCGATGGTCACGAGCCGGGCGGGGTGCTCGAGGGCATCGACGATCAACTCGTCGGCCGACCGGCGCCCCTCCCCCGCGACCTCCTCGGCACGCAGCGCGAGCCTGAGCCTGCGCAGCGCGAGCCGGTCGAGTCCGCCGAACGGGCCGAGGAGCATCTCGGATGCGAGCTCCGCGGTGAGAGGCGTGTGACCTGTGCCCACCTGCACGATCAGCAGCAGGGAGCGGGCTGCCAGGTCGTCGCGCAGGGGGGTGCCACCGACCGTCGTGCGCGTCGGCACTTCGGCCAGCGCGAGTGCCCGAGTGATCGCGGGAATCTGTGCGCCGCTACGCACGACGACCGCCATTCGGCTGAACGGGATGCCACGAGTGAGGTGTTCCTCGCGCAACACCCGCGCGGCAGCGGCCCACTCGCGCGCTGCGCTCGGCGCTTCAATGCGAGACACGGGCACCGGCGCGTCGACTCCCGCGGCGGTCGCCGAGCGCTGCCGACCAGCGGCCGCGGTACCGATCCTCGCCGTGATCGAGCGGGTGAAGGCCGCGAGTGCAGGGCCCTGCCGGTAGCTCGTGGAGAGAACGAGTGTCTCTGCGGGCACCGAGATGACGGAGGCAAGACGGCCCAGGGCGTCGGGCTCACCACCACGAAACGCGTTGGCCGCGACATCCGGGTCGCCGAAGGCCACGACCGCGACTCCGCTCATCGCGAGGGCGCGCAGGAGGGCGAGGGTCGACTCGGTCGCTTCCTGAAGGTCGTCGACGGCGACGAGGCGAAGGGATGCCACGCGCTCCCCCACATCGCCGCGCTCCAGCGCCGCGACCGCGAAGCTGACGAGCTCCGCCTGGTCGAAGCGCGTCTCGGACCGGTAGGACAGCACGGTCTCGTACTCCTCGATGAGCTGGGCGGCCGCTGTCCATTCCGGATGGCCGTGGAGTGCGCCGAGGCGGGCGAGCTCGCCGGGGCTGACGTCGTACTCGGTCGCCCTGGTCATGAGTTCGCGGAGCTCGGTGCGGAACCGCCGAAGCCGGCGCACCTCCTGGCCGAGGGTCTCGGGCCACTCCGGGCCGCTGCCCTCCTCGAGATGACCTTCGAGAAGTGCCGCGAGCTCGACGTCTTGTTCGGTGCCACTCACCAGGCGCGGGGGCGGCGCACCGGCCGACCGCGCGGCGTCCCGCACGATCTCGAAGGCGAGCGAGTTGACGCTCCGTGCCATCGCTCCCGTGGTCGGCACCCCGAGGCGCACTGCGATCGAGTCGCGAAGCCGAGTGGCCGAAACGCGTGAAGGGGTGAGGGCGAGCACCGCGTCGGGCCCCCACCCTCGGTCGAGAACGCGGTCGGCGACGAGTTCGATGAGGGTCGCGGTCTTGCCCGTGCCCGGCGCACCGAGAACGGCGGCGGAGGCGGCATCCCCCAGCGCGAGCACCGCCTGCTGAGACGCATCGAGGTCGTGTCGCGGGACTGCCTGCGCGGGTGCCGCCGCTGGCGAGAAACCGGAGACCGTCACCCCATCACGCTAGTAGCGTGCGCTGACAGTGAACGCCGCCGCGATGGATGCACGATGTGTCGTAACCTGTGTCCGTGGACATTCGCATCGGTATCGCCAACAGCCCCCGTGAGATCAGCTTCGAGTCAGCGCAGACGTCGAGCGAGGTGGAGAAGGTCGTCGCAGACGCGCTCGAGGGCAACGCTCCCTACCTCAAGCTCACCGACGACAAGGGCAAGCTCTACCTGGTGCCGATCGCTTCCCTCTCCTACGTCGAGGTGGGCTCCGAGGAGTCGCGCCGGATCGGATTCGTGGCCTGACATGGAACTGCTGTACGTCACCGTCATCGGAGCGTCACTGGCGCTCATCCTCCGCTACGTGCTGCCCAAGCGTGAGACCTACGGGGCGGCACTGCTGCCGGCCATCGGTGCCGCGGTGACTGCAGCCGTCTGGGTTGCCCTCGTCTGGGCCGGCTGGACGTTCGACGGTGGGTGGATCTGGGTCGCAAGCCTCGGTGCCGCCGTCGTTGCAGCACTGCTCACAGCGCTTCTCATCCCCGGCCGTCGCGCGCAGGCGGATGTCGCGCTGTTCGACAACCTCGCAGGCGTCAAGGCCTGAGCACTCCGGGCCGCTGGGCCTGAGTCAGGTCGTTCGGTCGTCAGGCCGTCAGGCCGAGTGCATCCATCCTGCGCGTGTGCGCTGCGATGAGCTCCGTGAACACGGGCTCGACGCGGGCCTCGTCCGACTTCTTGTTGGTGCCGAGGGTGAGCGCTGACCGCGCGGCGAGCATCGTGTCGCCGACGAGACGACGACCCCACAGCGCCAGGCGAGCGGCCAGTCTCGGGTTGTCGACGAGCTCTGCGTTGAGCTGCTCGAGGAGCACTGCCTCGCCCTCACGATCCGCGTAGATCGCCTCGATGCGCGCGCGTTCGGTCGCGGGCAACCCCGAAGCGAGCCTCGCGTAGAAATCGTCGAGGAACCCGGCGGTGAGGTACCCGGTGACAAGGGTCTCGTACCAGTCGCCGCCGCGAGTGCGTCGATCGAACTCGTCGATCGCTGCCGTGTACGGCTCCATCGCCTCGCCGACCGAGCCACCCGAGCGGGTGATCTCCTCGGCGAGCGCACGATGCTTGGAGATCGAGATCTCCGCCGCCCTGCTGAGGGCCGCCTTGCCCACCGTCGTGGGGGCGTTGGCCACTCCCCTGGACAGGTTCTCGAATATCATGAGCTGCGTGTAGGCCGCGCGTCCGAGGAACTCGGGCAGCGGCGGCGTGAACTCGTGGAGGTCGCGCTTCGTCGTCGCCAGATCCTCTGACCGGGGTCGAATCCGCGGTGCATCGGTGCGCCGGGACCTGCGCCTGAACCAGTTAGCCACGTCGTCAAGCTTAGGCCCGGCATCCCTGCTCGCTTGCTGTGCGGCCCGCCTGCGGGGTTGCACAGCAACAATCCGGCTAAACTGGCCCCATGCCCCCCGTTTCTGGAGGGGGCCATACGCCTTTCGAAAACATCGGGCGTATCTCGCTACTTCGACAGGTGAACACACTTTGACATTCGCAGATCTTGGCATTGAGCAGGACATGGTCGACGCTCTCGCCACCAAGGGCATCATCGAGCCCTTCCCCATCCAGGTGCAGACGATCCCCATGGGGCTCGGCGGCCAGGACATCATCGGACAGGCCAAGACCGGTACGGGCAAGACGCTCGGCTTCGGCCTTCCTCTCCTTCAGGCACTCGGCACCGACCCGGAGCCCGGAGTGCAGGCACTCGTCGTCGTTCCGACGCGCGAGCTGTGCGTGCAGGTGGCAGAAGACCTCGTGCTCGCGTCATCCAACCGCAACACCAAGGTCGCAGCGATCTACGGCGGCAAGGCCTACGAGGGCCAGGTGGAGGAGCTCAAGGCCGGCGCGCAGGTCGTCGTCGGTACCCCCGGTCGTCTGCTCGACCTCGCCAACCAGCGACTGCTGAGCTTCAAGAACGTTAAGGTCATGGTTCTCGACGAGGCCGACAAGATGCTCGACCTCGGGTTCCTCTCCGACATCGAGAAGCTGTTCGCACAGACTCCCCCGACGCGCCACACCATGCTGTTCTCGGCCACTATGCCCGGCCCGATCGTCGCCCTCGCGCGCCGGTTTATGAACCGCCCGATCCACATTCGTGCCACCGACCCGAACGAGGGTCTCACGCAGGCCAACATCAAGCACGTCGTCTACCGGGCGCACAACCTCGACAAGGATGAGGTCATCGCCCGCATCCTGCAGTCCGAGGGTCGCGGCAAGACGGTGGTGTTCACGCGCACGAAGCGTGCGGCAGCCCGCCTCGTCGAAGAACTCAACGATCGCGGCTTCAACGCTGCCGCCGTTCACGGCGACCTGGGCCAGGAGCAGCGCGAGCGCGCCATGGCCGCATTCAAGGCCGGCAAGAAGGACATCCTGATTGCCACGGATGTCGCGGCTCGCGGAATCGACGTCAACGATGTGACCCACGTCATCAACCACACGGTGCCCGACGACCACGACACCTACCTCCACCGCGCCGGACGCACCGGCCGCGCGGGCAAGACCGGTATTGCGGTCACGTTCGTCGACTGGGATGACCTACACAAGTGGTCGCTCATCAACCGCGCGCTGGAGATGGGCATCCCGGAGCCCGTCGAGACGTACTCGTCGAGCCCTCACCTCTACACCGACCTCGACATTCCCGAGGGCACGAAGGGTCGCCTGCCCGGTGCACACGCGCCGAGTGTGAAGGACCCGGCATCCCGTCCCCCGCGCCAGGGTGGTCAGGGCGGACAGGGTGGTCGTGGCGGCCAGCGCAGCGGTTCGGGTGACCGTCCGCAGCGCACTCGCACTGACGGCCCACGCCAGGACAGCGCAGAGGGCGGCGGCACGCACGACGGTGAGGCACCTCGCCGCCGCCGGAACCGCACGCGTACGCGTCGCCCCAGCACGCCGCCGGTCGCGTAGTCCGGTCCCTGTATTGGGGCAGGTAACACCGGGTCTTTAAGGTGTGAAGTCGTCACTTACGCTGCCATACTCGTGGCATGAGCGAGTCATCCGTGCCCTTGTCCCAGCCCCTGTACGGCGCCACTCTCGGCCAGGCGGTCAAGCGTTACTTCACGAAGTACGCGACGACGTCAGGCCGCGCGAGCCGTAGCGAGTACTGGTGGGCGACCCTTGCGGTCGGCCTCGTCAACCTCGTCTTCGCGATCCTTCTGGTCGTGTCGCACGGCATCAGCGCGAACACGGACGGGACGTTCAACTTCACGCCGTTCGGTGTCGCCGTGGTTGTGGTCTGGCTGCTCTTCGAGCTTGCCGTGATCATTCCGCACATCGCGGTGTCGGTGCGTCGCCTCCACGACGCCAACCTCTCGGGGTACCTGTACCTGCTGGTGCTGATCCCCTCGATCGGTGGCCTGATCGTCTTCATCTTCGCGTTGCTACCGACCAACCCGGCCGGCGCGCGCTTCGACAAGTAGGAGCAACTTCCATGTCCGAGTCAGGCGTTCCCCTTTCCCAGCCCCTGTACGGTGCCACCTTCGGCCAGGCCGTCCGACGCTTCTTCGCGAAGTACGCGACCGCGTCCGGTCGCGCGAGTCGAAGCGAGTACTGGTGGGCGGTACTTGCCATCGCTCTCATCCAGCTCGTCTTCACCGTCCTGTACTTCGCTGCGGGCGGCTCTTCGCCGGCAGCCGACGGCACGGTGCAGCTGACGCCGATTGCGATCGTTGTCATTTCGATCTGGGGTGTCTTCAGCCTTGCGGTGATCATCCCGACGATCGCGCTCACGGTACGCCGCCTGCACGACGGCAACTTCTCGGGGTGGTTCTACCTGCTGACGCTCGTCGGGCTGAGCATCGTGGTCTTCATCTTCACCCTGCTGCCGTCGAACCCGGCCGGTGCACGCTTCGATCGCTAGTCGAGGAATGTCCTCGCACCGATGACCAGCGCCTCCACCCCGCGCTCGATCGTGGGGTGGAGCACCGGTGCAAAATAGGGCGAGTGGTTGCTCGGGATGTCCTGCGCGAAGCGCCCAGCGGCCTGAGCCGCCGCCACCGTGGCGGGGTCCGAGCCGCCGGTGATCCAGAACACGAGCGGTGCCCCTGCCGCTGCGGCGAGCTGACCGACGTCCTCGCTCCCCGATACCGTGCCGTAATCGATGATCGCCGGCCCCCAATGCTGGGCGAATCGATCGCGCAGCACCTCGGTGTGCTCGGGCGAGTTGACCGTCGCGGGCGCACTCGCGTTCATCGTGATGGTCGGGGGGACCGTCATCCCGCTCGCCGAAGCCTCGGCTTCCACGATTCGACGCACCGAGCTGACCACCCGCTCTCGCACCTCGGCGTCCGTCGTGCGGATATTGATGTCGAGGGTCGCGTCGTCCGGGATGATGTTGGACTTGCTACCGGCCTGAAGCCGCCCCACGGTCAGCACCGCGAGTCGGCCGGGCGTCACCTCACGCGAGACGATCGACTGGAGGCGAACGACCGTCGACGCCGCGGCCAGCACGGGGTCGATCGTCGTCTCGGGGCGCGATCCATGGCCGCCTTGGCCGTGGAGTAGGACGGTGAGGTCGTCGACGCCGGCCATCGCCGCGCCCGATGTCAACGAGATGACTCCAGCAGGGAACGGTGCGACGTGCTGCCCGAGCACGATCGTGGGCCGCGGCACGCGATCGACGAGCCCATCGGCGATCATGGCCTGCGCGCCGGCGATAGTCTCCTCGGCGGGTTGGAACACGGCGACGACGGTTCCCGACCAGTCCGTGCGATTCTCGGCCAGCTCCTCCATCGCACCGACGAGCCACGTCACGTGCATGTCGTGGCCGCAGGCATGCATGAGCTTCGTCTCGATGCCGTCGGGGCCCACCGCGGATTCCGTGCTCGCGTAGTGGAGTCCCGTGCGCTCCTCCACGGGGAGGGCGTCCATGTCGGCTCGCAGCCAGACGACCGGGCCTGGCCCGTTCTCGAGGACCGCGGTCACGCCCGTCACCCCGATACCTTCGGTGACGGTGAGCCCGAGCGCGCGCATGCGTTCGGTGACAATGCCGGCGGTGCGATGCTCCTGGAACCCGAGCTCAGGGTGGGCGTGCAGGTCGCGGTACAGGTCGTCGAGCGAGGTGCGGGCTGACATGCGCCCGAAGTTAGCACGGGATCAGCCGTAGTACGGTCTCGTTCCCGACGCTCGGGCGATGAGCTTTTCCAGCACCTCCGGCGACGTGGTGTTCTCGCCGAGCCGGTTGGGCTTGCCCTCGCCGTGGTAGTCGCTCGCGCCGGTGATCTCGAGCCCGTACCGGGCGGCGACGCGGCGGAGGTCTCGCTTGCCCTCCTCCGTGTTGTCGCGGTGGTCGAGCTCGAGGCCAAAGAGTCCCTCGTCGGCGAGCTCACGGATCACGTCGTCCGTCATCGGCCGGTATCGACCGTGGGTGGCGGGATGCGCGAGCACCGGCACGCCGCCGGCCGCGACGATCATGCGCACACCCTCGAGCGGTGAGGGCGCGTAGTACTTCTCGTAGTACCCGCTCCGCCAGTGCAGGATCGATTCGAACGCGGCACTGCGGTCGGTGACGTACCCCTTGCGCACGAGAGCGTCGGCGATGTGCGGTCGGCCCAGGGTCGAGTCATCCGTCGCCTCGGCGAGCACGTCGTCCCAGGTGAGCGGGTAGTCCACGGCGATGCGCTCCACGATGCGCTCTGCCCGGTGCAGCCGTCCCTCGCGGATCTGCGCGGTCTCGGCGATGATCCCGCCGTTGAGCGGGTCGAAGAGGTAGGCGAGCATGTGCACGCTGGCGGGGCCGTAGTTGGTGCTGAGCTCCATGCCGGGGATGATCGTGAGCCCGGTGCCCTCCGCGGCAGCTATCGCCTCGGCCCAGCCCGCCGTCGAGTCGTGATCGGTTATCGCGAGGGTGCCGATACCTGCCTCGATTGCCGAGGCCACGAGCGCCGCTGGAGCCTCGGTGCCATCGGACACGGCGCTGTGCGCGTGAAGATCGATGGGGGTTCCGGGCATCCTGCCACTCTATAAGCCCCTCTGACACCACTCGTCTGCGCGGAAGGCTCCCTTCAGGAAACGTCGTCTAGGCTCATCCGGTCAGTCCAGACCCGAGGTGCTCTCCCCATGTCCAGATTCATCGCCGCCCTCCTGATAGTGGCCAGTGGTGCCGCCGCGCTCGTCTTCGCGTGGCCCCAACTGTTCGGGCTGGCGTGGACCCCGATCATCGCCCAGGTCGTGGCGATGCGTGGGCTGGGAGCGGCAGTGGCGGTTCTTGTTGCGCTCGTTCTCACAGTGATCGCCCTGCTCGCCATCGGGGTGCGTCGGTTCGTGGCATCCCTCGCTGTCATTGCACTCGCCTTCGCGGCGCTGAACGTCGTCGTACTCGCGACCCGTGGTTTCGGTGACATCTCGTTCCAGACCGAGGCCGCGGGTGACATCACCGTGCTTTCGTGGAACACGCTCGGCGACGAACCCGGAGCAGCCGTCATCGCCGAACTGGCCCTCGAGAACGACGCCGACGTTCTCGCCCTGCCGGAGACGACCAACGAACTCGGGCTCGAGATCGCTGCCCTCATGAAGGATGCCGGCCGGCCGATGTGGGTGCACACGCTCGCCTATGACCAGGTGTCGAAGGCACGGTCGACCACGCTCCTGATCAGCGCCGACCTGGGTGAGTACGAGGTGGACACCGAGAGCCGAACGACGGCGATCCTGCCCACGGTGCTCGCGAAGCCCGTCGATGGAAGCGGCCCCACCTTCCTTGCGGTGCACACGGTCGCGCCGCTCCCCCCGATGGAGTCGTTCTGGCAGAACGACCTGCGCTGGGTCGCGAAAGCGTGCGACGACGGCAACGTGATCATGGCGGGCGACTTCAACGCGACCCTCGACCACTTCGCCGGCATGCCTCGGTCGGACGGCGGCGACCTCGGTGCCTGCACCGATGCCGCGGGCGCGAGCGACAACGCAGCGGTCGGCACGTGGCCGACACGATTGCCAGCGCTACTCGGTTCGCCGATCGACCATGTGCTCGCGACATCCCAGTGGACGGTCACCGGGATGCGCGTGATCGAGTCACAGGATGACGCGGGCAGCGACCACCGGCCGATTCTCGTGCAGCTCTCGCCCACCGAATAACTGCTGGCGCGATGCACAATGGATGCATGGCTGAGTCTTCCACCGATGCATCCGTCTCCACCTCGAACCGCTCGACGACGCCTCGCTCGGAGACCTTCGCCCACTACATCTCGACGCAGTGGGCCGATCGCCCTGAGCTCACTCCCCCAGCCCGCGAGCAAGCCGCCTACGCCGCAGAGCGGCGAAAGCGCATCTCTGCGATGCACCCTGGCGTGCGACTGATCATCCCCGCCGGTGCCGCCAAACAGCGCTCCAACGACACGGACTACCCGTACCGGGCACATTCCGCCTTCGCGCACCTCACCGGATGGGGATCCGACTCCGTGGCCGGGGCCGTCCTCGTCATGGAACCCACCCCCACCGGTCACACCGCCGTGCTGTACTTCCGCGAGGCGGCCGGCCGCGACACCGACGAGTTCTACGCGAACCCCGAGATCGGCGAGTTCTGGACGGGCCCGCGCCCGTCCCTCGCGCACGTCGCCGCCGACCTCGGAGTGGAGACCCGCGGCATCGCGGAGCTTGGAGCCGTGCTCGACAGCGTCGACTCCTCGACAGTTGTCGTGCGGGAGGCCGACCGCGATCTCACCGACCAGATCGACGGGCGTCGGCTCCTCGCAGGAGCCGCCGGCGAGCGCGAGAGCATCGAGACGGATGCCGACGAGACGTTCGCCCGTGACCTGAGCGAACTGCGGCTCGTCAAGGACGACTTCGAGATCTCGGAGATGCGTGCCGCCGTGGCGGCGACGAAGCAGGGCTTCGACGACGTCATCGCCGATCTCCCGCAGATCGTCGCGCACCCGCGCGGCGAGCGCCTCGTCGAGGGAACCTTCAACCGCCGGGCGCGTGCCGAGGGCAACACCGTTGGCTACGACACGATCGCGGCCTCCGGACCGCACGCCTGCATCCTCCACTGGACCCGCAACGATGGCCCGGTCATCCCCGGCGACCTGATCCTCCTGGATGCTGGAATCGAACTCGACAGCTATTACACCGCCGACATCACTCGCACCCTTCCCATCTCGGGGCGGTTCACCGGAGTGCAGCGGCAGGTCTACGAGGCGGTGCTGGATGCCGCGGACGCAGCCTTCGCGATCGTGCGGCCGGGCATCCGCTTCCGTGACATCCACGCCGAGGCCATGCGGGTCATCGCCGAGCGGACGGCCGACTGGGGCCTGCTGCCGGTGACGGCCGAAGAATCGCTCGAGCCCGACCACCAGTACCACCGCCGCTACATGGTTCACGGCACCTCGCACCACCTGGGCATCGATGTGCACGACTGCGCTCAGGCGCGTCGCGACCTCTACATCGACGGAGTGCTGGAGGAGGGCATGGTCTTCACGATCGAGCCGGGTCTCTACTTCCAGCCGGACGACCTGAGCGTTCCCGCCGCCTACCGTGGCATCGGCGTGCGCATCGAGGACAACATCCTGGTGACGGCGGAGGGTGCGGAGAACCTGTCGGCGGGCATCCCCCGCACCGCGGACGCAGTGGAGGCCTGGCTCTCGAGCTAAGGCACCTGGCTCGGTTCAATCCCAAATGCAGGAGATCCGAGCAGTGCGGGGACAGGAACGGCATTCGACGTCCTGCAAGTGCCAAATCTCCTGCATTTGGGATGGGGAGGGAGGGGGTGTCGGATGCGCGGCTAGTTTTGTGCTGGATGGTTCTGCAGCACGTCCTGCGCCTTGGCTGTCAGCTCCGGCGCGATGATGATCTGGTAGTTCGAGGCGATCACCTGGTGTGTCGACGTGAAGTCACGACGCCGACGCCCGATGGCGTAGCTCACGATGCCGAAGATCATGCCGAAGCCGGCACCGATGAGCAGCGCGGCGCCCATGATGCTGAAGAGCTGTGGGGATGCCGGTGAGAAGATCGTGAGCACGAGCCCGAAGAACAGTCCGAGCCACGCGCCCGATGCCGCGCCCGCGAGGGCAGCGCGGCCGTAGGTGAGCTTGCCGGTCACCTGCTCGACCGTCTTGAGGTCGTTGCCGACGATGCTGAGCTGCTTGACGTCGAACTCGGCCTTCGAGAGACGGTCGACGACGGACTGTGCCTCGGCGTAGGTCTCGTAGGTCCCCAGCACGTCACCCTTGGGGAGGGTGGGCTGTGGGGCCCCGCGGCGGCCCAGACCGTTTGGTGTGCTCACCGGGCCATTCTCCCACGCGGGGGTAGGGTTTACGGGTGAGTATGACGAGAGCATTTGCCGCCCGGTTGGTGGGCTGCTCCGTCTTCGACCCCAACGGAGACCGCGTCGGCAAGGTGCGCGACATCCTCGTCGTCTACCGGGCCAAGGCCTCCCCGAGGGTCGTGGGAATGATCGTCGAAGTGCCGGGCAAGCGCCGTGTCTTCCTGTCGATCGGCCGGGTCACCAGCATTGGCTCAGGCCAGATCATCACTACCGGCCTCATCAACCTCCGCCGCTTCGAGCAGCGCGGCGGCGAGGTGCGCGTCATCGCCGAACTGCTCGGTCGACGGGTCAAGCTCGCCGACGGCTCGGGCGACGCTCACATCGAGGATGTCGCGATCGAGGAGATCGCGCTCGGCGACTGGGAGATCGGCCAGGTCTTCCTCCGGCGCCCCCGTTCTGGCGGTTCGCCCTTCAGCAAGGGTGCCACCGTCTTCGCCTCGTGGTCGGAGATCATCGAGGACACGGTGTCCGGCGAGTCCCAGTCGGCGACGCAACTCGTCGCGAGCTACGCCGACCTTCTGCCAGCAGACCTCGCCAACGTGATGCTCGACCTGCCGGAGACTCGAATGATCGAGGTCGCCGAGGAGCTCTCCGACGATCGTCTCGCGGATGTTCTCGAGGAGATGCCAGAGGCAGAGCAGGTCGACATCCTCGACCACCTCGACGACGAACGAGCAGCTGACGTGCTCGACCAGATGCAGCCGGATGACGCGGCTGACCTCATTGCGCAGCTCTCGAGCGAGCGCGGCGAGGTGCTCCTCGATCTCATGGAGCCCGAAGAGGCCGAGGACGTGCGCTTCCTGCTCACCTATGCTCCAGACACGGCCGGCGGTCTCATGACCAACGAGCCAATCATCGTGTCGTCGGATGCCACGGTCGCTGAGGGCCTCGCGCTCATCCGCCGCCACGAGCTCGCGCCGGCCCTCGGAGCCGCCGTGTGCGTGACCCTCCCGCCGTACGAAGCACCGACGGGCCGCTTCCTGGGCATCGTGCACTTCCAGCGCATGCTGCGATACCCCCCGGGAGAACGCCTCGGAACGCTCATCGACACGAGCCTCGAGCCCGTGCGAGCTGACACGAGCGCGGCAGAGGTGTCGCGCATCCTGGCGAGCTACAACCTGGTGTCGGTGCCTGTCATCGACGAGAACCACCGCCTCGTCGGGGTGGTGACCATTGACGATGTCCTCGACTACCTGCTGCCGGACGACTGGCGAAGTACGAGCGACGAAACCCCGCGTTTCGACAACACCTCGACAGCAGCAGTTCCGACGAAAGCAGCAAGCGCTGTGAAGGGAAGGAGGACACCCAGTGGCACGCGCTAACCGCAACGACAACCGGCTCGACTCGCCGAAGGGCCTGCGCTCCTCGCTGCCCCGATTCCAGAACAGGGACCGCACGGGGCGCTTCTCTGAGGCCTTCGCCCGCGCGATGGGCACGCCATGGTTCCTCATCGGACTGACCGCCTTCGTCGTCGTGTGGCTGGTCTACAACTCGATCGCCCCCGAGGAGATCCAGTTCGACCCGCGGCTGACGAACTTCACCCTGCTCACGCTCATCCTGTCGCTGCAGGCCTCCTACGCCGCGCCGCTCATCCTCCTCGCGCAGAACCGACAGGACGACCGCGACCGCGTGCAGATCGAGCAGGACAGGCAGCGCGCCGAACGCAACCTCAACGACACCGAGTACCTCGCGCGCGAGGTCGTCGCGTTGCGCCTCGCGGTTCGAGATCTCGCCAGCAAGGACTTCATCCGTGCAGAGCTTCGCGCGCTTCTCGAGGAGCTCGACCGCGAGAAGGACAAGGACCCAGCAGAGTGAGTGTTGAGCGGATCGAGGCCGACCTCCGCACTGCGCTGGCCCGGGTCATCGACCCCGAGATCCGCAAGCCGATCACGGAGCTCGACATGGTCGGCGACATCGTGGTCGCTGGGGGCACTGTATCCATCGACCTGCGCCTGACGATCGTCGGATGCCCCGCCGCCGACACCATCGAGCGCGACGTTCGCGCGGCGGCAGCCACCGTCTCCGGGGTGACCGCTCTCGATCTCCGAGTTGGCGTGATGTCACGCGAGCAGCGCGACGCGCTCACGGCACGACTGAAGGGCACTCGAACATCGCAGTTCGGGCCGGATTCGCTCACGCGCATCGTGTGCGTCACGAGTGGCAAGGGTGGCGTTGGAAAGTCGACACTCACCGCGAACCTCGCCGTCGCACTCGCGAAGCGCGGGCTCTCGGTCGGTCTCATGGACGCCGACGTTCACGGCTTCTCGATCCCCGGGTTGCTCGGCATTCCCGGAGACAAGCCGACGCGCGTGGGTGAGCTCATCCTGCCGCCCGTCGCCCACGACGTGAAGGTCATTTCGATCGGCATGTTCACCGAGCCGGGCACCGCGGTGTCGTGGCGAGGCCCGATGCTGCACCGAACGATGCAGCAGTTTCTCACCGACGTCTTTTTCGGCGACCTGGACGTACTCCTCATCGACCTGCCGCCGGGCACCGGCGACGTCGCCATCTCGCTCGGCCAGCTCTTGCCCCAGGCCGAGGTGCTCGTCGTGACGACCCCCCAGGCCGCTGCTGCCGATGTCGCGGAGCGCAGCGCTGTCGTCGCCCGGCAGACCGGTCAAACGGTCATCGGTGTCGTCGAGAACATGGCGGGCCTCGTACAACCGGATGGCACGGTGCTCCAGCTGTTCGGTGAGGGCGGCGGCGAGGCCGTCGCCGGGCGACTCGGAGTGCCCCTGCTCGCGTCGGTACCGCTGAGCGTCGCGTTGCGTGAAGGAGGCGACAACGGGATGCCCGTGGTGCTCGCTGACCCCGATGATGCAGCCGCGCGAGCGCTGGACGCCCTCGCAGAAACGATCGCGACCCGCGAGCGTGGGCTCGCGGGTCGGCGGTTGGGGTTGAGCGTCAGTTAGTCGTTAAGCGTGGTTTCTCTCCCCGCAGCGACAGCTAACGTCTCGGAACTTATCGGCTGTAACGGGTGGGAACGGGACGGTAACCGTCGCGAACGACGGAACGGGTGGTGCCTGCGATGGCGGCAACTCCGAGTGCCGCGAGAACAATGATGCTGAAAGTCATGGTTCTATTTGACGCCTGTCTACTGTTTAGAACAAGCTCATGTTTCTAAAGTATGGCTGTAGCCTAACTACATGGATATCCGACGCCTCGAGCTTCTCAGAGAGCTCGCCGACCGCGGCTCTGTGACAGCTGTGGCGCAGGCCACACACCGCACGGCATCCGCGGTATCCCAGCAGTTGAAGATCCTCGAGCGCGAGGCCGGCGTCCCCCTCACAGAGCGTTCCGGCCGTGGCATCCAGCTGACGCCCGCTGGTCGAGAACTGGCCAGAACCGCGACCGATGTCGCCACCGCGATCGAGCGCGCCGAGGCGCTGTGGGAGGACTTCCGATCGCAGCCCAGGGGTGAAGTGACGCTCGCCACGTTCCCCTCCGGCGGCCAGATGCTGCTCCCCGGACTGCTCACGACGGTGAACACCATGCCGGGTCTGATTCTCGCCTGCAGCGACCTCGACCAGCTCATCGGCGACCCGATGGATCTCACAGCCGACTTCGACGTCGTCGTCATCGACTCCCCCGAGGTGAGACCAGAGTGGACCCACCGACGGCTCGCCGTGACCGAGCTGATGTGGGAGCCACTCGATGTCGCCCTCCCGGAGGGTCATCCCCTCGGGGCCAAGCGATTCCTCAGGCCCTCCGACCTCGTCGACGAGACCTGGATCGGCGTTCCCTCCGGGCTGCCATTCGATCGCATCCTCCGCGACATCGAGGCGACCAACGGGTCACCCGCCCGCATCGCGCAGCGCATCGGCGACAACGGCATCGTTGAGGCGCTCGTCGCAGCGGGCCATGGCATCGCGATCCTTCCGCGCTACACCACCCGCGATCGCGAGAACGGCCTCATCACGCGACCCCTCGAGGGAGTTCGTTCCCTGCGCCTGATCTCGGTGCTCACCAGGCCCGACCGAGCCGAGCGACCCTCGGTGAAGGCCGTCGTCGGAGCGCTCCGGGCCGAGGCCATCCGGTTCGAGAACGACCACACCAGAACGACTTAGCGCGGCTCCACGAGGCGCGCGAGCAACTCCGTCAGAAGCCGCTCGACGAGCGGAGCCGGCAGCGCGGACACGAGCGCGAGGAGCGGGGCGAGCGTCTGCGGAAGATCGTCGCTGCCGCCGAGCCCGACCTGCTGCAGAAACGCCCAAGCGGTGTCGGAGTCCAACGGTCCGCCCGCGTCGAGTCCTGCCAGCAGCTCGGGCGGGATGCTCGCGAGAACCTGTTCACCGGATACCGGTGGGATGCCGCGCACCTCGCCCGCCGCAGCGACGAGTGCCTCGGACAAGGGCGCGAGCACGCTCTCGGTGACGGGCGTGATCGTCAGGTGGGTCGTCGCGGGCAGCACGCTGCCGTCCGACTGCACGAGGGAGGGTTGCAGCTGCAGCTGCCAACCGTGGGCCCGGGCACGGTCGGCCCAGTGGTGGGGATCGACTCGCTCGTGCTCGGGAGCCGTTGCATCCGTCGCCACCGCGAAGAGCGGACCGACCGGCTCCCCGACGACGGTGAGGCCGGGGATCGACCTCACCAGCTCGACGAGGTGACGCGTCGAGCGCTGGCAGGAGGCGGCGAGTTCAGCGAACCCCTCGACGCCGAGAGCCCGGATGATCGCCCACGACGCCGCGAGTGGGCCAGCCGACTTCGAGCCGAGCATCGTCGGATTGATGACCGGGTACCCCGGCCACCGCGTGGTGGAGAAGTACTGGGCGCGCTGGCGGTCCCGCCCCCGCTGCAACAGCACGGACGCGCCCTTCGGGGCGTAACCGTACTTGTGCACGTCGGCGCTGATCGACGTGACACCGTCGAGGCGGAAGTCCCACTCGGGCACGCCCTCCCAGAAGGGCAGCACCCAGCCGCCGATGCACGCGTCGACATGGCAGGCGATGCCGAGCTCGGCCGCGGCGCGCGCGACCGCCGCGACGGGGTCGAGGGCTGCATGCGGATAGCTGGGTGCAGAGACCACGACGAGGGCGACGTCCGGTCCGAAGCGCGCGATGATGTCCTCCGCGCGGACGCGCCCGTCGGGGCCGACATCCACGAGATCGAGCTCGAGCCCGAAGTAGTGTGCGGCCTTCTGGAACGCGGCATGAACTGTGACGGGCGCGACGAGCCGCGGTCGCCCTTCGCCCACCCACGTATCGCGTGCCGTCTTCACCGCGAGAAGGCAACTCTCCGTGCCACCCGTGGTGACGGTGCCGACCACGTTCGCATCGCCGTGGAGCATGTCACGCGCGAACCCGAGCACCTCGCGCTCCATGACCGCGACCGACGTGAAGGTCGTCGGATCGAGCCCGTTGACCGGCTGCATCATGCGGATGGCCTGTGCCGCGAGTTCGTCGAGCTCGGCGAGTCCGGAGTCGTAGACGTACGAGAGCACGTGTCCACCGTGGGTGGGCGCGTCCGCCGCTCTCAGCTCAGTGAGCCTGGCGAGAATATCGACCGGGGTCTCAGCGAAGGTCACAGCGCGCCTCCCGACCTGTCGAGTTCCACGTCGGCCTTGCGCAAGGGATAGCGCCCGAACGTCGCTATCGAGGCGAAGATGATCGCGGCCGGCACGACGCTGAAGCTCAGGATGATGCCGGCGATCGCCGAGCCGGGCTGGGCGACGTTCTGGCCCGCGACGGATTCGATGTAACCGGATGCCGCGAGCACGATGGTCAACACGGTGGCCCCGAGCGCCATGCCCGTCGTCTCCCCCGCGGTCCAGACACCCCCGAACGTTCCTGCGTTGCCCTCCCCGTTCGTTTTCGCGTCGTGCGAGATGACGTCGGGAAGCATCGACATCGGGAGTGACTGCATACCTGCATAGGCCGCGCCAGCGACCGCGACAGGGGCGTAGAGCCAGGCTCCCGGCATCCAGAGCTGCAGTGTGATCGACAGGGCCGCGACACCGAAGAGCACGGAGGCGATCGTAAAGGCGCGCTCCTTGCCGATGCGACGGGCGATGATCGCCCAGACCGGTGCGAAGACGAGTGCAGGCGCGATGAGCGAGAGGAAGAGGATGGTCACACCGTCGCCGAGCACCCACCGCGCGACGTACTGGGCGCCGGCGAGCATGAGCCCCGTCGCGAGCCCCTGCAGGAGAAAGGTCGCGAGAAGCGATCGGAAGGGCTGGCTGCGTCGGAGCGCCTCGATGCCCGCCCGGTAGTTCTGCGCGATCGAGATGCGGGCAGCTTCGGTGGGGAGACCCTTCGGGGCGACGAACGAGGAGACGAGCATCCCGACGCCGATCACGATGCCGGCGACGATCGCCATGACGAGATAGCCGACATGCTCGTTCTCGAACGCGTCGCGGATCTCGGGGCCACCCGCGCCGAACAGCAGAATCGCCAGCGTCAGCACTACGACGCGCACAGCAAGGAGTCGCGTCCGTTCGTCGTAGCCCGCGGTCAGCTCTGCGGGGAGCGCAATGTAGGGCACCTGGAAAAGGCTGAAGGCGGTGGCGGTGGCGAGGAACGCCAGGAACACCCAGAGGCCGGCCAGCAGGGGCGGCACTCCCGCCGGCACCGCGAACGTCGCGATGAAGAACACGGGGAGCAGGAGGGCACCGAGCATCATGAGGGGGCGACGCGAGCCGCGCACGGCGAGACTGCGGTCGCTGCGCGCCCCGATGACCGGATCGATGATGACGTCCCACACCTTGGCGGCGGTCACGAGCACGCCGGCGGCGAGCGCCGCAATACCGAGGGTGTCCGTCAGGTAGTACACGAGCACGAGGCCCGGCAGGGTGGCGAAGCCTCCCGTTCCCAGAGATCCGATCGCGTAGGTGGCAATGGTCCTGCGGCTCAGCGGCGGCACCGGGGCTGTCATCTTCCCGAGTATAGGTACGGGCGGTCGCGCTCACGCAGCAGATTTTCCCGCCCACGCGTGCGGTTGCGCGCGTACTGTGGGACGCATGACCCACATTTCGCCCACAGGAGTGCTCGGCGTCGACGACCTCCTCTCCGACATCACCGCGAGCAGTGGCACGACCGTTCCCGTTGTGGCTCCCTTCACCGGTCAGGTGCTCGTGGATCTGCCCCAGTCGAGCGCTGAGGATGTCACGGATGCCGCGGCCGCCGCGCGCGTTGCCCAGGCGGCCTGGCGCGCCGCTGGCCCCGCGCACCGCCGCACGGTTCTGCTCCGCGGTCACGACCTCCTCCTCGAGCGCCGGGAGCGCGTGCTCGACTTCAACCAGCTCGAGACCGGCAAGTCACGAGCCCAGGCCTTCGAGGAGCTCGTGCAGGCAGGCAACTCGGCGCGGTACGCAGCCCTGACGGCTCCGCGCGTGCTGCGCAGCCAGCGCCGCCGTGGCGTTCTTCCCGTCGTCACCCGCGCACGCGTCGACTTCGTGCCCAAGGGTCTCATCGGCATCGTCACCCCGTGGAACTTCCCCGTGTCGCTCGCGGCCATGGACGTCATCCCGGCTCTCGCCGCAGGCAATGCCGTCGTGCAGAAGACCGACAACCAGGCCACCCTGAGCGTGCTCTCGGTGCGGCGCGCCTTCATCGACGCCGGGGTTCCTGCCGCACTCTGGGCCGTTGTCGCGGGGCCGGGCGACGTGGTCGGCAACGCCCTCGTGGATGCGTCGGACTACGTGTGCTTCACGGGGTCGACGGCCACGGGCATCCGGGTGGCGGAGAGGGCGGCATCCGGACTCCACGGGGCCTCCCTGGAGCTCGGCGGCAAGAACCCCATGATCGTGCTGGACGATGCCGACGTCGCGAAGGCCGCAGCCGGCGCCGCCTACGGATCGTTCTCGGCGCTCGGCCAGCTCTGCGTCTCGATGGAACGCATCTACCTCGAGCGTGGGATTGCCGAGGAGTTCACTGCGGCTTTCGTCGACGCTGTGACCTCCCTCAGCCAAGGGCCTGACCTCGACTTCGACATCGATCTCGGGTCACTCACTTCCGCTGCCCAGCTCGAACGCACCGAGGCACACGTCGCCGACGCCGTCTCCAAGGGCGCGACGGTCCTGGCCGGCGGTAAGGCGAGGCCCGACCTTGGCCCCTTCTTCTACGAGCCCACGGTGCTCTCTGGGGTCACGAGCGAGATGGCCTGCTTCGCCGAGGAGACCTTCGGGCCCCTCGTCGCGCTGCACGTCGTCGACGACGAGGATGCCGCGATCGAGCTCGCCAACGCGTCCGAGTACGGTCTCAACGCCTCCGTGTACAGCCGCTCCCTCACGCGGGCACGCAGAGTTGCTCGTCGCCTCCGGGCTGGCACGGTCAACCTCAACGAGTCCTACCGCGCCGCGTTCGGCAGCGTCGACGCCCCGATGGGTGGAATGAAGCGCTCGGGCCTCGGCCGCCGCAACGGGCCGGAGGGCATCCTGCGGTTCGCCGACACTCGCACCATCGGCGAGGCGACGGTGCTCTTCCAGCTGCCCAACACCGGGTCGGGCATGAAGAAGCTCGTCCCCGTGGTGATGCTCCTGCTGCGAGTGATGCGAGCCCTGCGTCTGCGCTGAGCCCGGCTAGGTCGCCTCAGCGTCGAAGGGTGCCCGCTCCGCTTCCTGGAGTTTGCGCTTGCGCTGGTTGTAGGCGGACTCGATCGGCGCCTTGACCGTGGGCTTCGGGGGCTCGTCGTCTTCGATGAGGGCGTCGCGGATGATGCGGCGCGGGTCGTACTGGCGCGGGTCGAGCTTCTTCCAGTCGATGTCGTCGAAGTCCGGGCCCATCTCCTCGCGCATGCGATCCTTCGCACCGTTCGCCATGCCGCGAAGGCTGCGAACGAGGCGGGCGAGCTGCGAGGCGTAGTACGGGAGGCGCTCCGGACCGAGCAGGAAGACAGCGATGATCCCGATGATCAGCAACTTGTCGAAGGTCAGGCCGAAGGACACTCGTTCAGGATAGCCGCCGCTCCTGCATCCTCCCTCTACAGTGGGGGCAAGGAGACCTATACACGTGTCAGATAAGCAGTTGAGCTGGAAGTTCGCCGAGGAGTTCGTGACAGAACCCGACGTGATCGCTGAGGCTCGAGTCCATTCACTCGAACTCGGCGTCGACGCCGTCACCCCCGCGATGGGAGCGCAGCTCGCTGTACTCGCCGCCGCCACGGGAGCATCCACGATCATCGAGGTGGGAACGGGAGTGGGCGTCAGTGGCCTCTGGCTTCTCTCAGGAGCCCCGGATGCCGTGCTGACGACCATCGACCTCGAGACGGATCACCAGCAGGCCGCCAAGCGCGCGTTCACCGACGCGGGGATCGCGGCCAAGCAGGTGCGATTGATCGCGGGTCGGGCATCCGACGTTCTACCGCGCATGAATGAAGCGACGTACGACATCGCCTTCATCGACGCGGACCCCGGCTCGGTCATCGAGTACGTCGAGCACGGGCTGCGGATGGTGCGCCAAGGCGGAACGGTCATCGTTGCTCACGCGCTATGGCGCGGCCGTGTTGCCGACCCGGCCCAGCGCGATGAGATCGTGGCCAATTTCCGCTCGCTCCTGAGGGAGACGTCGGCGTCGGACGCAGTGTTGAGTGCGCTGTCGCCGGTGGGCGACGGCCTGTTGTTGCTCACAAAGATGAGCGCGTAGCCCTACAGGGCTCCTGCCACTAGGCGGGCGAGACGACTCCGGCGAGTGCGTCGTGAAGTTCTTTGGCCTCGGCGTCGTTGACGGACACGACCAGGCGTCCACCGCCCTCAAGCGGAACGCGCACGATGATGAGGCGACCCTCCTTGACAGCCTCCATCGGTCCGTCCCCGGTCCTCGGCTTCATGGCTGCCATGAGATGTCCCCTTTCAATGGATACATCACCATTATCCCGTACTTTCATCGGAACACTGAAATCGTGTGAACGGTCACGCCGACCGGCGGGCTCCCGTCATCCCCAGAATCACGGCGGCGTCCAGTCTCGCCCGTTGACCCACCAGGCGATGTCGATCCATGCCCACTGGCCGAGGATGCACAGCGCGACGAGTACAACCCGATAGACGGTCGAACGGGGCTGCGCAAGCGCTCCCAGCGCGGGGAACAGGGGCATCAGCAGCCGGAACGTGCTCGACTGGGGAAAGAACACAGCCAGCAGGTACAAGCCGTAGCTCGCGAGCCAGAAACGGATGTCGACACCGAGGCGACGCACAGGTGGAACGAACAGCAGCACGGCGCACAGCGCGATGAGCAGCACGAGCGCCAGGATCAGCAGGACCGCCGGCACACCCCACCAGCCGGCCCACCACGAGGCGGCGCGGAACCACGGCGTGAAGGGCACGAGGTCGTCGTACCCGATGTAGACGGATCGCCAGGCGAGCTCGGTGTCGAGGTAGGCCGTGATCCTGCCCGTGACGAGACCCGCAATGAGTACCCAGGCGAGACCCAGCACGGCAGAGGAGAAGCCAGCCACGATTGCGGCGACTCGCTCACGCGCGGGGAAAGCCTCACGCCCCCGACGGTCGAGCCACCACCGGTGGATCACGTGCAGCAGAAGCACGAGGGCGAACGCCAGCACCCCGGGGCGAGTCACCGACATCGCGGCAAGGACGGGGATGAGAACCCAGTAGCGGCGTTGCACGAGCAGGAACAGCGCCACCACGAGCAGGAAGAGGAACATCGACTCGGCGTAGGCGACCTGCAGGATCGGTGACAGGGGTGCGACACAGAAGAGCACCACCGAGAACAGGGCCGCCTGTGGCGGCAGGAAGAGCAGCATGAGCCGGTAGAAGACGAGAGCCGTGCCGAGGGCGAAGGCCGTCGACACGAGAACGCCCGCCACCCCGAAGTCGATGCCGAAGACGAGGAGCAGCCGCACGAGAGCCGGGTATCCGGGCATGAAGGCCCAGGCACTCTCGCCGACGTGACCGTCCGCAGTGATCGGGACGGTACTCGGATATCCCGCGACGGCAATGATGTTGTACCAGTTGCCGTCCCAGAGGCGCGCGAAGTCGAAGTACCCGGGTGCGGCACCGGTCCACGGGTTGGGCCCCTGGATGCTCGCAAAACCGAGAAGCAGGCTCGTCGTGACGACCCTGGAGGCCGCGAAGATCGCGAGTACCTTCGCCCACCACGGCGTGAGCCGGTAGCGGACGGTCAGGCGTGTCCTCAGTGAGCGCCCAGCCACGCGCGCAGCCCCCGCTCGCACGCGACGATCTCCGCGATGTCCACTCGCTCGTCGTCGGCGTGGGCACGGAGTGGGTCACCCGGGCCGTAGTTGACTGCTGGCACTCCGAGGGCGGAGAAGCGCGCGACATCCGTCCAGCCGTACTTGGGGTGCGCCGTGCCACCCACCGCCGCGAGGAACTGCTGCGCGAGAGGGTCGTCGAGCCCGGGCCGCGCACCCTCAGCGAGGTCGGTCACGGTGAGGTCGAACCCGGGGAACGTCCGGCGGAGGTGGGCGATGGCGTCCTCGCCGGAGCGGCTGGGCGCGAAGCGGTAGTTGACCGTGATGATGGCCTCGTCGGGGATGACATTGCCAGCGACACCGCCGACGATCGCGACGGCATTGAGCCCCTCGCGGTACACCAGGCCGTCGACCTCGATCTCGTCCGGAACGTAGTTCTTGAGGATCGTGAGCACGTCTGCGGCGTCGTGGATTGCGTTGTGACCAACCCATGATCGTGCGGAGTGGGCGCGGAGGCCCTTCAGTCGCAGTTCGACGCGCGCCGTGCCGTTGCATCCGCCCTCGACCGTGGCGCTCGTCGGTTCGCCGAGGATGGCGAAGTCGCCGGCCAGCAGGTCGGGGCGCTCGCGCGCAAGGCGGCCGAGGCCGTTGAGATCGCTCGCGACCTCCTCGTTGTCGTAGAAGATCCACGTGAGGTCGACAGGTGGCGCATCGAGGTCGGCGGCGAGCACGAGTGCGACGGCGACGCCGGCCTTCATGTCGACAGTTCCCCGGCCGATGAGCTCGTCGCCCACGCGGCGAACGGGGAGGTTGGCGTTCACCGGGACGGTATCGATGTGGCCGGCGATCACGACACGAGAACTCCTGCCGAGCGTGGTGCGAGCGACCACGGCATCACCGTCGCGGGTCACCTCGAGGTGCGTGTACGCCCTGAGACTCGCTTCGATGGCGTCGGCGATCGTGCGCTCGTTGCCCGACACCGACTCGATGTCACAGAGCTGCACGGTGAGGTCGACTGCGGACTGCGAGAGGTCGAGCACGGGCAGGCTGGGATCGGTGACGGGCACCCTGACAGTTTAAGTAGTCTGAAGAGCATGAGCTCGCGCGACGCATGGGGATACGGTCTGGCCACTGTTTCGAGGGGCGGGATCGTTCTCGACACATGGTTCCCGTCGCCCCGGCTCGGATCACTGCCAGCCGGCACGGAGCCCTACATCGCGCCGGCCGAACTCGAGGCCCTCGTGGGCAGCGATGACCGCCGCAACGTCGATCTCGAGTTCCACACGGTCAGCATCGACCTCGATGCCGCCCCGGCCTCGACGCCCGATGCCTACCTTCGCCTGCACCTGCTGAGCCACCTGCTCGTTGCCCCCAATTCGATCAACCTCGACGGGATCTTCGCTCACCTGCCGATCGTCGTCTGGACGAACGCGGGCCCCGTGCATCCTGACGATTTCGACCGCCTTCGCCCGTCGCTGCAACGCGCGGGTATCGCCGCAACGGGCATCGACAAGTTCCCGAGGCTCATCGACTACGTCACGCCCCCACGGGTGCGGATCGCGGATGCCTCGCGGGTGCGCCTGGGCGCGCACCTCGCCCCCGGCACCACCGTGATGCACGAGGGCTTCGTGAACTTCAACGCCGGAACACTCGGCACCTCGATGGTCGAGGGTCGCATCTCTCAGGGCGTCGTCGTCGGTGACGGTGCGGACATCGGCGGCGGTGCATCCATCATGGGCACACTCTCCGGCGGTGGAACCGAGCGCGTCGAGATCGGCGCCCGTGCCCTGCTCGGCGCTAACGCTGGCGTCGGTATCTCGATCGGCGAGGACAGCGTGGTCGAGGCTGGGCTGTACGTCACCGCGGGCACGAAGGTCACGATCATCGACGGGCCGGGCGAGACGCGCACGGCGAAGGCCGCCGACCTGAGCGGCGTGCCGAACCTGCTGTTCCGCCGCAACTCGCTCACGGGGGCCGTCGAGGTGCTTCCGCGCACGGGTGCGGGCATTACCCTCAACAGCGCGCTGCACGCGTAGGTTTCGTTACGCCGGGGTTCGCCGCGGCTACTCAACCAGCGGTAGTACTCAGCGGTCCTCTGGCGGGGTCACCTGCAGCATGAGCAGGTCTTCCTTGACGTTCTTCATGCGGTCGGACCGTAGCTCACGGTATTCGTCGGTGTCCTGCATCCGTTCGGAGAGCGAGACGGCATCGGCGGAGGCCGCGAGATCCTCGAGTGCCTCGGCGCGGGAGGCGACGACCACGTCGCGTGCCCACGCGTCGTCGTCGGCGAGTTCGCGCAGGCGTTGCGCGAGCCGTCTGAGCAAGTGCTCGCGTCGACCGAGGCGGTCGGTGTCGCCCTGCCGGTAGTCCGCGTGGTGGGTCGCCTTGCCCGACTTGCGGGATGCCGCATCGGAGAGCGCCGCCACGCGCATCGCGTCGCCGTCCTTCTCGTCGGCGAGGTTCGCGAGTTCTTCGCGCACGGCACTCACGTACCGCTCCTCGTCGTAGTTCAGTCCGTCACGAACCGAGCGCAACACCATGAGGTTCTTGACGGCCAGGCGAACGGCCGCGGCAGCGATGAGCACACCCTCGTCGATGAGGTCGTCGAGGGGAGGCTCCGGCCTCTCCTTCGGGGCAACGTACTTGCCCAGATTCAGTTTCTTGCGGCGTCCGGGAAACCGCATGCTGCCTCCTGCGACGCGCCTAACGCTCGCTCGGCCAGTCGCGTGCCGGAGAACCGGTGAACAGCTGCTGGGGGCGACCGATCTTGGTGCGCGGGTCTTCGTTCATCTCGCGCCAGTTGGCGATCCAGCCGGGCAGGCGCCCGATCGCGAACAGCACGGTGAACATGCGCGTCGGGAAGCCCATGGCCTTGTAGATCACGCCGGTGTAGAAGTCGACATTCGGATAGAGCTTGCGCTCGATGAAGTAGTCGTCGGCGAGAGCGACGCCCTCGAGTTCCTTGGCGATGTCGAGCAGGTCATCCTGGACTCCGAGCGCCTCAAGAACCTCGTCTGCGCTCTCCTTGACGAGCGTGGCCCGCGGATCGAAGCTCTTGTAGACGCGGTGGCCGAACCCCATCAGACGGATGCCGTCCTCCTTGTTCTTCACCCGCTCCACGAACTTCTGCACGCCCTCGCCGGACTCCTTGATGTCGTGGAGCATCTTCAGCACGGCCTCGTTGGCGCCGCCGTGAAGGGGTCCGTAGAGCGCGTTGATGCCCGCCGAGATCGAGGCGAAGATGTTGGCCTCGGTCGAACCGACGAGGCGGACGGTCGACGTCGAGGCGTTCTGCTCGTGGTCCTCGTGGAGGATGAGCAGGCGGTCGAGGGCCTTCGAGAGCACGGGGTTGACCTCGTACGGCTCCGCCATCGTGCCGAAGTTCAGCTTGAGGAAGTTGTCGACGAAGCTCAGCGAGTTGTCCGGGTAGAGGAACGCCTGGCCGAGGCTCTTCTTGTGCGCATACGCCGCGATGACCGGGAGCTTGGCGAGCAGCCGGATCGTCGAGATCTCGACCTGCTCGGGATCGTGAACATCGAGCGAGTCCTGGTAGTACGTGGAGAGCGCGGAGACTGCACTCGAGAGCACCGACATCGGGTGGGCGTTGTGCGGCAGAGCGTCGAAGAACCGACGCAGGTCCTCGTGGAGGAGGGTGTGACGACGGATGCGCTCATCGAACTCGGCGAGCTGCGATGGGCTCGGGAGTTCACCGTGGATCAGGAGCCAGGCGACCTCGAGGTAGGTGGAGTTCTGCGCGACATCCTCGATCGAGTATCCGCGGTAGCGCAGGATGCCCTGGTCGCCGTCGATGTACGTGATGGCGCTACGTGTCGAGGCAGTGTTGACGAAACCCTGGTCGAGGGTCGTGAAACCGGTCTGTCGCGTGAACGTGGAGATGTCGATCGAGTCGTGGCCGGCGGTGCCACGCACTACCGGGAACTCGGCTGTACCGCCCGGAAACTGCAGGATGGCCTTCTCGGGTTCGGAGGTCGCGTCAGTCACCTTTACAGCTTAGAGTGCGCCCCAGACCACTGTCACATGCCGCAAAGAGCGGGCAGATCGGTTGGTGGGTACCGACAGGTCAGGAGAGCAAGTCGAGGCGCGCGACGGCGTCGGCGATCGCGGCATCCGAGGCCGTCAGGGCGACTCGCACGTGCTGTGCAGGGTTCTCGCCGTAGAACGAACCCGGTACGACGAGGATGCCCGCATCCGCCAGTTCTGCGACCGTCGCCCAGGAATCCTCGCCCTTCGTGGCCCAGAGGTACAACCCGGCCTCGGAGTCGTCGACGCGGTATCCGGCAGCGCGCAGAGCCGGCAGTAGACGCGCGCGGCGAGCGCGGTAGACCTCACGCTGCGCCTGCACGTGGGCGTCATCGCCGAGGGCCGCGATCATCGCCTCCTGCACGGGAGCCGGCGGAATCAGACCGATGTGCTTGCGCACGGCGAGAAGCTCACCGATGAGTTCGCTGCACCCGGCGACGAAGCCGGCGCGATAGCCCGCGAGATTCGACTGCTTGCTGAGGGAGTAGACGGCGAGCACACCTGACCGAACGCCGCCGATCACCCGGTGGTCGAGGATGGACGGTGCCGGGTCCGGCTGATCCCACGTGAGTTCCGCGTAGCACTCGTCGTTGACCACGACCGCTCCGAGCTCGCGCGCCCTCGCAACGGCGTCCCGCAGCTGGTCCACCGACAGCACGGATCCCGTGGGGTTTCCCGGACTGTTGAGCCACACGAGCTTCGTCTCCGAGGGCCAGTCAGCGGGATCGTCGGATGCCACGGCGCGAGCACCGACGAGGGCGGCACCGATCGCGTACGTGGGGTAGGCGATCGCGGGGTGAACGACCACATCGCCCGGGCCGAGCCCGAGGAGTGCGGGCAGCAGCGCGACAAGTTCTTTCGACCCGATGGTCGGCAGCACGTTGGCCGTGGTCAGGTCGTCCGCACCGCGCCTGCGGGCGTACCAGTCGACGATTGCCTCGCGAAGTGCGGGAGAGCCGGCCGTCTGGGGGTAGGCGTGGGCATCCGTCGCCTCGGCGAGCGCACGGGCGACGATCTCAGGCGTCGGGTCGACGGGCGAACCCACTGACAGGTCGACGAAACCGTCCGGGTGCGAACGCGCGCGCTCGGCGAAGGGAACGAGCGAATCCCAGGGAAAGTCGGGCAGCGCCAGTGGCGTGCGCGGCACGCTACTCGCCGCCGCCGACCGGAAGAGCGGTGATGAGGGCGTGGTCCTTGTGGATCAGGCCGACCTTGGCGGCGCCACCGGGCGAACCCAGGTCATCGAAGAACTCGACGTTGGCCTTGTAGTAGTCGGCCCACTTGTCCGGCAGGTCATCCTCGTAGTAGATGGCCTCGACGGGGCAGACCGGCTCGCACGCGCCGCAGTCGACGCACTCGTCGGGCTGGATGTAGAGCATCCGCTCGCCCTCGTAGATGCAGTCGACCGGGCATTCATCGATGCACGCACGGTCTTTGAGATCAACACAGGGCTGTGCGATGACGTAAGTCACGGGCGATCTAACCTTTCGCGGCGGGAGCTTCAATCCTACCCGTGCGAAGCGTGGAGAATCGCGGCCACGCCAGCACGAGGGCAGCGATCAGCACGGAACCGATAGTCCAGGCGACTCCCGCGAAGTTGTTCGCCACGAGAACCGTGCCGGAGGGGGTGCCGAGCGACAGCACGCCTTCGGCGAGGAGAAGCCCGGCAGCCGCGAATCCCGCGACGACCCTGGTCTCGTAGACGACCCTCAGCCCGGCGAGGAGGGCTGCCGCCACGACCAGGGCGGCAATGAGCCCCCAGGGCACGACGGTCGATCCGACCATGGTCGTCGACTGGTGGACGACGGTGAGGATCGCGCCGACTGCAAGCCCGATGACCCCTGCGAACAGGCACGCGATTATTCGAGCACCTCGCCCGTAACCGCCGAAGCCGCGATTCGGCGGTCGGAGCCTGCCGAACTGCTCGGGAGCGTCGAGTGGAATCGGGGCACCCGAGACCCTCTGGAACACGTCGTCGCCCACCACGAACTGGCTCGGATAGGCCTCGAGCGCCTTGCGTTTCGTCTCGAAAGAGACGGGATCGTTCACAGTCGCAGCACCTCGACCGTGGGCAGGCCCCAGCACGTAGAACGGCACCCGCAGAACCTCCGTGGCCCAGCGGGTCGCGTCGTGAACCCGCCGACTGTCGGGGTGGCCATCGATGCCGTCGGGGCCGTAGCTCACGACGACGTCGGGCTGCACCTGCAGGATGGCCGCCGCAATATC
>CAYRON010000020.1:0-33390 GCA_964425885.1 uncultured Salinibacterium sp.
CGACGTGACCGATCGTTCCGATGTTTACGTGCGGCTTGTTCCGCTCGAACTTGGCCTTAGCCACTGTGGGTCCTCCTCAGGACTCGTTGCTCGGGCATCCGGAAGCTTCCGGATGCTTTCGCGAATTGGTGTGTAGTTACTTTAGTTGAACTGCTTGGAGAACTGTCGGGGAGTGACGAGGTCACTCGCCCTTGTTCTTCTGGATGATCTCGTCAGCTACCGCTTTGGGAACTTCCGAGTAGCTGTCAAAGGCCATCGAGTACACGGCGCGACCAGAGGTCTTGGACCTCAGGTCACCGACGTATCCGAACATCTCCGACAGTGGCACCTTGGCGGTGACGACCTTGACGCCGGTCGCATCCTCCATGGACTGGATCTGACCGCGACGCGAGTTCAGGTCACCGATGACGTCACCCATGTATTCCTCAGGGGTACGAACCTCGACGGCCATGAGCGGCTCGAGCAGAACGGGGTTGGCCTTGCGAGCCGCCTCCTTGAACGCCATGGAACCGGCGATCTTGAACGCCATTTCCGAGGAGTCCACGTCGTGGGCAGCACCGTCGACGATGATTCCCTTGACGCCGACCATGGGGTAGCCGGCGAGAACGCCGACAGCCATGGCTGCCTGGAAACCAGCATCGATCGAGCCGATGTACTCGCGGGGGATACGACCACCCGTGACCTTGTTCTCGAACTCGTAGATCTGGTCAGCGGTCACCTCGAGCGGCTCGAGCGAGATCTGGACCTTAGCGAACTGGCCAGAACCACCCGTCTGCTTCTTGTGGGTGTAGTCGTGCTTCTCGACGACGCGGCGGATCGTCTCGCGGTAGGCCACCTGGGGCTTGCCGACGTTCGCCTCGACGTTGAACTCGCGCTTCATACGGTCGACGAGGATGTCGAGGTGAAGCTCGCCCATTCCCTTGATGACCGTCTGGCCGGTGTCCTGGTTCTGCTCCGTGCGGAAGGTCGGGTCCTCTTCAGCGAGCTTCTGGATGGCAACACCCAGCTTCTCCTGGTCGGCCTTGGTCTTCGGCTCGATGGCAACCTCGATGACGGGCTCAGGGAACGTCATCGACTCGAGGACGACCTGGTTGTTCAGGTCGCTCAGGGTGTCGCCGGTGGTGGTGTCCTTGAGGCCGATCACCGCGTAGATGTGACCTGCGGTCACGCTCTCGACGGGGATCTCCTTGTTGGCGTGCATCTGGAAGATCTTTCCAATGCGCTCCTTCTTGCCCTTCGTCGAGTTGGCAACCTGGCCACCCGACTCGAGACGACCGGAGTACACACGGATGAACGTGAGACGGCCGAAGAAGGGGTGAACGGCCACCTTGAAGGCGAGAGCCGCGAACGGCTCGTCTGCCTTCGGGTGGCGCTCAATCTTCTTCTCCTCGTCGCGGGGGTCGGTGCCCTCGGTTGCCGGCACGTCAAGCGGGCTCGGCAGGAAGTCAACGACGGCATCCAGCATCGGCTGAACGCCACGGTTCTTGAACGCCGAACCACAGAGGACGGGGTAGATCTCGCTCGCCACGGTGAGCTTGCGGATGCCAGCCTTGATCTCGGCGACCGTCAGTTCCTCGCCGGAGAAGAACTTCTCCAGCAGGTCGTCGTCGGTCTCGGCAACCGTCTCGAGCAGGACCTGGCGGTACTCCGCAGCCTTCTCCTTGAGGTCGTCGGGGATCTCCTGGACCTCGTACTTGGCGCCCATGGTGACGTCACCCTTGGCATCCGATGGCCACACGAGTGCGCGCATCTCGACGAGGTCCACGACGCCGACGAAGGCGCTCTCGGAACCGATGGGCAGCTGGAGAACCAGCGGCTTGGCGCCGAGCTTGTTGATGATCGTGTCGACGGTGAAGTAGAAGTCCGCGCCGAGCTTGTCCATCTTGTTGACGAAGCAGATGCGGGGAACGTCGTACTTGTCGGCCTGGCGCCAGACGGTCTCGGACTGGGGCTCAACGCCCTCCTTGCCGTCGAACACGGCAACCGCGCCATCGAGGACGCGGAGCGAACGCTCCACCTCGACGGTGAAGTCGACGTGACCGGGGGTGTCGATGATGTTGATCTGGTTCTTGTTCCAGAAACAGGTCACAGCAGCGGAGGTGATCGTGATGCCACGCTCCTGCTCCTGCTCCATCCAGTCGGTCGTCGAGGCACCGTCGTGCGTCTCGCCGATCTTGTGGTTGACGCCCGTGTAGAACAGGATGCGCTCGGTTGTGGTGGTCTTGCCGGCATCGATGTGCGCCATGATGCCGATGTTGCGGACCTTGTTCAGGTCGGTGAGCACGTCCTGTGCCACGGGGGTTCCTTACTGTTGAAGATGAAGGCTGGGCGAGTCTGCCGAGATCGTGATGATCCCGGCAGACTCGATCAACGTTGGTTTTACCAGCGGTAGTGCGCGAAGGCGCGGTTGCTCTCGGCCATCTTGTGAGTGTCCTCACGACGCTTGACTGCTGCGCCGAGACCGTTCGATGCGTCGAGGATCTCGTTGGTGAGACGCTCGGTCATCGTCTTCTCACGACGCGACTTGGCGTAGCTCGTGAGCCAGCGCAGCGCGAGGGTGTTGGCGCGGTGCGCCTTGACCTCGACCGGCACCTGGTACGTCGAGCCACCGACGCGGCGGGACTTGACCTCGATGGTCGGGCGCACGTTGTCGAGCGCCTTCTTGAGAGTGACGACGGCGTCTCCGCCGGTTTTGGCCGAAACCTGCTCGAGGGCACCGTAGACGATGCGCTCTGCGAGGCCCTTCTTGCCGTCAAGAAGAATCTTGTTGACGAGCTGGCTGACGATCGGTGCGCCGTAGACGGGGTCTGCGACGACGGGGCGCTTGGGAGCTGGACCCTTACGAGGCATTACTTCTTCTCCATCTTCGCGCCGTAACGGCTGCGAGCCTGCTTGCGGTTCTTGACTGCCTGGGTGTCCAGGGCGCCACGGACGATCTTGTAACGAACGCCGGGGAGGTCCTTCACACGACCGCCGCGAACGAGCACCATCGAGTGCTCCTGCAGGTTGTGGCCCTCGCCGGGGATGTAGGCGGTGACCTCGGTGCCGTTGGAGAGCTTGACACGGGCGACCTTGCGCAGAGCCGAGTTCGGCTTCTTGGGCGTGGTCGTGTAGACGCGGGTGCAAACGCCGCGCTGCTGCGGGTTGGAACGAAGGGCGGGAGCCTTGGTCTTGACGACCTTCGGCGTACGGCCCTTGCGCACCAACTGCTGAATGGTGGGCACTGAATAACTCCTTGTAGTTGCTGCACGGTGACAGCGGGTTGATGTTTGAGCATCTGACCCAACGCACGCCGGTACTGCACGTGCTGTGAGGTTGGGTATGCCGTGGGGGCCGCCCAGGCGGGCGAATCCCGTGATGTGGAGTTGTCTTGCCCCGCGTTGCTGCTTTACGCAGGCATACGACAAGGGCGCGACAAAGCGCACACCCGATCGAGAATAGTCCCATGAGGGGCCTCGGTCAACTGGTTCCGCTCCCAGCGGACCGGGCGAGGGCCCACGCGGCGAGCACCGCCAGTCCAGCCAGTATCGCAGCAGCAGCCGTGAAGGGGCTGAGCGCGAAATGAGCCCCGGCAAGCAGCATCCAGCTGAGGGAACCGCGTATCAGGACGTAGCCGATCGCTCCTACCAGCGCGATCGCCACGAAGGAGAAGAGGGCTGTCAGGAGCGCGGTCGGCCAGGGACTATCGCGGTGAGTTGCACGCGAGCATCCGAGCCACGTCACAACGCCGGCGGCCGCCACCATCACGACGCCGAGGAGGGGGCCCGCATCGGGGTAATCGATGACGTCTCGATCGAGCGCGAGGCTCAGAAAGCCCGACACTGCAACGACAGAGGCGAGGTAGGTGACCGTCACGAAGACGGGCAGGACTCTCGGGTTAGCGGGCGGTGGAACCCGGGTAGGCGCGCTCATACTCAGCCCTCGTCTCGGCGACATCGCGCTCCCAGGCTTGACGGGCCTCCACGTTTCGCACCGTCACCTTGCGGCCGCGGCGCGCGATGAGCGAGCCGGTCCAGAGCGAAACCTCGCGAGCGATGAGGGTGGCTGCGATGACGACAGGATCGACGAGACCCTGCTCGAACATCTCCGCGGCTTCCTCAGGAGTACGGAGGATCGCACCGTTGGCGAGCATGACCGCGCCAATCGTGCCGAAGTAGACGACGAGGGCGACCACGATGCTGCCGAAGATGTAGGCCCACCAGTTGGCGCGGTTGGCAAGCAGCACGAGCAGCACGAAGCCGAGGACGAAGAACAGGGTTGGCAGGTAGAAGGTGCCCTGCGCGAGGAAACCGAAGGTGAAGCCACCGCCTTGCGCGAGGCTGATGAACGCCGTCGCGATGGCGAACACACCGAAGAAGACGACACCGGATGCCACGGCAATCGCAGCGCCGACACCACGGTTTCCCTTCCGAGCCGGAGGTGCCGGCGTGTGCACGTAGACGACCTGCGGGTTGGCGTCGGACGGCGTCGGCTCCGCCACGTACACCGGCTCGGCGGCTGGCGCGGGCTCGGGGGCTGGCGCCGGTTCCGGCGTGGGCGTCGCAGCGGGCTGATCGACGGGCTGCGCTGGCTCGACGAGCTCGACTGGCTCGATCACCGTCGTGTCGTGTGCCGCGGCATCCTCGACGATGACCGCATCCTCGATGACTTCGTCCTTCTTGGCCCTCAGCCTGCGGGAGGGGGTCGGCTCGCTCATGCGGTCAGCCTACCAATGGGTGCACCCCGCCGTCAGGGGGATGACAGCGGGGTGCACCCGGCTCAGGCCCGCTCGCTAGGGAGCGGGAGTCTCGGTGGGGGTTGGGGCGGCGGGGTCGGTCGCCGCGGGGTCGGGCTCGTCGGGCGACAGCACGCCGTCGCTGTCGAGCAGCACGTACGCCATCCCGGTTATGGTGCCGCGGGGTGTCTCACCGCCGTCGATCTTGAACGTCGTGATCAGGAACACCCGGTTCATCGACTGGAGAGCCGATGCCATCCCCATGAGCTGATCTGAATTGCCGACGAACTCGATCGTGAGTGGCACGGTCACGAACTGCCCCGCGCCGAGCAGGGCCAGATCGGCTGGGTCTACCTCGACGATTCCGGCGCTGGGATCGACGACCGGAGTGCCGGTCGTCCCCGAAGCATCCACGGGCGCGGCTGTCGCGTCTTCGGCTGCCGCGTCGTCAGTCGCTGCGGCATCGTCAGTCGCTGGGGTGTCGTCCACGGGAGCAGCGGCCGGGTCGGCCGGTGCAGAGGATGCCGGCACGAAATCAGCCACCTCCTCCGATCGGATGGCGCTGATGGCAACTCCGGATGCGGTTGCAGCGCTCGCGATGTCACGAAGCAGTGCGGGCATTTGGGCGTCCGCGGGGATCGCCGCCGCGAGTTCAGCGAGCTGTGCGCGGAGTGCGTCGATGTTCTCGTATTCGGTCTTGAGAGACGCGAGCGTCGCCTCGTGAACGGCGTTCTGCTCCGCCACGCCCATACGGTCAAGCTCGTTTTGCCCGGCCTCCGCGAGTACGGGAGACACCGCCGCGAACCAGCCGAGAACCAGAATCGCGACGACGACGAGAGTGCCACCGATCTGCCATAGGCGCCTGGCGCTCATTCGGTCACCTCCTTGGCGCTCACGAGCACGTTCTTGTCGAAGTAGATGATGAGGTTGGCGGTGAACACACCCTCAGCCTCGACCGTTTCTACGTGTATGACATCCACTACTCCTCGGACGTTTGCCGAAATTCCGTCCATGAGAGACGCAACGTCGGGCACCGTAGGACTAGACAACGCGACATCCATTGAAGCGATCCGAGGCGCCTGCAGAGGAACGGTCGGCTGAGCGAACGGTGTCGTGGGTGTCACGGACAGGATGTCGAAACTACCCACCGTGACGCCGGCCGGCTGGGCGGCGATCAGCTGACGAATCACGCCGGCCCAGTCCACCTCGGTCGACAGCCCCACACGCTCGGCCGCTTCGCTGGCGGTCACCCGAGACTGGATCTGGCGCACTTCGATGAACTCACCCTGTTGCGCGAGGAGGTCGAGAGTCCGTTCCTGTTCCGATGCGAGCGAGTCGGCGGTCTGCACGACGAGGAGACTCGCGAAGGCGAACCCACCTCCCACGACGACCGCGGCGAGAACGGCGAGCAGCAATACAGTCGAGCGGACCGTCGCCGTGCGTCGCCTCTCGTGCACCTCCGGTGGAAGCAGGTCGACCCGGGGAACCGAGCCGCCAACCTCGGGCTGCTTGCGCTGGACCGACTTGTCCTTCTGCTCGGCCCGAGCCGGCCGAGCCTCCCGCACTCTCGTGCCGCTCATGCTGCGCTCCGCATCGCAAGGCCGAGTGCCACAGTCATCCGGGAATCACTCGCTGGATCTGCCAACTGTGCCGGCACGAGAGCCATGTCACTCAGCGCATTGGCGAACCCGCGCAACTGGGCTCCCCCACCGGTGATGACGATGCGCGTGACCGGTGACGGGTGCGCACTCGCGTAGTAGTTGAGCGTGTTGCGCAGTCCGGTCAGCAGCTGTCCGGCCTCGGTGACGATGATGTCGGCGATGTGGCGGTAGTCCGGATCGACCTGGCCGAGCGGGATGCCGAGTACGACCTTGGCCTGCTCCGCCTGGTCGCGGGAGAGGTCAGCACGCTCCATGAGGGCGCTCGTGACATCCTCTCCCCCGGCCGGAATGATGCGAACGAACTGCGGGATGCCCCCCACCGCGATCGAGACGTTGGTCGTCGTGGCGCCCACGTCCACGAAGGCAACCGTCTCGCCGGGGCCCCCAGTGGAGAGGAGTCGAGTCAGCGCGAACGGGATGAGGTCTACCGCGACGGTCTCGAGTCCCGCCAGACGGACCGCCGAGATGTTGGCCATGACGACGTCCTTGAGAGCAGCGATCAGCAGGCCGTTGACGACTGGACCGGACTCAGCCGTACCGGTTGAGACCGGGTAGAAGTCGAGGATCGCGTTGGCAACGGGCACCGGCAGGAGGTCCTGAACCTGGAACGGCAGGCTCTCCTTGATCTGCGCCGGCGGCATCGCGGGCACGGTGAGGTCGCGAGCGAGCACTCGAGGGTTTCCCATACCCAGCACGACCCTCTTGGTCTTGAACCCGCCTGCGCTCCACAAGCGCTTGATGGCGGCGCCGACCGTGTGCACTTCACGCACCTCGCCGTTGACGATCGCGCCATCCGGAACCGTCACCTCGGCCGAGCGAATCACGCGTGCGTTCTGATTGTCGGGGTTGTCGACTTCCACGCCGCGTATGACGCCATGCCCGAAGTCCACACCCACAATTCGTTTACCCATTGGCTCCCCCTGCCAGTCCGACTACTTGCGCATAGGACTGCCACAGGGCAGCCCCCCAGAAGATTCCGATCCACGCCCCGCCGAGCATCCATGGCCCGAACGGCACTGTGGACTTGCGGCCGGCCCTGCGTGCGATGAGCAGGCCGACCGAGAACAGGCCGCCGAGCACGAACGCCGCGAACACTCCGACCCCGAAGGCGGGCCAGCCGACCCAGGCGAGCGCGAGGCCGAGCAGCGCAGCGAGCTTCACGTCTCCCATGCCCATCCCACCGCGCGAGACCAGCGCGAGAGCGAGGTAGAACGCGAAGAGCGCTGCGGCCCCGATGATGGCCCGAACCAGAGGCCCGACGTCGCCCTGAAGGAGTGCCGCTGCAACGAAGAGAACGAGCAGTGCGACGAGCGAGGGCACCACGATCCGGTTGGGAAGGGTGGAGGTGTCGAGGTCGATGAGGGCCAGTGCAATGCTGACGGCGGCAAGCCCGAGGAAGGCGACCAGAACGAGGATGTCGGCGGCGAGGCCGGCGGGGAATTCGGACGTCGGAAGAAACACCCATGCGACCGGCACGAAGGCGAGCGCGGTGCCCAACTCGACGAGAGGGTAACGAGGCGAGATCTTGGCTCCACAGTCCCGACACTTTCCGCGAAGGAAGAGCCAGGACAACACCGGAATGTTGTCGATGGGTCGGATACTCGCACCGCAGTTCGGGCACGCGCTTCCCGGGTGCACGAGCGAGAGCTTGCGCGGCACCCGGTAGATGACCACATTGAGGAATGAGCCGATGAGAGCGCCGAAGACGCCGGCGGCAACGAGGACGATGGCCGTCATCCGATATCGAATCTGCTCGTGATGGTGGCCGACGTGTTCGACGACGAGACGCTCTGGCCCGGGATCTCCACACCCGGGATCGTCATGATGGCGCGCTTGATGATGACGCCGTCCTGATATTCAGCGACGCCTGAGTAAATCTGACCCTCGAACCCGTTCCCACGGTTCTGTATGTACACCCTGCAAGGGGTGTACATGAACACTCGGGAGGAATTGTTGACAATCAGCTTGCTGAACGAGAGGTCGGGAACACCCGAGCACGAGGGAGACAGCTGACCCGGAGCGCCGGTGGGGTCAGGCTGCGACCAGCTCACGCCGGGGGCATCCGACGGCACGATGAACATGACCGTCCATGGCCCACCGGTCGAGTTGATCTTCGTTTCGTTGCTCCAGCTCACGCCCTTCGGCACCATGAAGGCCACGTCGCCCTTGAGGTTGAGCGTCACGTTGTCACCGGGCACCGTGCACGGCATCTGGAGAAGCACCTTGGTGCCGGACGAGTAGCCGGCGAGGATCGTGTTGATCGAACTCTGGAAGGTGGCGCTCGAGCAAGCGGTGGAGGGAACCACTGGCTTCTGCCAGCCGCTCCAGTGAGTCGCGATCGCACTCGTGGAGGAGAAGATCTGCGGGAAGCTCTGGCGAGGCGGCTTGTCGACGGTCACGGTCTCGGTGCGCGTTCCCAGGTTGGTCGACGATGCAGGCGAGTATGTGGCGATGGATGTCGCGGGCTTCGGCAGCGTGAGGGTGCCGGTGCACTTCGTCCATTGCGTGTTGGTCACCGTGACGCTGCACGTGTTGGCCTTGACGATGTTCGAGCTCGCGTTGTCGCTGGTGATGTTGCCGTAGACGGCTACGGCTCCCGATATCTTTCCCTTATTCATCGTCAAGTCGCCGTTGAGTGATGTCGCCGTGGCCACGCGGGGGTTCATCTCGTTTCCGCTGAGCGTGATCCCGTTGCGCGCGTACAGCGATCCCGCGACGGGAGTCCCGTTGCTTCCAAGGGTGATGGCGCCGTTGAGCGACCAGATGGAGCCGCACACGTTCACGCTGTTGCCACTGCCGCAGTTCTTGTTGGCTCCGTTCGTAGTCTTGACGTATCCGTTCGCGACGACATTGCCGTCGATGTGGGCCTGATTGATGTCCGCGTTTCCGGCAACGTAGAGGTCGCCGTCGAGCCTGACATCGGAAGTCTTGAGGTCGACGTTTCCTCCTGACCATACCGATGCCAACGCCTCGCAGATGTTGTGGATCGTTACGTTGCCGCGAGCGAATACTGCGCCCTCGATACGATTCTGCGTAAGACAGTCGAACGAGCCGTTGGTGTACACATTGCCGTCGAGCACGCCAGGCGCCGAACTGGTGACCTGGCTGTCGTTCCGGAGCATGAGCCCCGACTCGGTGAACAGGGCCTGGTCGAGCACTGCGCCCGAGGTCGCGAGCACGATGTTCGCTACGGCACCCAGCTGGTGGGTGTTCGCAGCTGTGGTCTTCGAGCTGATCGAGGAGTACCCCGTGGAGACGATCGTCGCCTTAGCTGGGCTACCGGATGCCGTGGTTCCGCAGGTGAGAGCGTTGCCGGCCGCGTTCACGTAGCTGATGGTGACCTGGAACGACGGGTTGGAGGTGCGATAGTCACCAGCGCACGGGAAGTAGCTGCGGTTGAACTCACCCAGTGCCCAGTCGATGCCTGCCTCCGCGGAGACCTTGGACTGGACAGACGCGCGCGAGGTCACAGTGACACTGCTGGCAGCGAAGATCGATGTGCCGATGACTGCGACGACGACCATCGAGATGGCCAAGAGAGCCACGACGGTCACGAGTGCAGCGCCCTGATTCTCGGAGCGCAGCCGCTTGAGGAGTGTCAACATGACGATGGCCCCGTTCCCGTGGTTGTGGGCAGTGCTTGTTTGCTGATGCGGTTCTTGATGAGCGCAGGAGCCCCTTCGGAGCCTGCCGCCACCTCAATGGCGACGCTGAGGGTGTTGCCGGAGAGCGTGAACGCTGAGGTCGCCCCTGGTGCCGTCTTCACGCCTTCCGTGAGCAGGGTCCACCCTGCGAGGTCAGCGGCGGAAAGGCTTCCTGGCGCGGGGATCGCGGCGGCGGACGAACGGTAGTAGACCTTGCCCGTAGGAGCGATCAGCCAGGAGCGGCACTGCCAGGTGCCGACACCCGCTGAAGTGAACTTGCCGGTGCGGGTGACTAAACGCTGGCCGATGGCGGACGCCGCTGGCACGGTGATGGTGGAGGCGGTGCGAATCCCGCTCTCGATCGAGGCCACCACGACTTGGCCGCGGCTCGTCGCGCTGCCCATCGCGGTGATGTCGCGCTGGCTCGTGAGGCCAGTGATGAAGAGGGAGCCCGCGATCAGGGTGATGATCGACACGAGCATCGCGTACACCGTCAACTCGACAAGGGTTATCCCCCTGCCCTCGTGGACCATTCGAATGGCGAGCTGCGCGATCATGGCGTCACGTAGACGATCGTTGAGGCGCTTGTCACAGCTGCGCCGGTCGAGGAGTTCACGATCGTGATGGTCATGCGCTCCGCACCCGACCGTGTGGCATTGGTCGGGCACGTGAAGCTGCGGGTGACGGTCAGTGTGACCCGGCGGGATGTGTCCTCGACCCGGTCCAGTGCGGCATCCGCACGATTGCGGAATGACTCGACCGCGGAGCAGTTGGCTGGCTGAAGCTGGCGCAGCTGATCGAACTGCTGGTCAAGGAGCTGGTTGGCGGTTGCGAGCGTCGTGTTGGCGCGCGTCGCTTGGAAGCTGTGGATGAGAAAAGGAAGGAAGGCGATCGCGATGAGAGCAATCATGAACATCGAGACGACGATCTCGATGAGACCGAGACCTGAATCGTCGTGCATTCTTCGATTCATGCTTCCCTCCCCCCAGAGATCGCATTTCGTACTGTCGTGATGCTGATCGGGTGGTGGGCCCTGACTGAGTCAGGGCCCACCACCCGGCGCTAGGTGATTAGCCCGTGACGCTGGTGCAGGCCGTGGTCGTCTCGGTAGCGGTGATCTGGTCGGTCGCCTTGAAGATCTTGCCGCCGGTGTACTGGGCGCTGATGCAGAACGGCGAGTTGGGCGTGCCGTTTGCCGCAGTCGGGAAGTAGACGATCGTGACGTCGGGGCTCGAGGCGAACACCGAGGTGGGCAGCTTGTTGCCGGTCTCGGCCGCGGGCAGCGCGCCGTTCTGCGTGTAGGCCGCGACAATTGCGGTCTTGGCGTCCGTGACGGTCGTCTTGGCGGTGTTGTCCTTCGCCGTTGCCTGGGTGGTGAGGTAGATCGGAATGGCAATCGCGGCGAGGACGCCGATGATGAGGACGACGATCAGGAGCTCGATGAGCGTGAACCCCTTCTCCCCCTGAGAGACGCGGTTGCGAGCGGCCGTGAGGCTCTTGTTGAGTGCAGTAAACATTGTGATCCTGTTCCGTTGGATTAACTGGACAGGAGGTGTAATTCCCCCTGCATTCATATTCCCCGGAGGGATGGGGGACAGTAATCCCGCGAACGGGGGTGATTGCCCCTGTGGGCCACCCCAGTTGTGGGGTACAAACGCTAGCTGCCGCCGACTTCGCTGATGATGCCGAACATGGGCATGTACAGCGCGACGATCATCCCGCCGATGATGATGCCGAGGAACGCGATCATGAGCGGTTCGATGAGCGCCGTGAGTTGATCGGTCATGGACTCGACCTCGCTGTCGTAGAAGACGGCGATCTTCTCGAGCATGGGTTCGAGCGCCCCGGCATCCTCACCAACAGCCATCATCTGGGTGACCATCGAAGGGAACACTGGCTCAGTCATGAGCGGGCCCGCAATCGTTCCGCCCGTTCGTACGGAGTCCTGCACTCGCAGGAGTGCTTTCTCGATGACCATGTTGCCGCTGGTCTCCCCCACGATCGAAAGGGATCTCAGAATCGGAACGCCCGACCCGATCATCGTGGAGAAGTTCCTGGCGAACCGGGCGATGGCGATCTTGGCTGTGAGCGCACCGAAGACGGGGAGCTTGAGCTTGATCGGGTCCACGACGTTCCGCACGGACTCCTTGTGTTTGTTCCTGCCCCACCAAATCGCCCCAGCGACGATCAGCACTGCGGTGAGCGGGCCTAGCCACACCATTGCGGCTGAGAGGGATACGAGGAACTGGGTCGGCAACGGGAGCTGGCTACCGAGGTCGCCGTACATCTTCGTGAACACGGGAACGATGAAGATGAGCATCAGTGCGACACCCAGAATGGCCATGATCAGCACGATGACGGGGTACGTCAGCGCAGCCTTCACCTTGTCGCGGAGCTTGACCTCCTTCTCGAAGTTCATGGCGATGGCATCCATCGACTTCTCAAGGAAACCGCCGGTCTCACCAGCTCGAATGAGGTTGATCATGAGCGGTGGGAATTCCCGCTCGTGCCGCGCGAAGGAGTCGGACAGTGAGTGCCCCGTCTCGACGTCGGACCGAACGTCGTTGAGTACCTTCGCGAGCTTCTTGTTCTCCGTCTGAGTCGCGAGGATATTGAGGGTCTGAAGAATCGAGAGGCCGGCCGAGATCATCGTCGACATCTGCCGACTCATGACGGCGAGGTCTTTGAGACCCACCCCCTTCTCGAGGCCCGGAATAGTGATCTCGGCCTGAAGGCCGGTGCCCGCGCCGACCTCGCGGATGCCGAGAGGGGCAACGCCCATCGTCGTGAGCCTCGCGATGACCGCGGACTCGGAGCCTGCCTCGATGCGACCCTTGACGACCTTGCCCCGGGTATCCCTGGCTCGGTACTCGTACATCTGGGCGGTTGCGCCACCGGCCATCATCGCCCCCCTGAGAATGCGTCGCCGAAGTCGATGCCCGAGTCACCGATGGTCTGGCGGGCCTCGGGCCTGCGCACGAGGCGGGCAAACCCCTCGGCGTCGTGAACCTTCTCCAGCGCGGCCTTGTGCGTGATCTGGCCCTCGTTCACGAGATCGGCCAGGTGCTGGTCCATGGTCTGCATCCCGAGACCGCGCCCCGCCTGGAGCGCGGTGGGGATCTGGTAGGTCTTGCCCTCACGGACGAGGTTCGCGATAGCGGGCGTCATGAAGAGGATCTCGGTCGCCACGACACGACCCGTTCCGCTGGAGTGCTTGACGAGCGTCTGGCACATCACGCCCTGCAGGGTGGCGGCGAGCTGTGTGCGCACCTGGCCCTGCTGGTGGGGCGGGAAGACGTCGATGATGCGGTCAACGGTCTGCGGGGCATCCTGGGTGTGCAGGGTTGCGAACACGAGGTGACCGGTCTCGGCGGCGGTGAGCGCGGTCGAGATGGTCTCGAGATCGCGGAGCTCGCCGATCAGGATGACGTCGGGGTCCTGTCGCAGCACGTGCTTGAGAGCCTCGGCGAAGCTATGGGTGTCCTGGCCGACTTCGCGCTGGTTGACGAGCGAACGCTGGTTGCCATGGACGAACTCGATCGGGTCCTCGACGGTCATGATGTGATCGGCGCGCGTGCGATTGACGAGGTCGATGAGGGCCGCGAGGGTCGTCGACTTGCCGGAGCCCGTTGGCCCGGTCACGAGCACGAGGCCGCGTGGCAGCTTCGCGAAGTCACCGACGACCTGCGGGACGCCAAGCTCATGAAGTTGCTTGACCTCCGTCGGGATGAGACGGAACGCACCGCCGATCGCGCCGCGCTGCTGGTAGAAGTTCACGCGGAATCGGGCGTTGGCGGAGATCGAGAACGCGAAGTCGAGCTCCAGCCTCTCCTCGAAGCGTTCCCGCTGCTCCGTGCTCATGATGCTGTACAGCGCGTCGGTGACCTTGTGCCGCGGCCACGCTTCCGCTCCCGTGATGGGGCGTAGCGATCCATCCACCCGGATCATCGGCGGCGCATTGACGGTCACGTGAAGGTCGGATGCACCGTTGAGGAGCACCTCCTGCAGTGCCGCCATCAGGTCCGGATCGCCGCGGAGCGCCGTCGGCTGCTGAGCCGGACCTGGAGTCGGAGCCGTGGGCGGTGGCGAGTTGACGAACTGGGGCGCGGGAGCGGGGGGTGCCGGCTGCGAGAACGCGCCCGTCGCAGGGCCTGACTGCTGGCCGGTGCCTTGCGGCGCCGCGGCCGGAGCCTGCTGCGGCATCCGTGGGGCCTGCTGCGGGAAGGCTCCGGTCGCTGGGTATGCGGGTGAGGACCCCGCCGCTGGCGGGGCTGGTGGGGGCGGGTACGCGCCGGGTGCGGCGCTCGGCGGTGGTGCGCTCGCGAGCGGGTTCGGGCCCGCTGGCGAAGTGGTTCCGGGCGGAGGTCCGTAAGTGGGGATGCCGCCGGTGGCGGGTGCTCCGGGCGGCGGCACTGGCGCGGCATCCCGAAGACCTTGGTTCACGGGAATCTCGTAGATCGGCTTGTTCACCGTTATGCCACCACTCTCAGGATTTCTTCGATCGAGGTCAAACCCATTTGCGCCTTCGCCCAGCCGTCCTGGCGAAGGGTGTGCATACCCTGACCGATTGCCGTGCGAGCGATCTCGGCGCTCGAGGCACGCGCCACGGCGAGACGTTCGATCTCCTCGGTCACGGTCATGACTTCGTGGAGGGCGAGCCGGCCGCGGTATCCGGTGTTCGAGCAGCTCGCGCATCCAACCGGGCGATAGAGCTGGCCCATGGGCTGGCCCGGCTGGTAGCCGAAGCCCAGGTTCGCGATCTCGGTCGGGTCGTGGTGGTACGGCTCGCGGCAGCGTTCGCACAGGCGACGGGCAAGACGCTGGGCGACCACGCAGTCGAGCGCCGACCCCACGAGGAACGGCTCGATGTCCATCTCGGTGAGGCGCGTGACGGCGCTCGGCGCATCGTTGGTGTGCAGGGTCGACAGCACGAGGTGGCCGGTGAGCGAGGCTTCGATCGCGATCTGCGCCGTCTCGTGGTCACGGATCTCACCGAGAAGCACGACGTCGGGGTCGGACCGAAGGATGCTGCGCAGCGCGCTCGCGAAGGTGAGGCCGGCCTTGGGGTTGACCTGCACCTGGTTGATGCCCGCCATGCGGTACTCGACCGGGTCCTCGACGGTGATGACGTTGATCTCGGGACGCGCGACCGCATGGAGCGTCGTGTACAGCGTCGTCGACCCGCCCGAACCGGTCGGCCCGGGGACGAGCAGCATGCCGTACGGCTTGGAGTACGAGCGCCGGTAGGCCTCGAAGTTGGCCGGCAGCAGCGCAAGATCCGACATGTCCATGCTCGACGAGTTGTTGTCGAGGATTCGCATGACGACCTTCTCGCCCCACACCGTGGGAAGCGTTGCGACGCGGAGGTCGATCTTGCGGCCACCGTGGCTCACCGACATCCGGCCGTCCTGCGGTTTGCGGCGCTCGGCGATGTCGATGTCGGACATGATCTTGAGGCGCGAGATCACGCCGTTCTGGATGTTCTTCGGCGCACGCTGCATCTCGTGCATGACGCCATCGATGCGGTACCGCACACCCATGTCGTACTCGGCCGGCTCGATGTGGATGTCCGATGCCAGGTCTTGGATGCCCTGGCTGATGAGCAGGTTCACGAACCGCACGATGGGTGCGTCATCCTCGCGAGCCTCGGTCACGCCCTGCTGGCGAACGAGTTCGGCTGCGGATGCCGCGGCCTCCTCCTCGATGGCCGACGAGAGGCTGCTCAGCTCACCGTCGGCGCGAATGTAGCGGTCGAGCGCCGCGCGCAGATCGGTGAGCTCCGCCACCACACACTTGACCGGCTGACCGGCGAGCGCCCGCACGTCATCCACCGCGAGGATGTTGCCGGGATCAGCGACCGCAAGGATGAGGTAGCCGCCGGCGAAACCGACGGGAAGCACGTCGTAGCGCCGACACAGCGCGGCCGGCACGATGCCCACAGCCCTGGCATCGACCGGGTAGTCGAGAAGCTCCACGAACGGCATGCCGGCCTGTGCGGCGCGTGCCGCTGCGACCTGGGCGGTCGAGATGCGACCACGGCCCATGAGATCGGCGACGAGAGCATCATCGTCGAGGCCGATGTCGATGCTCTCGATCGGCATGATCCCGTGCAGGATGAGAATCTCAGCGAGAGACGCCACGACTTCACCCCCCAGCGATAGCGACCTATCTAGCTAACCGCGCGGGCCGGTTCCTGTCACCCCCGCAACCGGGGGGCCTGCATCGGGGGGAGTCAGGACGTGTCAGGAACCAACCCGCGCGAGTATCCGCCCGGCCTCTCGGCTGGTGAACTCGGCGATTCGGGAATCGACGCACTCCGTGAGTACGTCGAGGAGGTCGGCACGCTGGGCCGTCACCGTCTGGGCAACGTAGCGACGGACCGACTCGCGACTCGATCCATACAGGTATCCGTCGATGGATCGTGAATCGAGGTAGATGTAGATCTCGTCCGCGGCTCCGTCGAGAGCTGCGGCGAGCTGGTGCATCACCTCGTGCGGCCAATCCGTGACATTCATCACGCCGGCGAGGATCGAGGTGGGGCAGGTCGTGCAGGTGTGGGGAGAACCCTGTCCGGGAGGCGCCCAGTCCGCCACGGACTCGCACCACCCGGACAGGATGCCGCCCAGAAGGTCATCAATAGCAAGTCGATTCACGGGAGCGGCTCCGTAGTTCTTCGGGGTGACTACATCGTGGCAGTGGACAGAACGGTGTATCAGTCGTCGTTTTCACTGACACCTGTTCGGGGGGGTTCACCTCGAAACGTCGCACCCATCCGCGAATCCATGGCATTCTCGTGAGAGTCCAACGGCCGCGCGGAGGGGCGATGACGGAGAGCATGCACGAGCGACTGCGCGTTGCCCATGTGGACGATCACGAGACCGTTCGGCTCGGTTTCGCCTCCGTGCTGCAGGATGAGGACGACATAGAGCTCGTTCACTCCGCCATGAGCGTCGATGACATCCTCTCCCTCGCGCCCACCCTCGATCTCGTCGTGCTCGACATCCGTCTCTCCGACGGCTCGACGGTTGCGCGCAACCTCGCCGTACTGCACGAGGCGAATGCGAGAGTGCTTGCGTTCACTGCTGCCGACAATCCCGCAGAACTCCGGGCGGCGTCCCGCGGTGGAGTGCTCGGCATCGTGCGCAAGTCGGAGACCCGTGAGGCGATCGTCGAAGCTGTTCGCGTGGCCGCCCGCGGCGGCACCGTGGCCACGACGGAGTGGGCGGCCGCGCTCGATGCAGACCCCAACCTGTCATCAGCGGGCCTGAGCCCGAAGGAACGCGAGGTGCTCGCGCTCTACGCAGCCGGGGACAAGTCGGTCACGGTCGCTCACCGTGCGGGGCTCTCGGCGGGGACCGTAGCCGAGTACGTGCGGAGGATCCGGCACAAGTACGCGATGGCCGGGCGACCTGCCCACACGAAGGTCGACCTCTACAAGCGAGCCGTCGAGGACGGCATCCTCCCCTCCCCCGAGTCGTGACGGTGGGCACCGAGTCGTGACAGCCCCCTTCCCCGTTGCCTCGCGCTCTGACCACACGGACGCCACGGTTCGCGTCGCGCGGACGATCACGATCGTGAACGGAGTCGGCGCGCTCATCCTCGGGCTCATTGCGCTCGGGTCGATCCTCGCGGGAACCAAGTACCTCACTCCGCCATTCACCCTCGTTGCTGTGCTCGTGGTCTACGGCGGATACCTCGTGCTCACGATCATCACGATGTTCGCTGGGCTTCGCGTCATCCGGCTCGTCCACGGAACTTACGCCGCGCTTTTCGTTCTGATCCAAGTTGCGATGGTGCCGGCGATCAAGCCCGGGTCGTTTGCCGAAGGAGTCAGCCCGTGGCTTCTCGAGATGGCGGCGATCGGGGCGGTCTGCGCCGTCGTCGCGTGGGACACGAGCACTGCATGGGCCTATCTGCTGCTGCTGTCGGTGCTCGAGGCGCCCATCCGGTGGCTCACCCGCAGCGAGGATGGTTGGAACACGCCACTTCAGTACGCACTCCTCACGCTCATCCTCGGCGGCCTTTTCACTGCGTTGGCCATCGCTGCCATGCGCAACGCAGCGGCAGTGGATGCCGCGACGAGCGAGCTGCGCGAAGCCGCTGCACGATCTGCCGCGGCAACGGCTCGCGCGCAGGAGCAGGCGCGCCTGGACGCACTCGTGCACGACGAGGTGATGAACACGCTGTACTACGCCTCGCGAGCGGATGCTGCGTTGGAGGGCCCCGTGAGGCGCCAGGCCATCGCGGCTCTCGCCGAGCTGGAGGAGCTGCGCCACGGACGAGCGGATGTCGCGCCAGCGGTCACGCCGACCGAGTTCGTGTCCCGCATCCGCTCTGTCGTGCTCGAGGCCTCGATCGACGTGGAGTTCTCCGCTCACGGTGTGCGGGAGCTCGATGTTCCCGGGGAGGTTGCTGCTGCCTTCGCCGAGGCGACATCCGAGGCCGTGCGCAACAGCGTGACGCACGCGCCGCACGCCGAACGGCAGGTGAGGGTGCGGTTCTCCCCCGAGTTGATCGAAGTCCGGGTGCGCGACGATGGGCCGGGCTTCGATGCGCTGGAGGTCGCTCCACACCGCCTCGGCATTCTCGTGAGCATCCGCGGCAGGCTCGGGGCGATCCCGGGGGGCCATGCCGTCGTGACATCCGAGAGTGGCCGGGGCACCCTCGTCACGCTCACCTGGAGCGCGTCGTGAGTCTGCAGGGGCGGCTCGACCAGGTCGCGCTGACCGGCCGCGGGACCCACGTGCTGATGTGGGCCTACATCGTGACGAGCGCGGTCCTCGCGATCTGGAGCATCGGCGAAGTGGTCTCGCCCTGGCCAACTGTGGTCGCGCTCGCCGTGCTCATCGTCGTCGGCGTGGTGCTCACCCTCGACAACTCCGAGCCTCTGCAGCGCTCCACTGCCGTCATGACGGTCGTCGCCTGGATCGCCGTCGCGCTCTTCGTCAGCTGGCAGCTCGAGGTTGCTGGTGGTCACTCCCAGTGGTACTTCGGGGCCGGCACCGTGACCATGTTCTTCATCGGCCTGCGCGGACGACTCGGCATCGCCTGGCTCGGGTTCATCGCCCAGTCCCTCGTGATCGTGGCCTGGGGCTACACGACGGAGTTCGGTGTGGTCACGGCGCTCTTGCTCGTGGGCAAACAGTTGCCGATCCTTCTGGTGGGCACCCTCTTCACCGTCGGGCTCCGGCGAACCACCGCGACGATGGCGCGGCTCACCGAGAGGACCTCGAACCGCGCCATTGTCGAAGCAGCCCAGCTGGCGAGCACGAACGAGCGCAATGCGCGGCTTCAGGAGCTCGATGCGATCGCGACGCCGCTGCTCGCACGACTCGTCGAGGGAACACCCCTGACCGACGCCGACCGCATCGAGTTCGCGGTCGCTGAGGCAGAACTTCGCGACGGGCTCCGGGCGCGCTCCCTCACCGTGCCGCCCGTGGTTGCAGCAGCGCGGGCTGCGCGACAGCGGGGCGTGCAGGTCGTGCTGCTCGACGACCGCTATCCCGATCTTCCGGATGCCACGACCCTCGCCGCCATCACGAGTGAGCTGGTCGCAGCGCTCGACTCGGCCACCACGGGGAGGGTGGTCGCGCGCCTCCTGCCCCCCGGGCGCTCGGATGCCGCGACCATCCTGAGCGACACCGGTACGGCGCAGGAGCACAGGGTCGTGCCGGAGCCCGGGGCATCCTGAATCCCGCCCGAGATCAGAAGCAGCACGCTCGCATCTGCCCCGTTTAGCGTCGCACGAGACGGGCGACGCTGGCGCACACGAGGTAGCTGACGGTGAACGCCGCGATGGCCGCGATGGCATCCCACTGCTGGGCGCCGCATGCGACGCCCGCCGTAGCCGCGACTCCGACCGTGATGAGTGCTACGGCGACCGCCGACAGGCCGATGATGATGCGCGGTGCGATGAAGGCGAAGAAGCCGAAGAGCCCGGCGATCACAAGGCTTGCAGTAATGCCCCACCCCGACGTGTCGACGATCGAGATCCCGAGCGGGGTCGAGAGGAACACGAGTACCTCCAGCGCTGCGAATCCCGCGAGTGCGCTCGACGACCTGAGTCGACCCGTACCGACGGCCACCAGAGCACCCACGAGCGCCGCGCCTGCGAGAACCGCGAGCGAGAGGAGCCGCGCGTGCAGCGCGGCTCCTCCGCACTGCACGTCGGAGACGAACCCGATCACCGTTCCGATGATGCCCACAGTGCCAGCCACTCCCATGAACACGGCGTGGGCGCCGGCCGATGCCCGCACCACGACCCAGACGATGCCGACGAGTACCCCTACCGTGACACTCGTCGCCGGGAGCGTTCCGACAGCGGTGGTGAACGACACGAAGGCAAGCGTCGCGAGCACGCCGCCAAGGTAGCCGGGCAGGTCGTCGGGGGCGCCATAGCGGCGAAGCCCCCCGAGCGACCGTGCCCCGCGGCCTTGGCGCACTCGTGGCACGATGATCAAGAGCACCCCGACCACGGCGGCGAGCACCAGGAGCAGCTCGATCACCGCGTGTCGCTCCCGTCGCGCAACTGCGAGAGCAGCGTCGCGAGAGACTGGCCGACGTAGTGGTCAAGACGCGCTCCCAGACCGAACTGCAGTACGTCGGTGATGCGTTCCTGGTTGCTCTTGAGCTCCGCGACGACAAGGGTCCTGGCGTGGCTGTCGTAGACGTTGAGCCGGCGCTCGAACTCTGCGAACGACTCCTCCTCGTGGGCGTCGAAGAAGTCCTCCTCGAGAAGCCTCGCGGCCAGTCGCTCTTCGTGAGCCGCCCGGATTCGGCCACTCTCGATCTGCGCGACCGACTCGAGACCACGCACGAAGGGATGCACCACCGCGTGGGGCCACCCCTCGAGCTCCGCGGCCGAGAAGTACGGCGACCGCACACAGCTCACGCACACGAGATGCGAGAGTGCGCCGGGCGGTTGCCATTCCTCGACGTCGCGTGCGAGATCGTGCAGAGCCTTCTCGATCATCAGCCGACCAACTCGATCTCGGTCACGCGGTTGAGGGCCGCGGCGTACGGGTCGAGCGTTCCATCGGCGAGACGGTCCGGCGGTTGGGCGGTGTACGCGGCGCCGACGACGGTGAGGATCTCCTGCTTCACCCCGAGCTCGCCCAGAAGCTGGGCAACAGTCCAGCCTCGGGCAGTGCTCAACGACTCGTTGTTCTCGGGGTGGTCGCTGTCGGTGCGACCCGTGATCACCGCGGAACGGCCGGGCACCGCCATGAGCCACTCCGCGACGGGAACGAGCGCGGCGCGCGCCGCCGACCGGTCGAGGAGAGTGGAGTCCCCACTCGCGAACCCCAGCGCGCTCGTGTCGTCGAACGTCATGGTCGACGACGCCACGGGCTCAGGCGGCTCGATGACCTCGACGAGTCCGGTCTCGAGTGCCGTGTCCACGCCGTCGCCCTCTCTCGGCATCGGCACCGACGTCGCCGCCTTGGCACCCCCGGCGAGCGCGAGCGCGGGCCAGAGTTCGGCGATGTTGTTGACCTGAGCCTGAGCGAGCGGACGTTGCGGCTCCGACACCCTTGCGAGGCTCCAGAACTCGACGTCCAGGTTGGCGAACGTGTCATCCTTGAGCGCCCCGACCGACGTGAGGTAGCCCGCGAGCTGGTCGGCGGCAACGAGCGTGCCGCCCGGGACTGTCAGGTTGACCTCTCCTCTATCGGGCAGGCCCGCGTCGATGGAGATGACCTTCCCAATCGCCGGAGACGCCGTGTGAGCGAGGTCCGCAGCGAGCACGAGCGCCGCGAACAGGTCGGAACCTGCCTTCTGCGGCTTGGCTTCCTGGATCGTCGAGATCACGCGGTTGAAGGCCTTCGTGATGTTGTTGCGGGTCGTCGCGTCGTTGTTGCCCGTGACGTCGAAGGATGTCGCGGACAACAGCACCGAGGGCTCACCGTCGTTCGCGACGATACCGATCGTGCCGCCCTCCGCGATGGTGTTGCGCAGGGCACACGCGAGGTCGGCGGGCACATTGGGCGCCGGCTGGTTCGCGTGAACCCCGACGACGAGGACGACCCCGTCGTAGGTCACGCAGTCCGAGGCAGTGTCGCCGGGCGCGGAGGCGCAGCCGGCGAGCAGGAGGAACATCGCAATGATTGCCAGTACCTTGCGCATCAGCGGGCATCCTTTCCGGTCTCGGCAGTGAACGGGTTCGGTTCGATCTCGGTGATGCCCGTCGCAGCAGGGTCACCGAGCGCGTTCGCGATGCGCACACGAGCGAGCGCCATGAGCTCCTCGGCGCGATAGCGCAGTGCCCCTTCCGCGGCGGCACGAGCATCAGGCAGCGCCGCAAGGTTGCCCTTCGCGCGCTCGAGGTCCTCGGCGGCGCGAGCGACGATGCCGCGCTGCGCCGTGATGTCGTCGATCAGGCGTGCGACGCGGGGGCGCAGCGACATGTACTCGATCGCGGTGGGGTTGATGTCGTGCATCCCCTCGAAGTAGGCGAAGACACCAGCCGAGATGTAGATCAGGCCGAGCAGCAGCGCGATGCCCTGGTGCTTGGCCGTTTCATCCACGGCCCCGACCTGGCCCTCGACCGCAATGGCGGAGGAGGTCCATTCGGCACCGTTGAAGCGCATCACCACGAGGGCGACCCCGAGCAGCGCCCAGCCAGCGACGAGCACTAGGATCCAGCCGCGGCCATGTCCGTCATCCTGAGCCTTGCGGTAGAGGTAGCCGGCCTTGACCATGATCGCGACAGAACCGATCGTGAGCACGATCGCGACCGTCCACGAGACGGCCTCCTGCTGATCGAGGATCAGGTCGAGCGTTCCCTTGATGAAGATGAGGTCAGCACACGAGAACGCGATGAGCATGAGGATGCGCAGACCCATCGAGACCCAGTACGACCGGGCGGTGGAGCTCAGAAGGTGGCGAGCTGCCCACGCTGTCGAGCTGGAGGGTGTTGTAGCGGTAGTTGTTGACATCTGAAGTGATTCCTTTGTGTTAGTTGTTGTGGTCAGCGGGGGTCGCCGACCACTCGGTGGGAACGGTGATGACGGATTCCTCGCGCAATCCGAGGCCGGTGAGGTGGGTGGCGCTCGGCAACTCGGGGAGCGTGCCGGGCGTCGTCGTGTGCGCCGGTTCCGTCGCGGAGGGCTCGCCGCGGAGAACATCGGCGAGGCGGGCGAGCTCCGCGCGCTTGCCGACGAGCTCGTCCTCAAGAGCGACCAGGTGGCCGTGGCCGACCGTGAGATTGGCCGCGCGGCCGCTCACGATCCACGTCGCCGTGTCCGTGCGCAGCTGGAACTCGGTCTCGAGACGCTCGAGCCAGCCCGCAAGCTTCTTCGTGATCCACTGGTCGGCGTAGCGCGCAGAACCCTCGTCGAGAGCTCCGCTGGCGGCGGCCTCCGCGATGTAGGCGCACAACTCCGCCTCCACCGCGTCGAAATCGGGGGCCGGGATGACCTCAGGGAAGGGCTTGGGGATGAGGCGATCCGAGCCCTCCGTGGGGGCGCCACGGCGATCGCCGAAACTTCCCGTTGTCAGGTCGATCTCGGCGCGGTCGATGTCGAGCTCGCGCTTCTTCTTGCTAAAGAACATCTGCGGTTTCCTTTGTTTCGATGGGGGTGGGGTCGGTGACGTAGCCCGCAGGAATCCACGGGCAGGGCTGAGTCGTCCAGGCGGGCACGGTCAGCGTCGTAGTGCCGATGCCTGCCGCCTGGATCTGGGCACCGTTGGATGCCGTGCGGCTCAGCGCGCGGCGGTAGATCTCGGCGGGGCGCTCGTAGAAGCGACGCAAGCGCTCGCTGCGGGAGACCGCGACCGAGAACGCGACCGAGATCACGGCCGCGAGGTGCGCGGACTCGACATCGATGGCGCGGATGCGCTCCTCGAGCGCCAGGATGCGGCGACGCATGGCGAGCACCGGCTGGTTCCACGTGCGCTGGCGGCGAGCGAGCAGGATGGAGTCGGCCGCGTTCGTCTCAGCGGGACCGCGCACGATCGTCGACATCACGGGCGCCTCACGCCCGAGAAGGTCGTCCAGTTCGGCCGTGAGCACGTCGCGGTCAGCCGCGAGGTCGCTACGCTCGCGGACGAGCCCCTCGAGTCGGCGGCTGGGATCCGCGACGCGGGCCTGCATCGCAAGGAACTCTGCTCGGTCGGCCTGCTCGAACTCGGCGGCGTTGCGGCGCAGCCAGAACGAGTCCGACGCGCCTTCGTCGAGGTTGACGGCGTCGAACACACCGCTCTTGCCGTCACCGCGACCAGCGAACCAGGCGAGCACCGCACGGCGAACCGAGAGCGGCAAGGTTGTCACCAGGGTGCGGTCGAGGGATGCGACAGCGAGCGGATCGTGCTCGCGCACGAACGCGCTCACGCGGACACCGCCTGCGCGACGCGCGCCGCGAGCGGCTGGCGGGTGGTGTGGGCTCCCCCACAAAAACTACAGCGGAAGCTGCGCACGGGGACCGGCTTGGCCGTGCCGCCCGCGAGGAGGGCGGTGGCCTGGATCATGTGCATCGCGCGGATGGCGAGCTTCGCGTCTTTGCGGTCGCGGTACCGGACGAGCCCGGTTTCCTCGCAGCGGGGACGGTTGTTACGGGGGCGGAAACGGTGTGCTTTAGACATCGGGTGGAGCCTTTCGTGTGAGCCGGCGGCCTGCCGGTGAGGACCCCGTTGACCGGGTATTTCTCGATCCTCGGGACTGCACGGACGCGCTTCCAGCGTCGGCAGCCACTCGCTCTCACCTCGGACAAAACTGGCGTCGAAATGTCCGCGGACTGGCCACCAGAGGCCCGAACCGTGCATGCTGTGACCATGGAATCGGGATGGTCGCGGGCCGAGAAAGAGGCCATCCTGGACGCATATGGCAAGAAGGCGGCGACGAAAGAACGTCAAGAGCTTCTCCGGGTGACCGGGACAACCGATACGCAAATCCGGATCTGGCAATCCGAGGCGGCCACGGGAGCGCTCCGCGACGACGCAAGCGACCTGCCGGACGGCAGCAACGGCGTGCTAGCACTCGCGCAGTTTTTTCGCGACATGGTGACGAAGGGCCGAGCAAAGCGCAGCGTCAGTTCGGACAGCCTGGCCGGTGCGGTGGTCTTCGACGATTCGGGAATCTGGCGGGCCAACTACCTGGCGCGATCACGACGGGCGCTCAAGCACATCTTTGATCACCTTGAGCCGATCGGCGAGGCGATCCTCAGCCCCAGCAAAGGGCTCAACACGGCAGATGCATTCCGCACGATGCGCGCCTACTGGGGCGTCGATCGATACCCGACTTTCGTCTTGCCCCGCGCCCCAAGCAACGCCGCCGCCTCGGTTGACGAGCTGCTCGCTGCGGGCTGGGAGGACGACGCACTGCGCAAGAAAGTGGCGCGCTGGACGGCGGCAGTACTGGGTCACAAGGCGTCGACGGATGCGTTGCGAGAGTGGTTGAGGAACTCCCCTGTCGCCATGGTCAACTCGGTGAGCGTGGCGGGGCCCACGGCCCCCAGCTGGCACAAGGTCCCGGTCGAATCCTGGCCCGTCGGCGACGAAGGACACGAGATCGACGAGAGAGTGCGCAAGCAGCTAGGTCCACTGGACGAGCTCACGAATCTAGGCGACCAAAGATACCGTCGCGTGCTCCACCGGCGCACAGCCCGGCTCATCGACGACTACGTCGGCGATCTCCACGGTCAGATGTCGCTGATCGCCTACCTCCGCACCGATGTCGTTCGATCCTGGCTACCGTCGTCGCTCACTCGTTTAGACATCGAGGATTCGAGTTCCCCGGCGGCGACCGCGAAGGTTCAGAAGGTCGCGGCCGCCATCGCTGCGCTATGTCTGCATGACGCGATCATCGACTGGGACCACGGCGAGATGGTTGAGGCGCTGAACATCGAGGTCATGTACACGGAAGACACGGTCAGCGCCGGTACACCTCTGGATCGCGAACGCGCCGCAGTCATCAAGAAGAGGTTCGAGCACGAGAACCGCGCCCTGGAGGCCAGCGCGACGCTCATTGTCCCCCAGCGACGGGTGCAGGTCACCACGCCACCGCTTCCGGCGTTTGTATTGGAGTCGACCGAAGCTGTACAGGATCTCTACGTCAAGGCGCTGCAAGCGCAACAGGTACCGGACCCTGTCTTCGTCGCACGGTACCTCAAGTCTCGGCGGCTGGTCGACCCGAAGCGACTCCCGACCCGAAGCAGGACGGTTGTCGTCATTGCCGACTACGTCGTCGGGCTCGTCTCTTCGCGACTCCACGAGAGTGTAGATGCTGGCCAAAGAGGCGGCGTTCGCGAGGCACTGTTGGCATCATCCAATTCGGCGGGAAGCGCCTACAGCCTGGCCGACTCTCGCAATGAGGCAATCGACGTGCAGCAGTCGGACCCTGGCCGTTCGATCGAGATTGCGTGGGCCACTCTGCGGCGAGCGGAGAGCGCGTCGGCCTCCTCACCACGGCAACTGCGCCAACTGCACGAGATGCGGCAGCAGCTATCGCTCCTCATTACAGGAACTCACGCCCAGCTCGTCGAAAAGGAGTTCACGCTCAGCTCGGAAGAACTGCAGCAGGGCTCGAAGGACTCCACCCAGTATCTTCACAAGCTTCTCATCAGAGGCCACACCTGGGCCGATCGCGCCCTAGGGCTGATCCTCGATATCTCGCGCGACAATCCAACAATCCTCGGCGCACGCTTTAACGACGGCTACATCTCTGACAAGTCGTTCATCTTCACCGCCTACGAGATGTACCACCGCATGACGTGCGCAAGCGCTCTGGCACAAGATGTCTACAAGGTCGCGGTCCCCCTGGACTTCGACGATCTACTTCGTACGTCTTATCACCGGCTCACGACTTACCCGCATGCGATTCCGGATGCGGGTTTCGCCCGCGCCATCCAATCCATACTACTGCACGCGTTCTTGGAAGGCATGAAGTTGCCTGCTCTCACAGAGGACGCGAACTCTGCCTTCGTGAGGCTCGATCCTGTGGCTAGACCGCGTTCGTCGAGGGATCGTGATTCAAGTGCGGCGACCACCCGCATCACTCTGGAGCGCCTCGACAGCCTCACAAATCGTCTCGTCGAGATGAACTGGGATGCGGGTGCGATCGGCAGGATTCGTCCGGGAAGCCCCGCTTGGCTCCGACTCGATGCGCTGAGCGAGGGCAACTACTCACGGTGGCGGTTTCGTTACGGTGACACCATCATTCCTCGAGACTGAACGACGAAAGGCCCCCCGCTTTCGCGAGGGGCCTCGTCGGCTGAAGGTGGAGGGGCGCTAGCCCCACCACCTGAGCTAGCTGTAAGTGCCGGGCGTGAAGTCATCCGAGCTGAAGCTGTCGAAGTCGACGAAGCTCAGGTCGGACTCGCTCACACCGAGGTCGTCGGCGAAGATGCGGTTCGGGTAACGCTCGGCCCGAGCCTCCTCCGTCGCCTCGACGGACACATCGCGGTAGCGCGGAAGACCCGTGCCTGCCGGGATGAGCTTTCCGATGATGACGTTCTCCTTGAGACCCATCAGCGGGTCGGACTTGCCCTCCATGGCGGCCTGCGTGAGAACACGCGTGGTCTCCTGGAACGACGCGGCCGACAGCCACGACTCCGTCGCGAGCGACGCCTTCGTGATACCCATGACCTCCTGGCGAGCCGAGGCGGTCTTCTTGCCCTCGGTCAGCGTGGAGCGGTTGATCTCGTTGTACTTCTGACGGTCAACGAGCTCACCGGGCAGCAGGTCGGTGTCGCCGTGGTCGACGACAGTGACCTTGCGGAGCATCTGGCGAACGATGACCTCGATGTGCTTGTCGTGAATCGGCACACCCTGCGAGCGGTAGACGCCCTGGACGCCATCCACGAGGTGCTGCTGCACCGCACGGACACCCTTGACGCGAAGAACTTCCTTCGGGTCGAGGTTTCCGACGTGGAACTGCTGGCCGAGCTCGACGTGCTGGCCGTCCTCGATGAGGAGGGTCGCGCGGCGTAGCACCGGGTACGCGATCGGCTCGTCGCCGTTGTCGGGCGTGAGGATGATCTTGCGCGTGCGGTCCGTGTCCTCGATCGTGACGCGACCAGCGGCCTCGGCGATCGGGGATGCGGTCTTCGGCGTACGAGCCTCGAAGAGCTCGGTCACACGGGGCAGACCCTGGGTGATGTCATCCGCCGATGCCACACCACCGGTGTGGAAGGTACGCATCGTCAGCTGGGTTCCGGGCTCACCGATCGACTGGGCCGCGATGATACCGACGGCCTCGCCGATGTCGACGAGCAGGCCGGTCGCGAGCGAACGGCCGTAGCAGACCGCGCACACACCGACGGCGGACTCACACGTGAGAACCGAACGCACCTTGATGTTGTGCACACCAGCGGCAAGCAGCGTGTCGAGGAGCACGTCACCGACGTCGGAGCCGGCGGCCGCGATGACCTCGCCCTTGTCGTTGACGGCGTCCGCGGCCAGGCTGCGGGCGTAGACCGAGTTCTCGACGTTGGAGTCGAGCACCCAGGTGCCGTCAGCCTCCTGCGCCGCGATCGGCATATCGAGACCCTTCGACGTTCCACAGTCGTCCTCGCGGATGATGACATCCTGCGAGACGTCCACGAGACGACGGGTGAGGTAACCCGAGTCAGCGGTGCGGAGTGCGGTGTCGGCCAGACCCTTACGGGCACCGTGAGTCGAGATGAAGTACTCGGCCACGGTCAGGCCCTCCTTGTAGGAGTGCACGATCGGGCGAGGGATGATCTCACCCTTCGGGTTCGACACCAGTCCACGCATACCGGCGATCTGGCGGACCTGCATCCAGTTACCACGTGCACCGGACGAGACCATGCGGTTGATGTTGTTGTCAACAGCGAAGTTGTCCTGCATGGCAGTGGCGACCTCTGCGGTGGCCTTGTTCCAGATCTCGATGAGCTCCTGGCGACGCTCGGCGTTGGTCGTCAGACCCTTGTCGAACTGGTCCTGGACCTTCGAGGCCTGCTCCTCGTAGCGCGCGATGATCGCGGGCTTCGACGGCGGGGTCACGATGTCCGAGAGCGCCACGGTCACACCGGAACGGGTTGCCCAGTGGAAACCGGCATCCTTGATCCTGTCGAGCGCTGCAGCGACCTCGACCTTGGGGTACCGCTCGGCGAGATCGTTGACGATCGCCGAGAGCTGGCCCTTGTCTGCCACGGCCTCCACGTACGGGTAGTCCGTGGGAAGCGCCTCGTTGAAGAGCGCGCGACCGAGAGTGGTCTCGAGCAGGTGCGTCTTGCCCTGCACGAAGTTCTCGGGAGCGGCGCCCTCGGCGAAGTACAGGCCGTCGAGACGGATCCGCACGGTCGCGTTCAGGTCGAGCGTGTGCTGGTCGTGCGCGAGGATCGCCTCGGCGATCGACGAGAACGCGCGGCCCTCACCGGTTGCACCCTCCTTGACCGTGGTCAGGTGGTGCAGACCGATGATCATGTCCTGCGTCGGCAGGGTCACCGGGCGACCGTCGGACGGCTTCAGGATGTTGTTGCTCGCGAGCATGAGCACGCGCGCCTCGGCCTGGGCCTCCACCGACAGCGGGAGGTGCACAGCCATCTGGTCACCGTCGAAGTCAGCGTTGAACGCTGCACACACGAGAGGGTGGAGCTGGATGGCCTTGCCCTCGACGAGCTGCGGCTCGAACGCCTGGATACCCAGGCGGTGAAGGGTGGGTGCGCGGTTGAGCAGCACGGGGCGCTCGCGGATGATCTCCTCGAGCACGTCCCACACCTGCGGACGCGAACGCTCGACCATGCGCTTGGCGCTCTTGATGTTCTGAGCGTGGCTGAGGTCGATGAGGCGCTTGATCACGAACGGCTTGAACAGCTCGAGTGCCATCTGCTTGGGCAGACCGCACTGGTGGAGCTTGAGCTGCGGGCCGACGATGATGACCGAACGACCGGAGTAGTCGACGCGCTTTCCGAGCAGGTTCTGGCGGAAACGACCCTGCTTACCCTTGAGCATGTCGCTCAGGGACTTGAGGGCGCGGTTGCCGGTACCGGTCACGGGGCGACCACGACGACCGTTGTCGAACAGTGCGTCAACGGCCTCCTGGAGCATGCGCTTCTCGTTGTTCACGATGATCTCGGGAGCACCGAGGTCGAGCAGGCGACGCAGGCGGTTGTTGCGGTTGATCACACGACGGTAGAGGTCGTTGAGGTCGGAGGTCGCGAAGCGGCCACCGTCGAGCTGCACCATCGGGCGCAGCTCCGGTGGGATGACCGGAACGACCTCGAGCACCATGGCCGCCGGCGAGTTGCCGGTCTGCAGGAACGAGTTGACGACACGGAGACGCTTGATGGCGCGGATCTTCTTCTGACCCTTGCCGTTGGCGATCTCGTCGTGCAGCTTCTCGCTCTCCGCTGCCAGGTCGAACGCCTGGAGGCGCTTCTGGATCGCCTCGGCACCCATGTGGGCCTCGAAGTAGTCACCGAAGCGGTCCTGCAGGTCCTGGAACACCGAGTCCTCGGGCTTCAGGTCGCCGACCTTGAGGTTGCGGAAGTCATCCCACACACGCTCGAGCTGGGCGATCTGCTCGTCGAACGACTTGCGGATCTGGCCCATCTCCTTCTCGGCGCCGTCCTTGGTGCGACGCTTCTGGTCGGCCTTGGCACCCTCGGCCTCGAGCGCCGCGAGGTCCTGCTCGAGACGAGCGAGACGGTCGGCGATGCGCGAGTCGCGCTCGTTCTCGAGGGTCTTGATCTCGAGGAGGATCTCCTTCTCGCGGGCGGGGAGCTCTGCGTGACGCAGGTCCTCGTCCACCGAGATGATCATGTACGCGGCGAAGTAGATGACCTTCTCGAGGTCCTTCGGCGCCATGTCGAGGAGGTAACCGAGACGGCTCGGCACACCCTTGAAGTACCAGATGTGGGTAACAGGAGCAGCGAGCTCGATGTGGCCCATGCGCTCGCGGCGGACGGAGGACTTGGTGACCTCGACGCCGCAGCGCTCGCACACGATGCCCTTGAAGCGGACTCGCTTGTACTTACCGCACGAGCACTCCCAGTCACGGGACGGCCCGAAGATCTGCTCTCCGAAGAGGCCGTCCTTCTCGGGCTTGAGGGTGCGGTAGTTGATGGTTTCGGGCTTCTTGACCTCGCCGTGCGACCACTTGCGAATGTCATCCGCTGTAGCCAGGCCGATCTTGATCTCGTCAAACGCGTGAACGTCGAGCAATTTTTCTTCTCTCTTCGAAAACTGAAGTAGTCGTGAATCGGTGGCGGGGCTTAGATCTCGTCGATCGACGAGGACTCGAAGCGCGTGGAGATGTTGATACCGAGCTCCTCGGCGGCACGGAAGACCTCGTCATCCGTGTCCCGCAGGTTGACGGTCGAGCCATCGGCCGAGAGAACCTCGACGTTCAGGCACAGCGACTGCATCTCCTTGATGAGCACCTTGAAGGACTCCGGGATGCCCGGCTCCTGGATGTTCTCACCCTTGACGATGGCCTCGTACACCTTGACGCGTCCGAGGATGTCGTCCGACTTGATCGTCAGGAGCTCCTGGAGCGCGTACGCGGCACCGTATGCCTCGAGCGCCCAGACCTCCATCTCACCGAATCGCTGGCCACCGAACTGCGCCTTACCACCGAGCGGCTGCTGGGTGATCATCGAGTAGGGGCCCGTCGAACGAGCGTGGATCTTGTCGTCCACCAGGTGGTGGAGCTTCAGGATGTACATGTAACCGACCGAGACGGGAGCCGGGAACGGCTCACCGGAGCGACCGTCGAACAGACGGGTCTTTCCGGAAGAGTCGATCAGGCGCTCGCCGTCGCGCGTGAGGGTGGTCGAGTCGAGGAGACCTGCGATCTCCTCCTCGAGCGCACCATCGAACACGGGTGTCGCGACCTTCGTGCCGGGGGCGGCACTGCGAGCGGACTCCGGCAGCTGGGCGGCCCACTCGGGGTTGCCCTCGACCTCCCAGCCCTGCTTGGCGACCCAACCGAGGTGGGTCTCCAGCACCTGGCCGAAGTTCATGCGACCGGGGATACCGAGCGGGTTCAGGATGATGTCGACCGGAGTTCCGTCGGCGAGGAACGGCATGTCCTCCACCGGCAGGATCTTCGAGATAACACCCTTGTTGCCGTGACGGCCGGCGAGCTTGTCACCAGCGGTGATCTTGCGCTTCTGGGCGATGTAGACCACGACGCGCTGGTTGACGCCAGAGCCGAGCTCGTCGTCGTTGTCGGCGTTGAACTCCTTGACCGCGATGATCGTGCCCTCTTCACCGTGAGGAACCTTGAGCGAGGTGTCGCGCACCTCGCGGCTCTTCTCGTTGAAGATCGCGCGAAGCAGGCGCTCCTCTGCCGAGAGCTCGGTCTCGCCCTTCGGCGTGACCTTGCCGACGAGGATGTCGCCGGGGCGAACCTCAGCACCGATACGGATGATTCCACGCTCGTCCAGGTCGGCGAGGAGCTCAGGGCTCACGTTGGGGAGGTCACGAGTGATCTCCTCCTTGCCGAGCTTGGTGTCGCGGGCATCCACCTCGTACTCCTCGATGTGGATCGACGAGAGAACGTCGTCCTTCACGAGGTTCTGGGACAGGATGATCGCGTCCTCGAAGTTGTGACCCTCCCAGGTCATGAAGGCCACGAGGAGGTTCTTTCCGAGTGCGAGCTCACCGTTCTCTGTTGCGGGGCCGTCGGCGATGACCTGACCGGCCTCGACGCGCTCACCCGCGCTCACGATCACACGGTGGTTGTAGCTCGTGCCCTGGTTGGAGCGGTCGAACTTGCGGAGGTAGTAGTCCTGCGTTCCACCCTCGTCGAGCTGCACGGTGACGACATCCGCCGACACCTCGGAGATGACGCCGGCCTTGTCGGCCGTGAGCACATCACCGGCGTCGATGGCCGCGAAGCCCTCCATACCGGTACCGACGAGCGGCGACTCGCTGCGCAGCAGCGGAACGGCCTGGCGCTGCATGTTGGCACCCATGAGGGCGCGGTTTGCATCGTCGTGCTCGAGGAACGGGATGAGGGATGTCGCGACGGACACCATCTGGCGGGGCGAGACGTCCATGTAGCCGACCGACTCGACGGGAACGAGGTCGACCTCGTCACCCTTCTTACGGGCGAGTACGTGGGACTCGGCGAACTTGCTGTCCGCGGTGAGCGGTGCGTTTGCCTGGGCGACGACGAAGTCGTCTTCCTCGCTCGCGGTCAGGTAGTCGATGGTCGACGTGACCTTGCCGTTCACGACCTTGCGGTACGGGGTCTCGATGAATCCGAACGCGTTGATGCGAGCGAACGATGCGAGCGAACCGATCAGACCGATGTTCGGGCCTTCCGGGGTCTCGATCGGGCACATGCGGCCGTAGTGCGACGGGTGAACGTCACGCACCTCGACACCTGCGCGCTCACGGGACAGACCACCGGGGCCGAGCGCCGAGAGGCGACGCTTGTGGGTCAGGCCCGCGAGCGGGTTGT
>CAYRON010000021.1:0-33354 GCA_964425885.1 uncultured Salinibacterium sp.
GCTGTGCTGTTCCGCATCAACGCGCAGTCCCAGATGATCGAGTCCGCGCTCCAGGACGCAGGCGTCGCCTACCAGGTTCGTGGCGCGACGCGCTTCTTCGAGCAGCGCGAGGTGGTCGAGGCGATCATGCTCCTCCGTGGTGCGACCGTGGGATCGGTCGCCGGACCGCTCGAGCGGACGGTCGGCGATGTGCTCAGCTCTATCGGATGGACTGCCGAACCCCCCGAGACAGCCGGTGCAGTTCGATCGCGGTGGGAGTCCCTGGATGCCCTCATGCGACTAGCTCGGGAGGCTCCAGAGGGCACGAGCCTTCGCTCCTTCGTGGACGACCTCGCCGAACGACAGGCCGCCCAACACGAGCCAACGCTTTCCGCTGTCACGCTGACGACGATCCACTCGGCCAAGGGCCTCGAGTGGGACTCGGTCTACCTCATCGGCCTGGCCGAGGGTCTTCTCCCTTTGAGTCATGCCAAGGATGACGCGGCCATCGAGGAGGAACGTCGCCTGTTGTACGTCGGAATCACGCGCGCGCGACGGAACCTCGCACTGTCGTGGGCATCGGGTTCCGGGGGATCACGCCAGGCACGGAAGCCGAGTCGCTTTCTGGCCGCTCTCGGCTGATCGAGCGGTCGAGCCCGCCGCAGGTGCAGTCGGGGTGAACCGTCCACGTCCGCCGGGTGCGGTCACCGTTGGTCGCGATGCGAAGCGAGTGGGCGCCGAGTGGTCCGTTCTCGAGTCGTTCGATCACCAGACGGAACAGTGCAGCGGCGGCCTCGGCCACGAGTGCGGGAGGTTCGGCCCTTCGAGCCCGTGTCAGTAGTTGTGTGGCGATCGTGGGCCACGCGGCATCCCCGTCCCGGCGGTGGAGCTCGATGCACACGAGGCAGGGGCCAGCTCCTGGCTCGACGCCAGGGCCGAGATGAACGGCGGATTCCGTGAAGAGCACGGGCACGTGCGGAACATCGCGCCTCAGCCACACCGCGTGCGCGCTCGGCGGCACCACCCCGTGGCAGACGACGACAGCCAGATCGGGCTCGGCCTCGACGAGCGACGAGGACGCCTCGGAGACGACGACCCGGATGCCCGCCTCGCCGAACAACCGTGCGCTGAGATCCACGAACCGACCGCTGCCTGCCAACGCCACCGTCGCGCCGAGCCGCCGCGGCGTGGGAGCCTGCAGCACCGGCGCGAGCCTCTCGAGCAGGTGGTCGATCACGGAATCGTGGCCCCGGCCGAGCACGGTGAGACCGTCACGGGTCATGCCGACGGTGAGTGCTGAGATCAGTCGTTCCTCAAGTTCACTCACGTGGCTCAGCACGACCCGTGGCGGGTCGATTCCCACCTGGAGCGTATGGGGGTCTCGCCACACCAAGGGCCATCGGGAGTCGATCCTGATCGTCATTCCGACAGTGTGGGAGTCGACGGAACCAGCATCCGTCGCCCATCCACAGGTGTGAACCCGCGCGCCTACTCGACGGGGCGGTCGCCACCCTCGTCGTCCAGCAGATCCTCGAGCGCACGGTCGAACTCGTCCGGTTCCGGTGGGCCAGCCGTGATCCTCGCGATCAGTGCTGTCGGGTCGTCGATGTCACTGGCAAGGGGAACGAGGTCGGGGTGCGACCAGAGGGCGTCCCTGGCATCCATTCCCACCGCGTCTGTCACTGCCTGCCACATGGCCGTCGCCTCGCGAAGCCTGCGGGGTCGCAGTTCGAGTCCGACGAGAGTCGCGAACGCCGACTCGGCCGGGCCGCCGGATGCTCGCCGACGGCGCACCGTCTCGGCGATGGCGCCGCTCGAGGGCAGCCGCGTGGTCGCTTCAGCCGTGACCAGGTCGACCCATCCCTCGATGAGCGCAAGCGTGGTCTCGAGGCGCTCGAGCGCGGCCAACTGTTCCTCGGTCTTCGGCGGGATCAGCACGCCGCTCGACATGGCGTTGCGCAGCTCCTCCGGGTTCGCGGGGTCGAAGTCGGAGGCAAGACGCTCGAGCCGCTCCGTGTCGATGTGGATGCCCTTCGCGAACTCGGTGATCGAGGTCAGGAGCTGGAGTCGCAGCCAGCGCGCGTGCCGGAACAGGCGGGCGTGGGCGAGTTCGCGCACGGAGAGGTACAGCTGCACCTGGTCGACGGGGATGTCGAGACCGGCGCCGAAGGCGAGCATGTTCTGGGGCACGACGGCCGCCTCGGCTCCTTCGAGCAGGGGGATGCCGATGTCGCCACCGGACACGGCCTCGCTCGAGAGCTGGCCGACAACCTGGCCGAGCTGCATCGCGAAGAGGGTTCCGCCGACGTTGCGCATCACCTGGCTCGCGCCCGCGAGCATGTCGTCCATCTCGTCGGGTGCGCTCTGCTGGAGAACATCGGTGAGCGAGTTGGAGATGGATGACGCGACGGGCTCGGCGAGCTGCGTCCACACCGGCATCGTGGCGGCGACCCACTCCTGCCGACTCATGAGTCGGGGCTCGGAGGTGAGTCCTCCGATCGCGGTGACCTCGTCGAGCCAGAGCGACGCAACATGGAGCGCCTGCTCGAGCTGCGACCGTTCGGCAGGCAGGGAGGGCACGCTCGTGCGGGCGGCTATCGTCTTGGCCTGTTCGAGGGCGAGGCCCCAGTTCACCCCGTCTCCGGATGACTGCAGGGCGTTCTGCAATTGCGCGATCAGTTGAGCGACGACCTCCGGGTCATCGGGAAGGCCCGCGGCTCCAGCCAACTGGGCCGGGTCGATCTCCCCGTTACCGGCGAGGAATTCGCGCAGCATGTCGCGGAACTCGTCCTCGGGTCGATCCGAACTGTCGTCGTCCCGCGAATTCTCAGGCATGAAATCTACGGTAGTCGCTGCGCAGTCGAGCACACCCGAATTTCGCCTAGGCTTGGCCCGCGCACAGTGCGCCCGTGGCGAACACCGCGACGATTCCCATTCTTTCCGTTCGATTCCCGAAGGACCCTGGTGGCCCTCTTCACCGATATCACGCCCGATCCGGCGCCGCCGCGCCGCGGTGGGGGATGGTTCGGCTGGCTGCTTCTCGGCTTTGCACTCATCGTCGTGACGGTCATCGCGTTGCTTCCCGCTCCGTACGTCATCGAGCGACCCGGTCCGGTCTTCAACACCCTCGGGGATGTGACGATCGACGGCGAACAGGTGCCGATGATCCAGATCCCGATGGAGGAGACCTTCCCCACCGAGGGCACTCTCGACATGCTCACCGTGAATATCAGCGGTACTCCGAGCAACCCTCCCAGCTGGTTCGACATCGCGGCTGCCTACATCGATCCGAGCAAGGCGATCGTGCCGATCGATGCCATCTACCCTCCCGGTACGAACCTCGAGGATTCGAGCGAGCAGGGTCGGATCGACATGGAGAACTCGCAGAAGGAGGCCATCGCGGCCGCCCTCACCGAGCTCGGCTATGAGATCTCGAGCACGCTCTCGGTCGTCGACACCTCCAGTACGGGAGCGGCGCAGGGGGTTCTCCTCGAGGGCGACGAAATCGTGTCCGTGAACGGTGAGGTTCCGGCCGACGTGACGGGCCTCCGCGCGATCATCGCCGAGAACGGCGTGGACAAGCCGGCTGAGGTAGTGATTCGGCGTGACGGTGCGGAGCAGACGCTCAGCATCACCCCCAAACTCAGCGACGACGATGATGCCGTGCCCGTGCTCGGCATTATCGTGGGCAGCGACTACACATTCCCCTTCACCGTCACCATCCAGCTCGAGAACGTCGGCGGACCGAGTGCCGGGATGATGTTCGCGCTCGGGATCATCGACAAGCTCACGGATGGGCCGCTCAACGGCGGGCAGAACGTCGCCGGTACAGGAACGATCGCCTCCACGGGTGAAGTCGGACCGATCGGCGGCATCGTGCAGAAGATGTGGGGCGCGCGCAACGCCGGCGCCGACTGGTTCCTCGCCCCGGCCGACAATTGCTCCGAGGCAGCCGGGCACGAGCCATCCGGACTCACCGTCTACTCGGTCGAAACGCTCGACGATGCGCTCGCGGCCCTCGAGGCGATCAGCTCCGGGCAGGGCCTCGACAGCATCCCCACCTGCTCGGTGCCGTAGCCCCCGGGAATCTCGCAGCAACCCACCCTTAAGATGGGTGGGACTTCCTGACCGGTCGTCAAGCCCCCAAAAGCAGGAGCTAACGAGTGTCAAGCACCCCTTCCGGATCCGCAGCACGGTCCACCAGCCGCACGAGGGTCACCCTCACGATCACGGCCGTGGTGATCGCGATCCTCGTGATCGCGTTCTTCACGATTTCGAGCCTCTACACCGATGTTCTCTGGTACGACCAGATCGGGTACCTCCCCGTGCTGACCACGCAGTGGGTCGCCGCTGGAGTGATGTTCCTCATTGGATTCTTCGCGATGGCTATCCCGGTGTGGGTGAGCATCGAGATCGCCTTCCGAGCCCGGCCCGTCTACGCCAAGCTCAACTCGCAGCTCGACCGCTACCAGCAGGTCATCGAGCCGCTCCGCCGGGTCGCGATGTTCGCGATCCCCGGCGTCATCGGCCTGTTCGCAGGCGTCTCGACCGCAACGCGCTGGCCTGTCGTTCTGCAGTGGCTCAACAAGACTCCGTTCGGCGAGACGGACCCGCAGTTCGGGCTCGATCTCTCCTTCTACTTCTACGACCTTCCCCTCTGGCACGGGGTCGTTGGATTCGCCTCGGCGGTCGTGCTGATCTCGGCTATCGCCGCACTCGCCACGAGCTATCTCTACGGCGCGATCCGTTTCAGTGGTCGCGACGTTCGTATTTCCCGCACCGCGCGCATCCAGCTCGCCATCACTGCGGCCGTGTACCTGCTCCTGCAGGGCGTGAGCCTGTGGCTCGACCAGTACACGACGCTCGCGAGCGCGAGCCAGGGCTTCCTCCAGACCGGCGCCGGCTACACCGAGGCGAACGCCACGATTCCGGGTCGCGCGATCCTCGCGGGTATCGCGGTTCTCGTCGCCGTGCTGTTCGTCATCACGGCCATCATCGGCCGCTGGCGCCTTCCGATCATCGGCACGGCGCTGCTTCTGGTCAGCGGCCTCGTCGTCGGCAGCGTGTACCCGTGGATCGTGCAGCGCTTCCAGGTGCTCCCGAACGCACGTGTTCTCGAATCGGAGTACATCAACCGGTCAATCGATGCCACGAGAACGGCCTACGGCGTACAGGACGTCGAAGAGGTTCCGTACAGTGCGCAGACGGATGCCGAGCCCGGCGCTCTCCGTGAGGACGCCGAGACCACGGCGAACATTCGCATCCTCGACCCCGCGATCGCGCCTCTCGCCTTCGCGCAGCTCGAACAGTTCAAGCAGTACTACCAGTTCGGCCGCCACCTCGATGTCGACCGGTACGAGATCGATGGCAAGACCCAGGACACGGTGATCGCCGTACGCGAGCTGAACCAGTCGGGCCTCGGCGACTCGCAGAACTGGTACAACAACACTGTCGTCTATACCCACGGTTACGGGGTCGTAGCGGCCTACGGCAACCAGCGAGCGGCAGACGGCCAGCCGGTGTTCCTGGAGTCAGGCATCCCCAGTTCCGGCGCGCTCGGTGACTTCGAGCCGCGCGTCTACTTCGGTGAGGGGTCACCGGACTACTCGATCGTCGGAGCCCCGGAGGGCACCCCCGAGATCGAGCTCGACTACCCGTCCGGCGGCGAGGACAGCGATCTCGCTGCGACCACGACGTTCGACGGCGATGGTGGGCCGGCGCTCGACAATCTCTTCAAGAAGCTCATCTACGCGATCAAGTTCCAGTCGGAGGAGATCGTGCTCTCCGACGCGGTGAACGAGAAGTCACAGGTGCTGTACGACCGCAGCCCGAAGGAGCGCGTCGCCAAGGTGGCGCCGTACCTCACGCTCGACAGCGACGTGTATCCGGCAATCGTGGACGGCCGCATCGTCTGGATCGTCGATGGTTACACGACGGGCAGCAACTACCCGTACTCGCAGGTCGAGTCCCTCTCCGAGTCGATTGCTGATACCTACACCCCGGAGCCCGGCTTCGCGGTGGATGACATCAACTACATCCGTAACTCGGTGAAGGCCACCGTCGATGCCTACGACGGCAGCGTGACGCTGTACGCGTGGGATGACGAAGACCCGGTGCTCAAGACGTGGTCGAAGATCTTCCCGTCGACGGTCAAGCCGATGAGCGACATGAGCGACCAGCTCCTTGACCACGTGCGCTACCCGAGCGACCTGTTCAAGATGCAGCGCGCCATCCTCGGTTCGTACCACGTGACCGACGCCGGTTCGTTCTTCTCGAGCGACGACCAGTGGATCACCCCGGACGACCCGGTGGGCGGAGCAACGGCGGCGCTGCAGCCCCCGTACTACCTCACGATGCAGGTTCCGGGATCGGATGAGCCGGCGTTCACGCTGTACTCGACGTACATCCCTCGGGGCGCAGGCGACTCCACCCGTAACGTGCTGACCGGCTACCTTGCGGTCAACGCCGATGCGGGGGACGACTACGGCAAGTTGACCCTCCTGACGCTGCCCAAGCAGTCGACGGTGCCTGGCCCGGGTCAGGTGCAGAACAACTTCAGTACCGACACCGAGGTGGCAAACCAACTCGCGCTCCTCGAGCGCGGCCAGACCGAGGTGCGGCGCGGAAACCTGCTGACCCTTCCGGTCGGCGGCGGCCTCCTCTACGTGCAGCCCGTCTACGTTCAGTCGACGAGCGGAACGATCTACCCCCTGCTACGCAAGGTGCTCGTCTCGTTCGGTGACCAGATCGCGTTCGAAGACACCCTGGACGGTGCGCTTGACACGCTATTCGGCGGCGACTCCGGAGCATCCGCCGGTGACGGTGATGTGCCCATCGAGGAGAACCCGACAGAGCCAGTGGACCCGGATGCCCCGGAGGAGCCCACCACTCCGACCACACCGGAGACGGGCAACAGCACTCTTCAGCAGGCTCTCTCGGACTACCAGGATGCCCTCGCCGATCGTCAGGCCGCGTACGCAGCCAACGATCTGGTGGCGGCAGCCGAGGCCGACGCCCGCATGCAGGACGCTATCGAAAGGGCGATCGCGGCCAGCGAATAGTGCGCAGCCCAGCCCGTGGTAGAGTTGATCTCACGCCGCGGGGTGGAGCAGTTCGGTAGCTCGCTGGGCTCATAACCCAGAGGTCGCAGGTTCAAATCCTGTCCCCGCAACCAAATGAAGAAGGCCCGGTCATCAGACCGGGCCTTCTTCATTTCTGTGAGGAGATAGACGGGCCCCGCCGCGCGAGGGGCCCCGGGCGCCGCGTAGCGGCGTTTGGGGGAGCCGGTGGGACGCCCCGCAACCAAATAGCAAAAGGCTCGGTCTTCGGACCGGGCCTTTTGCTATTTGGTTTCTGGATTCGGAGGCGAGCGTGCTCGTGGGCCCACAGCGCGCAGTCCGTCGCGTCGCAGAGCGACGTGGCGGCGGCCCGCTGGGGAGTCAAATCCTGTCCCCGCAACCAAATGTAGAAGGCCCGGTCATCGGACCGGGCCTTCTTCATTTCTGTGAGGAGATAGACGGGCCCCGCCGCGCGAGGGGGCCCGGGCGCCGCGTAGCGGCGTTTGGGGGAGCCGGTGACGCCCCGCGACCGCAAAGTCATGCCAAGCTCCCGGTGTCCGGCAGCGCAGCTTTCATTTTGGAAGATTCCTCGCCTCCAAGTCCGACACTACGGCAGAGCTCCCTGGCTCGATTGGGCGTGGCCGGACCTCCCCCTCGTACGATTGCACAATGGCCACCGACGCGGATGAAGAAAAACTCTGGCGCGACGACCCTATTTCGTCGGCCGCACAGGATCGTCTCGGTCGAGTAGAACTAGCAAAACGCATCGCTCAACTGATTAATGAGTCGCACACGGAGGACTCGAGTGTTGTGCATGGCCTTGTGGGGCCGTGGGGCAGTGGGAAATCGTCAGTGCTCACGTTGGTTCAGAAAGAGATCGCCGATTCGACTGACGGATGGGTTGTCGTACGCTTCAGTCCCTGGGCTACGAGCGATCTAGAAGGGCTCCTTGCCGAGTTCTACGGAGCGATTGTAGAGGCGCTTCCGAGGAAAAAGGGTCGTGCCGATTTCAAGCGCGCGCTTGGGGAAGTCATTGCCGCGACAGCGCCGCTAGCCAGCGTCGCGGGGGCTTTCTTCGGGGCAGGCGGTGCAGGCGATGTGATGAAGAAAGGTGGCGAGCTGCTCGTGCGGGAGAAGTCTTGGTCCGCTCGCTTCGCCGACGCAAGTCAAGATTTGAAGAAACTGAGCGTCAAGCTCCTGGTCGTTGCCGACGATATCGATCGTCTTCACGGTGAGGACCTGCTCAATTTTCTGCGCCTTGTGCGCTTGGTGGGACGCTTTCCCGGTATGAGCTACTTGATCGCGTATGACGAAGCAGGGCTGCTCTCCTCAATTGAGGCCGCCGGTTCAGCTGTGAAGAGTCCGGAACGTGCGCAGGACTTTTTGGAGAAGTTCGTCCAGTATCCGATCTATCTACCTCCTCTGATTGAAAGTCAGATAATCGACCTTCTAAACTCGTCACTCGACCCCGTGATCGCGAGCAGCAATCACCGATTTGACGCTTCGGGAGGAAGGTTGTCGTTTGCTCGCGCCTGGGTCGACTTGCTAGACACCCCGCGCGCTATTCACCGTTTTGCGGCCCAGTTACGATTGGTGCTCCCCCTGCACCGTCCTAAAGAGGTCGACCTCGTGGACGTACTGCTATTGACACTCCTAAGGCTCCACGCACCTAAGGTATTTGAGGCCGTGAGTCGAGCAAAGAGTGCGCTGTCTGCCTCGTACTCGGCCAAGGACCCGTTCGACTGGAGTCTTGTCCTTGGTGACCGTGTATCGCCCGAGTTGTCTGCGGCGGTGCAAGAGATAATTGAGCGGCTGTTCCCTGGCACCAGCTCTCGTGGAGCCGCAAAGATCGATCCGCCCCGCGTCGGTAACCCTGATTACTTCGATCGATACTTCTTGCAGGGGATACCGGATGACGACGTCGCCGACGGCTCGGTCCAGTTCGCCATCGATCAGGCCAATCAGGGCGCTGATACGTTTCTTCAACTCCTCCTCATGGACGCGAAGTCCACGGCGAAGCGTGGCGCGATCTTCAGCAAGCTCCAGCGGCTGTCATCTTGGGGTGAGGAACCTGGCGCAGCACCAATCGCCGCGTTCGCGACGATCGTTTCTCACCTGAACTCGCTCGCTGCCGATTCGGGATCGTTGTTGCCGAGTTCACGCCAGCGTGCCGATCGTTGGGTCGGCCAGATGTTGCTGTGCCTGCCGCTGGATGTGCCCGCATCGGAAGTCGCCGATGCGCTGGGGTCAATTGACGACGAGGTCGAACGCTTGGTGCTTCTAGAGAACATCGCGTACGCGGGCAACCTAATACCGCCGCCTGGGGTCGTGGATGTTGCTGCTGAAGTGGCGGGGTCACTGTTGGAGATATTAGTTAAGAACGTATCGGAGGGAGATTCGGCAGAAGAGACCGGCGTTATCGAGCGCTGGACATTGCTTCTGCGCACAGTCGCTCTAGAAAAGGGACGTCAACGGTTGACCGATGCACTCAGAGACGGCTTGCTGCCGGATGATCTCGCCGCCCGTTTTGTGGCGATCTCGCATTGGAGCGGTGGCTCAGACGGCGTCCGACTTGAGATCGGAGGCTTCCTATGGGACGCGTACCATGAACTTCTGCCTAGAGGTCTCGAGACTTCTGACCCGGAGCCAGAAGGCGACTCAAGCGTCAAAGATATTTCCTGGCCGTCTCGCAGGCAATTTGCGTTGAGGGAGCTATCCAGACTGCGACAGGCGGCGGCTAGAGAATGAGCACCGACCCAGTTGAGGACTATGCGATCGCTGGGTAGCTAGGAAGAGCTACTGCCCGATTCGCGGAGCCGATGCGGGCGCGGAACTGTGCCCTGCCGCCGGTAGTGGTCCGAAGTCGGGCCCCGTCGCCCGAGGGGCCCCAGGCGCCGCGCAGTGGCGTTTGGGGGAGCCGGTGGGACGCCCCGTAACCACATGACATAAGGCTCGGTCGTCGGACGGGGCCTACTGTCATTGCGTCGGCGCACCGGACGCGCGGACGTCCGAGTCACTCTCCGCGACCATTGCCGCTGTCGAATCGAACTGCGTCATGATGAGCGCTGCGGTGCTGGTGAAGCCGATGGCGATGGCGATGAGGGTTGAGGGGATGAAGGCCTGCGCAGTTGGGGTCAATCCACCGATGACCCAGGGCAGTGCGACCAGCACAACCACGCCTGCCGTGCACAGCCACTGATTGACTACGAGGGAGGTGGAGACGCCCATCCCTCGGTTCTTGAGGATCCGGCGTCCCGTGTCCACGGTCGAGAGTAGTAACGCGACGCTAAGGGCGATGAATAGGGCAGTGCCCCATATCGGCTGGAACGCGGCCAAGGCCAAGGGCAGAAACAGCGGAAGGGAATAGACCACGAAAACCCATCGAATGCCGGAACGCAGGTAACGATCGGCCGCATCCGACGACATGAGCATTCGGTGCAGATCGGTGTCTATGTAGAAGAACACCCCAACGATGAAAGTTCCGATGAGCGTTGCCGCGACTCCGGATACCCCCAACAAGAACTCGTTAACGTTCATCAGCATCGCCGGTCAGCTCCCTACTTTGAGTCGCCCCTGCCCCGACATCCGTGCAAGCCAGTCAGGCAAAACCAGGCACCCTCGCCCGTGGAGGATGAGTCAAGTATCTACTGACCTGGTACCCGGAGCCGCGATACAAGGCGCTTTCCGGACTGCAGAGAAACCTTTTCGCTCCAGGAGGCGGATGAAGATGGGGCCATGAAACGGAAATCGCGCGGACGCCTTCGGCATGGAGTAACGAGCTCGAGGCTGCTCCCGGATCGCCTGATAATCAACCAACGACCGCGATATGTCAACCACTCCTCAGGGGCACAGTCGACGCGTATCGTGAGGTTTCTGGTCCAGACCCATGCCGGCACTGTTCGATCCAAGGAATTGCCGTGTCTGAGTCCCCGTCGGAGAAAACGCTCCGCGCTCCCGTTGCCCGATCCGAGGTCCAGGCGAGATACGTCGAGGCCTACGCCCACCTTCTTGCCGAGGTCACTGATTCGGGCCTCATGATGCGCCGGTACGGATGGTACGTCGGTCGTGCACTCGTCCTGACCGGGCTTTTCGCGGCCTGCTTCGCTGGCCTGTTCTGGCTCGGCGCAGGGCCGATCCAGCTTCTTGTCGCCGTCGCGTTCGGGATCGTCTTCACGCAGTCGGCGTTCCTCGGGCATGACGCCGCGCACCGCCAGATCTTCGAATCGGGCAAGAACAACGAATGGGCGGCCCGCGTCCTCAGCACCGTGGTCGTCGGCCTCAGCTACGGCTGGTGGATGAACAAGCACGGCAGGCATCACGCCAACCCGAACAAGATCGGCAAGGACGGCGACATTGCGCCGGGCGTGCTCGTGTTCGTTCCGGCGGATGCTCGGAAGCGCACGGGGCTGGCGGGCTGGTTCATCGCCCGCCAGCACTGGTTCTTCTTTCCGCTTCTCACGCTCGCGGGGCTCGACCTGCACATCAGTGCGCTCAAGGCGGTCGCGGGCGCCGAGGCCGTGAAACACCGAGCTATCGAAGCCGTGCTGCTGGGCATCCGTCTGATCGGATTCCCCGTGCTGGTCACCCTCGCCATCGGGCCGTTGTGGGCTCTGGTGTTCCTCGTCGTCCAGGTCGCCGTGTTCGGCATCTACATGGGAAGCAGCTTTGCTCCCAACCACAAGGGGATGCCGATCGTGCCCGCGGATCTGTCGATCGACTTCCTTCGCCGCCAGACGCTGATGTCCCGCAACATCAGCGGCGGCATCCCGGTCGCCATCGGGATGGGCGGACTCAACTACCAGATCGAGCATCACCTGTTCCCGACAATGCCGAGCGTCAATCTCGGCAGGGCGCGTGCCATCGTCAAGCCGTACTGCGAGGAGTTCGGGATCAGCTACTCCGAGACGACGCTCGTCGACTCGTATCGGATCGTGCTGGCATACCTGCAGGAAGTCGGACTCGGGCACGCTGACCCGTTCGAGTGTCCCCTCGTGAACGAGTTGCGGACTCGCTAGCCCTCCGTGCTGTAGAGCAACGAGACGATCGCACCCTGGCAACCGTCTTGGTTTGTCGCCTTGTCGACGAAGCCGATGGACGCGCCGGAGAAGTCGACGGATGCCCCGCCCAGAAGCGCCTTCCGCACGTCCATCACTGGTTCGACGATCACGTAGTCCGTGGCGTCACAGGTCCCCGGGCGAGCGCCCGCGGACCGGGTCACGCCCACGATGCTGACGGTGATCTCGTCGATGTACGTGTCATCCGCCGAGTTGTTGGTGACGCGTCCGGCGATCGGTCGGGCGTCGGTGTCGGGGGAGAGGCCCTCCATAACGGATGTCTGCACGATACTGATCGTGTCGGGAGCCTTCACGGCACATCCCGTTGGCGCCGCCTGCGCACCCGGAGAGGACACCGGAACCAGCGCGATGCCAACGGCGAGCAGTAGGGCGAGGCCCACGATCGGGCGAACCCCGCTCCGGCGTCGAGCGAGAAGGAGCACGACGACTCCGAGCAGCAGGATTCCGGCCCCGATGAGCAGGAGTTGCGACGGGATAGAGCCTGTTGCGGCGAGGTTGTTGCACTCCATGATTACGGCCCCACGATCGTGTTGTTGGCGAGAGTGACCGTGCCGCCGGCCAGCACGCGACCGTCGAGTGTCGCGAGGTTGCCGAGCGTGACCGCCTGCTGCGTGATGATGGTTCCGGCGAACGAGGAGTTCGCCCCGGTACCCACCGCCGCCTGAACGATCCAGAAGACATTCGAGGCCTGCGCTCCGTTGTCGAGGATCACGGCGCTGCCTGCCGCCGTGGTCAGCGCTCCATCGATCTGGAAGATGAAGATCGCATCCGGATCACCCTCAGCGTCCAGGGTGATCGTGCCCGTGAGGACGACAGCGGCAGAGACGTGGTGCACGCCGATATGGAACGTCTGGTTGCTCGGGTCGACGAATTCGGTGTGCTGCACGCGGCTTGACCCGTCGGCGAATGCGGCATTCGCGTCGACGGCAGCAGCCTCGGCCGCGGCATCCCCGAGGTGCTCCGCTGCGCTTGTCCCCGGCGGGAAGCCCGTCACGCTGGTACCTGGCGTCACCCCGAGCTCGCCACTGAGAGTGCTTGTGCCGGTTCCCACGATGTTCGCCCCGGTGAGGACGGAGTACGGACTCGCGGCGCCCAGCTCGATCGTCGGGGGGTTCACCTCGATCGTCAGCTGCTGGGTCGCGGTGCCACCGTTGCCCGCGGCATCCCGGATCTTGACGACTACGGGATAGGTGCCCGCAAGGAGCTCTGCCGCGGTCACCGACCAGGTCTGGTCACCGAGCACCGTCGTCGACAGCAGTTGGGATCCCACGGTCACGAGCACCGGACGACCCGGAAGCGCAGAGGTGGTTCCGGAGATGGTCGGAGTGGTGTCCTTGACCGCGAGAACCGCTCCATTGTCGATCGCCACGGTGGGCGACCCGGCGATGGTGAAGCGGATGACTGTTCCCCCGAGTGTCACGGCGGCCTGCGACAGAGCCCGCCCGATGAGCTCGGTGGTGTCGCCGAGGGTGATCGCGCCAAGGGCCATGATCGTGCCCGAGAAGGTCGAGTTGGCTCCGTGACCCGAGGCCCCGTTGACCTGCCAGTAGACGTTGGATGCCACCGCGCCACCCTCGAGAACGATGTGACTGTTGGCGGCCGTCGTGATGGCCCCGTTGATCTGGAAGATGAAGATCGCGTCGGGATCGCCGAGCGCGTCGAGCGTCACGGTGCCGGTCATGGTCATGGCGCCAATAGTGCGATGAACACCGGGTTCGAAGGTCAGGCCGTTCGGGTCTCCCGGGAACTCCGTGTCGAAAGGCATACTCGCCGCCTCGTCGTACGCGGTGAGAAGAGCGGCAGCGGCCGCAGCGGAGCGGGCGTCGTTGAGATGGATGTCCCCGCCGACGATCTCGGGCGGGAAGTTCACGATCGCCCCGATCGGGCTCACCCCGATATCACCGGAGACCGTCGAGATCGCGGTGTTCGTGGCATCCACGCCCAGAACCGAGAAGCTGGCCGCGGCTCCGAGGAAGGTCGGGTCTGCGACAGTCACGGGGTCGCTCGGGGTGCTCGTCGCGGTCCAGGTGTTGTGGACGGCGACGACGCGATAGGTATAGGTGCCGGCGGTGAGAACCTCGTCGGCGCATGTCGTGCCCGTGACGAGGATGCTCGGCGTCGTGCCGCACGCGGCCTCGTCGCCGTCATCCCCAGTGCGGACCACGTAGTAGGCCACGGGACTCGGGCCGGAGCTCGCTGTCCACGTGACGTCGACGTTCACTGCGCCGGTGGACGACGCGACGACATCGCTCGGCGGATCGAGCTCGCCCGTCGTCGACATACCAGCGCCGATGCCGAGCGAGTTCCAGAAGGCCAGTGCCGGGGTTACCGGAGCCAGCGCAGCCAATGCAAGTGCGAGCGCAGCAGCGAGCCCTCGAGCAGCCCTCCCGCGGAGTGCGGGTGTGTAATTGCGACGAAGATTCGTGCCGCGCGCGCGCATGGCGACGCCGGTCCCGGTCCGGTTCCCGATTCCTAGCTGGCGACGAAGTAGAGCGGAACGTCTGCGTTCTGGCAGCCGTCCTGATCGCTATCCGTGTTGATCATCGTGATCGTGACCGTTCCGTCGACGTCCCCACCACCCGCGATGGGACCGTAGACGATGGTCGGAGCGTCGACGTCATAGTCAGCGGCGGAGCATCCCGCAACTGCCGTCCACGCACTCCCGTCGGCGTTGGCCACGGTGACCGTGACGTCACTCAGGTCGAGTGTTCCGGTTGACGGGTTGTTGACGGTGAACGCGACGGTCTGAGTCGGACCACCCGGCGTCAGTGGCCCGCCCGTTGCCGGATCGACATCGATGGTGAAGGCCACGCTCTCCCCGGTCGTGGCTTCACCCGACCCTGTACCCGTGGAAGTCCAGTAGGCGAAAGCCAAACCGCCCCCCGCGAGAACCAGTCCTGCTACTACTGCGACTGTCGCAATCCCTCTGTTCTTGGCATTCTGCTTGAACATGGTGCCCCCCTTTGGGCCCTGCGTTGGGAACGCCGTGGCGTTCCGCCTCTCACTCTGCCAGTTGGGCCACAACCGCGGCAGTCCCAGTGCGGGGGGTATCGACACGATCGTGTCGAAGACGCTGATGACAGGTTCACCGACGCAGTAGGGACCCCCCTGAGCGCAGCCGCGAAACAGCATCGACGGTCGCGGCGAGGATGAGCACGCCACCGGTGACGAGGTAGTTCACGCCGCCCGGCAGGTTGAGAAGGCCGAGCCCGTTGGTGATGACCGAGATGACCAGTGCTCCGATCGCGGCGTGGATGAGGCGACCGCGACCGCCGAAGAGGCTCACGCCGCCGACGACGGCCGCAGCAACACCACTCAGCACGATGTCGCGTCCGAACGCGGCATCCACCGAACCGACTTTGCTCGCGCTGAAGAGTCCGGCAACCACGGCCAGCGTCGAGCAGATCACGAAGGCGAGCCAGCGGATGTTGACCACTTTGATGCCCGAGCGCCTGGCAGCCTCGGCGTTGCCGCCGATGGCGTAGAGCCACCTGCCGTACTTTGTGCGATCGAGAACGAATGTTCCGAGGTAGAGGATGCCCAGCACGAAGGGAACGACGATCGGAACGCCCTCGACGCCCAGCGCGCCCGATCCGCGGTTGCGCGACAGAACCGCGATCACAATGCCCCCCAGCACCGCCAATGTGCCGAGCCGGATCCAGAGCAACGCGATAGTGCGGTTGGGCACGCCGGCGCGACTGCGGCGGCGCCGATCGAGAAGCGAGCTGGCGAGGGAGATCAGGAGGATGACGCCGAGCATGGCCCACCCCATCCACACCGGCATGGTGCCGTTCTGGATCGCGAGGATCTCGGGAACCTGGATGCGGTAGAGCCCGCCGTCACCGATGATGATGAGCTGGAGCCCCTGGAAGCCCAGGAACAGACCCAGTGTCACCACGAACGACGGGATGCCGACTTTCGCGACGAAGAAGCCGATGAATGTACCGATGGCGATGCCGGTGATGAGTGCCACTCCGAGGGCAAGAATCCAGGGCATGTTGAAGGAGCCAGGATCGGCCAGCACCACGAAGATCGCCATCGTGACACCCGCTGTCACGCCGGCTGACAGGTCGATCTCGCCGAGCAGGATGACGAAGGTGAGGGCCATCGCGAGCATTACGAGGGTCGCTGCCTGAGTAAGGAGGTTGGCGAAGTTCCGCTCGGTGAGGAAGTACGGGCTGAGAACCGAGAACAGAACGGCAAGCACGACAAAGCCGGCGATGGCGGGGAGGGCTCCCATCTCCCCATTGCGCAACCGCTGCAGGTAGGCGCGAGCCTGATCCAGCACGCCGCCCTCGACCCCGCTCGCAATGAGATCGGTCGTCGTGGGTACAGCGGGGAGGTTTCCTGTCGGCGCCAGGTGTCCCTGGGGAGTGCGCTCGGGGCGGTCGCCGCTCATGAGAGTGCCTCCTGCGGTGCCTTGCTGCCCGTGATGTATCCGACGACTTCATCGCGGTTGGTGGAGGGCGTATCGAGTTTCGCGACCATCTGGCCGAGGTAGAGCACACTGATGTAGTCGGCTACCTCGAACACGTCCAGCAGGTTGTGGCTGATGATGAGCACACCGACGCCCTGCTCGGCGAGACGAGTGACCAGGTTGAGGACCTGCTCGGTCTGGGCGACGCCCAGCGCGGCGGTCGGTTCGTCGAGGATGACGACCCGGGCCTTCTTGAGCACCGATCGCGCAATCGCCACCGTTTGGCGCTGGCCGCCCGAGAGAGACGACACCTTCTGTCGCACCGACTTCACGGTGCGCACAGACAGCGAACGGAGGGTCTCGGATGCTTCGCGCTCCATGAGGCCTTCGTTGAAGGTTCCCCACTCGGTCTCCTCGCGACCGAGGAACATGTTCTGGACGATGTCGAGGTTGTCGCACAGGGCGAGGTCCTGGTAGACGACCTCGATGCCGAAAGCGGAAGCGTCCCGTGGACCGTGGAGGTCCACGGGCTTACCGTCGATCAGCACCTGGCCCGAGTCGAAGGGCTGCACCCCTGCGAGTCCTTTGATGAGTGTGGACTTGCCTGCTCCGTTGTCGCCAACGAGGGCGGTGACCTTGCCGGGGTAGATGGTGAGCCCGACGCCCTTCAGAACGTTGACCGGGCCGAAACTCTTGGTGACGTTCACCAGTTCGACGATCGGTGTGGGGGACGCTTGTTCGGCCACGAGGACCTCTCTTCTTCGAGTGTGAGTGGGTGCTGGCTCTGCGGGGAGCGACGAGAAGGGCGGGAGCACGCTCCCGAGAGATGAAGGGGCTCCGCTCCCCAATCCGGGGAGCGGAGCCCGGAGGGTATTACTGAACGCCGAACTCCGTGCACTTGGCGGCGACGTCGCCCGTGCAGATGTCGGCGACCGTGGCATCACCGTTGGCGACGACGGTCTTGACCTGGTCCGGTCCGACGGAGACCGGCGTCACCGAGATGAACGGCTTGCCGTAGAGGGTGTCGGCTCCCGAGGGCTTCTCGCCCTTCAGCAGCTGGATAGCGAGATCCGATGCCGCCTTGGCCTCGAGGCTCACCTGCTTGTAGACCGTGCCGGTCTGGTATCCGAGCAGCACGTTCTGCAGGCCGGCCACCGACGCATCCTGACCCGACACCGGAACCTGCCCGGCGAGGCCGTTCTTCTGGAGCACCGTGATCACACCGGCGGCGTTGGTGTCATTGGCCACCCACACTCCGTCGACCTTGCCGCCCAGCGATGTGAGGGCCTGCTCGAAGTTGGTTGCCGACTTGTCGCCGTCCCACACGCCGGTGGGCTCAGCGGCGGGCTTGATCCCCGCGTCGCTCATGACCTTCACTGCTCCGTCATGGAACAGCTTCGCGTTGCCGTCGGAAGGATCTCCGCCCATGTAGACGACCACCGCGGTCTTGGGGTCCTTGTTGAACGTCTTGAGTCCGTCGACGATCATCTGGCCTTCGAGCTCACCGACCTTTTCGTTGTCGAAGGAGACGTAGTAGTCGGCGACCATCGAGGGGTTCGAGGCGTTGCCATCTGTGATGGGGCGGTCGTACGCGATCACCGGGATGCCCTGGGACTGAGCCTTCTGCGTCACGGCGAGGGCGGCGCCGTTGTAGTCGACGAGCACCATCACACCGCAACCCTTGGTGAGTTCCTGGTCGGCGATCGTGGCGTACTTGTTGGTGTCGCCCTGGGCGTTCTGGATGTCGGCCTCGAAGCCAGCATCCGTGAAGGCCTTCTCGAGCGCCGGCCGGTCGAGGCTCTCCCAACGAGGGGAGGATGCCGCATCCGGAAGGATGACGCAGGCGCGAGTGGCACCCGCGGCCCCGGGAGAAGCGGAACTTCCGGGTGCGCCTGAGGCACACCCCGCGAGTCCGAGCATTGTCACGCCAGCGAGAGCGACGACCGAAATTAATGCGTGTCTTTGCACGTCACTGCCTTTCCATATCGAAGGTGGAGCGCGCTTCTGCGTTCCAGTTGTCGTCCCTAGGGATCGGCAGCGAGGACAGGCTAGGCCGGGATTGCTGAGAATAAGCTGAGAGTTTTTTACCTATTTTCACTACGGTAATAACGGCGCAGTCCGGCGCTCAAAGTGCAGGTCAGCAGCCATATGCAGTGGCGCCGGACGCGGGCTGATCCCGGCGCACCAATCGCGCGGGACCCGCCACGGTAGTCTCGATCCATGAAGTGGAGCCCGCGCCTGTCCGTCGCAGCTCTCGTCCTCAGCATCCTGATTCTCGGTGGATGCACGCCCGTCCCCGCGGCGGACCAGGAGCTCGTTCGAGTTCCTGCCGACGTGCCGACGATCTCCGAGGCCATGGAACGAGTCGCTCCCGGTGGGGTCGTGCTGGTCGCCGCGGGAACCTACACCGAGTCCGTCACCATCTCCACAGACGACGTGACCCTGCGCGGTGAGGATCGCAACGAGGTGATCATCGACGGCGAGGGTCGTCGCAGCCAGGGCGTGCTGGTCATCGCTGACGGAGTGACGGTCGAGAACCTCACGGTGACGCGGCACACGTTCAACGGTGTGCTGGTCACGGGGCTGCACGACGGCACGAGTGCGCAGGCGCACGGCGTCGACGGATACGAGGGACTCGACCCGGAGAAGTTCCCGCCGGTGCAGCGCTTCAAGATCGATCACGTCACGGCATCCAACAACGGTCTCTACGGCATCTACGCCTTCGATGCGCAGCACGGCGTGATCAGCAACTCCTACGCCTCGGGGTCGGCGGACTCCGGCTTCTACGTCGGCCAGTGCCGGGAGTGCGACATCCTCGTGACAGGCAATGTCGCCGAGAACAACGCGATCGGGTTCGAGAACGCCAACGCTAGCGACTCCGTCTCCATCGTCGGCAACCGCTGGTGGTTCAACCGGGTCGGGATGACCCTCATCTCGAACTACCAGGAAGCCTTCGTTCCCCAGCGGGCCAACATCGTGGCAGGCAACCTCGTGATGGGGAACGCGTCCGCGGGGTCACCAAGCCAGGCCGACGGGGCATTCGGTATCGGCATTGGGATCGCCGGTGGCCAGGAGAACCGCATCCAGGGCAACCGCATTGTCGGCAACCCCTACGCGGGGGTCGCGATCACCAACTCCGAGGACATCCCCGCACTCGACAATCGCATCTCCTCGAATGTGTTCGACTCGAACGGCGTGGATGTGGCGGACACGTCTGCCAGCCGGGCTCCCGCTTCCGGCACGTGCATCGAGGGCGGCACCGTGTGGCGAATCCTCCCCGCCTCCCTCGCCGCCGCTCCCTGCGCGCCGGGGCCGACCGTCGGAGCGAATGTCAGCGAGCTCCCGCAGCTCGACGTGCCACCCGGTGTCTCGTTCCTGTCCGTCGCGCCCCCGATCATCCAGCCGAGCCTGCCCTCGTCGACAACCGTTCCCGATCGGCTCCCTGACACGCTCCCTGCCATCGACCTGGCCGACTTCCCACTTCCTGACGACAACCTGCTGTCCGAGAACGCGCGCGTCGGTGGCTGAGTTCTCGCGCCGGGCGGTGCTCGGTTCACTTCTGGCTGGCGGTGTCGGTGCCGCCGCGGGCATCGGCGGCACGCTCGCGACGCAGGGCGTGGTGGGCGCATCGGCGCCGGCGTCGGCGCCCTCGGAGTCGCGCCTTCCCGTTGACCCCCGAGGCGTGCACCAGGCAGGCATCGACCGGCCGGGCACCCCGCAGACCTTCGGCCTCATCGCCGTGCTCGACCTCAGCGATCCCGCCGAACTCGGTTGGCTCGCGCCCCTCGGCGCGTCGATCGTCGCGGTGACCGGCGTGCCCGGCGGAACGGATCCGACGATTCCCGATGGTTCTGGAGACCTCACCGTCACGGTGGGTCTTGGTCCGCGCATCCTCGGAGGCATCGACCCCGCCCTCCCGGGTGCGGAGGCACTGCCGGAGTTCGCGAAGGACGCCGCGATGGACCAGGGCGCTGTGGGCGGCGACGTGCTGCTCGCGCTGTACGCGAGTGATCCGACCGTGCTCGGCGCCGCACTCGAGCGGCTCCTCGCCGAGCTGCCGGCCCACACCGTCCGCTGGACGCAGCACGGCTTCCGTGCCCCGGGCACCGGCACCGTGGTGCGCAACCCGCTCGGGTTCCTCGACGGCGTGATCGTTCCCCATGGGCAGGCCGAGCTCGACGAGAACGTGTGGATCGCGGATGGCGCAGCCACGGGTGGCACTGTCTGCGTCATCCGACGCCTCGTGCTCGATCGCCAGGCATTCGGCGCTCTTCCCGTCGAAGCGCAGGAGAACACGATCGGGCGCTACAAGATCGACGGCGCGCCCCTCTCCGGCGGAGAGCCCGACGCGCAGGTCAATCTCACGGCAAAATCCCCCGACGGCGAGTACCTCGTGCCAGCGCGGGCACACGCGCGAGCCGCTCATCCCTCGTTCACGGGCAGCGCGCTCATGCTGCGTCGCGGGTACGCGTTCGACAACGGGGGAGCGGATGCAGGGCTCCTCTTCATCTGTTTCCAGAAGGATCTGCGCACCTTCGTCGCCACCCAGCAGCGACTTGATGAGAAGGACGCCCTCATGGAGTTCGCCACTCCCACGGCCAGTGCGAGCTTTCTCATCCTCCCGGGATTCGACGACGCGACGCCGCTCGGGGCATCGATCGCGGGCCGGTGATCATAACCCCGATCGCGGGATTATTCGGAGGGCCTCCTGCGTTACACCTGACATGCAAAAGGTTTATGAGGATGTCGAGTCGGATGCGGGCGAGGTGACCCGCTACCGCAAGCACGGAAACGGGAAGGGCTACGTCGCATTGAAGGCGACTGCTCATGCCACGTCGGAGATCGTGGAGACGGCGTATGTCGAGCCCGGGGCGGAGATCGCCGCCGGGGTGTACATCGGCGCAGGAAGCTGGATCGACCGCGACGCCTTCGTCGCGGCGGGTGCCTTCATCGGCAGCAACGTGCACATCGGTCGCTCCGCCTCGGTGGGTCGCTCGGCACGAATCGGAAGCGGCAGTCGCATCGGCGATGGAGTTCGCGTCGCCGACGGTGTGCGGATCCCGCGCGACTCGGTCGTGCAGGACGACGTGATGGGTGAGGTCGCCAGGGCCGCGTAGCTCTCGGCCCGTGTGGCGAGTGCGGGGTAGATTCGTGTCATGCGAGAGCTTCAGGCACAGATCATCCAGGCGCTGAACGTTCGTCAGCAGGTAGACCCTGCCGACGAGATCGCGAAGCGTGTAGCGTTCCTGCGCGAGTACCTCCTCGCCTCCCACGCCAAGGGCTTCGTGCTGGGCATCAGCGGCGGCCAGGATTCATCGCTGGCCGGTCGGCTGTGCCAGCTCGCGGTGGAGGGCTTGCGCGCTGACGGAGTGGACGCGTCGTTCATCGCGGTGCGGCTTCCGTACCAGGTGCAGAAGGACGAGGATGACGCGCAGCTCGCGCTCACCTTCATCAAGCCCGACCGTTCCGTCACGTTCAACATCCATCGCGCCGTCGACGGGTTCGAGGCCGAGTATCTCGACGCGGTGGGCGACGAGATGACCGATTTCACGAAGGGCAATGTCAAGGCGCGCGCCCGCATGATCGCGCAGTACGCCCTCGCGGGCCAGGCCGGCTACCTCGTGGTCGGAACCGACCATGCCGCGGAGGCGGTGACCGGGTTCTTCACCAAGTTCGGCGACGGGGGAGCGGACCTCCTGCCGCTCACCGGTCTCACGAAGGGCCAGGGTCGCCAACTCCTCGAGGCGCTCGACGCGCCGGAGCGCCTGTACCTCAAGGCGCCCACCGCCGACCTCCTCGACGACACCCCCGGCCAGACCGACGAGGCGAACCTCGGCCTCACCTACAGCGACATCGACGCGTTCCTGCGCGGGGAGGACATCGATCCTGTGGTGGCAGAAGCGATCGAGCAGCGCTACCTCGCGACGCGTCACAAGCGCGCGGAGCCCGTGACGATGTTCGACGACTGGTGGCGTGCGTGAGCGCTGTCGCGGTAGCGCAATTCGCGCCGGGCGACGACGGGCGGTCGAACCTCGACGAGATCTCCCGACTCGCGACGGAAGCGGCGTCGCGTGGGGCCACTCTCGTGGTGTTCCCGGAGTACTCGTCGTGGTTCTCGGCCGAGGCCGGGCCCCGTTGGCTGGATGCCGCTGAGCCTCTCGATGGTCCGTTTGTCGAGCGACTGGCATCCCTCGCCGCCGAGCTCGGCGTTCACATCGTCGCCGGGATGCTCGAGCACGCGACCCACGACAAGGTCTCGAACACCGTGGTCGCCGTCGCGCCCTCCGCCGACCTCGTGGCCACGTACCGCAAGATCCATCTCTACGACGCGTTCGGTCACCGCGAATCGGACTGGGTCGCCGCCGGGCCGATCGTTCCGCCGGAGACCTTCCCGTGGGAGGGCTTCGTCGTGGGGCTCCAGACCTGCTACGACCTGCGATTCCCGGAGAGCACGCGCCGCCTTGTCGACGCCGGTGCCGATCTCGTCGCCGTCCCGTCGGAGTGGGTGCGCGGACCACTCAAGGAGCACCACTGGCGCACCCTCGTCACCGCACGCGCACTGGAGAACACGATCTATGTCGCCGCGGCCGACCACTCGCCGCCGATCGGTGTGGGCAACAGCATGGTCGTCGACCCGATGGGGGTCGAACTCGTCACTATCGGTGAAGAATCGGGCACCGCAGTGGCCCACGTCACCACCGAGCGCATAGCCTCGGTGCGTCAGACAAATCCAGCGCTGTTGCTTCGTCGGCTGTGATTACCTGAGTTCGGCGAGTTGGCTGGCTGCTCGCTCGAGCACGTCTTCGCGCTTGCAGAAGGCGAACCGGATGAGGCTCTCGACGCCGCCCCGATTCTCCTCGCGCACGAACGCCGTGACGGGCACGCCAACGACCCCGGCGCGGGCGGGTAGCTGACGGCAGAACTCCGCGCCGTCCGTGATACCGAGGGGTGCGGCATCCGCGATCACGAAGTATCCGGCCTGTGGGGTGAGCACATCGAATCCGGCCGCCCGCAGTCCACCCGAAAGCAGCGCGCACCGTCGCTCGAGGGATGCCGCGGCCTCGGTGAAGTACGTGTCGGCAAGCCGCAGCCCCACGGCAATCGCCGGCTGCAGCGGCGCCCCGTTCACATAGGTGAGGTACTGCTTGACGGCCACGATCGGACCGATCAGGTGGTGTGGTGCCGTGATCCAGCCGATCTTCCACCCCGTGGTGCTGAACGTCTTGCCGCCACTGGAGATGGACACCGTGCGCTCCCGCGCGCCCGGCAGGGTGGCGATCGGTATGTGGGCGACCCCGAAGGTCAGGTGCTCGTAGACCTCGTCGGTCACGATGATCGCGTCGTGACGATGAGCGAGCTCGACGATAAGTTCGAGCGTCTCGCGATCGAAAATCGTGCCGGTGGGGTTGTGGGGCGAGTTGACGATGATGAGTCTCGTGCGGTCGGTGACCGCTGCACGAAGCTGCTCGAGGTCCGGTCGGAACGTGGGCGGTGCGAGCGGGACGGTGACGAGCTCCGTGCGGGCGAGGGCCGCTTGGGCCCCGTACGCGTCGTAGAAGGGCTCGAAGACGACGACCTGGTCGCCCTCATCGGTGAGGGCGAGGATCGTCGCCGCGAGGGCCTCGGTCGCACCGGCCGTGACGAGCACCTCCGTGTCGGGATCCACCGCGAGCCCGTAGAAGCGGCTCTGGTGCTCCGAGATCGCCAGCCGGAGGTCGGGCATCCCGAGACCTGGCGGGTACTGGTTGATCCCGTCGCTGATGGCCTGCCGTGCTGCGGCGAGCACCTCGGGTGGTCCATCATCGTCGGGGAACCCCTGCCCGAGGTTGATCGCGCCCGTCGCCGCGGCTAGAGCGGACATCTCGGCGAAGATCGTGGGTCGCAGTGTGCCATCGCCTCCGAGCAGCATCGCGCCACGCGCTGCGCGCTCCCAGGATCCCGATAGAGTCATCGGCTGCGAGCCTACTGGCAATAGAAAGTTCCCTTGCAGCGGGTCCATATACAACGCACAGGTTGGCGGTGGAGGCTTGCAGCGCTGAAAGGAGCACCCCATGGCTGAGACCCCCGAGACCACACCCGAAACGCCCGATGAGACGACTGCGACGTCGTCCGAGGCCGTGCACACCACCCCCGAGACCCCGGTCGAGAACACCGCAGCTCCCACCGCCGTTGAGCCGGTCGTTCCCGCGACAGCCGCGGTCGAGCCGGTCACCCCCGCTGCGGTGACGCCGCCCGCCGTCACGCCCCCTGTTGTCACCCCGCCCGCCGTCGCTCCGGCCGCGCAGGTTGCGTCGTACCCGCCGCCCGTGGTCACCCCCACGCACTCACTCGGCGCCGGCCCCTCGTATCCGCCGCCCACCCCGCCCGTCGCGGATGCACGCCCGATCGATCCGGCAGCGCACCCCGCCCTCGCCCAGCCGAAGTCGCGTTCCAACTTCACGGTCGGAGTGGTGGCCGCCATCGCTGCCGCTGCTCTCGTCGGGGGAGTGTCGGGCGCTGGCGTGGCGTTCTGGGCTACGTCGCTCAACGAGACGAGCCAGAGCCCCGCTGCTGGCCCTGCCACCATCACGGTGAATGACACGGATGACGCGACCCTCATCACCGCGGTCGCCGCCAAGGCGTCGCCCTCCGTCGTCACTATCTCGGTCACGTCTACGAGCGCGGGCGGCACCGGCTCCGGTGTCATCCTCAGCAAGGACGGCTACATCCTCACGAACGCCCACGTCGTCACGCTCGACGGCGCGGCGGCCGATGCCTCGATCACCGTGCAGACCAACGACGGGCGTCTGCTCGATGCGTCTGTCGTCGGCATTGACCCGATCTACGACCTCGCCGTGATCAAGGTCGACGACGCGGAAGACCTGCAGCCTGCGACTTTCGCCGACTCGTCGGACCTCAATGTGGGCGACACCGCCATTGCGATCGGCGCGCCCCTCGGCCTCGCGGGCACGGTGACCAACGGAATCGTGAGTGCGCTCAACCGGAGCATCACCGTCGCCTCGTCGGCCGTTCCCGAGGAGCAGGCTCCCGAGCAGCAGCTGCCCGACGGTCAGGACCCCGAGCAGGGCCCCTTCGACTTCTGGAACTTCGACATGGGGCAGGGCCAGGGGCAGCAGGTGGTTCCCCAGCAGGCGTCATCCTCGATCTCGCTGTCGGTCATCCAGACGGATGCCGCGATCAACCCGGGCAACTCGGGTGGGGCGCTGCTGAACGCCGACGGTGAGGTGATCGGCATCAACGTGGCGATCGCCACCGCCGGATCGAGCGGCGACGGGTCTGGCAGCATCGGCGTCGGTTTCGCGATTCCGTCGTCGATCGCCGATCGCATCTCACAGGAACTGATCGCCGACGGCGCGGCAACCCACGGTCTCCTCGGCGCGAACGTCTCCGACGTGGCGGATGACGAGACCCAGACCAACGCAACGGTCACGGGCGCCAGCATCATCGAACTGGTGCCGGGCGGCGCCGCCGAGGCGGCAGGGCTGAAGACTGGCGACATCATCACCGCCATCAACGGACTGCCCGTCACCAACCGCACCGACCTCACTGCGCAGGTGCGCGCGCTCCCCGCCGGAGCAGACGCCACGCTCAGCTACGTCAGGAACGGCAAGACTGGCACTGCGGACGTCACCCTCGGCACCCTCCAGTAGACGGTTCGAGCCGCACACGGTGGGGTCGGCACAGCCCGCGCGATAGGCTGTGTCGACCCCACCGCTCGACGTAACGGACCACATGACTGCGCAGTCGGATGCACTTCCCGGTGTGTCGTACGTGATGCCCGTGCTCAACGAGGTCGAACACATCGAGGCTGCAGTACGAAGCCTCACCGAGCAGGATTACGCCGGTCCCTCCGAGATCGTCCTGGCGCTCGGTCCGAGCGTGGATGGCACGGACGAGGTCATCGCTGCGCTCTCGAAGGCCGACCCCCGGATCCGCGCCGTTCGCAACGACGCCGGGTCGACGCCCTCCGGTCTGAACGTCGCCATCCTTGCCTCGACCCACCCGATCGTGATCCGCGTCGATGCCCACTCCGTGTTGCCGAAGAACTATGCGCGAGTCGCGGTACAGACGCTGCTCGAGACGGGCGCAGACAACGTCGGCGGCATCATGAGGGCTGTCGGGCGCACTCCTTTCGAGAAGGCTGTCGCCCACGCCTACGGATCTCGAGAGGGGCTGGGAGGCACGCAGCACCACGTCGGCGGCAAGGCCGGCCCTGCTGAGACGGCGTATCTCGGTGTCTTCCGGCGTGATCGCCTCGTGGCGGTGGGCCTGTTCGACGAGGGCATCAAGCGGGGGCAGGACTGGGAGCTCAACCGGCGACTGCGCGCCGCTGGCGGCACGGTGTGGTTCACGCCGGAGCTCGAGGTCGTTTATCGCCCCAGGTCATCCCTGCGCCGCTTGATCCGCCAGTTCGTGGCGACGGGAATCTGGCGTGGTGAACTGGCCCGTAGATTCGGATCGGCGAACTCGTTCCGTTACTTCGTGCCACCGCTGGCGGTTCTCGCGGTGACCGTGGGGCTCGTGCTCGGGATCGTCGGGCTCGCGACCGGCCTGCCGTGGCTTGCTCTCTTCGGGGTGATCCCCGCCACCTACGCGCTCTTCGTGATCGCGGCATCCGTTATCGCCGCACGCGAGGGGGTGCGCGCGGCGCTCTGGTATCTCGTAGTGTTGCCGTGCATCCATTTCGGATGGGGCACCGGGTTCCTCCTGGGATTCCTGGGCATCACGAAGAACATCAAGCAGTACACGGGAAGGTGACCGCGTGGCCGAGTCCCGCCCCACGTCGATCGCGCAACTGCGAGAAGTGACCCAGCCGCCCGAGGTTCGTCTTAGGGCCAACGCGGAGCACTGGACGGCCTCGCTCTACCTCCGCGACATTTCTCCGTATCTCACCTGGCTTCTGTTGCGCACGAGCATCAGCGCGAACGGCGTCACGGGGCTCATGATCCTGGTCGGATGGTCGACCGCCCTTGCTTTGCTTATTCCGGGAATTGCCGGTGCGTCCCTTGCCCTCGTGCTCGGTCAACTCCAGATGCTCGTCGACTGCAGCGACGGCGAGGTTGCTCGTTGGCGCAACACCCGGTCGCCGGCCGGTGTGTTCCTCGACAAGGTCGGCCACTACACGACGGAGGCACTCATCGCCGTCGTGCTCGGAGTGAGAGCTGCCGGCTGGCCCCTCGAGTTCCCGGCGGACTTCGCCTGGACGACGGCGGGATTCGCCCTGGCCCTGATCATCGTGCTCAACAAGGCACTCAACGACATGGTCCACGTCGCTCGTGCGAACGCCGGGCTCGACAAGCTCAGCGACCGCAAGGGTGAGGCGGTACCAAGTCAGGCCCTCATTGCCAAGCTACGTCGTGCTGCTCGCTTCGTGCCGTTCCACCGCCTGTATCACTCGGTGGAGCTCACCATCCTCGTGTTCGTCGCGGCAGTGGTCGGTCTCTTCCTGCCGGAGCCGCTCCTCGCGGACAGGGCGCTCCTTCTCGTGCTCCTGCCGCTCTCCGTGCTTGCGCTCGCCGGGCACTTCGTCGCCATCATCGCCTCCAAGAGGGTTCGCGCGTGACGGGTTCGCCCCGCGTCGGCGTGGTGTCGCTCTCCCAGGGCACGAGGCCCGACGACCTGGCGCGCGGTCTCGCCAGCCTCGCGGCACAGACGGACGTCGATCTCGACATCATCGTGGTGGGCAATGGGTGGGTGCCATCGGGTCTACCCGCAGGCGTGCGTGCGCTCTCGCTCGCCGAGAACCTGGGGATTCCCGCCGGCCGCAATCGCGGAGCTGAGCTCGTGAGCGGGGAGTACATCTTCTTCCTCGACGACGACGCGAGCATCCCCTCGTCCACCTTCCTTGCAGACGCCATCGCGCACATCGAGGCCGACCCCACGATCGGTCTGCTGCAGCCGCGTGTGGTCGACCCGAGCGGTAAGGAGAGTCCGCGTCGGTGGGTTCCGCGCATTCGCAAGGGAGACGCCGAGGGGTCGAGTGCCGTGTTCTCCGTCTGGGAGGGTGCGACACTCCTGCCGCGGGCGGTCTTCGATGCGACCGGCGGATGGGCCGAGCCGTTCTTCTACGCGCACGAGGGCATCGAACTCGCCTGGCGAGTGTGGGATGCCGGCAAGCGCACGTGGTACGCGGGCGACCTGGTTGCTCACCACCCCGCCATCGAGCCCACTCGTCACGACTACTACTACCGCCTGAATGCACGCAACAGGGTGTGGTTGGCCAAGCGCAACCTCCCGTGGGTGCTCGTGCCCCTCTACGTGGGCAGTTGGACGGCCATCCAGGTTCTTCGCTGGGCGCGACGCCCCGCAGCCCTGCGAGCGTGGTTCGGCGGCTGGGCAGAGGGCTGGCGCCGTTCGCCGGGTGGCAGGCGTGGCATCAGATGGGTAACGGTCTGGCGCATGACGCTCGCCGGTCGACCCCCTTTGGTGTGATCCCTGATCTAATCGAGGGAGGAGGTGCGCGTGCCGCTGCTGCGTGATTTCAGAACGGCGAAGAAGGTTCTTCGCAACATCCTTCGTTCACGAAGGACCCGCCGCAGGGTTGCCCAGGAGGTCGCCAGGCGGCCGCTACCCGCACCCGGATCCGTCAAGATCGCGCTGTACTTCGCCGACGCACCGGTGAACCTCTACCAAGTGCGCCAGTGGTTCGCTCCGCTCGCCGAGATCAACGCGGACTGGCCAGTGACGATCATCTCCCGCAGCCCTGGCTCCGTGCTGGAACTCTGGAAGGAATCGCCCGTTCCCGTCGTGTATCTGCGACAGGTGGCCGACCTCGAGCGGTTCGTGCACAGCCAGGACATCCGTATCGTCTTCTACGTCAACCAGAACGCCCGCAACTTCCAGATGTTCCGGTACGGCCGCATGTGGCACGTCTTCATCAACCATGGCGAGTCCGACAAGATGTACATGACGACGAACCAGTTCAAGGCCTACGACTACAGCTTCGTGGCCGGGGATGCCGCGATCGACCGTCTCTCGCACCGCCTCTGGGACTTCGACCTCGACAAGCGCGCCATTCCGATCGGTCGCCCACAGGCCGACCACTTCGCGGGCGAGTTGCCCTACACGCCGGATGGTCGGACAGTCGTTCTCTACGCACCGACGTGGGAAGGCGACCGTGCGGCAGCTGCCTACGGCTCGATCGCCTCGCACGGAGTAGCGCTCGTCACTGAGCTCCTCTCCACGGGCCGTCACCGCGTCATCTACCGCCCGCACCCTAGGAGCGGGGTGCTCGACCCGGCCTACGCCTCCGCCAATGCGAGCATCGTCGCCGCGATCGCCGCTGCCAACACCGCCGATCCCACAGCGCAGCACATCTTCGACAATGGACCTGAGCTCGGCTGGCAACTCGTGGCCGCCGACGTGGCGATCACCGACATCTCGGCGATGGTCTACGACCGCCTGGCCACAGGCAAGCCCATCATCGTCACGCGTCCCGTCTCTCCGGATGCCGATATCGACGAAAGCGGCTTCCTCGGTTCCTGTGACTGGCTCGACGCCGACCAATCCGGCGATATCGTCGCGGTCGCTGACCGTGTCATGAACGACGAGGATGCCAGGGCCAGGCTCATCTTCTGGGCGGAGCGTCACTTCGGTGACACGACGCAGGGCGCTGCGACCGCCAGGTTCCGTGCCGCCATCACCCGCCTCAACGACGAGTGGGAGAAGCACCACGACATCCACATCGGCGACCGTGAGCCGAGCGAGGGCGACCCGTTCGACGATGATGAGGACAGCGAATCCCTGCCGTCAGAATGAGGCATAAAACCACGACGCGTTGACGCTCTGGCTATCTTTCCATGCGGCAAGTAGCAATGAGTCATGCCCCAACATCTGTCCGAAGCCGCGCGCATTCTGGGGGAGCGGATCCGGCAGCAGAGGCTCACGTTCGCCATCAGTCAGGATGACGTGGCCAACCTCGCGGGCATGAACGTCTCCAACTACGGCAAGATCGAGCGCGGCCTGAGCAACCCCACGTTCCACACCGTTGTGCGTATCGCTGCAGTGCTCGGCATCGATCCGGGCACATTGGTGTCCGGCCTCGACGAGAGCACCCTTCCGCGCACTGCTGAGACCTTCACGGCGAGGGACTTCGTGCGGGAACGCACCACGCGCCGCACCTCACCCCACCGCTGATCGACTCAGAAGCTCACTCGCCAGAGATACTCGATGCCGTTCGGGCGAAACCACCGGATCACCAGGATCGAATCGCGCGCCAGTGCCCTGCCGATGATGTCTACCTCCAGGGATTGACCGGGGTCGAGGCGCGCCGGCGGGTTGGCGCCCATGATGCCGGAGCCGTGAAGAGTGAGTGCGACGCCGTGGAGAGTCTCGCCGCCGACATTGGTGAATCGGTACAGGTGGCCGGGACCCCTGTCGACGGTGAGGGGAACGCGATAGGCGGTCTCATGGCGCATGCCCACACGGTAAAGCGCACCGGCGACCACTGTGAACGTCCCCGCGCGCGGGTCGTCCGGGGAGGACAAGTAGTCGCCCTGTACTACTCCTGCGATGCCTGAGGCTCCTCGCTGGCGCGCCGGGACAACCGGGGCAAGCGACGCCGAGTGGACCCCGACTCCAGCGACCTCTCCTTCTTGACCTTCGAAACCTTGGGAGCCTTGGGCGCCTTTGGAGTCTTCGGAGTCTTGGCAGCCTTCGGCTGAACCGCGAGCCACGCCGGGAACTCGGCAGGAGGCGCCGCGAATCCCTCGCGGGATGCCCTGATCACCTGGCGCCCCAACAGGTGGTTTCCGCCGCCACCGATCACGGCACCGATGCCGAACGGGATCATGCGCCCCACCACGTTGGTGCCCTGCGCGACAGAGAACTTCTTGATGAACGTCTTCTTCATCTGGTCGGCAATCGGGCCCATGACCGTGCGGGGGAGTGACTTGGTCACCATCTCGCCCCAGAACGCGGACTTGCCCTGCCCGCCCGTCGCCTGCCCGGCGAGCTGGCGCATGAGCTCGGTGCCGGCTGTGCCGAGCACCATCGTCATCACGAGCGCCCTGGCCCGATCGGGATCGTCAACGACTATCCCGTGGATCTCTGTCACCGACTGGGCGAACAGCGCACTGGTCTCCAGAAACCCTGCCGTCTCGACGCCGGAGAGTACGAGAGAGGTTCCCACGCCGACCGCGGGAATGACGGCGCTGGCACCGACTGCTGCTCCGCCGCCAGTGACGGCCAGGAGATACCGGCGCTCCAGGATGCGGATGATCTCTGCCGGACTCGCGTCGGGGCGGCCGCGGCGGATGCTGCGGATGTGCGCGAGCACGGCTGGTCGCTGAACCGTCAGCACACGGTCGATGCCGCGCACCATCATCGGGCTGGACACCGTTACGTCAGTCGAGGTCGCCATGGCCCAACGTTAACGGAGGCTGCTGGGAGCGCGCGGGGGTTTACGAACCGTAGTCAGCGGTGTAGCGCTCGAGTACCTCAGTGATCGGGGCATCCAGAACGAGCTTGCCCTTGTCGAGGTAGAGCCCTCTGGTGCAGAAGCGCCGCAGGTCGCGTTCGTTGTGTGAGACGAAGAACAGCGTTCGGCCGCCAGCGAGCAGTTCCTCGATGCGCCGGTAGCACTTCTCGCGGAAGGCCTTGTCGCCCACCGCGAGTACTTCATCGACCAGGATGATGGGCTCCTCCAGCCGCGAGATGACGGCGAAGGCGATGCGCACCTTCATCCCGCTCGAGAGGTGCTTGTAGGGGGTGTCGACGAAGTCGGCGATCTCTGCGAAATCGATGATCTCCTCGAAGCGCTCGTCGATCTCCGCTCGCGACATTCCGTGGAGCCCCGCAGTCAGGTAGACGTTGTCACGCACGGTGAGGTCGTCGACGAAGCCGCCGGTGATCTCAATGAGAGGTGCGACACCACCGCGGACAGCGACTTCTCCTTCGTCGGGGAGGATCACTTCGGCCACCAACTTGAGAAGCGTCGACTTGCCCTGGCCGTTGCGGCCAACCACGCCGATCGATTCCCCGGCGTGCACCGAAAACGACACGTTCCTCAGCGCCCAGAACTCGCCAGGACGAGTGCGGCGCTGGCGTCCGGACAGCAGGTCCTTGAAGCTGCGGCGGGAACGTCGATTCCTGCGGAACCGGATGCCGGCGTCCTCCACCGAGATCACCACCGGGGTCTCCACTAGATCTCCTTCAGCACGGCACGCTCGGTGCGCGAGAACACGAGAAGGCCGATGACCAGGATGATCACGCTGACGATCGCCGCGACCCCCACGGCGTACCAGTCGAGTTGGTCAGGGAAGAACGCGGCCCTGTAGAGCGAGAAGATGCCGAACAGGGGGTTGATCACGGCAATGCCCTGGAGGTTGGCCGGCAGGTCGGAGAGTCCGTAGATGATCGGACTCGCGTAGAACGCGAAGCGCAGTGCCAGCTTGGTCGCCCGCTCGAGATCGCGGAAGAACACCACCAGCGGAGCAACGATCAGCCCAACGCCGAGGGTGAGAATCGCCTGCAGCGGTATCGCCAGGAGGAAGTACAGGGCCTCCCAGTGCACGACCGCACCGGTGGCGATGGCGAAGATCGCGAGCACGGGGATGCTCGCGACGAACTCGATCCCCTTCGCGAGCACGAGTCTTCCGACCCAGATGGTGCGCGGGATCTTCGTCGACCGGATGAGCTTGGCCTCACGCAGGAACGCGCGCGTTGAGTCGGATACGGCGCCGTTGAACCACATCCAGGGCAGCAGTGCGCTCAGCAGGAAGACGATGTAGGGCTCGACCCCGACCGGGCGAGCAAAGACCTGGGTGAAGACGAACCAGTAGATGCCCGCCATCACGAGTGGATCGAGGATCGACCACAGGTAGCC
>CAYRON010000022.1:0-31956 GCA_964425885.1 uncultured Salinibacterium sp.
ATCGACGTGACCCCCCTGAGCCTCGGCATCGAGACCAAGGGCGGCATCATGACGAAGCTCATCGAGCGCAACACGGCCATCCCGACCAAGCGCAGCGAGACCTTCACCACGGCCGACGACAACCAGCCGTCCGTGGCGATTCAGGTCTTCCAGGGCGAGCGCGAGTTCACCCGCGACAACAAGAACCTCGGAACCTTCGAGCTCACAGGTATCGCACCCGCGCCCCGTGGCATCCCGCAGATCGAGGTCACGTTCGACATCGACGCCAACGGCATCGTGCACGTCTCCGCGAAGGACAAGGGCACCGGCAAGGAGCAGTCGATGACGATCACCGGCGGCAGCTCGCTGTCGAAGGACGACATCGAGCGCATGGTGCGCGAAGGCGAGGAGCACGCTGCAGAGGACAAGGCCCGCCGTGAGGCAGCTGAGACCCGTAACACCGCCGAGCAGCTCGCGTACTCGACCGACAAGCTCATCGCCGACAACGCTGACAAGCTCCCCGACGACGTCAAGTCCGAGGTGCAGGCGGATGTCGACGCGCTCAAGACCGCGCTCGCCGGAGACGACGACGCAGCCGTGAAGACCGCGTTCGACAAGCTCAGCGAGAGCCAGCAGAAGCTCGGCGAGGCGATCTACAGCGCCCCGGAGGCGCAGCCGACCGAGGCCGAGGAGCCTGCAGCCGCGGCATCCAGCGATGAGGACATCGTGGACGCCGAGGTCGTGGACGACGAGGACGACAAGAAGTAGCCATGGCAGACAACGAGAACAACGACGACCAGAAGGACGAGCCCGTCATCCGTGACAAGCGGAGGATCGATCCTGAGACCGGCGATGTTCGCGGGCCCAAGGCCGACGACTCGGATGAGTCGGATGCAGCAGCCGAGGGAGCGGACGACGATTCCGCTCCCTCGGCTGAGGCCGACGCCGAGCCGCTGAGCGCGGAGGACCAGGCTCTTCTGGACGAGGCCGAGCGTGACCTCGTCGCGGACATGCGCAACGACATGCTGCGCGCCCAGGCCGAGCTCGTGAACTTCCGCACCAGGGTCGAGCGTGACCGGGTTGCGAACCGCGAGGCGGTCATCGCGGAGGTCCTGCGGTCGCTCCTGCCCGCCATCGACGATCTCGCCCGCGCCGAGGCGCACGGCGACCTCGAGGAGGGCAGCCCCCTCGCGATCGTGGCGCAGAAGCTCCGTGCATCGTTCGAGAAGTACGGACTCAAGACGGTCGGCGAAAAGGGCGAGGCATTCGACCCCGCCTTCCACGAGGCCGTCGTGCAGATCCCGACTCCCGGCGTGACCGAGAACACGGTCGCTGACGTCATCGAGCTGGGTTACGCACTCGGCGACAGGCTCGTGCGCCCTGCCAAGGTCGCGGTCGCGGTTCCCGCCGAGTAAGGAACGTACGTGGCAAGCCAGGATTGGTTCGACAAGGACTTCTATGCGGTGCTCGGGGTGTCGAAAGACATCAGCGAGTCCGAACTCAAGAAGGTCTACCGCAAGCTCGCACGCCAGTATCACCCGGATTCCAACCCGGGCGACGCGAAGGCGGAGGCGAAGTTCAAGGAGATCAGCGAGGCGCACTCCGTGCTCTCCGATCCCGAGATGCGTCGCGAGTACGACCAGATCCGGGCCATGGGCTCGGGCGCTCGCTTCACCGCGGGCGACCAGCCGGGTGGGTTCGAGGACGTCTTCGGCGGCATGTTCGGGCAGCGCGGCGGACCGCAGAGCGCGAGCTTCGAGGATCTCCTCGGTGGCATGTTCGGCGGTCAGGCCGGGTTCCGTACCGGTCCGACTCCGGGCCGGGACATCACCGCAGCCACGACGCTCGACTTCGTGACCGCCATCCGCGGCGAGACGATCAAGCTCCAGGCCGCCGGTGGCAACCCGATCACGGTCAAGATCCCCGCAGGCGTCGCCGACGGCCAGAAGATCAAGCTCAAGGGCAAGGGTGAACCGAGCCCCAACGGCGGGCCAGCAGGAGACCTCGTGCTCACGGTGGCGGTGCGCAAGCACCCCGTCTTCGAGCGCGACGGACTCAACCTTCGCGTCGTGGTGCCCGTGACCTTCACGGAGGCCGCGCTCGGTGCCACGATCGAGGTGCCGACGCTCGGGGGCGACCCCGTGAAGCTCCGCGTTGCTGCCGGTACGCCGAGCGGTCGCATCCTTCGCGTGAAGGGTCGGGGAGTCACGTCGTCACGCGGTACCGGTGACCTGCTCGCCGAGGTCGAGATCGCCGTTCCCACTCGAGTGCCGGATGACGCGGCAGAACTTCTTCGCGCATTCGACGAGGCGATGCCGAAGGAGAATCCCCGCGCAGACCTGATCCAGAAGGCCAAGGTCTGATGGATCTCGATACGCCGGTCTTTGCGATCGCTGCTGCCGCGGAGTTGGCGGGCATGCACCCGCAGACTCTGCGGCAGTACGACCGGTTGGGACTCGTGAGCCCGACCCGTACCGCAGGGCAGTCGCGTCGGTACTCGATGCGGGATGTCGCGCAGCTCCGCGAGATCGCGGCCCTCTCTGCCGAGGGGCTCAACCTCGAGGGCATCCGCCGCATCCTCGAGCTCGAGAATCAGGTCACCTCGTTGTCGGAGCGCGTGCGCGAACTTGAGCACGCGCTGGCGGAGGAGCTTCTCGCTCGCCCCGGTCGTCGCGTTTTCGCCGCGGGTTCCGCTGGCGATGTCGTGTCGCTGCGTGCGGGGTCACGCGCGGAGAAGGCCAACCAGGTCGTCGTGTGGCGCCCCCTGCGCCGCATCTGACCCCCGCATCCCAAATGCAGGAGATCTCGTTGAATCCGACGTGGCATCGGCATGAGTGAGCCGCGCAGCCCAAAATCTCCTGCATTTGGGATCGGTTCGGTGCTGGATGGACTCCGTCGGTGGCCCGATGTCGAGGCACCGAACCTCGTCGCGGTGGATGCCACGGACCGCCTGCTTCTCGACGAGGCGGCCGACGCGATCCGTGCCAACCCTGACGGGGTTCTCGTCATCGACGACAACTACGGCGCCCTCACCCTCGGGGCGATCGCGCTGGGGGCTCGTGGAGTCCGCGTCCACCAGGACTCGATCGTCGCCGAGCGCGCGCTCGCCGCCAACGCCGGCGACCTCAGGGCCGAGTATGAGCACGTCGATCTCGACGAGGGACTTCGAGCCGCATCCGTCGTGCTGTTGCAGCTGCCGCGCTCGCTCGACCGGCTCGACCACGTGGCGTGGCACCTGGCGAATGCCGGGGTCCAGACGGTGTTCGCTGGCGGGCGCATCAAGCACATGACACTGCGCATGAACGAGGTGCTCGGCGCGCACTACGGCACGGTCGACGTGCTGCACGCACGGCAGAAGTCACGCGTGCTCGTGGCATCCTCTCCGATCTCCTCGACCCGGGTCGCCGGCACCACGGCGTCGACCGAGTCGGGCATCCAGCTGGCGGAGGCGCCTGGCGTCTTCGCGCAGGGTCGGCTCGACATCGGCGCTCGCGCGATGCTCGCGGTGATCGGGGACGCCATGCCGGGCGCCGCAGAGGTGCTCGACCTGGGGTGCGGATCGGGCATCCTCGCGCTCACGGTCGCGCGCGATCGCCCGGCCACGCGCGTCGTGGCAACGGATGTCTCGGCAGCCGCCATCCATGCGACCGAGCAGAACATCGCCCTCAACGCACTCACCAACGTCACCGCGCTTCGGGATGACGCGGCATCCGGCATCGCGGATTCGAGCGTCGACCTCGTGATCCTCAACCCGCCATTCCATTCCGGCTCGACGGTGCACACGGGAATCGCCTCGAAGCTGTTCGCGGCTGCCGCCCGCATCCTCAAGCCCGGTGGCGAGCTCTGGACCGTGTACAACTCGCACCTCGGCTACCGCCCCGAGCTGGGCCGGGTGGTCGGCCCGACGCGCGAGATCTCGCGCACGAGCAAGTTCACCGTCACGGCATCGCGGCGCCGATAGCCCCTAGATGTGTGAACGTGACCGCGCTAAACTTGAGTCGAACCAACTCAAGTTTTAACATCGAAAGGCGCACGCCCATGGCGAACATGCAGGGTGCCCCCGGCACCGACGAAGAGCAGAAGACTGCTCTCGAGCAGTACGGCGTGAACCTCACCGACATCGCCCGCAGCGGCAAGCTCGACCCGGTCATCGGCCGGGACGCTGAGATTCGCCGGGTGAGTCAGGTGCTCACGCGCCGCACCAAGAACAACCCCGTGCTCATCGGTGAGCCCGGCGTCGGAAAGACCGCCGTCGTCGAAGGCCTTGCCCAGCGCATCGTCGCGGGCGACGTCGCCGACTCGCTCAAGGACAAGACGCTCATCGCACTCGACCTCGCGGCCCTCGTGGCTGGCGCGAAGTATCGCGGTGAGTTCGAGGAGCGACTCAAGGCCGTGCTCAAGGAGATCAACGACTCCGATGGCCAGGTCATCACGTTCATCGACGAGCTGCACACCCTCATGGGTGCGGGCGGCGGCGAGGGTTCTGTGGCGGCAGCGAACATGCTCAAGCCGATGCTCGCCCGAGGTGAACTGCGCCTCATCGGCGCGACCACGCTCGACGAGTACCGGCAGTACATCGAGAAGGATGCCGCCCTCGAGCGCCGCTTCCAGCAGGTGTACGTCGGCGAGCCGACCGTCGAGGACACCGTCGCCATCCTGCGCGGTCTCAAAGAGCGTTACGAGGCGCACCACAAGGTGGCCATCGCCGACGCGGCACTCGTGGCCGCCGCAACCCTCAGCAACCGCTACATCTCCGGACGCAAGCTGCCCGACAAAGCCATCGACCTCATCGACGAGGCCGCATCCCGGCTCAAGATGGAGATCGACTCGTCGCCCGTCGAGATCGATCAGCTCAAGCGCGCGGTGGACCGGCTTCGGATCGAGGAGCTCGCACTCAAGAAGGAGAAGGACGAGGCATCCAAGGCTCGCCTCGAGAAGCTGCGCGAGGATCTCGCCGCCCGCGGCAAGGAGCTCGATGCGCTCGAAGCGCGCTGGAAGACCGAGAAGGCCTCGCTCACAGGCGTTGGCGACCTGAAGACCCAGCTCAACGATGCGCGCATTCGACTCGACAGGGCGATGCGCGAGGGCGACTACCAGCAGGCGTCCAAGCTCAACTACGAGACGATCCCGCGCATCGAGGAGGCACTCGCTGCTGCGGAGCAGAACGAGCCGACCGGCCCGCGAATGGTCAACGACCAGGTGACCGAGGAGGACATCGCCGCGGTTGTTGCCGCGTGGACGGGCGTACCCGTCGACAAGCTCACGCAGGGTGAGACCGAGAAGCTGCTGCACCTCGAGGCCGAGCTCGGCAAGCGACTGATTGGGCAGAAGGATGCCGTGGCCGCTGTGTCCGAGGCGGTGCGCCGCACGCGCGCCGGCATCTCCGACCCCGACCGCCCGACGGGTTCGTTCCTGTTCCTCGGGCCCACCGGTGTCGGCAAGACGGAGCTCGCCAAGGCGCTCGCGGAGTACCTGTTCGACGACGAGAAGGCCCTCGTGCGCATCGACATGAGTGAGTACGGCGAGAAGTTCTCCGTCTCGCGGCTTGTTGGTGCCCCTCCCGGCTATGTCGGTTACGAGCAGGGCGGTCAGCTGACCGAGGCTGTGCGGCGTCGGCCGTACTCGGTGATCCTCCTGGACGAGGTCGAGAAGGCGCATCCGGAGGTCTTCGACGTGCTGTTGCAGGTTCTCGACGACGGCCGCCTGACCGATGGGCAGGGACGCACGGTCGACTTCCGCAATGTCATCCTGATCCTCACGTCGAACCTCGGCAGCCAGTTCATCACCGACCAGTCGCTGCCGTGGGAGCAGCGCAAGGAGGCCGTGAACGAGTTGGTGCGCCAGGCGTTCAAGCCGGAGTTCGTGAACCGCCTCGACGACATCGTGGTGTTCACGCCTCTGTCGACGGATGACCTCTCCCAGATCGTCGAGCTCTACATCGACCGGCTGTCCCGCCGCTTGGCCGACCGCCGTCTCGAGCTCGCTGTAACCCCCGATGCCCGTTACTGGCTGGCCGAGCGCGGCTACGACCCGATCTACGGTGCGCGGCCGCTGCGGCGACTCATGCAGCGCGAGATCGACGACAGGCTCGCCAAGGCCCTGCTCTCGGGCGAGATCCGCGACGGCGAGACGGTCTTCGTGGCCGTCGCCGACAACGGCGACGCCCTGACGGTCACGCGCCTCGGGGAGTAAGTCGGCGAGCTGGTTCTGTGTGGGCCGGTGCTCACCTGGCTGCCCTTGGTCTGCCAATCAGCGCGCTGGTTGGCAGACCACACCTCGAGATGCTGCGACATTGGCGAGAGGCGTGCACATGTGCGCGAAGGATGTCAATCAGCGCGCTCTTTGGGGCCAGGCACACTGCACTGCCCCGCACCCGCGCGAACGCGGCCCAGCGGCGCGCTAACTGCGGGATGCCGCCACCACTGCCGCAATGCGCTCTGGCCCCGTCGGGTCCTGCAGCGACGTCGTATCGCCGAGCGGCCGCCCGTCCACGATGTCCCGCAGCAGGCGCCGCATGATCTTGCCGGAGCGGGTCTTCGGCAGGTCCTGAACGATATGGATGTCCCGTGGCTTGGCGATCGGCCCGATGGCGGCGGCCACGTGGGCGCGCAGTTCCTGCGCGAGGTCGTCGGTCGCGGCATCCGTAGAGGCGAGCACGAAGGCCACGATCGCCTCGCCCGTCGTCGGGTCGTCGGCTCCGGTCACCCCGGCCTCGCCCACCAGCGGGTGGGCGACGAGCGCCGACTCGATCTCGATGGTCGAGAGCCGGTGGCCGGAGACGTTGATCACGTCGTCGACGCGACCGAGCAGCCAGATGTCGCCGTCGGCGTCGGCCTTGGCGCCGTCGCCCGAGAAGAAGTAGCCGCGGTCCGCGAAGCGCGCCCAATACGAGTCGAGGTAGCGCTGCGGGTTGCCCCAGACGGTGCGCGCCATGGACGGCCAGGTTCCGTCGATCACGAGGTAGCCGCCAGCACCCGGCGGCACCGGGTCGCCCGCGTCATCCACCACGAGAGTCTTCAGACCCGGTAGCGCCTTTGTGGCCGAGCCAGGCTTGATCGTCGTCCACGCGGGGATGGGCGCCATTACGGCGGCTCCCGTCTCCGACTGCCACCACGTGTCGATCACGGGTGCCGTGCCCGCGCCGAACTGCTCGCGGAACCACACCCACGCAGCCGGGTTGATCGACTCGCCCACAGACCCGAGCAGCCGGATGCTCGAGAGGTCGAAGCCCGACGGCAGGCCGCCCGGGAACCACGTCATGAACGTGCGGACGAGCGTTGGGGCGGTGTAGTAGGTGGTGACGCCGTAGCGCTCGATGATCTCGAGGTGCCGCGTGCGCGAGGGGGTGTCAGGCGTGCCCTCGTAGATCACCTGCGTTGTCGCATTCGAGAGCGGCCCGTAGAGCTCGTACGTGTGCGCGGTGACCCAGGCGAGGTCGGCGGTGCACCAGTGCACGTCGTCGTCCTTCGCGTCGAAGGCCGCCCAGTGCGTCCAGCTGGCCTGCGTGAGGTAGCCGCCCGAGGCATGCACGAGACCCTTCGGCTTACCCGTCGTGCCGGACGTGTAGATGATGAAGAGGGGTGTCTCCGCCGGGAACGACTGGGCCTCGTGATGCGAAGGCTGCGAGTCCACGACGTCGTGCCACCACACGTCGCGTCCCTCGGTGATGTCGACCGGGAGGTCCGTGCGGTTGACCACGAGAACGTGCTCGACGTGCTCGAGACCTTCGACCGCGGCATCCGCGTTCTGCTTGACCGGAACCGCCTTGCCGCGACGGTACTGCCCGTCGCTCGTGACCACGAGTTTCGCGCCCGTGTCCTCGACGCGGAACCGCAGAGCCTCGGCCGAGAAGCCACCGAAGACGAGCGAATGGATGGCGCCGATGCGAGCCACCGCGAGCGTGATGATCACGGTCTCGGGAATCACCGGCAAGTAGATGACGACGCGGTCACCCTTCGTCACGCCGAGCGCCTCGAGCGCATTCGCGGCCTTGCTCACCTCGCGCTGTAGGTCGGCGAACGTGATCGCGCGACGATCGCCGGGCTCGCCCTCGAAGTAATAGGCGACCTTGCTGCCGAGGCCCGCTTCGACGTGACGGTCGACACAGTTCACGGCCACGTTGAGCGTGCCATCCGAGAACCACTCGGCGGCGGGCGGACGTAACCCGTCGGGGCCCGCGGCAGGCTGCCACGTGTGGGCCTCGGTCCACGGGGTGTCCCACTGCAGTCGGCGGGCGGCCTCCTCCCAGAACGCGACGGGGTCGGCGGCGGCACGCTCCCACGCGTCGGCGGCAACATTCGACTCGGCCGCGAGGTGCGCGGGCGGCGGGAACGAGCGGGTCTCGACGAGCAGTTCGTTGAAGGGCGCGGATGTCACGTCTCAACGCTATGCGACGGGCCCTGCGAGATCGGCTCGCGTCGTCATCCCCCGAAACATCCCCCGAGTTCCGCACGCAGGTCATCCCAAATGCAGGAGTCAAGGAGCTTGAGTGGCTTGCTTCCGCTTATCGCCGCTGTAAACGTGCCGATCTCCTGCATTTGGGATATCGCCGGTCGCGACGACGGAGCGGCGGGCAGGCGTAGCCTGAGGTCATGCTCGCCACTGTCATCCACGCCCCGCACGACATCCGCAGCGAAGAGGTCCCCGACCCCGCGCTTCTCAAGCCCACCGATGCGATCGTGCGCGTGAGCGCTGCCTGCGTCTGTGGCTCCGACCTCTGGCCCTATCGCGGGGTCACGCCCACCACGAAGCCGCGCCGCATCGGCCACGAATTCGTGGGCATCGTCGAGCAGGTGGGCGACGAGGTTACCGCCGTGAAGCCGGGTGACTTCGTGATCGCCCCGTTCTACTGGTGCGACATGACGTGCATCAACTGCCGCAACGGAGTCAGCACGAGCTGCCTGAACGGCGGCTGGTGGGGTGCGCCCGACCGCAATGGCGACTTCGTCGACGGTGCGCAGGGCGAGGTCGTGCGCGTGCCGCTCGCCAACGGGACCCTCGTCGCCACACCCGGGATGCCCGCCCCTGAGCTCATCCCCAGCCTCCTGACCCTCGCCGACGTCATGGGCACCGGTCACCACGCTGCCGTCTCGGCAGGCGTCACCGCGGGCAGCACCGTGGTCGTCGTCGGCGACGGGGCCGTTGGGCTCTGCGCGGTGCTCGCCGCGAAGCGGCTCGGGGCATCCCGTGTCGTCGCGATGTCGCGTCACGCTGACCGCCAGGAGATCGCCCGTGAGTTCGGCGCTGACGACATCATCGAGGAGCGCGGTGCGGAGGGCATCAAGCGTGTGAAGGAGATGTTCGACGGCGTCGGGCCGGACTGCGTGCTGGAGTGTGTCGGCACGGCCGAGTCGATGGACCAGGCCCTGAAGTCCGCGCGTCCCGGCGGAATGGTCGGCTTCGTCGGTGTTCCGAACGGCGGCCCGGAGCTGCCCGTGCAGACGATGTTCTCGACCAATGTCGGTGTCAACGGCGGCGTGGCATCCGTACGCAACTACATCGACGAGCTGCTGCCCGAGGTGCTCGACGGCACGATCAAGCCGGGTCGTGTGTTCGACCTGGAGCTACCGCTGTCAGAGGCCGCCGAGGCCTACGCCGCCATGGACGAGCGCCGCGCCACGAAGGTGCTGCTGCGCCCGTAGCGAGCACGGGGCAGACCGCGTTGAGGCGACGAGTTTGGCCAGGTGCGTGGAAATGTGCGCGCGAGATGCAAAGGAGCGCGCGGATTGGCAAGGGGGAGGGCTAGCGCAACTCCGCCGCGATCGCCGCGACGAAGGCGTCGATGTCGCCCTCCGTCGTGTCCCACGCGGTCATCCAGCGCACCTCGCCGGTCGCCGGGTCCCAGTCGTAGAAGCGGAAGACCTCGCGCAACCTGTCTGCGACCCCCGGCGGCAGGGTGGCGAACACGGCGTTGGCCTGAGTCGCTTGCGTGAACGCGAGGCTCGGAAGCGCTGCATCCTCCAACGCCGAGCGCAACCGCGCAGCCATCGCGTTCGCGTGTGACGCCGAGCGCAACCACAGGTCGCCCTCCAGCAGCGCGATGAGCTGGGCAGACACGAACCGCATCTTCGACGCGAGCTGCATGTTCAACTTGCGCAGGTACACGAGGCCGTCGGATGCCGCGGGGTTCAGCACCACGATGGCCTCCCCGAACACGAGGCCGTTCTTGGTCCCCCCGAAGCTGAGGATATCGACGCCAGCCTCGGACGTGAACTCCGCGAACCCCGTCCCGAGCGCCGCCGCAGCATTCGACACCCGTGCGCCGTCCATGTGCAGCAGCATGCCGCGCTCGTGCGCGTAGTCCGCGATCGCGCGCACCTCGTCCGCTGAGTACAGCGTGCCGAGCTCCGTCGTCTGCGTGATGCTCACGGCGAGGGGCTGGGCGCGATGTTCGTCGCCCCATCCCCACGCCTCGGTGCCGATGAGCTCGGGCGTGAGCTTTCCGTCGGGGGTGTCGACCGTCAGGAGCTTGAGGCCGGACACCCGCTCGGGTGCAGCGTTCTCGTCGGTGTGGATGTGCGCGGTCGACGTGGCGACCACGGCACCCCAGCGCGGCAGCATGCTCGTGAGCGCTGTGACGTTGGCCCCTGTGCCATTGAAGACCGGCCAGGCCTCGGCATCCGACCCGAAGTGCCCTTTCACGACCTCCTGCAGGCGCGCCGTGTAGACGTCCTCGCCGTACGCGATCTGGTGCCCCTCGTTCGCGTCCGCCAGGGCAGCCAGAACCTCAGGGTGCGCGCCCGCGTAGTTGTCGCTCGCGAACCCGCGGTAGGAGGGGTCGTGCAGTCTCGTCATGGTGTCAGTCTTACAGGCCCGCGGCGGTGATTCCGCGGGTGGACTCGATCACGTCGACCATCTTCTTCGAGAGCGCCTCGTAGAACATCGACAGCGGGAACTCGTCATCGAGCACGGCATCGGTGTAACCCTTGGGCGGCCCCGCGAGAATCTCGTCGGGGAGCCCGCGAGCCCACGCGGATGCCGGGTGCGGGGTGAGCGTCGAGGCGACGAGGTCGTACGCGGCGAGCCAGTGCGCGATCTTCGGACGATCGATCGACTTCCAGTAGAGCTCGTCGATCGCATCCGAGAGAGCCACGACGACGTCGGGCACCTGGTCCCAGTCGATCGCGAGCGCCGTGTCGGTCCAGTGCAGCACGTGGTGCTGGTGCAGCCACGCGAAGAGCAGCTGGCCGCCCAGCCCGTCGTAGTTGCGCACGCGCGTGCCCGTGATCGCGAACCGGAAGATGCGGTCGAAGATCACGGCGTACTGCACGAGGCGAGCGCGGTCGCGGGTCAGGTCATCCGTGTCGTCCGCTCGCGAGAGGCGCACGGACTCGCGGAACGCCGTGAGGTCGCAGCGCAGCTCCTCGAGCGAGTACAGGAAGAAGGGCATCCGCTGCTTGATCATGAACGGATCGAACGGCAGGTCGCCTCGCATGTGGGTGCGGTCGTGGATGAGGTCCCACATCACGAAGGTCTCCTCGGCGACGCGCTGGTCGTCGAGCAGGCGCAGCGCGTCGTCGGGCAGGTCGAGCTTGGTGATCTCGGATGCCGCGCGCACGACCTTGCGGAACCGCGCAGCCTCACGGTCCGCGAAGATCGCACCCCAGGTGAAGGTGGGGATGGAACGCATCGCGACCGTCTCCGGGAAGAGCACTGCCGAGTTGGTGTCGTAGCCCTCGGTGAAGTCGAGGAACCGGATCGGCACGAAGAGCGCGTTCGAGTAGGCGCCGGCCTCGAGGGATGCCACGAAGTCGGGCCACAGCACCTCGATGAGCACTGCTTCCACTAGTCGCTCGCTCGAACCGTTCTGGGTGTACATCGGGAAGACGACGAGGTGACGCAGCCCGTTCACGCGGTCGCGCTGTGGCTGGAACGCCTGAAGCGAGTCCAGGAAGTCGGGAATTCCGAAGCCCTCGTCGGCCCAGCGCGCGAAGTCGACGTCGAGCGCGTCGAGGTACTCGGCGTCGTGGGGGAGCGCGGCGGCGAACGTTGGGAGGGCGGCCCGGATGCGCGTGACGAGCTCATGAGCGCGTGCGTGGGTCGCGGCATCCTCGATGCTGCCGTCCTTCGACTGGAACTGGCGCAGCTCGGAGGCTGCGGCTTTGAGGTCACCCCACGCGAGCGAGTCCTCGAGAACCTCGGGTTCTCCTACGACGGTCTGCTGGACACGTGACATGGGTCACCTCCGTTCCTCGAAATAGATCGTTCCTTCGAGGCTATCCGCGCCTTCCCGCTCTTTGATTGCGATGCGCGAGGCAAAGTTGCGTGGTGTAGCGCCAACGCGCAGCTTTCCCCAGTTACAGGTCCGAGCTGCGCAAGAGGATCAGTGAGTGGGCACCTCGATGCCCCGCAGCACGTCCATAGCACTGTGGGCGCGCGCGAGGTCGTGGGTTCGAGCTGCCTCGATGATCAACTCCTGCGCCCGAGAGAGACCCATGAAGTCGATGTTCCGCGGCAGGTACAGGCTGCCCATGCTCACGATGTGCACGACCGACACGAGGGATCGCAGCAGCATCGCGTTGGTCGTGAACGGGTTGAGGCGCGCGAAGAACTGGAAGTTCGCGGTGGCGATCCGTTGCCCCACGAGGGTCGGCAGCGCAGCGAGGTACTCCGCGTGGTCGCCCTCGAGAAGTGCAACCGTGTCGTCGTCGACGAGCGGGATGGCGTCCTCGAGGAGCAGCGGGTAGAGGGCCTTCCACACCGCGTAAGCCTGGTTCGTCTGCTCGGGAGTCACGTCGGCGACGCGTGTGAATCGACTTGCGGATGCCTCGATCAGGCCGATATCGCGGAGCTTCTGCAGCGCCTCCCGAATCGGGGTTCTCGACACACCGAAACGCACGGCGAGGTCGGCGTCACTGACGCGCTGGCCGGGCAGGAGGGTGCCGCTCATCATCTCGGAGAGCAGCTGGTCGAAGACCTGCGTCACCACCGGGCTGGCTGAAATCCGCGGATCGGTGGTGCTCATTCGGCCATCCTAAGCGCGCGCCGCTGAAGGCCCGATCAGCGATAGCGGTTGCTCCCGCTACAGGAACATCGGCCGGTCATCCTCGTCCTCCGTCGCCACGTCGAGATCGACGACGACGGGGACGTGGTCGCTGGGGGCGTCGCCCTTGCGCTCCTCGCGATCGATCCGTGCGGAGGTGACGAGATCGTCGAACGCGTGTGATCCGAGGATGAAATCGATGCGCATGCCCTCATTGCGTGGGAACCGCAGCTGCTGGTAGTCCCAGTATGTGTACCCCTCGATGCCGCGGGAGCGGAGGGCATCCACGAGGCCTGCGTTCTCGAGGGCCGCAAAGGCGTCGCGCTCGGGCTGGCTCACGTGGGTGCGTCCTGCGAAGGCATTGATGTCCCAGACGTCGTGATCGAACGGCGCGATGTTGAAGTCGCCCATGAGGGCGAGCGGTTGACCCGGGTTCGCGGCGAGCCATGCGCGAGTGTCGGCGGCGAGAGCGGCGAGCCACGCGAGTTTGTAGGGGTAGTGCGGGTTGTCGAGCTCGCGACCGTTGGGAACGTAGAGGCTCCAGAGCCGCACGTCGTTGACCGTCACCCCGAGAGCGCGAGCCTCGAGCGGGAGCGAGCCGTCGGGCAGGGCCTTACCGAAGCCGGGCGCATCCGGGAATCCCACGGTGACGTCGTCGAAGGGGAGGCGGCTCGCGAACGCGACGCCGTTCCACTGGTTGAGGCCGTGCAGCTCCACCTCGTAGCCGGCCTCCTCGAACGCAGCGAAGGGGAACTGCGCCTCGGTGCATTTGATCTCCTGCATGGCGAGCACATCGACGTCTTCGCGGCCGAGCCAATCGACGACCCGCCCGACCCGGCTTCGGATGGAGTTCACATTCCAGGTCGCAACACGCATGGAGACCACGGTACAAGGTCGCACCGACGGTCGAACCACGTGCTGTCCTCCCCTCAACTGGGGCGACGACATCGCGGTGCCACCGACGTACAGTTCCTGAGTGACGTTCCCTCACAAGCTTCTCGACCACGAGGCTGCGCAGGATCGGTCGGATTCCCGCCGCGCGGTAGTCGTCTCGGTTCTCGCCCTGGTGGTGCTCGTCGTTGCCTGCGTTCTCGCCGCGACCACGGGCATCCCGGCCCCGGGAGTCACTCAGTAGGCTTGCTGTGTGACCGACGCGAAGCAGCAGCTCATCGACTACATCTCCTCCGACGCCGTATTCCACGGCGACTTCACGCTCACGAGCGGCAAGAAGGCGAGCTACTACGTCGACCTGCGCAAGGTCAGCCTCGATCACCGTGTGGCGCCGCTGATCGGCCAGGTCATGCTCGACCTGATCGCAGAGATCCCGGATGTCGCGGCAGTCGGTGGCATGACGATGGGCGCAGACCCCATCGCCTCGGCGATCCTCCACCAAGGGGCTGCGCGCGGGCTCTCCTACGATGCGTTCGTCGTGCGCAAGGAGCCCAAGGATCACGGCCGTGGCCGCCAGGTCGAGGGGCCGGATCTCGAGGGCAAGCGCGTGATCGTGCTTGAAGACACCTCCACCACCGGTGGTTCGCCCCTCGCCGCGATCGAGGCCCTCAAGAAGGTCGGCGCCGAGATCGCTGCCGTCGCCGTGGTCGTCGACCGCAGTACGGGCGCGCGTGAGCGCATCGAAGCAGAGGGCTACCCGTACTTCGCCGCCATCGGACTGGATGACCTCGGGCTACCGCGATGACCGACGAGAACGACCGCGAGAAGGGCGAGGACGATCTCGACCCCAGTGAGTGGCTCGCGAGTCAGTTCGACCCGACCAGTGCCGTTCCCGTAATCCCCCCGGCCGCGCCGCCCGTTCCACCGCTTCCCCCACAGCAACCCGAGTCGCAGCCAGCTCCCGTCCCTCCGACAACTCCGGCAACGCCCGCCGCGCCGCCAGTCCCTCCGCCCCCGTTGGTGGAACCCCCCTCCGCGACGTTCACCTGGGGACTGCAGCCCGGCGAACCCGTGGTGCCGCCCACTGCGATCCCGCCAGTCGGGCCGCCGGCGCCGATTCCTCCTGTGGCAGCGCCCCCGCCGATGCCACCCGAGGCCGCACCCCCAGCGCTCCCGGATTTCCCCCCGACCGCTCAGCTCCCCTCGGCGGATGTGCCCACGCAGGCCTTCACCCTCCCCGAGCGTGAGGACGCCGAGCTGCTTCCCGGCCAGCAACTCGAGCCCAAGCCCTGGGAGCCCTGGCAGGCCCGCCCAGTCGACGCCTCGCTCGACGGCGTGACCGAGGTCATCGAGGCTGAGCTCATCGGGCTCGACGGTCCGGAGGGCGAGTCCAACCCCCAGTCCCCGATCGATGACCTGTTCGCTGACACCCAATTCCAGGATTACGAGGGCGAACCGCTCGTCACCGGGCCACCGCCCTCCGACCCGGGCTCGCGCGCGAAGACGGCACACCACGCTCCCATGCCCCGAAACCAGAAGATCCTGTTCTGGGTCGCGGGCAGCGTCGTCGCACTGCTGGCGCTGGTAGCGCTGTTCCTGGTCGGGCAGCGCCTCGCCTCGGCGCCGGTCGCAGCGCCGACGCCAACACCCTCGGCAACCCCGACTCCCGAGCCGACTGTCGCGCTGCCCCAGACGGGGCCGCTGCCGCCCGGCGAGTACGCGTGGGACGAACTCCTCGGCGGCGAGTGCCTCGCACCCTACGAGTCGGCGTGGCAGGAGCGCTACACCGTCGTCGACTGTGGCACGCCGCATCCCGCACAGATGCTCGTGCGCGGCCAGTTCGATGACGCGGCGGATGCCGCCTACCCGGGCTTCGACGAGCTGACGACGCGAATCGGCCTCCTCTGCACGAGCCCGTCCGTCATCAACTTCCAGGTCGCTGGCACCGCACAGGACATCCAGGTGGCGGCGAGCTTCGCGGTGGACGCGGCGGAATGGGATGCCGGCAACCGCACCTACTACTGCTTCGCCAACCGGGCCTCCGGTGCCGACCTCACAGCGTCGATCGCCGTGCAGCAGGCAGCTCCGTAACTACGCGTCGGACTCGACGGGCTCCTGCGACACCAGCTCGGCCACCGACGTGAGAACCTCGTCGGGGCGGAACGGGTAGCGGTTGATCTCGGCCTGGTCGCTGATTCCGGTGAGCACGAGAATCGTGTGGAGCCCGGCCTCGATGCCCGCGACGATGTCGGTGTCCATGCGGTCGCCGATCATGCCCGTGTTCTCCGAGTGGGCGCCGATCTTGTTCATCGCCGACCGGAACATCATGGGGTTGGGCTTGCCCACGACGTAGGGCTCACGTCCCGTGGCCTTGGTGATGAGGGCCGCGACGGCACCGGTGGCCGGCATCGGTCCCTCGGCACTCGGGCCCGTGGCATCCGGGTTCGTCACGATGAAGCGCGACCCCTCACCGATGAGGCGGATGGCCTTGGTGATGGCCTCGAACGAGTAGTTGCGCGTCTCGCCGATGACGACGTAGTCGGGGTCGGTCTCGGTCATGATGAAGCCGGCCTCGTGGAGGGCCGTCGTGATGCCGGCCTCGCCGATGACGAAGGCGCTTCCGCCGGGCATCTGCGACTTGAGGAAGTCGGCGGTCGCGAGTGCGGAGGTCCAGATCGACTCCTCCGGCACGACCAGGCCGGACGCCTTGAGCCGAGCGCTCAGGTCGCGGGGCGTGAAGATCGAGTTGTTCGTGAGCACGAGGTAGGGCTTGCCCTCGTCGCGCCACTGCTGCAACAGCTCGGCTGCCCCGGGGATGGGGTTGTTCTCGTGGACGAGCACACCGTCCATGTCGGTCAGCCAGCACTCGATCTCGCCGCGGTTACCCATGCCGCAATGCTAGCGGCGCTGGTTCAGTGCCGGGTGTGTGCCAGCACCGCGTGACCGTCGGCGGATCACGCGTTGCACGGCGAGCGTCAGGATGCCCGCCGTCACGATCGCGGCGAGGTTGATGGCCAGCTGCAAGACCGAACCCCATGCTTCGTCCGCGGCGCCGTAGGCAATCGCCACCGCGATGTTGCCCGCCGCGGGAACCGTCGTGACGGAGATGAGCACCCCGATCAACGCGCCGGACTTCGCTGAGGTGAGAGACAGGATGCCCGCTATCCCCGCGAGGAAGCCGATGACCCAGGACAGGGCATCCGGTCTCCAAATGAAGTCCGTGAGAGGTCGAGGCGCGAGGAGCATGTCCCGGTCGACGAGCCCGAACGCGTCCAGCGCAAGAGTCGAGAGCGTTGCTATCGCAATGGCGACGGTGAATCCGACGACGATCGCCAGCACCGACCTGCCGATGATGCGCGGGCGCCGGCGAACGACGCCAACGCTGAACGCGGCGAGCGGCCCGAACTCCGGCCCGACCACCATGGCCCCGACGATGAGGATCGGCTGGTCGAGCAAGACACCGATGCCAGCGATGATCGTGGCGATCGAGAGGAAGAGCAGGAAGTTGGCCGACAGGTGCGATTCCTCGCCAGTGCGTTGCTCGATCTCGTCCCAGACCACGGCGTCAGCACCGTCGCCGGCCGCCGCCTGCTCGGCTCGGACCCCGGCGTCGGAGAGGGCGACCGAGACGGGGTCGAGCGCGATCGACCCGCTCGCCTGCAGGCCGAGTCTCTTGAGTGAGTCGACGACTTCGTTCGCCGATTCGCGCGCGACATCCGCGATCACGACGTCACCCTCCGGGTCGACGGCCGCTCCGCGGTGCACGACCAGATTCGCGACCGCGGGGTCGGCCTTGAGAACGTCGAGCACCTCTCCCGTACGGCCAGCCGGGCTGATCACCCTCAGGTGCATCACGAGAACACCACCTCCTCGGGCAGGCGCGACCGCATCACGCTGATCGCGTCGGGATTCGCGTCGACGAGCACGAACCGACGGTCGAGAGCGCCCGCCACGGCACCTGTCGTGCCGCTGCCGGCGAAGAAGTCGAGCACCCAGTCGCCGGGAGCACTGGATGCCTGCACAATGCGCCGCAGCACACCCTCCGGCTTCTGCGTGGCGTACCCGGTCTTCTCGCGCCCCATCGGCGACACAATCGTGTGCCACCAGACATCCGTCGGGAGCTTGCCGAGCGCCGCCTTCTCCGGAGTGACGAGACCGGGCGCCATGTACGGCTCACGATCCACTGCGGTGTTGTCGAAGTAGTACCGCGTGGGGTCCTTCACGTAGACGAGGATCGTGTCGTGTTTGGACGGCCACTTGCGGGTCGCCCTCGCGCCATAGTCGTAGGCCCAGATCAGCTCGTTGAGAAAGCTCTCGCGACCGAACAGAGCGTCGAGCGCGACCTTCGCGTAATGGGCTTCGCGGTAGTCGAGGTGCAGGTAGAGCGTGCCCTGATCGTCGAGCAGACGCCACGCCTCAGCAAGCCTCGGCTCGAGGAACTCCCAATAGTCGGCGAACCGATCGTCGTACCCGTAGAGCGCACCCTTGACGGTGTCGTACTGCTGCCCCTTGAAGCCCGTCCGGGCGCCGTCGGGGTTCCTCGTCGTCGTGATGCTCTGGCGCGATTGAGTGCGGCCGGTGTTGAACGGCGGGTCAAGGTAGATCAGGCGGAAGCCGGCATCCGGCAGCTCGCGGATCACCTCGAGGTTGTCGCCGTGGATGACGCGGCTCGGGCCGTCCGCGTGCCAGGGTTCGTGCATGCCCCGACATTAACAGTCCGCGCGCCCTCGGCACGTCACCACTGCGTAGGCTGGCGGCGTGAGCGCTGAGAACCCGACCCCCGAGCTCACGACCCACGGCGTTGGGCCCTGGCAGGGGGAGCGGCCGGATGACCCGCACTTCGATCGCGAACTGCTCGAGCACGGCGACAACCGCAACGTGGTGGACAAGTACCGGTACTGGTCGATCGAGGCCATCGTCGCCGATCTCGACACCCGACGCCATGCGTTCCACGTAGCGATCGAGAACTGGCAGCACGACCTCAACATCGGGTCGATCGTGCGCACGGCCAACGCGTTCCTCGCCGACACCGTGCACATCATCGGCCGACGCCGCTGGAATCGTCGCGGCGCGATGGTCACCGACCGCTACCAGCACGTGCTGCACCATCCGGAGATCTCCGACTTCGTCACGTGGGCGCGCGAGCACGACCTGCCCATAGTGGCGGTCGACAACCTCGAGGGCAGTGTGCCCATCGAGCGCACCGAGCTGCCCGAGCGGTGCATCCTGCTGTTCGGGCAGGAGGGCCCGGGTCTCACCGCCGAGGCGCTCGCCGCAGCCGATCTCGCGGTGGAGATCACGCAGTACGGGTCGACGCGCAGCATCAACGCCTCAGCGGCAGCCGCGATCGTCATGCACACGTGGGTGCGGCAGCACGCGGTGTAGAACGAGTCAGGCGGTCGGCGGTGCGGCAGGTGGCACAACGGGAGCGACCGGTGTGGCGGCGAGTGCCGCGCGATTCGCGGCCCGGATCTTTGCCGAGCGGACGATGAGGATGATGCCACCCGCCAGGAGCAGCGCTCCGAAGAACGCCACACCGAGCGGGACCGCGGGGCTCACCATGCCGGGCTGGGTCGAGGTCACGATGATGCCCACGATGCCCCGCGGCAGGCTGAACAGCGACGCGAAGGCGAGAATGATGCCGACGACGAGTTGCCAGACACCTGTCTTGCGGGGTGCTGCGGGTTGCGGGGCGGGAACGACGGGCGGCTGTCCAGCAGTGGTCATCCCTGGATGCTACTGCCTCGGTAACTCGGCGGAGGCGCCCGAGTTTGCCGCTACCGCGCACTCGTGAGTGCGGCAACACGCCGGATAGACTGGTCATTCCCTGCGTAGGGCCGCCCCGGTGCGCTGTGGACGCATCGCCGGAATCGGCGGCAGGGGCCCGATCTGACTGAGGAGTGACCCATGCCCGCCATCGTCATCATCGGCGCCCAGTGGGGCGACGAAGGCAAGGGCAAGGCGACCGACCTTCTTGCCGATCGCATCGACTACGTCGTCAAGTTCAACGGCGGCAACAACGCCGGCCACACTGTCGTCATCGGCGACCAGAAGTACGCGCTCCACCTGCTGCCCTCCGGCATCCTGACCGACGGTGTCGTCCCGGTGATCGGCAACGGCGTCGTCGTCGACATCGAGGTGCTCTTCGACGAGCTCACGGCGCTCGCCAGCCGCGGGGTGGATGTCTCGAAACTCGTCGTCAGCGCGAACGCCCACGTCATCACGCAGTACCACCGCACCCTCGACAAGGTCACCGAGCGCTTCCTCGGAAAGCGGCAGATCGGCACAACGGGGCGCGGTATCGGTCCGGCCTATGCCGACAAGATCAACCGCGTCGGCATCCGCATCCAGGACATCTTCGACGAGAACATCCTCCGCCAGAAGGTGGAGGGTGCACTGCACCAGAAGAACCACCTGCTGGTCAAGATCTACAACCGTCGCGCGATTGCCGTCGACGAGGTCGTCGAGGATCTGCTGTCGTACGCCGACCGGCTGCGCCCGATGGTCGCCGACACCGGTCTTCTCCTCAATAGGGCTCTCGAAGCGGGAAAGACTGTCGTCTTCGAAGGTGGTCAGGCCACCATGCTCGATGTCGACCACGGCACCTATCCCTTCGTCACGTCGTCGAACTCCACCAGTGGTGGCGCGGCGACCGGTTCCGGCGTTGCACCCAACCGCATCGACCGCGTCATCGGTATTGCCAAGGCATACGTCACGCGCGTCGGTGCCGGCCCATTCCCGACCGAGCTCCACGACGAGTGGGGTGAGTGGCTGCGCACCCGTGGTTTCGAGTTCGGCACCACGACAGGTCGTCCGCGTCGCACGGGGTGGTACGACGCCCCGATCGCGCGATACTCCGCCCGCATCAACGGTGTCACCGACTACGTGCTCACGAAGCTCGACATCCTCACGGGTCTCGAGACCATTCCCGTCTGCGTCGCGTACGACGTCGGCGGAGTGCGTTTCGATGAGGTTCCCGTCAGCCAGACCGACTTCCACCACGCTGTTCCGATCTACGAGGAGTTCCCCGGCTGGTCGGAGGACATCTCGGGCGCTCGCTCGTTCGACGACCTGCCGAAGAACGCACAGGACTACGTTCTCGCTCTCGAAGCCATGAGCGGCGCACGTATCTCAGCAATCGGCGTTGGTCCGCAGCGCGATGCGATCGTCGTGCGCCACGACCTGCTCGGCTAGTTAGAACAGGGCGAGTCCCACCACGGCGCCGAGAGCACTCGCGACGATCGGGATGCCGAGTCCGAGCAGCCAATGCCGTGCCGTGGGTACGACTGCGCCGTCGAGCGGTGCGCTCGACGACAGAAGCGATCGGCGGGAGTTGTCGGTGAACAGGAACGCGTCGCCGTTCACGTCGTAGGAGCCGATCAGGGTTCGAACGGGGTTCGCCCGCAACTCCAGGCCGAGGGGAACGACACCCATCACGAGGAAGACCCCGGCCACGAGCCATCCGCCCCCCTCGCCCGCTAGCGCGAACGGGATGCTCAGCCCTCCGAACAACATGAACCAGGCCCATCCCGGCAGCGGTGTTCCGAAGCCGCCGGAGAAGAAGATCCACACGGCGACCGCCGTGAGCCCGCCCCAGATGCTCAGCGGAGCGAAGAGCGCGACACTGTCAGGGCACTCGACCGCGATCTCATAGGCACCGCCGTTCGCGCACGCGCCACCGAGCGACATAACCACGAACGCGACCTGCAAAAGCAGCGAGATGCACAGCGCGAGCAGCAACCAACTGACCGCGGAACCGGCCAGTCGAATGGCGGGCCGTGCGCGCCAGGAGCCTCTCACGACTGTGAGATTACTAGCACCGCGTCAGCCTGCCCACCCTGCTATCCCGTACAACTCGGGAGTGCGAGACTTGCAGGATGCCCGCCTCAACGCCCGCCCCGCGCTCGCTCCAGGGGCGCTTCGTCTCGCTCGAGCCGCTGGCGCCCTCGGACGCCGACGAGATGTACGAGGCGATCGGGCATCCCGTGGTCTTCGCGGGCGGATACGGCGGTGGGCCTGCAGGCTTGCCCAACACGCGGGAGGGCTTCCGCGAGTTCGTCGCGCGCTACTACCCGTGGGGTCGCGGCATCACGTACGGGGCCCGACTGCAGGGCGGCCCCGCGCATGGCCGCCTCGTGGGCACTTCGACCCTTTCCGACTTCGATGAGACGCGGGAGCACGCGCACATCGGATGGACCGCGTGGTCGCCCACCGTGTGGGGTTCCGCCGTTAACCCGGAGGCGAAGCTGCTGATGCTGGGTGAGGCGTTCGACCACGGGTTCGGCCGCGTCAAGCTGCAGGCCGATGCACTCAACGTTCGATCCCGCGCGGCAATCGCGAAACTCGGCGCGACCTTCGAGGGCATCGTGCGTCGGGACATGCTGCGAGCGGATGCCACGTGGCGCGACTCGGCCGTCTACTCGATCACCATCGACGACTGGCCGTCGGTGCGCTCGTCACTGCACCAGCGCCTCACGAGTTTTGTCGGCCCGGTCATCCCGCTGAGTGCTGACCGACCCAGCGACGACGACTAGATTGACGGTATGAGCCAGTCCACTCCTGTCGAACTCGCTTCGTTGCGCCAGAGCATCGACAACATCGATGCCGCACTCGTTCACCTGCTGGCCGAACGCTTCAAGTTCACGCAGCAGGTGGGCGTGCTCAAGGCTGCTCGTGGGCTCCCGGCATCCGATCCGGATCGGGAGGCCATCCAGGTGGCACGGCTGCGCGCACTCGCCGAGGACTCGCACCTCGATCCCGCCTTCGCCGAGAAGTTCCTCGGGTTCATCGTCGCGGAGGTCATTCACCACCACGAGTCGATCGCGACCGGCGCGGTTGCCGTGACGGAGGACTAAAGGGGCTACAGCCCGAGCACCAGCTCGAGCGCCGCGTCTGACTCGCGGGGCAGGGGCCGCGTCTCGATCGTCACGCTCTCCATGTCGTCGACGGCGAGCAGGCGGTGCTGAAGTCGGATCCGGTGCTCGTCCGCCGTAGAGGTGCGCGTCACGCTGACGAACACTCCCGAGGGGAGGATCGCATTCGTCTGCCCGGCGCAGAGCACGCCCGACACGACTCGCGCGATCGCGCAGCTGCGCAGCACGCGTCTCCATCCCGTGACGACGTCGCCCTGGATCACGATGAGCGACCACGCCTCGTGGGTCGCAACCGCTGTCTCGCCCTGCTCCGCGTAGAGCTCGCGCAACCGTGCCTGCAGGTAGTCGAGGGTGCGCAGGCCGGTCAGCGCATCGGTGGAGCCCTGCGCCAGGAGCGCGGATGTCGCGACCTCCACCCACTGCTCGGTGAAGGCCCGCACCACCGTGAACGGTGGCTCGCCCTGTGCGGCAGCGCGGTAGAGCGCATCGAGGTCTCGTAGACCCTCCGAGATGCCGACTCCGCGCGCGGCACGGTCGGCACCGAGCTCGCGCGCAGCGGGGTCAAGACCGTCCCCGGCGATCACAGCGCGAACCATCGACCCTACGGCCGCGCCGTACCAATCATCGGGGCGCAACCATCCCTCAGACAGCGCGAGCGCCCGCCATCGATCGGCGAGGAAGGCTGCGCTGCCGGGATCGGCGGCTGGCTGTAAGAGGTTCATCACAAACTAGAGGGCAAAACTGCGTCATCATGACGCAGTTTGCCCCTCTCATTGTGGATAAGAGGCACGCGCGCGCGCGAACCTCGACAAGACTGGCCGGATTTCGACATGATTGGCGAGATTTCGGCAGGATTGACACGATTTCACAAATTAGCCCCCCACACGAACCGCAAGTGGGGGCGGAGAAGACAATGGACCTACCGCAGGGCGACCCACGAAGCGACGCTGATCTCATCAGCGCCGTGCGATCCGGCGACTCCTCAGCCTTCGGTGTCCTCTACGCGCGCCACGCTCCCGCGGCGACGGCCATGGCACGGTATTACGCAAAAGATCACTTCAGCGCAGACGACCTCGTGAGTGAGGCCTTCGAGAAGACCTATTCCACCCTGCGAGCGGGAGGTGGGCCGGATGTCTCGTTCCGCGCGTATGTGTACACAACCATCCGCCGCCAGGCCTACGAGCTCACGGAGAAGGGCCGTCGCACCCAGGTGACCGACGACTTCACCCCGTTCGAGGTTCCGGACGAGATCACCGACCCCGCGGTGAGCTCCTTCGAGAACCGCATGGTCACGACCGCCTTCGCCGGTCTGCCCGAACGCTGGCAGGCCGTGCTCTGGTACCTCGAGGTCGAGGGGATGCGCCCGCCGGAGATCGCCGTGCTGCTCGGTCTCACGGCCAACGGCGTCTCGGCCCTGGCCTATCGCGCCCGCGAGGGCTTGCGGGAGGCCTACCTCCAGGCCCACGTGTCGACCGATTCGCGAACCGCGGAGTGCGAGGCACTCCGCGGCAAGCTCGGCGCCTACGCGAACGGAACGCTCGCAGCGCGAGAGAGCGCGAAGGTCGAGAAGCATGTTGCCGAGTGCGAGGAGTGCACTGTCATCCTCGCGGAACTCCGTGACGTCGGTCACGGCCTCCGCGTCATCATCGCTCCGCTCATCCTCGGCGGGGCGGCCACCGCTGGTCTCGTTGGCGGTTCACCCACCGCTCCCGCCAGTGCCGCAGGGCTCCGGCCGCGCGGCCAGGGCCGAGTACCCTCCAACGGTCGCGGCTCAAAGATCGGCATTGCGGTCGTGGCGGCGCTGGCGATCGCGGCCGTTGCCGCCGTTGCCGTCATCGCCTCGATTGCCCTCGCGCCCAGTCAGGATGTCGCGTACGAGGCGCCCACGACTGAGACGTCCGAGCCGCCAGCCCCCACCCGCGCTCCTGTCACCCCTACTCCCACCGCCACTCCGAGTGCGACGCCCACACCGACTCCCACTCCCACGAGAACGTCCACGCGACCGCCGCAGGAGCCCATCACCAAAGATCCTGTGACGGCCACGCCGGAGACGAAGCCGACCCCTACTCCGACGCCATCCGTGACGCCACCGCCGACCTGGCCGGAGCTCAGCGTTGCCATGGAGGATCTTGGCGCGCTCGTGCTTGGCCGTGACGGCATGCTCGGAGCTTCGACGACTAACTCGGGCAGTGGTGACGCCAAGAGCCTCACAATGACATTCGACCTGCCGTCCGGTGTTGACCTCGACGCCGCGCGATCCGTGTGGTCGTCGGGTGCCGATTGGTCGTGCCACCAGTCGGGTACGCGCGTGCTGTGCGATGCCCCATGGCTCGGTGCCGGCGCATCCACCGCCGTGTATGTGCCTGTCAGTGTGTCCAACAGCGCCGACGTCGTACAGGTGCCAGCGGTCACCGCCGCGACGAAAGGCTCAGCTCCCGCCACAGCCTCAGCTCCCTCTCCCGTGCTGGGCAACGGGCTCGGCACCCGCTTCGTTGCGAACGGGCACTTCGCCTCGACGTCGGCCGGGGCATCCTTCCTCACCTGCGACATCGCGCTCGCCGGCTGCGCTGAAGCCCAGGCGCGGGAGGGTGACCCCACAGCGTGGAACAACCAGCAGTGGAACCTCGTGGCGACGGATGCGGCTGGCACCGGGTCCGTGTCATCCGCTACGACCGTGAGCATCCCGAGTGACTCGGACGTTGCCTTCGCCGGACTGTACTGGTCGGCCCCGGTCCCGGTCGGTGACACCGACGAGACGCTCGGCGCGATCACGCTCCGTGCTCCGGATGGCACATCGACGGCCGTCACCGCCGGCCGCGTCGACCGGGCGCAGTTCTCGACCGGGCTCAACTACCAGGCCTTCGCGGATGTGACGTCCCTCGTCTCCACTGAGGGGGGCGGCTCGTGGGCCGCCAGTGGTGCACGCATCGGTCCTGGCGCGAGCGCGAACCCGCAGGATGTCGTCGGTAGCGGTGTGAGTGCTGGGTGGGCTCTCGTTGTCGTGTACAAGGATGACGCGGTTCCGTCGGGTCGCGTGGCCGTCTTCGATGGCTTCGAGCCGGTCACGAGCGACGATGTCTCGTTCGTCGTCGCCGGGTTGCCGAACTCCACCGTGAACGCGGGCGTCGTGGCATGGGAGGGCGATGCCGGGACGAGCGGCGACCAGCTTTGGCTCGACGGCGTGAGCCTGCTGCGCAACGATCCGGGCGCCCAGGCCGACAACCACTTCTACTCCTACGCGGCCGGCTCTTCTGTGGTGAACACCTTTGGGGTTGATGTCGGGAGCTTTGCTCCCACTCCGCTCACCAACGCTCGTGCGACCCTCTCGGCGTCGACCTCGGGAGACGAGTACGCGGTCGGTGTCGTCACGGTCTCGACGTACTAGCTGCAGCGTCGTCGTCGACAGAAGTTTCTGCGAAATCTCGCGCGAATCGCGTCATGGATGTTCGGCGGGGCCCTCTCATTCCCAGAGAGGGGGACCAACGCCGTCGAAAGCCGCCGGAGTTGCCCTGGACATCATGACCCTGACCGAGATTCTGCTCGCAACTGCAGCCATCCTCGCGTCACTCTCTGGCGCGATTCTTGCCTTCGTTCTCTGGGCCAAGCGCCCCCGGTACCGCCGGGTGCGTCGCTTCAGCTGGGAACAGGGCCACAGCTCCTCCGCGCCGCTCGCTCACCTTACCCGTCGTCCAGACGAGGGTTCGCCGTTATCGGTTCGTCCCCCCAGATTATGGACCGAGTCACGCGGCATTCCCGTTGCGGACGTTGAAGACGACACTCGAGCGAGCGGCGCGGAGGTCTCTTCCCACCGCTAGGCGGTATAGCCCGGGTCGGCGTGAGTGCCGCCCCGGGCTTTCTGTTCGTCCGGGTTTCTTCAGGCCCCGACGAGCGGCCCGAACGCGGCAGGCAGCGTCTCAGTGTGGATGCCGCGCAGCTCGTCGATCGTCAGGGTGAACTCATCCTGAACCTCGAGGGTTCCGGAATCCTCGGTGACTCCGATGCGCAGCACCGGGTACCCGCGCCCCTCACAAAGGCCGCGGAACTTCACGTCGTCCTCGCGCGGCACGCTCACGAGCATCCGCCCGGCCGACTCGCTGAAGAGGGCGGCTGTAGCGTCCACGCCGTCGCGCTCGATGATCTCGCTGAGCCAGACGCGCGCGCCAACCCCGAAGCGCAGCACGCTCTCGACGAGAGCCTGGCCGAGCCCGCCGTCCGCGAGGTCGTGCGCCGAGGCGATGAGGCTCTCCTGTGCGCCCCCGGCGATGAGGCCAGCGAGCTTCTGCTCTGCGGCCAGGTCGACAAGGGGCGGCACGCCGCCGAGGTGATTGTGCACGGCACCGGCCCAGGCCGAACCGTCGAGCTCATCGCGGGTGACGCCGAGGAGGTAGATGTTGTTGCCCTCGTCCTGCCAGCCGGAGGGGATGCGGCGCGCCACGTCGTCGATCACGCCGAGCACGGCCACGACGGGGGTGGGGTGGATCGGCACGTCGCCGGTCTGGTTGTAGAAGGAGACGTTGCCGCCGGTGACGGGGATCTCGAGCTCGAGGCATCCATCGGCCAGTCCCTCGACCGCCTTCGAGAACTGCCACATCACCTCGGGGTTCTCGGGGCTGCCGAAGTTGAGGCAATCACTGACGGCGACGGGGGTGGCGCCAGTGGCCGCGACGTTGCGGTAGGCCTCCGCGAGGGCCAGCTGCGCGCCGCGGTAGGGGTCGAGGTAGCAGTAGCGGCCGTTGGCGTCCGTCGCCACGGCGAAACCGAGGCCCGACTCCTCGTCGACCCGCACCATGCCGCCGTCGTCGGGGAAGCTCAGGGCCGTGTTGCCCATGACGTAGCGGTCGTACTGGTTGGTGAGCCAGGACTTGTCGGAGAGGTTGGGGGTTCCGACGAGGCGAAGCAGGTCGGCCTTGAGGTCGGCGGAGCGCGGGAGCTTCGCCGTCGTGTCGGCGTTCAGGGCATCGATCCAGGTCGGGTACTCGACCGGACGGTCGTAGATCGGGCCGTCGACAGCGACCGTGCGCGGCTCGACGTTGACGATCTCCTCGCCGTGCCAGTTAATGATGAGGCGGCCGGTGTCAGTGACCTCGCCGAGAACGCTGGTCTCGACATCCCACTTGGCGGTCACCGCGAGGAAGCCCTCGAGCTTCTCGGGCGTGACGATCGCCATCATGCGCTCCTGGCTCTCCGACATGAGGATCTCCTCGGCCGTGAGAGTGGGGTCACGCAGCAGAACCTTCTCGAGTTCGATGAACATGCCGCCGTCGCCGTTGGAGGCGAGTTCGGACGTGGCGCAGGAGATGCCGGCGGCACCAAGATCCTGGATGCCCTCCACGAGGTCCTGCTGGAAGAGCTCAAGGCAGCACTCGATGAGCACCTTCTCGGCGAAGGGGTCACCGACCTGTACGGCGGGACGCTTGGTCGGGCCGCCCTCGGAGAATGAATCGGAAGCGAGAATGGATGCCCCGCCGATGCCGTCGCCGCCGGTGCGAGCACCGAACAGCACGACCTTGTTGCCCACGCCGCGCGCGTTGGCAAGGTGCAGGTCTTCGTGGCGGAGCACGCCCACCGCGAGGGCGTTGACGAGCGGGTTGGCCTGGTACACCGGGTCGAACCAGGTCTCGCCGCCGATGTTCGGCAGTCCAAGGCAGTTGCCGTAGAACGAGATACCGGAGACGACACCGTGCACGACGCGTGCTGTGTCGGGGTCTGCGATGTCACCGAAGCGGAGGGCATCCATCACCGCGACGGGGCGCGCACCCATGGAGATGATGTCGCGCACGATGCCGCCAACGCCCGTGGCCGCACCCTGGAAGGGTTCGATGTAGCTCGGGTGGTTGTGGCTCTCGATCTTGAAGGTGACGGCCCAGCCCTCGCCGACGTCGATGACGCCAGCGTTCTCGCCCATGCCCACCATGAGGTTCTTCTTCATGTTGTCGTTGACCTTCTGGCCGAACTGGCGCAGGTACGTCTTCGAACTCTTGTAGGAGCAGTGCTCGCTCCACATCACCGAGTACATGGCGAGCTCACCGCTGGTGGGGCGACGGCCGAGGATCTCGCGGATCTTCAGGTACTCGTCCTCCTTGAGACCGAGTGCCGCGTACGGCTGCTCCTTCTCGGGGGTGGCAGCGGCATTCGAAACGGTGTCAGCACCGGAGATGAGGGTCACGATGGCTAATTCTACCGGCAGCTATGACCTAGCTCAGGTTGCGCGGGAGGCCTCGCGCGACGCGGAGCTTCTGGGCGCGGCGCTCCTTGCGATACAGCGCCCACGACCAGATCGGTGCGGCGTAGGAGATGACGATGAAGAACCACATCACCGGGGTGAGCTCGCTGTCACCGTCGACCACCGGCAGCAGGCCCATGCTCTGCATGATGACGATCACGATGAACACCGACACTGCGGCGAAGATGACGGTGAGCACGATCGAGATGATCAGCAGGCCTGACGCCGAGTTGACCGGCTTCACGAGGCTGCCCTCGCTGCCCTTGTAGACGCCGTACTCCTCGGGGGTGAGACCCCGCCGAGCGGCGTCGTCGTCGGAAAGTCGCCGGTATCCGCCTGGTTTGTCCGTCACGCTCGCACGCTAGCAGCCTAGGCTGGAGGCCGTGCCCGCCGATGTGATCGACGCCCCGAAACATCCCGCGCTGTCGTGGGCGCTCGTGCCGGGCCTGCTATTGTCCGGGTCCGCGTTGTTCCTCTTCGCCTGGCGGCATGCATCGGTGGGCGTGATCATTGCGGGCTACGGGATGCTCGTGGCATCCGTCGTCGTGGCCTACTTGCTCGACCGCCGCGGGCTCAGCACCGGTCTCGCGAAGGACCTGTCGCTTATCGCCCTTGGAATGGTGATCGTCTCGACGATCTCGGTCGAGGCGGATATCTCGTGGGGCAACTTCTTCTTGCTCGGCTTCGTGTTGGCGCTCGCCGTGGCGGTGCCCTACCTCGTGTCGAGGTTCGTCTTCAAGGACTACTCGATCCGCTTCAAATGGCGGGGCGGCTGGCCGTGGTCTCGCGTGCAGTGGGGCTATCTCGTGGCTGTGCTGTTTCTCGGATGGGCGATCCTGCCGTTCTACTTCATCACCTCGGGCGTCTACCTCAATTGGCCGGCGGTCTACGAGTGGCACGAGGTCCTGCGCCTGTTCGTGGGCGTCAACGCCGTGGGCACGTGGGACGAACTGTTCTTCATCCTCACGGTGTTCGTGTTGTTCCGGCGACACTTCCCGACCTGGCAGGCGAATATCCTGCAGACGATCATCTTCGTGTCGTTCCTGTGGGAGCTCGGCTACCAGGCGTGGGGCCCCCTGCTCACCATCCCCTTCGCGCTGTTGCAGGGATGGATCTACTTCCAGACGAAGTCGCTCCCGTATGTGCTCACGGTGCACCTGCTATTCGACGCGATCGTCTTCCTCGTGATCGTGCACGCGCGCAATCCGGGAAGCATCCCGATCTTCCTCGTCTCGCCGTGATGGTCTCGCCGCCGGTGGTCTTCCTCATCCAGACGGTGATCGCAGGACTCGTGCTCGTGCCCACCGCCTTCCTGATTCTCGTGAGCGGCGGCACATACGAGGGCGGGCCCGCGGTCATTGGTTACGTCGTTGGTCCTCCAGTGATGAGCTTCCTGACGATTGGGTTCGTTTCGCTCCTCGGTTTGCCGATCCGGCTCATTCCGGCGTTGCTCACTTGGTGGAAAGCCCACAGCTGGATCATGCTCGTTACTGGAGTGCTGGGCTTCATCGCTGTCATGGTGTCCTTCAATCCGGAACTTGTGACGATCCGAGAGATTGACGTCGACGGGGTGACACAGGAGAGCGTTGAGGGAGTGTGGTGGCTGACGGCCCTGGGATGGTTCGTTCTCGCCTTCTCCCTTGTGCACCTCTGGAACCCCTTTCCGGCCGGCCCCGATCAGCAACCGGAACTTCCCGGATGAGTACCCGCATCTGCACATGACTCGGTAACCTCCCTGCATGGCGGAGATCAAGACGAAGCCGACGGGCGCGGATGTCACGGCGTTCCTCGATGCCGTGCCGGACGAGACTCGTCGACGCGACGGCCACTCGATGCGCGCGCTCATGGAGCGCATCACGGGGGAGCCCGCCGTCATGTGGGGACCGACCATGGTGGGCTTCGGCTCGATGCCCTACACCAACACGACCGGCACGAACGAGATGTTCATTCTCGGCTTCTCGCCCCGCAAAGCCGACCTCACGCTCTACGGGCTCACCAACGCGTACGAGGAGCCGGATCCGCTCCTCGATCAACTCGGTCCGCACAGGCTGGGCAAGTCGTGCCTGTATGTGAAGCGCCTCGAGAACGTCAACGCCGACGTGCTCGAAAGGCTCGTGCGCCAGGCGTGGGAACGCCGCAGCTAGCCCTTCGAGCCGGGGAGCTCAGGCGGGCCAGCCGTCAGCAGCACGACGAAGAGCACGATTACAGCCGCTGCGATCACGAGCACCAAGAGCCACGGGTGGCGGATGAACCAGCGCGCGAGGCGATCGATCCACGTGCGGTCGCGCGGGTCGTCGGTCTCGTCACGACGCCAGGCGCCATCGAGGCGTGCGGTGCGGGCGAGCCAGATCTCCGCGGGGATCGTGGCGTACGGGATGACGGCACTCGCGATCGCCGTGATGGCGACTCCCGGGTGCCAGCGCTGGTTGACCGCCAGCAGCACGGCCGTCGCGCCGTAGGCGAGGAACACGAATCCGTGGATGCCACCAGCGATCGTCACTCCCAGTGCGAAGCCCGTCGTGGCGCGCACGATGAGTGCCGTGATGAGCAGCGTCCAGGTGATGGCCTCGGCGATCGCCGCCGTGCGGAAGAGTTGCTTCGGGGTCACGCGGTAGCGACGAGGGCAGCGATGGCGCTCGTGAAGAAGGGGAGTCCGTCGACGCCGGAGCGCATGGCATCCGGAGTGTCCGGTCCGAAGCCCGGCTCGATCGCGTGCTCGGGGTGCGGCATGAGGCCGACGACGTTGCCGCGGTCGTTGGTGATGCCCGCGATGTCGTTGATCGACCCGTTGGGGTTGACGTCGAGGTAGCGGAAGACCACGCGACCCTCACCCTCGAGGCGGGCGATGGTCTCCGCGTCGGCGATGAAGCCACCCTCGCCGTTCTTGAGGGGGATCGTGATCTCCTGGCCTGCGGCGAACGCGTTGGTCCAGTCGGTGGAGTTGTTCTCGACACGCAGGCGCTGGTCGCGGCACACGAAGTCGCCGTGGTCGTTGCGGATGAGGCCCC
>CAYRON010000023.1:0-28499 GCA_964425885.1 uncultured Salinibacterium sp.
GGACGTCGAGAACATCCTCCTCAAGCTGATTCAGGCTGCCGACTACGACGTCAAGCGCGCCGAGACCGGCATCATCTACATCGACGAGATCGACAAGATTGCCCGCAAGGCCGAGAACCCGTCGATCACCCGGGATGTCTCGGGTGAGGGTGTCCAGCAGGCGCTCCTGAAGATCCTCGAGGGCACGGTCGCCTCCGTTCCGCCGCAGGGCGGACGCAAGCACCCGCACCAGGAGTTCATCCAGGTCGACACCACGAACGTGCTGTTTATCGTCGCCGGGGCGTTCGCAGGTCTCGAGGAGATCATCTCCAACCGAGCGGGCAAGAAGGGCATCGGTTTCGGTGCTCCTCTCCACAGCAAGGGCGACGACGTCAACCTCTTCAGCGAGGTTCTTCCGGAGGATCTCCACAAGTTCGGGCTCATCCCCGAGTTCATCGGCCGACTGCCTGTCGTCACCACCGTCACGCAGCTCGACCAGGTCGCCCTGATGGAGATCCTCACGAAGCCGCGCAACGCGCTCGTGCGGCAGTACCAGCGCATGTTCGAGATCGACGGCGTCGAGCTGGAGTTCGAGAGGGATGCCCTGGAAGCGATCGCCGACCTCGCCGTGCTTCGGCAGACCGGTGCCCGTGGCCTCCGAGCGATCCTCGAAGAGGTTCTCGGGCCGATCATGTTCGATGTGCCCTCGGACGACGAGGTCGGCCGCGTGATCGTTACGCGAGCCGCCGTTCTGGAGAACGCGGCACCGACGATCGTTCCTCGCACAAACCTGCGCACCGAGAAGTCCGCGTAGCGCGTCGACTTCGTTGCCCGGTGCAACGACCCTAGGCTGGCGGGATGTTCCAGTCGATCACCGCCGGATTCGTCGCAGCCATTGCAGGTTTCGCGTCCTCCTTCGCCCTCGTCATTGCCGCCTTCATTGCGGTGGGTGCAACCCCCGAGCAGGCGTCATCGGGCCTCCTCGCGATCTGCCTGGCCACAGCGATCGTCAGTACCATCGGCGCCTTCGTGCTTCGCATCCCTCTCGCGATCGCCTGGTCGACACCGGGCGCGGCCGTGTTGCTCGCTGCCGCGGGTGAGGGTATCACGTTCTCGAACGCCGTCGGCGCCTTCCTCGTCAGTGCAGCGCTCATCGTGTTGTGCGGGCTCTGGCCGTGGCTCGGTCGCGCGATCACGAGCATTCCCAAGCCACTCGCCAGCGCCATGCTCGCGGGCGTTCTCCTGCCCATCTGCCTCGCCCCGATCGAGGCGGTTGCCACCCTTCCGCTTCTCGCTGGCCCGATCGTGCTCACGTGGCTCGTGCTCTACCGTCTGGCTCCCCGGTGGGCGGTGCCCGCGGCCATGGTCGTGGCGATCATCTGCGTGTTCGTCTCGGCGGGCACGGACTGGATCACCGACGCATCCATCGCCCCGCAGCTCACCTTCGTGGCGCCCACCTTCGACGCCTTCACCATCTTGAGCCTCGGGCTGCCGCTGTTCATCGTGACGATGGCCGGGCAGAACATTCCTGGCTTCACCGTCATGAGAAACAACGACTACACGGTTCCGCCGCGCTTCGCGCTCGTCGGCACGGGCCTCGGCTCCGCCGGCGCTGCCCTGTTCGGTGGACACGCCATCAACCTCGGCGCCATCACTGCGGCAATCATGGCGGGCGACGAATCGCACCCCGACCGGTCGAAGCGCTGGACCGCGACCCTCACCAATGGACTTCTCTACATCCCCCTGGGACTTGGAGCGGGTGCGGCCGTCGCACTCGTCAACGCGGCACCGTCGATCCTCATCACCGCTGTCGCTGGGCTTGCCGTGCTCGGCGCGCTGATCTCGAGTGTCGTCGGGGCCATGGAGCAGCCAGAGCACAGGCTCACCGCGATCGTGACGTTCCTCGTCGTGGCGTCGGGCGTCGTCGTCGTCGGTATCGGCTCGGCCTTCTGGGGCTTGCTGGTCGGAGGCATCGTGATGCTCTGGCTCGGCTGGCAGCGTCGCCCGAAGCCGCAGCCCCTTGCCGCGGCTGCACCTCATGGTGCACCGGGGGAGTCCGCGGAGGCAGGGTCGCCTGCCGAGCCGGAGACCGCACCGAAGGGCTGACACCGCCTCTCGCTCGGGCGCACGGAATGGGCTGGCAGTCGCCGACGTTGGGCCTCACATGAGCACCGTGCCACTCTCCGTCCTCGATCTCGCTTCGGTCTACGACGGGATGTCGCATGCCGAGGCACTGCGCGACACGATTGCGACCGCGCAGGAGGCGGAGCGGCTCGGGTACCGTCGCATCTGGGTGGCGGAGCATCACGGGATGCCCGCTGTCGCGTCATCCGCTCCTGCCGTGCTCATCGGCGCGATAGCCGGAGCGACTTCGACGATCCGCGTGGGCTCCGGTGGCGTCATGCTGCCGAACCACTCGTCGCTCGTCATCGCCGAGCAGTTCGGAACGCTCGTGGCCCTGCACGGAGACCGCATCGATCTCGGCCTCGGTCGCGCGCCGGGCACCGACGGCCTGACCGCTGCCGTTCTGCGCCGGGCAGCCCAGGAGTCCGTCGACGACTTCCCGAATCAGGTCATCGAGCTTCTCGCGTGGTTCGGCACTATCCCGCCGCTCGAGAACGGCATCGGTTCCCGTATCGTCGCCGTGCCCGGACTGGGTGATGCGCCGGAGATGTGGCTGCTCGGATCGAGCGACTTCAGTGCACGTCTCGCGGGGATGATGGGGCTCCCCTTCGCGTTCGCCCACCACTTCGCTGGCGGGCCCAACACGCGCGTCGCCTTCGACATCTACCGTGAGAGCTTCCAGCCGTCCGTCGTGCTTTCGGAACCGCACTCGATGGTCGCCGTTTCGACGCTGGTCGCCGAGAGCGCAGCGGATGCCGAACGCCTCGCCTTGCCGAACGGGCTGCTCTTCGTGCGCATGCGCAAGGGCGAGCGTCCCGGCCGCATCCCGACCCTTGCCGAGGCCGAGGCTTACCCGTGGTCTGTGCAGGAGCTGGAATGGGTGCGGGAGCGCAACTCGCACCAGGCGATCGGTGATGTCTCACACGTGAGGGAGCGGATCGCGCATCTCGCCTCGGACACAGGCGCTGACGAGGTCATCGTGGCACCGCAGGGGCCGGATCTGGCTACGAAGATCGATACCCTGCGAGCGATCGTTCCCGAGTCCCAGTCCGCCCCGTAGGCTCGGGGCCATGACTGCGCAGGATTCGGCGACGACGACGAGCACCGATCGCACCCTCACGGGGGTTCGGCGCGCAGCGATCGTGTTCGTGATCGTCTCACTGTCCCTCGCTGCCCTGTTCGGAATCGTTACGCTCCTCACCGGACAGTTCGGTGAGGTGGAGTCCAAGATCCTCCTGACCACTCTCCTTACCGCAGCCTTCGCCATCACATCCCTGTGCCACCTCGCTGTGGTGGGACGTGCCCTACGCATCGTCGGATTCGTCGGGATTGCCGCTTCGGTGCTTGCCCTGGCCCTCGGCCTCGCACTGATCTGGGTGAGTTGGTCGACCTGGAACGGCACGACCGACGTCGTCCTGCGTTCATTCATGGTGCTGGCGATCGTCTCCGGGAGCCTCGCGCAGGCCAACCTCCTGCTGCTCCTCGCCGCGCGCCAGCAGCGAATCATCCGCGTCGGACTCATCGTCACACTCGGAGCGATCGCGCTTCTCGCGGCCCTCGTGTCGCTGTCGATCCTCACGCAGGGCGAGATCCCGGGCGACGACGGTGACTTCTACTGGCGATTCGTGGGAGTGGTCGCGATCGTGGACGTGCTCGGCACCATCGTTCTCCCCGTGCTCGGGCGTGTATTCCGGGGCGTCACGTCGACGGTGACCGTTCGACTGGAGGGCGAGGTCGCGGCAGCACTGCTGGAATTCGCATCATCTCGCGGCCAGACGCCCGCGGAGTCGATCGCGGCCCTCCTGCCGCACGCTGCTGATCGCGACTAGTCGAGACCTCGCCTCTCGAGGAGCGGCTGGATGTCCGCATCCCTGCCGCGGAAGTCGCGGAACGCCTCGATCGGGTCCTTCGAGCCTCCGACACCCAGGAGACGCTCCCTGAACCGCTGGCCGTTCTCGCGAGTGAGTCCGCCGTTCGCTTCGAACCACGCGACGGTATCGGCGTCGAGCACCTCGCTCCAGATGTAGGAGTAGTACCCAGCGTCGTAGCCACCGGCGAAGGTGTGGGCAAAGTACGTGCTCGCATAGCGCGTGGGCACTGCGGGGTTGTCGAGTTCGGCGGCGCGCAGGGCGGATGCCTCGAACTCGCCGACATCCAAGACGACGGTGTCTGCATCGATCCCGTGCCAGGCCTGATCGAGAAGCGCGGCGGCCAGGTACTCGCTCGTGGAGAAGCCCTGATTGAACGAGGCGGACGCCTGGATCTTCGCCACCAGTTCGGCGGGCATGGGCTCTCCGGTGGCGAAGTGCGCTGCATAGTTCTGCAATACCTCCGGCCAGAGCATCCACATCTCGTTGACCTGACTCGGAAACTCGACGAAGTCACGGTAGGTGTTGGTTCCCGCAAACTTGGGGTAGGTCACCCGGGCGAAGAGCCCGTGCAGCGCGTGGCCGAACTCGTGGAAGAAGGTCTCGACTTCGTCATAGGTGAGCAGCGTTGGCTCGCCCGCTGCAGGCTTCGGCACGTTCAGCGTGTTCGTGACGATGACGGGATGCCCGAGCAGGGCCGACTGCGAGCTGAGGGAGTTCATCCACGCCCCGCCACGCTTCGAGTCGCGCGTGTACAGGTCGAGCAGGAAGAGCCCGACAGGGCTGCCATCCTCCTCGCTCACCTCGAAGATGCGCACGTCCGGGTGGTAGGCGACGAGGTCCGTTCGCTCGGCGAAGGTGATGCCGTAGAGCTTCGTCGCCGCGAAGAACACGCCATCCTGGAGTACCCGCTCGGCCTCGAAGTAGGGGCGCATGGCCACCTCATCCACGTCGTACTTCTCCTGGCGCACCCTCTCGCTGTAGAACGCCCAATCGTGCGCCTCGATCGGATGCCCGGCAAGGGTTTCGAGTGCTGCCTGCTCCTCCCGCGCGTTCCTCGCGGCAGGGACGGCGAGACGATCGAGCATCGCGGAGACCGTAGTCGGGCTCTTCGCCGTCTCATCCGCGATGACCCATGCCGAGTGAGACTCGAAACCGAGCAGTCGAGCACGTTCTGCCCGCAGGCGCGTGATGTCGAGCACGAGCTGGCGGTTGTCCCAGGTGCCACCGCGCGTGCCGCGAGCGCGCGAGGCAGCCATGATCCTGGCGCGCACCTCCCTGTTCGTGAGTGACGAGAGCGCGGGATGCCCGGTGGGCAGCACCAGCGTGATGAGGTGCGAACCCTCGATGCCGCGCTCGCGCGCGGCCTCGGCCGCCGCAGAGACCTCGCCAGCACCGAGACCGTCGAGCTCGGCGACATCCGTCACGACGACGGCGAGGTCGTTCGTGTCGGCCAGGAGGTTCTTCTCGAACCGTGTGGTGAGTGTCGACAGCTGCTGGTTGTAGCCGCGCAGGCGCGCCTTCTCGGCGTCATCGAGCCCGGCCCCCGCGAGCGAGAACTCCATGAAATAGCGCTCCACGAGATAGCGCGACTCGGCGTCGAGCGCGAGGGTGTCGAGCTCACTGTGGATGCTCTCGATGCGAGCGAACAGGCGAGCATCCAGGGCGATCGCGTCGTGGTGCGCGGCCAGCCGGGGCGCGATCTTTTCCTCGAGCTCGTTGATGAAGTCTGTCGAATCGGCCGAGGCGAGCGTGAAGAACACCGTTGAGACCCGATCGAGCAGCTGGCCGCTGCGCTCGAGAGGCAGCATGGTGTTCTCGAAGGTCGCGCTCTCCGACTGCGACGTGATTTCGCCGATCTCCTCCAGCTGCTCTGCCATGCCGCGTTCGAATGCCGGAAGGTAATGCTCGTCGCGGATCGCGGCGAAGGGGGGCAGCGCGAAGGGCAGGGTGCTGGGGGAGAGCAAGGGGTTGGACATGCTCCCAGCGTATGGGCACCACCTCGAGCGTGAGCTCGCCGCGACACAGGATCGCCGCGAGCCCGAAACACTCCTGTGACCCACAAACGGGTGACACGGGTCTAAGGTCTGAGGTACTCGAGATCACCTGTGTCGAGCTACAGCAAGGATCCCTATGTCGCACTGCGTTCTCCCCAACACCGGAGTTGACCTCCTACCGATGATCCTCGTGGGGGTGGCGCTTGGCGTCGCGCTGCTCATCGCAGGAGGAGTTCTGTGGCGTCGCGGTCGCCGCGGACTCGTGCTGCTGGTGCTCCCGCTGGCACTTGTGGTGTCTCTCGGGGTGAGCCCCGTGGACAGCGCCTCAGCGGCGGACTGCCCGGCCGGCACGATTCCCGCCGTGGAGTTCACACCGGGCGCCGCGGGCATCGGCGACGACTACTTTCCCCTCGATGGCAACGGCGGGTACGACGTGCAGGACTACGACCTGACGCTCGCCTACGACCCGGAGACGCGCGTGCTGTCGGGCACTGCTGTCGTGACGGCTGTCGCGACCCAAAACCTCTCCAGCTTCAACCTCGACTTCGACACCAGGGACACCGATCTCTCCGACGCGCTTGTGATCTCCGACATCGTCGTGAACAACTCGCCAGCGACCTGGGAGCTCGAGACGACTCAGATCAGCGACGAGACGGGCCAACCGCAGCTTCCGGACAGCGAGGACGGCAACGCGACGCCTCCGCGCACCGAACTCGTGGTGACTCCTGCTGCGGGCATCCCGGTCGGCAGCACGATCACCACGGCCGTCGCTTACAGCGGCGTTCCGATTGCGATCAATGATGTCTTCGGCCCTGGCGGTGTGCTGCCGACGGGGGACGGCGCTGTCGTCATCGGTGAGCCGCGCGTCGCAGCAACGTGGTTCCCGTCGAACGACCATCCGCTCGACAAAGCAACCTTCACCATTGCGATGACCGTTCCCGAGGGCATCGAGTCGATCGCGAACGGCCGCCTCGAATCCGAGTCCACCAGCGGCGGCCTGACCACTCGCGTCTGGGTGATGGACGAGCCCATGGCCACCTACCTGGCCACGGCGACGACGGGCGAGTATGAGGAGACGGTCACGGCAGGGCCCGACGGCATCACGTACTACAACGCCATTGATCCCGACCTCTTCTCGGTGGAAGCGGACGGCGGTGGCGCCTTCGTGGGAGATGTCGCGACCGACGTCTTCGACAGCGAGCCAGAGGTCATCGCGTTCCTCGCCGACCTCTTCGGTCCCTATCCGTTCTCGCAGGCCGGCGGCATCGCGGTGGGCGAGATCGCCCCGGGGGAGGACCTCCCGTACGCGCTCGAGAACCAGACGAGACCGATCTACCCGGCGTGGGCGTTCCCCGCCGACGCAGACCCCGCAACGGTCGTGCACGAGTTGGCGCACCAGTGGTACGGCGACAGCGTCGCACTGAGTCGTTGGGGCGACATCTGGCTCAACGAGGGCTTCGCGACCTACGCCGAGTGGCTGTGGGCCGAGGATCACGGCGGGCTGACCGCCCAGCAGCAGTTCGACGCGTACTACGTCAACCCGCCCGGCCCGAATGCGGACTTCTGGGCGGCGACGCCCGGAGAACCCGGTCCGGCCGGACTCTTCGACACTCCCGTGTACTACCGCAGCGCCATGGCACTGCAGGCGTTGCGCTCGGAGGTCGGCGACTCGACGTTCTTCGCGATCATCGAGGGTTGGGCCACCGAGAACGCCGGCGGCAACGTGACGACGCAGCAGTTCGTGGACTACGCGTCCTCGGTCGCGGGCCTGGACCTCTCCGGACTGTTCGACGCGTGGTTGTTCACTCCGGCGCAGCCGACGCTGTAGGCGTGCTGGGAGAGGGTTCCGCGGGTCGTAGTCTCGGAGCATGAGCGAGCGATACACCCACGGCCACCACGAGAGCGTCTTGAAGTCACACACGTGGCGAACGATTGAGAACTCCGCGGCGTACCTCGCGCCGTTGCTCCGGCCCGGCCAGTCGTTGCTCGACCTCGGGTGCGGGCCCGGCACGATAACCGTCGAGTTCGCGGACCGGCTCGCGCCGGGTCGCGTGGTGGGGCTGGATGCGGCATCCGAGGTCATCGAGCGTGCCTCGTCCGAGTTCCACCGCGACAACCTGGAATTCGTCGTGGGCGATGCCTATGCCTTGCCCTTCGGCGACGACACGTTCGACATCGTGCACACCCATCAGACTCTCCAGCACGTCGCCGACCCGGTGGCCGTGCTGCGCGAGATGCGTCGTGTGACCAAGCCCGGCGGTATCATCGCCGCCCGCGAAGTCGACTATGCGGGCACCTTCTGGTTCCCGCAGTTGCCCGGGCTCGACGCCTGGCTCGACCTGTACGACCGTGTGCACCGCTCGAACGGCGGCGAACCCGATGCGGGGCGGCGCCTCAAGTCATGGGCACGCGAGGCCGGTCTGGACGACGCTGAGACCTCGGCATCCCTCTGGAACTTCGCGAACGCAACGGATCGCGAGTGGTGGGGCAGCATGTGGGAGGCTCGCGTGCTCCAGTCGGCGTTCGCGACGGATGCCCTCGCCAAGGGATACGCGACGCACGAGCAACTCGACGCCATCAGCCGCGCCTGGCGCGAGTGGGCCGACCATGAGGACGGTTGGCTCGCCATGCCGCACGGTGAGCTCATCGCACGGGCTTAGTTCTTCGCTCGGAGGAGACCTACTCCGATGGCTCCTCCACGGAGATCGTGCCAGTGTGGTCGACCCGAATGATCGTGCCGTCGTCGAGCTCGGCGACGGGGCGCCCCTCGAGCCAGGTGAGTGTCCAGCGCCACCCCGTGGTGTCGATGCCCGCCAGCTCGGCTTCGACGCCGCGTACTGCGGCGATGAAGTCCTCGCTGAGGCGGGTGGGCGCCTGCTCGCCCACGTTCCATCTCGTGCCGAGTTGCATCAGAACTTCACCTCGTACGTGACCCAGCTCGTCTTGGTCGCGACCTTGTCGTAGACGCGCTGGGCACGCTCATTGTCGGCAGCCGTGATCCACCGGAGGGAGCCTGCGGGGCCAGTCTCGCGGGCGAGATCGCCGAGGTGCTCGATGAGCGCCGTCGCGTGGCCAGCACCCCGGGCATCCGGATGCACGTAGAGATCATCGAGGAACCAGTCGCGGCCGCCCGTGAAGGTGTCGGGGTGTGACCGGTAGTGCGCGAAGCCGACGACGTCACCCTCGTCGTTCTCCGCGACGACCGCGTCGATGCCCGACCCAGCGGTCAGCAGCAGGAGCCAGACCTTCTCGAGAACGTCATCATCGAAGTGGGTCTCGTAGAACTGCCCGTAGCTGCTGAACAGCTCACGCCAGACGTCGCGGTCGTCCGCGAGAACCGGCCGGATCATTCCGGGGCCTCCGCAAGAACGATGTCGGTCACGAGAATCTCGTCCGACTCGACGAAGGTGACATCCGCGATGCGACCGACGGCCTTCAGGTCCGCGAGGCCGTCCTGGAGCTGTGCCGGGCCGGTGATCGTGGCCGACAGCACCTCGGTCTTCTGGGAGGCCTTGGCATCCGTCTTGGCGCGACGGATGCTGATGAGCGCCTCGCTCACGACAGTCAGGAGTCCCTCGGGCTCGGCGGGAGAACCGAGGTCTGCCACGGTCGGCCAGGCCGAGGTGTGAACAGATCCCTCGTGGGTCCAGCTCCACACCTCTTCGGTGGCGAACGGCAGGTACGGCGCGAGTAGGCGAAGGAACACGTCGATCGCGGTGCGCAGGGCGGCGACGGCTGATGCCTGGCCCGGGCCTGTGCCGTAGGCGCGCTCCTTGACGAGCTCGAGGTAGTCGTCGCAGAAGGTCCAGAAGAACTGTTCGGTGGTCTCCAGGGCGCGAGCGTGGTCGAAGTTCTCGAGCGACTCCGTGGCCACACGCACGACTGATGCGAGCTCGGCGAGCATGTCGCGGTCGAGCGGTTCGGTCACGGCATCCAGCGAGACATCGCCCGTCGCGGGGAACCCGTAGACGAACTTCGCGGCGTTGAGCACCTTGATCGCGAGCCTGCGCCCGATCTTGATCTGCTTGGGGTTCTGCGGGTCGAAGGCCGCGTCGGTTCCGAGACGAGAGGATGCCGCCCAGTACCGGACAGCGTCAGACCCGTGATCGTCGAGCATGCCCTTCGGCGTGACGACATTGCCCTTGGACTTCGACATCTTCTTGCGGTCGGGGTCGACGATGAAGCCGGAGATGCCCGCGTTGCGCCACGGGATCGTGCCGTTCTCGAGTTCGGCGCGCAGCACCGTCGAGAAGAGCCAGGTGCGGATGATGTCCTGGCCCTGGCTGCGCAGCGCGTAGGGGAACACCAGGTCGAAGAGCTCGGGATCGGTCACCCAGCCGCCCGCGATCTGCGGGGTGAGCGACGAGGTCGCCCAGGTGTCCATGATGTCGACCTCGCCGACGAACGTCTTTCCGCGGTCGGCCTCGGTGTATCCGGGCGGCAGGTCGCTCGAGGGATCCACCGGCAGGGAATCTTCGGAGGGCACGATGACCGCGCCCTTCTCACCCTCGGCATCGAGCTCGTACCAGACCGGGATCGGCACGCCGAAGAAGCGCTGGCGAGAGATGAGCCAGTCACCCGTGAGGCCACCGACCCAGTTCTCGTAACGCACGCGCATGTGGTCGGGGGTGAAGGAGATCTCCTTGCCGGCACTCACGAGCTTCTCTCGCAGCGACTCATCGCGGGCGCCGTTGCTGATGTACCACTGGCGCGTGGAGATGATTTCGAGCGGCTTGTCGCCCTTCTCGAAGAACTTCACCGCGTGGGTGATGGGCTTCGGGTCACCGATGAGTTCACCGGACTCGCGCAGGAGTTCCACGGTGCGCGCCTTGGCGCTGAAGACCGTCTTACCCGCAAGTTCCGCGTAGGTGGCCTTCGCGGCATCCGTCTCGATCGCAGCGGGCGGCTCGGCGATGAGGCGACCGTCAGCGCCGATGATCGTGCGGTTGGGCAGGTCGAGTTCACGCCACCAGACCACGTCTGTCACGTCACCGAAGGTGCAGATCATGGCGATGCCGGAGCCCTTGTCCTGCTGGGCGAGGTGGTGGGCGACAACGGGCACCTCCACACCGAACAAGGGAGTCGTCACGGTCGTACCGAAGAAGGGCTTGTAGCGGTCGTCGTCGGGATGCGCGACCAGCGCCACGCAGGCTGCGAGCAGCTCGGGGCGGGTCGTCTCGATGTGGATGTCACCCTCGCCGTCGGTGCGGTGGAACGCGACCCGATGGTAGGCGGCCGGCTGCTCCTTGTCCTCGAGCTCGGCCTGGGCGACGGCCGTGCGGAAGGTGATGTCCCACAGCGTCGGCGCGTCGGCCTGGTAGGCCTCGCCGCGGGCGAGGTTGCGGAGGAACGCGCGCTGGGCAGCGGCCTGGGCGTGGTCGCCGATGGTGCGATAGGTCAGTGACCAGTCGACGGAGAGGCCGAGCTGGCGCCACAGGTCTTCGAACTGCTTCTCGTCCTCGGCGGTGAGCTCCTCGCAGAGCTCGATGAAGTTGCGGCGCGAGATCGGCACCTGGTCTGCTGCCTTGCCGCTGGACCCCTCGCCTCCCTGCAGCGGGGGAGTGAAGGACGCGTCGTACGGCAGGGAAGGGTCACAGCGCACGCCGTAGTAGTGCTGCACGCGGCGCTCGGTCGGCAGGCCGTTGTCGTCCCACCCCATCGGGTAGAAGATCGCCTTGCCCCGCATCCGCTGGAACCGCGTGACGAGGTCCATGTGGGTGTAGCTGAACACATGGCCGATGTGCAGGCTGCCCGAGGCGGTCGGCGGGGGAGTGTCGACGGAGAACACCGAACCCTTGCCGCGTGCGAGAGCATCCGCTCGATCGAACCGGTAGGTGCCCTGGGCCTCCCAGGCCGGCCTCCACTTGTCTTCGAGGCCCTCGAGTGCCGGCTTCTCGGGAATGGCGGCTGGCGTGGAATCAGACATGGTGCTCCGGTTCGATATATGCGGCACCGTGTCGATTCGCGCCCCGAGGGCTCGCGAAGGTGCCTGAGTGTATGGATGCACGCACACGCGCATCACTGAGTGCTCGGCAATTCTACGCCCGTGGGCGTTGGCCCGCCCGCGCTACTCGGGCGCCACGATCTACTCGGGCACCACCAAGGCAGCCTCGGTGACGGTCACCGTCGAACTCGCCGTGGTGCCGTCGGCAGCCTGGACGGTCACCGTGTAGATCTGCGAGCCGTTGGGCTGCCCGCACTGGTAGTCGATGTCGAGGGTGTGGCTGAGCGGGTACTCCCCGTAGGGCTCCGCTTGCGCATCCTCGGTGCCCACTCCGAACCAGAGCCGCTCACCGGTCGCCGTCCACTGGAACGAGATCGGCACAGCGACGTCGCCGCTGCAATCGACCTCGTCATCCCAGGCGAAGAACTCCGTGACCGCTGCGGTCGGCGGAGTCGCGGGAGGTGCGGGCTCCGTCGAATCCTCGGGATCGGGAGTCGTCGACGGTGGTGAGGAGGGGATGGGAGTTCCTTCGCTCGAGGCGGCTGGTGTCGGGGTCGCCGTCGGGGCGGTGGTCCCGGCCGGTCGGGTGAGCAGTGTTGCGAGCACGATCACCAGCGCGACGAGCAGGCCGCCGCCGACGATGGCGAGGGTCACGATGAGTCGCTTGCGCGACGAGGCTGACGTGCGTTCCGGCTCCAGCTCGCCGTGCTGCGCGGGGAGGATCTCCGTCCGCGACTCGTCATCGGCCGGCTCGTACGGGCGTGTTGGCGTGTCGTCGCTCATGGTCTTCCACCCTACGCGGCTGGTCGATGATGGGCAGGGTTCAGAGCGAGCGGAAGCCCTCGATCACGGGTGTGAGCGCGGCTTCGAGGTAGGGCCTCAATGGGCCGCGTCCCGTTCCCGCAGATGCCCATGCCTGCGCGGCAGCAACGCAGGCTCCCACCGTGGCGTACGCCGCCGTTCTGGCCAGCATCGGCGCGCGCGAATCGAGGAGTCGGGGAGCGAGGAACTCGGTGAGCACGCGGATGTGACTGCTCAACCGAGAGGTTGCTGCGGCCTGCAACTCCTGAGTTTCGCCAATCATCGAGAACTGGGTGAGGGCCCACGGCACTCGGTCGGGACCGAGATCGTCCGCGATGGTGAGCAGGGCATCCTGAACAGCCTCGAGGGCCGGCCGATCTGCGGCAGTCGATCGCAGGGCCTCGCGGAGCTGACCCAACGTTGAATCCAGGTCGATCCAGAACACGTCACTCTTGCCCGCGAAGTAGTTGAAGAACGTGTTGCGGCTGACGCCCGCCCGGTTGGCGATCTGGCCGACGGTCGTGCCCGCGTAGCCGTTCTCGAGGAACAGCTCGAACGCGGCCTCTTGAAGCATCTCGCGCGATGAGGACTGGGGACGACCGCGGGTCGCGGCGTCGGTGGTGGTCATGGTGCGCGATCCCGTCACAATTCGTCTCCCAGCGGCCGGGGAATGCCCTGAGTCGGTATTTGTTGTACTGAGTCTATATATTAGAGACATCCCTTGCTGAACTCACGAGGTTCGCTCCCGACCAGAAAAGATGACCCGATGACCCGTAGGTCCCGTTTCGCCTTGGGCGCCGTTGCAGCAGCGGCGACCCTCGCACTCCTCTCGGCGTGCGCTACTCCCGCCAGTGACGACTCACACGCGCTCACCTTCGCCATCGAGGGGGCGAACCTCAGTGCCGGACACATGGACCCGCATTCGAGCCAGCTCGACGTGAGTGCCCTCGTGCAGCGCAACGTTCTCGACTCCCTCGTCGCTCAAGACGCGGACGGATCGTTCGTGCCGTGGCTCGCCACCGACTGGGAGATCTCCGATGACCAGCTCGAGTACACCTTCCACCTGCGTGACGATGTCACGTTCCACGACGGAACCCCCTTCAACGCCGAGGCGGTCGTCGCGAACTTCGACCACATCACCGATCCGGCTACCGCATCGGCACAGGCCGCGAGCATGATCGGCTACGCCGAGGATGGCGGCTCCTACGTCGGAACCGAGGCCGTGGACGACTACACCGTGCGCGTGACGTTCTCCAAGCCGTACGCCCCATTCCTCTCGGCGGTGAGCACCGCTCTGCTGGGCTTCTGGTCTCCCAAGGTTCTCGAGGAGAAGGCTGACGAGCTCAAGACGGGTGGACCCGACATCTCGGTGGGAACCGGCCCATTCGTGCTCAGCGAGTATGTGCCCGACCAGGAGATCGTCTACACGGCCAACCCGGACTACAACTGGGGCCCCGGCAACATCGACCACACCGGTCCGAGCGACATCGACACCCTCACGGTGCGCATCCTGCCGGAGACGTCGGTGCGCACCGGTGCCCTCACGAGCGGTGAAGTGGATGTCGCGGGCAACGTCACCCCGGCAACCGTCGAACAGATCGGCGACGGTTTCACCGTGAAGTCGGTCGAACTGCCGGGCATCCCGTATTCGCTCTACCTCAACGAGACGTACGGTGTGTTCGCCGACCAGCGCGTTCGCGAGGCGTTCTCCATCGGCTTCGATGCCGAGTCCGCCGTGAACAGCATCTTCTTCAGCCAGTACCCGCGTGCCTGGAGCATCCTCGGCCCGACGACGCCCAACTCCTACGATGCGTCGCTCGAGGGCAGCTGGCCCTACGACCCCGACAAGGCCGGCGCGCTCCTCGACGAGGCCGGCTGGACCGAACGGGATGCCGACGGCTACCGCACCAAGGACGGCAAGCGACTGAGCGTGCGCTGGATCGCGTGGACGCCCATCCCCGACGACCGCGCGGCTCTCGCCGACCTCATCCAGTCCGACCTGCGCGACATCGGTTTCGAGGTCGTCCGCGAGGCTCTCGAGCCCGCTGCCTACAACGAGCAGTACGGGCCGAAGACCTTCGACCTGACGGACTGGGGATTCTCCGGTGTTGACGCTGACGCCCTGCGCAGCCACCTCCACACCGACGGCTTCCAGAACGCCTCGCAGGTCAGCAACCCGGAGCTCGATGGACTGCTCGAATCCGCCGTCGCGACCAGTGACCCCGTTGCTCGCACCGAGCTCTACACGGATGTGCAGCAGTGGAACGCCCAGAACGTTGCGATCGTGCCCCTGTACGTACCGTCGTTGATCACCGCGTACAGCGACGACGTCGAGAACCTGACGTTCGACCTCTACGGCCGACCGCTGTTCTACGGCGCTAGCGTGAGGTAGTGACCGAGACTGAACCCTCCCGCCGCCGCACGGCAGTCCGTGCGGTGGCGGGGGTGTCTCGGGCGGTGGGTGGTGTGCTCCTCGTCGTGTGGGGAGCAGCGACCGCAGGGTTCCTCGCTCTCAAGGCGATCCCGGGTGACCCCGTCGACGTCATGCTCGGTGTGCAGGCCCAGGTCAGCGAGTCGGTCAAGGAGCAGATCCGGCTGGATTGGGGACTGCGCGAACCGGTCGTCGTGCAGTACTTCGACTACCTGGCCCGCCTCGCCACCGGCGACTTCGGCCAGTCCTACCAGCTCAGGGAGCCCGTGCTCGAGGTGCTCGGAGCCCAGTTGGCTCCAACCCTCGCGCTCGCCGGTGCCGCAATCGGTCTCGCGCTCGTGATCGCCCTGTCGGGTGCGCTGCTGGTGCAGGGCCGATGGGGGCGGCGGGTGGCATCCGTTCTCGAACTCGTCGTCGTCTCGTCTCCGACGTTTTGGATCGGGCTCGTGCTCATCACCGTGTTCTCCTTCCGCCTCGGCTGGTTCCCGGTCGCGTCGACGGAGGGGCCGCAGGCACTCGTGCTCCCGGCGGTCACGCTCGCGCTTCCGCTCGCCGGCATCCTCAGCCAGGTACTCAGACAGGGACTGGATGCCGCGACCACCCAGCCGTTCGTCTTGACCGCCCGCTCTCGTGGCATCGGTCACACTCGCCTGGTGCTCCGTCACACCCTCCGCCACGCATCGGCCGACGGCATAACGCTGACGGCCTACCTGCTCGGGTCGGTGCTGGGGGGAGTGGTTCTCGTGGAGACCGTCTTCGGCCGTGCGGGCCTCGGCCGCGTCACCCTCCGCGCTATCACCGACCGCGACCTGCCCGTTGTGCTCGGCATCATCGTGCTGTCGGCGGCCACGTTCGCGGTCATCAACCTGCTCGTGGATGCGAGCTATCGGTTGATCGACCCCCGGCAGCGGAGGGCAGCGCGATGAGTCTCCTCCTCAGCAGGCGTGTTCTCGCGCGGTCCACGCCGGTGGCGCCAGCAGTTGTCGCTGCGGCACTCGTGCTCGCCGCCATCGTCACGGCCGCCGCATTCCCGGCCTTGTTCACCCCGCTCGATCCGTTGAAGGCGGATGCCGCGGCATCCCTCCTCCCGCCGAGCGCTGCCCACCCCTTCGGCACTGACCAGTCCGGTCGCGATGTGTTCGCGCGTGTCGTGTACGGCGCGCGGTACTCGCTCATCGTCGGTGTCGGTGCGAGTCTCGTCGCCCTCGTCTCCGGGCTGGCAGTCGGGGTCACCGCTGGGCTCGCCCCGAAGGTCGTCGACGGCATCCTGGCGAAGGTCATCGCGATCGCCATGTCGTTCCCCGAGTTCCTTCTCGCGCTCATCGTCATCGCGATCATCGGACCCGGCCAGGGAAGCCTGCTCGTCGCGCTCGCCATCGCGGCAGCACCCGCCTACGCCAGGGTCGCGCGATCGCAGACCCTGGTCGTACGTGAATCGGGCTACGTTCGCGCGTCAACGACGCTGGGTGTGGCGCCGGGGCTCACCATCATCCGACACGTCGTGCCGAACACTCTCGGCCCTCTGTTGGTCATGGCCACGATCGGTGTCGGCACGTCGATCGTGGCGGCGGCCGGCCTGAGCTTTCTCGGCCTCGGGCCGGCAGCACCCGCACCGGAGTGGGGCGTGATCCTCTCCGACGGCCGCAACTTCCTCGATCGCGCGTGGTGGATTGCCCTGTTCCCCGGCATCGTGATCACCGTCACGGTCATCAGTGTCAGCGTGGTCGGTCGCTACCTGCAATCCCGAGGGACCGGGGATGCCCGATGAGCGTCCTCTCCGTATCCAACCTCACGGTGCGCATCGGTGGCGTAGCCGTTGTTGACGGCGTCTCCTTCCAGGTTGCGCCCGGGGAATGCCTCGCGATCGTGGGTGAGTCGGGCTCCGGCAAGACGATGACTGCGAACTCCCTTCTCGGGCTGCAACCAGGGGCAGCGACGGTGGCCGCCGACGAACTCGTCGTCGCGGGCGTCGACGCGCGGGGTTTCACGCAACGCCAGTGGCGCGAACTACGCGGAAGCGCCGTCGGGCTCGTGAGCCAGGATGCCCTCGTCGCTCTCGATCCGCTTCGACGAGTGGGTAGTGAGATCGCCGAGCCGATCGAGGTGCACTCGAACGCGTCCCGAGAGGAGATCGGCGAGCGGGTCCTGGACATGCTCAATCAAGTTGCAGTGCCCCTCCCCGAGGTTCGAGCGCGGCAATACCCCCACGAGCTCTCCGGCGGTCTCCGCCAGCGCGCGCTCATCGCCTCCGCGCTTGCCGCTGGGCCCGGTGTCCTCATTGCCGATGAACCGACCACAGCGCTCGACGCGACGGTACAACGGCAGATCCTCGATCTGCTGTCGCAGCTCCGTGACTCGGGTATCGGCATCCTGCTCATCAGTCACGACCTGCGTGCGGTGGCCAGGCTCGCCGATCGAGTGGCGGTGATGCGCGCCGGGAGGCTGGTGGAGGTCGGGCCGACCCGGCGCGTCATGGATGCACCAGAGCATCCGTACACGCGGGCGCTGCTTGCCGCGTCCCCGACCGAGCGGGTGCACGCACCCGCCGCGAGTCGGACTGTGCTCGAGGCGAGGGGTATCTCGGTCGCGTACCGGCGCCCCGACGGCGGAACCACCAACGCGCTCGTTGACGTCAGCATCTCTGTTTCCGCAGGGAGGACGCTCGGGATCGTGGGGGAGTCCGGTTCGGGCAAGAGCACGCTCGCCAGAGTCCTGCTCGGTGCGGAGACTCCGGATGCCGGCGAGGTGCTGCTCGAGGGACTGCCCTGGTCTGCGATGACGGAGCGCGAGCGTCGGCCGCTTCGGGCGCGCATCCAGCTGGTCGACCAGGACTCCTTCGGTTCCTTCGACCCGCGGTACTCCGTCGCGAAGATCATCGGCGAAGCAGTGGCGCTCGCCGGCGACGATCGGTCGGCTCGCGACAGTCGGGTTCGAGAACTCCTCGACCACGTGGGACTCTCGCACGACCTTCTCGGGCGGCGAGCCCGGCAGCTCTCCGGAGGCCAACGGCAGCGCGTCGCCATCGCTCGCGCGATCGCCCGTCGACCGAGCATCCTGGTGTGTGACGAACCCGTCTCGGCGCTGGACGCCTCCATCCAGGCCCAGGTGCTCGCGCTACTCGAGCGCCTGCAGCGCGATCTGGGGCTCACGCTCGTGTTCATCTCGCACGATCTCGGGGTGATCCGGCAGATGAGCGACGAGGTCGCCGTGATGGTCGACGGCAGAGTGGTCGAGGCGGGGGAGGCCCACGAGGTACTTTCGGCCCCTCGGCATCCGTTCACGAAGGCACTCCTGGCGTAATTGTGGGATGCTACTTGTTCTAGGGCATATAGAACAATAGAATGAAGCCGTGCTCATAGCCATCGACCCGGCCTCGTCGGTTCCCCTGTTCGAACAGCTCGTGTCGAGCATTCGTGGCCAGATCATCGGCGGTGCGATCTCCGCCGGTGAGAGGCTGCCGGCCGCTCGCGAACTCGCCGGGTCCCTCGACATCAACCTGCACACCGTGCTGCGGGCCTACCAGGTGCTGCGAGACGAAGGGTTCCTCGAGCTGCGTCGCGGCAAAGGTGCCGTGGTCACCCAGCCGATGCGCGACTACGACCAGCTCATGGTCGACATCGATCGTCTCGTGGCCGATGCGCAACGACTCGACCTATCGCCCGCCGCACTGGCGGACCTCGTCAGAAAGGCCTGGACATGACTCGCGCCCAGCATCGCCGGATTCTCCTCGTGGGGGCGATCCTCCCCATCGCCGTCGGGCTCGTCGGCGCCGTCGTGATCCTCGTGGCGTTGCCCGACGTGCCGGATCCCGTCGCGATCCACTGGGGCGTCTCGGGGCGCGCCGACGGATTCGGCCCAGCGTGGGTCAACCTCGCCATCCTCGTGCCCTTGGTGCTCGCCTATTCCGCGTTCGCTCTCCTCGTGTCCCGGGGCGCTACATTCTCGGTGCCGCAACGCATCCTCCTCGTCACGGCGCCCTTCCTCGCGGTCTTCCTGACCTGTGTGCTTGCGGGGTCGCTGTGGATGCAGCGAGGGCTTGAACAGGCCGAGGACGCGCCCAACGTAAGCCTTCTGATTCTCGTGGGTGCACTCGGTGGCGCCGGTGCGGCCGTAGTGAGTTGGCTCTTGCTGCCGTCGATGTCCCGCGACGAACACCCCGACGCTGCTGTACCGACGCTCGACCTCAGCCCAACCGAGCGTGCCGTCTGGATGCGCAGCACCGGCCCATCCGGCCTCCCCGTGTTCTTCATCCTCGGCACGCTCGTGCTGGTCAGCGCCGTGACGATCGTGGCTCTGGTGCTCTCCGCACCGATCCTGGTCGCGGCGCTCTACAGCGCACTCCTCGTGCTCATCGCACTTCTCGTCGCCGGAACCGTGTTCTGGCGTGCGCGCGTGACGGCCGAGGGCCTCGTTGTGCGCTCGGCTCTCGGCATCCCGCGTTTCGCCGTTCCCCTCTCCGACGTTGATACCGCAACCGTTACCGACGTGCAGCCCGTTCGCGATTTCGGTGGGTGGGGCCTGCGGTGGGGTGGGCCCGGTCGGTTCGGTGTCGTCACACGCGCCGGCGAGGCACTGGAAGTTCGCCGGCGCAACGGTAAAGCCCTCATCGTCACCGTTGACGATGCAGGGACTGCGGCAGCGCTCCTCAATTCACTCGTACGACGCGATACGATGGAGTGACAGGCGCCGATCCGGCTATCACCGGGGAGCCTTCGGAAGAACACCGGGCAAGAGTTTCGAGCCCGGCCAGTAGAACCGAACGGGTACGCCCGTCACAGCGATAGTTGAGCGGTCGGCGCCCCAGGGCGTCGGCAAGCGGGGTGGTACCGCGGCCGAGAGGTCGTCCTCGTGTGACACAGCACACGCTCAGGAGACCCATGGCCTACCCCCTCAACAGTCCGGACGACGGCGTCGCGCCCTCCCCGCGCTTCCCCGAGATCGAACAGCGCGTCCTCGACTTCTGGAAGAAGGACGCCACGTTTCAGGCCTCGATCGACCAGCGCGAGGGCGCCCCGGAGTGGGTGTTCTACGACGGCCCTCCCTTCGCCAACGGCCTTCCGCACTACGGTCACCTCCTCACCGGGTACGCCAAAGACCTGTTCCCCCGTTTCCAGACGATGCGCGGTAAGCAGGTTCACCGTCGTTTTGGATGGGACACGCACGGCTTGCCGGCAGAGCTCGAGGCGATGAAGCAGCTCGGCATCAACGAGAAGAGCCAGATCGAGGAGATGGGCATCGCGGCGTTCAATGCCGCCGCGCGTGAGTCGGTGCTGCGCTACACGCAGGAATGGGAGTCGTACGTCACGCGCCAGGCGCGGTGGGTCGACTTTGAGAACGACTACAAGACCTTGGACACGACGTTCATGGAGAGCGTGATCTGGGCGTTCAAGCAGCTGCACGACAAGGGTCTCGCGTACGAGGGCTTCCGCGTTCTGCCCTACTGCTGGCACGACGAGACGCCGCTGTCGAACCACGAACTCCGTATGGATGACGACGTCTACAAGATGCGCCAGGACCAGGCGGTGACCGTCACGTTCCCGCTCGACGGGCCGAAGGCGGAGTCGCTCGGCCTGACGGGCGTCAACGCACTCGCCTGGACGACCACACCCTGGACGCTTCCCACCAACCTCGCACTGGCGGTTGGGCCCGACATCACCTACGCGGTCGTGCCGAGCGGCCCGCTCGTCGATGGAGCCGCCGAGTACCTGCTCGCGAGCGACACGGTCGGTGCCTATTCGAAGGAGCTCGGCTACGAGTCGCCGGCGGATGCCCAGGCCGCCGTATCGCGCACGCTCACCGGTCGCGAGCTCGACGGCGTGCGCTACGTCCGCCTATGGGACTACTACGCCGACACCGAGCAGTGGGGCACGGAGAACGCCTGGCAGATCCTCGTCGCCGACTACGTCGCGACGGGCGAGGGCACCGGAATCGTGCACCAGGCGCCGGCCTACGGTGAGGACGACCAGCTGGTGTGCGCTGCGGCGGGCATCCCCGTCATCCTCTCGGTCGACGACGGCGGACGCTTCCTGCCGAACATCACGGATGTCGCGGGCCTCCAGGTCTTCGAGGGCAATAAGCCCCTCACGCAGAAGCTGCGCGCCGAAGGTCGACTCTTCCGCGTCGCGAGCTATGAGCACTCGTACCCGCACTGCTGGCGCTGCCGCAATCCACTCATCTACAAGGCGGTGTCGAGCTGGTTCGTTCGCGTCCCGGAGTTCCGCGACCGCATGGGTGAACTCAACGAGGACATCAACTGGGTGCCCGAGAACGTCAAGCACGGCCAGTTCGGCAAGTGGGTCGGCAACGCCCGTGACTGGTCGATCAGTCGCAATCGCTACTGGGGCAGCCCCATCCCGGTGTGGAAGAGCGACAACCCCGAGTACCCCCGCGTCGACGTCTACGGTTCGCTCGCCGAGCTCGAGGCCGACTTCGGCACGCTCCCACTGAACGCGGATGGCGAGCCCGACCTCCACCGCCCGTACATCGACGAGCTGACACGACCCAATCCCGACGACCCGACGGGGCAGTCGACGATGCGCCGTATCGAGGACGTGCTCGATGTCTGGTTCGACTCCGGTTCGATGCCCTTCGCCCAGGTGCACTACCCGTTCGAGAACCAGGAGTTCTTCGAGGCGCACAACCCCGCCGACTTCATCGTCGAGTACATCGGTCAGACGCGCGGCTGGTTCTACGTCATGCATGTGCTGTCGACTGCGCTCTTCGATCGGCCCGCGTACAAGAACGTCATCAGCCATGGCATCGTGCTCGGTAGCGACGGCCAGAAGATGTCGAAGAGCTTGCGCAACTACCCCGACGTGAGCGAGGTCTTCGATCGCGACGGTGCCGACGCGATGCGGTGGTTCCTCATGTCGAGTTCCGTCATCCGTGGCGGCAACCTCGTCGTCACGGAGGAGGGCATCCGCGAGGGTGTTCGCCAGCTGCTTCTTCCGCTCTGGAGCACGTACTACTTCTTCACCCTCTACGCGAACGCCTCCGGCTATACCGCGCAGTGGCGCACGGACTCGACGAACCTTCTCGACCGCTACATCCTCGCCAAAACCCGTGAGCTGATCGAGGATGTCACGGCCGACCTCGAGTCGCTCGACAGCCCGCTCGCGGCCGAGAAACTCCGCGACTTCGCCGACGTGCTCACCAACTGGTACGTCCGTCGCAGTCGCGAGCGCTTCTGGGAGGGCGCGGGAACAGAGGCTTTCGACACGCTCTTCACCGTGCTCGAGACGGTGACGCGCGTGGCGGCCCCGCTCATCCCGCTCGTCGCCGAGGAGATGTGGCAGGGCATCACCGGGGGGCGTAGCGTTCACCTCGAGGACTGGCCGGACGCCGCACTGTTCCCCGCCGATCACGAGCTCGTGGCCGGGATGGATGCACTGCGCGAGGTCGCCTCGTCCGGGCTCTCGCTGCGCAAGGCCCGCGGACTCCGGGTGCGTCTGCCCCTTGCAGGCCTCACGGTCGTCTCCGCGCGCGAGTACCTGGCGGATGCCGAGTCGATCCTGCGCGACGAACTCAACCTCAAGTCGGTGTCGTTCGCAGCCCTCGAGGAGGGCTCGCTCGAGTCCTTCGGCATCACGCGCAAGCTCAGCGTCAACGCGAGGGCGCTCGGCCCGCGCATCGGCAAGGATGTGCAGCGCGTCATCCAGTCGGCCAAGGCCGGCGACTGGTCGACCGATGGCGAACGACTCATCGTCGGCGGCACCGAACTGTTCGACGGGGAGTACGAACTCACCCTCGATGCCGCGGATCCGGCAAGCGCCATCGCGTTCCTGAGTGACGGCGGTTTCGTCATCCTCGACACTGTCACAACGCCCGAGCTCGAGGCTGAGGGGCTGGCGCGAGACATGATCCGAGCCATCCAGGACACGCGCAAGGCGGCCGGGCTCGACGTGAGCGACCGCATCATGCTCTCGATCGCCGGCGCTGACGAGACCGATGTCGCTGCCCTCGCGAAGCACGCCGAGACGATCGCGGGGGAGACCCTCGCTGTCGCGCACTCCTTCGAGCTGACCGGCGAACCTGAAGCCACGGCGTTCGCCGAGGGGGCTCAGCGTACGGTTATCGTGTCCGGCCAGTACTCGAATGCTGGTGTACTGGTGATCGATGTCGTGAAGGCGGGAGCAAGCAATGTCTGATGAGTACGCCTTCGACGATTCGGAGTTCGCCGAGAACGCCGATCGCGCCTACCAGGAGCTGCTGTCGCGCATCGGCGAGAGTGCGCCGCAGCCGCGGCTGGAACCCACCCGACGCGTGGTCGAGCTGCTGGGCGATCCGCAGCGCAGCTACCCGATCATCCACATCACGGGCACGAACGGCAAGACGTCGGTCGCGCGCATGATCGAGAGCATCCTCCGCGCCTACGGGCTGCGCACCGGACTCGCGACGAGCCCGCACCTCGAGCGTCCGAACGAGCGGATCTCGATCGATGGTGAGCCGATCTCCAACCGCGCCTTCGCCGACAACTGGGCGGATGTGCGGCCGTACATCGATCTCGTCGACGCCGAGCTCCAGCAATCCGGCGAGGAGCCGCTCACCTACTTCGAAGCCTTCACGGTGCTCACCTTCGCCGCCTTCGCCGACGCTCCCGTCGACGTCGCGGTCGTTGAGGTGGGCATGGGCGGCGAGTGGGATTCCACGAATGTCGCCGACGGCCAGGTCGCCGTATTCACCCCCATTTCGCTCGATCACACCCAACGCCTCGGCGCGACGGTCCAGCAGATCGCGCGCACGAAGGCCGGCATCATCAAGCCGGTCGCTGCAGTGGTCTCGGCAGCGCAGGTCCCGGAGGCACTCGGCGAGCTCGAACGCGCCGCGGATCTCACCGAGTCGACGCTGAACGTCGAGGGCGCGGCGTTCGAGCTCGTCGACTCGACGGTAGCGGTCGGGGGGCAGGTCATCTCGGTGCGCGGACTCGCGGGCGAGTACAACGACATCTTCCTTCCGCTCTACGGCACGCACCAGGGCCACAACGCCGCTCTGGCGATTGCCGCCGTCGAGTCGTTCCTCGGGCAGGGCAGCCAGGCGCTCGTGGGAGATGTCCTTACTGAGGGGCTCGCGACCGCGACCTCCCCGGGCCGCTTGCAGCTCGTGGGCAAGGAGCCGACGGTGCTCGTGGATGCCGCGCACAACCCGCACGGTGCTGCGGCGCTGGCGGATGCCATCCGCGCGTACTTCACCTTCGACGAGATCGTTGTAGTGGTCGGCGTACTCGGCGACAAGGACGCCGCAGGCATCATCGAGGCGCTCGCGCCCGTTGCTACGAGCTTCATCGCCACCCAGTCGGGCTCGGAGCGAGCCATCCCGGCACCCGATCTCGCTGACCTCATCGCGCGCGTGGCACCCGAGCACGAGCTCCAGACCTTCGAGAGCCTCGAGTTCGCGGTGCAGGATGCCCGTGTCTGGGCCGCGCAGGCGCCGCGCCGTGCGGTCCTCGTCACCGGATCGATCACGCTCATCGGCGAGGTCATCGCACTCGCGGGCGTCGAGGGGTGGAAGTGACCGAGTCGCCATCGAGGAGCCCCAGGGCAGCTCGCCCACCGCGCCGCCCCAGCACGGCGACCGAATCGCTCCTGGCGATCGCGCTCGGTCTCGAAGCCTGCCTCGTATTCTTCGTGACCCTCACGGTCTACGGACTCCGAGCGCTCGAGCCGCTGCCGACGTTCCTCGGGGGTGGGCTGCTTCTCGTCGCGCTGATCGTCGTCGGGCGACTCGTGCGGTACCCCTGGGGTATCGCGGTCGGCTGGGTGCTGCAGGTCGTGCTCATCGCGACCGGGTTCCTCGTTCCGCTCATGTTCGTCATCGGAGCGGGCTTCGCGGGCATCTGGATCTTCTGTTTTCTCAAGGGCCGCCAGCTCGATCGGGCCAAGGCGCAGTTCATCGCACAGCACACTCAACCAGGAGCATCATGACCGTCGAAGAAACCCTCGTCCTCATCAAGCCAGATGGCGTCGCCCGCAACCTCACCGGCGAAATCCTCAGCCGCATCGAGGCCAAGGGCTACCAGCTCGTAGACATCCGGATGCTCGAGCCGGAGCTCGACCTCCTCGCCGCCCACTACGAGGAGCACCAGGGCAAGCCCTTCTACGAGCCCCTCGTCGAGTTCATGCAGTCCGGGCCGATCGTCGCACTGCGCATCGCGGGTAACCGCGTGATCGAGGGATTCCGCTCGCTCGCCGGCACCACCGACCCCACGACGGCAGCGCCCGGAACCATCCGCGGTGACCTCGGCCGCGATTGGGGCCTCAAGGTCCAGCAGAACCTCGTGCACGGCTCGGACTCGCCGGAGTCCGCCGCGCGCGAGCTCGCCCTCTGGTTCTCGTAACCCGCCACCTGCTACTTCCCTGAGGTGCCCACTTCGCACAGTCGCCGCGCGACAATACTGTCCGAAGTGGGCACCTCACGGGGGCGATCGGGGAGTGGTCAGCGCAGCATCAGCGCGATTTCGGTCAGGAAGTCGAGTCGCACCTGCGCGATGATCGCGATCACGAGGTACGTGACGAGCGTGAAGACGGCCGTCCAGTTGTAGAGCCTCGCCCCGATCGGAGCGAGTTTCGCGCCGAACACCCCAGACGCCATGTTGTTGAGCGTCAGTGCCCAGAACATCAGGATCGTCACGGACCACGTGAGCATGCACCAGGGGCACAGCGTTCCCAGCGCGAAAATGCTCTGCGTCATGAGCCACAGGCAGAAGCCGAAGGCAGCGGCGACCCCGACATTGAGCGCGATCCAGAACCAGCGTGCGAATGTCGCGCCGGCGAGCATCCCGACCCCGACCGCGATGGGTGCGACGAAGCCGCCCAGCCCGAGCACGGGGTTCGGGAACCCGAGGATTGCACCCTGCCACGACGCGAGGTTCGCGCCGCACTGGACGAGCACGCTGAGGTTGCAGTCGAGATCTGCTTGCGGGTCAACGAGCACTGCGAACTTGTCGAGCGTGAGCGAGAAGGCCGCGTACCATCCGATCACTCCGGTCACGATCAGGATGATGGCCAGCGAGAGTGGCCTGCGCTGCGGTACGACATCGGTCATGCTCGGATTATTGCAGTCGCCACGCAACGAATGCTGGGCCCAAAGTCCTGATTCGAGCAAAGCATGCGATAATTTGGGGGAGTCAGCCGGGCCGCGCCCGCGTTGACGCCAAATAGCTTTGCCGGGCAGCCGCCCTTGTGGCGCCACCGGGCCAGGAATGCAGCAGTTCTGAAGACAGAAGTGCAGCGCGAGGCGGATAGCCAGTTCCGCGTAATTGTGACACCAGTGCGGTGACAGCGCACGACGTACCGCGAGCCAAGAGCCCGGTACTGACCTGAAGAATTGGTAGCGGTTCGCCGAGGGGCGGATCAGCGCACGAGAGTACCCGCAGGGGCGCGGTCCCTGCTGGGCAAGGAGTACACCAGCGATGGTGAAAGACAACGACTCAGTCGAGAACAGTCCTACGAGCGCGCCCCGCAAGAGGCTCGGTCTTTTCGGTCGGCGTGCGGCGGATGCCGCGGCCAAGGCAGCTGCAGCCCAGCCCAGCACGCCCGAAACGCACACGCCAGAGGCCGTCGTGCAGGAGCCGGTGGCACCGGTCTCCCCGACGCCCCCCGAGCCCCAGGCTCCGCCCGAGATCCACACCGAGGCCGCAGTCCTGCCTGCGGAGACGGATGCCGCGCCCCGCACGACAGCGCCGCGTCGCCGCACCACGGCCAAGAGCGCATCCGACCACGTGTCCGCTTCGGCGGCGACCGGAGTAGAGACCACCGAGAGCGCGGAGGGTGAGTCAGCTCCACGCAAGACCACGCGCACTCGTGCAAAGAAGTCCGTCGAGGCCGAAGCCGTCGACACCGAAGCCACGGAGTCCGAGGGCATCGACCCCGTCACCGTCGCACCGCCGCTGGTCGCGCGGTCCACGACATCCCTGCTCTTCCAGGCGCCGGACCTTCCCCCGCTGCCTCCCGTGTCACCCCGCACCGAGACCGACGACGATGGCGGTAACGTCCGTCGCCGTTCGCGTCGACGCAGCGGCGAGGCCGAGCGTGCAGGAGATGACGCCCCCGGCACGGTCGTGCGTGTGCGCCAGCCGCGCCCCGCGCCCGAGCCCATCACCGAGCCGCAGCGCGTCAAGGGCTCCACGCGTCTCGAGGCCAAGAAGCAGCGCCGCCGCGATGGCCGCGATGCCGGCCGTCGTCGCCCCGTCGTCACCGAGAGTGAGTTCCTGGCTCGTCGCGAGAGTGTCGACCGCCAGATGGTGGTCCGTTCCAAGCACGGGCGTATCCAGATCGCTGTGCTCGAGGATTCGGTGCTCGTCGAGCACTACGTCGCGAAGTCGCAGGAGGCGAGCCTCATCGGCAACGTCTACCTCGGTCGCGTTCAGAACGTTCTCCCCAGCATGGAGGCCGCGTTCGTCGACATCGGTCGAGGCCGCAACGCGGTTCTCTACTCCGGCGAGGTCGATTGGGATGCCGCAGCGGCCGAGGGCGAAGGCAAGAACCAGGCCCGTCGCATCGAACTGGCGCTCAAGCCGGGCGACCGCGTGCTCGTGCAGGTCACGAAGGATCCTGTCGGTCACAAGGGCGCCCGTCTGACGAGCCAGGTGAGCCTTCCCGGCCGCTACCTCGTCTACGTGCCCAACGGCTCCATGTCCGGCATCAGCCGCAAGCTCCCCGACACCGAGCGCGCGCGCCTCAAGAAGATCCTCAAGGAGGTGCTGCCCGAGAATGTCGGCGTGATCGTGCGCACTGCGGCTGAGGGCGCAACCGAGGAGCAGTTGACCCTCGACGTGCAGCGACTGACGAGCCAGTGGGCCGAGATCAGCCGCCTCGTCGAGACGCAGCAGGCGCCAGCGCTCCTGCACTCCGAGCCCGACCTTCTCGTGAAGATCATCCGTGACGTCTTCAACGAGGACTTCCACAAGCTCGTCATCGAGGGCGACGACGCTCGCGAGACCATCGAGACGTACCTCCGGTCTGTCGCGCCCGACCTGCTCGACCGCATCTCGCGGTACGAGGGCAGGGGAGACTCGTTCGACGAGTTCCGCGTGACGGAGCAGATCGAGAAGGCTCTCGACCGTAAGGTCTGGCTTCCGTCTGGTGGTTCGCTCGTCATCGACCGCACCGAGGCGATGACCGTCGTCGACGTCAATACGGGCAAGTTCGTCGGCTCCGGCGGAAACCTCGAGGAGACGGTCACCAAGAACAACCTGGAGGCCGCCGAGGAGATCGTGCGCCAGCTCAGGCTGCGCGACATCGGCGGCATCATCGTCGTCGACTTCATCGACATGGTGCTGGAGTCCAACCGCGACCTCGTGCTGCGTCGTCTCGTCGAGTGCCTGAGCCGTGACCGCACCAAGCACCAGGTCGCCGAGG
>CAYRON010000024.1:0-24458 GCA_964425885.1 uncultured Salinibacterium sp.
GAGGGCCTCGACCTGCCCGAGGTGTCGCTCGTGGCGATCCTCGACGCGGACAAGGAGGGCTTCCTGCGATCGGGGACCTCGCTCATCCAGACGATCGGGCGCGCCGCGCGCAACGTCTCCGGTGAGGTCCACATGTACGCGGACTCGATCACCGACTCGATGGCCTTGGCCATCGAGGAGACCGCCCGGCGTCGTGAGAAGCAGATCGCGTACAACACCGAGCGAGGCATCGACCCGCAGCCCCTGCGCAAGAAGATCGCCGACATCACGGATGCCCTTCTCCGCGAGGGCGCAGACACGGCGGAGCTTCTGAGCAGCCGGGACGGGCGCAAGCGCGCGCCGACTCCCAACCTCAAGAGGGAGGGTCTCGCCGCTGAGGGTGGTGCCGATCTGGAGAAGATCATCGCCGATCTCAACGACCAAATGCTCAAGGCCGCTGCCGAGCTGAAGTTCGAGCTCGCTGGCAGGCTTCGTGACGAGGTCGCAGACCTCAAGAAGGAATTGCGGCAGATGGAGCAAGCAGGGCACCTCCGGTAACGGTTGCGGGTTACTATTTCCCTGCTGCGATGACCACTGTGGGGCACTCCTCGCCTCATCGCCGCCAGGAAGCGCGACGTTCATGACGTTCCGTCCCCTCACCGCGGTTGCTGCGGTCTTCTCTCCGTACCGCCTCGTGCTCGACAGTCCGCAGCGCAGGTCGTTCGTCGTCGCGGCGTGGGCTGGGCGGTTCCCCAAGTCCGCCCTCGGCCTCGGCATCATCCTTCTCATCGCCCTGACCGATGGGGACTACGCCCTTGCGGGCACTGTCTCCGCGGTCTTCGTGGTGTCGCTCGCGATCGGCGGGCCGCGATGGTCCCGCGCGATGGATGCGTTCGGCGTACGCCGTGTGCTTCCCCTCGCGGCCGGCCTGCTCTCGATCTTCGCGGCGTTACTACTCGTTGCCGTGATCTCACGCGCGCCGGTCTGGACGTGGTTCGTGCTGGCAGCCCTGACCGGGCTCTCCATCGTGGACATGGGGTCCGTCGTTCGCTCGAGATGGGCGTCGATCCTGGCGCAGGACAAGCGTCTTCCGGCATTTGCTCTGGAATCGATCAATGACGAGCTCGTGTTCGTCGTCTCACCGCCCATCGTGACCCTGCTCGCAACACTCGTGAACCCAGCGCTGGGGTTCGGGGTGGGCCTCGCCGTTGGCGTCGCGGGATACCTTGCTTTCGCTCGGGGTTCCTCTGCCGCGGCATCCTCTCGCCCCGCTCGCGAGGGCGCGGCGATCCCGGCCAGAATCCTCGGCGTGGTGGGTGCGTTTTCGGCCATGGGAGTCGTGTTCGGCGGCTTCGACATCTCGGCGGTCGCCTTGGCGGAACAGTCGCAGGTGCCCGTCGCGGCCGGACTGCTCATCGGGGTCTTCGCTCTTGCCAGTGTCGTCTCGGGCACGATCCTCGGCGCAAAGCCAGCGGTGGCGTCCCGCGCTCGGCGATTCGTCATCGGGGCGATCGCGTACTCGATCGTTGTTCCGCTGCTCGCCCTCTCGTCCGACATCCTCTTTGCGGCCCTCGCGTGTGCGGCCGCCGGGGTTGTCACGTCGCCGCTCATGATCACCGGAATCGCGCTCGTAGAGGAGCGCGCACTGGAGTCCCGCCTGACGGAGACCCTCGCCTACCCGACTGCTGCAATCGCAGTGGGAGGAATGATCGGAGCCTGGGCCTCAGGCCACGTCATCGAAAGTGCTGGAGCCCAGGCCGGCTTCCTCGTACCGTCGATCGCCGCCGTGACGGTCGTGGTCACCGTCGTTGTGTCCGAGTCGCTGATCGCACGAAGACGGCCGCGCACCCAGCCCGAATGAATGTCGGCGGCTCGGTAGAATATAGAGAGTGCCGATTTCTGCAACCGAACCTGAAGAGCTCGATGAAGCCACGATGCTCCGCGTCGTTGTTCGTCCGCTCGCCAATGACACTCTCTCCGTGCGTGGCGCCCGTGTCCACAACCTGAAGAACGTCGACATCGACATTCCGCGCGACTCCATGGTGGTCTTCACCGGGTTATCGGGGTCCGGCAAGTCGTCGCTCGCCTTCGACACCATCTTTGCGGAGGGTCAGCGCCGCTACGTCGAGTCGCTGTCGGCCTACGCTCGTCAGTTCCTCGGCCAGGTCGACTTCATCGAGGGACTCAGCCCCGCGGTGTCGATCGACCAGAAGTCGACGAACCGCAACCCCCGGTCGACCGTGGGTACTATCACCGAGATATACGACTACATGCGTCTGTTGTGGGCGCGCATCGGCGTTGCACACTGTGCCGTATGCGGTGAGTTGATTTCCCGCCAGAGCGTGCAGCAGATCGCCGACCAGCTCATGACTCTCGAACCAGGCACCCGCTACCAGGTGGCAAGCCCCGTGGTGAGCCAGAAGAAGGGCGAGTTCGTCGACCTCTTCAAGGAACTCGCGTCGAGCGGTTATTCGCGCGCGATCGTCGACGGCGAACAGATCCAACTGAGCGACCCACCCAAGCTGAAGAAGCAGTACAAGCACGACATCTCGGTGATCGTCGACCGTCTGGTGGCGAGCGACGACGTGCTGACGCGTCTCACCGACTCCCTGGAGACGGCCCTGCGATTGACCGACGGCCTGGTGTCGATCAACTTCGTCGACGAGACCGGGGATGCCGCGTGGCGCACGTTCTCCGAGAAGCTCTCGTGCCCGAACGGACACCCCGTGCAGCTCACCGAGATCGAGCCGCGGACTTTCTCGTTCAACGCGCCGTTTGGCGCCTGCCCCGAATGCTCCGGCCTCGGTACCCGTATGTCGGTCGATGCTGACCTGCTCATCGCCGATGACTCCGTCAGCATTGCGGACGGAGCGATCCTGCCATGGACGAGCGCGGGTAAGGGCCTCTTCAACTACTTCGAGAAGCTACTCGTCGGCCTCTCCCGGGATCTCGACTTCTCGCTGAACACCCCGTGGGGAGAACTCAGCGACGACGTGCGCGAGGCGATCCTTCGCGGCAACAACTTCCAGGTCACGGTGAAGTGGAAGAACCGCTACGGTCGCGAGATGAAGTACTCCACCGGGTTCGAGGGTGTCATTCCCTACATGGAGCGCAAGTACATGGAGGCCGAGACCGACGTTCAGCGACAGCGGGTCGCTGAGTACCTGCGTGAGGTGCCCTGCCCTGTCTGCGACGGCAAGCGTCTCAAGCCCGAGGTCCTGGCTGTGACGGTCAACGACATGAGCATCTCGGATGTCTGTGAGCTCAGCCTCGTCGAGGCCCACGAGTTCATGCAGCAGCTTGTGCTCTCCCAGCGCGACGCGCGAATCGCCGCCCAGGTGCTCCGCGAAATCCGCTTGCGCCTGGAGTTCCTCATCGAGGTCGGCCTCAGCTACCTCGACCTGATGCGTGCTGCGGCAACCCTGAGTGGTGGCGAGGCTCAGCGCATCCGTCTCGCGACGCAGATCGGCTCGGGCCTCACTGGCGTTCTCTACGTGCTCGACGAGCCGAGCATCGGTCTGCACCAGCGTGACAACCGCCGACTGATCGAGACTCTCGTCAAGCTCAAGAACCTCGGCAACACTCTCATCGTCGTCGAGCACGACGAGGACACGATTCGCACGGCGGACTGGCTGGTCGACATCGGGCCCGGTGCAGGCGAGCATGGCGGCAAGGTCGTGCACTCCGGTTCCTACGAGGATCTCCTCGAGAATCCCGAGTCGATCACGGGAGACTATCTCGCTGGGCGACGGTCGATCGGCATGCCGGATAAGCGCCGCCCGGTCGACCGCAAGCGACAGATCACCGTCGAGGGTGCGCGCGCGAACAACCTCAAGAACCTCACCGTCTCGTTCCCGCTCGGCGTCTTCACGGCTGTCACCGGGGTGAGCGGGTCCGGCAAGTCCAGCCTCGTCAACGACATCCTGTACAAGGTGCTCGCCAACGAGCTCAATGGTGCACGTCAGATCGCGGGCCGTCACACTCGGGTCACTGGACTCGACGGTCTCGACAAGGTCGTTCACGTCGACCAGGCGCCCATCGGCCGCACACCGCGCTCGAACCCCGCCACCTACACGGGCGTCTTCGACAAGATTCGCACCCTCTTCTCCGAGACGGCGGATGCCAAGGCGCGCGGCTACCAGCCCGGGCGTTTCAGTTTCAACGTCAAGGGCGGCCGCTGCGAGAACTGCTCGGGCGACGGCACGATCAAGATCGAGATGAACTTCCTGCCCGACGTCTACGTCGCGTGCGAGGTCTGTGGGGGAGCGCGGTACAACCGCGAGACTCTCGCCGTGCGGTACAAAGGCAAGAACATCGCCGAGGTGCTCGATATGCCGATCAGCGAAGCGGCCGAGTTCTTCGAGGCCATCTCGTCGATCCACCGCTACCTGCGCACCCTCGAGGAGGTCGGGCTCGGGTACGTCCGGCTCGGACAGAGCGCCACGACGCTCTCGGGCGGTGAGGCTCAGCGCGTGAAGCTCGCGACCGAGCTCCAGCGTCGCTCCATGGGCCGCACGGTGTACGTGCTCGATGAGCCGACGACCGGACTGCACTTCGAGGATGTGCGAAAGCTCCTCGTGGTGCTGAACGGCCTCGTCGACAAGGGCAACACGGTGATCGTGATCGAGCACAACCTCGACGTCATCAAGTCGGCCGACTGGCTCATCGACCTCGGTCCGGAGGGTGGGTCCGGGGGAGGGCAGCTCGTTGCCGTGGGCACACCCGAGCAGCTCGCCAAGTCCACCGAGAGCCACACCGCAGTCTTCCTCGCCGAGGCTCTCGCGGGCGCCAGAGCGTAGGAGCCCGCCATGGCTTCCGACATCTCGTGGCGACCGAAGGCCGGTGACATCCCGCAGCAGCCGGGCGTGTACCGGTTCCGGGATGCCGCGTCCCGAGTGCTCTACGTCGGAAAGGCGCGCAACCTCCGCGCTCGGCTGAGCAATTACTTCGCGCCGCTCGCCACGCTGCATGAGCGAACGCGACGAATGGTGCAGACAGCCGCCTCGGTCGAGTGGACGGTCGTTGCCAGCGATTTCGAGGCACTGCAGCTCGAGTACACCTGGATCAAAGAGTTCGATCCGCCGTTCAACGTGCAGTACAAGGACGACAAGTCCTACCCGTACCTCGCGATCACACTGGGCGACCCGGTACCGCGTGTGCTCGTCACACGCAACCGCGGCATCCCGAATGCGCGGTACTTCGGGCCGTATTCGAGAGTGTGGGCCATTCGCGAGACGGTGGATGTACTGCTCAAGGCGTTCCCGATGCGCAGTTGCACCAACACCACCTACAAACGGGCGCAGCAGACCGGTCGGCCCTGCCTCCTCGGGGATATCGGCAAGTGCGCGGCGCCCTGCGTCGGTCGGGTGAGCCTCGAGGAGCACAAGTCGATCGCGCTCGATTTCGCCTCGTTCATGGGTGGCAACGACAGGGGCTTCATCCCCGCCATAACCAAGAAGATGCGGGATGCCTCCGAGGCCCAGGATTACGAGGCGGCCGCACGGTACCGCGATCAGATCGCCGCCATCGAGCTGGTTCTCGAGAAGAACACCGTCGTACTCTCCGAGGATCTCGATGCCGACCTGTTCGGCATCGCACATGACGAGTTGGCTGCGGCAGTTCAGCAGTTCATCGTGCGAGGCGGGCGAATCCGAGGAGTCCGCGGCTGGGTCGTCGACAAGGAGCTCGACATCGGACTGCCCGAACTCGTGGAGTCGGTGCTGCAGAACGCCTACGAGGACACCGATCCGCCAAAGGTGATCTTCGTCCCGGCGCTCCCCGAGGACAGGCCGGAGCTCGAGCAGTGGCTCGGTGAACGCGCCGGGGCCCGGGTCGAGCTCAGGGTCGCGCAGCGGGGAGACAAAGCGGCGCTCGCCCAGACCGTCGCCAAGAACGCCATGAACGCACTTATGCTGTACAAGTCGCGCCGGAGTGCCGACTTCGTGGCGCGGTCGCAGGCCCTTACCCACCTGCAGGAGTCCCTCGCGATGGAGGTGGCACCCCTGCGCATGGAGTGCTACGACGTGTCGCACCTCTCGGGTACGGGCATCGTGGCATCCATGGTGGTGTTCGAAGACGGCCTGCCGCGCAAAGACCAATACCGCCGCTTCAGCATCGCGGAGTCGACGGATGACACCGACTCGCTGTACCAGGTACTGACGCGTCGCCTCGCCTACCTCAAGGAACCGGAGACCGAGCAGGAGGAGCTTGAGGAAACCGCCGCGGTGCGCCGACGGAAGTTCGCGTACCGTCCGCAACTGCTCATCGTGGACGGCGGGCAACCGCAGGTGGCTGCCGCCCAGCGCGCGCTGGATGACGCCGGCATCACCGACATCCAACTCTGCGGTATCGCCAAGCGCCTCGAGGAGCTCTGGCTCCCTGGAGCCGACTTCCCGGTCATCCTCCCGCGCAACAGCGACGCGCTCTTCCTGATCCAGCGCATCCGCGACGAGGCGCATCGCTTCGCCATCACGTACCAGCGCACGACTCGTAAGCGGGACATCCATTCCGTGTTGTCGGACGTACCCGGGTTGGGGGAGTCACGCACGAAGGAGTTGCTCAAGCATTTCGGCTCGGTGGCGCGCTTGAAATCAGCGAGCGTCGAGGAGATCCAGGGCATCCGAGGAATCGGGCCGACACTTGCCTCCGCGATCGTCCAGCAGCTCGGGAATCCACAGGGCACTTCGTCTGGCGCGGGTAAGCTGTGAAGCGATGACCACCGGGAGCACGCAACAGGAGATGTTGGTTGTCACCGGCATGTCCGGTGCCGGACGTTCGACGGTCGGGAATGCTCTCGAGGACCTCGGCTGGCACGTCGTCGACAACCTGCCACCGCAGATGCTCATGCCTCTGGTCGAACTCGCGGGTCACGCCGGCGCGGCGCTTCCCCGCATCGCTGCTGTGGTCGATGTGCGCGGCGGCAAGCTCTTCTCTGACGTGGAGGCCGCGATCGATGCGCTCCGCGAGACCGCTTCTGTTCGTGTGCTCTTCCTTGACGCGACCGACCAAGCACTAGTGCGGAGGTTCGAGCAGGTGAGGCGACCGCACCCCCTTCAGGGTGGCGGAACTCTCCTCGACGGCATCGAGGCTGAACGCATGCGCATGCGCAGCATCCGGGAGGCAAGTGACATCGTCATCGACACCTCGGATCTCAACATCCACCAGCTCGCCACGCGCGTTGCGGAGAAGTTCTCGGACGCCAACACGGCCGGTGTTCAGATCACCGTGATGAGCTTCGGCTTCAAGTACGGGCTGCCCACCGATTCGGACCTCGTGGCCGATGCGCGCTTTCTCCCGAACCCGTTCTGGGTGCCGGAACTCGCCGCATTGACCGGCAAGGACGAGCTCGTCAGGGACTACGTGATGGGGCAGCCGGGAGCCGAGGAATTCGTCTCCGCTTACACCACCGCGCTGGGTCCGGTCCTCGCCGGATACCAGCGTGAGAACAAACGACACGCTACGATCGCCATTGGATGCACGGGGGGCAAGCACCGCTCGGTCGCAGTCGCAGAGGCCCTCGCAGCCCAGTTGCGGGATGCGCCTGGTGTAGCGGTCAACGTGAGGCACAGGGATCTCGGGCGCGAATAGCGCACCCCTCATCCCATTGCAGCAAGAGAAGGAGCACGACGTGGCACTTACCGCCGAGGTCAAGGAGGAGCTGGCGTCAGTCCAGACGGGCAAGACGACTCTCCGGGCGGCAGAGCTTGCCACGATCCTCCGATTCTCCGGGGGCCTGCACATGATCTCCGGGCGCATCGCCATCGAGTCCGAACTCGACACCGAGCGGCTCGCAACGCGAGTGCGCCGTGACATCGCCGAGCTGTACGGCGTTCGCGCCGACGCCCAACTCGTCTCCGGCTCGGGGCCCCGTCGCACGAGTCACTACCTCGTCCGCGTCATCGAAGGGGGAGAGACGCTCGCCCGCCAGACCGGACTGCTCGATGCGCGTCGTCGCCCCATCCGCGGCCTTCCGAATCGTCTCACCACGGGCAACACCGAGGAAATGGCTGCCCTGTGGCGCGGAGCATTCCTCGCCGCTGGCGCCCTCACCGACCCAGGACGCAGCTCAGCACTCGAGGTGACCTGCCCCGGCAACGAGTCGGCGATGGCCCTCGTCGGCGCCGCTGGCCGCCTCGGAGTCGCAGCCAAAGCCCGCGAAGTACGTGGCGTCTACAAGGTCGTCATTCGGGATGGCGATGCGATCGCCGCCATGCTCGAGCTCATGGGCGCTCGCAAGAGCGTTGCCGCCTGGAGTGAACTCCGGCAGCGCAGGGAGGTCCGAGCGACAGCCAACCGCCTCGTCAACTTCGATGACGCCAACCTCCGTCGCTCCGCCCAGGCCGCTGTGGCCGCGTGTGCCAGAGTCGAACGCGCCCTCGAGATCCTCGGCACAGAGGTGCCAGAGCACCTGCGGTACGCGGGGGAGTTGCGCCTGCGGTTCCGCGACTCGAGTCTCGATGAGCTCGGCCACCACGCGGATCCTCCCATGACGAAGGATGCCGTCGCGGGCCGCATCCGTCGCCTCCTGGCGATGGCCGACAAGCGGGCGTCCGATGAGGGCATCCCGGGCACCGACGCGAACCTCCCGCCCGACTACGAGGACGAGTAGGCAACCCTCATCCCGCGAGTGCTGCTCACCGGGATGACTACACTGGAAACACACCCCGACGCAGGCTTTTTCGCGGGACTCGGGGGCTCACTGCTAGGAGATCACGATGGCTGAATACACCCTTCCGGAACTTCCCTACGACTACTCGGCACTCGCCCCGAGTATCAGCGCAGAGATCATGGAGCTGCACCACAGCAAGCACCACCAGGCCTATGTCACGGGTGCTAACGCCGCACTCGCAGGCCTCGCTGCTGCCCGGGATGCTGGCGATCTCGCGAACGTCAACAAGCTCGAGAAGGACCTCGCCTTCAACCTCGGTGGCCACGTCAACCACTCGATCTTCTGGACCAACATGTCCCCGGATGGCGGCGACAAGCCCACCGGCGAGCTCGAGAGCGCGATTGACGACAACTTCGGATCGTTCGACAAGTTCACGGCACACTTCACCGCTGCGGCGATGGGCGTCCAGGGTTCCGGTTGGGCAGCACTCATGTGGGACTCGATTGGCCAGAACCTCGTCATCAACCAGTTCTTCGACCAGCAGGCCAACTTCGCCGCTGGCACCGTTCCGCTGCTGCTGCTGGATGTCTGGGAGCACGCCTACTACCTGGACTACAAGAACGTCCGCGCCGACTACGTCAAGGCATTCTGGAACATCGCCAACTGGTCGAACGTTCAGCAGCGCTTCACGGTGGCGCGCGAAAAGACCGACGGCCTGCTGATACTGTCATAGCGGCATCGTGGCCGGGGCTGGTGCCCCTGCCTCTTCATTCCATACCCCCCACCACAGCCATTCCAGCGTCATGGGACGCGTGAGCATCAATCGGAGCCATAGTGACCGTCAAGATCGGTATCAACGGATTCGGCCGCATCGGCCGCAACTTCTTCCGCGCCGCACTCGCCAAGGGTGCCGACATTGAGATCGTTGCAGTCAACGACCTGACCGACAACAAGACGCTTGCGCACCTGCTCAAGTACGACACGATCACCGGTCGCCTCGACGGCACCGTCGAGTTCGACGGCGAGCAGATCGTCGTCAACGGCAAGGCCATCCGCGTCTTCGAGGAGCGCGACCCCGCGAACCTCCCGTGGGGCGAGCTGGGCGTCGACATCGTCATCGAGTCGACCGGTCGCTTCACCAAGTCCGAGGATGCCGCGAAGCACATCGCTGCTGGCGCCAAGAAGGTCATCGTCTCCGCTCCGGCGACCGGTGCGGATGTCGCGACCCTCGTGCTGGGCGTGAACGAGGACACCTACGACCCCGCGATCCACAACATCATCTCGAACGCGTCGTGCACCACGAACTGCCTCGCGCCGCTCGCGAAGGTCTTCATGGAGAACTTCGGCATCGAGCGCGGTCTCATGACCACTGTCCACGCGTACACGGCCGACCAGAACCTGCAGGATGGCCCGCACAGCGACCTGCGTCGCGCTCGCGCAGCAGCAGCGAACATCATCCCCACGTCGACCGGTGCAGCCAAGGCCCTCGGCCTGGTCATCCCGGAGCTCGTCGGCAAGCTCGACGGGTACGCACTCCGCGTTCCCGTAATCACCGGGTCGATCACCGACCTCACGCTGACGGCCTCGCGCCCGGTCACGGTCGAGGAGATCAACGCCGCGTACAAGGCTGCCGCGGAGGGCCCGCTCAAGGGAATCCTCAAGTACACCGAGGACGAGATCGTCTCCAGCGACATCGAGGGCGACCCGCACTCGTCGATCTTCGACGCCGGCCTCACCAAGGTGATCGGCGACCAGGTCAAGGTCGCCTCCTGGTACGACAACGAGTGGGGCTACTCGAACCGCCTCGTCGACGTCACCGAGTTCGTCGGCGCGAAGCTCTAGGCCCCGCCTAGGTTCGCAAGCCTTCACCCAGTCACCATGCCGATTCGCACGCTCGAGTCCCTCGGGGACCTCGGGGGCAAGCGCGTCATCGTCCGCTGCGATCTGAACGTCCCGCTGAAGGACGGCCAGATCACGGATGACGGACGCATTCGCGCCTCGATCCCCACCCTCACCACGCTCATCGACGCGGGTGCCCGCGTCGTGATCGTCTCGCACCTCGGCCGACCGGACGGTGCACCGGATCCTCGCTACAGCCTGGAGCCGGTGGCCGTTCGCCTCGCCGAGCTGCTGGAGCGTCCTGTCGCCTTCGCGGCAGACACGATCGGCGAGTCCGCTAGCGCCGTCGTGGGTGGACTCGGAGATGGCGACGTAGCTCTGCTCGAGAACCTCCGTTTCAACGCTGAGGAGACCTCGAAGGACGCGGACGTCCGCGCATCCTTCGCTGCGAAGATCGCCGAGTTCGGCGATGCCTTCGTCTCTGACGGGTTCGGTGTCGTGCACCGCAAGCAGGCAAGCGTGTTCGAGCTCCCCGAGGCGCTCCCGAGCGCTGCAGGGCTGCTCATCGAGCAGGAACTCGGCGTCCTCGAGCGTCTCACGGTCACCCCGGAGCGGCCGTACACGGTCGTTCTCGGCGGATCGAAGGTGTCAGATAAGCTCAGCGTCATCGATGCCCTCCTGCCCAAGGTCGACACCCTGCTCATCGGTGGGGGCATGCTCTTCACCTTCCTCGTAGCCCAGGGCCACAAGGTCGCCTCGAGCCTCCTCGAGGAGGACCAGGTCGAGGTTGTGCGCGAGTACCTCTCGCGGGCGAGCGAGCTCGGCGTCGAGATCATCCTGCCGACGGACATCGTGGTGGCTTCGGCCTTCAGTGCCGATGCGGAGTACGAGGTGGCTCCGAGTGATGCCATCGAGCTCACTCCCTTCGGCGATAAGGGATTGGGCCTCGACATCGGTCCCGAGACGTCAGCGCGCTTCGCCGAGGCCATCTCGGCCTCGAAGACCGTGTTCTGGAACGGGCCGATGGGTGTCTTCGAGCTCGCCCCGTTCGCCGCGGGAACGAAGGCGGTAGCGGCGGCGCTTGCCTCCTTCGACGGTTTCGGCGTGGTCGGCGGCGGAGACTCGGCTGCAGCGGTTCGCGCGTTGGGCTTCGACGACGACCAGTTCGGTCACATTTCTACCGGCGGCGGTGCGAGCCTCGAGTTCCTCGAGGGCAAGCGGCTTCCTGGACTGGAGGTCCTCGGATGGCAGTGAACAGGGTCCCACTCATCGCGGGCAACTGGAAGATGAACTTCGACCACGAGCAGGCCATCGCCTTCGTGCAGAAGCTCGCCTGGACTCTGAAGGATGCCGGACACGACTTCGACGCCAAGGGCTCCGAGGTCGCGGTGTTCCCGCCCTTCACCGACATCCGGCCGGTTCAGAACCTCATCTGGTCTGACAAACTCGAGGTCGTCTACGGCGCCCAGGACCTGTCGGAGCACGACTCCGGCGCCTACACGGGAGAGATCTCCGGCGCGTTCCTCGCGGCACTCAAGTGCCGCTACGTGCTGGTCGGTCACTCCGAGCGACGCACCATGCACGGCGAGACCGACGAGCAGCTCGGCCGCAAGGTTGCCGCTGCACTCCGCCACGGCTTGGTTCCGGTTCTGTGCGTCGGTGAGACAGCTGAGGACCTCGAAGAGCACGGCCCGAGTGCCGTTCCCGTTGCCCAGCTCCGCGCTGCACTCGCGGACGTGTCCGGCTCGCCGGACCTCGTGATCGCCTACGAGCCGGTCTGGGCGATCGGTTCCGGGCTCGCGGCCACGCCCGAGCAGGCAGAGCAGGTGGCCGCGGCGCTGCGCGCAACCCTCGCCGAGATCCTCGGTGATGAAGTCGCCCAGGCAACGCGCATCCTCTACGGCGGCTCGGTCAAGGCGAACAACATCGCCTCGCTCATGCGCGAGCCGAACATCGACGGAGCCCTCGTGGGAGGCGCGAGCCTTGACGTCAACGAGTTCGCCAGCATCGCTCGCTTCCAGAAGCATGTCGGAACCTGATTCGCAACACGCCCGCTATACTTACTGAGGCTTTTCGAAAGGTTCTTCACGTGGAAATTCTCCAGGTTGTGCTCCAGGTTCTTCTGGGCATCACATCGCTCCTCCTCACGCTCCTGATCCTTCTTCACCGCGGTCGCGGTGGCGGACTCTCGGACATGTTCGGTGGCGGCGTCACGTCGAACCTCGGCGCATCCGGCGTGGCCGAGCGCAACCTCAACCGAATCACCGTTCTTCTGGCGGTGGTCTGGATCACCTGCATCGTGATCCTGGGCCTCATCACCAGGTTCAACGGCTAGCTTCGACGGTCTGAACGAGGAACATCATGGCATCTGGCGGAAGTGCAATTCGTGGTTCGCGCGTTGGCGCCGGCCCCATGGGCGAGCAGGATCGTGGTTTCCACGCTGACCGCATCGCCGTCTCCTACTGGGACGAGATGGGTAACGAGACGGTGCGTCATTTCGCCGCCAACCTGCCCGACGAGGAGATCCCCGAGGTCATCGACTCCCCGTCGACGGGTCTCCCTGCGGGTCGGGACAAGAGCAACCCGCCGTCAGTGGCCAAGCTCGAGCCCTACAAGACGCACCTCGCGTACGTGAAGGAGCGTCGCACCGAGGAGGAAGCGTCGCAGCTTCTGGAAGAGGCGCTCGTCCAGCTCCGCACCCGCCGCGGAACCGTCTCGTCCTGACGAGCAGCGTCTCCCCGCGAGGCGTGGCCGGCGATGCCGGCCGCTACTACTCGTCCGCGCCAGTCCAGAACTGACCGGGATCGATGAGGTTCTCCGGAACCTCTGCAGCGGCATCCCCGTCGACGAAGAACAGCGTGCTGCGGCGACCCTCGACACCAGATGCCGGCACCTCGTCGATGCTCGCGTCGGCAAGCGTCAGGCCAAGCGCAGATGCCTTGTCACTGCCGGCAACGACCGCCCAGACACGAGCGGACGAGTTGATCGTCGGCAGGGTCAGGCTGAGGCGCTCCGGGGGAGGCTTGGGGGAGTTGCGGACCGGGATGACCGTCGCCACTGTCTCGCGGATGCCCTCCATACCCGGGAACAGGGAGGCGATGTGGCCGTCCGGTCCCATCCCGAGGAAGGTGATGTCGAAGTGGGGGAAGGGCGCCGATCGGGGCGCGTTGGCCGCGAGCTCCGCGGAGTACGCCTCTGCGGCGGCATCCAGGTCGATGCCTGCGTCGGAACGGGCGAAGGGGTGCACGCGGGCGGGGTCGAGCCCGACGTGATCGAGCAGCGCAGCGCGAGCCTGAGTCTCGTTGCGCTCGGGATCACCCTCCGGCAACCAGCGCTCATCGCCCCACCACACGTTGACGCGGGACCAGTCGATCGAGTCTCGCGCGGGGGACGAATTGATCGCCGCCAGTGAGGCGATGCCCATCGTTCCGCCGGTGAGGACCACACTGGCTTCGCCGAACTCCTCGATGAGATCCTTCACCTTGCGGAGAAAGCGCGCCGCGACGGCCGCCGCGAGAGCGTCCTTGCTCTCGTGGACGAGCACGCGGCGATCGGGGCTCATGCGGAGACCTTAGCTGCTCCGTTGGCCGTGCTCAGTTCAGGAATACCGTGTTGGATCACATCGCCGTACAGGTCGTCCGGGTCGAGCCTGCGCAACTCTTCCGCGAGGCAGTCCCGCATGCTGCGCCGGGGGAGCGAGATGTCATGGACCGGCTGGGAGGGCTGCTCCAGCTGGGCGAGTGTCGGCTCGATGCGTTCGAGCTTGATCACGCCGTTCTTGCGCGTGAGTTCCACAGACTCGATGCCGGTCGATCCCTGGCTGGCCGCCGACACCTCGAGGTTCACACGAACCTTCAAAGCGTGCTGGAGCCATGCGGCGAGCAGCGCGGTCGATGGCGAGTCAGAAGCACCACGCACCTGCACAGCGGTGACGGGCACGAACGGCGGCTGGTCGAGCACCGCGGCCAGCTGTGCGCGCCAGAGAGTCAGGCGCGTCCAGGCGAAATCGGTGTCGCCCGGTTCGTAGCTGCTCGCGAGCCGTGACAGCTCGGCCAGCGGGTCTGAGCTGGACGCGGCATCCGTGATCCTGCGCTGGGCGATGCGGCCGAGTGCGGATTGCGACACGTTCTCGGGCGCCTCGCCCGGCCACCACGCGACGACCGGTGCGTCGGGGAGCAACAGGCCAGTGACGAGACTCTCCTCGTCGTGCGCGGCATCGCCGTAGGCCCGCACGACGATGACCTCGCTCGCACCGGCGTCACCACCGACTCGGATCTGTGCATCGACGCGCGCGTCGCTCGTCTCGTTCGGATCGGACGAGACCACGATGACTCGCATCGGGTGCTCGCGAGATGCGTCATTCGCGGCCTCGATGGCCTCCTCCTCCTCGCCGAGGCGAGTGGAGATGATGAGCGTGAGAACACGGCCGAGCGCGACAGCGCCCCCCTCTTCACGAATCTTGACAAGAGTCTTGGAGATCTTGCTCGTCGTGGTGTTGGGCAGATCGACGATCATGGACGCCTCCAGGTGCGGCCGTCGCGGGCCATGAGGGCATCGGCGGATGCCGGCCCCCACGTACCGGGACGGTACTGTTCGGGCTGGCCCTGCTTGGCCCAGTACTCCTCGATCGGGTCGAGGATCTTCCAGCTGAGCTCGACCTCCTCGTGGCGCGGGAACAGGGGAGGGTCACCGAGCAGCACATCGAGGATCAGACGCTCGTATGCCTCGGGGCTCGCCTCGGTGAACGCATGACCGTAGCCGAAGTCCATCGTCACGTCGCGAACCTGCATCCCGGCGCCAGGCACCTTCGAGCCGAAGCGAATCGTGACACCCTCGTCGGGCTGCACGCGGATCACCAGGGCGTTCTGCCCGAGAGCAGAGGTCTGGCTCTCCGCGAAGAGATACTGCGGGGCGCGCTTGAACACGACAGCGATCTCCGTCACTCGACGGCCGAGTCGCTTACCGGTACGCAGGTAGAACGGCACGCCAGCCCAACGACGGGTGTCGATATCGAGGCGGATGGCCGCGTAGGTCTCCGTCGTCGACAGCGGGTTCATCCCGTCCTCGTCGAGGAATCCGATGACCTTCTCGCCGCCGGCCCATCCACCGGAGTACTGGCCGCGCGCCGTGTGCTTGCCGAGATCCTTCGGGAGTCGAACAGCCGAGAGCACCTTCTCCTTCTCGGCCCGGAGATCTGCTGCGTCGAAGGACACCGGCTCCTCCATCGCCGTGAGGGCGAGCAACTGGAGGAGGTGATTCTGGATGACGTCGCGTGCTGCACCGATACCGTCGTAGTAGCCCGCACGTCCGCCGACACCGACATCCTCGGCCATGGTGATCTGGATGTGATCGACGTAGTTGGCGTTCCAGATGGGTTCGTACAACTGGTTGGCGAAGCGCAGCGCGAGAATGTTCTGCACCGTCTCCTTGCCGAGGTAGTGGTCGATGCGGAACACGCTGTCAGGCGGGAAGACCGATTCGACGACGTTGTTCAGCTCGCGCGCAGTCGTCAGGTCGCTACCGAACGGCTTCTCGATGACGACGCGGCGCCACTGGCCCTCCTGCGGCTCCGCGAGACCGGAGTTGCGGAGCTGCTCGGTCACCTGCGGGAACGACTTCGGCGGTATCGAGAGGTAGAACGCGTGGTTTCCCATCGTGCCACGGTCGCGATCGAGCTCCTCGATCGTCGCCTTCAGCCGCGCGAACGCGGCATCGTCGTCGAACTCGCCCTGGACGAATCGGATGCCCGTCGCAAGCTGCTTCCAGACGTCCTCGTCGAACGGGGTTCGCGCGTACTGCTTGACGGCGTCGTGGACCACCTCGGCGAAGTCCTGGTCCTCCCAGTCGCGCCGGGCGAACCCGATGAGCGCGAAGCCGGGGGGAAGAAGACCGCGATTGGCGAGGTCGTAGACCGCCGGCATCAGCTTCTTGCGTGACAGGTCACCTGTCACGCCGAAGATGATGAGGCCGCTCGGACCGGCGATCCGGTTGAGTCTGCGGTCACTCGGAAGGCGCAGTGGATTGAATCCTGCGGTGATGGGCGCGGGTGTCATGGTGCTCGAATTCGCTATGCGACGGTGTCGACTACTACCGGGATGGACCCAGCCGGGTTGGTGAGCGTGAGGCTGAGGACGGGGCGACCGTGCTCGGCGAGCACGCTCGCGTCACCGGCGGCCTGGGCGCGGATCAGCTCACCGAAGGTGAAGGGACGGTCGGGAATCTGGAGATCCTGGTCCTCGACCGTGGTCAGCTGCAGGAAGACGCCCACCGCGGGGCCGCCCTTGTGGAACTGCCCGGTGGAGTGCAGGAATCGCGGGCCCCAACCGAACGTCACGGGCCGTTCCGAGCGAGCAGCGAGCGAGTCACGCAGCTCGACCAGCTGCGGGTACGCAAGACGGTCGACGTAGGCCTGGATCGAGATGTAGCCATCGCCCGGAACGAGCGAGATCAGCTTCTCGACGGCATCCGCGAGGGTCGACGTGCCCTCGACGATGTCGGCAGTTCCGCGGACCTCGATGTCACCGTCGACGAATGCCGGCGCTGGCGCGGGCGCCGGGTTGTCGATGAGCGCGCGAGTGGCGATCTTCGCCGACTCGACGTCGGGCTGGTCGAACGGGTTGATCCCCAGGAGACGACCGGCGACGGCCGTGGCGTACTCCCACGTCAGGATCTGAGCGCCGAGCGTTCCCGTGATCTCGATCTCACCATCGGCGACCTCCCGGGTGTCCTCCCAGTCCCCGACGAGACGGATGATCTGCACGTCGGGAAGGTTCTCGCGGATCTCGGGGGAGTTGACGTCGAGCACGACTGGCAGGATGCCCGTTCCGAGCTTGCCCGTCGACTCGGCGAGCAGCTGCTCAGCCCAGTCGCCGAAGCCCAGGATGTGCGTTCCATCAGGAACGATGCCGAGCTTGTCCTTGAGGGGCTTGGTTCCAGCGATGGCGGCACCCAGGACAAGTCCCGGGTTGGTCGTGGTGTCCACGGCCAGGTCCAGCATCATTGCCTCTGCCTCATCGAGGAGCTCAGAGATGTCAGCGCCGGCGAGTCCTGACGGCACGAGACCGAACGCGGTGAGCGCGGAATAACGGCCTCCCACGTTGGGGTCGGCGTTGAACACGCGGTAACCGGCTTCGCGAGCCGAGACATCCAGGGGAGACCCCGGGTCTGTCACGATGACGATGCGCTCGAGCGGATCGATGCCCGCTGCCCGGAAGTACGACTCGTAGACACGCTTCTGGCTGTCAGTCTCGACAGTGGAACCCGACTTCGACGAGATCACGACAGCTGTCGTGGCAAGACGATCGGTCAGTGCTGAGAGCACCTGACCGGGGTCCGTGGAGTCCAGGACCGTCAGCTCGACACCGTACGTACGCGTGATGACCTCAGGAGCGAGGGACGATCCGCCCATTCCGCCGAGAACGATGTGGTTGACACCCGACTCGCGGAGCTTGTCGCGCAGGGCGAGGATGTCGTCAACCATCGGCCGGGAGACGGAGACCGCCTCGACCCAACCGAGTCGCTTGGCCGATTCCTCTTCTGCGTCAGGACCCCACAGGGTGGCGTCGCCGCCGGTGATCCGGCTCGCGACGAGATCGCTCACGAGCTGGGGCACAACCCGGTCAACGGCCTCAGCGGCCGCGCCCGAGAGAGCGATCTTCACGCTCACTGGGCCGCCTCGAGTGCCGCGGTGACGGTGTCGAGCAGCTCGTTCCAGGACACGATGAACTTCTCGACGCCCTCCTTCTCGAGGAGCGCGGTCACCTCGTCGTACGAGATGCCGAGACCGGCGAGTGCGTCGAGAACGCCCTGCGCGGCCTCGTAGGAGCCGGTGACCTCGTCGCCGGTGATGACGCCGTGGTCGAAGGTCGCCTCGAGGGTCTTCTCCGGCATGGTGTTGACGGTCTCCGCGACAGCGAGCTGCGTGACGTAGAGGGTGTCGGGGAGGCTCGGGTCCTTGACGCCGGTCGACGCCCACAGGGGACGCTGCTTGTTGGCACCGGCCGCGATGAGCGCCTGGGCACGGTCGCTGGCGAAGGCCTCCTGGAAGACGCGGTAGGCGAGCTGCGCGTTCGCGACGCCAGCCTTGCTCTTGAGCGCGATGGCCTCGTCGGTTCCAATCGCGTCGAGACGCTTGTCGATCTCGGTGTCGACGCGCGACACGAAGAACGAGGCGACCGAGTGGATCGTCGAGAGGTCGATGCCCGCCGCCTTGGCCTGCTCGAGACCCGCGAGGTAGGCGTCGATGACGGCCTGGTGACGCTCGAGGCTGAAGATCAGGGTCACGTTCACGCTGATGCCGGCGCCGATCGTTGCGGTGATGGCCTCGAGACCCTCGACCGTTGCCGGGATCTTGATCATCGCGTTCGGACGATCGACTTTGGCCCAGAGCTGCTGTGCCTGCTCGATCGTTCCTGCTGCGTCGTGAGCGAGCCCGGGCTCAACCTCGATCGACACCCGGCCGTCGAAGCCGCCCGTCGTGTCGTAGATGCCACGGAAGATGTCGCTGGCGGAGGCCACGTCGTCCGTCGTGATCTCGAAGACCGCGTCGGTGACGGACGTGCCGGCCTTGGCCAGCTCGGCGACCTGAGCGTCGTAGGTGGTGCCCTTGGCCAGCGCGCTTGCGAAGATCGTCGGGTTCGTGGTGACTCCGACGACGTTGCGGTCAGCGATCAGCGACTGGAGGCCGCCCGACTGGATGCGGTCACGTGACAGGTCGTCGAGCCAAATGCTGACGCCGAGTGCGGACAGTGCTGCGGTGGGGGATTCGGTGCTCATCTGTGTTCTGTGTTCTTTCTTGTTGTCGCTAGCTGCGGACAGCGGCCAGCGAATCCTTTGCTGCGGCCACGGCTGCTTCCGTGGTGATTCCGAACTCGGTGAACAGGGTCTTGTAGTCGGCGGATGCACCGAAGTGCTCGATCGACACGCTGCGACCTGCGTCACCCACGTACTTGGACCAGCCGAGCGAGAGACCCGCCTCGACGGAGACGCGAGCCTTGACGGAGGATGGCAGCACCGACTCGCGGTACGCGGCATCCTGCTCCTCGAACCACTCGAGGCACGGTGCCGAGACGACACGGGCGTTGATGCCATCGGCCTTGAGCGCCTCGCGAGCTGCAACAGCGAGCTGCACCTCGGAGCCGGTGGCGATGAAGATCACGTCGGGGGTACCTCCGGGGGCTTCGGCGAGCACATACGCGCCCTTCGGCACGAAGCTAGCCGAGGCGAAGACATCGCCCTCTGCCGCGCCGTCGCCACGCTCGAACACCGGGATGTTCTGGCGCGTGAGTGCGATACCCGCGGGGCCGTTGCGGCGCTCGAGGATCGTCTTCCATGCCCAGCCGGTCTCGTTGGCGTCGCCGGGGCGAACAACGTCGAGACCCGGGATGGCACGGAGAGTTGCAAGCTGCTCGATCGGCTGGTGCGTCGGGCCGTCCTCGCCGAGAGCGACGGAGTCGTGCGTCCAGACGAAGATCGAGGGGACCTTCATGAGGGCTGCCAGTCGAACGGCAGGCCGCATGTAGTCGCTGAAGATGAGGAACGTACCGCCGAAGGCACGCGTGTTGCCGTGCAGCACGATGCCGTTGATGATCGCGCCCATGGCGTGCTCACGGATACCGAAGTGCAGAACGCGGCCGTAGGGGTTGCCGGTCCACTCGTGGGTGGAGTGCTCGGCGGGGATGAACGACGCGCCACCCTCGATAGTCGTGAGGTTCGACTCCGCGAGGTCGGCCGAGCCGCCCCACAGTTCGGGGATGACGGCGCCCAGGGCACCGAGCACCTTGCCGGACGCGGCACGAGTGGAGACATCCTTGCCACCGTCGAAGACGGGGAGAGCCGCCTCGACACCTTCGGGGAGCTCGCCGCGCATGATGCGGTCGAACAGCTCCTTGCGCTCGGGGTTGGCGCTCGCCCAGGCGTCGAAGGACTTGTCCCACTCCGCGTGAGCTGCCTTACCGCGCTCGACGGCCTCGCGGGTGTGCGAGATGACCTCGTCGCTGACCTCGAAGCTCTGCTCTGGGTCGAAACCGAGAACCTCCTTGACGGCTGCCAGCTCCTCAGCACCGAGTGCCGAGCCGTGGATCTTGCCGGAGTTCTGCTTCTTCGGGCTCGGCCATCCGATGATGGTCTTGAGGATGATGAGCGACGGCTTGTCGGTGACACCCTTGGCGGCCTCGATGGCGTCGTTGAGCGCCTGGATGTCCTCGACGTACTCGCCGGTCTTCTTCCAGTCCACCGTCTGGACGTGCCAGTGGTAGGACTCGTAGCGGGCCTTGACGTCCTCGGTGAAGGCGATGTTCGTGTCGTCTTCGATCGAGATCTGGTTGGAGTCGTAGATCGCGATCAGGTTGCCCAGCTGCTGGTGCCCGGCGAGCGAGGATGCCTCGGACGAGACGCCCTCCTGCAGGTCGCCATCGCCCGCGAGCACGTAGATGAAGTGGTCGAAGGGGCTCGTGCCCTGGTCGGCCTCTGGGTCGAACAGGCCGCGCTCGAAACGTGCGGCGTACGCGAAGCCCACTGCGGAGGAGATGCCCTGGCCGAGCGGGCCGGTCGTGATCTCGACTCCGTCGGTGTGTCCGTACTCAGGGTGGCCAGGGGTCTTGGAGCCCCAGGTGCGGAGGGACTTGATGTCATCGAGCTCGAGGCCGTAGCCGCCCAGGTAGAGCTGGACGTACTGCGTGAGCGAGCTGTGCCCGATCGAGAGGATGAACCGGTCGCGACCGACCCAGTGAGTGTCGGAAGGGTCCTGCCGCATCACCTTCTGGAAGAGCAGGTACGCCGCTGGCGCCATGCTCATCGCGGTTCCGGGATGCCCGTTCCCCACTTTCTCAACGGCGTCGGCGGCGAGGATCCTCGCCGTGTCGACTGCCTTGTTATCGATGGGGTCCCATTGGAGAGCGGCCACGGTGACTGATAACCCTTCTGCAAGCGGCGCCGCCTGAAAGGCTGGTGCACGGCGAACGAACGCCTGCCCAGACGACCTCGGCTGTGTCGCCGCAGCCTCGAACCACTCAGGGAGAGGGGGACGGGCCGCATTTGTTGGCTGGCAGGCTATTCCCAGTATAGAGAGTCCCGGCCTCGTGTTACCGACGTGTTGCGCGCGACACGGGAGGCTCGCGAGCGGTCACCTATCATCGAAGGTATGGACGTCGTGCTCGAAGACCGCCCGGACACGGGGCGCAGTGGCGTCATCCGTAAGACGAAGGCGTACATCGCCCTCACGAAGCCGCGCGTGATCGAACTGCTGCTCGTCACGACGGCGCCCGTCATGATCCTGGCCGCGCAGGGCATCCCGAACCTCTGGCTCGTTCTCGCAACACTCGTTGGCGGATCGCTCAGCGCAGGGTCGGCGAATGCCTTCAACTGCTACATCGACCGCGACATCGACCGGGTCATGAATCGCACCCAGAAGCGTCCGCTGGTGACGGGGGAGTTGTCCGACCGGGAGGCACTCGCCTTCGCGTGGATCACCGGCATCGTCTCGGTGCTCTGGCTCGGACTCCTGGTCAACTGGCTCGCAGCAGCGCTCTCGCTCGCAGCCATCCTCTTCTACGTCTTCGTCTACACGCTCCTGCTGAAGCGCCGCACGCCGCAGAACATCATCTGGGGTGGGGCCGCTGGATGCATGCCCGTGCTCATCGGGTGGGCAGCGGTCACCGGTTCCCTGACCTGGACGCCGATCATCCTCTTCGGGATCGTGTTTCTCTGGACGCCCCCGCACTACTGGCCGCTCTCCATGAAGTACCGCGCGGACTACCAGTCAGTGAACGTGCCGATGCTCGCCGTCGTGCGCGGCCGCACCGTCGTGGGCCTTCAGGTCGTTCTCTACGCGTGGGCCACCGTCGCGTGCTCGCTCCTGCTGATCCCGGTCGCGGGAATGGGCATCGTCTACTCGGTCGTGGCAATCGCGAGCGGCGGATGGTTCGTCATCGAGTCGCATCGCCTGTACTCGACCGCAATCCGTCACGGGGAGGTGCGGCCGATGCGCGTGTTCCACGCGTCGATCACATACCTCACGCTGGTCTTCCTTGCGATCGGTATCGACCCGCTGCTGCCCTTCTAGCTAGACGTCAGACGCAGAAACCGGAACGGCTGCCGGCTCGCGCAGTGACAACACGACCGCTGTCACCGCGGCGGCAAGGCAGCAGGCGAGCACCATGTGGATCCCCACGAGCAGCTCCGGCAGGCCGAGGCGCGCCTGGATGAGTCCGATGGCGATCTGAACGACCTCCACGCCGAGCAGGATCGCCGCGAAACGGAGCGTACGTGCGCGCCCGAGCTTCCACGCACCGATCAGCAGCAGAATCGTCGACGCGAACGTTGCGTAGGCCGGCCAGCTGTGGATGTGCTGCAACAGCTCGGGATCGAGCCCGTTGCGTGCAGCTCCTCCGTCGCCCGCGTGCGGACCCGAGCCGGTGACAAGAATGCCGACGAGGATGGTGATCGCCGAGAGCACGGCCGTCGCATAGGCAAGGGCGGTGAACCAGAGCGGGGCCGCGATCTTCTCGCCGCGCGGGCCCAGGAACACGCGGAACACCAGTACCGCCGAGAGCGACACGAGTACAACGGACGCGAGATAGTGCAGGCCCACCACGTAGGGGTTGAGCCCGGTCAGAACAGTGATGCCTCCGATGATCGCCTGGATCGGTACATAGAGTCCGATGAGCAGCGCAAGCACGAAGAGGTCGCGACGCTCGCGACGAATGCGCAACACGAGCACGAACATCCCGATCGCGATGATCACGAGCACGAAGGTCAGGAGCCGGTTTCCGAACTCGATGATGCCGTGGATGCCCATCTCCGGGGTGGTGACGAACGACTCTGCCGTGCATCGGGGCCAGGTCGGGCATCCGAGGCCCGAGCCGGTCAGGCGGACGGCTCCACCGGTGCCGACGATGAGGATCTGGGCGACGAGCGTTGCGACGGCGAACACGCGGATACGGGTGTCGACGGCACTGGGCAATCGAGCGAACACGGCTTTCACAGCCGAACCTCCTGTTATTTGGTGCTGTGCCCTGTAGAATCATGGGGTTCTATGAACAGCCCAAGCCGGGGAGTCAGCGCAGACATCGGAGAAGACTCCGAGTCCTGGTTCAGTCTAAGCAAGCCCCGGCCGTGCCACTTACGAGCAGCGCACATCGGGTATGCCGAGCACCGAACCCCAAGCTGCCGTGGAGGGAATGCCGGTACTGCCACCTTGGTTGGCACCGGTGGGAAAGAGGAATACACATGGCTGACGTGCTGATTGATCGCCCGGAACTGGGCAGTCTCGGCCAATACGAATTCGGTTGGTCCGACTCGGACGCCGCGGGCGCTACGGCGCGACGCGGAATCAACGAAGACGTGGTTCGCGACATCTCCGCTCTCAAGAATGAGCCGGAGTCGATGCTCAAGACCCGCCTTGCCGGGCTTCGCAACTTCTTCCGCAAACCGATGCCGACATGGGGTGCAGACCTCTCCGGCATCGATTTCGACAACATCAAGTACTTCGTGCGCTCGACGGAGAAGCAGGCGCAGACCTGGGAGGACCTCCCCGAGGACATCCGCAACACGTACGAGAAGCTCGGCATCCCCGAGGCAGAGCGCCAGCGCCTTGTCGCCGGTGTCGCAGCCCAGTACGAGTCGGAGGTCGTCTTCCACTCGATCAATGAGGAGCTCGAGAAGCAGGGTGTCATCTTCATGGACACCGACACTGCGCTGAAGGAGCACCCCGAGTTCTTCGAGGAGTACTTCGGAACGGTCATCCCGGCTGGCGACAACAAGTTCGCCGCTCTCAACACCGCGGTGTGGTCGGGCGGATCGTTCGTCTACGTTCCCAAGGGCGTGCACGTCGAAATCCCGCTGCAGGCGTACTTCCGTATCAACACGGAGAACATGGGCCAGTTCGAGCGCACGCTCATCATCGCCGACGAGGGCTCGTACGTTCACTACATCGAGGGATGCACGGCGCCGATCTACAAGTCGGACTCGCTGCACTCCGCCGTCGTCGAGATCATCGTGAAGAAAAACGCCCGCGTGCGCTACACGACGATCC
>CAYRON010000025.1:0-20222 GCA_964425885.1 uncultured Salinibacterium sp.
GCTCGCGGGAGGGGATGACACCCTCGGTCTTGTAACCGACGTCGAGGAGAACCTCGTCACGGTCGATCTTGACGACGGTGCCCTCGATGAGGTCTCCATCGTTGAAAAACTTCAGCGTCTTTTCGACCGCGGCGAGGAAGTCTTCAGCAGATCCGATGTCATTGACGGCGACCTGCTTGGGTGCCTTGTCGGTCGTTACGATTGTCATGTAGTAGTTGCTCCGGATTGGACAAAGTTTGGCCACGATGACGGTGCTGCTCGATGATGTCGCCGTGGCAGGCGAATAGAAAGTCACGAAAGTGACGTTCCAGCTTAGCGCTAGTTGCTGGAGGATGCCAGCGATTCGAGGCTGGATCGGATGGCCTCATCGATGTCCGGATGGCGGAACAGATAACCAGCGTCTTCGAGGCGCTGTGGCACCACCCACCGGCTCTTGAGGATGAGCTCGGTCTCGGTGCCCATGACGGCGGCACCCATCTCGAGAGCCGGCCGCGGAATCGGGATGCCGATCGGCACGCGAAGCGCGGCGCGGAGCTTGCGCATCAACGTCACGTTGTCGGTCGGCTGCGGCGAGCTGGCATTAACCGGGCCGTCGATCTCAGGATGCTCGGCGAGGAACTCGATGATCTCGTACACGTCCTCCACGTGCACCCAACTGAACTTCTGCCGACCGAAGGGTGCTCCGTACCGGTGCTCAGTGCCCACCGCACGTCGTGCGCGGCTAGGGAACCACGGCGTGTCCCACTGCGGGCCGCCGAGACCCAGCCGGGACAGTTGCACGAGCCGCTCGAGCACGCTGCCGTCGCCCAGGACGATCGCCATGCGCAATGCCACGCGTCGCGTGCCCGGTGTCTCGCCAGCGAACAGCGCCTCCTCCCACGCGCGCGCGATCGATACGGAAAAACCCTCCCCCAGCTCGCCCTGCGTCTCTGTCATCGGACGGTCCATCGCATGGCGGTAGATCGTCGCGGTCGAGGAATTCACCCACAGCGGCGGAGGCGTCGCCACTCGACTCAGGGCCGCGTGCAGGGAGTTGGTCGTGCCCACCCTGGACTCGAGGATCTCAGCACGATTGGCGGCGTTGTACCGACAATCGACGCTGCGGCCGGCGAGGTTCACGAGGAGCTGCGCACCGTCGAGAGCCCTGACCAGCGCGTCAGGGTCGGTCCAGGTGACCTCGGAGTTTCGACCGACAACGGTCACCTGCATCCCGCGCTCCCTGTAACGCGCGGCGAGGTAGCGGCCGACGAAGCCCGAGCCGCCGGCGAGAACGACGCGTTCAGTCATGGGATCCTCCGCGGGGCTGGCCCGTGATGCGGTAATCGAAGTGACCGGAGTACTCGTACAGGCGCCCGAGCGCGGGGTGGTCCATCACGAACGAGATGCGTTGGCGCCGGGCATCCGAATCGAAGCTCTCCTCGAGCCGGACACGCGGCGCGATGCCGTGGGGCAGCCGCACACCAGCTATGCGCACCCAGGTCGATTCGAGTACGAGCCCTGAATCGACGACGGTCGCGCGGAGACCCACGCGAACGGACCCGTGTCGGCCCAAGCGGTCAACCAGCTCACCGGATTCCCACCCGATGCTGTCCGTCATGGTGTGCGGACGGACCGGGAACTCGAAACGCCGAAGTCCGACGACACGACCATTCAGCGCGGCATTGCGCACCCGGAAGGGCAGGTCACGATCCCAAGCGGGAAAGAGCACGTTGTCGACGGCGAGGAACGACAGGAGTGGCCAGAGCCAGCGGCGAGGGGTGCCCACGATCTCGAAGACGCCATCACCCCGCCCCGTCGCTCCCTCGGGGATGGCTCCGAAATACGTGCGAAGACGCGGATGGAGCAACCTGAACTCATCACCGAGCGCGTGCTGCCACGGCGACAGGGCCGTCGCGGGAGTCTTAGCGAGCATCGAGGTCGGAGCTGAGCAATTCCACGAGCGCGTCGAGCGCGGCATCGGCGCCGTCGCCCTCGGCCGAGAGTGTCACGGTAGAGCCGTGTTCCACGCCGAGCGACAGTACTCCGAGGATGCTCGCCGCATTGACGCTCTTACCGTCCTCGGACGTGATCGTCACCACCACCCCTGCACGTGCTGCAGCCTGCGAGAACAGTGAAGCCGGACGAGCGTGAAGCCCGATGGCCGAAGCAACCGTCGCGGTTCTTTCGCTCATGGAAGACCTCCTGATTGAACCCTACGCGACTGCCCGGCAAAGACGGAAAGCGAGCGGCGCGCGACGGTCAGTGGGCCGCGGCATCCCAGTTCGGCCCGGTTCCCACCTGAACGTCGAGCGGCACCGTGAGATCCGCGGCGGAGCCCATGCGTGAGCGGACGATGGCCGTCAGGGCTTCGAGTTCGCCGGGGAAGACCTCGAAAACGAGTTCGTCGTGCACCTGGAGGAGCATCTTCGACTGCATGTCGGCCATGTCCGCGTCGATCATCAGCATCGCGCGCTTGAGGATGTCCGCAGCGGAGCCCTGGATGGGCGAGTTCAGCGCCTGGCGCTGGGCGTTCTCCCTCAGCACCCTGTTGTTGGAGTGCAGGTCGGGGAAGGGCCTGCGCCGACCGAAGATCGTCGTCGTGTATCCATCGACCTTGGCCTGTTCGACGACATCGCGGAGGTAGTCGCGCACGGCACCGAAACGAGTGAAGTAGTCCGTCATCAGCTCCTTCGCCTCCGAGGTCTCGATGCGGAGCTGCTTGCTCAGGCCAAACGCGCTGAGACCGTACGCGAGCCCGTAAGACATCGCCTTGACCTTCGTGCGCATGGTGGGCGTGACGTCCTCGGGAGCAACGGAGAAGATCCGTGCGCCGACGAAGCGGTGGAGGTCTTCGCCACTGTTGAAGGCCTCGATGAGACCGGCGTCGCCCGAGAGATGGGCCATGATGCGCATCTCGATCTGGGAGTAGTCGGCGGTCAGGAGAGTCTCGAATCCCTCGCTGGGCTCGAAGGCCGAGCGGATGCGGCGGCCGATCTCCGTCTTCACCGGAACGTTCTGCAGGTTGGGATCGTTCGATGCGATGCGTCCCGTGCTCGAACCCGCCTGCTCATACGTCGTGTGGACGCGACCCGTGCCGTCGATGGCCTTGTCGATCGACGCGATGATCTGAAGGAGCTTGGTGGCGTCGCGGTGCTGCAGGAGCAGATCGAGGAAGGGATGCGGGTTCTGTTCCTGCAGATCGGCCAGGCTCGCGGCATCCGTCGAGAAGCCCGTCTTATTCGATCGGGTCTTCGGCATCTCCAACTGGTCGAACAGGACCTCCTGCAGCTGCTTGGGGCTTCCGAGGTTGATCTCCCTGCCGATCTCGGCGAAAGCGAGCTGTGCAACCTCGGTCGACGTCTCGGTGAGCTGCGTCGTGAGCTGCGACAGCACGTCATGGCTGACTGTGATGCCGCGCAACTCCATGCGCGCCAGAACGGGCACCAGTGGGAGCTCGATCGTGTCGAGCACACTCCTCGAACCGGAATCGAGTCGCCCGGCGAGGTACTCGGAGACGCGGAGCACGTACCACGCCTCTGTTGCGGGGCTCGCGCCCTCGTTCTCGGGGACGAGCTGGGTCGGGTCGGAGACCGAAAGGGTCTCGCCCAGGTAGTCGTACACCTGGGTCTCGAGGGACTCCGGCTTGAGGCCGGGTTTGAGTAGCCAGGCGCCGAGTGTCGTGTCGAAGGCGATACCCCCGAGCTGGAGCCCCGCGCCTGCGAGCACCTTCAGTTGCGACTTCGCGCCATGCAGGTACTTCGGTGCATCGCTCGCGAGCCAGGTCTCGAGGGCCGCGTAGTCCATCCGGTCGGCGGCCCATGGCACAAAGGCCGTCTCGGTGTTCGATGCGAGGCCGAAACCCGTCACGGTGCCACCCACTGTCGTGACTCGGACGCCGAGCGGCTTCGTGCCATCGGCCGACTGGGTGCGGATCCACTTGGCGAGCTCCTCGTCGACCATGGTGTGGATCACGGGGATCGTGGATGCGGAAGGCGTATCCGCCAGAGGCGCTGGTGCGTCCCCACGCTCTGCCGCCGCAATCTTGAGCACTCGCTCGAGGAGGGTCTTGAACTGGAGCTTGTCGAAGACCTCCCTCACGGCAGCTTCGTCAATGGGTCGGCGCAGCAGGTCCTGGGGTGCCACGGGCAGCTCGACATCGGTGACGAGTCGATTGAGCTTGCGGTTGCGCACCGCGCGATCCTTCTGGTCACGCAGGTTCTGCCCCACGACGCCGGGGATATCGTCAGCGCGCTCGAGGATCGCGTCGAGCGACCCGAACTGGTTGATCCACTTCACGGCGGTCTTCTCGCCGACCTTGTCGATGCCGATGAGGTTGTCGGAGGTCTCCCCCACAAGTGCCGCGACATCCGGATACTGCTCAGGCTCAATGCCATAGCGCTCGACGACGGCGTCGCGGTCGTAGCGTTTGAGCTCCGACACTCCTCGCGCGTTGGGGTAGAGCAGTGTGACCTCGGGCTTCACGAGCTGGATCGCGTCGCGATCGCCGGACACCACGAGGACGTTGAAGCCCTGCTCGGCACCCTGTGTCGAGAGCGTTGCGAGGATGTCGTCAGCCTCGAAATCCTCTTTGCTGATGGTCTGCACGCCCATCGCTTTGAGGGCCTCTTCGAGCAGCGGAATCTGGCCGACGAACTCGGGCGGAGTCTCCGAGCGTGTGCCCTTGTACTCCGCGTACTCACGTGTGCGGAAGGAGAAGCGCGAGATGTCGAAGGCGACAGCGAGATGGGTCGGCTTCTCGTTCTGCAGCAGGAGGATGAGCATCGACAGGAACCCGTGGATGGCGTTCGTGTGCTGCCCGTCGCGCGTCACGAAACTGTCGACCGGGAGCGCGTAGAACGCCCGAAAAGCCAGCGAATGGCCGTCTACGACGAGGAGGGTAGGCTTTTCTGAATCCGACACGCAGCCAGCCTAGCCGGGGCCGCTGACGGTCGATTCTCCGCGTAGAAGGATGCTCGATGCTGAAACTTCCCGACGATCTCGACCCTGAACTCTACGCACGGATCGTGGAGACCGGTGGCGGAGAGCTCACCGTGAAGATGGGTGTCGAGTACCTCGAACTCTCCGCTGAGCACTCGGTCGCCAGGATGCCCGTGGAGGGCAACCGCCAGGTGGTCGGGATTCTTCACGGGGGCGCCCACGTGGTGCTCGGTGAATCGCTCGGGTCGATCTCGTCGGCCATTCACGCTGGCACCGGACGCCTGGCCATGGGCATCGGGATCGACGCGCCACACAGCAGGTCGATCTCGGCGGGGTGGGTCACCGCGACGTGTGATGCGCTCGTGCTCGGTCGGACTCTCGCAACGCACGAGATCGTGATCCGGGATGACCAGGATCGTCGTCTCTCGACGGTGAGGATGACCAACATCCTCCGTGATCGACCGACCTAACGGCCCACCGCGTTACTTCTTGGCGCTGAGCTGCTCGATGATCGCCAGGACAACATCGTGCATCGTGAGGCGGCGGTCCATCGACGCCTTCTGGATCCAACGGAAGGCCTCGGGCTCGGTGAGCCCCATCTTCTCGTTGAGAAGACCCTTTGCACGATCGACGAGCTTGCGGGTCTCGAAGCGCTCGACGAGGTCGGCCACCTCGGACTCGAGTGTGATGATCTGGGTGTAGCGGCTGAGGGCGATCTCGATCGCGGGCAGCAGGTCGTTGGGTGTGAACGGCTTCACCACGTAAGCGAGCGCTCCAGCCTCGGACGCGCGCTCGACGAGTTCCTTCTGGCTGAAGGCGGTGAGCAGCACGACCGGCGCGATGTGGTTCTTGCTGAGGCGCTCCGCCGCGGAGATTCCGTCGAGCTGGGGCATCTTGACATCCATGATGACGAGGTCAGGGCGCAGCTCGGTAGCGAGGGCGACAGCGGTTTCGCCGTCTGCAGCCTCACCCACGACCTCGAACCCGTTGTCGCGAAGAATCTCGACGATATCCATGCGGATGAGGGACTCGTCTTCTGCAACGACGACCCTCCGCGGGGTGGTGGTGGAAGCATCCTGGTCAGTCACGGTCAAAAGCCTACGGTATCCGGGGTCGCCCCGCCTGATGCTCGAGGGAGCGCGACCACAGGGATAACCGTCAGTCAAGGGGTCGGGATGATGACGGTGGGGCGCGGGATGATGTACGGATGGTGCTCGATCGCTTCTCCCCCGCAACCCGGGAGTGGTTCGCTGGCGCCTTCCCCGAGCCGACGGCGGCCCAGCTCGGAGCCTGGGATGCGGTCTCGTCGGGGTCCCACGCGCTCGTCGTCGCGCCCACGGGATCCGGCAAGACGCTCGCAGCATTTCTTTGGTCGATCGATCGCCTGATTGCCGATCCGGGTCCGGATCGCGGCACGCGGGTGCTCTACGTGTCCCCCCTCAAGGCGCTCGGTGTCGATGTGGAGCGCAACCTGCGCGCTCCACTCGTCGGGGTGACACAGGCGGCTCGGCGCCTGGGGCTCGACGTGCCGGCCCTCACCGTCGGGGTGAGGTCGGGAGACACCACACCCCAGGAGCGCCGGGCTCTTGCGCGCACGCCACCCGACATCCTCATCACGACGCCGGAGTCGCTGTACCTGATGCTCACGTCGCAGGCGCGGGAGAGTCTGCGCGACGTGGATACCGTGATCGTCGATGAGGTCCACGCGGTCGCGGCCACCAAACGAGGGGCACATCTCGCTGTCTCGCTGGAGCGGCTGGATTCCCTCCTCCCGAAGCCTGCGCAACGTATCGGGCTTTCCGCGACGGTACGACCCCTCGAGGAGGTCGCGCGGTTCCTGGGCGGTCGTGCACCGGTGTCCATAGTGCAACCTCCCGCCGCGAAGACCTTCGACCTGACCGTCGAGGTGCCCGTCGACGACATGGCGGAGCCCGGTGTCGTGACGCCGCGTGAGGGGTCATCCTCCGGGGCGACAGGTGTCACTCCGGAGGCCACCGGGTCGATCTGGCCGCACGTCGAAGAAGCAATTGTCGACCGCATCCTCGAGCACCGCTCGACGATCGTGTTCGTCAACGCACGGCGCATGGCGGAGCGGCTCACGTCCCGACTCAACGAGATCTACGAGGAGCGGCTCAACCCGGAGATCGTGAAGGATGCGCCAGCTCCCCCGGCCGCGATGATGGCCCAGGCCGGCGCCACGTCCGGGGCTCCGCCGGTCCTCGCCCGCGCACATCACGGTTCGGTCAGCAAGGAACAGCGGGCGGACATCGAGGATGCGCTCAAGTCGGGCACGCTCCGCTGCGTCGTGGCGACGAGTTCTCTGGAGCTCGGAATCGATATGGGAGCCGTGGATCTCGTGATCCAGGTGGAGTCGCCGCCGTCCGTTGCCTCCGGGCTCCAGCGAATCGGGCGCGCCGGGCACCAGGTCGGTGAGATCTCCAAGGGAGTGCTCTTCCCCAAGCACCGCACGGACCTGATTCACACCTCCGTGGCCGTCGAACGGATGCGCAAAGGGCTCATCGAGGCGATAGCTGTACCTCGCAACCCGCTCGACGTGCTGGCACAGCAGACCGTGGCGGCGGTCGCGCTTGACTCGCTCGATGTCGAGGAGTGGTTCGACACGGTGAGGCGCAGCGCTCCGTTCGCCTCGCTCCCGCGCAGCGCGTTCGACGCGACCCTCGACCTCGTCAGCGGCCTGTATCCGAGTGACGAGTTCGCAGAACTCCGGCCGCGCATCGTCTGGGATCGTGTCGCCGGCACGATCGAGGGCCGTCCCGGCGCTCAGCGTCTCGCTGTGACATCGGGGGGCACCATCCCGGACCGCGGACTCTTCGGGGTGTTCATGGTGGGCTCCGAGGCCGGCCGACGCGTGGGCGAACTCGACGAGGAGATGGTCTACGAGTCCAGGGTCGGCGACGTCTTCGCTCTGGGAACGACCAGTTGGCGAATCGAGGAGATCACCCACGACCAGGTGCTCGTCACGCCCGCCTTCGGCCAGCCGGGCAAGGTCCCCTTCTGGAAGGGAGACGGCCTCGGTCGTCCCGCAGAACTCGGCCGCGCCATCGGCGCATTCACCCGCGCTGTTGCGAACGGCAAGAGCGGCGACCTCGCGGAGATCGGGCTCGACAACCGGGCGGTCAACAACCTCGTCTCGCTCGTGGCCGAGCAGAAGGCCGCGACCGGCCAGGTTCCGAGCGACACGACGCTCGTCGTTGAGCGATTCCGCGATGAGCTGGGAGACTGGCGGGTCGTCTTGCACTCCCCCTACGGCATGCCCGTTCACGCACCGTGGGCGATCGCGGTGAGCGCGCGCATCCGGGACCGGCTGGGTCTGGACGGGTCGGCGATGGCGGCCGATGACGGCATCGTCGTACGGATTCCCGACACCGACGCCGAACCTCCTGGAGCCGAACTCTTCCTGTTCGAGTCCGCCGAGCTCGAGCAGATCGTCACCGAGGAAGTCGGTGAGTCGGCGCTCTTCGCCGCACGCTTCCGCGAGTGCGCGGCCCGTGCGCTGCTACTCCCGCGTCGCGACCCCGGGCGACGTTCGCCGCTCTGGCAGCAGCGCCAGAGGGCATCCCAACTGCTGGATGTCGCTCGAAAGTACCCGTCGTTCCCGATCCTCCTCGAGACCGCGCGCGAAGTGCTTCAGGATGTCTACGACCTGCCGGAGTTGCTGTCGCTCTCCCGGGAGATCGAGAAACGCACGATCCGCGTCGTCGAAACCGAAACCGCTGTGCCGAGCCCTTTCGCGCGCAGCCTCCTGTTCGGCTACGTGGCAGCGTTCCTGTACGAGGGCGATTCTCCGCTGGCCGAACGCCGCAGCGCTGCACTGAGTCTCGATCCCACACTTCTGGCGGAGCTCCTCGGTCGCGCCGAACTCAGAGAACTGCTCGATCCTGCGGTCATCGAGCAGACCGAGCTCGAGCTGCAACGGCTCACTCCTGAGCGAAAGGCGAGGGACACCGAGGGAGTCGTGGACCTACTTCGGATGCTCGGACCAATGACTCTCGACGAGATCGGCCTGCGCGCCACGGTCGGCGCCTCCGAGCTGGCGGACATGCTCGCCGACCTAGACAGCACCCATCGCGTCATCAGCGCGACCATCGCGGGCGAGCGGCAGTACGCGGTGATCGAGGACGCAGCGCGACTTCGGGATGCCCTTGGGGTTCCGCTCCCCATCGGCGTTCCGACCGCGTTCATCGAGCCGGTCGACGACCCCGTGGGCGATCTCGTCAGTCGCTTCGCGCGTACGCACGGCCCCTTCGTGGTGGCTGACGCTGCCGCGCGCTTCGGGCTGGGATCTGCCGTGGTCCTCGATGCACTGCGCAGGCTCTCCTCAGATCGGCGGGTCGTCGACGGCGAATTTCGCCCGGGTGCCACGGGCACGGAATGGTGCTCCGTCGAGGTGCTGCGGCGATTGCGCGCTCGCTCTCTCGCGGCGCTGCGACACGAAGTCGAGCCCGTGGACCAGGCCGCCTTCGCCCGCTTCCTGCCGGCGTGGCAGCACGTCGGAGGTTCACTACGAGGAGTGGACGGCCTCGCGCAGGTCGTCGACCAGCTCGCGGGAGTGGCCCTTCCCGCGTCGGCGTGGGAGTCGTTCGTCCTGCCTGCCAGGCTTCCCGGCTATTCGCCGGCGTGGCTGGATGAACTCACCGTGTCCGGAGAGATCGTCTGGGCGGGAAACGGGACTCTCCCCGGCGGCGACGGATGGATCAGTCTCCATCTCGCCGATACGGCTCCCCTCACTCTGGCGGAGCCACTCGGCGAGGAGACGACCGAACTCCAACGTGACATCCTCGGTGTTCTCGCAGGGGGTGGGGCGTACTTCTTCCGCCAGCTCGGTACCGCGCTCGCGCGGCCGGGCGGCGCGGCTGTGGACGACAAAGAGCTCGCAGCCGCCTTGTGGCAGCTGGTGTGGGCTGGCCTTGTCACCAACGACAGCTTCGCACCACTCCGGTCTTACCTCGGCGGGCCGGCGCGCTCCTCACGCCCGCCGCGGGCACGCAGCTACCGGGGTCGTTCCCTCGCGGTCGCGCAGGCCGGGCCACCGGTCGGCGCTGGTCGCTGGTCGCTCCTGCCGCTTCCCGAAGCCGATACGACCGTGCGGGCCAAGGCCACTGCGGAGCTCCTTCTCGAGCGGCACGGCGTTGTGACGCGCGGCGCTGTCGTGAGCGAGGGCATCCGGGGCGGATTCGGACTCCAGTACAAGGTGCTGAGCGGATTCGAGGAGCAGGGTCGTGCCCGGCGCGGGTACTTCGTTGACCGCCTCGGTGCCGCACAGTTCGCGAGCGGCGCGACGGTCGACCGGCTTCGCACCTTCGTGCGTGATTCCGATGCGGATGCCCCGCTCGAGGCCATCACGTTGGCGGCGACCGACCCCGCGAATCCCTACGGGGCTGCACTCCCCTGGCCGCAGGGAGAGGGGCACCGGCCCGGTCGCAAGGCTGGAGCGCTCGTCGTCATGGTGGACGGAGACCTCGTGCTGTTCGTGGAGAAGGGTGGCAAGAGCATCCTGAGCTTTGCGAGCGATGTCGCGATCCTGTCCGCGGCGTCGGTCTCGCTCGTCTCAGCCGTTCGGCGAGGGCTCGGCAAGCTCAGGGTCGAGAAGGTCGACGGTGACTTCGCGATCGGTACGCCACTCGGTGAGGCACTCGTGGAGGCAGGGTTCGGAACGACGCCGCAGGGCCTGCGGTTGAGGGCGTGACGCGTGCCTGAGGGAGATACCGTCTACCGTTCGGCGAAGAATCTGAATGCGGTGCTCGCAGGTTCGGTGCTCACGCGATGCGACATCCGAGTGCCTGCTTTCGCCACTCTCGACCTCACCGGGGAGGTCGTGCACGAGGTCGTACCTCGTGGCAAGCACATCCTCATGCGAGTCGGTGAGTACACCCTGCACAGCCACTTGAAGATGGAGGGCAGCTGGCACATCTATGGCACTGAGTCACGCTGGCAGCGTCCGGAGTGGCAGGCTCGTGCGATCCTCGCGACCGAAAACACGGTGGCGGTGGGATTCGAGCTGGGGCTCTTCGAGGTAGTGCGTAGGGCGGATGAGGACAGTGTCGTCGGCTACCTCGGCCCGGATCTTCTCGGGTCGGACTGGGATGCAGAACGTGCGCTCGAGAACCTGCGGCGGGATCCGGATCGCGCCGTGGGCGTGGCACTGCTCGATCAGCGCGTGCTCGCGGGACTCGGCAACGTCTACCGGGCGGAACTCTGCTTCCTGCGCGGTGTGCTACCCACAAGACCCGTCGGTGAGGTGAAACAACTGGACAAGCTGGTGGACCTCGCGCACAGGCTGATCACGGCCAACCGGGACAGGGCGGAGCGCACAACGACGGGCAACCTGCGTCGCGACCGCACCTGGGTCTACGGCCGCACCGGCGCTCCGTGTCGGCGGTGTGGGACAAAGCTGGAGCACGCGGAGCTCGGCGACAACGAGCTCCAGCTGCGCCAGGTGTGGTGGTGTCCGCGTTGCCAGACTTGACAGATGAGGTCGTGGTGCCCGTCGCGAGACTCGAACTCGCAAGCCTTTCGGCATCCGATTTTGAGTCGGACGTGTATGCCAATTCCACCAGACGGGCGCCCATCTAGCATGGCAGATTTCGCGGGAGCCTGATCCCACGGCTCGCAGGGAGGGTTTCCTCAGGCCGTGGCTGGGAGGATGGTGGGGTGCCCCACCCCATCCAGGACTACGCGCTCATCGGAGACTGCCACACGGGAGCCCTCGTCTCTCTCACCGGCAGCATCGACTGGCTCTGCCTCCCCAGATTCGACTCCTCGTCCACCTTCGGAGCGCTGCTCGGCACCGACGACCACGGGCAGTGGCGGGTGGCTCCAGTGGGCAGCACGCGGGCGTCGAGCCGGCAGTATCGCGAGGGTACATTCATCCTCGAGACCCGGTGGGAGACCGAGACGGGCATCGTCGAGGTCGTCGATCTGATGCCGCACGGCGATCGACGTGCGGACGTCGTGCGCCGCGTTCGCGGCATCGAAGGCACTGTTCGTATGGAACAGACCCTTCGCATCCGCTTCGACTACGCCTCGGCTCTGCCGTGGGTCCGGCAGGCGCCGGAGTTCGCCGACGGCGCGGAGTCCGCACTGCTCGCTGTGGCCGGGCCCGATGCCGTCATCGTCCGAGGGCCCCGCCTCCAGGCCCGAGACCACGCGCACCGCAGCGAGTTCACGGTGAGCGCGGGCGAAACCGTGGATATCGTGCTGACGTGGCATCCCGCCCACCGGGAGCCACCCACGTCAGTCGACGTAAGCGCCCAGATCGAGCGGACCGAGACCTGGTGGCGCACCTGGGCAGACCACTTCGAGCCTGTCGGTGATGAGTACGACCATGCCGTCGCGCGGTCGCTGCTCATCCTGCGGGCCCTCACTCACGAGGACACCGGGGGGATCGTGGCCGCCGCGACCACGAGCCTCCCCGAGGAGCTCGGCGGGGTGCGCAACTGGGACTATCGGTTCGTGTGGTTGCGGGATGCCGCGTTCACCCTGGAATCCCTCATGCTGCACGGTTACGAATCCGAGGCGCACGAGTGGCGCAATTGGCTGCTTCGCGCCATTGCGGGTGACCCGGCCGACATGCAGGTGATGTACGGTCTCGCCGGCGAGCGACGCCTCGAGGAGTGGTCGCCCCCGTCGCTTCCGGGCTACCGCAACTCAGCACCGGTTCGTGTCGGCAATGCCGCGTACACGCAGTTCCAGGGCGATGTCTATGGCGAGGTGATGCGCGCGCTGGCGCACGCTCGCGGCACCGGAGTGACGGAAGACGACTTCTCGTGGGCGCTCCAGCAGGCCCTCCTCGCCCGACTCATCGAGACGGTCGACGTCGAGGACCACGGGATCTGGGAGATCCGCGGGCCAGCCCGCCGGTTCACTCACTCACGCGTGCTCATGTGGGCAGCGTTCGATTGCGGAGTTCGTGGCGTCGAGGACTACGGGCTGCCGGGACCTGTCGATCTCTGGCGCCACCATCGCGACCTTCTCAGGGCTGAGATCGACGAATACGGGTATAACGACGAGCTCGGAACGTTCGTGCAGTACTACGGCGGTACCGCCGTCGATGCCTCCCTGCTGCAACTCCCCCAGGTCGAGTTCCTCGCGCCCGATGACCCGAGGATGCTCGGAACCGTGAGTGCGATCGAGAATGAGCTACTGCGAGATGGCCTCGTGCTGCGCTACCTCACCGGAACCGGAGTGGACGGGCTTGCCGGGGACGAGCATCCGTTCCTCGCGTGCTCGTTCTGGCTCGTCGAGCAGTACGCGCGATCGGGTCGGCTAGAGGACGCCAAGGTGCTGATGGATCGCCTCGTCGGCTTCAGCAACGACGTCGGAATGCTCTCGGAGGAAGTGGATGCCCTGACGGGAGACCACATGGGCAACACCCCTCAGGCGTTCTCCCACCTTGCACTCGTCCGAGCAGCGGATGCACTGGCTGAGGCGAGGGCGCGCGTCTGACGCACCCTCGCCTCAGCTGATACCTAGTCCTCTTCGCTGGCCCAGGCCGGCGCTACGGCGTTGACTGCGTCGCCGACAACGTGCACGCGAAGGTCGTTGGTTCCGCCGGGGATTCCGGGAGGGGAACCGGAGATGACGACGACCTTCTCGCCAACCTCCGCGAGACCCTCCTCGAGCAGCACGGCGTCGACCTGCGCGTACATCGAGTCCGTGTGCGTGACCCGGGGGGTCACATAGGACTCGATGCCCCAGATCAGCGCCATGCGGCGACGGATTGCCTCATCGGGCGTGAACGCCTTCATGGGCACGCGGAAGCGCAGACGCGACATCCGGCGTGCCGAGTCGCCGGACTCGGTGAAGATGCAGACGTACTTGGCGTCGACGAAGTCGGCGACCTCGGCGGCAGCGAGCGTGATCGCGCCACCCTGCGTGCGCGGCTTGGTGCCGAGCGGAGGGATCCGCTCAAGACCGTGCTCCTCGGTCGAGGTGACGATGCGAGCCATCGTCTGGACGGTGATCACCGGGTACGCGCCGACGCTCGTCTCACCCGAGAGCATGACCGCGTCAGCACCGTCGAGGATGGCGTTCGCGACATCCGAGGTCTCCGCGCGCGTGGGAACGGGGCTCGAGATCATCGATTCGAGCATCTGGGTTGCGACGATGACGGGCTTGGCCATGCGGCGAGCAAGCTCAACGGTGCGCTTCTGCACGATCGGCACGGCCTCGAGCGGGAGCTCGACGCCGAGGTCACCGCGGGCGACCATGATCGCATCGAAAGCGTCGACGATGGCCTCGAGGTGGTCGACGGCCTGTGGCTTCTCGATCTTGGCGATGACGGGGACCTTGCGGCCCTCCTCCGCCATGATCTCGTGAACACGCACGATGTCCTCCGCGTTGCGGACGAACGAGAGGGCGATGAGGTCTGCACCGAGCTTGAGGCCCCAGCGGAGGTCATCTTCGTCCTTCTCCGACAGCGCGGGGACGTTCACGGCAACGCCGGGCAGGTTGATGCCCTTGTTGTTGGACACGGGGCCCGCGACGACGACCTCGGTGGTCACGACGACGCCGTCGGTCTCGACAACGCGGACCTTGACCTTGCCGTCGTCGATGAGGAGGAAGTCGCCGGGAGCGACGTCCTGGGGCAGGCCCTTGAACGTGGTGCCGACGAGGTCCTTCGTACCAAGGACGTCCTCGGTGGTGATCTTGAAGATGTCACCGACAGCGAGATCGTGGGGGCCTGCCTCGAACTTACCGAGGCGGATCTTCGGACCCTGGAGGTCCACGAGCACGGCTACGGCCTTGCCGGCGTCATCCGCCGCCTTCCGGACGTTGGCGTACACGGCCTCATGCACGTCGTACGATCCGTGGCTGAGGTTCATCCTCGCCACGTCTACTCCGGCATCGATAATCGCGCGGATGCTCTCGTAGCTCGATGTCGCAGGGCCGAGCGTCGCGACGATCTTGGCTCGTCTCATGACTTCCTTCTGTGGTGGGTTGCCCGAGGGCGGTTTGTGGATTGCAGGTCGAGTCGACGCACGAAGGTCGACTCTAGACCGAGATTGCCCGATCCGTTGGCTTCACGGGGAAGGGCAAACGGGTGTCCCCTTCAAGGTAGCGGTCAACCGCGGCAGCCGCAGCACGGCCCTCGGCGATCGCCCAGACGATGAGCGACTGACCGCGGCCGGCATCTCCGGCGACGAACACACCGGACTCACTGGTCTGGTAGTCGCCATCGCGCTCGATAGTGCCCTTCTCATCAAGCGGCACGGGGAGCTGCTCCTCGATCGTCGCCGTCTCCGGACCCGTGAAGCCGAGGGCGAGGAGCACGAGGTCAGCGGGAATCTCGCGCTCGGTGCCGGACTTCGGGATGCGCTTGCCATCGACGTACTCGGTCTCGGCCACACGAATGGCACGAACCTCTCCGGCGTCGTTGCGGAGGAACTCTACGGTGGACGCGAGGTAGACGCGCTCGCCACCCTCCTCGTGTGCGCTCGATACCTCGAAGAGGGTCGGCGTCATCGGCCACGGCTGGCTCTCGGGACGCTCGCTCGGCGGCTGGGTGCCGATCGCGAGGTTGGTCACAGAGAGGGCGCCCTGACGGTGAGCGGTTCCGATGCAGTCCGCACCGGTGTCGCCACCGCCGAGGACGACGACGTGCTTGCCCTCTGCGGTGATCTGGTCCGGAACGGAGTCGCCAGCGCCGACGCGGTTGGCCTGGACGAGGTAATCCATGGCGAAGTGAACACCGAGGAGGTCACGGCCGGGGATCGGCAGGTCGCGGGGAACCATCGCGCCCGTGGCGATCACGACAGCGTCGTAGCGCGACTTGAGGTCGTCCCACGTGATGTCGACACCGATCTCGATCCCTGCGCGGAACCTCGTGCCCTCGGCGTGCATCTGCGCCAGGCGGGACTCGATGTGCTTCTTCTCCATCTTGAAGTCCGGGATGCCGTAGCGGAGCAGACCGCCGATGCGGTCATCCCTCTCGTACACGGCGACGGTGTGACCGGCGCGTGTGAGCTGCTGGGCTGCGGCGAGACCGGCAGGTCCAGAACCGACGACCGCGACGGTCTTGCCCGTGAGGCGCTCCGGCGGGTGGGGCGTGACCTGGCCGTTGGCGAAGGCCTGGTCGATGATCGAGACCTCGATCTGCTTGATCGTGACGGCGGGCTGGTTGATCCCGAGCACGCACGAGCTCTCGCAGGGAGCAGGGCACAGCCTGCCGGTGAACTCCGGGAAGTTGTTCGTCTCGTGGAGACGCTCGATGGCCTGGGAGCCCTCGCCACGCCAGGTGAGGTCGTTCCACTCCGGAATCAGGTTGCCGAGCGGGCATCCCTGGTGACAGAACGGGATGCCGCAGTCCATGCAACGGCCCGCTTGTCGGCGCAGCTGCGACGGATCCTGCTGCTCATAGACCTCTTTCCAGTCCATGAGTCGAAGGGCGACCGGCCGACGCTTCGGCAGTTCGCGCTCCTGAACCTTGAGGAAACCCTTCGGGTCAGCCACCGGTCACCTCCATAATGCGTCCCCAGACCACGTCACCGTCGGGGTCGAGACCCTCCTCGATGGCGTGCTGGCGCGTCTCCATGACCGCGGCGTAGTCGCGCGGCAGAACCTTTGTAAAACGAGCAGCCGATTCCTCGAGGTTCTCGAGCATCCGGCGTGCGACTGCGGAGTCCGTCTCATCCAGGTGTCGCTGCAGGAGATCTCCGAGGATCTCGATGTCAGCGCTACCGAGCGGGAGCAACTCGAGTTCACCTGAGGCGAGTGAGTCGCGGTTGACGCGCTCAGGCCGCAGGTCGTAGATGTAAGCGGTACCACCCGACATCCCGGCACCGAGGTTGCGTCCTGTGCCACCGAGGATGACCGCGAGCCCGCCGGTCATGTACTCGAGGGCGTGGTCGCCCACTCCCTCGACGACGGCCGTCGCCCCGGAGTTGCGGACGAGGAATCGCTCGCCGACAATGCCGCGTAGGAACATACTTCCGCGCGTTGCACCGTATCCGATGACGTTGCCGGCGATGACGTTGCGCTCAGCAGCGAAGACGGTGGAGCGGTGCGGGCGGACGACGATCTCGCCACCACACAGGCCCTTGCCGACGTAGTCGTTACTGTCACCCTCAAGGCGAAGCGTGATGCCCGACGGCATGAACGCCCCGAGCGACTGCCCGGCCGTACCTGTGAGGCGAACCTCGATCGTGCCGGACGGCAGGCCATTCTCGCCGTGGCGGAGGGTGACCTCGTGCCCGAGCATCGTGCCGACAGCCCGCTCGGTGTTGCGGATGGGCAGGTCGATCGTGACGGGTGTTCCGTGCTCGAGCGTGCCGGCGGCCAGGCGGATCAGTTCGCGGTCGAAGTGCTCATCGATCTCGTGATCCTGGGCCGTGCGGTTGATGCGCGGCTCGTCGTCGTCGAACTCGGGACCCTCGAGCACGGGCGAGAGGTCGAGACCGTCAGCCTTCCAGTGCTGCACAGCGCGGTCGACGTCGAGCAGCTCGCGGTGACCGATGGCCTCGTCGAGCGAACGGAAACCGAGCTCAGACAGGTACTCACGGATCTCCTGCGCGAGGAACTCGAAGAAGTTCACAACGAACTCGGGCTTACCCGTGAACCGAGCGCGGAGCTCGGGGTTCTGGGTGGCGACGCCAACGGGGCAGGTGTCGAGGTGGCACACCCGCATGAGGATGCAGCCCTCCACGACCAGCGGAGCAGTCGAGAACCCGTACTCCTCAGCTCCGAGCAGTGCCGCGATGATCACGTCACGACCCGTCTTCATCTGGCCATCCACCTGAACGACCACGCGGTCACGCATGTTGTTCAGCATGAGGGTCTGCTGAGTCTCGGCGAGACCCAGCTCCCACGGCGTGCCGGCGTGCTTGAGCGAGTTGAGGGGGCTGGCGCCGGTTCCGCCGTCGTGGCCGGAGACCAGCACGACATCGGCCTTGGCCTTGGCCACGCCCGCCGCGACCGCGCCAATGCCGGACTGGCTCACGAGCTTGACGTGCACTCGTGCTTCGGGATTGGAACGCTTCAGGTCGAAGATCAGCTGCTTGAGGTCTTCGATCGAGTAGATGTCGTGGTGCGGCGGCGGCGAGATGAGCCCAACACCTGCGGTGCCGTGGCGCGTACGCGCGATCCACGGGTAGACCTTACCCGCGGGCAGCTGTCCGCCCTCGCCGGGCTTCGCGCCCTGCGCCATCTTGATCTGGATGTCGGTCGCGTGGGTCAGGTACATGCTCGTGACGCCGAAGCGGCCCGAGGCGACCTGCTTGATCGCAGAGCGACGCGTCGGGTCGAGCAGGCGCTCGACATCCTCGCCACCTTCTCCCGTGTTGGAGCGAGCGCCGAGGCTGTTCATCGCGATGGCGAGCGTCTCGTGCGCTTCCTTGCTGATGGAGCCGTAGCTCATCGCTCCCGTGTTGAATCGCTTGACGATCGACTCGATGGGCTCGACCTCGTCGATCGGCACCCGCGAACGCTCACCCGTACGAAGACCGAACAACCCGCGGAGGGTCATGAGGCTCTCGGCCTGGTCGTCGACGAGCTTCGTGTACTCGCGGAAGATGTCGTAGCGCTTCGACCGCGTCGCGTGCTGGAGACGGAATACTGTCTCCGGGTTGAAGAGGTGAGGGGGCCCCTCGCGACGCCACTGGTACTCCCCACCGGTGGCGAGACGCTCGTGGGCACTCGTTGCGCCGTCCTCCGGGTACGCGGCAGCGTGACGGGCGGCGTTCTCCTCGGCGATGACCTCGAGACCGATGCCGCCCAACAGGCTCGACGTGCCCGTGAAGTACTGGTCGACGAAGTCCTGGGAGAGACCGACAGCCTCGAATGCCTGCGCACCTGCGTAGGAGCTCACGACCGAGATGCCCATCTTGGACATGATCTTGAGAACGCCCTTGCCGAGGGCCTTGATGAGGTTCTTGACGGCCTTCTCGGGAGTGAGCGAGTGGATCATGCCGCTGCGCACGAGCTCCTCGGCCGTCTCCATGGCGAGGTACGGGTTGATGGCGGATGCACCGTACCCGACGAGGAGCGCGACGTGGTGAACCTCACGCACATCTCCTGCCTCGACGATGAGCCCGACCTTCATGCGAGTCTCCTCGCGGATGAGGTGGTGGTGCACGGCCGCCAGCATCAGGAGCGACGGGATCGGAGCGAGATCCTTGTTGGAGTCGCGGTCCGAAAGCACGATGTACTGCGCGCCGGCGCGGATGGCCTCATCCACTTCCGTGCACATCTCCGCGAGACGGTTCTCGAGAGCCTTGGGGCCCTGGTCGACCCGGTAGAGACCCTTGATGGTGGCGCACTGGCCGCCACCGGGCTGCGAGTCGATGTGCTGGATCTTGGCGAGTTCGTCGTTGTCGATGACGGGGAACTGGAGTGCCACCTGCTGGGCGTGCTCGGGTGTCGCCGTCAGCAGGTTCCGCTCGGGGCCGAGACCGAGAGCCATCGACGTGACGACCTCTTCGCGAATCGAGTCGAGCGGAGGGTTCGTAACCTGGGCGAACTGCTGCGTGAAGTAGTCGAACAGCAGTCGCGGACGCTCCGAGAGTACGGCGATGGGCGTGTCGGATCCCATTGCGCCGAGAGGCTCTGCGGCATTCTGAGCCATCGGCGTCAGAAGGATGCGCACCTCTTCCTCGGTGTAGCCGAAGGTGCGCTGGCGCCGAACGACGGACGCCGGTGTGTGCACGATGTGCTCGCGCTCTGGCAGGTCGGCCAGTGCGATTCGACCCTCGTCGAGCCACTCTGCCCACGGCTGCGATCCCGCGAGGTCGGCCTTGATCTCGTCATCCTCGATGATACGACCCTCGACGGTGTCGACGAGGAACATCTTGCCAGGGCGCAGTCGTCCCTTACGCACGACCCTGCTCGGCTCGACGTCGAGCACGCCAATCTCGCTCGCGAGAACGACGAGACCGTCGTCGGTGACCAGGTACCGTCCGGGACGCAGGCCATTGCGGTCGAGTGTTGCACCCACGAGCGAGCCGTCGGTGAAGACGAGCGCGGCAGGGCCGTCCCACGGTTCCATGAGCATCGAGTGGTACTCGTAGAACGCGCGCTTGGTCGGGTCGATGTCGGCCTGGTTCTCCCAGGCTTCCGGCACCATCATCATCATCGCGTGGGGAAGGCTGCGACCCGCGAGGTTCAGAAGCTCGACGACCTCGTCGAAGGATGCAGAGTCGCTCGCGCCCGGCGTGTTGATCGGCAGGATCGAGCGGATGTCGCCAAGCACCTCGCTCTCGAGCTGCGACTGGCGCGCCCGCATCCAGTTGCGGTTGCCCTGCACGGTGTTGATCTCGCCGGTGTGCGCGTCCATGCGGAACGGCTGTGCG
>CAYRON010000026.1:0-18667 GCA_964425885.1 uncultured Salinibacterium sp.
AGACCGACGAGGAGAAGAAGCTCCGCAACGAGAGCCGCAAGATCCTCGAGCTGCCCGAGCTGCTCGTGAGCGGCCTGTGCGTTCGCGTGCCCGTCTTCACCGGTCACTCTCTCGCGATCAACGCGGAGTTCGCCGACTCGCTCACGGTGGAGCGCGCCAAGGAGCTGCTGAAGGATGCCCCCGGCGTCGTGCTCACGGACGTTCCGACGCCCCTCGAGGCAGCAGGCAAAGACCCGAGTTTCGTCGGTCGCCTCCGCCAGGATGAGGGCGTTCCGAACAACCGCGGCCTCGCGATGTTCATCAGCAATGACAACCTCCGCAAGGGTGCAGCGCTCAACGCTGTGCAGATCGCGGAGCTTGTCGCTTCTGATCTGCGCAGTGCCGCAGACCTGACGGTCAACGCCTGAGTCAGCACCCCGTAGCCAACTCGCGGGGGTGGGGGCTGCTCGCAGGCCTCGCCCTCGTCACCCTGGCCCTGTTCGCGGCGTACAACGGCGTGCTCGCCGTGCTGCTCCCGCAGCAGGTCGCGGGCATCGCGCCCGACGACAAGGTCGCGTCGCTCGCGATGATCACGTCGATCTCGTTCGCGGCAACGGCCCTGGCCCAGCCACTGTTCGGCGCGTTGAGTGATCGCACCGTGTCGCGATGGGGTCGTCGCATCCCGTGGATGATCGCGGGTGCCGTGGTCGGCTCGGCCGCTCTCGTGGCGATGGGTGGGGTGCGCTCGATCGTGCTGCTCGCGGTTCTCTGGGCCGTGGCGCAGTTCGCGCTGAACAGCACCGACATCGCGTCATCCGTCTACCTCGTCGATGCATTTCCGTCCGAGCGTCGCGGCAGGGTGGCCGGCGTCTTCGGCATCGCAGCGATCGCGGGTGGCGCCATCGGCGCGGTGGTCGCCGGGATGCTCGGCTCATCGATCGAGCAGGGTTACGTGCTCTTCGCCGCAGCGGTGTTGCTCGGTGTCGCTCTCTTCGTCGTGGTGTTCCGCGAGAGGCGGCCTGCCGATCGCGCGGAGCCTTTCGAGCTCGGCGCCTTTCTCCGCGCGTTCTGGGTGAGCCCCCGCCGCCACCCCGATTTCGCGTGGATCCTCACCTGGCGTGTGCTGTTCACGATCGCGTACGGAGTGGTGCAGAGCTTCCTCTTCTACCTGCTCACCGACCATGTCGGTGTCACTGAGGATGCCGCGCCAGGGCTCATCGGCATGGTGACCGTCGTCGGTGGTGTCGGTGTGGTCGTCGCGGTGGTGATCGGCGGTTGGCTGAGTGACAAGCTCGGTCGGCGCAGGCCATTCCTCCTCGCGGCGTGTGGCCTGGTCGCCGTGGTGGATGTCGTGGTGTTTCTCGTTCCCACCGTGCCGGGGATCTTCGCGCTCGGTGCCGTGCTGGGCATCAGTTTCGGCCTCGCGGCGGCGTGCGGCACGGCGCTCGCGAGTGAGGTGCTGCCGGATCCGGCGCGCGGCGCGGCGCGGGGGCTCGGCGTGTTCAACCTCGGCACCAACGTGGGTCAGGCTGCAGCGCCGCTGCTCGCGGCTGCCGTCATCTCGAGCCTCGGCGGCTATCCCGTGCTCTTCGTCGTGAGTGCGCTGATCATGGCAGCGGCGGCTGGCACTGTGTTCGCGATCCGCGGCCAGCGGTAGGGACTCGCTCAGCGCGCGCTCGTGCGCGAGCCCGTGTCATCCGGTTGCCCGTCGGCCAGGAGTCCGTGAAGCCCAGCGACGCCGAGTGCCTCCGCGCGCGAGCCCACGCCGAGCTTGCGGTAGACCTGTCGCAGGTGGCTCTTGACGGTGTTGGCAGAGACACCCAGCTCCGCTGCGAGCTCGTCGATGCGGCCCGTGGTTTCGAGCAGGGCGAGCACACGCAGTTCGGTGGCGGTGAGCGACCAGTCCCGGTTGGAGGGCGGCGAGAAGTCCGGCACGCCCTCGAGCACATCGAGTGCAGGGATGCCGGAGGCCTCCAGCACCTCGATCAGGTCGTGCCGGGGCACCGCGAGCCAGGGACGGCGGAGGCCGTAGGTGCTCATGAGTGCCATCGCGCGTTCTACTGCGGCCCGGGCATCCGCCGTCTGGCCCAGTCGACGGGATGCCGCGGCGACGACAAGCAGCGCCTCTGCCTTGGCGCGCGGAAGGTTCTCGTTCGACCACGCGAGTGGGGCTGCGAGCCCGAGCGCCTGGTCGTTGTTGCCGAGGGCGAGCCCAGCGCGCGCCCTCACGAGCTGCCCCGCCGGTGCCCGCCGCAGTGTCTTGAGCACCTCTGCGGCGCGGAGCGGTTGGCCGTCGGCGAGGAGGAGCTCTGCCCGGGAGGAGGTGAGGAGGGCTGTCATCGATGCGCTCGTCGGCGGCCGGTCGGCGTGGGCATCGATGTTCTCGGCGAGGGTCTGCAGGCCGAGATAGGGGCGACCCTCGACGACGGCTGCGAGGGCGCGAACCCGGGCCATGAGCGGCCAGTGTTCGATGGTCGCCTCATGCTCAGCCAGCTGGTCGAGTTGCTCGCGCGCAGCCTGCCCGTCGAATCGCTCGAGCGCCTGATACGCCTCGGCGAGATGGTAGCCGGTCGCCGAGAATGAGCCCCTCCACTCTGCGGGCTGCTGGCGAGTGCGGGCCTGCTCCAGCCGCGGCGCGAGAGCGGCGAGGTCCCCGCGCATGGCGATGATGAGATTCTGCAGGCTCTCTGCGTGGAGCCTGGCTCGAGGAGTGATCGTCACACCACCGATGTCGAGCGCCACGGCCAGAGCCTCCTCGGCGCGCGCCGGTTGCTCGTTGTAGAGGTAGGTCGTCGCGACCTGAACCCAGGCACGGGGGAGTAACCCGTGCAGGGCATCCCGGTCCTCGTCGCTGAGTAGGCCGAACGCCGTCACGAGTTTGTCCGCCGTCTTGAGTGCCTGGTCAAAGTGGCCGCCGACCCGCTGTGCCGCAAGCAGTACGAGCAGCAGGCTCACGCGATCGACCGGCTTGCCGCCACCGAACCGGGCGAAGGTGATGGCGGTCGTGAGGCTCACCAGGCGAGCGAGGCCCGGCCGCCCGACCCGCCCACTGGCGTAGGAGTCGAGGGTCTGGATGGCGAGCAGTTCAGGATGCCGCCTCAGCTCGCCCTCGTCGAGGGTGGCGAGAATCCCGGCGAAAACCCCGTTCGGAAAGATCAGCTCGGCGTAGTGGCGCCGCAGGAGCCGAGTGAGTGCCTCACCGTCGTTGATGGCCGCGAACTGTCGAGCCATCTCGAAGAGATCGTGGCGCTCGCTGAGTTCGCGTGCGTATGCCCGTCGTACCTCGGCGACCTCGTCGGGGCGGCGGGCCAGGAGCTGCTCCTCGAGCCGGGCGCGAAGGTAGGGATGCAGCACGAAGTCAGTGATGCCAGCGCCGTCTGACCATGTGCCGAGCCCGTCTCGTTCGGCGCGCGCCAGGTGCTCGTCGGCCTCGGGGCCGCCGACCTCGTGAGCGAATGCCTTCGTCACTCGATGGGCCACGGAGATGCGCAGCAGAAAGCGGGCATAGCCCGAGTCGTCCAGAAGGTCGACCACGAAGGTGTCGCCAACCCCGTGTACGCGCGCGATGGCCTCCTCGATGGTAGAGGCCGTTCCATCGCGGAGTTGTAGGAGAGTAGCTCGGGTGGGGAGTGCCCAGCCAGCGAACTCCCTGGTGAGTTCTGCCGCGGCATCCGGTGACTCGAACAGCTCGGCCAGGGCACTCACCTCGCTGTCGCGCAGGGCGAGATCGGCGGGCAGCACCACGGCGGTGTCGAGCCCGGCCAGGTACTCGGGCCGCTCGAGCAGGCTCACGCTGCGGGTGGCCACCGCGAACCGAACAGCGACGTCACTGCGCAGCAGCCAGTGAATGTCTTCGAGCGCGGCGTCGGGCGCCTCGTGAAAGTCGTCGATCACCAGGGTTACGGGGCGTTCGAGTGTCGAGAACCCGCGGCGCAGCAGGTTGCGCAGCCGCGGCTCGACCTCGACCGAGGTGTCGATGCCACGAAGAACTGAATCAGGTGGCACGAGCCCGGCATCGAGCATGCCGTTGATCACCTGCCGCCAGAACGCGAGCCGGTCGTGCGCCGAGCGATCGAGCGCGATCCACACGCCGCGGCGGGTGTGCTCCCGGGCCCAGAGCGCGAGCAGCGTCGACTTTCCGCTGCCGGCTGCGCCGCGAACGATGAGCAGCGGATGCCCCGACTCGCGTTCCACGCGTGCCACCAACTCGTCGCGTGCAATAAGCAGTGACGGCAACCGCGGAGCGAACGCAATCCGCTCGGATGTATCGCCAGACATGCAGCCTCCCCCCGATCGGTACTGCTGCTGGTCTGATCGTAACCCGGGGCAGCGGCATCCTTGGCCTCCCCAGCCAGTGGCCCCCGAATGGGGGTCAAGCGCGCTCCGAAGATCACCCTCGCCTCACCCCCGTTGGGAGCGTGATCACGCGAAGCTGTTTATGCGGACGCGAGCGGCCAGATACCGCTCGCGACAGAAACACACCGCGTGCATCGCGCCACTCGCCCCCAGTGAGCGGCGCGATGCACGTGTGATTCCGCCCCTGAGCAGGGAAGCGCGGGTGCCCTTGGGCCCGATGGGGGGATTGAGCCCGTGCTTCTCAGATTTGCCGCGAACGAGTAAGCAGAGTCGCTTCTCGTCACCTCTGACAAGGCGCCTCGCTTAACGACGAAACGGGCCACCCTCTGGGAATGGCCCGCTTCGTTCTGCGAGAAGTTACGCGTTGATGTGTGCGCGGTTGCGACGGATCTGCAGCGCCGCCACGAGCGCGGTGCCGACGAGAAGTGCGCCGATGGCTCCCCAGATCACGAGCGCCGAGAGCTCCGAGCCGGTGTTCACGAGACCACCCGGGCCAGTGGTTCCGCCGCCGTTGTCCGGCGGGGTGACCGTGATGGTCGCGATTCCCACGTTGCCGGAGGCACCGAGGCCGGTCGCCGTCAGCGTGTACGAGCCGTTGGCGTTCGACGGGAGGACGTAGGTGAACGACACAGCACCCGCATCGTTGGCCGTGGCCGTCGTCGAGTCCGTTCCCGCCACGAAGCCCAGCGCCGCGAAGCTCGCGGTGGGGTCACCCTCCACGACTGCCTCGACGAGCTCGCCGCCGGCGAAGGATCCGTCAGTGAAGGTCACGGTGACGGTGCCGCCTGGCGACGTGTCACCCGTGACGATGATGTTCCCCGCGGGAACATAGGCTGCGTTTGCTGCAGCCGGAAGAGCCAATACCGAGACGATTGCGAGCGCCCCAATAGCCAAAACCTTTTTAAACATTGTTAAAACCCCCAGAACGGTTTTATTTGATTCGTCGCACCGTCGAGACGACTTTAAGTACTGCTTACCCACCAACCACTATAGGCGAACTCTCAGCAAGTTAGCGAGTGTTGCTCTGTTACGGGCAGGTTAATACCCGGTGTAGGAACGATCACGACTTTGTCCCCCGCGGATGGCTTGAGCAGCACGGTGTACCTGATGGTGCGGGACTCACCGGGGGTTAGTTCGACAGTCGCTTGGCTGACGATGTACTTGTCGTCTTTCGCCTGGTGCGCGCCGAGTTCCTCCACCGACCCGTTCGCGGCAACGGTCTGTACGCCCTGATTGATGGAGCCGGGCGGGGCGTAGATCGCTATGAGTGTCTTGATGTTGCCTGGTGTGGTGCCGAAGAACCCCCCACCCGTGATGTGGGTCGGCAGCGACCCGTCGCCGGGTGCTGTGTTCGTGAGCGTGAGGTCGACCTCGGCAGTCCGACGGCCATCCTGTCGGCAGACCGAGTCCCCGACCGAGATTGTCCGGTCGAGGTACCAATCCATCTTGGAACCCGTGCCGTCGTTGAAGTAGAGACCGAGACGGGTCGTCTCGTCGTCGCTCCCGGGCAGTCCTCCCGCGAGTGTGGTGCCGTCGAGCGTCTTCTGCTGTGACTCGTCGCCCAGCCACATCAGGATGCGGCGCTCTGCGCCTCCTCGAGTGAACGCCTCGATCATCCGAAGTGGATCTGCACCCCCATTCGCGATGTGATCGAACACTTCGGAGGTCGCAGCTGCGAAGAAGGCATCCTGATCCGAGGGTGCCGGATAGCGGAAGTAGACCTCATTGAGCAGCATCCGGGCCGCGTTGTCGGACGACAGCTCATCACCAGTCGGAAGTGTCACTGGCCCGGTTGCCTCCAGGAGGTATCCGAGTGCCACGGGGTCCACGGCAATCACGCCGTCAACCTGGGTGCCGTACTGGAGTGCCCACATCTCGCGAGCGAGCGGCCCGGAAATGTCGAACTGCGGGGCGAGTGTGACGTCCAGCATGTACTCGCCGGCGATGTCACCGTAGAGGCTTGTGGTCTCGGCGGGCAGATCGAGCACGGGGCTCGGGAACGGCGCGAAGCTAGCGCCTGAGGCCTGTTGGACGAGATCGATGCGGCCTTGATTGGTGCTGATCAAGGCGAGCGACCCGGCGATACCTCCGCCAGAGCGCAGTTCGGCAGGGTTCTGGAAGATCACCAAGTAGTTGCGCGGCCCGTCCGCGCCCAACATCGCCGGCAGCAGCGACACCGCACCATCGATCGCGCTGACGGCGGCGGCAATATCGTCGATGGATCCCTGGAGATCGTTCGCTGCATCGCGCACGAGCCCGATCACGTCGTCGCGACGGATGCCATGCGCTTTCACTTGCGCCCGCTCGATTGCGTTGGCGGCCACGCGCACCGTGGGCGCTGCATCAACAAGAGGCTGCACGATGATCGTGTGATCGACCGGCTTGAAGTCGCTCGGGTTGAGCTCGCCGGCGAGTTCCGTCAGCGGTCCGACGCCATCCTTGGCCAGATCGTCCACAACCTCTGTGAGTTCTCTCACCACGCGCAGGTTCGCGCCTGCCCAGGGAACCACCTCGGCTGCTCTCCACACGATGTCACTGGTCAGCGAGCGTGCGGAGGCGGAATGCGCCTGGAGCTTCGCGAGGGTCGCGGCCGCGCCATCCGTATCCCCGTCGATGACCTGCTGCTGAATGCGAGATGCGAGTGGCACGGCGGCCTCGAGCTCTCCCTTGGCGAGGTAGCCACGCACCCCGACCCAGGCTCCGGCGAGCACAATCGCGACGAGAATTGCGGCGACGACCCAGGGCCAGGCGCGCTTCTTGCGGGGCTTACGGCTCCGCTTGCGCACCGTGTGGCGCCCCAGCCCGGGCTGATGAGCTGGCCCCCTGTCAGTCATGAAGTCATTCAATCAGAGCGCGCTGGACCACGCGCGGGGCTCGCAGTCAGACCACAAGGAGCAGCAGAAGGGAAGCATTGAAAATGACGTGGGTGATCACGGCGGCACCGACTCGACCTGTGAGCACAGCGAGGGCCCCGGTTCCGAGCGCGAGGATGGCCGCGCTCGAGAATCGCACGAGGGCATCGACCGAGTTCGTCGAGGTGATTGCGTGGGGGAGCGCGAAGATCACCGCGGCCAAAATCGCAGCCGCGAATGCAGTCCCCATCGGCCTGTTCGAGCGCTGCAGTGACGTCAGGAGCGTGCCCCTGAAGAAGAGCTCCTCCACGAGGGGCGCCAACAGAATCGGCGCGACTAGAGCGAGCGTGAGCGTGACGACAGTGTTCGTTCCCCACGGCGAGACGATGCTTGGCGCCGCAATGTACCCACGCATTGCTAGCTCGATTCCGGCGGCGATGGCTCGCAAGAGGAAGCCTGCGCCGAGCCCCCAGAGCACATCGATCGGGGTGAGCCGCCAGGCGATCGGGTGCGCGCCGTCCCACCTGCGGCGTCGCACCAGGAGAGCGACGCCGAGTAGGGGCAACCAGTAAACGAGATAGCCGAGGATGGCCAAGATCTCGAAGTCGAGCGATCGCCTAAGCAGGGCAGGAAGCACAACCGACAGGATGACCGCCAGCAGCACTGCTCCGAGCGAAGCCAGAAGATCGGGTCGAGGCCACGCCGATGCCCGAGTGTCGTCCCCAGTGCTCGCCATACGGATCACCCTAGATGGGCATCCTTCGCGGCCCTAGGCGGGGCGAGTTCGACCTAACTCGGCCCGTTCGTCAGAGCAAAGAGCACGAGTGCGAGAGTGACGAGTCCTACGAGCACAACGGCTACAATCCCCACGATGCGCAGGGTCCGCTGCCGTGCCAAGTATTTATCCGCGTCCCGATGATGTGAACGTGCCATTTCTCCCTCATGACTGGCCGAACAGGATCGCCGGCAGGGTATTTGCGTGGGGTGGAGATTTGCGCACCGAGAGTGTGGAACGACGATTCGGGTCGTCGCCCGGCTAGGGCACGCCTCCAGCCTGTCAGACTGATCTGTCTGCTTTTGGCGTCCGCGGTACCCCAGTTCGGGGGCATGACGGTGGTTGCGCGCGACCCGGTCGCTGGCTAGCGTGACGTTATCGGCCGGGGGGACACCGTGCTTCGGGGTTAAGTGGTCCAGTCGGCTCTTTCGACAGCGTCGGCTATCAAGGAGCACAACAATGAATTCGCCTCGTTTGACATTCCGCAAGTGGACACTGTGGCAATGCCGCTCGATATGATCGACACCAGCCGCAGCGTTGGGGCCACAGGGACGCCGAGCGAGGGGCTCGATCGCCCTGCGACTCATGAAGGCGATGCGACCGTGACGTTTGAGCCAGGCAGCACAACTGTGCGCGAATGGACGCGCCAGTACTCCGTGCAGCTCGCGCTTACCGACCTTCTTGTTGTTATCGCTGTAGTCCTCGGCACACAGTTCGTGTGGTTCGGAATCGATCACCCGAATCAGGCGTGGATGATCGAATCCTGGGTCATCTCCGGTGCGCTAGTACTGGGCTGGGTCGCAGTTCTCGCCATGTACGGCACTCGTGACAGCCGCGTGATCGGTGCGGGCTCCGAGGAGTACAAGCGCATCGTGGATGCCTCGCTGCTGCTACTCGCGGTGGTTGGCGTCATCACGTTCTTCGCCCAACTCGAGCTCTCGCGCGGCTACTTCATTTTCGCCTTGCCCGTTGGCTTGCTCGCACTCCTTCTCTCGCGCCTTGCCTGGCGTAAGTGGCTTGCTGCCCAGCGGCGGCGTGGCCGATACACCTCCCGCGTGCTCTTGGTCGGGTCTTTGGCGAGCGTCGTAGCGATCGCGGATGACCTCCGTCGTCAGCCTCAGGCCGGGTACTTGGTTGTCGGGGCTTGTACCCCGGGCTCGCACATCGCCGGCTACCTTCCCGACACCAATATCCCTGTCTCGACCAACCTCGAGCAGCTCCACAAGGCCCTCGCCGCCACGGGCGCAGACACGGTAGTCGTGACGAGCAGCGACGAGCTCCCGCCCCAGCGCATCCGCGAGCTGAGCTGGTCGCTAGAACCCGGGCGCCAGCACCTTGTCGTAGCTCCTAGCCTTACAGATATCGGGGGCCCCCGCATCCACATGCGACCCGTTGCCGGCCTCCCCCTTATCCACGTGGAGACGCCGCGATACGAGGGTCTCACGCGATTTGGCAAGCGGGCCTTCGACATCGTCTCGTCGGGTGGACTCATCCTCGTTTTGTCCCCCGTTCTCATCGCGATCGCGCTTATCGTTCGTCTCAGCACACCAGGACCGCTTCTGTTCAGGCAAGAGCGTGTGGGGTTGAATGGCAAGCACTTCGAGATGCTCAAGTTCCGGTCGATGGTGGTCGACGCCGAGGCGCGTCTGGCCGAACTCCAGGCCCAGGAAAGGGCCGAAGGCAACTCGGTGCTCTTCAAGATGAAGAACGACCCGCGCGTAACGCCTATCGGTCGAGTTCTTCGCCGCTACAGCCTCGACGAGCTGCCACAGCTCTTCAACGTCTTCGGCGGAAGCATGTCACTGGTCGGGCCGAGGCCGCCGCTTGAGCGAGAGGTCGCGATCTACGAGAACCACGTGCACCGGCGCTTCTTGGTGAAGCCGGGCATCACCGGCCTGTGGCAGGTAAGTGGGCGCTCGAACCTCTCGTGGGAGGACAGCGTTCGCTTGGACCTCTACTACGTCGAGAACTGGTCCATCACAGGCGACTTGTTGATCCTCTGGCGCACGGCGCGTGCGGTGGTCGCACGGGATGGTGCGTACTGAGTGGGCGAGCATTGACCGCGCTATTTGTCGAGCTTCCCTAGCTCGCCGAGGATTCGTTCTTCGAGAACCGCTGCCAGTGAGCTGGAGAACGTCGCACTTACGTGGTGTTCGTCCCGGTATACAAGCACATTGCCAATAATCACAGGGCAATCATCGGGTCCACAGAAGTAGTCGTTGAGGTCGATCCATCCTTCACCGACGGTCTTTTCAGCATTTCGAGTCGGCTCATCGAGCGCACTTTCGAAAGGCAGGTTGCACGCCTCTGTGTCGCTCAGATGCGCCGAGAGACAGATGGCGGGCGTGACCCGACTATTTGGCGTGTCCGCAATCACCAAGATAAGCGACTCGGATGGGAGGGATTCGATGGTGCGCCTCATCGAATCTTTCCAATACGTCCCCGGATCGGCCGGCTCCATGTATGCGTAGTGTTCCGAAAAATTGGACAGGACAATAACGTCCGGCGGCGACTGATTCAGTTTCTCGATCACGCCGGAACGCCACTCAGAACAACTTCGATATCCTTCGTCATCGATCTCGGCTGACGGACAAGCGCTCTTAGTATGCGATTCCAGATTGATGACCCCGTCATCGGCAATCTGCGCGAGCGGCGGATACCACTGCGCTGCATGTGAGTCTCCAAAGAGAACGACCGTCGGACTCGTGGAACTATCACCGACAGTGCACCCCGAGGCGTCCGAGGAGGCCTCCGATCGGTGGCAGCCATTCTCGTAGATGGACGGATTGTCTTTTGCGGCCGACCTCAACGACGGCTCAAGGTTCTCCGGGACAAACAACTGGCCCTGAGGGAGAGCTGTCGGCGGGGTCGACTGGACACGAACGGAGGTCGTGAGGGGCTGGGACTCGGCGATCGGAACGCCGATGAGCGTGCTAGCGGCAACAAGGGCGGAAACGCCTAGGGCAGCGAACAAGGTTCGGCGCGGTCTCGCCGACGCCAGCGTTCGAGCTCGCCGGGCAGGTTCCTCGATGTAGCGGAAGCTCAACCAGGCGAGAGGGACCGCGGCCGCTCCCAGAAGCAGAGTCGACCATAGGGGCAGTGGAGTTTGTAGACCGACGGCTTCCTGCGGAATGACAAGAAGGGGCCAATGAATGAGGTAAAGCGAATACGAGATACCGCCGATGAAGATTGCAGGCTTCACAGATAGCAATCTTGCAGGCCCCCACGCGTGATCGCCCGAGCCGGCGATCAGCACCAGGGCAGTACCCGCCACCGGTACTAGAGCCAAGTAACCAGGGAAGGGTGATTCCGATGTGAGTATGAATGCGCCCGCCACGACGAGTCCGAGTCCTGCCCATCCGGTTAGGCCAAACAGTCGCGAGCTTACCCACCTCGGCCGATACGTCAGAAGCAGCCCGATCAAGCCGCCAATACCGAGCTCCCAGGCGCGCGTAGGAAGCAGGAAGAATGCTAGCGGTTGCGATACGTCAGTCATGAGAACGGACGCGCCGAAAGATAGCACCACCAGAATCGTCAGGACGACCACCAGTGCGCGGACTGATTTGCGGGAGAGGTACAGCGCGAGCACGAGCACGAGAGGCCAAAGAAGGTAGAACTGTTCTTCAATTCCCAACGACCAGTAGTGCTGGAACACGGATGGTGCAGATTCAGCCAGGTAGTCCGTCCTTCTCACTGCAAAAAGAATGTTTGGTACGTAAAGAGCGGTCGCGGCAGCATCCTCGAGCATCGAGGGAATTCGAAGGGGAGGGAGCCATATCAGTGCTGCGATCACGCTCGCGCCAAGCACAGCGAACGAGGCTGGCAGAATCCGTCGAGCCCGACGCGCGTAGAACTGGCCGAAATTGAGACGCCCGTTCGTATGGACTTCTTTCAAAATGTGCGACGTGATCAGAAATCCTGAGATCACAAAGAAGACATCTACCCCTATGTACCCACCGCTCAGTACCGAAACTCCGCTGTGATACAGCAGAACTAACAAAATGGCCAAGGCCCGCAGGCCCTGGACGTCCCCCCGGAATCCAGACTTCACAGTCCCGAACTTACCCTGACGATGTTTTGAGCAGATTGCGCGCAAGGCCAAACTGACGATGAGCATGAGGTACGCGCCCGCATCGTGTGAAGATCAGGTAAACCCGCGCGTGTGAAGTCATCCGATCCACTAGCGTCGTTGATATCCCGCCAGAGCATGGCGCTCCGACAGTTGCGATTGCGACTGACCTAGCGGCGGGGTGCGGGATGGGGGACGCATGTCGACGATCGACGACGTAGTACGCAACGGGGTTTGCATCGGATGTGGGGGGTGTTCGGTGGCCACCGATGGTCGAATTCCCGTAACGCTTGGCTCACGCGGCCAGTACGTCGCAGACTTGTCGTCCGCAACCGTCGAGGACAAGGCGGCCGGGTCGAAAGTGTGCCCATTTGCCGACGAATCTGAGAATGAGGACCAGATTGGGTCCAAACTGTTCCCCTCGCTCGAGCACGACAGTCGAATCGGCTACTACGATTCCACGTTCGCAGGGCGTATCGAAGAGGACGAAGAAGTTGAGAAGAGCAGTTCCGGGGGGCTGACTACCTGGCTCCTGCATAAGCTCTTGGAGTCGGGCGAGGTCGACGGGGTGATCCACGTCGGGGAGGTCGAGGGCCCCTTATTTGGCTACGTGGTCTCGAGGTCCGTAAAGGACCTCGAAGCAGCCCGAAAGTCCAAGTACTACCCTGCGTCCTTCGGAGAGGTCCTCAGAGGAATTCGGGGCGACGGGAAGACGTACGCCTTCGTCGGCATACCTTGCGCGATCCGTAGCCTTCGGCTAATTGGAGAATCCGATCCCCAGCTTGCCTCTCAGGTGCGTTACGCAATTGGGATCCTGTGCGGCCACCTGAAATCTGCCGCCTACGCGGAGTCCTTTGCATGGCAACTCGGTGTCGCGCCCCACGACATCGACACAGTCGATTTTCGGATCAAAGACCGATCTCTGACATCGCGACAGTACGCGTTTGGCGTGAAGGACAAGCGCGATGGGCAGTGGAAGTCAGCTCAGACGCTTTCGCTCGTCGGGGGTAGTTGGGGCCACGCTGTATTCCAACCTGACGCGTGCAACTACTGTGACGATGTATTCGCGGAGACCGCCGATGTCGTGATCGGTGACGCGTGGCTCGCGAAGTACGAGATCGACTGGCGAGGAACCAATGTCGTCGTGACTCGACGGGACGAACTGTCCCAGATATTCAAGGCTGGGCAGGAGAGCAGCGAGATCTCACGCGAGGAACTAGACATCGATTCTGTCGCACGCACCCAGGCCGGAAACTTCAGACACCGTCGAGATGGTCTCGCCGTTCGCCTTGCCGACGATGATGCCGCTGGGCGCTGGCACCCGAGGAAACGAGTCGCCCCTGGCTACCCGGTGTCCGAGGAGCGAGTCCAGCTGATCCGGGAAAGGCGCAATCTCTCACATGTGAGTCACGAGGCGTTCGCTGAGGCGAAGGCACAGAACGACCTCCAGGTGTATATAAATGCCGTTCTGCCGCTCATCCGCCAATACCAGTCGGGCACGAGAATGACCTTTGCGACTCGAGTCAGGAACAAACTAAAGCGCGAGGCCTGGAAACTAGTCGCGAAGATCCGTCCCCGCACGAAGAAATCAGGAGCAAGTAGTTGAGCAAGACCAGTTCAGCACAGATTTACGTCATTCTTACCGGCGTCAGCGGCAACCTTGGTGACGCGGTAATTCGTCGCCGGGTTTTGGAATGGAGCCGAGGGTTGGGCGACCTTCACGCATACGTGGGTCGAACCACGCCGGGCTGGGTCGAGCAGCTCGGATTGCGTTCGGATGAACGTGTCTACGGGGCGTCAGGGCGACGAACCTGGCTCAAGGGCCTGGTGTTCGGGCGGGGAAGGCGAGTAATGGTCTTCGATCCGGGAGAAGTGCCATTGGGCCGGGAGCACCTTCGGTCCGAACTTATGTTCCTTGCCATCGTGGCTGCTGTCCGAATTCGCGGTGGGGTGGTGTTCCGGCCGCCGAGGGCGGTGGGTCGAGTGGACCCATTTGTCGGCTGGTTGTATCGAACCTCCAGTCGACTCTCGAATGTCGTGCTGTGGCGTGAGCGTCCATCATTCGAGCGAATGGGCGTTGGCAGGCTGGTTCCTGACACTGCTTTCGCGGAGCCGCGTCTAGAAGGCGCCCCAGCGCACGAACGAACTGCCGTCGTTGTGAGCATGCGCGGGAAGCGTGAACTACCACCCAGCCAGTGGTTTGACGGGATCACTGCTTTTGCCCTCGCGCACAACTACAAGCTGGTTCTGCTGAGTCAAGTTGACGAGGATGAGGAGCGAACTCGGGAACTTGCCGCGCGGTTCGGGCCGATAGCTGAGTACGTGCCTTGGGGGGAACGGAGCGACCTTGAGCAAGAAGTCATGGTCCGCGATCGTTACCTAACGAGCGCGATGGCCATCAGCGACCGACTTCATGTTCTTATCCTCGCGGCGCAGGCAGGGGCGATGCCGGTCGAGGTTGCGCCAGCACCCAAGCCCAAAGTCGAGCAGCATTTTTCGACAATAGGTATGCCTGGACTATCCCTCGATTGTGGTGCGAGGACCGCTGCGGAGGTTGCCGCTTACCTCGAGGCACAATTGCTCCGCCGAGATGAGTTGAGCGAACGAATGATCGAGGCTTCCGAGAATCTGGATCGGGAGATTGCGAGTCTTCGAGCCCTCGTGACCCAATCAAGCTAGCCGACCGAGTGTTCGGATCACTTGAGGACGGGCTTGGGGTGGCGGTCTATGACGAACCAAACGCATATGAGGATCACTAACAGGTTCGTCATAGCTACAAGCAGTGAGCCCCGAAGGAGGATAAGCAGGTAGAACGGCGTTATGCATGCGAGCACGTGGGGCACCGGCGAGTGGGTGAGTATGCTCTCCGAACGGACGTCAAGTCTCGCAATCAGATATCCCAATAGACCCAACCCAATCGCCATCCCGACCCAGCCGAAATTGAGATAGAACTCCGCCCACACTGGCTCGGACAAGTTCGTAAACGAATAGCCCTTGAACTCAGCGATAAAGCCTCCGCTGCCTGCGGGTTTGTCGGGCCATATGTCTCTAGGCACCCAGAAGAACAGCACGCCCAGTAGCTGGTTACCCCACACGATTCCGTTTGCCTCTACGTACTCGAAGGTGTTCATTATCTGGGCAAAGCTATCGAAGTCGCCACTTGTCATCGATTCCAGCGGCCCTTCTAGAGTGACCGTTGTATCCAGAGTCCTTCGAAACGTGTCGAGCAGGGGGAAAAGGACGACGATGCCAGTGAGCGCTGACAGAGCGACGACCCGGAATCGCCAGACAGTCGCGTAGACACCCAGCGCCGCTATCGCCCCCAAGAGCACCGTTCCGAAAACATATCGCGCGCTGCTAATCGGATTGACGCAGACGAAGAGAACCACAGCCACCAAAATGGGCAAGATTGTCGTCGGTTTCAACCCCCCGGTTTTCTGTTGCTGGCGTAACTGCATGAGAGCCACGAAAGCGACGAGCAAACCGAGCTTTGCGCCGGCGGTTACGAGGGCGATCGCGGGACTATCCCCAAAGGAATCAGAGAGCGAAGACTTCGCATCTCGTCGTGCCGCGAAAAGGTTGGATGGCCCGACTTGGACGATGTACGCGACTGCTAGCGCAAGCGTGACGGCCACCAGCAGGTAAACTCTCGATTTCTTCACCGCATAGGGTGCCAACACCGCCAGATCGCGTGCCTTACCTTGCGCTATCGTGCTCCCCACGATAAAGACAATGCAGCCGACCAAGACAAGGACCGCCGCCGGGGTCGCCATTGACATGTCAACGTTTGTGGTCGTACCAGGTAAGCGAGATCGCAACTGGATGAAGGGCGCGATTCCGAGGAACAGATACACAAATAGCCAGAAAACCATCTCGTGAAGACGGCGGACCTTTGATGCCACTATCCAGCTGAACCTGAGGCCGGCAAGAACGATGATGAACGTCAAGACGAGTTCTGCCGACAACATGTCTGATGCCCCGTATTGCCATAGCAGGGTGGGAGTCGCAGCGCACAAGGACAACGCGACGACAATCCCGAGGAGCACCGACGATTTGGTCGAGCGCGAACCCTGCGTGCTCAGAGCGGCGGATCGCTCGTTGGCGGTGAAGCTTGAAGCGTTCACCGATCTAGCGCCGACCACTCGCGAGAGCGCCAAGCGCTGTAAAGCCGCGCGAAAAGCGTAGGCGCAAGCTTGGCTAGTAGCGCCTCGGCGCCTGACTTCACATCGCCTGATCTAAAAACTACAGGAAGTTCTCCGAAGCGAATAAGTGCCCTGATCGTCTTGGATCTCGCCCTCCGCGCATCGGCGTCAAGTGATTGTGAGCGGCGGACGTACTCATGCGTCAGCGGAACGAGCACCTGTCGGTACTTGAAAAGAACTAGTGAACGTCGCATTTCCTTCGTCTCAGCGCTGCCGATCAGGGCTGATTCTGCAATAGCCAGGCAGTCAGTTAGATCTTCCCATCGATAGTTCTTTCCATTTAGTATCGATCCCGAATTGAGGAAGTAGCTGTACAGATCTACGGGCACGCAAGAGACGTTTTCCACGTTGGGCAGAAGCCGGAGGATCCCTCCCATGTCCGAGTGAGCACGGGTGGCGGGGAAGGGCGACATCCCGAGGGTTTCTCGGCGAAACAACTTATTCCATAGATGCCCTTGCACGTCGCCGATAAAGACCCGCCGTAGCGCCTCGATTCCATTAATCACCTCGAACCGAACCGCGTCCCGGATTTCCGGCCCGGGCGTCCCGTCCGGCAAGATCTTCCGGGCGTTGCAGATAACCAGATCGGCGTCGGTCTTTCGAGCACTCGCCAGAAGAGTCGACAGAATCTCCGGGTCCCAAGCATCATCAGCGTCGGTGAACCATATGTAGTCCCCTGTGCATGAGGCCACGGCCTGATTGCGAGCGGCTGAGACGCCTCTCGACTCGCTCTCCAAAATAACAATGTCCGCAAAATGCTCCGGCCAAGTCGAAAGTAGGCGGAGCGAATCGTCTTCGGAATGATCGTTAACTACGACGAGTTGCGCGCGTTGTATCCCGACGAGAGCGCGCAGCGAAGACAGGGCCGAGGCCAGGTGCTTAGCAGCGTTGTGCACTGGCAAGACAATGCTCACCGTGGGGTCTCCAGCAGTTGCCTCAGCCATCTTCGCCCTCCACTTTCATGATGGAAATTTGCCTAAAACGAGCTGAGCGTAATACGGTGCGGACCTCGCGCCGCGACCGTAGAGATACGGTCCTATGGTCCTCATGCCCCGAGTCATCCGTGTCAATCGTCGCTGGCAGAATCGGGCGTATCAGTGGCGTCTGGCGACTTTCTCCGAAGCTTGTTGGATAGTTGTACGCCCAGATAGCCCGCCTGGAAAACGAGGCTCGCGGTCAAAGCGACCGCGGCGCCAAACGCTCCCCAACCCGCCGCGGCGAAGCCCACGCCTATGAGCGTCACAACAGTGAAAACGGTCGAAGTGCCCGCGATCGTCTTCTTCATCCCGATACTCTGCATTAGCGTCTGCAGCAAAGATATAGCGGCCCATAACGGTAGCCCAGCGATGATGGCTTGAATGGCTGGGATGGCCGGTTCGTATTCTGCGCCGAGAGCAAAGTTCACCGCAAGGGGTGTGCCAGCTAGAAGAACAGCCGTCATGGCGACTGTTATCAGCACCATCAAGCCTGACAGCTTTACAAAAGGACCAAGCGATCGAGAGTTAGCGTAGGCCCGGGTCGCCTCCGGCATCAGTACAACCGACAAAGATGTCGGGAGAATGCGAAGAGGGTTGATCAACCTGCTCCCGCTCGAGTACAAACCCGCCTGGGTGGCACCCGCGAAAAGACCAACTATTAAGGCGTCGAGATTTCTCGCTTGCGTCGCCACCGAATGGATCCAGTAGTGCGAACTCCGTTGAATTAGCGCGCGGAAGGTCAGGTCGGACTTCGGTTCGATCCGCTTTCGAACGTATAGGTTGGCGAAGATTGATGAGCCGACGCAAGCAACTGCGCTGGCGATCGAGTAACCCAGAATGGGGGAGAGGCCGATGGCAGAGAATGTTAGAAGAAGGACGAGGATCGCTACGCGCCTAGTCAGCAGATTCGTGACATTTATCCAAGCATCGCCGTCAGCCACCATAATCGTCAGTCGATTGTCCGCGTTGCGCTGAGCTCCAATCCAGACGGCGAGCGGAAGCATGAGCAGGTAGATCGGGTTAACAGTTGATCCGAGGGCCAAGAGAGCAGTGCCGGTCAACAGCCCAAGGGCGCTCGACGACCATGAATTGAAGCTCATTGCCACGGCTATGTCGCCGCTTCTTGGACGAGCGGCTCTCTCTCTAATGATGAAAGTAGATACTCCGCAATCGATGACAGTCTGAGCGACGGCCGCGACTCCCAGAAACACGGAGAGCACCCCAAACTCGGCAGGCGCAACATCCCTAGCGACAAAGACGAGGGTGAGCGCTTGGAGGACGGCTGCGAGCAGCCTCCCCCCAGAAACCCAGGCGAACTGACGAGCTACGCGACGGCGAGGGGACCGCCCACCGGGCCCGTCGGCCGCGGCCTCCGTCACGTAAGCCCCGCCAAGATGCCGTCCGCAAACTTCTGCGCGCTGCTCTGGACGGAGAGCTTCATTCCAGTATTCGCCGCG
>CAYRON010000027.1:0-17699 GCA_964425885.1 uncultured Salinibacterium sp.
TGAGCCAGAGGTCGTTCCACCACTTCATGGTCACGAGGTCGCCGAACCACATGTGCGCGAGCTCGTGGAGGATCGTGACGACGCGGCGCTCCTTGATGGCGTCGGTCACCTTGGAGCGGAACACGTAGGTCTCGGTGAAGGTGATCGCGCCGGCATTCTCCATCGCCCCCGCGTTGAACTCGGGAACGAAGAGCTGGTCGTACTTGGCGAACGGATACGGGTACGCGAACTTCTCCTCGTAGAACGCGAAGCCCTGGCGGGTCTTCTCGAAGATGTAGTCGGCGTCGAGGTACTGCGCGAGCGACTTGCGCGCGAAGATTCCCAGCGGGATGACGCGGCCGTCGCTCGACGTGAGCTCCGAGTGCACCGACTCATACGGTCCGGCCACAAGTGCTGTCACGTAGCTCGAGAGCACGGGGGTCGGATCGAACGACCACGTCGCCGCACCATCGGAAGCCGGGGTGGGAACGGGCGTGGGGGAGTTGCTGACAACGGCCCAGTCCGCCGGTGCGGTCACCGTGAACTTAAACGTCGCCTTCAGGTCGGGCTGCTCGAAGACCGCGAAGACGCGGCGGGAGTCGGGCACCTCGAACTGCGTGTACAGGTAGACCTCGTCGTCGACCGGGTCGACGAAACGGTGGAGACCCTCGCCAGTGCGCGAGTATTCGACATCGGCGACGACCTCGAGCACGTTCTCGGCGGCAAGGTTGTCGAGCTGGATGCGCGTTCCATCGCTCACGGTCGTGGCATCCAGGGCCGTTCCATTGAGCGTCACAGAATGCACCGTGCGCGTGATCGCGTCGATGAACGTGGACGCTCCCGCGGTGGCGGTGAACCGCACGGTCGTCGTGCTGCCGAATGTCTCTGCGCCGGTCGTGAGGTCGAGCGCGACCTCATACGACTGCACATCGACCAGGGCCTTACGCTCCTGGGCCTCGACACGGGTGAGGTTTTCTCCTGGCACAGCACACTCCCTGCTCGTTCGTGGGAGACCAGCCTAACTGTCGACGAGCACCCGACCGGGGGTCGCGGTGGTGCGTGCGACCGCTCGCTCGCCAGCCTCGATGGCGGCGACGAGGAGGCTCCTCAGCGTCGACTCGGGGTCGTCGATGCAGGCCAGCGCGATGCCGACGGTCGACGTGTGCAGGATCGCTTCTGCGGCGTGCTTCCACGACCCGCGCGCGGAGTAGACCTCCGTGAGATACCGCTGCGCCCAGCGCTCGATGTCCGGCACCTGAGCCAGGGACTCGCTCGCGATCACGGTGAGTCGATCGTCTCCCGCTCGGCGCACGAGAGAGATCACGCCTGCTGCGAGCGCGCGTTGGCGCTCCATGCTGGCGATGGGCAACGCTGCGGATGCCGCGAGCACGGCGATCTCGGCCGAGTACAACTCGCTGTCGGGGTTGAGGCCGACAACCCGGGGCACCAGGGGCAGCAGGTCGTTGCGGCGGGCATCCGTTGTCAGGTCGTTCACATCACGAGCCAGTGATGCGAGGAGGGGGTGCGTGCACGCTGGACGGTCACTCCAGCGCTCCCCAGCGAGGAAGGAGGCGTACTCCATGAAGCAGGCGCCGCTCGAAGGATGTCTGTGACGCCCGGCCGCGAGAATCGGCAGCATCGAGGGGATGTCTGAGGTGTGCTTCATCGTGCCTCCATCGGTGTGTGGATGCGTTTCACCCAGTGTCCTCCCGCTGGGGAATATTGGGAAGAGCGCGTTATCCACCGTTTCCCGACCGCCGTCCCCCGGGAGTAGACAACTCGGTCTTTAATGCCTAGGGTACAAAAGCACGACCAACGGGCCGCACCGTTTCCTTCTCATCACAACAGAAAGGTGCGGACCATGAAGGTACGTACAGCGGCGGCAACTGCCGTCGTCATCGCAGCCCTGGTAGGAATCCTCGGGGCCACGCCCGCCAACGCTGCAGCGGGTGACTGTCCGTCGGGCGATGCCTGCATCTGGCGGGAGGCTGCCTATGTCACGGGCACGAATGGGCGCGACTACATTCGATTCGCGCAGTCCATCTACAACTACATTCCGCAGACGTATCGAGACGGGGGCAGCGGCAACGACACCGCGGATTCCGTCTACAACAACGGTCGCTACGAATCGGTGCGGTTCTACGAGCACTGGTTCCACGGTGGGCAGTACTTCACCCTGACCAAGGGCACGGGGGACAACAACCTCAACAACACGACGGGCGCAGTCGCTCAGAACTGGCACGACCGGGTCTCGTCCGGCTACTTTGCGAGCTTCTGGCCGTGATCCGAGTTCGTAAGGAGGCCGCGGCGCTCGTCGTCGCGGCCTCCCTCGCTCTCCCGCTAACCGCGTGCAGTGCTCCTGCCGCGCGTATCCCTGACCTGCCAGAACAGAACCGCGCTCGCTGGGTGCAACCCCTCGACCAGTACACGCCGGCGCACGTCGTTGCCGCCGACTACGCGGAGAACCTCCTCATGAGGCCCTGCATGGAGTCGAAGGGATTCGAGTGGAACGTTCCATGGCGCGACGTCTCAGCGGGGCCGAGTGAAACGGCTAGCGATGGCGGCCGGCGTCTCTTCACCGTCGAGATCGCGCGCGAGTTCGGGTACCACACCGCCGTCAGCCCAGATCGCGGCATGGATGCCTGGTTGCTCTTCATGCAGCAGGAGGTCTCGCCCGCCAAGGATGACGCGATCGATGAGTGCACCGATGTCGCCCGCGAGCAACTGCCGCGATTGAGCAGCAACAGCGAACTGGCCGTGGGGCTCGCGGGCGCGGCATTCAACGGCGCTCTCGAGGACAGCGATGTCGTGGCGGCCGCGGGGCGCTGGCACGAGTGCATGCGGGACTCCGGGGTGCCCGATCTGCCCGACGATCCCATTGGGATTCCGACGGAGTACATGGTGTCCACGTTCGGCCTGGAGGAACAGGGTGCCCCGACTCCCGGTGAGAAAGAACTCGCGACGCTCGACGCCACCTGTCGGGAGACGTCGGGCTACGCGGAGACCCTGTACCAAGAGGAGTGGGAGCGGCAGGTGACACTGCTCGCAGACAATGCTGACGCGCTCGAACGGATGCTCGGCACGATCACCGCCAACCGGCTCGACGTCTTCGACGCCATCGCCAAGAACGCGCCCCGTGCCCCGGGGTGAGTCTCAGCCGGCATCCCCGGGGCGCCGTCGGGGGCCGTTGCTGGTGGGCGTTGGGGCGGCGGCGATCATCGGCTCGATGGCGGTCGGGTGGATCCTGGCTGGTCAGTTCACCTCGTCGCAGCAGCGCGAGTCTGCCGCCGAACCTCCGCCTCCGAGTCCCATCACGGTGGAGGTGGTCGAGGGTGATCTCACCGACAGCGTGAGCGTGAGTGCACGTTTCGTCAGGGAGTTCACCGACGATCTCATTGTCAAGATGAGCGGCGAGATCACTGTCGTCACCGCTCAACCTGCGAGCGTCGGCGAGTCGGTGGGGGCCGGTGAAGTCGTGCTCGAGGTCAGTGGGCGACCAGTGTTTCTCATGCCGGGAGCGTTCCCCTTCTACCGCGACCTCGTGGTGGGAGACAGCGGGCCGGACGTATCCCAGTTGCAGAGTGGGCTTGCGGCGGCCGGGCATCCGGTCACGGTCGACGGCCGCTTCGGGCCGGAGACTGTGGGTGCGGTCACCGCTCTCTACCGGGCTGCGGGCTACTCGCTGCCCAAAGGGGAAACACCTGCGCCGTCCACGACTCCTCAGCCGAGTGAACCCGCGGTCACCGAAGCAACGCTGACGGTGCCTGCCCAGGAATTCGCCGTAACCCCCTCGGTACCAGCCGTTGTCGCCTCCGCTACGGCAATCGGTGTCGCTCCGACAGAGGGAGCACAGATTCAGCTCTCGTCAGGGGCGCTCGTCGCCTCGGCGAATGTGCCGGAGGGGGTACGGGCGAGATTCGCGCTCGACAGCGCCGGTGAGGCGATCCTTGCTGACGGGGCCGTGGATGTGACCGTCTCATCGATCGGGAGCCCCGACGAGGAGACCGGGGAGAGCGTGGTGATCTTCACCCCTTCGAGCAGTGTGGACGATGCTCTCGCGGGGAGCGAGACCGCGATTCGACTCGACCTCGAGGTGGCGGCGACCGACTCCTTGATCGTCCCCACCCGTTCAGTCATACCCCGTGGGGAGCGCGACCAGGTCGTGTCTGTACTGACCGTCGACGGCACCTTCGAGCTCATTGAGGTGCGAGAAATTGCGCAGCTCTCGGGACTGAGCGCGGTGAGCGCCGTCGTGCCGGGGAGCCTGACCGCCGGTGACAGAGTCCGGGTGGACCAATGACGTCGCTGCGCTTGAGGGGTGTGGAGCGCACGTTCGCCGGGCCGCCGCCCGCCACCGCCCTGCGATCTGTCGACCTCGACCTCGGGCAGGGCGAGTTCCTCGCGATCGAAGGGCCGTCAGGCGGCGGAAAGTCGACACTGCTGAACGTCATCGGACTTCTCGACCGCCCAACCGGCGGCACCTACTCCATCGACGGGGTTGCGGTCGACGTCGCGACCCAGAAGCAGGCGGCCGAGATGCGTTCGAGCCTCTTCGCGTTCGTGTTCCAGGGCTTCCACCTCATGGATCATCGACCGGTCATCCACAGCGTCGAACTCGGCCTCCTCTACCGAGCAGTGCCGGCACGCGAGCGAAGGATGCGAGCCCGCGGCGCCCTTCGTGCAGTGGGGCTCGACGGGGCGGCGGACCAACGAGCGGCAACGCTCTCGGGAGGGCAGAAGCAGCGTGTCGCGATCGCACGAGCGATGGCTGCGGGAACGCCGGTGATTCTCGCAGATGAGCCCACGGGCAACCTCGACTCGGAGAACAGCGCGTTGGTCGTCGAGAGCCTGCGTGCCGCCAACGCTACGGGATCGACGATCGTGCTGATCACTCACTCGTCGGAGGTCGCGGAGGCGGCAGCGCGGCGCGCCCGAATCCGGGATGGGGTGCTCTTTGAAGGAGAGGAGCCGCAACCATCGCGATCGGTGTCCGCCCCGATCCCTCCCGGTCGACCCTCGCGCGTGCGGTCGATCGATGTTCTGAAAGACGCGGCATGGTCGCTACGTGCACGACGCGGGCGCACTGCTGGTCTCGCGCTCATGGTGACACTCGCGGTTGCCCTTGCCGTGGGTTCACTGGGGATCGCAACATCCGCTCGCTCACAGGTCGCCGAAACCTTCGATGCCCACGCGAACCGTGAAGTCTCGGCGGAGTGGACGTCGACACCAGGCGAGTCGCTCGCGACGTCCGGCATCCTCGAACGATTTGGACAGCAGGCGGGGGTCGATTCCGTGGTGGTGCTCGAGGATTACGGTCAGCGAGAGGTACGCGCAACGTGGGCTCGTGACGCGATCTACGTGAGCGTGCTCGGTTCGTTCGGCGATGTCGAGTCGGCAGGTCGATTGACCATCGACTGGGTGTCGGGGGTCTCGCCGAAGAACGGAGTGCTCATCGGCCAGTCGCTCGCCGAGCAACTCGACATCGTCCTGCTCGCGGAAGGACCGTCGATTGTCCTCGGCGACAGCACAGCACCCATCGCCGGAGTCATCACCTCGTCCCCGAGGCTGCCCGAGTTGCTCGGCGGTGTCATCGCGGGGGAGTCGATTCGCGGGCGGGAGTGGACTGCGGGTCGTTCGCAGGCGCTCGCGGTGACGGCAAGTGGAGCCGCCCAGCAGGTTGCGGCACTGGCGCCGCTGCTCGTCGACCCCACCGACCCAGCCCGTGTCAGTGTCTTTGCCCCGGTGGATCCGACGACGCTCCGCATCGAAGTCGAGCAGGACGTGCTCGACATCCTCCTCGCTTTCACCGCCGTCTCGCTCGTGGCCGCGAGCGCGGCCGTCGCCAATTCGATGGTGGTATCGGTACTGGAGCGTCGTCGGGAGATCGGCCTACGCAAGGCGCTCGGCGCCCGGGGCATCCACGTCGTCGCGCTCGTGCTCGCCGAGTCCAGCATGATCGGGGCGGCGGGCGGACTCCTCGGTTTGCTCACCGGTCTCGCCGCGATCCTGGCCGTCACCATCGTTCGCGGGTGGATTCCGGTCTTCGACCCGCTCTACGCTCCCGCTGCGATCCTCGGCGGCATAGTGGTCGGGATGATCGGCGGCGGAGTCGCGGCCAGCAGGGCATCCCGCCTCGCGCCGAGTGAAGCGCTGCAGGCCTGACCAGTGGGAGCAGACGCGAGACGCGGAATCTGCCGAGTCCCCGAACCCTAAACTGATGGTCATGCTCATCCACATCGCAACCGACCATGCCGGCCTCGAGCTCAGCGCAGACCTCCAGGCTCATCTCCGAGCTGCTGGCCACGACGTGGTCGATCACGGACCGCAGACGTACGAACCTCTCGACGACTATCCGTCGTTCTGTATCAACGCCGCGCTCGCCGTCGCGCGCGATCAGGCCGCGGGAATCGAGTGCCTGGGCATCGTGTTCGGCGGATCGGGAAACGGGGAGCAGATCGCCGCGAACAAGGTGAAGGGCATCCGGGCGGCCCTCGTGTGGAACGACTCGACTGCTTTGCTCGCTCGCCAGCACAACGACGCCAACGTGATCTCGATCGGCGCTCGCCAGCACACCGATGAGGAGGCAAAGCGCTTCATCGACCTCTTCATCGCGGAGCCATTCTCGGGCGAGGAGCGTCACGCCCGCCGCATCGCGCAGTTGGCCGAGTACGAGCAGACGGGGCAGATCGCGGGCCACCCGATCGGCGCCTAGCCCCAAGAGGACACAGGTCATGCCCGAGGGTCACTCCGTCCATCGAATTGCGCGCCAGTTCGGGCTGCATTTCGTCGGCAAGCGCGTTGCGGCGAGTTCGCCACAGGGGCGCTTCGCGGCCGGAGCTGCTCAGATCGACGGCCACGACATGGTCGACGCCAAGGCCGTTGGCAAACAGATGTTCCTCGAGTTCGATAACGAGCTCTGGTTGCGGGTGCACCTCGGAATCTATGGGGCCTGGGATTTCTCGGGTGACATCACTGCCGACGCGACCATTGCCTCGGCCGCCGGTCGCATGGGCCAGACCAACCAGCGCGGAACAGTCGTCGGCGGGTTCGAGGACTCGCTGTCGAGCATCGGGGCGCCCCGTCGCACGCGGCTGCGCATGGCTGAGCAGGAGAAGCTCGAAGCTCCGCTTGAGTCATTCCCGCCCGAGCCGATCGGCGCCGTACGCGTGCGCCTGCTGACGGATGTCACGTGCGCCGACCTGCGCGGACCGACCGCGTGCGACGTGCTCACCCCTGACGAGGTGCAGGCCGTGATCGACCGCCTCGGGCCGGATCCACTGGTTGACGGCGGGAAGCGAGCCGAGGATCGATTCACGGCCACCGTCCTGAAGAAGCCGACACCGATAGGCCTCCTCCTCATGGACCAGTCAGTAGTGAGTGGCATCGGCAATGTCTACCGGGCAGAACTGCTCTTCCGTGCACGCCTCAATCCGCACACCCCGGGGCGGGACGTGCCCGAGGAGACCGTGCGCGCATTGTGGCGCGACTGGACGAAGCTGCTCAAGATCGGGGTCAAGACCGGCCAGATGCTCACCATGGACGGCCTCCGCGGTGCCCGCTACGAGGCGGCTCTCGCCCATCGCGATGATCGGCATTGGGTGTATCACCGCACGGGAAAACCGTGCCGAGTCTGTGGCACGCCGATTGTCATGGAGGAGATCGGCGGCCGCAAGCTCTACTGGTGCCCCCTCGACCAGGCCTGATGCGTGCACGTCGCACCGTGCGCGACCGTGGGATGCTGGCAGCATGAGACACACGCCCGGCTACGTCACCACTGATCCAGAGGAAGTGAAGCGGCTCATCCGCTCCAACTCGTGGGCCACGATCGTCTCCCACACGAGCAACAGCATCGTCGCGAGCCACTACCCAGTGGTACTCGAGGAGAATGAGCGCGACATCGTGATCGTGTCCCACGTGGGCCGCCCCGACGAGAAGCTGCACGAGTTGGGCGAGCACGAGGTGCTCGTCATCATCCAGGGCCCGCACGGGTACATCTCGCCCGGCTGGTATGGCGAGGGTGACATCATCCCGACCTGGAATCACGTCACTGCTCACCTCTACGGCGTGCCCGAGATCCTCTCAGATGAGGAGAATTTCCGCGTGCTCGGCGAACTCGTGGACTACTTCGAGGAGTCGATGCCGCACCCGGTGAGCCTCGACGTGGATGAGGAGTCATCCCGTCGGATCGCCAAGGGAACAGTCGGGATACGGCTTCGCGTCACGCGCTTCGACGCGCGGCTCAAGCTCAGCCAGAACAAGTCGCCGGAGGTCGTTGATCGCATCATGAGCGAACTGCAAGCGGGGGAGAACTACGCCAATCCTGCGCTTGCGCGCGAGATGAGCCGCGTGCACGGCGACAACCAGAGCCACGATGCTGCTCGGTAACGCCCGGGTCGGAGATCGCGACGTCGACATCCGTATCGAGGGCGGCAGGATCGTCGACATCGGTGCGATCGGCAGCGGCGACATCGACGTTGCTGGTCGCTGGGTGATTCCGGGTCTCTGGGACGAACATGTGCACTTCAGCCAGTGGGCGCTCACGTCGCAGCGGCTCGACGTGTCGAGCGCGACATCCGCTGCCCACGCCGTCGAGATCGTCAGGTCGGCCCTCGGTGAAGAACTGCTGGTCGGGGTGGGGTTCCGCGACGGACTATGGCCCGACGAGCCGAACGCAGCGGTGCTCGACGCGGTCAGTCCTTCGGTGCCGGTCGTGCTCCTCAGCGGTGACCTGCACTCGGCGTGGCTCAACACGGCGGCCCTCCAGCGCTTCGGCCAGGCCGACCACGCCACCGGACTCCTGCGGGAGGATGCGGCTTTCGCCGTCACGGCGGCCCTCGGCGCGGTGGATGACGCGACCCTCGACTCCTGGGCGCGTGAGGCAGCATCGGCGGCCGCTGCTCGCGGCGTCGTCGGCGTCGCCGATCTCGAGATGGCGTGGAACCGCGACACGTGGGAGCGCCGCATCGCGGCCGGTCACGACGCGCTGCGCGTGCAGTTCGCCATCTACACCCAGGACCTCGAGCGGGCCGCCGACGAGGGCCTCCGCACGGGCCTGGAGCTCGAGCCTCTGCTGACGGTCGGTGGCTACAAGGTGCTCACGGACGGATCGCTCGGGACCCGAACCGCGTACACCTACGACGCGTATCAGGACGGTGGCACGGGGCTTCTCACGGTCGACCCCGACGAACTGCGCAGGCACATGGCGTTCGCGAAGTCGGCAGGCATCGACTCGTGGGTGCACGCGATCGGTGACCGCGCGAACACTTACGCGCTGGATGCGTTCGAAGCGGTCGGGGCGAAGGGTCGCATCGAGCACGCCCAACTTCTCGCGAACGCGGATCTGCCTCGTTTCGCAGCGCTCGGCATCGAGGCGAGCGTGCAACCTGACCACGCCATGGACGACAGGGATCTCGCCGACTCTGTGTGGGAGGGTCGGACGGCGGGGCTCTACGCGTTCCGCAGCCTGCTCGATGCCGGAGCGACGCTGCGCTTCGGGTCGGACGCGCCCGTCGCCCCGCTAGACCCGTGGATCGCGATGGCGGCAGCGGTGACGCGCCGGCGCGGGGACCGGGAGCCGTGGCATCCTGAGCAACGCGTGAGCCCGGAGGAGGCAGTTTCCGCGTCGGTGCGCTCCAGCGTCTCCGTGGGGGAGCTGGGCGACCTCGTGGCGGTCGAGGCTGACCCGTTCGACGCCGACGGTACCTATCTGGCGCAGATGCCCGTGGCTCTCACGCTTCTCGGCGGGCGAGTCACGCACGAGAGCCTCTAGCGGAACATCATCTTCTCGTAGAGGGTGCGCCCGACCACGTGGTCGGTGAGGTCGTCCAACGCGATGTCCAGCTCCATGTCGGCATTGAAGTCGTAGTACATCGGATGCTCGGCAGCGTGCACGAGCTTCGAAAAACCATGACGCGGCACAGCCATGTCGAGCGATTCGATCAGCGTGGGGTTCGTTGCCGTCATGGATATGGATCCGCGATCCGTGTGCCAGGTCCACTCCATCCGGGTGGGGTAGCTCTGGTGGCCGGGGCCCGGCACGTCACCGCTCGTCGCGAGGCGGAGGGGGAGCAGGTCATCCGTGATCAGGATCTCGCCCTTGGCGAGGTAGAACGTCGGGATGTTGATCTCGCCGAAACCCATGAAGCCCTTGGTGGTCATCCGCACGTAGACAAGGGTGTAGTCGCCAATGTGCGCCCGACCCCAGTACCAGTGGTCGAGGAACGACCCCATGAGATGGTTGCCCCAGTTGTGGTCGTGGTAGGCGCTCCCCGAGAGCGTCGAGGTGGTGCCGCCTTCGGTGATGGTGGCGGTGACCGTGCCGTACGGCACAGGCACGACCCAGGCGAGGAAGTGACTCCTCGCCGAGTCGAAGTAGTTGATGCCGGCGCCGGGCCGCCAGGAGGGAGCAGCTCGGGTGATGGTCACGTCCGCGACCAGGCCGTCGAGCTCGAGGTGCATGTCATAGGAATCGAGATCACCCGAGACCGTGTTCGTGCCGATGGTGACATCACACTGTTCAGTCGATGCACTGAACTGGTCGGCGGCGAATGTCGGCTCGAGGTGCTGGCGAGTGCCGTCAGGAAGCTGTCGGATCGCGAGCACCGTGGGAACCAACGGGCCGGAGGGGTCGGTGTGCGGCTTGTTGGAGAAGGTCACGACGAGGGTGGACCCATCGTCGAACTGGCAGTCGAAGTACCACCACTCGAATGTGGAGTCCGCGGTCTTCGCAGCGCGGTAGCCGTCTTCCCATTTCTCGACGGTGGATGACGCGAGCCCGAGGCTCTTCATCCCCTCCGCCTGGCCCGTGGCCATCGTGGTGCGAACCTCAGCGGTGTCCGGAATATCGTGCGCGGCCATGGCGATCCCCTCGTCGTTGGGCGGTATGACACGAGTATGGCGACGCGACAACGCCCCGCGTCATCCCCCAATGGGGCGACACGGGGCGTTGCGTGAGGTGCGTGGTTACTGGCCGGCGAGGTGCGCGAAGAGGAACCAGCGGTCCTTCTCGAGACCGCGAGCGATCTCGATCGCGACATCCTGGCTCACAGGGTCGAGCTCGCCGAGTTCGGTCACGGCGGTACGGACAGTCACGAGAGTTGCATCGATCGCGGCGATGACCTCGGTGATCACGGCATCCGACTGCTGGAATCCGGCGGTCATGACGGGCGTGGTCGCCTTGCTGCCCACCGTCTGGGTGCGAGCGTCGATCGGAAGGCCGAGAGCGACGACGCGCTCCGCAGCCGTGTCCGCGTAGTCGCGCGCGTGGTCGACGACGGAATCGAGGAGCTCGTGGACTGCCTGGAAGTTCGCGCCACGCACGTGCCAGTGCGCCTGCTTGCCATCGATCGACAGGGCAGTGAGGTCGGTCACGACCGGCCCGAGGAACTGGGCAACTCCGCTCGTGACATCCGGGTCGCTCGTGGACTGGGGGACTGTCTTCGTTTCGGCCATTGTGTGACTCCCTTACGCGTTCTGTACGTAGTTCAACGGTACGCATCGCCAGACATTCCGCAAGCAAGCTGAGGCAACGCTAACTGCGTGTCGAACCGCGCGACGGGGGTTAGCCCCACCGCAGATCGGTGTGGTAGCCGGATTCTCGTTGCGCACCGACATCGCGAGGCTGGGACAATCGAAAGGAACCCCATGACCTCCCCACTCAGCACGGCATCACCCGACCGGAGCGCCCTCCAGCGGTACGGCGACCTCTGGCGGTCCGTCCCGCGCGAACTCGCCTTCCTCTTCATCGCTTTCCCCATCGCTCTCGTCGGCTTTGTCGTCACCATCGGGCTCATCTCCTCGGGTGCGGGATTGCTCGCGCTCGTCGTTGGTGTGCTCGTGATCATCGGCGCCCTCTACGTCGCGCGCGGCTTCGGCACGCTCAATCTCGCCCTCCTCCAATTCGCGGGGCGGCCGGCCATCGAGAAGCCGGAATGGCAGGATGCCCGTGCCAGGACAGGCTTCATCGGGTGGGTTCGCGCGACCCTCGGCAACGGCCACTACTGGCTGTACCTGCTGCACACTTCGGTCGTGGACTTCGTGATCACGACCATCACTTGGTCGATTACGGTCACCTGGGTGGCCGTGGGACTGGGCGGAATCAGCTACTGGTTCTGGGACAGCTTCATCCCCGATGGCGACCGCGACTTCTACCTCGCTCAGTGGATCGTCGAGCGCTTCGGTGGAGTAGTCGAGAACGCTCAGGTTGCCGACAACGTGCTGCAGTTCATCTTCGGCGTCATCTTCTTGGTGACCCTCCCGTTCATCACGCGCGGACTCACCTCGCTTCACTGGGTCATCGCCCGCGGGATGCTCGGCGCTTTCCGCTCTGATGCGCTCGAGCGAGAAGTGATGTCGCTCGCCGAATCCCGGGGTGCCGCCGTGTCGGCGGAGGGCCACTCGCTGCGACGCCTGGAGCGCGACATCCACGATGGGCCCCAGCAGAGGCTCGTGAGACTCCAGATGGATATCGCGGCCGCCGAGCGGCAGCTGGACGCCGATCCCGAGAAGGCGAAGAGCCTCCTTTCCGATGCCATGCAGCAGTCGAAGGATGCCCTGGAGGAGTTGCGTGCGCTCTCCCGCGGATTCGCTCCGCCGATCCTGCTCGATCGTGGGCTTGTCGCGGCCCTCGAGTCCGTTGCGATTCGCGGCCCTCTCCCGGCCACAGTCATGAGCCAGTTGCCGGAGGGCACCGTCATCCCGCAGGAGATCGAGCGCACGGCGTACTTCGTGGGGGCCGAGGCTCTCACCAACGCGGGCAAGCACTCCGGGGCATCCGAGGCGCAGGTCACGGTCGCGGTTGACGGAAGCTGGTTGACCGTGGATGTCACAGATCACGGTTCTGGCGGAGCCACCCTCGTCGACGACCACGGGCTGGCAGGACTCCGCGAACGGCTGCGTGGTGTCGGGGGAACACTCAGGGTGGAGAGTCCGAGAGGTGGCCCCACCACGATCTCAGCCCGACTGCCACTCACCTACCCTTGACCCATGACCACCCGCGTAGTCGTCGCTGACGATTCGGTGCTGCTGCGTGAAGGGCTCGTTCGCGTTCTTGACGAGGCCGGCTTCGAGGTCGTCGCCTCCTACGGCGACGGTGACGAGCTCCTCGCCGGGCTCGACGAAACCGCGCCAGACCTCATCGTGCTCGACGTGCGGATGCCACCGACGTACCGTGACGAAGGAGTGCGAGCCGCGATCGCCGCACGCGGACTCCTGCCCGGCGTGGGCATCCTGCTGCTCTCGCAGTATGTCGAGGTGGCGTATGCGCAGGAGTTGCTCGCCGCTGGCAGCGGGGGAGTCGGCTACCTGCTGAAGGACCGCGTCGCATCACTCGACGAGTTGAAGGACGCCGTGGAGCGGATCGCCGCGGGCGGGACCGTTCTCGACCCGGAGGTGGTTGGCCAGCTCCTCGGGCGTCGACACGATCCTCTGGCGACGCTCACCCCACGCGAGCGCGAAGTCATGGCGCTCATGGCCGAGGGGCGCACGAACGCGGCGATCGCGAGTTCACTCGTGATCGGAACTGGCGCGGTGGAGAAGAACGTGACGTCCATCTTCCAGAAGCTGGCGCTGGATGACTCAGGCAGCGACCACCGCAGAGTGCTCGCCGTGCTCACCTGGCTTCAGCGCCAGGAGTAGCACGGCGAGCAGCGGCTGCTAGGAAGCGAGCTTGCTCGAGGAGTACCCGAACGCAGGCTGAACCTCGGGGCGCGGGCGCTCGACGCGCTCGGTCCAGGCAGAGCCGTTCCACCAGCGCAGCAGGCCGCTGCCGGCGGGGTCCGGGTAGTAGCCGAATGGGGCAATCGACTCGTTTTCGGGCATGATCGAATCCTCGGGTAAACAGCAGGGTAAGCACTCGGGTGAAATGCTTTCGGGTGTCCTCATAGTAGAGGACACGATGGGGTACAGGCCTAGACCCCCGTAGGGGTGCCACGAACCTCCGATAGAGTGAGGGCATGAAGCTGATCGCCTTCCTCGTGTCCCTGGCTCTCTTCGTCGGCGGCATCTACCTCATGGGTTCCGCGTTCTACGTGCCCGGCTTCGAGGGCGTGCTGTTCGTGGCGGGCATCCTCATCACCACCGCGGGCCTCTTCGTGCCCGTGCACATCCTGAAGCGCGTCGACAGCTAGCTGTACGGCTCAGCCGAAGTCGAGATTTCCCAGATTCACCAGCGTCAACGCTCGCCCCAGTGTGCCCGCGCTGAATAAAGGCGATTGTCAAGGGTGCGCTCAGCAGCGCGCTGCGACATACCCTGAGCAGGACCCGTCACCTGTAGGGAGAACCCATGACGCGCGAACCTGTCTACACGGCCGCCATCGGCGCGGGGCGCGCGATGTTCGCCGCCCTGCACGTTCGCCGTGACATCCGGGGCTCTGAGAACATCCCGGATGCTGGTGGTGCCGTCATCGCGATGACTCACTTCGGCTACCTCGAGTTCGCGCTCGTCGAATGGGCGACGTGGTCGCACAACCGACGCAGGATTCGTTTTATGGCCAAGCAGAGCGTCTTCGAGAAGCCTGTCGTGGGCTGGCTCATGCGCAGCATGCGGCACATCCCCGTGAACATGAAGAAGGGCACGCAAGCGTTTGATGCTGCATCCGTCGCCCTGCGCAGCGGCGAGCTCATCGGCGTGTTCCCCGAGGCGGGGGTGAGCGCATCGTTCACGATCCGCGATTTCAAGACCGGGGCAGTCAGGCTTGCAGCCCAAGCGGGAGTGCCGATCATCCCCGTGGCTGTCTGGGGCGGACAGCGGCTCATGACGAAGAACCGCAAGATCACGTTGCGCGAGCGCCGCGGCATCCCCGTGCATTTCTCGTTCGGCGCGCCCATGGTCGTGTCGCCGACGGATGACCCCGCAACGGCTACCGCTCAACTGAAGTCGACCATGGAAGAGCTGTTGAGTGGGCTGCAGGCGGACTACCCCGAGACAGGTTCGGGCCAGTGGTGGCATCCGCGCGCCCTGGGAGGGAGCGCTCCGACACCCGAGGAGGCCGCGGCGGCCGACGCCGCACGGGATGCGCGGCGCGATGCTGAGAGGTCTGCTCGGCAGACCAGCAGCTAAATGGGAACTCGTCCGCGACTGAAGTACTCCACCGGGAGGACGCGGCATTCGCGCCAGGTTGGCACAGTGGACTCATGACGAAGTTGAGTGCCGGCCGCAAATGGATTATCGGCGTTGGCGCAACGCTTGCGCTGCTCGGGATGGTCGCAGGCGGGGGCTATCTCGTGGTGACGGCTCCATCCCCGTCGTGGCCTGGCGACCAGCTCGCGGAGCGCAACCGCTGGTATCAGCACGATCTCGGAGACCTCGCGATGGCCGCCGATGGCAGCGATTACAGGGTCTACGCCAAGACGGGTTCGAGCGACAACCTCATGATCTTCTTCGGTGGTGGGGGAGTCACGTGGGATGCGGCATCCGCTGGCGAACCGATCAGTGCTGCGAAGTACCTGCTGGGCGGCGACCCGGGCAACTATTTCCGCAGTATTCCCGCGTTCTTTCCCAGAACGCTCGGCGGGATGCTCGAGGCCGACAATCCCGAGAACCCTTTCAACGATTGGAACATCGCCGTTATCCCCTACGCCACCGGGGACTTTCACGCCGGCGCCAGCATGACGTCGAACATGAGGTACAACGGCCAGCAGAACGTGCGGCTCGCGTTGGAGTGGATCGGGGAGGCCCTGCCCGCGAATCCGGCGAAATTGCTCATAGCCGGGGGCAGTGCTGGCGGGTTCGGTGCCACATTCTGGACTCCCACCATTGCCAGCCTCTACGCCGAGAGCACCGTCTACAGCTTCTCAGAGGGCAACCAGTTGCCGAGCACCAAGTGGCCCGCTGTAGCGGACGACCTGTGGGGAGCGGACTGGAAGGCGACCTTCGGTTATGAGTCGGGGGAGAACCTCTACGAGACCGCGGTCGTTGCCAACCGAGCCCTGCTCGGCGACCGGGTCGTCTTCCTCGACTCGAACACGACGGCGGATGCCACGTTGATCGCCTTCTCTGCGAAGATCAACGACCACGCTCCGGATGCGAGTGCGTGGGCATCAGCGATGCGCGACTCGATGAGCCGCCTCTCGGACGAAGTGCCCAACTATTTCTTCTACCTGACGGATGACGGCGCCGATGCAAGCACGGGGCTCACACCGCACACACTGTCGTCGCTACCCGAGTTCTACACAACGGTGCAGGACGGCGTGCCGTTCGCCGAGTGGCTAGCCACATCCGTGATCGATGATGCGCCCTACTCCGTCGGGGCAGAACTCCTGCGTTGAACGTCTCGTGTCTCGGAGGGGATGACGGGAATCGAACCCGCGTAATCAGTTTCGGAGACTGAGTCAGGCACCCCGGCATCATGCGGCAGCTCCCTAAACACTGGGGACTTGGTGTCACCCTGTCGTGCCCTGTCGTGGGTCGTGCCAGCTTCGATACCAGGATCAATACGACTTGAACCTAGAACAGTGGGGCGAAGCGAATGCCGACACCGACTACGAAAACAAGAACTGGAACATTGCGACCCGCAACGAACGAGCGTTCCGCAATATCGATACAAAGCTCGGGAGAATCGCAAGTAGCTTGGATGACCTCAGTGCTCGGCCGAGCCGAAAGATGCCGATAGCCAAACGCGGGAGGCGCCACTCAAGATGAAGATCTCTACCCAACTTTCTGGTAGCGGATCTCAGGACCGAAATCAGGGTCACCTTGACGCATCAGAATCGTCCCGGTCCAGGTGCTCAGTGCTGCGACTTGGACGTGGTCCTCGAACTGTGAAGGTTCCTTCATCCAGAGACTGAGGTTGTAGCTCAAGTTGCTTATCTCGAGGGTGCCGCGCACCGCTAATGCGTCGTCCCACTCGATCTCCCCATCCCAATCTGGGTGGTCCCTGTGGTAGGCGATCGTGAAGAACTCCACCGGGGCGTTCTCTACTTCGAACGTGCCGTCAGAGTCGATCGTCATCGTCGAGGTGTGACCACCCTCCTCGTACCGCCAAGTGCCTACCGCGTCCTCGAGCGTCTCCCTGTGAAACAGAGCAGCACAACTGGAAAGAGCTGTGAGCGTCGCACCCAAGAGCATTGCGATTAGGACCAGTCGAAAGGGCCATTCTCGTGAGCCCGAACCGCCGACGCGCAAGCCTGCACTCATAACGCCAACCTACCGGCATCTAGGCTTCACAAGCGGGAGGTCAAGTAAGTGACAAGCGCAACGCCACGACAGAAGATGAGGGCCGACGCAGCCCAGCGGGCCCAACGAGCATGGGCTGCACGGGTCGCTGGAGCCACGTGGGCGCAGATGGCCGAACTGGTCGGCTACTGGTCGCACAGCCGACCGCAGCTCCAGAGAGCATGGCGCAAGGCTGCAAAAGGGCTCGGGCTGGGAGAGTTCCACTTGCATGACCGGCGGCACGCTGGCGTGACGACCGCAGCTCAGGCAGGTGCGACGGTTCGTGAGTTGATGGATCGAGCTGGGCACTCCACGGCTCGCGCAGCGATGGCCTACCAGCACGCCGCCTAGGAGCGCGGGGCGATCATCGCCGAAGGCACAAACACCGCGTTTCAGGGCCTTTCTGGGAGGTCTAATGCACGCAGCTGGCACGCGTCGCAGTCTCCGGCGAGGAGCAGTCGCAGGGCCTTTATCAGAGAACTCCTGGTCAGAGGAGGATTCACCGAGTGGAGGGGATGACGGGAATCCCCTACTGAGCCGCCACCACGCGGCTACGCCGCGCGGCGGA
>CAYRON010000028.1:0-17548 GCA_964425885.1 uncultured Salinibacterium sp.
CGTCAGGCCATCACTCGCGCAATGGCCGACCAGGCGCGCACCATCCGCATCCCGGTCCACATGGTCGAGGTCATCAACAAGCTCGCCCGTGTCCAGCGACAGATGCTCCAGGATCTGGGCCGTGAGCCCACGCCCGAGGAGCTCAGCCGCGAACTCGACATGACGCCGGAGAAGGTCGTCGAAGTCCAGAAGTACGGCCGCGAGCCGATTTCGCTGCACACACCTCTCGGTGAGGACGGCGATAGCGAATTCGGTGACCTCATCGAGGACACCGAGGCCGTTGTTCCTGCAGACGCCGTGGGCTTCACGATGCTGCAGAAGCAGCTCGAGAGCCTGCTCGATTCGCTCTCCGAGCGTGAGGCCGGTGTCATCCGGATGCGCTTCGGCCTCGGTGACGGAATGCCGAAGACCCTCGACCAGATCGGTGACACGTTCGGCGTGACGCGTGAGCGTATTCGCCAGATCGAGTCGAAGACGATGGCGAAGCTCCGTCACCCGTCGCGGTCGCAGTCGCTTCGCGACTACCTCGAGTAATGAGATACCCCGGCGCGTGGCGGTCGACGGCATCGTGACGCCCCTCGCGGTACTCGCGGGTCGTCTCGCGCGCGCGGTGCTACGCCTGCGTGGCGGAGGGTCGGCTGCCCCAGGGCGCGTTCTTCTCGCCCTGTCACCACGATTTCTCTCCCGAGCAGTGAGAGACATGCCGCTCGGCGTCGTCTTTGTGTCGGGGTCGAACGGCAAGTCCACGACGACACACATGCTCGTCAGCATTCTCCGCGCGCACGGCGTATCAGTGTTCTCCAACCCCTCCGGTGCGAACCTCCCGCAGGGCATTGCTTCGGCGATGCTCGCGTCGGCGCCGTTGAACGGAAAGCTGTCCGAGGATGTCGCCGTGCTCGAGGTCGACGAGGCCTTCGGGCCGCGCCTCGCAACGCAACTGACCCCGCACAGCGTTCTCCTCGTGAACCTCCAGGTCGACCAGCTCAATCGCTTCTACGACCCCGCGAGGGTCGCCGGCATGCTCGAGTCCTTCGCTCGAGTTGCCGACAGGCACCTCGTGGTGAACGGCGACGACCAGAATCTCGTCGCCATCGCGGAGCGCGTTGCCGATTCTGGCGCGACCCAGTCGGAGTTCGCCGTTGCTCCTGCACTGCTCGCGGACGGACCCGCCTGGCTCGCCAGGGGAGACAACCCGGCACTGGCGGTGGCGGCAGGCGAACGTGACGCCGCGGTGACCGTCGCAGCTCTCGATGGCCGTACGGCGACGCTCTCACTGCAGGGTGAGTCCGTCGAGATCCGACTGCCCGCCCGCGGCCTTCACTATGCCGTGGACGCCGCCGGTGCGACGGCGATGGCCCTCGCGCTCCTCGGCGAGCGGCTGGATCGGGCATCCGTCGCTGCCGGGTTCGCGTCGATGGAGCCGGTGTACGGCCGGGGTGAGATCCTTCGTTCCGGCGACGAGGACATCGAGATGGTCACGATGAAGAACCCCCCGAGTCTCCAGGTGAACCTCGACTACCTGGAGCAGCACCCCGAGCAGGTCTTCGTCGCGGTCGACGAGGGCACCCCCGATCCCTCGTGGATCTACGGCTCTGACCTGTCGCGTCTCGATCACGTCGACGTGCTCACCGGAACCAAGGCGTGGCAGCTCGCCACCCGCTTCGGGTACTCCGACATTGCCGTGCACGAGGTGATCCCGGAACTCGCCCCAGCGCTCGAACGATTCCTCGCGCTTCCGAAGCCGTCGCGCGGTATGAAGACGATGATCGTCAACTACGAGCAGATGATGCTCGTGCGCAAGCACCTCGGCTATCTCGACCTGGAGGGCGGCTCGTGATCACGATCCTCCACCTCTACCCGCGTGAGCTGGGTATCAATGGCGACGTCGGTAACGTGCTGGCGCTGCGTAAGCGTGCGGAGTGGCGGGGGCTCGACGTTCGGGTGATCGACCACGAGGTCGGGGCCGATCTGCCGCCGAGCGTCGACATCGTCCACATCGGGAGTGGCCCGGCATCCGGACAGGAGCTCGTGCTCGCGGATCTCCATCGCATTGCGCCGAGCTTGCGCGAGTGGGCGAGCGATGGCGTGCCCTTCCTAGCGATCGCAGCAGGGTGGCAGTTACTCGGGCGCACTTTCGAGCGCGCGGACGGCCGCGTCGTCGAGGGCGCTGGCGTGTTCCCCACCGACTCGCGGCAATCACCACAGCGAGTGGTGCGCGAGGTGTGGACGAAGGATGCCGCGGGCTTCGAGAACCACGGTTCGAAGACCACCTCGGACCACCCCGGGTTCGCTTGGCCCGTGTCGCGGTTCGGTGTATCCATCGCCACCGATTTGCACGGACCTTTCCTGCCGATGAACCCGTCGTTCGCCGACGAGCTGCTCACGATAGCCGCGCGGAGGGCGGGGGAGTCTTGGGCAGAACCGAGCGAGCAGCTCGCAATTGTGGACGACCGCGCTGCCCGGTCGAGGGCGGCGATCCGCTCACGGCTCCGCCTCTAACGGGCTGGAGCGCGTCGAGGTCTGGTCAACCCAAATAGATGCGGGGCAGTCGCTCGCCCGCCCGTGCAACGATCTCGTCGCCGATCGTCTGGGCCCAGATCGCCCAATCCTCGGGAGTCGCCTCTCCGCTGTCGCCCGGACCGAACACGGTTGCATCGTCACCCACCTCGACAGACCCGGCCTTCGCCTCGACGACGAGCGAGTCGATGTCCAGCTGGGTGAGCAGGTGACGCTTGCCCCTGATCGCTACTGACGCGCGACCGACGGCAGGGGGCTGGATGCCGTCGCCGCTGCCAACACCGATGGTCGCAGTGCTCTCCGACACCGCGATAACCGGGGCGCGCATCGTCATGACGGGGCGCAGCCCGAGGTCTTTCGCGGTTTCGTCGTCGAACGGCGAGATGCCGTAGGCGGCGATGCCGAATCGCACGAGTCCGAACCGCGCCTCGGGCTCGCGGATTCCCGCCGAGCTCGCCGCGAGATGCAGCAAGGGCGGAACGCATCCGAGAGTGGCAGCCACGTCGACAGCTGCCGTGAAGCGCGCAAGTGCCTCCGCGTCATCGTCAGGGGAGGCATCGGCGAGATGTGACCAGATTCCCGCAATCTCGACATGGCCGGCATTCTGAGCTTCCACTGCCGCGCTGACCAGCGCGGGCCAGTCCTCGGGGCGGGCTCCGTTGCGATGAAGGCCGGTGTCGACCTTGAGGTGAATGCGAGCGCGCTTGCCGCGCCAGGCGTCGACAATCGCGGCGAGCTCCCACTCTGACGAGATCCCGAGATCGATGTCCGCCTCGATCGCGCGCTCGAAGTCAGTCTCCGGCGCGTGGAGCCAGGCGAAGAGCTGGGCGGTGATGCCGGACCGGCGCAGAGCTAGCCCCGCCGGCACATCCAGCACCGCAAGGCTGTCGGCACCCGACTCCAGTGCGGCTCGAGCGAGGGGAAGGATGCCGTGGCCGTAGGCGTTCGCTTTCACCGCGAGCATCGTGCGCGCAGGCTCGGCAATCGCTGCCAGCGTTGCGACATTGTGCCGGAACGCGGCCAGGTCGATCTCGAGGCGTGGCTCGCTCACGTGTAGACCCTTTCCACACGCCTCGCGAGGCCCGCAGTGAGCTCGAGGGCAGTCCGCTCGGTGTGCGTTGCCCAATCTTGCGCCGTAGGGCTCACGATGCTCGTGACGCCCCAGAGCGTGACCTCGTCGCCGACCGAGGGCACCGAGTCACCGCAGTCGACAACGAACTGGTCCATGGCCACCCGACCGACGAGGGGAAAGAGACTGTCACCGATCGTGACGGATGCGCGATTCGATGAGAGACGAGGCACACCGTCGGCGTAGCCCAACCCGACGAGAGCGAGCGTCGTGTCCCGCTCCGTGCGGTACGTGTACCCATAGGAGACCCCGGCCCCGGCCTCTGTCGGCTTGACCGCGATCACCTCACCCGTGACCGTCATCACAGGATCGCCGGTCCCGTCCAACCCGTACGCGGCTGCCGAGACCAGTGGCCTGACCGGCTGCACCGTCATGAGAGCGGACCGACGGATGCCCGTCAACGCGCCATCTCGAGGACTCACCATCACGGTCGTCGCCCCCGCGTCGAGCGCTGCCCGAACGATACGATCTGCGCCGTGTCCGTACGCGTTCGCCCTGGCATCCACCACGAGCCCGGGCTCGTCCGCAAGAAGTCGTGCAACGTTCGAGGCGAACGCACCAAGGTCTATTCGAGCTAGACGTCTCAGTCCAGTGGCAGCACTGCCCGGGCTCATGAAGATCGTGTCGGCGGAGTCGCGAGAACGACTACTCCGCAGAGGATGTCTCGAAGAGACGAGCCGACTCGTCGTGCCAGTTGAGCGCGGTGGGGAACAGCTTGTCCTTGAACTTGGATGCGTGGTGAGCGCAGAAGAGCAGGTCGCCGCTGGCAAGGGTCACACGGACGTACGCCTGTGCGCCGCAGCTGTCGCAACGGTCGAGGGCGGAGAGGCTGTAGTCCAGCTCGTCGGTGCTGATGTTCTCGGTGGCGATCTGAGACATGGTCTGCTCCTTACAGCTGGGTTCGAACTGCTCTTGATCAATACAAGCACGGGCGTGTTACGGCATTGCGTCATGAGACGGGTATTTCGCTGAACGCGTATCTCGCACACCCCGCTTAGGGTGGAGTGCCACAACCCGTCAGTAGAGGAGAACGAATGCCGTCGAGCGACTATTCCGCCCGGCACCTGTCGGTGCTCGAGGGGCTGGAAGCTGTCCGCAAACGTCCCGGTATGTACATCGGCTCGACGGATTCACGTGGCCTGATGCACTGTCTGTGGGAGATCATCGACAACTCGGTGGATGAGGCCCTCGGTGGCTTCGGCAATGAGATCTCGGTCACCCTGCATCCGGATGGCAGCGTCGGTGTCCGGGACACCGCTCGAGGTATCCCTGTCGACATCGAGCCGAAGACCGGCCTGAGCGGCGTCGAAGTCGTTTTCACCAAGCTCCACGCCGGCGGAAAGTTCGGATCGGGCTCCTACGCGGCGTCCGGTGGTCTGCACGGCGTCGGTGCCTCCGTCGTCAACGCGCTCTCCGAGCGCCTCGATGTCGAGGTGGACAGGGACGGCAAGACCTGGGCCATGTCGTTCCATCGCGGCGAGCCGGGAACCTTCGCGGATGTCGGCGAGCCAACCCCGGACGCACCCTTCACGCCCTTCGTCTCCGGCAGCGAGCTGCGAGTCGTCGGCAAGGTGGCCAAGGGTGTGACGGGAACCCGCGTGCGCTACTGGGCCGACCGCCAGATCTTCACCAAGGGCGCGACGTTCCAGACCGAGGACCTTCTCGACCGTCTTCGTCAGACCGCGTTCCTCGTGCCGAGTCTCGCCCTACACCTGAGCGACCTGCGGGGAGCTGAGCCGCTCAACGAGACGTTCCACTTCGAGGGTGGCATCGCGGAGTTCGTCGAGCACCTCGCCCCGGATGCGCCGATCACCGACACCTGGCGGCTCGCGGGCGAGGGCGGCTTCACGGAGACCGTTCCCGTGCTGCAGGACTCGGGAGCCATGGTGCCAACCGAGCTCCAGCGCGAGTGCACCGTCGACATCGCCCTGCGCTGGGGCACTGGCTACGACACGGTGTTCAAGAGCTTCGTCAACATCATCGCGACCCCGAAGGGCGGAACCCACCAGTCCGGATTCGAACAGGGGCTTCTGAAGTTCCTCCGTGCGGAGGTGGAGAAGAACGCGCGTCGCCTAAAGGTCGGCAACGACAAGCTCGATAAGGATGACGTGCTTGCAGGGCTCACCGCAGTGCTCACCGTGCGCCTGCCTGAGCCGCAGTTCGAGGGCCAGACGAAGGAGATCCTCGGTACCCCGGCGGTGCGTTCGATCGTCGCGAACGTCGTGGCCAAGCAGATGAGCGCGCGATTCGGCTCGACCAAGCGCGACGACAAGGCGCAGACATCCCTCGTGCTCGACAAGATCGTGTCAGAGATGAAGTCGCGCATCTCCGCGCGCGCACACAAGGAGACGCAGCGCCGTAAGAACGCGCTCGAGAGTTCGACTCTGCCCGCGAAGCTCGTGGACTGCCGGTCGAACGACGTCGCGAACAGCGAGTTGTTCATCGTCGAGGGCGACTCCGCCCTCGGCACGGCAAAGCTCGCCCGCGACAGCGAGTACCAGGCGCTGCTGCCCATCCGAGGCAAGATCCTCAACGTGCAGAAGGCCTCTGTTGCCGACATGCTGTCGAACACGGAGTGCGCGTCGATCATCCAGGTGATCGGAGCGGGATCCGGGCGCAGCTTCGACCTCGACTCGGCGCGCTACGGCAAGGTCATCATCATGAGTGACGCCGATGTCGACGGTGCCCACATTCGCACGTTGCTTCTCACCCTCTTCTTCCGCTACATGCCCGACATGATTCGCGACGGCAGGGTCTACGCGGCCGTGCCGCCCCTGCATCGGGTTGTGGCGATCAACGCCGGTTCCAAGCCCAACGAGACCATTTACACGTATTCCGAGGCGGAACTGAACGGCGTGTTGGCCGGCCTCAAGAGGTCAGGCAAGAAGTACCAGGACCCGATCCAGCGGTACAAGGGTCTCGGTGAGATGGATGCGGACCAGCTCGCCATCACCACGATGGACCGCGCGCACCGCACCCTGCGCAGGGTCAACATCGGCGATGCCGAGATGGCCACATCGGTCTTCGAACTCCTCATGGGCAACGAGGTCGCTCCGCGCAAGGAGTTCATCATCGCCGGGCAGGGTCTCGACCGGGACCGCATCGACGTCTGAGTCAGACGGCCGTTCACTCGCGCTGCATAGTATTCGCCCATGCGGGTGGAGGTCGGCGGGGGAGTCGTGCAGGGCGTCATCCGACGGGAACTTCGGATGTGGCGAGGAATCCCCTACGCGGCACCGCCCGTAGGCCTGCTGCGGTTCAGGGCCCCGCAGCCCGTTGTGCCGTGGGAGGGCATCCGGTCGGCAGAGCACTTCGGCGCCGTCGCGCCGCAGGATCGGCGCGGACAGTTCGCGGGACCTCCGACGAGCGTGCCCATCTCGGAGGACTGCCTGACGATCAATGTGATCGCGCCGTTGGAACATCGGGCGCACCTGAGGCCCGTGATGGTGTTCATTCACGGGGGCGCGTACAGTGTCGGCTCATCGCGGGAGATCCGCGCACAGGGTGAGGGACTCGTGCGCCAGGGCGATGTCGTCTTCGTCAACTTCAACTATCGGCTTGGCGCGCTGGGCTACCTGGACTTCTCGGGGTGGGCCTCACCCGAGATCCCGATCGACAGCAACCTGGGCCTGCGCGACCAGGTGGCGGCTCTCGAGTGGGTGCGGGAGAACATCGCCGCATTCGGTGGTGACCCTGGTGCCATCACGCTCTTCGGTGAGTCGGCCGGGGGCAATGCGGTGACGACCCTGATGGCTGTGCCGCGCGCCTCCGGCCTCTTCCACAGGGCTATCGCGCAGAGCTCGCCGGCGAACGCGGTGTACCCGTCGTCGATCGCGAGGGAATGGGCCACCGAGTACCTCGAGTTGCTCAGCGAGGAGGTCGACGACTCGAGTACGGACAGCACCTCGGTGGAGGATGCCGCGACGCTCCTGCTTTCCGCACCGGTGGAGGCGCTCGTTACCGCCACGACACGGATGCAGCGCTCCGTGCCCGACGCGCGCCCGGGCACCATGCCGTTGGCTCCCGTGATCGACGGCGATCTGCTCCCTGAACGTCCGCTTGACGCTTTCAAGGCCGGTCGTGCCCACCCCGTGCCCCTCATCATCGGTACCAATGACAGGGAGGGTTCGTTGTTCCGGGGGCGACTCGACATCCTCGCGTCGAACCCCAAGCGGATCCGAGCGATCTTCGCGCGCACGCGGAAGCGCTATCGCAAGGCGCTCAAGGCGCTGTACCCCGGCCTGCCCGCGCCACGACCCGCGGCCGATTTCGGTGGCGATTTCGCCTTCTGGTACCCCAGCGTCAAGGTGGCGGAGCGCCACGCCGCATACGCCGACGTGTACATGTACCGCTTCGATGTGGCGACTCGCCTGTTGCGGCTCACGGGTCACGATGCCACTCACGGACTTGAGTTGTTCGCGCTCTTCGACAGGATGGGGGGCACGTTCGGGCGTCTGCTCGGCGCGCTCGGCGGCAGAGGCCCCTTCATCCGGGCAGGAAGGCGGATGCAGGCCCACTGGCTGTCGTTCGCACGCACGGGCGCACCGGAGGCGTCGTGGCCGAAGTACAAGCGCCGTCGGCGTCGTACGCTCGTCATCGACGTCGAGGATCGTGTCGAGTCCGACCCGCGATCCGAACGACGGCGTGCGTGGCAGGATTTCGAACCCCACGTCTGAGCTGCGAACGGTCCACGCACCTCGGATCGGATCTGGCACGGTGCGCTGGCAGGATGCGAGGCTGGCGCGGTGAGCTCTTCGTCGGGCGCCATCCACGGCGCAGAACCCGGTCCCTCCCGTCTCCGCGCCATCCGTCTCTCGGCGTTCCGTGACGCCGCGCTCGTCGTGCTCGGGTACATCCCCTTCGGTCTCGCGGCAGGGGCCGCCATGGCCTCCACGGGCGTGGATCCGCTCCTGTCCGTACTCAGTTCGCCCCTCATCTTCGCGGGCGCATCGCAGCTCGCGGCGATCCAGCTGTTGGGCGCGGGTGCTGGTATCGCGCTCGTGGCCGCGACGGTTGCGGTCATCAATGCCCGACACCTGCTCTACAGCGCGGCACTCGCGCCTCACCTGGCTGACTGGACGCGGGGCCAGCGTTTCGCGGCGGCCTATCTCCTTGCCGACCCGGTGTACGCCCTCGCTGCTGCCCGCTGGGAAGCGCCGGACGGTGGCGGAGGTGCCGCGGAGAAGCGCGCGTACTACTTCGCTGCGGGCATCACGTGCTTCGTCGGGTGGTCGCTCCTCGTGGCCATCGGAGTTGCCGTCGGCGGGCTCATTCCCGTCTGGGTTCCCCTCGAACTCGCGATCCCGCTGACGTTCCTGCTCCTTGCACTACCGCTCATTCGTGACACGCCGGCACTCGTCGCTGCCGCGGTGGGCGGACTCGCTGCCCTCGCCGCCAGCAGCCTGCCGATGGGCGTGAACATCCTGGTGGGCGCTGCTGCGGGCATCCTCGCGGGCGCGCTCGTGATGGGTAGGGCAGCTGGCGACGATGGGGAGGTCGCTGATGCATGAGCTGTTCGCGCTCATCGCCTCGGCCGTCGTCACGTTCGTGACGCGAGTGGCGTTCCTCATCGACAAGCGGATCCGCCCGCCCAAGAGCGTCGCTCGCTACCTCCCGCTCATCGGGCCGGCAGTGCTTGCAGCGATCGCCGTTCCGGGCATCCTCGCTCCGCGTGGGGAGCTCGCGTGGGCCGACACGATCCCGGCCATCATCGCGGCCGTGGTGAGCTGGCTGCTCTGGCGCGCCAGCAAGCAGGTATGGGTCGGACTGCTGGCCGGACTCCTCGTGTGGTGGGCGGTCCTCGGGATGCTGGCGGCGATGGGAGTGGTGCGCTAGACCTGTTGGCCGATCGAGCCCACGACTCCCTCGAGGGGTGCACCGGAACCGTCGCGCTTCGAGCCGGAGTCCGGCAGCGCTCGCACGCTGCCGTCTGGGCCCACCGCAAGAGCGGGCGCAGCGCCCACCCAGGCGAGCGCGAGCACATCCTCGCCCTTCAGGAAGGCATGGGCGCGAACGCCGCCCGTCGCACGACCCTTTCCGGGGAACTCGGTGAAAGCAGAGACCTTCGCGCGCCCCGGATCAGTCCCGGCGATGGTTGCCGTCGATGTCGAAATGGTCGCGACGACGCTGTCGGCCGCCGGGTCGACCGCTCCGAAGAAAATCGCTGAGGCCTTCGAACCGAGATTGATTCCGGCCATGCCTCCTGCAGCAATCCCCTGGGGGCGAACGGCTGCGGATGCGAAGTGCAGTAGCTGGGCATCCGACGACACGAACACGAGTTCCTGCGAGTCATCGCCCTGCGTCACGCCGATGACCTCGTCACCGGGCTTGAGGGAGATGATCTCGAAATCGGGTCGACCCGGCCAGCTGCCCGGCGTGACCCGTTTCACGACACCCTGGCGGGTCCCGAGGGCGATCGGCTGGTCCGAATCCAGCGAGACGAACCCCAGGATGCGCTCCTTCGGTCCGAGCGCGAGATAGTCGTTGATCTTGGCTCCAGCAGCGAGCTGGATCGAGTTTGCGGGAACGCTCGGCAGGTCGACCGCGGTGAAACGAATGAGACGGCCTGTCGCCGTGACGGCGCCGATCTCGGTGCGACTCGTGGTGGTGACCCTTGACCGGATGGCATCGTGCTTGCTGCGCCTGCGGACTCCGACCGGCGACTGTTCGTCGCTGACATCCACGCGGATGGCACGGCCCGTCGTCGAGAGCAGCACCTCGCACGGAGCATCCGCGATCTCCAGCACGGGGGCCGTCTTGCTACGCGACGCCGCCGTAGCGACAGACGGGCGCGCTTCGGTGAGCAGGGTGCGGCGCGGTGTTCCGAAGCGCTCCACGACGTCCTCGAGCTCGTCGGAGACCAGCTTGCGGATGCGAGCGGGGTCGGCCAGGATCGCCTCGAGTTCTGCAATCTCCGCACGAAGCTTGTCGCGCTCCGCCTCGAGCTCGATGCGGCTGAACTTCGTGAGCCTGCGCAGGCGGAGCTCGAGGATGTACTCGGCCTGCAGCTCGCTGAGATCGAACACCTCACGCAGTCGCGTGCGAGCCTGCTCGCTGTCGTCGCTCGTACGGATGACCTGGATGACCTCGTCGATATCGAGGATCGCGACGAGGAGGCCCTCAACGAGGTGCAGGCGCTCCTGGCGACGCGCAAGGCGGAACTGGCTGCGGCGACGCACCACCGACAGGCGGTGGTCGAGATAGACCTGCAGCATCTCCCGAAGCCCGAGGGTGCGAGGGTGACCCTCGACGAGAGCGACGTTGTTGATCGAGAAGCTGTCCTCGAGCGGTGTGAGGCGGTAGAGCTGCTCGAGCACCGCCTCCGGGCTGAAGCCGGTCTTGATGCCGATGACGAGACGCATACCGTGCTTGCGGTCGGTCAGGTCGGTGACATCCGAAATGCCGTTGATCTTCTTGGAGTTGACGCCATCCTTGATCTTCTCGATGACGCGCTCAGTCCCGACGAGGTAGGGCATCTCCGTCACGATCAGCCCCATCTTGCGTGCGGTGATCGATTCCACGGAGACGCGGGCGCGGGTCTTGAACGCGCCTCGGCCGGTTGCGTAGGCATCCTTGATGCCGTCGAGCCCGATGATCGTGCCGCCCGAAGGGAGGTCCGGTCCCGGCACGAAGCTCATCAGGTCTTCGAGGGAGGCCTGGGGATGCTCGAGCAGATGCCGCGCAGCGCCCACGACCTCGATGAGGTTGTGGGGCGCCATGTTGGTCGCCATGCCGACGGCGATACCCGATGCACCGTTCACGAGGAGGTTGGGGAAGGCCGCCGGGAGCACGCTCGGCTGCATGAAGGAGTTGTCGTAGTTCGGCACGAAGTCGACGACGTCCTCGTCGAGGTCGTCCGTGAGGGCGAGGGCCGCCGCCTGCAGCCTGGCCTCGGTGTACCGAGGAGCTGCAGGCCCGTCGTCGAGCGACCCGAAGTTGCCGTGCCCATCGATCAGGGGCACACGCAGCACGAAGTCCTGGGCGAGGCGCACCATGGCGTCGTAGATCGGTGCGTCACCGTGGGGATGCAGCTTGCCCATGACATCCCCGACGACGCGCGACGACTTGACGTGGCCGCGGTCGGGCCGCAGGCCCATCTCCGTCATCTGGTAGAGGATGCGACGCTGTACCGGCTTCAGGCCGTCTCGGGCATCCGGCAGCGCGCGAGAGTGGATGACGGAGTACGCGTACTCCAGGAACGATCCCTGCATCTCGGTCGAGACGTCGACATCTTCGATGCGCTCGCCAGCAGGCACGACTGTGGGGGGATTTTCGGGGGTAGCCATAAGATTGCCCCCATGTTACCGGCGGCCAAACCTGATGCGCCGAGCCTTGCCGACGTGCTGAAAAGTTGTCTGTCTGTGGTGCGGTCAGAGCCCGGTGTCATCTCGCTGCCGGGCGTCGACCGCGCGATCGTCGTGCTCGTGGACGGTCTCGGTGCGGAGGCCCTCTCCGCGCGTGCGGGTCACGCCAGAACGCTAGCCGGAGCATCCACGTCGAAGTCGGCGCTCGTCGCTGGGTTCCCGAGCACGACAGCAACCGCGATTACGAGTCTCACCACCGGGATGCGAGCCGGCCAGCACGGAATCGTCGGATACTCGGCCCTCGACACCACTCATGATCGGGTGGTCAACCAGCTCACGGGATGGGGTGGCGAGGTCGACCCGCAGGCGTGGCAGCGGCATCCCACCCTGTTCGAGACGGCGAGAGCAAGCGGACTCGCGGCCGTGGCGATCGGGCCAGAGCGCTACCGCGACTCGGGATTCACGCACGTAGCGCTCCGCGGGGCCGAGTACCTCGCGGGCGCGACGATCGACGACAGGGTGTCGAGAGCGATCAGCTGGCTGGGTGCCTCCGGGCCCGGGATCGCCTATCTCTACGTCCCGGAGCTCGATGTCGCCGCCCACGCGAAGGGTTGGACCTCGGGGGAGTGGACTTCAGCGCTGGAGACTGCCGACTCCGCGCTCCGCCGCCTCTCAGCGGCTCTCGGCGCGCGAGACGGGATGCTCGTCACAGCCGACCACGGAATCGTCGACGTACCGCACCGTTCCCACATCCTCATCGACACGATTCCAGGCCTGTTGGACGGAGTTCGCCACGTCGCGGGGGAGCCGCGGTGTCTGCAGCTCCACCTGGAGCCAGGTACGGACACCGACGCGGTTCTCGCACGGTGGACGGAATCGGAATCGAGCCAGTCATGGGTGGCGTCGCGAGCCGAGGTCATCGAATCGGGCTGGTACGGGCCAGTGGACGACGGCGTGCTTCCGCGCATGGGAGAGATCTTCGTCGCCGCACGCAAGACGGTGGCCTACTACGACTCACGTACAGCGGGAACATCTCGCAACATGGTCGGGCAGCACGGATCGCTGTCGCAGCCTGAACTGCGTGTGCCACTTCTGCGGTTCGGTGCTTTCGCGGCGTAGGAGAGCTCTAAGCGGGGTCCTCGTCGGGGCGCGCGCCGAAGACGATCTCATCCCAGCTCGGCATCGAGGCGCGGCCCTTCTTGCGCGAAGTTGGTTGGGGTGCAGTGCTGCGCATCGACGAGTCATCCGGCGAGAAATCGTCGAGCGGAACGTCGATCACTCGGATCGCTCCGGTCGACGGATGCGCAGAACGTGCCTCTGACTCCTCGAAACTGGCGGACTCCCGCTCACCGCGACGACGACGAAGGGCCTCGAGCAGATCGGCTGTCTGATTACCCTGGACCGGATCCTCGACGCGAACGCGAGCGAGCGGGACGGGGGCCGGGGCTGGGGACTCATCGTCGAGCTCGAAGGCTCCGCTGTCGAAACGGGGGGCGTCCGTCTGGGTCTCACCCGGCGCGACCGCCCGTAGGCGCGGAACGAGGCCACTGGCAAGCTCACCCTGCTGCGAGAGCGTCACCGCCTCGTTGTTGAGGGGCACGAGGGACTGCTTGCGCGGATCGAACTGCCACCGAGCGTCGTGGTCGATCTGCTCTGAGACGAACGACAGCTTCACGATCCAGCCGCCGCCGGTCTCCTTCCAGCTCGCCCACCGCTCACCGCTGCCACCGAGGCTGGCGAGCCTCTGGCGGATCACGATTCCGAAGGTGGTGGGCTGGGCCATGGGGTCGTTGTCCGCTGCGGTTCTCACGGGCACATCAAGTGCTGACTGCACCACGAACTCGCGCTCGGCCAGGACCGGACCCTCGAACCGCTGGATGTACTCGAGTGGTGCGCCGGTGATCGACGCGACATCCTGAGCCGACATGCCGGAGCGGATGTGGGCCTGGATATCCTTGGGGGCGATGCGCCGCTCGGTGCCCTGTTCCTGCTGCGGATTACGCAGCCGCGCCTGCATCACATCGTCGATGGGGATGCTGAAACGTGTGCCATCAGCGGATGCCACGACAAGGGAGGTGTCCTCCACCCCGATTACTCGCAGTTCTTGCATGCGGAACGACCTCCTGCCGTCAAGACTCGCCCCAAGGATGGCACGGCAGAGCGCTATTTCTGGGGAATAGAAAGGGCGTGCCGCGAGTTCACTCGGGAGGTAACACGACGCCCGTTCAGTGGTTTGCTATTCCCCCCGGATTGATGCACACTGTCCCCGCCGTTTTCGATACGGAACTTTACGAGTGCTGAATACAGAAGTGGAATGGCATGGCAACCGATTACGACGCCCCCCGCAAGACCGACGATGATTCTGAGTCGATCGAGGCCCTGAAGGAGCGCGTCCCGGACAAGGCATCGGCCTCGATCGACGCCGATGACGCCGACAACCCGGGGAGCTTCGAGCTCGCTGGTGGCGACCTGTCCGACCTCGACGACCTCGACGTTGTCGTGCTGCCGCCGCAGGCCGACGAGTTCACGTGTGTGAGCTGCTTCCTCGTGAAGCACCGCTCGCAGATCGACCACGAGACCAAGCTCGGACCCATCTGCCTGGAGTGCGCCGCCTAGGCGAGGTTCCTCGCGTCGGACTGCGCCTCACGCAGTGCGAGCGCAACCTTCTCCGGGTTGCGGGTCGACAGCAGCCAGTAGGGCGCAGGGTCAGCGGCATCCTCGATCTCGATCTTGACGACCGGATCGACCCAGCCGCGAATGAGTAGCCACGCCCGAGCATCGAGCCGTGGTCCGCGCTCCTGGCGGGCATCCTCACCCCGGTGCGAGGAAGCCTGGCCCACGAGCGCGACAGGGATGCTCGCCTTACCGGCAACGAGTTCGGCGTCCGTCACGATGATGCTGGGCGACGCGAGCAGAAGCAGCGCAACGCAGCCGAGATACAGCACGGCTGCAACGACGATGCCGGCGGTCTCGCTGATCGGTAGGAACACGAGCAGGCTCGCAGGGATCACCAGGGCCACGGCGAAGTAGAGCCATGGGGCCGGCCAGAGTCGTTCGCGGTACAGCGTCATACCTCCATTCGACCAGACTTCCTGGGCTCGATCGACCAGAGTCACCCAGACTTCTGCACTAGCCTCGTGTCGTGGTCTCCTCCGTCGACGTGCTCATTGCGGCCGATTACGTTCCGGCCTACGCCCATCCGGGTGACGCCGGTGCTGACGTGCGTTCCGCCGTCGACCTCGTTATCGGGCCGGGAGAGAGGTCGACGGTTCCGACCGGCGTCTCGATCGCCCTTCCCGACGGCTTCGTCGCCTTCGTCGTTCCCCGTAGTGGACTCGCGGCCAAACACGGCATCACCATCGTGAACAGCCCGGGCACGGTGGATGCGGGATACCGCGGTGAGATCCGGGTGACGCTACTGAATACGGATCTCCACGAGTCGTTCGTCGTCACCGCCGGTGATCGAATTGCACAACTGATCGTGATGCCCGTCTCCCGGGCTCGTTTTGTGCCCGTCGAGACTCTGCCGGGCACCCATCGCGGCGAGTCCGGCTTCGGCTCGACCGGCCGCTAACCCCTCTACCTTGTGAGACCAGGAGTACATCGTGAGTGATACTGCGTCGGCTGCGGAGCAGCCCAAGTCCGCCCCGGCCGATCGCGCGAGCGCTGGCCCCCTGGACGAGAACGAGGCCAATGCGGTGCGACCGTACGTCGACCTCGGGGGAGTGAAGGTCCTCCCGCGCACTGACCTCGCTCTTCGCCTGGAAGTAGAGGAGGGGAGCAAGCGCGTCGTCGCTGTCAGCCTCGACTATGCAGGCTCGACCCTGCAGGTCCAGCCGTTCGCGGCGCCTCGATCGAGTGGGCTGTGGCACGAGATTCGGGCCCAGATCGTCGACCAGATCGCAAAGCAGGGCGGTACGACGACCCCTCAGCAGGGCCCCTTCGGGCCTGAGTTGGTCGCCGAAATCCCCGTGTCCGGGGCCGCTCCCCGCGCCGCCCGCTTCATCGGCGTCGACGGGCCGCGGTGGTTCCTCCGCGGTGTCATCGCAGGCGAGGGCGTAGCGAACCCTGAGGCCGCTGCCAAGATCGAGGATCTCTTCCGTTCGATCGTGGTGGTGCGAGGCAACACGCCCATGCCGCCGCGTGATCTCATCCCGCTTCACATGCCCGCGAACGGGGCGCAGCAGGCGTGACGGACGAGAAGGCGCCGGAACAGCCCTCCATCAGCGAGGGCCTGGCCGCAGCGGCGAAGCGATCCGGTCTCGGGCGAGTGGCACCGGGAGAGGCACCGTCGTCGCAGGCGCTGCTGTCCGCCATGGGCGGGGTGCGCGGGATCATCGAATCGGTGTTGCCAGGGCTCGGCTTCGTCATCATCTTCGCGCTCACGCAGGATGTGCTGCCGTCTGTCCTGATCCCGCTGGGTCTCGCGGTGGTCTTCATCATCGCGCGCGTGGTCATGCGCCAGCCATGGACGTCGTCGGTCGCGGGAGTTCTGCTCCTCGGCGTCTCAGCAGGGCTTGCACTCATCACCGGTCGAGCTGAGGACAACTTCCTCGTCGGGTTCTTCATCAATGGGATCTTTCTCATCGCGCTCGTCATCAGCCTCGCCGTGCGCTGGCCACTCATCGGCATCGTGGCGTCCCTTCTCACGGGCGAGGGGACGGCCTGGCGCCAGGACAAGGCCAAAGTGCGAGTTGCTCTCATCGCCACGTTGCTGTGGTGTGGCCTGTTTGCCGTACGCCTCGGCGTCGAGCTTCCGCTGTACTTCGCAGGTAATGCGACGGGGCTCGCGACAGCGAAGCTGCTTCTCGGGGTGCCGTTCTATGCGGCGATGCTCTGGGTCACCTGGTTGCTCGTGCGCACAGCATGGAGCCGCCCGAAGGACGACGCGATCGCTGCGGACTGAAGTCGCCGCACGGTGGAGTAAAGTATCTTGATGTCGAGATACTTTGACCGGAGAGCTGGCAGCGTCAGTGGCATCCATCGGTCTTAGGCTTACCTTGCTGGCAACGCCGTCACGCGCCCAGCGAGGATGTAGACGACGTAGCACCAGCTCGTGACGCCATGCCAGCAAGGGAGACCATCGTGTCAGCAGTCAACAGCTTCGGTTCGAAGTCCACTCTCACTGTGGGAGCCACGGACTACGAGGTCTTCCGGATCGACAGCGTTCCGGGTCATGAACGGCTCCCGTTCAGTCTCAAGGTGCTTCTCGAGAACCTGCTCCGCACGGAGGATGGCGCGAATGTCACGAAGTCGCAGATCGAGGCGCTCGGGTCATGGGATGCAGCTGCCGAACCCAACACCGAGATCCAGTTCACCCCGGCTCGCGTCGTCATGCAGGACTTCACCGGTGTTCCCTGCATCGTGGACCTCGCGACGATGCGCGAGGCCGTGACCGCCCTTGGAGGCGACCCCAACAAGATCAACCCCCTCTCGCCCGCCGAGATGGTCATCGACCACTCGGTCATCGCCGACCTCTTCGGCAGCGAGAATGCGCTGGAGCGCAACGTCGAGATCGAGTACGAGCGCAACGGCGAGCGCTACCAGTTCCTCCGCTGGGGCCAGACCGCATTCCAGGACTTCAAGGTGGTCCCGCCCG
>CAYRON010000029.1:0-17000 GCA_964425885.1 uncultured Salinibacterium sp.
TGACGGGAATCGAACCCGCGCTATCAGCTTGGGAAGCTGAAGTTCTGCCATTGAACTACATCCGCGTGTGGGGACGAGCTTAGTTGATAGGTCTCGGCAGAGCATGTGTCCGCTCAACCGGGACGTAGTCTCAGGGCATGACCCCACCCTTGCTCGACCTCGGCGACGAGTCCTTTGTCTCGCTCACCACGTTCCGGCGGTCGGGGGAACGCGTATCGACCCCGGTGTGGATCCTTCGCGACGGCGATGCCCTCATCGTCACGACCCCGGTGGAGAGCGGCAAGGTCAAGCGGCTCCGCAACAACAGCGCCGTCGAACTCGCCCCGTGCAGTCGAATGGGCAAGGTCGACGAGTCGGCGCCTGTGGTCGCGGCATCCGCTGAAATTCTGGATGACCCCGCCGCCGTCCAGCGCTACGGGGACCTGTTCCTCGCCAAGTACCGGCTCGAGTACCGCATCTTCATGTGGATCGAGCGCCGCGGCAAGAGCGGTCAAGCGCGACGGGTCATGCTGCGCATCACGGCCTAGCCGAAACTCCGAGGTCGTCGTCAGGCGCCGGCGCCTCCACGATGAGACGGTGTTCCGCGTCGACGATCGCGCGAGCATCCGCAGCCTGCGGCTGCCACACCTGGTCGAAACCGGCGCCGAGAAGGCCCGAGCCCGGTGCGCTCGCGCCGCGCAGATGCGGTCGTTTCAGCACGTATCGCGCAGCAACGAGAAGCCCGACGGCTACCGCCACGAACGCGACCACGAGCAGCATCATCTCCATGCGCAACAGGCTACGCCGGGAGTGGTCAATAGACTTACCCGCATGCTGCTGTCAGACCGCGACATCCGTGCCGAACTGAACGCTGGCCGCATCGGCCTCGAACCCCTCGAGCTCGACATGGTCCAGCCATCGAGCATCGACGTGCGGCTCGATCGCTTCTTCCGGTTGTTCGACAACCACAAGTACCCGTTCATCGACCCGGCCGAAGACCAGCCTGAGCTGACGCGGCTCATCGAGACGAAGCCGGATGAGCCGTTCATCCTGCACCCCGGAGAGTTCGTGCTCGGGTCGACCTTCGAGCTCGTCACGCTGCCGGATGACGTCGCCGCACGCCTCGAAGGCAAGAGTTCGCTCGGTCGCCTCGGCCTGCTGACGCACTCGACCGCGGGATTCGTCGACCCGGGCTTCTCCGGCCACGTCACCCTCGAACTCAGCAACGTCGCGACCCTGCCGATCAAGCTGTGGCCGGGCATGAAGATCGGGCAACTCTGTTTCATCCGCACGAGCTCGCCGGTCGACAACCCCTACGGCTCGGGCGCTTACCTCAACCGCTACCAGGGACAGCGCGGGCCCACGGCATCCCGCAGCTTCATGAACTTCCACCGCACCGACGTCACCTCGACGGACGCCGGAGCCACGGGCAACTAGCTCCATGACGCGGTAGCCAATTGGCTAGAGCCGCGATACAGTGGAATTGCGCTTTCGCGCCCCACCACTATGCCGTGCCAAAGCTCACAGCGAGTTTGCCCGGTGCCCAAGGAGCGACCATGACCCCACGTCTGCTGACAGCATCCGGGGTGGCCATCGCGGTCGCCGCGCTCACGGCCTTGGGATGCTCGCCCTCCGTCGCGGCCGACCTGCCCGACCACCAGCGGGTCTCCACGATCGATGCCGCTACCGGCATCTTCTACGACATCGATCCCTCATCGGGCGACGCGACAGCCCTCTGGGACACCGGCCTCGAGGACGCGCAGGCACTCTCCCTCGACGCGTCCGGTCGCGGCTTCGCGACGACAAGAACTGGTCCTTCCTGGCAGTCGTCGCTCTGGGCCGTGGATGTGACGAGTCAGTCGGTCACGGAAGTCGCCCCCATCACCCTCGCGGGTAGCCCCGAAACGTCAGGAACCTGCCACAGTCTGCAGCTCTCCGGTGGCGACCTCTACGCCTACTGCGGCTTCTACGAATACCCGGGCGGCACCAACACCTTCTCCGTGATCGACCAGCTGACCGGCGAGTTCACCCCCCTCTTGGTTTTCGGCAGGGGCGGGACCGAAGACATCCTGCCGGCCATCGATCCCGCAGACGGCACGGTCTTCTTCGCAGCTGGCTCCTCGCTCTTCCAGTTCGATCTCGACACGTACGACCCGACCGTGCCGGGGGCAGCAGAAGAGTACAAGGTTGCCGAGTTCCCGTCGTTCGTGGGGAGCGGGAGCTTTTCCGAGGGGAGCGTGCTGTGGGTCCCTCTGCCCGATTACGAAAGCCAGTCGACAAGTCTCGCCACGTGGGATCGTGAGACGGGAAGTATCGAGGTCGTCGGGGAGATCAGCTCGCCCGCGAGCGTCTACGCCCTCGTCGTTGCGGTCTGGGGAGCCGCGCCCGACGTGGCAGCACCCGCCCTCGCGTCTCCGTCGCCCGAACCTGCCCTCGCCGCGACAGGTGGTGCGCCGGCCGGGCTGGGGGCTATCACGGGTGTGGCGGTGCTTCTCGTCGGCGGACTGATGCTGATTGCGGCACGCCGACGCGCTCTCTAGCGGGAGCTACGCCAGCTGCGCCAGCTGCCAGCCGAGCCAGGGGCTGAAGGCGTACGGTGCTGCGGTTGCCGCGGTGGCCAGCGCCTCGGGGGAGACCCACGCGAATTCAGCGACCTCCGCCGGGTTCGGCCGCACCTCGGAGGTCGTCACCGCACGGAACACGGGGCACACCTCGTTCTCCACGATCCCGGATGCATCGACCGCCCGATAACGGAAGTCGGGCAGTATCAACTGCAGATCCCGCACTTCAATCCCCAACTCGTCGAGGGCGCGTCGAGCAATCGCTGCATCGAAGGACTCGCCGGGCGCGGGGTGGCCGCAGAACGAGTTCGTCCAGACGCCCGGCCAGGTCAGCTTCGACAGCGCGCGGCGGGTGACGAGCACCTGTCCGCTCTCGTTGTAGACGTGGCAGGAGAAGGCGAGGTGCAGCGCAGTATCGGTCGTGTGCACACCGATCTTGTCCGCTGTTCCGATCGCCGCACCCTCTTCGTTGAGAAGTACAACCTGCTCTGGGTGGCTCATCGCGGTACTCTGCCTCAATGGACGTAACGGGGCTGCTAGCTCTCTCGAAGGAGAGGCAGACGCAGGTCGACGCCGTTCTGGCGCGCTTCTTCACCCTAGCTGAGAGCCGCGCCGCGACCATGGGCCCGCAGTACCTGCGCCTGTGGCAAGCCCTCGAGACCAGCACGCGGGGCGGTAAGAGATTCCGTCCCGGCATGGTCATGGCCGCCTACGAGTCCCTCGGCGGAACCGACACCGAGGCCGCCGCCTACATCGGTGCGGCGTTCGAACTGCTGCACACGGCGCTCATCGTGCACGACGACGTCATCGACCACGACTTCGTGCGCCGCGGAGTACCCAACCTGTCCGGCACCTATCGCGAGGACGCGATTGCGGCGGGCATGTCGGAGCGCGCTGCTGAGCACAGTGGCATCTCGGCCGCCGTCATCGCTGGCGACCTCGCACTCTTCAACTCCTACCGCCTCATCGACCGCAGCGGCGTGAGCGGCGAGGTTCGCGCGCGCCTCCTCGACGTGATGGATGAAGCGCTCTTCGCGTCAGCGGCTGGCGAGATGATCGACGTGGATTTCGCGTCGGCGCCCGAGGTTCCGCGGGTTGACGACATCCTCACGATGGAACGCCTCAAGACCGCGGTGTACTCGTTCGAATGCCCGCTGCAAGCCGGAGCGATCCTGGCCGGTGCGAGCGATGAGGTCGTCGCAACGCTCGGCGACTTCGGTCGCGAGATCGGCATCGCGTACCAGATCGTGGACGACCTTCTCGGAGTCTTCGGCGCGGAGGCCGAGACCGGCAAGACCACGACGGGCGACCTCCGCGAGGGCAAGCGCACCGTGCTCATCGCCTACGCGGCAAGCACGCGCGAGTGGGCGGCGGTCGAGCACCTTTTCGGCACCGAGACCCTGACCGACGACGACGCCGACCTGCTCCGTGCAGCGCTCAGCGACTGCGGCGCCCGCTCGTTCACCGAGGGCCTCGCGCGCTACTACGCGAATCGTGCGCTCGCTCGGCTCGCGGAGCCGCACATCACCCCGGCGCTCCGCAATGAACTCCACCCGGTGGCCGACGCCGTGCTCGGGCGAGTTAAGTGAGTTCGCGACTGGCCCTCTACGACCGGGTCGCTGAGGAGGTCGCGAGCGTCGTCATCCGCAAGTACTCGACGTCGTTCGGTCTTGCCTCCCGCCTGCTCGGCCCCGATGTCCGCCAGCACGTCGAGAACATTTACGCCCTCGTCCGGGTCGCCGACGAGGTCGTCGACGGACCAGCAACGGAGGCGGGCCTCGACACCGTCGGCGCGGGCAGGGCCCTCAACGAGCTCGAGCGCGAGACTGAACACGCGATGGGGTCCGGCTTCAGCGCCAACCTCGTCGTGCACGCCTTCGCGTTGACCGCCCGCGAGGTCGGGTTCGGGGCAGAGCTCACCGCCCCGTTCTTCGACTCGATGCGCGCAGACCTCAGCGAGAAAGAGCACGACCAGGCCAGCTTCGACCGCTACGTCTACGGCTCCGCTGAGGTGGTCGGCCTCATGTGTCTCGCGGCCTTCCTCAAGGGGCAGGGCTTCGATGAGGAGAAGACCGAGCGGATGCAGCGTGGCGCCCGAGCACTCGGCGCAGCGTTCCAGAAGGTCAACTTCCTCCGCGACCTGGGTACCGACTTCGATGCACTCGGTCGCAGCTACTTTCCGGGCATCCGTGTCGACTCGTTCACGGAGGCGGAGAAGCACAGGCTCCTCGACGACATCGACGACGACCTCGCGGTGTCTGCCGCGGTCGTTCCGCAGCTGCCCGCGTCGAGCAGGCGCGCTGTCGCTCTCGCCCAGTCGCTCTTCGCCGAACTCTCGGTGAGGCTTCGCGCCACGCCCGCTGACCAGCTCGTGCGCGCCCGCGTGCGGGTACCCAACCCGGTCAAGGCGCGCCTCGCGCTCGTGGCCAGCCTCGGGGGTATGCCGAAACCATGAGCACCGTCATCGTCATCGGTGGGGGTATCGCGGGCCTCGCCAGCGCTGCTCTCCTCGCTCGCGAGGGTCACCAGGTCACGCTCCTCGAGAAGGGCGTCGACGTGGGCGGCCGCGCGGGCAACTGGGAGCACGAGGGCTTCCGTTTCGACACCGGACCGTCGTGGTACCTCATGCCCGAGGTGTTCGACCACTTCTACCGGCTGCTCGGCACGTCTGCTGATGAGCAGCTGAGTCTCGTAACCCTCGATCCCGGTTACCGGGTGTATTTCGAGGGCATCGACAAGCCGATGGATATCTCCTCCGAGGTTCAGGACAACCTCGACCTCTTCGAGAGCGTCGAGAAGGGTGCGGGCAAGCACCTCGCCGCCTACCTCGACTCGGCCCGCGAGACCTACGACCTGGCGAAGAAGCGCTTCCTCTACACGTCGTTCGCCGACTTCCGTCCGCTGTTCCGCAAGGATGTCCTCTCGCGAACCGGCCGCTTCCTCCGACTGCTGGTGCAGCCGCTGTCGTCGTTCGTCGGCGCGAAGTTCCGCGACCGTCGGCTCCGCCAGGTGCTGGGCTACCCCGCCGTGTTCCTCGGATCCTCGCCGTACCTCACGCCGAGCATGTACCACCTCATGAGCCACCTCGACCTGCAGGATGGCGTGCTCTACCCGATGGGCGGTTTCACCCGCGTCATCGAGAGCATCGCCGACCTCGCGGCGGCCGAGGGCGTCACCATCATCACGGATGCGCCCGTCACTCGCATCGTCGTCGAGGGCGGACGAACCACGGGCGTCGAGTACGCGGACGGCGACAGCACGACCTTCCTCTCGGCAGACATCGTCGTGTCGGCAGCAGACCTCCACCACTCCGAGACCGAGCTGCTCTCGCCCGAGTACCAGACCTACCCGCAGGAGTACTGGGATGCCGCCACCGCTGGCCCCGGCGCGCTCCTCCTCTATCTCGGTGTCGAGGGCTCCCTCCCCGAGTTGGAGCACCACACCCTCCTCTTCACGCGCGAATGGGAGAAGGGGTTCAAGGCCATCTTCGGTGACTCCCCGACCGTTCCGAACCCGGCATCCCTCTACATCTGCAAGCCGAGTGGCGTCGACCCGGATGTCGCGCCGGAGGGTTTCGAGAACCTGTTCGTTCTCGTGCCGGTGCCAGCGGACCCGGGCATCGGCCGTGGTGGCGAGGGCCACACGGGGGATGCCGCGCTCGAAGCCACCGCAGACAGGGTGATCGAGCAGATCGCGCAGTGGACGGGCATCCCGGATCTGGCCGACCGCGTCACGGTGCGCCGCACGGCGGGCCCCGGCGATTTCGAACACGACCTGAACGCCTGGCGGGGCACAGCGCTCGGGCCGGCACACACGCTCAAGCAGAGTGCGTTCTTCCGCGCGGGCAACGTGTCGAAGAAGGTCAATGGGCTCTACTACGCGGGCGGTTCGAGCATCCCGGGCATCGGTCTGCCGATGTGTCTCATCAGCGCAGAGATCCTCGTCAAGCGACTGCGCGGTGACACGTCGACCGAGCCCATGAGCGAGCCCCTCATCCCGTCGATCACGCCTGCCGGTTCGACGCTGGTGCCGTAGTGGGTCTGCTGTACTTGGCTGCGCTGGCTGTCGCCCTCACTGGCATGGTCATGCTCGACCGGCGGTTCCGGCTGTTCTTCTGGTCGAACCCGGGCAGGGCCGCGATCGTGCTCGTCGTGGGCGTGCTGTTCTTCCTCGCGTGGGATCTCGCGGGCGTGGGTCTTGGTGTGTTCTTCCGCGGCGAGACCGATTTCATGACGGGTGTGCAGGTGGCGCCGGAGGTGCCGCTCGAGGAGGTCTTCTTCCTCACGCTGCTCTGCTACCTCACGATGAACGTCTACACCTTCGCCACTTCTGTCCTAGTTGGATCTATGACGTCGCGGACTGGTGCACGCGGGGGTCCCCGAGGTCGCAGCTCCAGCTATGACGGGTTGGGAGGGGGTGCCACGTGACGTATTGGCTACTCAACGCGATCTTTCTGGCTCCGGTGCTCGTCATCGGCATCCTCGCCGCTCGCCGGCTCCGCTGGCCGGCGCTCGGAATCACCGCGGCCGTGCTCCTGGTCATGACGGCGATCTTCGACAACATCATGATCTCGGTCGGGCTCGTCGACTACGCGCCGCAGCTCATCAGCGGTGCGTTCATCGGTGTCGCACCGCTCGAGGACTTCGCGTACGCCATCGCGGCCATCGTGGGGCTGCCGTCGTTGTGGGTACTGCTCGGCGGCAGGAAGTCGCACGATGCTTAGGGCGCTGTTCGTGTCATCCCGGCCGCTGAGCTGGGTGAACACCGCCTTCCCCTTCGCGGCCGCCTACCTGCTCACGACTCGCGAGGTCGACCTCACTTTCGTGCTGGGGACGATCTTCTTTCTCATCCCGTACAACCTCGCGATGTACGGGATCAACGATGTCTTCGACTACGAGTCCGACCTGCGCAACCCGCGCAAGGGTGGGGTGGAGGGCGCGCTCCTCGACCCGCGGATGCATCGGCCGACGATCATCGCCTCGGTCGTGACATCCGTTCCCTTCGTGGTCTACCTCGTAGCGGTCGGAAACCCACTCTCGTGGCTCGTGCTCGCGATCAGCCTCTTCGCCGTGGTCGCGTACTCGGCCAAGGGACTGCGCTTCAAGGAGCGGCCGTTCCTAGACTCCCTCACCTCGAGCACGCACTTCGTGTCGCCGGCGGTATACGGTCTCGTGCTCGCCGGCGCGACGTTCACGCCGCAGCTGTGGGCGGTGCTGGCGGCGTTCTTCCTGTGGGGGATCGGATCGCACGCGTTCGGTGCGGTTCAGGACATCGTTGCCGACCGCGAGGCGGACATCTCGTCCATCGCGACCGTCATCGGGGGGCGCGCCACTGTGCGGTTCGCGATTGCGGCCTATGCCCTGGGTGGCGTGCTTCTGTTGTTTACCGCGTGGCCCGTTCCGGTCTCGGCGGTGCTCGTCGTTCCCTACATCCTCATGTGCGCGCCCTACTGGAACGTGACGGATGCCGCGGCCGAAACGGCCAACCGTGGCTGGAGGCGCTTCCTGCTCCTCAACTTCATCACCGGTTTCTTCGTGACGATGATGATGATCGTGTGGTTCTTCATCACGGCCTAGAGCCCACCGAAAGTGCAGTTCTCAACGGCGGGCGCGAGGCGCACTAGTCACAACTGCGCTCTCGGGTGCATCCGCTCGCTTCAGTCGTTCCATCCGAGGTTGCGCGCCACGCGCTCGAGCACGGCGACGGTCTGCTCGTACTCCTCGGCGCTGACGCCTTCGGTCGCGAGGGTCCGCTGCGCCGCGACCACCTCGGAGAGCTTGTCGAGCGCGACGCGCCCGCGCTCGGTGAGCTCGTATCCCGTGGGGGTGGCGTCCACCCACGCGCTGTCGATGAGTTCGGTGAGGTGCTCCGCGGCGGAGTCGCCCGGGCCAACGAGAAACGGCGCGACCGCGGCATCCAGCTGAGCAACCGTTGATGGCTCTTGTGCAAGCACATTCATCAGTTGCCACTGGCGCCGTGTCACGCCGTGCTCCTCGAGGGTCGAGGCGAACTGCTCGTCGATCATGCGGTCAACGAGCTTGAGCCAGAATCCGATCGGTCGAGGGTCCATGCCTCGAGGTTACGCCTCGGGCTTGTCGGTGGGGAGGTCTTTCGACCCGCGGTGGTCGTCACGCCCGGGCCCGAAGTCGCGGGCGAACGGATGCCCGTGCCCACCGAATCCGCGGGGTCCATGGCCGCGGTGTCCGCGACCGAACGGGCCGAAGCCGCGACCGGGCATCTCCTGGTCCTCGTTCCAGCCCAGGTTTCGGGCCATCTTCTCGAGGGTCGCCATGGTCGTGGCGTAGTCCTCGTCGGTGACGCCGTCGCGTGCCCTGTCGGCGAGCTGGTCGCGGAATGCGCGGCGCTGCTCCCGACCGAGCTGGTGCTTGCGGTACTCGATCGCCCGCAGCCAGAAGCCGGGGCGTTGGGTCTTGCTGTTGTTGTCAGTGTTGGTGTTCATCAGAACTGCCTTTCGTTAATTGCATGTCATATGACAATAAATGTACGATTACATACATGGTTCAGGGAAGTCAAGCGGATGCCGTTCGCCAGATCGAGGAGGCCTTGCTTGCCCTCCGATTGGGCGCTGGCCGCGGAGGTCCTCGTCCGCCGTGGGGAGATGGCCCGCCCCCCTGGGCCGGAGGTCACGGGCCCGGGCCGCTCGGCGCCCGCCGACGGCACGACCACGAACCGCACGCACGCGGGATGCACGGGGGAGCGCGCATCCGACTGCTCGAGTTCCTCGCCGCGGCCGATGCCGGGGCTCGTGTGGGCATCTCCGAGATCGCCGAAGCGGTCGGGGTAGACCAGCCCCGGGCATCCCGGCTCGTCGCGGATGGCGCAGCACGCGGCTTCGTGACCCGCTCGGTCGACCCCCGAGACGCGCGCAAGAGCATCGTCGAGCTCACGGATGCCGGCCGCCAGATGCTCTCGACGGTGCGTGCAGGACGCACCTCGGCCGTTACCGATGCACTCACCGGCTTCACACCAGACGAGACGGTCCGGTTCGCAGAGCTGCTAACCCGTTTCGCTGAGGCCTGGCCGCGTCCGAACCGCTAGAACTTCGGCACCTTCACGAACACCATCAGGATCGCGCCGACGAGAAGAACGAGTGCGATACCCAGCACGCCGAAGATCGTCGCGCCGAAGATCACGATGAATGACGACCAGAGGGCGGGGGAGAGGAAGCTCGCAACCCGGCCGGTTGTCGCGTAGAGACCGAAGATCTCGCCCTGGCGACCCTCGGGTGTGACCCGCGCGAGGAGTGAGCGGCTGGCGGCCTGCGCCGGTCCGACGAACGCCGAGAGCGTGAGTCCGCCGATCCAGAACACGAGGCTGCCGGTGTCGTGCAACGCGAAAACCAGCACGGCCATGATCACGAGACCGAAGAGCGCGAAGAGGATGACCGTCTTCGGGCCGAAGCGGTCGTCGATGCGGCCCGCGAAGATCGTCGAGATGCCAGCTACCAGGTTGGCCGCGATGCCGAAGAGGATCACCTCATTGGGCGAGAACCCGAAAGCCACCGACGCGAGGATGCCGCCGAAGGCGAAGACGCCGGCGAGACCATCGCGGTAGATCGCGCTCGCGAGCAGGAACCAGAAGGTCGGCCGAGACTCCGGGTTCTTGTAGAGCGCCCCGATGTCGCGCACGAGCACGGCATAACTACGGAAGAACCCGACGCGCTTCGACGCATCCAGCGTCGGCGGTGCCTCGGGAACGTTGAACAGCAGCGGCAGCGAGAAGATGATCGTCCAGACGCCAGCTCCCACGGCAATCAGGCGGTAGGCGAGGCCACCCGAGGTGTCGAGCCCGAACCACTCGAAGGTGTTCAGCAGCACCACGATCACGAGTGCGACGATTCCGCCGATATAGCCGAGGCCCCAGCCGAGCCCGCTCACCTTGCCGATGGTCTTGCGCGTCGAGACCTGCACGAGCATCGCGTTGTAGTTGACGCCGGCGATCTCGGAGACCACCGCTCCCAGCGCGAGGAGTATCGCGCCGTACCAGAAGTAGGAGGGGTCGGCGTAGACGAAGAAGAGGGCGAACTGCAGGAGGGCCAGCAGCGCGGTGAACAGCAACAGCAGTCGCTTCTTGCGGCCGCTGGCATCCGCTCGCTGCCCCAGAACCGGTGCGAGCACCAGGATCAGGATGCCCGCTGCCGTCGTCGCCCAGCCGTACCCCGACGACAGCTGCGCAAGCGCCGCCTCGCGGGTGGCATCGCCTTCCGGGAGGGAAGCGATGTTCGCGGGCAGGAACGAGTCCGAGACGAGGTAGAGCGACGCGAAGACGAACGTGAGGATCACCGAGTTGAAGGGCTGCGTCGCCCAGTCCCAGAGTGCCCACGAAACGACCTGCTTGCGGGGAACGACCTTATTCTCGATGTCCAGCCCCACGACACCAACGGCGAGCGTGTTGGCGGCGACCGGAATCTTCTTGTCCGTCATGGTCACACGCTAGCGGGTGGGGGTGACCAGTGGGTGAACCGCTGCGGGGTAGTACCAAAGGCCCATGCCGGAAGCGTCGGGATGGCTCTTGGGATGGACGACGGGCGAGGGTGCCGCGACCTACCGTGGCAAGAGTTCGACCTCTCTCCCACCGAAGGACATCCCCACTATGACCCTGCTCACTCGCCTGAGCCTGGCTAATCGCGCCATCGTCGCCCTCCTCAGCCTCCTCATCGTGGCAATCGGATTGGGGGCGACCGCCTCCATGAAGCAGGAGCTTCTCCCCGCGGTCGAACAGCCGACTGCCGTGGTCGTCGTCGCGAAGCCCGGCGCGTCGTCTGCGACTCTCGACCAGCAGGTTGTCATACCGCTCGTCGAGGCCCTCAGTGCGGTGCCGGGTGTCGATGAGGCGCGGTCGTACACGTCAAGTGGGTCGGGTCAGGTCACCGTGACCTGGGACTTCGGTGGCGATAGCGACGCCATCCTCGCCGATATCGAGTCGGCAACAGCCAGCACCGTGGCGGCCGCCCCCGATGGCACCACATCGAGCGTCTTCGCGGGTGGCTCGGACGACATCCCCGTTCTGGCGCTCGCCCTCACGAGTGAGGACAACATCGAGACCCTGGCGGAGCAGGTCGACTCGACACTCGTTCCCATCGTGCAGAACGTCGCGGGCGTGCGCGACGTCGAGGTTTCGGGGCGGCTCACGGAGCGCGTTCTCGTCACAGCCAACCCCGCAGCGCTCGCCGCACACTCGATCGACCAGTCCATGATCGCCTCGCTGCTCCGATCGGCTGGCACGGTGATCCCGGCCGGCACCAGTGTCGCGGGCGACGAGTCCCTCTCGATCGAGGTGGGCCAGGAGACCGCAAGCATCGAGGACATCGCGGCCATCGCCATCCCGACCCTTGAGCGCCCGGTGCTGCTCTCTGAGGTGGCGACGGTCGAACTCGTCCCCGTCGAACAGAGCTCGCTCTCGCGAGCCGATGGCCGCCCCTCCATCGGTCTGACCATCACCAAGACCCCGGATGCCAATGCCGTTCAGGTCTCGCATGCGGTGGCCGATGCCGTGGCCGCTTCGCTCCCGCAGCTGGGCACCGGTGCCGCGTCGCACACGATCTTCGACCAGTCCACGATGGTCGAGCAGTCGATTCACGACCTGTCCGTCGAGGGCGGCCTCGGCCTGCTCTTCGCGGTGCTCGTGATCCTGGTGTTCCTCCTGTCGCCTCGCGCCACGATCATCACGGCCATCTCCATCCCCATGTCGCTACTCATCGCGGTCATCGGGCTGAGGCTCGGTGGCTTCTCGCTCAACATCTTCACGCTCGCTGCCCTCACCGTCGCAGTCGGACGAGTGGTGGACGATTCGATCGTCGTGATCGAGAACATCACTAGACGCAGGGGCAGCGGCGGTCTCACCCCGGAGAGTGTGCGTGCCTCCGTCGCCCAGGTTGCTGGCGCCGTCACGGCGTCGACGCTCACGACCGTTGCCGTCTTCCTGCCCGTCGCGTTCATCGGTGGGGTGGCTGGCGAGCTGTTCCGGCCCTTCGCGGTCACCGTGTCGGTTGCGCTCATCGCATCCCTCATCGTGTCCTTGACGATCGTGCCGGTGCTCGCCTACTGGTTCTTGCGACGCCCCTCCGCGTCGACGCACCTGGGCGAAATTGAGGCGGTGACCGACCGTGCCGCGATCGAGAGCTCGACTCCCGCTCCGGAGCAGGCGGAGCGTACGACGAGGATGCAGCGCGCTTACCTCCCGGCGCTGGGTCTCGCCCTCCGGCGACCGGTGACGATGGTGATCGTCGCGGTGTTGTTGTTCGGCGGGTCGATCGCCGCGACAGGGTTCCTCAAGACGGATCTCCTCGGTGGGTTTGCCGACGCGAGGGCGGTGCAGGTCGTCAAGACGATGCCCCTGAGCTCAACGCTGGGGGCCGCGGACGCCGAGGCAAAGGAGCTCGAGGAGGCAATCGCGAGCCTCGACGATGTCGAGTCCTACCAGACGACGGTCGGCGCGCAGGGTGCGCCAGCGCAGCTCGACCTAATCCTGACCAAGTCAGCGGATCCCGAGGTGGCGTTGGACGAGATCCGTGGAGCGGTTGCCAGCCTTCCCCGCGCTGACGACATCACCGTCTCGACCCAGGCGACGCAGACCACCAGTTCCACGATCGACGTGATCATCACAGGCACCGATGAGAGTGAACTCGCGGCAGCGAGCGAGCAGATCTCGGCAGCGCTCGGAGAACTCGACGAGGTCAGCGACGTCACCACCGACCTGGCTGGCGAGCAGCCCGTGCTGACGGTCGCGGTGAACCAGCTCGCGGCTTCCGCGCAGGGGTTCAGTGTCGCCGAGGTCGGTGTGGCCATCGCGGCAGCTGTCGAGGGCGAGAAGCTCGGTTCGGTGAGCGTTGACGGCACCAGCCACGACCTCGTACTGCGGTCGCAGTCGACGGAGACCAGCCCGGAGGCCATCGGCGCGCTGCCGCTGCCCGTCTCCGCGCTGCAGCAGCAGCGCGCGCAGAAGAATGCGGTGGATGCGCTCACCGGCGAGCAGGAACGACTGGCCGCGGATGCCCGTGCCGATGCCGCACGCTCTGCGGACGAGCAGATCTCCGACCTCGTGACCGCGCGTTCCCGGGCGGCGAACGAGCTCGCATCACTGCAGGCTCAGCTGGCGGCCCTCATGGCCACCCCGCCAGCCCCCAACACCAGTCCTGTCACCGTTGGCGACCTCGCCGCGCTCCAGTACGAGCAGCTCGTTGGGCAGATGAGTGCTGCCGTCGCCGGGGCCGCATCCGGGCTGTCGACGCTCGACGAGCAGATCGTGTCGGCTCGCGACGCCATCGCGAAGGGCGAGGCGCAGCAGGCCGAAGCCGACCGTCTGGCACAGGCACAGCGCGACATCGAGAAGCTGCGCGCGAACGCCGTCGTCGTGAGTGACGTCGCCACCATCGCGGTTGTCGACGCTCCGGCGACCATCACGAGAATTGACGGCGCTCGCGCTGTGACCATCTCCGCCACCCCGCTCGGGGGAAACCTCGGGGCCGCATCCCTCGCGGTCGACGAAGCCATTGCCGCGCTCGACCTGCCCAGCGGTGTGAGCCTCGACCAGGGCGGAGCGGCAGCCGAGCAGACCGAATCGTTCGCCCAGCTCGGCCTCGCGATGCTGATCGCCATCGCCCTGGTCTACATCGTGCTCGTTGCCACCTTCCGATCGCTCGTCCAGCCGCTTCTGTTGCTGGTCTCCGTGCCGCTCGCGGCCACCGGGGCGATCGTCGGCCTGCTCGTCACGGGCACGCCGCTCGGTATTCCCGCCATGATCGGGATGCTCATGCTCATCGGCATCGTGGTGACCAACGCGATCGTCCTCATCGACCTGATCAACGACTATCGCCGGAAGGGCGCGAGCATCGACGACGCCGTCACACACGGCGCACGACTCAGGCTCAGGCCGATCATCATGACCGCTTGTGCAACGATCTTCGCCCTCTTGCCCATGGCCCTCGGCATCACGGGCGGCGGTGCCTTCATCTCGAAGTCGCTGGCGATCGTGGTCATCGGCGGACTCGTGTCGTCCACCCTGCTCACGCTGCTTCTGCTCCCTGCCCTCTACGCGATTCACGAGCGCCGCGGGGAGCGCCGCGCAGCACGACGCGCGTCGAGCCGAGCATCCCGAGGCGAGGTTGCGATCGCCGGGGGTGAGACCGTCGTGATCGGTGGCGATCATGAAAGACTGACGCCGTGATGGAGACGGTGCCACGCAGGGCAGGGCCGGTCAGCCGCTTCTGGCATCGCCGCCCGTGGCGAGCGGATGTCATCGTCGCGCTCACGTGGGTCGCGTTCGCGATGATCGGGCCGCTCACCTCCGTGGTGCTCCCGTCCGGCGTGGTTTACCCGATCCTGGTCTACGTCCTCTCGGTCGCCGTGACCGCCGTCGCTATCGCGGCATTCCGTCGCCGCAGGCCGGTGCTCGCCTTCGTCGTGACCTTCATTGCGACGCTACCGCTGGCCATCGTGGACCCGACCCTCGGTAATCTTGCCGTCGCCTACGCGCTCTTCGCGATCGCCTTCTACGATTCTCCCCGCCGTGGTTGGTTCTTCGGCGGTATCTCCGCCCTCGCCACGGTCATCGTTGCACTTGTCTCGGTGTTCCTGCCGTCGCCCTTCGTCGCGGAGCCCATCGGCTCCCCGTGGGCGTCTGCCGCGACCTACATCATTGTTGGCACGCTGACGCTCCTCGTGGCACTGCTCTGGGGTCAGAACGCTGGCGGCCGCGCGCGCTACATCAACGGACTCATCGAGCACGCGAGGCACCTTGAACGCGAACGGGATCAGGAGGCGCAGCTCGCCGCGCTCGCCGAGCGGTCTCGAATCGCCCGCGACGTGCACGACATCGTGTCCCACTCGCTGTCGGTCATTGTGCGTCTCGCCGACGGCGCTCAGGCCGTGTTCGACCAGGATCCGCAACGCGCGAAGCAGGCGGTCGGAGAATTGGGCGGCGTTGCCCGATCCTCTCTCACGGAGATGCGCCGCGTGATCGGGCTGATGGAATCGGCCCCGGATGCCGCGTCATCGCAGGGAGGGGTCAGCTACGAGGACCTCGATTCCCTCGTGAACGTCTACCGCGGGATAGGGCTTCCCGTCCGGCTCATCACCCGGGGGCACGCCCCATCGCAGCCCGGCGTGCAGGTCACGGTATTCCGGGTGATCCAGGAGGCACTGACCAACGCGCTTCGGCACGCGTCGACGCCCACAACGGTGACTGTGCTTGTCGAAACGGGTGCTGACGTCGAGGTCACGGTCACGAACGACGGAGCACCGCTGGTGCTCCCCTCTGACGAACATGTCGGCCGAGGGCTCGTGGGAATGCGCGAGCGCGCGGCCCTCTACGGGGGAAGCCTGGATGCCGGGCCAACCAGCGACGCACGCTGGCGGGTCCACCTCACCCTCCCGGGAGCTGGACGATGACGTCAATCCGCATCCTGATCGTCGACGATCAGCAACTCATCCGCTCAGGCCTCGCCATGGTGCTCGGTGCAGCTGGCGGCATGGAGGTGGTGGGCGAGGCGAGTGACGGTATCGAGGCGGTCAGGCTCGCGGCATCCCTTGCTCCCGACGTCGTGCTCATGGATGTTCAGATGCCCCGGCTGGACGGCATCGCCGCGACGCGGGAGATCACGGCCAGCAGCCCCGCAAGCCGGGTCATCATTCTCACCACGTTCGATATCGATGCCTACGCGTTCGGCGGTCTTGAGGCCGGGGCGAGTGGTTTTCTCCTCAAGGATTCGTCGTCGGAGGACATCCTTGCGGCCGTGCGCGCGGTGGCCGCGGGGGATGCCGTGCTCGCGCCCCGCATCACGGGAGAGCTCGTACGCCGCTACGAGGCCCTGAGTCAGCCGACCACGGATGCCATCGGTACCCACGAATCCGCGCGCCACGCGCAGGAGTTGCTGCGCGCGCTCACCGAGCGCGAGAGGGAGGTCTTCGACGCGGTCGTCGAGGGCCTGTCCAACGCGGAGATCGCTCAGAAACTGTGGCTGTCAGAGTCGACCGTCAAAACCCACGTGGGCCGCATTCTTCAGAAGCTCGGGATGCGGGACCGGGTCCAGGCGGTCGTTTTCGCGTTCCGCAACGGTGTGATCTAGCCCCCTCCTCCCGCCTCACTTGAAGTTGAGTGGGAGTGGCTCAAGTTTCCATATTTCGACTTGACAGAAGTTATCCACAGGGCCAAACTTGATACATCGCGACTCACGTTTTGTGAGCTCGTGAGCAGACCACGAAGAAACACCAGTATCAAGGAGACAAGAGCATATGGCTCGAGCAGTAGGAATCGACCTCGGAACCACCAACTCTGTGGTTGCCGTTCTCGAGGGTGGAGAACCCACCGTCATCGCCAACGCTGAGGGCTTCCGCACGACCCCATCGGTCGTCGCCTTCACCAAGGACGGGGAGGTGCTCGTCGGTGAGACCGCGAAGCGCCAGGCCGTCACCAACGTCGACCGCACCATCGCCTCCGTCA
>CAYRON010000030.1:0-14020 GCA_964425885.1 uncultured Salinibacterium sp.
CACGTGGCCGGCCTCGGGGAGGGCCGTGGCAGCCGCTACCGCGAAGGGCACATTGAGGCGCTTCGCGAGGGTCTGGGCCAGGTACGTCTTGCCGCAGCCCGTTGGCCCGATGAGCAGGATGTTCGACTTGGCGATCTCGACATCCTCGACGATCGCGTCGGCCGACGTGATCGTGTTGCGGGCCCGAACGCGCTTGTAGTGGTTGTACACGGCAACGGAGAGCGAACGCTTGGCGTGCTCCTGCCCGATCACGTACTCCTCGAGGAAGTTGTAGATCTCACGGGGCTTGGGAAGGTCGAATTCGCTCGAGACCTCTTCGCCGGCCTCAGCGAGGCGCTCCTCGATGATCTCGTTGCAGAGCTCGACGCATTCGTCGCAGATGTACACGCCGGGGCCAGCAATGAGCTGCTGTACCTGCTTCTGGCTCTTACCGCAGAAGGAACACTTGAGGAGGTCAGCGCTTTCCCCGATGCGGGCCATCTGGTCGTTCCTCTCCCCGGCGGATACCTGACACCGAGCCTAACCCGAGAGCGGGGCGCATCCAGTCACCTGCGGAAAAGCCGTTGCGGCGTGCCGCGATCAGGGCAGGATGTCGCCGGCCCGAGCCGCGCGTCGGCGCAGCAGGACGACGAGCAGGCCCGAGAGCAGGAGGAGCACACTGAGCGGGAGCACCGGCGGCTGACCTGCGCCCGTGAAGGCGAGTACCCCGGGGCCGCCGACTCCGGGAACGGAGACACCGGGAGCAGGGGCCTCGGGTTCGACGGGCGCCGCGACCACCGTGTAGTCGAGCACGATCGTCGTGGCGTTCCCGTTGAAGTCCCACGCCCACACCGTGAGCGACTTGGCACCCGTCGTGGACGAGTCCACCGATCCGATGCGGCACCCCTGCACGCCGACGCCGGGGTCTTCACAGGTCACGTCGGCGTCGACATCGCTGCCGAGCACGATCTTCTCCGGGAGCGACGCCTCGACCACGGGTCCGTCGGTGTCATCCTCCGGCGGTGCGATCGTCGTGACGAACGTGCCGACGGGGTGGAACGAGGCGAGTGGCGCGTCGAAGACAAGTGAGCCGATGGAAGATACGTATCGCACCTCCTCGTCGGGCCCGCCGGGGTTGATGACTACGTAGTCCCCTGGCGCGAAGCCCGCGGTTGTCGCCACCTCGACCGTGAGGTCGTCGATCTGGGCATCCGCACTCAGCATCGTGCCCTCCACCGTGACGGTGAAATCTGCCGCGGTGAGGTTGCCAGCCGCGTCAGTGGCCTCACAGTCGACCTGTGTAGCGCCGCGCGGGAAGACGGTTCCGGATGCTGGCTCGCAGGCGACCGACACCGGGCCGTCGACGAGGTCGAGGGCGCTCGCGACGAAAGTGACCGCGGCGCCCGCATCCGTTGTGGCACCGGTAGCGATGTCGGCGGGCACAGTCACGACAGGGGCGGTGGTGTCCTCCACGATGACGCTGAAGGTCGACGATGAATCGTTGCCCTCGCTGTCACTCGCCGAACACGTGACTGTTGTCCGCCCCAGGGCGAACTCCGACCCGGACTCCGGCGCACACACGGTCGTGCTCGACCCGTCGACGAGGTCGGAGGCAGCCGGCGAATCGAAGGAGACGGGGCTCAGGCGTCCCGTCGCCTCGAGCGTCACATCATCGTGCTGGACGATCGAGGGCGGTGTCGTGTCCTCCACCGTGACAAGGAACGCAGAACTACCGATATTGCCCTCGGCATCTGTCGCCGAACACGTGACGGTAGTCGTTCCGAGCGCGAACTGTGTGCCGGATGCGGGAGTGCACGATGCCTCGAGGCTGCCGTCGACAGCATCAACGGCGGTGGCGGACGCAAAGCTGACCGCTGCGCCGCCTGGCCCCGTGGCCTCCGTCGTGATGGCACTCGGCACCGTGACGACAGGGGCCGAGGCATCCTGAACGCTCACAGTGAAGGTGGTGGTTGCTGCGTTGTCGCGGCTGTCCTCGGCCGAACATGACACGACCGTCGCACCGAGCGGGAAGACCGATCCGGATGCTGGGGCACACGTCACCTCGACCGTGCCGTCGACCAGGTCAACGGCCGAAGGGGCCGTGAACGTCACCGCGACACCGGCGGGCCCGGTGGGGTCTGCGACGATGTTGCTCGCCGTGGCGAACGCGGGAGCCGTCGTGTCAACGACGGTCACCGTGAACGTCTCCGACCCCGTGTTGCCCTGCTCGTCGGAGGCCTCGCACGTCACTTCGGTCTCACCGAGGCCGAACGTCGAGCCGGACGAAGGAGTACAGATGGCGTCGACCTCGCCGTCCACGATGTCGATGGCGGTGGCGCCGGAATAGCTGACCTGGGCTCCTGCGGCGCTCGTGGCCTCAGCCGTGGCATCAGCCGGGGCGGTGACGATGGGATACTTCGGATCCTCGACAACGACGTCGAACTCTGCGGTCGCAGTGTTGCCAGACCCGTCGGCCTGAGAGCACTCCACCGTGGTCGTGCCGATGGCGAAGGTCGACCCCGAGGCCGGAACGCAGGTGGGGACGAGATCACCGGAGACGATGTCCGTCGCTGTGACGCTGAAGGTGACCGTCGCCCCGTCGCGCGACGTGGCAGTCGTCGGGTCAACAGTGGGTGTGGAGATGATCGGCTTCGTCGTGTCGACAACCCGGACGGTGAAGTATCCGTTCGCGGTGTTTCCCGCGATGTCGGAGGCGGAACAGTGCACAGGAGTGTCGCCGAGCGGGTAGGTGTCCCCCGAGGCGCGCTGCAGCTCTGGGGCGTCATCCGTCGCGTCGGTTCGGCAGGTGACTGCGACCGTGCCATCGCGCTTGTCGATCGCCGTGACATCCCACATGGCCACCGCACCGGAGGCGCTGGTCGCCTCGGTTTCCACCAGGGCACCCTCGGGGATCGTCATCACGGGAGCCGCGTGGTCGGGCGACGTCGCCCAGCGCGAGAAGAAGGTGAAGGAGCCATCCTCGTTGACGATGGTCACGTCGATGTCTTTGTACGTCGGGTCTGCATACGTGTGCGACAGCTCCGCGTCCAGCGAGGTGTACGTCGTCGTGGTGCCATCTCCCCAGGAGACGATGATCGACTGCATCGTGTCGTCACCGGGGTCGGTGTATTCGCCGAAGCTGCCCACCCAGGGTTCACCTGGCTCGAAGCCGCCAGGGAACACGAGGTCAACGCGCGGCTCGACATCCACCACGGTGACGTTCAGGCTGCCGCTCGTCGGGGTCTCGCCATCCGTCGCATTCACGGTGATTTTGCCTGCTGCCGGACCATCGGGGAAGTCGCACGTCACGGTCCGGTCATCGAGCGACCACGACACGAGCTCGCCGTTGACGCAGACGGGGTCACCTGTGAGTGTCCAGCCGTCGGGATCGACGACCGTGAAGGATGCCGTGACCGAACCACCCTCGAGGGCCTGGTGTTCTCCGCGCACGCGGACGACCGGCCCGCCGCTCACGATCGAGACGGGAAGCGTGTAGGTCTCCTCGAAGCCACCGTAGGTGCGCAGCGTGAGGGTTGGGCCGGTGCTCAACGGCGCCGAGGCGTCTGGCCAGCGGCAGGTGAAGGATGCCCGGCCCGCGTCATCCGTCGAGTAATCGAAGCGGCGCAGTTCGCCGCCCTCGCCGCAGGTGGGTGCTGGATCCAGCCGCACCATGTCGCCGGCGTCAGGTGCATCGAAGTAGTAGGTGTACTCGGCGTCGTCGCCCTCGACGATCTGCACGGTGTTGTCTGGGTCCCACTCGAATGCAGGAGGAGTGTCGTACACCGTGACATACGCGGAGAGATAGGTGGTGTTGGGGCTGTCGTCGCTGATGCCGAGGGAGGCGAACTGACGGTTGCCCTCGACGTAGGCATCACCCCAGGTGCACTCCCAGTAGCCGGTTGTCGCGCTCGTCATGACCACGGCGCTCGCGACGTGCTTCTTCGCGCCGAAGGAGGGGGTGTTCGTGCCGCACGAGGGTGTGCCGGGCCGCAGGTCACCGGTCTCATCGGTGACGGTGAACGAGAACCTGCTCGTCTTGCCCTCAGAGGATGTCGCGTCGTACGCGTCGAGGGTGGACATCGGGTATCCCCACTCCGTCCACACGCGAACTCGGGCGTCGCTGTAGGAATAGGTGCCGTCTTCGTCAGTGACCTCGACGGTAATCGAGTACGGGCCGCCGCCGGGGCGCGGGTACTCGTGCTGGGCGGCACCGGTGAAGTCGTCGTAGGTATCCGACGTACCGTCGCCCCAGCTGACCTTCCATGACCCGACGGTGTCGTCGCCGGTGTCGGTCAGGTCGGCGCTCAGCACGATGGGGTCGCCCCCCGAGTAGAACGTGTTCGTGTTCGTCGTGTAGGTGACCACCGGGTCGGCGTTGTCGACAGTGACCGTGAAGTCGATGGTCTCCGCATCTGTACCATCGCTCGCCGTGATCGAGGAGGTGATGGTCGCAGGACCATCGGGATAGGTGCAGAGGAGTTCCCCGGAGATGAGTCGGTCTGTCACTGCCGGGGTGCCCTGGACAACGCAGTACTCGGGAACCGTCGCGGTGATCGAGGTCTCGATGCCGAGGTCGTAGGCGCTGAACGGCACCACGACGGGTACGCCCTCGACGGCAGTGACGTCCTCCACGAGCGGGAGCGGCGCGACGTTTGCGATCGTGACCCCGAGCGTGGCACGTGTGGTCGTGCCATCCTTGTCCTGGACGACGCCCTCAACGGTGGTCGTGGTGTCGCCCGAGGGGAACCGGCACTCGATCCATGATCCGGCGGTGGAGACGAGTTCACCGTTGGCGCCACACGAGGCTGAGCTGGCTACGAGCTGCGGACCATCCGCCGAGCCGGCATCGGAGACAGCCATCTCGTAGATGTACGTGGCGTCGGCGTTCTCGTCGACGGTGGAATCACCCACGATCGTGGCTGAGGGTGCGACGTTGGTGACTGAGACGGCTCGACTCACGGTGGCTCCTGCGTACGACACCGTCGCCACGCCAGTCGCGGGTCCATCGGACAGGTAGCAGTCGAAAGTTCCCGTGAACGTGCCACTGGAGCCCGTGAGGGTGTCGGATCCGGAACGTTTGGTCACGCCAGCACCGGTGCACGACGTGGTCGGCGTTGGCGTGCCGCTGCCCGGAACGGTGATCGTGTATGAGTAGGTGACCGGGGTGCGGCTCTCCTGGCTCGAGGTCGGGCCGCCTGTGATCTCGATGACGGGCGGCTTCGCGCTGACATAGACGTAGGTGTAGGCGTTGAGAGACTTCTTTCCGAACTTGTCGGTGACCATGAGCAGCACGAGCTCGATGGCGTCCGCGGTGCCGAAGGAGCAGGTCAGCACGCCGCCGTTCGCGTTCACGGTCACTCCGACGACGTCGCCACCGCCGCAGTCCGCATCACTCTCGAGCGCCGTGACGGTATCGCCGTCGGGGTCAGACATGGTGAACGGGAAGTCCACGTCGGAGTCCTGCTGTGCTGAGGTTGGTGGACTCACGAACTGCACCGCGGGGGCGGCATTGTCCCCGCGCCCCACCTCGACGGTCGCGGTCGTGACCGGAGCTTCCTGGATGAGCCCGCCCGCTGCATAGACGCGAACGGTGATGGTCGCCGTTCCCGGGGACGTGAAACGGATGCTCGGAGTCCTGGTCGTCGCGCCGACGATCTCGGACCCGACGCCGCTCACCGTCCACGAGTAGGCGTACGGCACACCGGTCGACACCACGGACGACGAGTACGTGTGGGTCTGCCACTGCATCACGCCACGGGGCCCGTCGATGGTTCCGGCAGGTGGGTTGACGCCGACCTCGAAGGCTCCCACGTCGCATCCGGACCCCTGCGGGCGTGTGACGCCACGCTGGTCCTTCGGGGTGCACTGGGAGGTGAAACCGGTGTCGATCGCGGGGCTGCCGGGGAGCAGCGCCATGGTGCGCGAGGGGCCGCCGTTGTCTTGGAGGGGTCCGAGCAACGGGTCGGGGCTTGCGGTTCCGATGCCACAGGAGCCCGTTTCATCACTGAGAAGTGAGCCGACGGAAACGTAGCTGGACGCCGCGCCGTCCTGCGACCCCGCACAGTCCTCACGCGTGCCGTTGCCCTTGAACAGCGAGTTCGCCCAGGTGAGCTTGCTGCCGTAGTCGAGCGATGTGACGTCTCCGTCACTCTCCGCGACGTTGCCGACGAAGGTCGAGTTGCTCACTGTTGCCGTTGCCTCGCGCACCCAGATCGCGCCACCACGGCGCGAGCTGTTGCCGACGAACGTCGAATTCGTGACCGTGAGTCCGGCTGCGTACGACGCGATAGCGCCACCGTATGCGCCGAAACCGGTCGTGATGTTTCCGCTGAACAGTGAGGAGTCGACGGATGCAGTTGACCCCGAGGAGAACACGCCAGCGCCACTTCCGCGAGTGGCAGCGCTCGTGGTTCCGCCGAGCACGCTGTTGCCAGCAGAGCCGACGTTTCCCACCGAGTTGCCCGTGACCTCCGTGCCCGTCATCGTCATGGTGCCGTTGTTGGCGATACCGCCGCCCGCGCCGCTGCCGCCGCCCGTCCCGCCAACGGCGAATCCGAATCCGCCACTACCGCCGTCACCAGTTCGGTTGCCTGTGATGGTGCTGTTGATGACCGTCAGGTAGCCGACGTTGAAGATCGCGCCGCCGCGACCACTCGTGCCGCCGTAGTGGCCCCGGTTCGCACCACTGTCCGAGCCGTACCCACCGCGACCGGTCTTGTTGTTCTCGAGTGTGACATTCTCGATCTGCAGCCCGCCGGAGACGTAGATCGCGCCGCCGTCCGCGCTGTCCTTCGATTGGTTGTTGTTTCCACTCCACCCCACGGGCGTGTAGCCGCCGCGCAACGTGAGGTCCTTCAGGACGACGGTCTTGCCCAGGTTCACCTGCAGGAAGCGGAAGCGGTTGCCCTCCGCCTCACCGGCTGTCCGCTGGATGGTGGCGCCATTGCCCTCGACGATGAGGGCCTTGGAGTCGGGGTTCGAGAAGGTCGGAAGCGCGTTGATCGATTCGCCCGGGTATATGCCGGTGACGGTGTAGACGCAGTCTTTGGCGAGCACGAGCGTGATGTCGTTCGACGTGATCGCTCGGTTGGCGTAGTCGAAGCCGAGGAGCAGGTCGGCGGTCGTGCAGTCAACGAGCACCTTGCCCGCCGAATTCGTGATGGCTTGGGCGGGTGGCGCAGAGAGCTGCAGTCCGACAGCCACGAGAGCGAGTGTGACCACAATGCCGAGAGGACGCAGTGGACGGACACGCAAGAAGGAAGGAAGTGCAGGGCTGGACATGGAGACCGTTCAGTTGGTCAGGCACGGAAGTGATCTGCGACGTGGCCTGGGACCAGCTCTCCCAAACAATGACTGCAAACTCAACTTATCCAACAAACGCATGCGGGAGTATGGGATCGCGTCCCCACTTCGGGGGCCACCCCCGCCGCCTCCTGAGAATTCGACCTAGGCGGATGTGACACTATTGTGCTCGCATTCCAACAAACGTCACGAGGAGGTGGCCTTGCGCAGGATCGCACCCGCAGCGGCTTTCACTGCTGTGCTCATCGCCGCGTCCGTGGTTGCCGCCGCGCCCGCATCCGCGCACGTCATCGCGGAAACGGCGACCGCTCCCGCCGGGTCATACACCGTCGTCACCTTCAGCCTCCTTCACGGCTGCGAGGACTCGCCGACCACCTCCGTGACCATCGAGCTCCCGGAGGAGATCCTCGCGGTCACCCCGACCGCGCAATGGAACTGGACCATCTCGGAGACCGTCGTACCCGCCACGGTGCCGGGCACGAGCATCACGGAGCGCACCAGCGAGATCACGTTCGACGCCGAGACGCCGCTCCCCTCCGGGCAGCGCGCGACCTTCGACCTGTGGCTCGGGATGCCCGACGGAGAGCCCGGCGATGTCGTCGTCTTCCCCGCCTACCAGACGTGCGAGGACGGCGCGACTCAGGACTGGGTCGGCAAGGATGCGCCGCAGGTCACGTTGAGCGAGGCGGTCGCCGGCGGCGGACACGGGCACGGCGGTGAAGTCATTCCCGAACAGGAGTCGGTGACGGGCGAGCACGAGGCCGAGCACACCGAGGTCGCGGCGACCGCCGCTGACCCCCTGTCGCGACTCCTCGCCGCTGGCGCGCTCCTTCTGGGACTCATCGCACTCATTGCGGCCTTCGCGGGACGTCGCGGGTCCCGCGATCCCGACCACTATGTTCCGGTCACCGAGCCGGGCGACTCGCCAACCGATTCTGCAACACCGGATCGCACGGGGCAGGATTGACGGATGCCCGCCCCCTCGCCCCGTGAGCCCGGCTCCGCGATGACGACCCGCGTCGCTCGCGCTGCCCGCGGCTGGGGCGTTGCCGTGTTCGCGACCGCAACCGCGGCCGTCTCGCACGGATTGGCTGGCGGCACCTTTCCCGGAACCTTCGGTATCCTCGCCTCGCTCATCCTCGCCGGCGCCGCCAGCAGCCTCCTCACGACGCGCAAGCAGTCGCTTTGGCGCCTCACTGTAGCCGTAGCCATCACCCAGGTGATGTACCACTCGGTCTTCAGCGGCATGGGTGACCCCACCGCTCCGATGGTCGCGCACCACTCCGCGCTCCCCCACCTGATGCCCGCCCATGCGCACGTGGGATCGATGTCGTTCGCGCACATCGTCGCCGGCGTCGTGACGCTCATCGTGCTCGTGCACGCGGAGTCCGCCCTCTGGAGCCTCGCTCGTTCGCTGCGCCTCGTCGTCACGCGATTCCTCTCGCTATGGCGACCTGTGGGCCACGTCCCGACCGTCACACTCCCCGTGGAGCGACGCGACGATCTCGCTTCTTTGCTTCTGGTTGTTCTCTCCCCGATGAGGTACCGCGGCCCGCCGCAGGCGTCGCTCGCCGTCTGACGGCGCACACCCCTTGGACAGCACCACCGGCATCCCGCCGGCGGCTGTCCTGCGCGCGCGATCACGCCCGCGCCTCATCAACCACCCCGAAAGAGAACCCTCATGAAGAAGAACGCCCTGTCCATCGCGGCCCTCCTCACGGCAGGCACCGCCCTCGCACTCGCCGCTCCCCTGAGCGCCAGCGCACACGTCACAGCGAGCGCGAGCTCCACCGCCGCTGGCTCCTACAGCGTCATCACGTTCAGCGTGCCGCACGGCTGCGAGGGCTCGCCGACGACGGCGATCGCCATCGAGATCCCGGATGACATCCTGTCCGTCACCCCCACCCGCAACCCCTACTGGACCTTCGACCTCACCAAGGTGCCGCTCGACCCGCCGACCGAGGACCAGTCGGAGCGCGTGAGCGTGGTCACCTATACCGCCGAGACGGCTCTCCCCGAGGGAGTACGCGACACGCTCGAACTGTCGGTGAAGCTTCCGGCGGGTGAAGCCGGGGATGTCGTGGAGTTCCCCGTCACACAGACGTGTGAGGAGGGCGAGACGCTCTGGGTCGGCGACGAGGTGCCCTCGATCACCATGACCGCGGCAGAGGAGGGTGACGGACACGGCGCCCCCGCCACAGACGAGAATGCACACGCCGAGGATGACGCACAGGCCGAGGACATCACGCCCATCTCGGCGCAGCAGCCCGCCGATGACGTGCTCGCCAGGGTGCTCGCAGTCGTGGGGCTTATCGTGGGTGCCGCAGGCCTCGCATTCGGCCTCGCCGCTCGCAGGAAGGTGACCAAGTAGCGATGACCCGATTCGCAACGAGACGGGCGACCGCACTGGTGACGGTGCTGGCGCTCGCCGGCGTGTCCCTCGCCGCCGCCGCACCCGCAGCCGCTCACAGCTTCATCGTGGCGAGCTCGCCGGCGGAGGGTGCAACGATCTCCGAGGTGCCGGAGAAGTTCTCCGTCACAGCCAACGAGCTGTTGCTCGACCTGAACGGTGATGGGAGCGGGTTCGCCATCCAGGTGGTCGACGCCGCGGGCCTGTATTACGGCGACGGTTGCACGGTCGTATCCGGGTCCACCCTGTCCATGGGCGCCACCCTAGGCAACGCCGGTGACTACCGCGTGTACTGGCAGGTGATCTCGGCGGACGGGCACGTCGTCTCGGGCGAATTCCCGTTCGTCTGGGCTCCGGGTGAGGCAGCCGTCAACACTCCGGGACTCGGCGCTCCGCCCGTCTGTGGCGCGGCGGAAGTGGAACCGACGCCAACGCCGAGCGCCACTGCTGAGCCGGAGGAGACGTCCGAGCCGGAGCCTTCCACCTCGGCAACGCCAGTGGCAGAGGTGGATGACGAGGGTGCGGCATCCGTGCATCCGCTCGTCATCGGCGGCGGCATCGTCGGCCTGCTCGCCCTGATCGTGGTCATCGTCGTCGTGGCTCGCCGGGGTCAGGCAGGCGCACGAGCGGCGGACGACGCTGCGCCGGGCTCCCCTGCAGACACCACCCCGCCGAGTACCGAGGAGTAGACGGATGACCGAGCCGATGTTCATCGCCCTGGCTGCACTTGCAGCGCTCTCCGCCATCGCGGTGATCCTGCTCGCCATCCGGTCGTTCCGTAGCCTGCGTGGCAAGGACGACGACGACAGCTGGAACGCACCACCCAGCTCCTGACGGGAGCATTAAACGACGAAGGCCGCCCCCGAGGGAGCGGCCTTCGTTGTGTATCCGGTTACGCGGTGAGCGCCGCCGGGGCGTTCTTACGCGAGGTGAGCACCTGGTCGATGAGTCCGTACTCGACGGCCTCCTCTGCACCGAGAATCTTGTCGCGCTCGATGTCCTTGTTCACCTGCTCGATAGTGCGGTTCGAGTGCTTGGCAAGTGTCTCCTCGAGCCACGTGCGCATGCGCAGCACCTCGAACGCCTGGATCTCGATGTCCGAAGCCTGGCCACCGCCCTGGCCCTGGATCGCCGGCTGGTGGATCAGGATGCGCGCGTTGGGAAGCGCAAGACGCTTGCCCTGGGTGCCACCAGCGGTGATCACGGCGGCAGCGGACGCTGCCTGGCCGAGCACGACCGTCTGGATCTGCGGACGGATGTACTGCATCGTGTCGTAGATCGCCGTCATCGCGGTGAACGAGCCACCGGGCGAGTTGATGTACATCACGATGTCGCGGTCGGGGTCCTGCGACTCGAGCACGAGCAGCTGGGCCATGACGTCATCGGCGGACGCGTCATCCACCTGGACACCCAGGAAGATGATGCGGTCCTCGAAGAGCTTCGCGTATGGGTCCTGGCGCTTGTACCCGTAGGCCGTGCGCTCCTCGAAGGTGGGCAGGATGTAGCGCGAGTTGGGCAGGTTTCCTGCCGCTGCGAATGTGGGGGCTTCCATTGTTGTCTTCCTGCCTTACTTCTTCGAGCCGCCGGCCGTGACCTCGGCCACGTCGAGTGCGGTCTCACGGATGTGGTCGACGAAGCCGTACTCGAGGGCTTCCTGTGCGTTGAACCAACGGTCGCGGTCACCGTCGTCGGTCACCTGCTCGACCGTCTTGCCGGTCTGGGCGGCGGTGATTTCCGCGAGGCGGCGCTTCATGTCGAGGATGAGCTGGGCCTGGGTCTGGATGTCGCTCGACGTGCCGCCGAACCCGCCGTGGGGCTGGTGCAACAGAACGCGAGCGTTCGGGGTGATGAATCGCTTGCCCTTGGTGCCCGCGGTCAGCAGGAGCTGGCCCATCGAGGCAGCCATACCGATTCCTACGGTGACGATGTCGTTCGGGACGAACTGCATCGTGTCGTAGATCGCCATACCTGCGGTGATCGAGCCACCGGGCGAGTTGATGTAGAGGGAGATGTCACGCTTCGGGTCCTCAGCCGCGAGGAGAAGCAGCTTCGCCGCAATCTCATTGGCGTTCTCGTCACGGACCTCCGATCCGAGCCAGATGATGCGGTCCTTCAGCAGCCTGTCGAAGACAGATGAGACCAATGCCGGTTCGGCCATGTGATGCGCTCCATTCAGTTATTACCTGCTGATGAATCTATCCGAGCGCCGCTGGCGATTCGGGCCTGTTCGCCGTGGGCAGAGCGCGCGCCCTCCCCCGCTCGTTCGGGCGCCGAAAACTAAGGAGATTCGAGCGGATGCACCGCGACACGCCGCGGGGTGCATCCGCTCGCTCCTGATCTCCTTAGTTTTCGGCACCCGCGTGTGTTGGGGACGCGGTGTCGGTGGTCGGGGTGAGGATGTTGGCATGGCAGACATCGACATTCGTGAACTCCGGGCTTACGAGCCCTACTGCGCCGACTGCGGTGAGTCGGGCCCGATCGAGACAAGCCAGTTCCTGGCGTTCGCGTGGGAGCAGTCCCACGATTGTGAAACGGCGAAGGCCGCGAACGCATTGTCCGCGGCCTCCTGAACCGGTGGGGCTTAGCGCCCTACTTGTGGTCGTGCCCGTAGTGCTCGTGGCCGGGCTTGCGGCCGTGCGAGTCCTTCATGTTGCCGTTGTCGTGCTCGTGTCCAGCGTCGCCGCCGAAGTCTGACGGCTCGATGAACGTGTCGTCGTCGTTGTTCGTCAGCGGACCGGTGAACTCCGAGACATCCACTGACTTGCCCTTGGTGTCGACGACCTTGGCCTTCGAGAGCACCGTTGCAAGGGCCTTGGAGCGGGCGACCTCGGCCACCATGCTCGGGATCTGGCCGTTCTTGTCGAGCACCTGGATGAACTCGCCCGGCTCCATGCCGTACTGTGCAGCGGACTGCACGAGGTAGCTGGTGAGCTCGTTCTGACCGACCTTGATGCCCTCGGCCTCGACGATCGCGTCGAGCAGGATCTGGGTGCGGAACGTCTTCTCGCTCGACTCGGTGACCTCGGCGCGGTGCGTGTCATCCTCGAGGCGGTTCTCGTTCTCGAGGTGACGGTGCACCTCGTCCTCGACCAGCTTCGGGGGCACCGGGATGTCGAGTTCCTTGAGCAGCTCGTCGACGATCTGGTCGCGCGCCTGAGCGCCCTGGCCGAAGACCTTCGACTTCTCGATCTGCTCCTTGATGTCGGCCTTGAGCTCGGCGATCGTGTCGAACTGGCTCGCGATCTGAGCGAAGTCGTCGTCGGCCTCGGGCAGCTCGCGCTCCTTCACGGCCAGCAGGTTGACCGTGATGAGTGCGGTCTCGCCCTCGTGGTCGCCACCGAGGAGGGTGGACTCGAACGTCGTGGTCTCGCCGGCACTGAGGCCGTCGAGTGCCTCGTCGATGCCCTCGATGAGCTCGCCGGAGCCAACCTCGTACGAGATGCTCGTGGCGGAGTCGACCTCGTTGTCGCCGATGGCGGCGGTCAGGTCGAGCTGGGCGAAGTCGCCGGTCTTGGCCGGACGGTCGACGGTGATGAGCGTGCCGAAGCGGCTGCGCAGGTTGTCGAGCTCGTCCTTGAGGTCGTCAGCCGACACCTCGATGGGGTCGACGGTGAGGGTGAGCTTGTCGTACGCGGGCAGCTCGATCTCGGGGCGAACGTCGACCTCGATGGTGACGACGAGGTCACCGGTGAAGTCCTTGACGTTCGGCCAGGTCACGATGTCAGCCTGCGGGCGACCGATCGCGCGCACCTTCTCGTCGGTCGCTGCCTGGCGGTAGAACTTGTCGAGGCCGTCGTTGACGGCGTGGTTCAGTACCTCTTCGCGGCCGACACGCTGATCGATGAGCTGCGGCGGCACCTTGCCCTTCCGGAATCCGGGGATGTTGACGGACTGAGCGATGTGCTCGTACGCGTGGTCGATGCTCGGCTTGAGATCTTCCGGGGTGACATCAATGGTCAGCTTGACGCGCGTGGGGCTGAGCGTCTCAACGGTGGTCTTCACGTCGTGGTTCTCCTGTGGTGGTGGTGTGACGATGTGTCGGGGCGACAGGATTTGAACCTGCGACCTCCCGCTCCCAAAGCGGGCGCTCTACCAAGCTGAGCTACGCCCCGCAATTTCGCGCCGATTGTCAGTCGGATTTAGGCCTCCGACAGTGTAACGCGCTCGGCACCCGCTCATTCCGTATAACGCGGATGCCCGACCATCCGTTCATCATGCGTAAGGCTCACGGCGAACTTCAGGTAGAGTGCTACCCGCGCGGTTTAGCACCGCCGCGGGGATGTAGCTCAATGGTAGAGCCTCAGTCTTCCAAACTGATTACGCGGGTTC
>CAYRON010000031.1:0-12493 GCA_964425885.1 uncultured Salinibacterium sp.
CCGACAAGCGCATCTTCCCCGCCGTTGACGTCAACGCATCCGGAACGCGCCGCGAGGAGATGCTCCTCGGCGCCGAAGAGGTCAAGGTCACCTGGAAGCTGCGTCGTGCCCTCGCCGGCCTCGACCAGCAGCAGGCCCTCGAGATCGTGCTGGGCAAGCTCAAGGAGACCCAGTCCAACGTCGAGTTCCTCATGCTCGTGCAGAAGTCGATGCCGAGCGCTGGCGCCCACAAGGAGGACTAGCCGTGTTCGAGTCAGTGCAACCGCTGCTGGCCGAACATGATGAGCTAGAGGGCCAGCTTGCTGATCCCGACCTCCACTCAGACCCGGTCAGGGCCAAGAAGGTCAACCGACGCTACGCAGAGCTGTCGCGCATTGTCGCGGCATACCGTGAGTGGCAGAAGCTGACTGACGATCTCGCCGCCGCATCCGAGATGGCTGCGGAGGACGAGTCGTTCGCGGCAGAGGTCCCCGGGCTCACCGAGGCTCTGGATGCTGCGCAGGAGAAGCTCCGACGCCTCCTCATCCCGCGCGACCCCAACGATTCCCGTGACGTCATCATGGAGATCAAGATGGGGGAGGGTGGCGCTGAGTCAGCGCTCTTCGCCGGCGATCTGCTGCGCATGTACCTGCACTACGCCGAGTCGAAGCGGTGGAAGACCGAGATCATCGAGCAGACCTCGAGCGACCTCGGTGGCATCAAGGACGTCCAGGTCGCGTTCAAGGGCGTCTCCACCGACCCCGCAGAGGGTGTGTGGGCCCACCTCAAGTACGAGGGTGGCGTTCACCGCGTGCAGCGTGTTCCCGCGACGGAGTCGCAGGGGCGCATCCACACGTCCGCAGCCGGCGTTCTCGTCTTCCCCGAGGTCGACGAGCCGGAAGAGGTCGAGATCCACCCCAACGACCTCAAGATCGACGTCTACCGCTCGAGCGGCCCCGGCGGCCAGTCGGTCAACACGACCGACTCCGCCGTGCGCATCACGCACATCCCGACCGGGATCGTCGTGGCGATGCAGAACGAGAAGTCGCAGCTCCAGAACCGTGAAGCCGGGATGCGCGTGCTCCGCGCCCGTATCCTCGCGCGGTACCAGGAGGAGGCGGATGCCGAGGCCAGTGAATTCCGCAAGAGCCAGATCCGCACCATGGACCGCTCCGAGCGCATCCGCACCTACAACTTCCCCGAGAACCGCATCGCCGACCACCGCACCGGCTACAAGGCGTACAACCTCGACCAGGTCATGAACGGCGCTCTCGAGCCCGTCATCCAGTCGTGCATCGTCGCTGACGAGGAGGCCAGACTGGCCGACCTCGGCAACGACGCCTGACCCGGCCAGATGAAACTCGCTGCAGCACTCGATCGCGCCAGCGCGATCCTCGAATCGGCGCGCGTTCCCAACGCCCGGATCGACGCTGAGCTGCTGGCCGGCCACATCCTCGGGATGAGCCGAGGGGGAGTACAGGCCCGCGTCGCGACCGATGCGAACCTAGGCGCCGATGAGGCCATCGCTCTCGCGGACTTCGTAGAGCGTCGAGCAGCGCGTGAGCCCCTCCAGCACATCACGGGTGTCGCGTACTTCCGGTCGCTGGAACTCGCCGTCGGCCCCGGGGTGTTCGTACCGCGGCCGGAGACCGAGTCCGTTGCGCAGTACGCCATCGATGCGCTGAAGGCCGTGGCATCCGCCGAACCCGTCGGAGTCGACCTCGGAATGGGCAGCGGCGCGATCGCCCTCGCGATGGCGACGGAGGTGCCGCACGCCCGCGTCTACGGTGTGGAGGTGTCGCCGCGTGCATACGTCTGGGCGCGGCAGAACTTCCGCTCGGTCGACGCGTCCAACGCGACACCGATCTTCCACGATCTGGCGCAAGCGCTCCCCGAACTCGACGGTCTCGTGGACGTCGTGATCTCAAACCCGCCCTACATCCCGCTCATGGCGATCCCGCGTGACCCTGAGGTTCGACTGCACGACCCCGAGATTGCCCTCTACGGCGGCGAGGACGGCCTGGATGTCGTGCGGCAGGTCTCCGCGACCGCACGGCGACTGCTCCGCCCCGGCGGCACCCTCGTGCTCGAGCACGGCGAGCTGCAGGCCGCGCCCATCGCGTCGCTGCTCGCCGACGACGGATGGCGCGCCATCGCACACCACCGCGACCTCACGGGCCGCGACCGAGCAACGACCGCCCTCCGCTAGGCGAAACGTCGCTCAGCGTCGCATCCGCCGCGCAGCACTGACGCGCTCGCGCGCGTTTGTACAGCAGCGCAGCGCGCAAACCTCAGCGCGGTGCGCCCGGAGGACTCAGCGACGGGATGCCGCGAACTCCTCGATCGCAGCGAGCATCCCGCTCGGCTCACGGAACAGGTGCGCCGTGATGCCGACACTCCGCGCGCCTTCGACGTTGATCTGCAGGTCATCGGCGAAGAACGCGTCAGACGCCGCAACCCCGTAGGAGTCCAGCACCCGCTCGAACACCTCGGGGTTCGGCTTTCGCGCCCCGTAGTCGCTCGACGTGAAGAGGTGATCGCCGAAGATCTCCACCAGCTCGGGCGCGAGTGTAGGGAGGTGCTTCGATACGAGAGGACCGTTGTTGGTGAGTAGCGTGACCTGGCCAAGTTCTGCGGCGCGGCGAACGGCCGCGATCGAGTCCACGAAGGGCGTCATCGCTGCGCCGCGGATGCGCACCCACTCGTCCTCGTCGACCTCGAATCCCAGGGCTTCGCGCACCGCAGCGAGGTAGTCGTCTGCGGTCGCGTACTGACCGGCTTCCGCCGCCCACTCGCCGGAGTCGTTCCACCAGCGCTGGCGCAGTTCGTCGAGGCTGTGCCCGGTGAGCTCGGTGAGGCCGGCCATCCGCACGCGCCAGTCGTAGTCGTAGAGCACGTCGTCCATGTCGAAGATGAAGAGCAGGGTCATCGTGCGGCGAACTCCTCGACGGCGGTGAGCAGCGCATCCGTCTGGAAGACGCCGTCGACCTGCACGAAGTGGTGCGCCGTCATGCCCACACCTCGAGCACCCGCGCAGTTCGAGCCAGAGTCGTCGGCGAGGAACGCGTTCTCCGCCGCGACGCCGTAGTGGTCGAGCGCCCGGCGGTAGAGCTCCGCGTCGGGCTTGCGCGCGCCGAGCTGGTAGCTCACCAGCAGGTTGTCACCGAGAATCTCCACGACGTCCGGCACGAGGATGGGAAGGGCGGCCGCGGTCGCAGCAGGGTTGTTCGAGAGCAGGGAGACACCGCCGAGCGCTGCGGCCCGGCGCAGTGCGGCGACGCTGCCCTCGATGCGGGTCATCGCTCTGGCGCGAGCGGATGCCCACTCCTCGAGCGAAAGGCGTCGGGTCGCCGTCACGCGGCTGAACGCGTCGAGGTACCCGTCAGCGGTCGTCCACTCGCCGACTTCGGCCCTGGCCTCGTACCCATCGGCCCACCACGATCGGGCGAGGTGGTACTGGCTGGAGCCGGTCAGTTCGGCCAGCGCCGGCAAGCGCTTGCGGAAGTCGTACGCGTACAGGGTCTTGTCGAGATCGAAGAAGAAGAAAGTATCCACTACCGCACAAGTCTGCCATCCGTGCGGCTGCCGTCGCCGTCTCGCAGGGCTGACGCAGCCCCGACCGGTACGATGAACCCACCATGCCTCCCATCTACGACTGCTCGGTAGAGGCTGAACTTCTCACCGGCATGCGACTTGCGCGCGCAGCAATCGGCCGCGGCGACCTCGTCGTCATCCCCACGGACACCGTCTACGGCGTCGCCTCCGACGCGTTCTCGCCGAGCGGAGTCGAGAAGCTCGTGACGGCGAAGGGACGCACGCTGGCGTCGCCACCTCCCGTGCTCATCCCAGGCATCCCCACGCTGGATGCGCTCGCCGAAACCGTGCCGGACGAGGTGCGCGCACTGGTCGCGAAATTCTGGCCGGGCGGCCTCACGGTGATCCTCCACGCCCGCAGCACACTCACGTGGAACCTGGGGGAGACCAAGGGCACCGTTGCCCTGCGCATGCCGTCGCACCCGATCGCGCTCGAGTTGCTGTCGGAGACCGGCCCCCTGGCCGTGTCGAGCGCCAATACGACCGGAGACCCCGCGGCCACGACCGCCGAGGAGGCTGAGCGGATGCTCGGCGACTCGGTCGCGGTCTACCTCGATGGCAGTACCGGTGGAACGGTCGCCTCCACGATCGTGGATGCCACGGGCCTCAGCACACCGGAGGGTCGCCTGCGCATCGTGCGCGAGGGAGCCATCTCCGCGGAGGACATCCGTGCGGTGGTCGGAGCGGATAGATGCGAATAGTCCTCTACGTCGCGGTGACAGGGGTGTCCGCCGCGGTGACTTTCGGTCTTGCGTGGCTGATCTGGCGACTCTCGACGAAGTACAAGCTCTACCCGGGCATCCGTGAGCGCGACGTCCACACGAGTCCGACTCCGCGGCTCGGCGGCATTGCGATGTTCCTCGGCGTCCTGTCGGCGTTCGCCGTGGCATCCTTCGTTCCGCAGCTGGGACTCGTCTTCAGTGACCCGGGGCCGGTGCTGGGGCTTCTGGGTGCGGCGCTCATCATCGTGCTGCTGGGTGTTGCCGATGACCTCTGGGATCTCGACTGGCTCACCAAGCTCGCCGGTCAGATCATCGCGGCGGGAATCCTCGCCTGGCAGGGGTTCCAGCTCTCCACGCTGCCGATCGGCGGCCAGGTCATCGTCTCGCCGTACATCTCGCTCACGATCACGGTCCTCGCGATCGTGCTCGTGATGAACGCCATCAACTTCATCGATGGCCTCGACGGTCTCGTCGCCGGTGTGGCGCTCATCGCCAACGGCGTGTTCTTCGTTTACGTCTACATCCTGCAGGCGCGAGCGCAGACGGAGTACTTCAACCTCGCCTCGCTCACGACCGCGGTGCTCATCGGTGCCTGCATCGGGTTCCTGCCACTCAATTTCCATCCGGCCAAACTCTTCATGGGGGATGCCGGCGCCCTACTGGTCGGCCTGCTCATGGCCGCGTCGGCCATCTCCGTCACCGGTGCGGTCGATCCGGGACTCATCGGCCAGCCGGACGTCTTCAACGCCTACTTCCTCGCGGCGTACATCCCGATCCTCCTGCCGTTCGCGGTGCTCATCGTGCCTCTCCTCGATTTCGGGCTGGCCGTGGTGCGCCGACTCCGTGCGGGCAAGTCACCGTTCAGCGCCGACCGCAAGCACCTCCATCACCGGCTCCTCGACATGGGGCACTCGCACCTGCACGCCGTGCTGCTCTTCTACGGGTGGACCCTCGTCGTGGCGGTCGGGTCCCTCGGCTACATGTTCCTGCCGTGGTACCTGCCATCGCTCTTCATCGTCGTCGGCCTGGCGATCTGCGCCGTCATCACCCTTGCCCCGCTCAGCAAGCGCAAGGCGCTCGAGGTGGCTGCGCAGACGGCAGCGGATGAGACGCCGGAGGTCGCCCGATTCGACGGCCTCGACGCGGCATCCGAACTCGATGACGACGACGAGGCGGATGCCCGTCCCGCCCCCACAGCACCCTCTCGAAAGGCAACACCATGAAGTCCGCAACAGTACTGGCGCGAGCGCTCGTCTACGGGGGCATCCTCACCATCGGCATCGCGATAGTGGGCTCGATCGTCGGCTACCTCGTCGCAGGAGGACCCGGCCTCGTCTCCGGGCTTCTCGGGGCGGGACTCACGGCCCTCTTCATGGCCCTGACAGCGGGCACCATCGTCGTCGCGGCAAAGGTCACGAGCAATGAGCCGTCGAGCGTGCTGTTCTTCGGTATCGTCCTCGGCGGCTGGCTCGTGAAGTTCGTGCTCTTCATCGCCATCGTGCTGTTGTTGCGCGACCAGCCGTTCCTCGAGCCCGTGGTCTTCTTCTTCGCCATTCTTGCCGCCGTCATCGGCAGCCTCGTCGTCGATGTCATTGCCTTCGTCGGGGCGCGTGTTCCTCACGTCGGCGACATCTCACTGGGCAGTGATTCCGATCCTCGATAGCGCAGAACCCCTAAGTAATAGTGTCGCGAACTCTCGATTGGGTGTGGACGGTTTCTCTTGGTAGTGTTTGAGGCGAACATCCCCCCTTCTCATCGCCGCGTGGCAACACGCCCCGATTTTCGGAGATAGCGCTGCTACACCACGCTCTCACTCTCCTCGCCCCGTTCGCCACAGATGACGGATCCGGCGAAGGTGAATTCCATGCTCCGACGCTCGCGGACTTTTTCCCGCCTGCGATCTTCTTCGAGGGCACCTGGTTCCAGATCGACCGGGTCATCCTGATCCGATTCTTCGTGGTCGCGGTGCTCCTGCTGCTCTTCTGGCTCGGCACTCGACGCATGAAGCTCGTTCCCGGCCGCGGCCAGAGCGTGCTCGAGTTCGCCTATGGCTTCGTGCGCGACCAGATCGTGTACGGAGCTCTCGGCGAGAAGGACGGCAAGCGATATCTGCCCCTGCTCGTGTCGATGTTCTTCTTCATCGTCGGTATGAACATCACCGGAATCATCCCGGGTCTCAACCTCGGTGGTAGCGCGCGGGCCGGTTTGCCCATCGTGCTGGCCATCGTCGCGTACGTGGCATTCCTCTACGCGGGCATCAAGAAGCACCCGGCCTCGTTCTTCAAGAACTCCCTCTTCCCGCCGAACGTGCCCTGGTACCTGTACCTGCTCGTGACGCCGATCGAGTTCCTCTCGACCTTCATCCTTCGTCCGATCACGCTCTTCATCCGACTCCTGATGAACCTGGTCGCAGGCCACATCCTCCTCGTGCTCTGCTTCTCGGCAACGCAGTTCTTCTTCTTCAGCGCTGGCGGGTTCTACTCACTGTTCGGCGTCGGCACGCTCGCGTTCGGCTTCGTCTTCACCCTGTTCGAGTTGCTCGTCGCGATCCTGCAGGCCTACGTCTTCACCTATCTCACCGCCGTCTACATCCAGCTCGCGCTGGCTGAAGAGCACTAAGGGTCCTGGCAACCGCCTCGGACCACCACCACGGAAGGAAACACTCGTGAACCTTGCTGAGATCACCGGCAACCTCGCCCCGATCGCCTTCGGCATCGCGACCATCGGCCCCGCCATCGGCGTGGGTATCGTTGTCGGAAAGACCGTCGAGTCGGTTGCACGCCAGCCCGAGCTGCAGGGTCGCCTCACCGGCCTCATGTTCCTCGGTATCGCGTTCACCGAGGCACTGGCGTTCATCTCGATCGCCGTCGCCTTCATCTTCCCGTAAGCCTCATCACTATCGATAAAGGAGCCCGGGATGCTTAGCCAAGTCCTGGCCATCGCCGCAGAGACGGAAGAGACGCCGAACCTGCTGCTGCCGGAGCCGTACGACATCATCTGGTCGGCCGTCTGCTTCGCGATCATCCTCTTCTTCTTCATCTGGAAGTTCCTTCCGGCGATCAAGAAGACGCTCGACGAGCGTGCCGAGGCGATCGAGGGTGGCATCAAGAAGGCGGAGATCGCCCAGGCTGAGGCCGCCGCTGCTCTCGATGAGTACACCGCCAAGCTCGCCGAAGGACGTTCGGAGGCTGCTGCCATTCGTGAGCAGGCTCGCGCCGACGGCAACAAGATCATTGCCGAGCTCAAGGAGCAGGCATCGGTCGAAGCCGCTCGCGTCACCGCTGCAGCGCAGGCACAGATCGAGGCAGAGCGCCAGGCAGCTGTTGCCTCGCTTCGTACCGAGGTCGGCACGCTGGCCATCGATCTCGCCTCCGGTGTCATCGGCCAGAGCCTCACCGACGACAAGAAGGCTTCCGCCCTGGTCGACCAGTTCCTGGCCGACCTCGAGAACGACGAGAAGAGCAAGGCGAAGTAGATGGGTTCCGCAACGAGGGAAGCACTGGTGTCGGCGCGCGAAGCGCTCGCTGCCGTGCCCTCGAGCGCTGGGCTGGCCACGGCCGTCCAGTTGTTCGAGGCTGGTCGCATCATCGGCAATTCGGCGCAACTACGCGCCGCTCTTGCCGATCCTGCCTCCGCAGCTGACGACAAGCGTGCCGTGATCGGCAGCCTCTTCGCCTCGTTCGACGCGCCGGCGAAGACTCTCCTCGCGGAGATCGCCGCATCCCGCTGGTCGACACAGGATGACCTGCTTGCCGGCATCGAAGAGGTCGGCATCCGGGTCGCGGCACGTTCCGCAGCTCAGGGCGTCTCGGTCGATGAGGAGCTGTTCGCCTTCGGTAGCGCGGTATCGTCCGACGCCGAGCTCGAACTCGCGGTCGGCAGCAAGCTCGGTTCGCCGGAGTCCAAGTCACAGCTCGTGAACACTCTCCTCGGCAAGGCGAGCCCCCAGACGGTCACGATCGTGAACCACCTCGTGCAGCAGCCCCGTGATCGCCGCATCGGCGAGCTGATCCGGGATGCAGCAGCCATCGTTGCTGACGAAGCGGGGCTCTCCGTGGCGACGGTCGTCTCAGCATCCCCTCTCACCGCAGCCCAGCTCGACCGCCTCCGTGCGGGTCTTGCGAAGCAGCACGGTCGTGACCTCCTGCTCAACCAGGTCATCGACCCCTCGATCATTGGCGGGCTCCGCGTGCAGATCGGTGACGACGTCATCGATGGCAGCGTCTCCACCCGTCTCACAGACCTCAGGATTCAGCTCGCTTCCTAGCGGCTGACACTTTCCACGGAAGGCACAATCACAATGGCAGAACTCAGCATCAGCCCGGACGAGATCCGCGATGCGCTCAAGGATTTCGTCAAGGCTTACGAGCCTGGCAAGGCTGCGGCTACCGAGGTCGGTACCGTCGTCGACGCCGGTGACGGCATCGCGCACATCGAGGGACTTCCCGGTGCCATGGCCAACGAGCTCCTGCGCTTCGCCGACGGCACCGCCGGCCTCGCGCTGAACCTCGACGAGGACGAGATCGGCGCCATCGTGCTCGGTGAGTTCACCGGCATCGTGGAGGGCCAGGAGGTCACCCGCACCGGCGACGTCCTGTCCGTGCCCGTGGGTGACGGCTTCCTCGGTCGCGTTGTCGACCCCCTGGGCGCACCCATCGACGGTCTCGGCGAGATCGTTTCAGAGGGTCGCCGTGCACTTGAGCTCCAGGCACCCGGTGTCATGCAGCGCAAGAGCGTGCACGAGCCCATGCAGACCGGCATCAAGGCCATCGACGCCATGATCCCGATCGGTCGCGGCCAGCGCCAGCTGATCATCGGTGACCGCCAGACCGGCAAGACGGCCATTGCGATCGACACGATCATCAACCAGAAGGCCAACTGGGACTCCGGCGACACCAACAAGCAGGTTCGCTGCATCTACGTCGCGATCGGCCAGAAGGGCTCGACGATCGCTGCCGTCAAGGGCGCGCTCGAAGAGGCTGGCGCGATGGAGTACACGACGATCGTCGCCGCCCCGGCATCCGACCCCGCAGGCTTCAAGTACCTCGCCCCCTACACCGGCTCGGCCATCGGCCAGCACTGGATGTACGGCGGCAAGCACGTGCTGATCATCTTCGATGACCTCTCGAAGCAGGCAGAGGCCTACCGCGCCGTTTCGCTGCTGCTGCGTCGCCCGCCGGGACGTGAGGCATACCCCGGTGACGTGTTCTACCTGCACTCCCGTCTGCTCGAGCGTTGTGCCAAGCTCTCCGACGAGCTGGGCGCTGGTTCGATGACCGGTCTTCCGATCATCGAGACCAAGGCGAACGACGTCTCCGCGTACATCCCGACCAACGTGATCTCGATCACCGACGGCCAGATCTTCCTCCAGTCCGACCTCTTCAACGCCAACCAGCGCCCCGCGGTCGATGTGGGTATCTCGGTGTCACGTGTTGGTGGTGACGCCCAGGTCAAGTCGATCAAGAAGGTCTCGGGAACGCTCAAGCTCGAGCTCGCCCAGTACCGCTCGCTCGAGGCGTTCGCAATGTTCGCGTCCGACCTGGATGCGACGTCCCGTCGCCAGCTCGCTCGCGGTGCTCGCCTCACCGAGCTGCTGCGCCAGCCGCAGTACTCGCCGATGGCTGTCGAGAAGCAGGTCGTCTCGATCTGGGCCGGAACCAACGGCAAGCTCGACGAGGTGCCGGTTGAGGACATCCTGCGGTTCGAGTCCGAGCTGCACGACTACCTGGCTCGCAACACGAAGGTGCTCGACACCCTTCGCGAGACCAACGTGCTCGACGACGACACCGCGAAGGCGCTCGATGAGGGCGTCGACAAGTTCAAGCTCGAGTTCCAGACGGGCGAGGGCAAGCCCCTGAACTCTGTCGGCACCGAGGTCTTCGCCGAGATCGAGCCGGAAGAGATCGAGCAAGAGAAGATCGTCAAGCAGAAGCGCTGACACTGATCACTCCACAACGACACTCAAGGGAAAGTAAGTAAGACATGGGAGCGCAACTTCGGGTCTACCGGCAGAAAATTCGTGCTGCCCAGACGACCAAGAAGATCACTCGGGCCATGGAGCTCATCTCGGCGTCGCGCATTCAGAAGGCGCAGCAGCGGGTTGCGGCATCCGGCCCCTACTCCCGTGCCGTCACGCGCGCGGTCTCGGCCGTGGCGACTTTCTCGAACGTCGACCACATCCTGACGACCGAGCCCGAGGTCATCGAGCGCGCCGCGATCGTGATCTTCTCGTCCGACCGCGGTCTCGCCGGTGCGTTCAACTCGAACGCCCTGCGTGAGGCCAGCGAACTGGCGGCGCGTCTCACGGGTGAGGGCAAGGACGTCGTCTACTACCTCGTCGGTCGCAAGGCCGCTGCCTACTTCCAGTTCCGTCGGCGTGACGCTGAGCAGATCTGGACGGGCGGCACGGACTCTCCGGAGTTCGCCACCGCCAAGGAGATCGGCGACGCAGTCGTCGCGAAGTTCCTGCAGCCCGCGAGCGAGGGTGGCGTCGACGAGATCCACATCGTCTACAACCGTTTCGTGAGCATGCTCGTGCAGGAGCCCGAGGTCGTTCGCCTCCTCCCGCTCGAGGTTGTCGAGGGTGTCGAGGCACCCGCTGAGAGCGACATCCTGCCGCTCTACGAGTTCGAGCCCGAGGTCGGCGACGTTCTGGATGCCCTGCTCCCGGTCTACATCGAGAGTCGCATCTTCAACGCCATGCTGCAGTCGGCTGCTGCCAAGCACGCGGCAACGCAGAAGGCGATGAAGGCCGCGAGCGATAACGCTGACAAGCTCATCAAGACCTACACGACGCTGGCCAACAACGCGCGCCAGTCCGAGATCACCCAGCAGATTTCCGAGATCGTGGGCGGCGCAGACGCCCTCTCCTCGGCGAAGTAACGACAGGAAGAGAACAACAATGGCTACCGCTACGAAGAAGGCCCCTGAGGCCAAGGCAGCAACAGGCGTTGGGCGCATCGCACGCGTCACCGGCCCTGTCGTTGACATCGAGTTCCCGCATGACGCGATCCCTGGCATCTACAACGCCCTCAAGACGACGGTTGCCGTCGCCGGCGAGCAGACGGAGATCACCCTCGAGGTCGCACAGCACCTCGGTGACGACCTGATCCGCGCCATCGCGCTCAAGCCGACCGACGGTCTCGTCCGCGGCCAGGAGGTGCGTGACACCGGCGAGCCGATCACGGTTCCCGTCGGCGACGTCACCAAGGGCAAGGTGTTCAACGTCATCGGAGAGGTCCTCAACAACGAGGGCGGCGAGAAGATCGAGATCACCGAGCGCTGGCCGATCCACCGCAAGCCCCCGGCATTCGACCAGCTCGAGTCGAAGACCGAGCTCTTCGAGACCGGCATCAAGGTCATCGACCTCCTCACGCCCTACGTGCTCGGTGGAAAGATCGGTCTCTTCGGTGGTGCAGGCGTCGGCAAGACCGTGCTCATCCAGGAGATGATCCAGCGCGTTGCCTCCGACCACGGTGGTGTGTCGGTGTTCGCCGGTGTCGGTGAGCGCACCCGTGAGGGCAACGACCTCATCGCCGAGATGGAGGAGGCGGGCGTCTTCGACAAGACCGCACTCGTCTTCGGCCAGATGGATGAGCCGCCGGGAACGCGTCTCCGCGTCGCCCTTTCCGCCCTCACGATGGCCGAGTACTTCCGTGATGTGCAGAAGCAGGACGTGCTGCTCTTCATCGACAACATCTTCCGCTTCACGCAGGCCGGTTCCGAGGTCTCCACGCTGCTCGGCCGCATGCCGTCCGCCGTGGGTTACCAGCCGAACCTCGCCGACGAGATGGGTATCCTCCAGGAGCGCATCACCTCGACGCGTGGTCACTCGATCACCTCGCTGCAGGCGATCTACGTTCCCGCGGACGACTACACCGACCCGGCTCCCGCAACGACCTTCGCGCACCTCGACGCCACGACTGAGCTCAGCCGTGAGATCGCGTCGAAGGGTCTGTACCCCGCTGTTGACCCGCTGACGTCGACGAGCCGCATCATGGACCCCCGTTACTTGGGTGAGGACCACTACCGCGTCGCCACCTCGGTCAAGGCGATTCTGCAGAAGAACAAGGAACTCCAGGAGATCATCGCGATCCTCGGTGTTGACGAGCTCTCCGAAGAGGACAAGATCACGGTGTCGCGTGCGCGCCGCATCCAGCAGTTCCTCTCGCAGAACACCTACATGGCCAAGAAGTTCA
>CAYRON010000032.1:0-12381 GCA_964425885.1 uncultured Salinibacterium sp.
GCGCGCTTCCCTGACACGGAAGAGGTCACTGGTTCGATCCCAGTATCGCCCACCACAACACAGCGAAAGCCCCGGTTTGCCGGGGCTTTTTGCGTAGGTGAAGGGATGCCGTGTGCGAATCATTGTCCACGTGCATCCGGGATCGCGCCGCCCCGGTGTCGGCGGCGAACACGGCGGCGCCCTCGTTGTCAGGGTCTCGGAACCGGCCGTGGACGGACGCGCGACTGCGGCAGTAGCCGCGGCGTTGTCGCGGGCGTTCGGCGTGCGGTCGTCGGCGGTAGAACTGGTATCGGGACCAACAAGCCGCCAGAAGCGCTTCGATGTCGATGGCGCGACGGAGGAGCGGTTGGCTGAGTTGCTGGGCGCGAACGGCGGGGATGCAACTCGCCACTAAAGTTGTGGGGTGAGTAAGACCGGATTCGACCTGTTCTCTGACCGTTCCGTCGTCGCCATGCGCGTCAACGGTGAGCTGAAGGACCTCGCAGCCGTGACGGCCGAGACCGACACGGTGGAGCCCGTCACGATCGATTCGCCTGACGGCCTCAACATCCTTCGGCACTCTGCCGCGCACGTCATGGCCCAGGCCGTTCAGACCATCAATCCCGAGGCCAAGCTCGGCATCGGCCCGCCCGTCGAGGACGGTTTCTACTACGACTTCGACGTGGAGGAGCCCTTCACGCCCGAGGATCTCAAGGCCATCGACAAGGCGATGGATCGCATCATCCGCCAGGGCCAGCGTTTCCAGCGTCGGGTCGTGACCGAGGACGAGGCTCGCGCAGAGCTCGCCGGCGAGCCCTACAAGCTCGAGCTCATCGGGCTCAAGGGCAAGGAGACCGGTACCGCACAGTTCGAGGACGGCGAGTCCGTCGAGATCGGCGGCAGCGAGCTCACCATCTACGACAACGTCGACGGCAAGACCGGCGAGGTCTACTGGAAGGACCTCTGCCGAGGCCCCCACCTCCCCAATACCCGCATGATCGGCAATGGTTGGGCCCTCCTCCGGAACGCAGCGGCCTACTGGCGTGGCTCCGAGAAGAACAAGCAGCTCCAGCGCATCTACGGCACGGCATGGCCCACGAAGGACGAACTGCGCGCCTACCAGGAGCGTCAGGCCGAGGCCGCCAAGCGCGACCACCGCAAGCTCGGAGCAGAGCTCGACCTCTTCTCTTTCCCGGAGGAGATCGGCTCGGGCCTGGCAGTGTTCCATCCGAAGGGCGGCATCATCCGCGCGGAGATCGAGAACTACATGCGCGAGCGCCTTCGCTCGCACGACTACGAGCTCGTCAACACACCGCACATCACCAAGAAGCACCTCTTCGAGACCAGCCAGCACCTTAACTGGTACCGCGAGGGGATGTTCCCTCCAATGCATCTCGACGAAGAGGTGGACGCCGAGGGCAACATCACGCGTCAGGGCCAGGACTACTACCTGAAGCCCATGAACTGCCCGATGCACAACCTGATCTACCGTGCGCGTGGCCGCAGCTACCGCGAGCTCCCACTGCGCCTCGCCGAGTTCGGAACGGTGTACCGCTACGAGAAGAGCGGCACGCTGCAGGGCCTCACTCGAGTTCGTGGACTGACCCAGGATGACGCGCACATCTACGTCACTCAGGACCAGGTCAAGACCGAAATTGCGAGCCAGCTCGACTTCGTGTTCGAAACGCTTCGCGGCTACGGACTTACCGACTTCTACCTCGAGCTCTCGACTCGCGATCCCGACAAGTCGGTCGGAACCGACGAGCAGTGGGAGGAGGCGACGGAGACGCTCCGCGAGGTGGCGATCGACTCCGGGCTCGAGCTCGTCGCCGATCCCGGTGGTGCGGCGTTCTACGGGCCGAAGATCTCCGTCCAGGCCCGCGACGCGATCGGTCGCACCTGGCAGCTGTCCACGGTCCAGCTCGACTTCAACCAGCCGGAGCTCTTCGAGCTCGAGTACACGGCAGCGGATGGCACGCGCCAGCAGCCGATCATGATTCACCGCGCCCTCCTCGGCTCCATCGAGCGGTTCTTCGCGATCCTGCTCGAGCACTATGCGGGCGCCTTCCCGGTGTGGCTCTCGCCCGTGCAGGTCGTCGGCATCCCGGTGTCGGAGGAGCACGAGGCTTACCTGAGTGCGATCATCCGTCGCCTGAAGGATGCCGGTGTCCGCGCCGAGCTCGACACCTCGAGCGATCGCATGCAGAAGAAGATCCGCACCCACACCCTGCAGAAGATCCCGTTCCAGCTCATTGCTGGCGCGGAGGACTCTGCAAACGGCTCCGTGAGCTTCCGCTTCCGCGATGGATCGCAGGAGAACGGCATCCCGGTGGATGCGGCGGTCGAGCGCATCCTCGAGGCGATTGCGACCAAGGCGCAGGTGTAGTCGTGCGCGACTACGACGGCGAGGAGTTGGGGCCGGGGGAGCCAGCCAGTGGTTTTGCCGCAGTCCCCGACGCCTTCCAGCGCCTGTGGACGCCGTATCGGATCGCCTACATAAAGTCGAACTCTGAGCAGGAGCCCGGCTCTGACGGATGCCCGTTCTGCGTCGCACCGACCCTGCCGGACGAACAGGCGCTGATCGTGCACCGTGGGGTTCACGCCTACGTGCTGCTGAATCTGTACCCCTACAACAGCGGTCACCTGCTGGTCTGTCCGTACCGGCATGTTGCGACGTATGACGAGGCGACGCCCGAAGAGGTCGCCGAGATCGGTAGCCTGACTCAAGTCGCCATGCGAGTACTCACGGAGACGTCGCAGTGCCACGGCTTCAACATCGGCATGAACCAGGGCAGAATCGCTGGCGCTGGTGTCGCAGAACACCTGCACCAGCACATCGTGCCGAGGTGGGCTCTCGACTCCAACTTCTTCCCGATCGTCGCCGGCACCAAGGCCATTCCCCGCCTCCTGGGCGAGGTTCGAGCCGAGCTCGCCGAGGCGTGGCCGACTTCCGCGTAGGCTCCAGCCGCGCATCCAGCCAATCAGCTTCACCACCCAACGTAGAATCAAGGATCATGGGCACGAACAGCACTGACACCGACCACCTGGGCACCACGCGCGTCAAGCGTGGGCTCGCAGAGATGCTCAAGGGCGGTGTGATCATGGATGTCGTGACCGCCGACCAGGCGAAGATCGCCGAGGATGCCGGTGCGGTCGCCGTCATGGCCCTCGAGCGTGTCCCCGCCGATATCCGTTCGCAGGGTGGTGTCGCACGCATGAGCGACCCCGACCTGATCGACCAGATCATCTCGTCGGTGTCGATTCCCGTCATGGCGAAGGCGCGCATTGGCCACTTCGTTGAGGCGCAGGTGCTCGAGGCCCTCAAGGTCGACTACATCGACGAGTCCGAGGTGCTCTCTCCCGCCGACTATGTGAACCACATCGACAAGTGGCAGTTCTCCGTGCCTTTCGTGTGCGGTGCAACCAACCTGGGCGAGGCGCTTCGTCGCATCACCGAGGGCGCAGCGATGATCCGCTCGAAGGGCGAGGCGGGCACCGGAGACGTCTCCGAGGCCACCAAGCACATCCGCACCATCACGGGCGAGATCAACGCCCTGAAGTCGAAGACCAAAGACGAGCTGTACGTGGCGGCCAAGGAGCTCCAGGCTCCCTACGAGCTCGTGCGCGAGATCGCTGAGACCGGCAAGCTGCCCGTCGTGCTCTTCACCGCCGGTGGCGTGGCGACGCCCGCGGATGCCGCGCTCATGATGCAGCTCGGCGCTGACGGCGTCTTCGTCGGCTCGGGAATCTTCAAGTCCGGCGACCCCGCCAAGCGCGCTGCCGCGATCGTCAAGGCGACGACCTTCTACGACGACGCCGCGGTGATCGCCGAGGCCTCGCGCGGTCTCGGCGAGGCCATGGTCGGCATCAACGTGGCCGATCTCCCCGCACCTCACCGCCTCGCCGAGCGTGGCTGGTAGCAGGACTCCCGTCGGGGTGCTCGCCCTTCAGGGCGACTTCCGGGAGCACCTGGCCGTTCTCGACGAGCTCGGGGCGGATGCCGTTCCCGTACGCCGTCCGGAGGAGCTTGCGGGTGTTCGCGGGCTCGTGATCCCCGGCGGTGAGTCGAGTGTCATGGACAAGCTGAGCAGGTTGTTCGGCCTCGCCGACCCGCTGAGGGAAGCGATCGCTGGCGGCCTGCCGGTGTATGGCACCTGTGCCGGCTTGATCATGCTCGCGGACGTCGTCGTCGACGGCATTGAAGGCCAGCAGACCCTCGGTGGGCTCGATGTGGTCGTGCGGCGCAATGCCTTCGGCTCTCAGCTCGATTCCTTCGAGACCGACCTCGAGGTCGCCGCCATTGGCGAGCCCCCCGTGCACGCCGTCTTCATCAGGGCGCCTATCGTCGAGTCCGTTGGCACGTCTGTCGACACTCTCGCCGCCCTGCAGGACGGTCGTATCGTCGCCGTCGAGCAGGGCAACCTCCTCGGCACGGCCTTCCACCCAGAAATCACCGGCGAGACGCGGTTTCACCAGTACTTCCTCGACAAGGTGCGCGCTGCCTGAGTGACCTGCGGGATCATGGGGACATGAGACTGTACTCAGACTTCGCACCCCGTCGCACTCGCCAGATCGTCGCCGACCTCATCGCGCTCGCCCTCATCGCGGCGTGGGCCTGGCTCGGAGTCACGGTCTACCAGCTGATCAGCCAGCTCGCCCAGTTCGGGCGCGATATGGAGAACGCAGGGGCCGGGTTTCGGGAGACGATGTCCGAGGTAGGGGAGAACCTCGGGTCTGTGCCGTTGATCGGCCCGGGCATCCGGGTTCCGTTCGACGGCGCATCCGGAGCCGGAGGCGCGCTCGAGACGGCGGGTCAGGGACAACAGGATGCGATCAACCAGCTGGCCGTCACGGTCGGAATCGGAATAGCGGTGCTGCCGATCGCGATGATTCTCGTTCTCTGGCTCATTCCCCGGGTGCGGTTCATTCGCAGGGCAACGCGAGCTCACGCCATGGTGCGAGCAGGAACCGGCATCGACCTGCTCGCTCTCCGGGCTCTGGCAACGCAAAAGCTGTCCACTCTCGCCGCGGTCGACCACGACGCGATGGCCGCGTGGCGAAGGGGTGACGACGTGGTGATGCGCAAACTCGCCGCTATCGAGTTGCAGGCCTCGGGTATCCGCCTTCAGGACTGATCGAGCCGACGGTACCGCGCCCGTGCGCCGCGTGTCGCCTGATAGCCCTGGAGCGCGCGGATGCTTCGTGCGTCGCCGACGCGTGCCTGTCCTTCGACGGTGCGAGGGCCTGTGGCCGTGTAGCCGAACGTCAGCGTGAGTTCCGAGACGGGATGCCCGTGGCGCTGCATCCGTCGCGCGATGCGGAATTGCCACCCATCGCTGGCAGGCCCCCACCAGCAGGTGAGTTCATCGAGTTCCGCATGCTGTGGTTTGTGCGCTGAGAAGAACTCCTCCATGGCGCGCACGCCCTGCACCGCGGAGAGAGTTTCGAGGCCGACGCCCCGCGCCTCGAGCACGCGGAGGAAGGCATTCTTCGCGAAAGAGATCCTGAACCATCTGGCGGCCACCCGCCGATGCTACGGCACGCCGACGCACGTGCCCTTCGTTAGGATGGTGGGCATGTCAGGCCACTCCAAGTGGGCGACGACCAAGCACAAGAAGGCGATCATCGATCAGCGCCGTGCCAAGTCGTTCGCCAAACTCATCAAGAACATCGAGGTCGCAGCCAAGATCGGCGGTGCAGACCTCTCCGGTAACCCCACGCTCGTCGATGCGATTCAGAAGGCGAAGAAGACCTCTGTTCCCAACGACAACATCGATCGTGCGGTCAAGCGTGGTGCCGGTCTCACCGGCGAGACGATCGACTACCAGACGATCATGTACGAGGGTTATGCGCCGAGCGGCGTTGCGCTGCTGATCGAGTGCCTCACCGACAACAAGAATCGCGCGGCGGCCGATGTGCGCACGGCGATGACTCGCAACGGTGGAACGCTCGCCGACCCGGGCAGCGTCGCGTACAACTTCCACCGCAAGGGCGTCATCTCCATCACGAAGACAGACGACGTGACCGAGGACGCAATTCTGGAGGCGGTTCTCGAGGCCGGCGCCGAAGAGGTGAAGGACCAGGGTGGTGGCTTCGAGGTCATCACCGACCCTTCGCAACTCGTCGAGGCACGCACGGCCCTTCAGGCGGCGGGGATCGACTACGACTCGGCAGACTCGGAGTTCGTTCCGAGCCTGAGCGTGGATGTCGACGCGGAGACCGCTCGCAAGGTCTTCAGGCTCATCGATGCGCTCGAGGACTCCGACGACGTTCAGAACATTTATTCGAACTTCGCCGTGTCGCCCGAGGTTCAGGCCGAGTTGGACGAAGACTAGGGGCATGACACGTCGAGTCCTCGGAATTGACCCAGGGCTCACCCGGTGCGGCGTGGGAATCGTGGATGTCTCCGCGACGCGAGTGGCAACGCTCGTTCACGTGGACGTCATCCGCACCCCGCCAGACCTGCCTCTTGAGCAGAGGCTTCTGCTCATCGCCGGAGGTATTGCCCGGGCGCTCGACGAGTTCGAGCCGCACGCTGTTGCCATCGAGCGCGTCTTTGCGCAGCACAACCTGAAGACGGTCATGGGCACGGCCCAGGCAAGTGGGGTCGCATTGCACCTCGCGGCCGCGCGCGGCCTGACCGTGGGGCTGCACACGCCGAGCGAGGTCAAGGCCGCCATCACGGGTTACGGTGCTGCCGACAAACGGCAGGTGGGCACGATGGTCGCGCGCGTGCTGAGGCTTGATGAGATCCCGAAGCCTGCCGACGCAGCGGATGCGCTTGCCCTCGCCATCTGTCACGCATGGCGATCCGGGGGCGCGAGCACCGGTGCATCGGTGAACGTGCTCACCCCAGCGCAGCGGGCGTGGCGTGACGCAGAAAGCAACCAGAGGAAGGTGGGGTCGTGATCTCGTCCGTCCGTGGCACCGTTCTCCATGCTGCTGGTACCACCGCGGTGATCGAAGTCGGCGGGGTCGGTTTGTCCGTCACCGTCACCCCCCAACACGCACTGTCGCTCAGAGTCGGCCAAGAGGCACTCGTGCTCACGGCGCTCATCGTGCGGGAGGACGACCTCTCGCTGTTCGGGTTCGGCAGTTCGGAGGAGCTCGAGGTCTTCGACCTCCTCCGTGGCGTCACCGGAGTGGGGCCGAAGAGTGCCCTCGGCGTGCTGGCGGCGATGTCTCCGGGGGAGATCTCGAGGGCAGTCGCTATCGAAGACGACGCCGCATTCCGCAAGGTGTCCGGCATCGGGCCGAAGACCGCAAAGCTCATCGTGGTGTCGCTCGCCGGAAAGCTGGCGATCGCGGAGCCACCACGTGCGACGTCGAGCGCTCGCTCGAGCGCGTCCGTGGGGGAGAACGTGACTATTGCACTCGTCGGACTCGGTTGGCCCGAGCGCGTGGCTGCCCAAGCAGTCGAGGATGCCCTCGCCGAGGCATCCGTGCCGGAGTCCGAGACCGTTGCGTCGCTGCTGAGGCTCGCCCTCGCATCCCTGGGACCGAGGAGCTGACGTGGAGGATTCCGTCATCCGCCAGGAGCCAGAGTCCGATCTCGAGATCGCGTTCGAAGGGGCTCTCCGACCCCGGTCGCTCGCAGAGTTCGTCGGGCAATCGAAAGTCCGTGGACAACTCGAGACCCTCCTTAAGGCCGCCGCGCTGCAGAATCGCACCCCCGACCACATCCTGCTCGCGGGTCCTCCCGGCCTGGGAAAGACGACTCTTGCGATCATCGTCGCCCATGAGAGCGATCGGCCGTTGCGAATGTCCAGCGGCCCGGCCATCCAGCACGCGGGTGATCTTGCAGCGGTGCTGTCCTCCCTCGTTCCGGGTGAGGTGCTCTTCATCGACGAGATCCACCGCATGGCGCGATCCGCGGAGGAGATGCTCTATCTCGCGATGGAGGACTTCAGGATCGACATCATGGTGGGCAAGGGCGCTGGCGCTACGTCCATTCCGCTCGACCTCGCGCCCTTCACTCTCGTGGGCGCGACGACGCGTTCCGGTTTACTGCCCAACCCCCTGCGCGATCGATTCGGGTTTACCGCGCACATGGAGTTCTACGACGAAGCGGAGCTCGAAAGAGTTCTCGAGCGCGCCGCTCGGCTGCTCGATCTCGAGCTGTCTGCGGAGTCGCGGTCGGAGATCGCGCGGCGAAGCCGAGGGACTCCTCGTATCGCCAATCGCCTTCTCCGTCGCGTTCGCGACTACGCGCTCGTGCACGGGGGAGGGCCATCCCTTGCGTCTGTCCGCGCTGCGCTCGAACTGTACGAAGTCGATGAGCTGGGGCTCGATCGTCTCGACCGAGCGGTGATGAACACGGTACTGCTCCGTTTCGGCGGGGGCCCCGTCGGGCTCAGCACGCTGGCCGTGTCTGTCGGGGAGGAAGCGGAGACCGTCGAGTCGGTCGTAGAGCCGTTCCTCGTGAGGATCGGGCTGCTCACTCGCACGCCTCGAGGCAGGGTTGCCACCCGCGACGCGTGGAAGCACTTCAAGCTCCAGCCTCCCGCGTCGGCGACCGCAACTCCTGGGCTCTTCGGCGATGACTTATGATTAGGGGCGGTTGCGCAGGCAACTCGACTTAGACTGCGAACCGTAGCTCGGCCACGTGCCGAAGAACTTCACCTGGAAGGTGCCCCTCATGGATCCGTTAACTATCGGAATGCTGGCCATCCTGGCCGTGCTCGTTTTCTTCATGTTCCGCAACAGCCGCAAGCGCAAGCAGCAGGCCGAGGAACTGCAGACGAAGATGGTTCCGGGTGCCCGCGTCATGACGAGTTTCGGCCTCTTCGCCACGCTCGTCTCGGTCGACGACATCAGCAACGAAGCGGTCCTCGAAGTGAGCCCCGGCGTGCTCGTCACCGTGCACAAGCAGACCCTCGCGAAGACGGTCGAAGAGGTTGCTGGCGAGCCCGGTGAACCCCGTTCGGTCGAGGAGGCGATGGAGATCGCGAACCGCGAGGCTGCGGAGCGCGAGGCGGCGGAGGCCGCCGAGTCCGCAGAACCGGCCTACGGTGAGCGCGTCGAACCGGAGAAGAAGCCCCGTTCGTCAAAGAAGGCCTCCGAGTAGCACTAGCCTTGGTTGCTGGCCCCGCAGTGCGGAGCCAGCACTTCACGGTGGGTACGCGATGAAGCGTGTCCCGCAACGCACAGAAAGCTGAGACATCCCAGTGGCACGATCTACACCCGTCCGGAAGGCGTGGCGTTCACTCACCTGGCTAGGCGTCATCATCGTGGGCCTCATCGCCATCAATGGCGCTGGTGTGTTGTGGGGTGGCGGCTCGTGGGTTCCCAAGCTCGCACTCGACCTCGAGGGCGGAACGCAGATCATCCTCGCCCCGCGCCTCGAGAGCGGTGAGACCGTCTCCGCCGAACAGCTCGATCAGGCCGTGTCGATCATCCGCCAGCGCATCGACGCGAGCGGCGTGTCCGAGGCCGAGATCAGCACCCAGGGCTCGCAGAACATCGTCGTAGCGATCCCGGGTGTGCCCGACGACCAGACGATCGCCCGGATCGAGTCCTCCGCGAAGCTCGAGTTCCGTCCCGTCATCTTCACCGACGCGGCAGCGAACAGTTCCGTGGGTGGAGACGACTCCACCGCGTCGCCGTCGCCAGCACCGGAGGAGGGGCAGGAGACCTCGGCTCCGCTGTCGACCTCGCTGACGGCTGTTCCCACGGATGCGAGTGACCCGAGCTGGGTGTCTCCGGCACTCCTCGACGAGTTCCAGAACTTCGACTGCTCGACCCTCGAGGAGAGCAACGCCAACGTCGCACCGGCTGATGAGCCCCTCGTCACGTGTGACACCTCGGGCATCGAGAAGTTCATCCTCGGCCCGGTCGAGGTGACCGGCGAGGAGATCTCGGATGCCACGAGCGGCCCCGTCACGAACTCGCAGGGTGTCAGCACCGGCCAGTGGGGCGTCTTCATCACCTTCAGTGAGACCGGCACCGAGCAGTTCGCCGAGGTCACGAAGCGCCTGTACGGCTACCTCGGAACCGACCCGAATGCGCCCGACCCCCGCAACCGTTTCGCCATCGTGCTCGACGGAAGCGTTATCTCGGCCCCGACCACGCAGGGCGTGATCCAGGACGGGCGCCCGCAGATCTCCGGATCCTTCACGCAGGAATCCGCCAAGTCGCTCGCCGACCAGCTCAAGTTCGGCGCACTGCCCATCGGATTCGAGATCCAGAGCCGTGACACGATCTCGGCCACCCTCGGCTCCTCGCAGCTCCTCAGCGGCCTGATCGCGGGCGCAATCGGACTCGCGCTCGTCATCGTGTACTCATTGATCCAGTACCGAGCGCTCGGCTCCATAACCATTGCCTCGCTCCTCATCGCCGCTCTGATCACCTACCTCCTGATCGCGATCCTGTCGTGGCGGCAGGGCTACCGCCTGTCCCTGGCAGGTGTGGCCGGTCTGATCGTGGCCATCGGTATCACCGCGGACTCGTTCATCGTGTACTTCGAGCGAATTCGCGACGAGCTCCGTGATGGCAAGAGTCTCGAATCATCCGTCGAGGCCGGCTGGAAGCGCGCGTTCCGCACGATTCTCGCCTCCGACGCGGTCAACTTCCTCGCAGCGGCGATCCTGTTCATCCTCGCTGTCGGTAACGTGCGTGGATTCGCGCTCACGCTCGGACTCACGACCATCGTCGACTTGCTCGTGGTCTCGCTCTTCACGCACCCGATGCTTCAGCTGCTCGCACGCACCAAGTTCTTCGGGGAGGGGCACAAGTTCAGTGGTCTCAACCCGCAGGCTCTCGGCGCCGTGTACCGCGGACGCGCGCAGTTCCGCGAGCCGGCCGGCGTCAGCGAAACCAAGAAGGCCAAGAGCAGCCGTGAGGCAGCACGCCGACAGACCATCGCGGAGCGGAAGGCGGCCGAGGCCGCAGGAACTTCAGCCTCGAGTGAAGGGAAGGACTCCTGATGGCCAGCTTCTCCCAGTTCGGTAACGACCTCTACACCGGAAAGCGCTCGTTCGACTTCGTCGGCAAGAAGCGCATCTGGTTCACCGTCGCGATCATCATGATCGTCGTCGCCATCGGTGGAACGTTCCTCCGCGGCGGCTTCGTGCTCGGAATCGAGTTCACGGGCGGCTCAGAGTTCACGGTCAGCAACCCCTCCGAGGTCGACCAGTCGCTCGCACAGGATGCCGTTGCCGGTGTCGTGCCCGATGCAGCGACCCGCGTCTCGATCGTCAACGGTGGCGACTCCATCCGAGTTCAGACGGACCTCGTGTCGACGGAGGAGTCGCAGGAGATCCGCGACGCCCTCGGTAGCGCCTACGACGTGCCCCTCGATGACGTCACGTACTCGTTCATCGGCGCCACCTGGGGATCCGACATCACGCGATCGGCCCTGACGGCGCTTGGAGTGTTCCTGCTGTTCGCCGCGGCGATCATGGCGCTGTACTTCCGCACCTGGAAGATGGCGGCTGCAGCGATCATCGCGCTCCTGCACGACCTCATCATCACCGCCGGTGTCTACGGCATCGTCGGCTTCGAGGTCACTCCTGCCGCGGTGATCGGCTTCCTGACCATCCTCGGTTACTCGCTCTACGACACCGTCGTGGTGTTCGACAAGATTCGTGAGAACACCGCAGAAGGCACGTCGCGTACGTTCGGTGAGTCGGTGAACCTCGCGGTCAACCAGACGCTGGTCCGTTCGATCAACACGTCGATCGTCGCACTGTTGCCGGTGGCATCCATTCTCTTCATCGGTGCCGTACTGCTGGGCGCTGGGACGCTGCGAGACATCGCTCTCGCGCTGTTCATCGGTATTTTCGTCGGCACCTACTCGACGATCTTCATCGCCGCCCCGCTGTACGCGTGGATGCGCCAGGGCGAAACGATCGTGCGCAAGGGTGACAAGAAGAAGGCTGCTCCGCGCACGACCGCCGGCGCCGTTCGCTGATCAACGATTCGTGACGTTGACGCAGGCTGTCGCTCGGGTATCCGAGCGCGGCCTGCGTAAACGGATGCTCCGCGCCAACGAACTAGAATTGGTTCAGGAGGTTGGCGCATGACAGAGACCGGGCAGAGCACCGCGTCGCTGCGCACACTGCTCCCTCGCCTGTTCTCTCGCGCACAACCCGCTGGTGCCGTAGACCGGCTGATCAAGACCGTCCGGATGCACCATCCGAAGTCCGACCTCGCGCTCATCGAACGCGCATACACGGCCGCTGAGAAGGCCCACCGCGGCCAGAAGCGCAAGAGCGGCGAGCCGTACATCACGCATCCGGTCGCCGTGGCGCAGATCCTCGCCGATCTCGGGATCGGGACGAAGACCGTGGCTGCAGCACTCCTTCACGACACCGTCGAAGACACCGACTACTCGCTCGACATGGTGCGCGCGGACTTCGGTGACGAGATCGCGATGCTCGTCGACGGTGTGACCAAGCTCGA
>CAYRON010000033.1:0-11801 GCA_964425885.1 uncultured Salinibacterium sp.
CATCCAGATGATGTCGACGCGCGCCACCCACGAGATTCTCGAGATCGGTGTCTCGTCACCGGAGCCCACGCCCAGCAAGGGGCTTGGCGTCGGCGAGGTGGGCTACCTGATCACGGGCGTGAAGGACGTGCGCCAGTCGAAGGTCGGAGACACCGTCACGACCCTTGCGAAGCCCGCAACCGAGGCGCTCCCGGGCTACACCGATCCGCTGCCCATGGTCTTCTCCGGCATCTACCCGATCGACGGCAGCGATTACCCCGACCTGCGTGACGCGCTGGACAAGCTGAAGTTGTCGGATGCCGCGCTCAACTACGAGCCCGAGACATCCGTCGCGCTCGGTTTCGGATTCCGCTGCGGGTTCCTGGGGCTGCTGCACCTCGAGATCGTGACGGAGCGTTTGAGCCGCGAGTTCGACCTCGACCTCATCACGACGGCCCCGAGCGTGCCGTACGACGTGACGACCGAGGACAAGAAGACCGTGCGCGTGACCAACCCCTCGGAGTATCCGACGGGGGCGAAGATCGCTGAGGTGCTCGAGCCGATCGTCAACGCGTCCATCCTGGCGCCGAAGGACTACGTCGGGGCGATCATGGAGCTCTGCCAGTCCCGCCGCGGAACCATGAAGTCGATGGACTACCTCGGCGAGGATCGCGTCGAGCTCAAGTACACGCTTCCGCTCGGCGAGATCGTGTTCGACTTCTTCGACCAGCTCAAGTCGAAGACTCAGGGGTACGCATCGCTCGACTACGAGCCCGCTGGTGAGGCACCCGGCGATCTCGTGAAGGTCGACATCCTGCTCCAGGGCGAGGCGGTCGACGCGTTCAGCGCCATCGTCCACCGCGACAAGGCCTACGCCTACGGCACGATGATGGCCGAGCGTCTCCGCAAGCTCATCCCACGCCAGCAGTTCGAGGTGCCCATCCAGGCTGCCATCGGCGCTCGCATCATCGCCCGCGAGAACATCCGCGCGATGCGCAAGGACGTCCTCGCCAAGTGCTACGGCGGTGACATCACCCGCAAGCGCAAGCTCCTCGAGAAGCAGAAGGAGGGCAAGAAGCGCATGAAGATGGTGGGCCGCGTCGAGGTACCCCAAGAGGCCTTCATCGCGGCGCTCTCGGGCGACGTCGAGGAGAAGAAGAAGTAGGCGCGGCCTCTCCGGTTCAGCTGGAACCAGATCGATTCCTATCGGATTGAATCTTGATTCGGTCGGTGACGGCCTGCGTGCCGTCGATCTCTGCTCTCGGGAGTGTCGCTCTCGCCCGATCCAGGGCGTCCCGCACCTCTCGTCTGATGCGCAGCTCGCTGAAGTCCTCGAACTCTTCTCGGGTCTTAGTCGCTAGGTCGATCAACTCTCGAGGAACGTTTTCGATCCAACCGAGATTCGCCGCTAGCGGGAGTTTTGCGAGTCGCTCCGCTCCGAGGTCATTTCGAAGCGGTCCGAATCTGAGCATCTGAGACAGATACTCCGGGCTGAGCACGGGCGACGGTGGTGCGTCTGGCCCGAGCGCGTCTTTCAATGCGGCCCCAAGCCGATAGGCGGTGTTGTCAAACGTCAACCACCAAGCGCGGTATCCCAGCGGTGAATCCGGTGTTGACCGGCGCAGCTCGATTATGCCCACTGCGTTCTCGACGTCGTGTTCCACTAGACGGGACACGGTACCGCTGTCGAGAGGTCGAACGCTGTTCGCTCGTCTATGATCGTGAGCCTCCATCCATAGTTCTTGGGCGGCGCCACGGAGTGCTATGTCGGCGTTTTCTGAGTAGTCGCGAAGGTTCTTTTTCTTGATCCCAAACGTGTAGTCGAGAAATTCCTCGACGTCGCGCTTGGGTTGGGCAGTCCCCCTGATCTCAGAAACCCAAGCCGGGAACTCGCTTGGGGCTCTTCCCGAGAGCACGTAGGAGGCGTAGACAAAGGGAGTTCGTCCCTCCCACTCGCTCGCTGGAATGGAAAGAAATGACAGGCAGAGGTTGAGGTGGCGTTCGACTTCCTCAATGATTCCGTCGGTCACCCAGAGCTGAATCCCAGACGTTCTTGCAGCACGGAGAATGCAAGTGTAGGAGCGCTCTTCGTCATCATCGAGAAGAAGCTCTCCGAGCAAGGGAAGAATGGCCGTGGCATCCAGCCATATGTCGCCTTCGCTGAATACTCGTGAGAGCGACTTCTGGACATCGGGCGTCTGCTGGAGGAAGGCAAACAGGGTGTAGGCATCTAAGACGCGCGCTAAATGAGCCTTGGATTGTCCCGAGCCCTGAGAGAACAGTTCTAGAACGATCGCGGCTGTTTCCCGATCGCCTATCGAGGGAGGAGTGTCCAAATCAGCGATCTCGGCTGCGATCTCTTCCTCCGAAAGGAGAATTGCCGTTCCCTTTTCTACGGAACCTACGAATGCCTCGCCCCGCTTCATCAGCACTGATTCGATCACGCCGCGCAGCTCAATCGCAGCTTCCTCAATCTCGGACAGTTCGCGATTCTGCATCTTGGGCAATTCGGAGATTTTGGAGGCGAGTTCCGCTTCAAGTGCCTCTTGATCGAGGAGGTACGTTGCTGCTCGTGTTTTCCAAGCCTCCGCAGCGTCGAAACTGATGTGGTAACCGTCGCGATCGGTGCGATACTTCACAGGCCCGCCGCGTCGGCTTAGCCGCGCGAGCGCGCTGACCACAAGTGCATCGACTTGCCCAGGTGCACCTGACGGCACAAGATCGTGAACCGCTGCCTGGATCTCACTTAGGGAGCGGGTGTTGTCGGCGCTCGTGTCCGTGAGGGCAACATTTACGAGTGCTTCAAAAGATGTCTTTGTAAGGCCGCGCTCTGTCTCATTGTCCCGCGCATTCATCGAGAGTTGGAGCAGGGCGATCTTGCTGTCTTCGCGATCGAGGGGCGTGGATATTGCGCGGACAATCTCTCGAGACTGTAAGTATGGTTCTGCGAAGCCGCGTATCAGTTCGGCGCTGGCGGTGGACCGCGTCGCACTCGAGGTTTCGCGCTCGGAAAACCAGGATCGGTCTCGGACGTCAATCTGCACGCCTGCGTCGTCCCAGATCTGCTTCTTCAGGTCATCGGCAAGCGCCCCAACGACCTGATTGGTCGCGTAGATGATGCGTGTCACTGAGGGAAAAGTCTCCGAAAGACGATCGACCGTCTCGGTTATCTTCTGCTTCCAATCGGCACGCACGGAATACTGGAAACCAGTTCGCACATCGCCATCCAAGACGAACAACTCGCCATCTCGCCCTCCATCGCCACTTGCGCTTGCAGTCGTGCGAAGCGCAGGAAATTCGCTAGCTAGGAACTCTGCGGCGAATTGTTCGAAAGAGCGCCAATCGCCCGATCCCATTCGTTCAAGAGCGAATTCAAGCCTCGGGTTCGTCATACACGTACCTTAGTGAGTGGCCGTCGGAACTGAGGTTCTACGCCGTTCTGCTTAGTTCCTTAGTGTCGTGGACGTGCACACGCGAAGGTCTTGGTTCCCGCTACGCGTCGCGCCAGCTGTAGCGCGGCGCGTACCCGAGTTCGCGCCGCGCCTTCGCGATCGAGAGCATCGTGTCGTGCTCGCCGAGGTCTCCGCGCACCTCGACTCCCGGGAACACCTCGGCGACGAGCGACGCGTTGTCTCGCTCCATCACGGTGTCCGCCGCGGCGATGATGAAGACGTCGAAGCCCGGTCGTGACAGCTCGAGCGCACGCAGCACGGCCTGGCCGCCGTCGCGGCCATCGATGTAACCCCAGAGGTTCCACTTGCGGATGCTCGCGTCATCCTGCCATGGCGCGAAACTCGCGTAGTCCTCTGCCGACATGACGTTCGAGAAGCGCAGTGCGGTGATCGACAGCTCCGGATCCCACCGCACGAGCTTGCGCGCGAGCTCTTCCTCGAGGTGCTTGGTCAGCGAGTAGGTCGACTCCGGGCGTGTGTCGTATTCCTCGTCCACGGGAATGTACGGAGGGGGAGTCTCGAATGGCAGCCCGAGCACGGTCTCGCTCGACGCGGTGACAATTCGCTTGATCCCAGCACGGCGGGCGGCCTGCAGCACGTTGTAGGTGGACAGCATGTTGTTGTGGAAGGTCGCGGAATCCGGCGCGAGTCCAGGCGCGGGGATCGCAGCGAGGTGCACGACCGCATCGAGCCCGGCGTGACGATCGTCGAGACCCTGCAGAACATCGGCGACCTGGCCGTAATCGGTGAGGTCGACGACAACGGATGTCTCGCTCCTCTCGGCCACGCGATCGATCACGAGCACGTCGTGCCCACTCTCACGCAGGTAGGCCACGACGGCCCGCCCGAGCTTTCCACTGCCTCCGGTCACGGCGATTCTCATCACGCCAGTCTGACAGCAGGCGACTGTGAGGCGGCCGTGCCAACCCGATCTCGCCTTGGTAACGAACTACTCACATGTACCGTGTGCGCATCTTCAAGAATCACTCAGGTCGCTAGGGTGGGTGACCGGCGACGAGGAAGTATCGCTGCAGGAGTGGAGGTGCGTGACGTGGATGATTCTGAACTGTGGAGTCAACCCGTGACGTACGCGGCAGTCGGGGCGACGCAGGCGTCGGATCTCCTGGCCTACCCTCCGGCAGGCTTCCGCCCGATGGTGCGCCGAGTGCGTATCGGGCACGGTGAGCAGCGCTTCGACTTCGCATGGTCCGAGGCGCTGAGTTGGGGCATCCAGCGTCGCAGCGGTTTTGAGGTGCACGTCGCGGATGCTCCTCCCGAGATCCGGGAGCAGACCTACGTTCCGCTCTCCTTCGATGACGAGGGCAACCCCGTTGCAGCCCGCGCGATGGACCATTCGATGTTCGGACCCGACGGCACACCCTTCCTCGTGCCGGGAGACAGCGCGACACTGATGATCCCGGTCTTCGGTCTCTCGGCCGTGAAGGCTCCGGCGCGGGTTGTGTACGTCATCGACGAGCCGACACGCAAGGGCTTCGCGTACGGCACCCTGCCCGGGCATCCGGAGTCCGGCGAGGAGGCGTTCATCGTCGAACTCATGCCGGACAGCTCGGTCTGGTTGACCATCACGGCGATCTCGCGCCCCTCGGCCTGGTTCTGGTGGATGTGTTATCCGATTCTCAAGATGTTCCAGGCGTACTACACGAAGCGATACCTGAGCTCGTTGAGCGGTCCGCTGCCCACTACGGTGAGGGCCGAACCGGCAGAGTAGCTCAACCGGTCTGTTCTCCGGAGTTCGATCGCGCGAGTTCCGCGCCTGTTGTCCGGGAGAATGGAGGGATGAACAGGACCGTGCGCGCGTTCACTGCCGCGCTCATGAGGAGCCCGGCCAGGCACGTGCTCCGGCCCGTCATCACCCCGCTGGATCGTGCGCTGTTCCGTGTCTCCGGTGGGCGCTGGAAGCTCAGCGCGCCGATGATTCCGTCGCTCGTCCTGTACACGACTGGCGCCAAGTCGGGCCTGCGTCGCGAGGTTCCGCTCATGTGTTTCCCGCGGGAGGATGGCTCCTGGTTCATCGCCGGCAGCAACTTCGGCATGGAGAACCACCCGGCCTGGAGCGGCAATCTGATCGCGAACCCGAATGCCGAGGTGCACTATCGCCGCGAGCTCGTGCCGGTGCGCGCCGAATTGCTGGAGCCGGTGGAGCGCGAAGCGGTTTGGCCGGAGCTCGAGGAGCAGTGGCCGAACTACCGCGACTATGAGAAGACCGCGCTGCGCGACATCCGGGTCTTCCGTCTGGTTCGACGCTGATGCCGGGCGCCCTACCGCTCGGCGACCCGGCACCACGGGACGGATCACTCCCCTCGTCGGTGGTCGAGGGGGCGTCCGACAGGCGTTTTGGCGTCTACGTGCACGTGCCGTTCTGCCGCGTGCGATGTGGTTACTGCGACTTCAACACCTACACGGCCGAGGAGCTGCGGGGCACTCGGCGCAGTGACTACGCGGAGCAGGCCCGCGCGGAGATCACGCTCGCGCAGGGTGTTCTCGAGCGAGCCGGGTTGCCCCAGCGCGCGCCATCCACCGTGTTCTTCGGTGGGGGAACACCGACGCTGTTGCCCGCCTCCGATCTGACGGGCATGCTCGCAGCGATCCGTGACGCTTGGGGCCTCGCGCCGGACGCCGAGATCACCACGGAGGCGAACCCGGACTCGGTAGATCTCGCTTACCTGCTCGCGCTCAAGGATGCTGGATTCACGCGGGTGTCGTTCGGGATGCAGTCCGCCGTTCCGCACGTTCTCGCGACACTCGAGCGCACGCACGACCCCGACCGCATTCCTCTCGTCGTCGAGTGGGCGCGGGATGCGGGTCTCGACGTCTCGCTCGACCTGATCTACGGCACCCCGGGGGAGTCTCTCGACGACTGGCGCGCCTCGCTCGACCAGGCGATCGCGCAGAAGCCCGACCACCTCTCGGCCTACGCGCTCATCATCGAGGAGGGCACCAAGCTCGCCTCGCAGATTCGTCGTGGCCAGGTCGCGATGCCGGACGACGACCTGCAGGCCGATATGTACGAGCTGGCCGACGGGATGCTCGCCGCAGCCGGATACGACTGGTACGAGGTCTCGAACTGGAGCACGGGCTCCGGCCACGAGTCGCGTCACAACCTTGCCTACTGGCAGGGCCAGGACTGGTGGGGTGTCGGCCCAGGCGCCCATAGCCACGTCGGTGGCCTGCGCTGGTGGAACGTGAAGCACCCCGCGGCGTACGCGGACCGTATCGCCGTCGGCGATTCGCCCGCAGCGGGGCGCGAAACGCTGGATGCCTCGACCCGCTACCTCGAGGAGGTGCTGCTGGCCTCCCGCATTCGCGACGGGCTCTCCATCGATCGTCTGGAGTCCAGCGCGCGGCCCGCGGTCGCCGGACTCATCGCCGACGGGCTCGTCGAGGGTGCCGCCGCCATCGCTGGGCGTCTTCAACTGACGCTGAAGGGGCGGCTCCTCGCCGACGCCGTCGTGCGACGCCTGACCGACTAGCTCAGCTGACGAACTTGATGCTGAGCGGGTAGACGTAGGACTGGCCGGCGTTGGCGGCAATCGCGGCCATGATGCCGAGCACGATCGTGGCGACCCAGGCAGCCGCGAGAACCAGCAGGCCCACGAGGATCAGCGACGTGATGCCTCCGACCGCATAGGCGATGAGGATCGTCAGCTGGAAGTTGAGGGCGGTCGCGGTGTGCGCCCGGATGAACGGACCGCGATCCTTGAGCACGAGGTATCCGATGAGGGCCGGCAGGAACCCGAAGAGGATCCCGCCGATGTGAATGAGCGTTGCCCAGAGCTTCTCGTCGCTCGGGCTCATGGGCTGGACCGTCTGGTACGGGTTGGCAGGGGGCGGCGTTGTCTCGGACATAGGCCCATTAAAGCAACATGCCCGGCACCAGAGGTACCGGGCATGTAAACGATCGAACTACTTGATGAGACGAATCGCGAACGGGTAGCGGTAGCTCCCGCCCTCGTTGACGCGCATGAAGCCGATGATCGAGAAGATGATCGAGACGACCCACGCCGCGAGCGAGATGAAGACGCCGATGAAGATCAGCGACAGGATGCTGCCGACGATGTAGGCGAACAGGATCGTGATCTGGAAGTTCAGCGCCTCCTTGGCCTCGACGTTCGTCTTCGCGCCGCGGTCCTTGAAGACGAGCCAGATGATGAGGGAGGGGAGGAAGCCGAGGATGCCGCCGAGGTGGGCGAACGACGCCCACTGCTTGTCCTCTGCTGGGGTGAGCGGCGCCGCCGATACGGGCGCTGCGGGGGGAGGAGTCTGGTCGGTCATGGCTAAGAGTGCCTTTCCTGAGAGAAGTGTGTGTGCACAAGGTAGCGCCCCCACGCCCGGCGCTGCAACGATCCACGCGCAATGCGGCGATACAATTGGCAGTCAGGTTCCCGGAGTGCCAGCAGGAGGCGGTGAGATGGTTTCTGAGCGCGGTCTCGAAGTGTTGCGCGTCATCGTGCAGGACTATGTGGCTTCTCGCGAGCCAGTCGGCTCCAAATCGATCGTCGACCGCCACTCGTTTGGCGTGTCCGCGGCGACCATTCGCAACGACATGGCCCTCCTCGAGGACGAGGAACTCATCTCGGCCCCGCACACGTCGTCGGGCCGCGTGCCCACCGACAAGGGGTATCGCGTTTTCGTCAACCAGCTCGCCGACCTGCGCCCGCTGTCCTCGGCCCAGCGGCACGCTATCGAGGCGTTCCTCGGCCAGTCCAACGACCTCGACGACGTGCTGGCCCGCACGGTGCGCCTGCTGTCACAGTTGACGAACCAGGTTGCACTCGTGCAGTACCCGTCGCTCGCGACATCCCGCGTGCGCCATATCGAGCTCGTTCCGCTCACGCCAACGCGCATCATGACGGTGTTCATCACGGACTCCGGTCGTGTCGAGCAGCGTCTTGTCGACCTCGCGCGCCCGGTGGAGGACACTGAGCTGGCCGACCTGCGCACGCGCCTCAACTCCGTGCTCGTCGGTATGGGACTCACGGATGCTGCGGCCAAGCTCACCACGCTCGCCGCCGACTACCCGCCCGAGCGTCGCTCCTTCGTGAGCGAGGTGACCACGAGCCTCGTCGAGCAGGTTCTCGCCAACCGCCAGGACAAGCTCGTGATGGCGGGCGCTGCGAACCTCGCCCGCACCGAGGACGACTTCTCGGGCTCCATCTACCCTGTGCTCGAAGCCATCGAGGAGCAGGTGACCCTGCTGCGACTCTTCGGCGAGATCCAGGTCGAGAGTGGTGGTGTGACCGCCAGCATCGGTCGGGAGAACGAGAGCTTCGGCCTCGAGGAGACGTCGGTGGTGACGAGCGAGTACTCGTCCTCGGGTGGCAGCATCGCCCGCCTGGGAGTGCTCGGGCCGACGCGCATGGACTACTCCAACAACATGGCGGCAGTGCGCGCGGTCGCGCGGTACCTTTCGCGACTGCTCGACGAAGACTAGACACCGGAACGACGAAGAACGGACACTGTGGCAGACCATTACGAGGTGCTCGGCGTTGAACGCAATGCGAGCGCCGAGGAGATCAAGAAGGCGTATCGACGGCTCGCGCGGGAGCTTCACCCCGACGTGAACCCGAGCGCAGAGGCATCCGAGCGTTTCAAGCAGGTCACGCACGCGTACGACGTGCTCAGCGACCCGCAGGAGCGCCAGCAGTACGACCTGGGGCCGCAGGCTGGCTTCGGTGGTGCTGGATTCGGGGGCTTCGGTGACATCTTCGAGACCTTCTTCGGAGCTGGCCAGCGTACGACCGGGCCTCGCTCGAGACGCGAACGTGGCCAGGACGGCCTCGTGCGCGTGGAGGTCGACCTCGATGAGGTGATCTTCGGCACCAAGCGTGACCTCGAGGTCAACACGGCCGTGGTCTGCGCGACGTGTGAGGGCTCGTGTTGTGCGCCGGGTACCTCGCCCGTTCGCTGCGACATCTGCGGCGGTTCCGGCCAGATCCAGCGCACCATGCGCAGCCTCCTCGGCAACGTCGTCACGTCGAACCCCTGTGGCACCTGCCGCGGCTACGGCACGGTCATCCCCGAGCCCTGCCCGACGTGCGCTGGTCAGGGTCGCGTGCGCGCCGCCCGTACCATCCCCGTCGACATCCCCGCTGGCGTCGACACCGGCCTGCGGCTCCAGATGCCCGGCCAGGGTGAGGTGGGCCCAGCAGGTGGGCCGGCCGGAGATCTCTTCCTTGAGATCAAGGTGCGTCACCACGACACGTTCAGCCGCCAGGGTGACGACCTTCTCGCTACCGTCGAGGTGCAGATGACGGATGCGATCCTCGGAACTCACACGACGCTCAAGGGCCTCGACGGCGACATCGACTTCGAGGTGCGCCCCGGCACGCAGAGCGCGGAGGTCATCACGGTCAAGGACCGTGGCGTGACGCGTCTTCGGGGGAGTGGGCGCGGTGACCTGCGCATCGGCATTCAGGTCGTCACACCGACCAAGCTCAACTCCAAGGAGCAGGATCTGATCCGCCAGCTCGCGAGCGCGCGAAAGCAGTCGCCGCCGACGCTGGCCCACTTCCAGCAGGGACTGTTCGCGAAACTGCGCGATCGATTCCTCGGACTCTGACGTGAGGGTCTGACGTGGCGCACTTCTACGTGGACGAGGCACTCGTGGTGCCGGCGATCGGCGATCGCATCGTGCTGTCCGGGTCTGAGGCCCGCCACGCCGTGACCGTCAGCAGGCAATCCGTCGGCGAGTCGATCAGTGTCGGCAACGGCGCTGGACTCGTTGTCACGGGCACCATCGAGAGCGCCCAGCCCTCTGAGCTGGTGCTCGCCGTCGAGGGCGTCACCGAGGTGCCGAGACGGGAGCCCGCGATCTTCCTGGCCCAGGCACTGGCCAAGGGCGACCGGGATGAGCTCGCGGTGCAGGCTGCGACCGAGCTCGGCGTCGACGGCGTCATCCCGTGGCAGGCATCACGCAGCATCTCCAAGTGGGAGGGCAACAAGATCGCCAAGGGTCGCGAGCGGTGGAGTGCCATCGTTCGGGAGGCGAGCAAGCAGTCGCTGCGAGCCTGGATGCCCGACGTGCTCGACATCGTGACGACACGACAGCTCGCGGCCTTTGCCTCGGGCGCGCGGATGCTCGTGCTCGAGCCGACTGCCGATGCTGCACTCGGCGCCCTGGAGCTCGACGGGCGCGACCTCATCCTCGTGGTGGGTCCGGAGGGCGGCATCTCCCCTCAGGAGCGGGAGATCCTCGAGGCCGCCGGTGCGGAATCGGTGCGCCTGGGAGTCGAGGTGCTGCGCACGTCCACTGCCGGACCTGCTGCGTTGGGCGCCCTCAACGTGCTCCTCGGCCGTTGGTGATCTCCATCGGGCCCGTGTTGTTGCGGGTCCCGCCGTTAAGCTTGATCCCATGAGCGCAGAACCCTCGATCTTCACTCGCATCGTCGAGCGCGAGATCCCCGCAGACATCGTCTTCGAGAACGACGAGGTCATCGCGTTCCGCGACATCGCTCCCAAGGCGCCTGTGCACATTCTCGTGGTGCCGAAGAATCCCGCCTATGCGAACGTCACTGAGCTGGCAGCGGGCGACCCCGCCCTGCTTGCGACCGTCGTGAGTGTCGCGCAGAGCCTCGCCGATGAGTACGCGGGCGGCGAGTACCGCTTGATCTTCAATACCGGTCAGGCCGCCGGCCAGACCGTTTTCCATGTCCACGCCCACGTTCTGGGTGGCGGGCTCGAGGAAGGAACCCTTGGCCAGTAACGAAGTGTCAGACAACAACGACTATCGAGTCGAGATCGAGGTGGACGGCGTCGCGATGGTGCGACTCCTCGGCCCTCAGGACAGGCTGTTGTCGACCATCGAGAGCCAGTACCCCGGAGTCGACGTGCTCGTGCGAGGCAACCACATCACGCTTTCCGGGGAACCCGGTCCCGTGGATGCGGCCAAAGCTCTCGTCGACGAACTCGTTCAGATGGTGCGCGGCGGACAGGATCTCGGGCCGGTCGAGGTGACCTCCTCTGCGCGCATCCTCGACTCCGGTTCGGGCAGCCCGGCAGAGCTGCTCAGCCAGGCGATCCTGACGAGCCGCGGCAAGAGCATCCGTCCCAAGACGCTCGGGCAGAAGGAGTACGTCGACGCGATCGACCTCAACACCATCGTGTTCGGCATCGGCCCGGCCGGTACCGGCAAGACGTACCTCGCGATGGCGAAGGCGGTGCAGGCCCTCCAGCGCAAGGAAGTCGATCGCATCATCCTGAGTCGCCCGGCGATCGAGGCGGGGGAGCGGCTGGGATTCCTTCCTGGCTCGCTCACCGACAAGATCGACCCGTACCTGCGCCCGCTCTACGATGCACTCAACGAGATGATGGACCCCGAGCTCGTGCCGAAGCTCCTCGCGAGCGGCACGG
>CAYRON010000034.1:0-11795 GCA_964425885.1 uncultured Salinibacterium sp.
TCACGATCACCGGTCGTGGAACCGTCGTCACGGGCCGCGCCGAGCGTGGCACGCTCGCGATCAACTCGGACGTCGAGATCGTCGGCATCCGCCCGACGCAGAAGACGACCGTCACGGGTATCGAGATGTTCCACAAGCAGCTCGATGAGGCCTGGGCCGGCGAGAACTGTGGTCTGCTGCTCCGCGGCACCAAGCGCGAGGATGTCGAGCGCGGCCAGGTCGTCGTCAAGCCGGGTTCGGTCACGCCGCACACCCAGTTCGAGGGCACCGCGTACATCCTGTCCAAGGATGAGGGTGGGCGTCACAACCCGTTCTACGCGAACTACCGTCCGCAGTTCTACTTCCGCACCACCGACGTCACCGGCGTCATCACGCTGCCGGACGGCACCGAGATGGTTATGCCCGGCGACACCACCGACATGACCGTTGAGCTGATCCAGCCCATCGCCATGGAGGAGGGCCTCGGCTTCGCCATCCGTGAGGGTGGCCGTACCGTTGGCGCCGGCAAGGTGACCAAGATCCTCAAGTAGCGCGCTGGAGCTGAGGGCGTAGGCCATTTCTGGCCTACGCTGCGACGCCAGCGCCGACGAGCGTCCCGCTCGTCGGGATCTACACGACAGGGGTCGAGCCTTCGGGCTCGGCCCCTTCGTCGTTCCCGAGAACATCACCCCGGCGACCTGCCCGCGGGTCATCGGGGCTGGATGAAACTTCGTAACGGGAACTCACGCCCAGAGAATCACGTGGACGAGGCCTCCGCGCGTCCGACTGTTCCGTAGACTCCACTCGACCGCCCCGTGGGGTCGGAGGAGGAGAGTGCGCCATGGAGCAGATAGGCAGTCCGGGTGCCGTGCCGATGGCCGACGTCGCGCGGTTCGTCTCGGAACCCGTTACGGCGGTCAGCCTTGATGAGTTCGATATTCGAGTCCTCTCCGCCCTCCAGGCTGACTCGCGCCGCTCGCAGCGTTCCCTGGCGCAGGAGGTCGGACTATCGGCCCCCGCCATCGGCGACCGGATAGCGCGACTGGAGCGACTCGGCGTGATCCAGGCGTACACGATCCGCGTGGGCTGGGCGGAGGCCGGGCATCCGATGGTGGCCCACCTCTCCCTTTCGGTTGCGGCTGGAGCGGATCTCGCGGCGGTCATCGACGGCCTCAGAGCGATCCCTGAACTCATCGCAGCCCACGTCGTGACGGGGCAGTGGGACGTCCTGGCCCGGTTCCGGCTCGCTGATCAACTCGCCCTGCAGAATCTGCTGTTGGGCAAGGTATGGCAAATCCCCGGGATACAGCGGGTAGAGACAAATCTCGAACTTGTCGTAGCCAATGGCTCGATGCCCCTGCACGGCCTGGCACCACGGGACGCGAGGAAGTGATCAGTCGCACATCTGCGACGCACATCGCACCATGGCTTGTCGGATGAAAAGTAAAAACAGTAAACGCCTTTAATCTGATCGAAACATCTCAGGTACTGGCACGAAACTTGCCCCTGTTCGTATGGAAGTGGGCCCCTCGAGGGCTCGAGACCACTCCCACACATTCCAGAACAGGGGATTCTCCATGTCCAAGCCGTCTCACGGCATTTCCCGGCGACGAAGGCTCAGCGTCGGTGCCAGCGCCATCGTCCTCGGTGTTTCGCTCGTCGTAGTCCCGTCCATCGTCAATGCCGTTCCCTCCGAGTCCCTTCCGGGCATCGATCTCGCCACGGCGGGGGTCCCCGAGGTGCGCGCCGGTCTCGACAGCGGCGCCTTCACGTCGGTGGATCTCGTCGAGGGCTACCTGGATCGCATCGAGGCGATCAGTCTCGGCGGTCCGGCGCTCAACTCCGTGCGCGCCATCAACCCGAACGTGTACGCAGAGGCAGCAGCGCTCGACGCCGAGCTCTCAGCAGGCGCGAGCCGCGGACCGCTTCACGGCGTACCCGTGCTCGTGAAGGACAACATCGATGTCGCCGGGATGCCCACCACAGCGGGCTCCCTCGCGCTGGCGAACTCCTACCCGACGGCAGACGCTCCGCTCGTTACGCAGCTGCGTGAGGCTGGCGCGATCATCCTCGGAAAGACGAACCTCTCCGAGTTCGCCAACTACCTCACCCAGGGCATGCCGTCGGGCTACAGCTCCCTCGGTGGTCAGGTGCTCAACCCCTACGACGCGAGCCAGACCCCGAGCGGTTCCAGCTCCGGCTCGGGCTCGGCCGGGGCGACCGGCCTCGCGACGCTGACGATCGGAACCGAGACATCCGGCTCGATCCTCAGCCCCGCACGAGCCAACTCGCTCGTGGGCCTCAAGCCGACCGTGGGTCTCGTGAGCCGCGCCGGAATCATCCCGATCTCCGCTTCGCAGGACACCGCGGGCCCCATGGTCAAGACGGTCTACGACGCGGCCGCGCTCCTCAGCGTGATGAGCGACGTGGACGCTGAGGACGCAGCCACGGCAGCTAACCCCCTTGCCGAAACCGACTTCGTGGCGTCGCTGTCCGACACCGCGCTGCAGGGCAAGCGCATCGGCTTCGTGAGCAACAACGACGCGCTTTACGCGGCATCGCTCGATGTGCTGCGTGCGCAGGGCGCGACCCTCGTGCAGGTGACCGTTGGCGGCACGAACGCCCCTGGCATCCTCACCGCGGAGTTCAAGCGCGACATGAACGCCTACCTCGATCGACTGCCGGCGGATGCACCGATGCAGACCTTCGACGACATCCGGGCCTTCAACGCTGCAAACCCGCAGGCGATCAAGTTCGGGCAGGCGTACTTCGACGCTGGTGCGGCGGTGGACCTCAGCGACCCCGCGCAGCTCGCCACCTACGAGGCCGACCGCAACAGGGGTATCACCGAGACCCGCGCAGCGATCGACAGCGTGCTGACGACGAACGACCTCGACGCGATCGTCTCCAACTCGTCACTCACGGGAACGGGCGCTCGCGCCGGCTACCCGACGATCGTGGTCCCGAACGGCTACACGGCAGGCAACCTGCGTCCCAGCGGCGTCGCGTTCACCGGCACCGCCTGGACCGAGGCCGAGCTCCTCTCGCTCGCCTACGACTTCGAGCAGGCAACGAAGACGTGGCAGTCGCCGGAGGTCATCAATCCCTCCCTGTTCCGATGCGCCGCGACATCCGCCGTCGACGCCTGGAAGGATGCCGCGTGCCTCACCATCCCGGCGGCCCCCGGGGCCGAGGAGCCCGAAGAGCCCGGCACCGAGGAGCCCGAGCCTGAGGTGCCGGAGACGGGGGACCCCGGGACTCCCGCTCCCGTCGACCCGTCCGCGCTGACCGCGGAGACGAAGACGCTCATCATCACGAACGTGACGGCGACGACCCTCTCCGCGAAGGTGCCGACTGGCACGGTCGGCAGTGACGCGACCTTCTACGTGTACTCGGAGCCGCAGTTCCTGGGCACGCAGGTGCTCCCGCAGGATCTCACGGTCTCGTTGGTGCTCCCGACGGGTCTGAGCGGTGAGCATCTCCTCGCAGCGGTGGATGCACAGGGCGGGTTGATCGGGTGGGGCAGCTTCACCGTTCCCACCTCGGTATCCGCTCCGGCCCTGTCGGATGACGCACTGGCAAGCACGGGCTCTTCGCCGAACTGGATCGCGCCGGTGGCGATCTCCGGCGGACTGCTCGCCCTCGGCGTCGTAGCGCTCTTCCTAGTCCGCCGTCGGCGGACAGTGGAGGAGCCGCAGGACTGAATCTGAGCACCCGAAAGGCCCGCGTTTCCTCTCCGGAACGCGGGCCTTTTCGCGTCGCACATAGAGCATTGATCAATTTCACTCTGCGACCGACATAACTTGGTCACATTTCGCTAAAACGTGTGGACAACGCAGTGGAAGGTGTCTACCATGACATCACCCCATGTTGGCGACGACGGCATCAGTGTGCCGTTTGACGCGAGCACATATTTCCAAGGAGCAACGATGCCCACACCCCACGGTCCGTCGACCCGAACGCGGACCAGGTCCGTTTCGGCTATGAAAGCAGCGCTTGTCGGCGTTGCTGTCGGCGCACTAACCCTGACGCTCGGCGTCACGTCAGCCCATGCTGACGTGCCGACTCAGGAACCCGGCGTAACCCTGCGCGTGTACCAGATGCCCGACGCAGTCTTCCCCAAGCTCTGCACGTTGAAGTCCGGCCAGACGCCGAACGTCGACAAGCTCATGCCCACGATCAACTTCACCAGCGACGCCGACTTCGGCGCCGAGCGCAAGTTCATCAGCCACACCATCGCGAACCTCAACATCGCGACTGCAGGCTCCTACACAATCCGTATGACCAACGACGACGGAGCGCGTCTCTCGCTGGACGACCAGCAGCTCCTGATCAACGACGGCTACCAGGACTCCACGAGCGTCGAGGCAACGGTCACGCTCGCCGCCGGTCTCCACCCGCTCTTCGTTGAGCACTTCGAGGATGACTACGGCCAGCGACTCCACGTCCAGTGGAAGACCCCGGGGTCCAGCACATTCGTCACCATCCCGAACAGTGCCCTGAGCACGGATGCTGGCGTCGTGCGAGTCACCGCGCCCGGCACCAAGTACTGCGAGGGCGCAGCGGACACCGCAGGAGACGGCCTTCGTCTCGACTCGGTGAACCCCGACTACAGCCTCATCAACCTCCGCCCCCAGGGCTTCCAGCCCAAGGTCTCCGGCCTCGCGTTCAACGAGGACGACGAGCTCCTCGTGCTGACGACCGGATCCGTGAGCGCTGGCGGATGGGTCCAGAACCCGGCACCCGGTGAGATTTTCCGCGTGGACGGTGCTACCGAGGCAGACGGTCCCGAGGACGTGGTGGTCACCAAGATCGCCACGGGCCTCAAGAACCCGATGGGCATCGACGTGATCGGCGACGAGATCTTCGTCTCCGAGCGTCACCAGCTCACCAAGCTCACCGACCCTGACAACGACGGTCAGTACGACGTGAAGACGAAGGTCGCGGACTGGCCGGATGGCGGCAACTTCCACGAGTTCGCGTTCGGTCTCATCCACGACGACACGAACTTCTACCTCAACCTCTCCGTCGCGATCGACAACGGTGGAGCGACCACGAACCCGCAGCCCGCCCAGAACCGCGGAACCTCGCTGGCCGTGAACCGCACCACTGGTGCCGTCTCGTTCGTCGCGGGTGGTCTTCGTACCCCCAACGGCATCGCCTTCGGCCCAGACGGTGAGCGCTTCGCCATGGACAACCAGGGCGGTTGGCTCCCGGCATCCAAGCTCGTCCACATCGAGCAGGGCAAGTTCTTCAACCACTACATGAACCCGGCAGGACCCTACGATTCCGCGCCCGTCAGTGCTCCGGTGCTGTGGATCCCGCAGAACGAGATCGGTAACTCGCCGAGCACGCCGATCATGCTCGAGTCCGGCCCGTACGCGGGTCAGATGCTCTTCGGTGACGTCACCTACGGTGGCCTCCAGCGCGGCTTCCTCGAAGAGGTCGAGGGCGAGTACCAGGGCGCGGTCTTCCGTCACACGGCAGGCCTCGAGGTGGGTGTCAACCGCGTGATCGTTGGCCCGGATGGCGCGCTCTACATCGGTGGAACCGGTGAGGGCGGCAACTGGGGCGAGAGCGGCAAGCTGAACTACGGCCTGCAGAAGCTCGACCAGGCCGGCCAGAACGCCTTCGACATGAAGGAGATGCGCGTCGTCGAGGGTGGATTCGAGATCGAGTACACCGAGCCGATCTCCGAGGAGACGGCAGCGGATATCGTCAATGGCTACCGGGTCAACCAGTGGAAGTACGTTCCCACCCCGACCTACGGCGGACCCAAGGTCGGCGAAGAGACGCTCACCGTGGATGACGCGACGGTCTCGGAGGACGGCACGACTGTCACTCTGGCCATCGATGGCCTGAAGCCTGGCCACGTCGTGCACATCCGTTCGCCGCGTCCGTTCGACTCCGCCTCCGGCAAGGAACTGTGGAGCACCGAGGCCTGGTACACGCTCAACAGCCTGCCCGGCTACGTGGCACCTGCTGATCGCGGCTGGTACGAAGCCGAAGAGGCTGCGTTCCTCGGCTCGGCCGGTATCGCGAGCGAGCACAGCGGCTACTCGGGTCTCGGCTTCGCTGCCGGCATCCAGAACGTCGGCGCTGGCGTGACCTTCACCGTTTCGGTCGAGGATGCAGGTACCTACCCGGTCAACCTGCGCTACGCCAACGGCCCCAACCCGTTCGACGGCAACAAGAACGTCTCGCTCTACGTGAACAACACGAAGGTCGGCCCGTGGAACCTTCCGCGCCTCGGCGACTGGAAGACGTGGGGCACCGTGACGCGCGACCTCGCGCTGAACGCCGGCACGAACACCATCTCGATCCGCTACGACCAGGGTGACGACGGAAACGTGAACCTCGACGTGCTCTCCGTCGGCGCCAAGGACATCTGTGCCCCGATCGACCAGCCGGATGGCTTCAAGCCGCTCTTCGACGGAACTCTCGCGAGCTTCGACAAGTGGCGTCTCGCTGGCCCCGGTTCGTTCGGGCGCCAGGATGACTGCACCCTCCGTACCTTCGGCGGCCTCGGTCTGCTCTGGTACACGGCAGAGGAGTTCGAGAGCTACCGACTGAAGCTCGACTGGAAGCAGGTCGCTGACTACAACGGTGGCGTGTTCGTCGGATTCCCGAACCCGAACGGTGACCCGTGGGTCGCCGTCAACCAGGGCTACGAGATCCAGATCGACGCAACCGACGCACCTGACCGCACGACGGGCGCCATCTACACCTTCCAGGGGGCGACCCCCGAGGCAGTCGAGGCGTCGCTCAACCCGGTCGGCCAGTGGAACCAGTACGACATCGTCGTGCAGAACAACAAGATCAAGGTGTACCTGAACGGCACGCTCGTGAACGATTTCACGAGCACTGACCCCGCACGGGATCTTGCCCAGGGCTTCGTCGGTCTTCAGAACCACGGCGCAGGCGAGACGGTGTACTACCGCAACGTCAGCATCAAGGAGCTGTTCGCACCGAACGTCACGGTCGATTCCACGCTGTCGCCCGCGTCGCCCAACGGCGACAACGGGTGGTGGACCTCGTCCGTGACCGTCACGGGTACCGGCACGAGCAACATCGCCGGTGCCGTTGAGGTCCAGCAGAAGGTCGGGGATGCCGCGTACGCGCCGCTCACCGAGCAGCTGGTCATCTCCGCTGAGGGTTCCACCACGGTGAAGCTCAAGGCGGTCGACTCCGAAGGCAACGAGTCGGCTGAGGACACCACGGAGATCAAGATCGACACCGTCGCGCCCACCGTGACTGCGTCGCTCTCCGGTCGCCAGGTCGTGCTCACGGGCTCTGACGCCACGAGTGGTGTCGGCTCGGTGGAATATCGACTGAGCGGGGATGCCGCAGGCGAGTGGACCACGTACGAAGGCGGCTTCCTCGTGGGTGCCGGTGCCGAGACTGTCACGTACCGCGTGACGGACAACGCTGGTCTCGTGTCGGCCGAGCAGACGCTCGAGATCGATGCGGTCATCCCAGGCGAGACCGTGGTCGAACGTATCGCTGGCACCAACCGGTTCACGACGGCAACGACGATCTCGGCGCAGGCATACCCGGATGGAGCTGACGTGGTGTTCATCGCCAACGGCCTGAACTACCCGGATGCGCTCGCCGCGGGTCCCGCTGCAGCGTTCTCCGGTGGTCCACTGCTGCTGGTGAGCCCGACGGCGATTCCCTCGGAGGTTCTCGACGAGATCGCTCGTCTCGCACCGGAGCACATCATCGTGGTCGGCGGCACGCCGTCCGTCTCGGCGGCCGCGTACGCGGAGCTCGAGGGCCTTCCCGGCACCATCGAGCGCATCGCTGGTGACGACCGGTACGAGACATCCCGCAAGATCGCCCAGAGCGTCTTCGGGGAGTCGGGTGCCGACACCGCGTACATCTCGACGGGGTTGAACTTCCCCGACGCGCTGACCGGTGGTGCCGCAGCAGGTGCGCACGATGCTCCTGTCATCCTCGTGAACGGAGGCGCTGCGGATCTCAACACCCCGACGGCGTCACTGCTCGAGAGTCTGGGTGTGTCGACGATCAAGGTGCTCGGTAGCGCCGCCAGCGTCTCGGATGGCCTGTTCGCAGACCTCGCCGAGGTGGCGACCACGGAGCGTCTCGCCGGTGCGAACCGCTACGACACGGCCCGTGCCATCAACGCTGACGCGTTCGAATCGGCCGACCGTGTGTTCCTCACGACCGGTACCAACTTCCCTGACGCGCTCGCAGGCTCTGCCTGGGCCGCCTCGGAGGGTGCACCGATGTTCGTCGTACAGCCGACCTGTGTTCCGCAGGGCGTGCTCGACGACATCACGGCGCTCGGTGCCACGACGGTCACGCTCCTCGGTGGGCTGCCGTCGCTCAATGAACAGGTTGCGAGCCTCACGGCCTGCAGCTAGAAAGGCAGCCGCATAGGCTGGTTCGCCACTAGGCGATAAAGCAGATGGCCGTCGCGACGGTCGGTGGATGAGAGCCCACCGGCCCCGCGGCGGCCATCAGCTCGCCACGCGGCGGAAGCATGTTCCGCCGCACTCACCTCGGGCCGAAAGGGTCGTCATGCTCGCCTCCCTCGGGCGCTTCGCCGCCAAGCGGCGCGTACCTGTGCTCATCGTGTGGGCCGTGCTCTTCGTCGCGGGTCTCGCCCTGAGCGGGGCGGTGTTCGACAACGCCTCCGACGTGCCGAATGCACCGGAGGGCGCCGAATCGCTCGAGGTGGCGAGGGTCCTCGACGAGGTCGCACCGGAGGGCGAGACGATCATCGCGGTGATCGAGGGGGAGGACTTCTTCGACCCGGCGCTCGTGAGGTCGGCCGGGGACGTGCTCAACAACATCCGCCTGACAACGGGCGTCGTCGAGGTGACCGACGCGTACACGGGCGGGGGCCTGACGAGCGACGATCAACGCAGCTCGCTCGTCGTGATCGAGCTCGACACGTCGCTCAGCCAGGACGACGCACTCGCACTCGCCGCGACGATCCGCACGATGCTGCACACGATCGAGCCGGCCGACGTGCTCGTCGGTGGCGAGCTCCTGAGCGAGCAGGCGTTCGTCGACAGTGCAATCACCGGCGCCGCCATCGGTGAGGGCGGGGCGCTCGTCATCCTGATCGTGCTTCTCGTGATCGTCCTCGGCGGGCTGCGCATCGGCGTGCTGCCCGTCGCGACGGCCCTCCTGACGATCGTCACCGCGCTCCTCGTGCTCAGCGGGGTGATCGAGTTCGTCGCGGTGAACGAGTTCGCGGTCAATGTCATCACGATCCTGGGGCTCGGCCTCGCCGTCGATTACAGCCTTCTGGTCATCTCGCGCTTCCGCGACGAGAGAGCGCAGGATGCCGCATCCGGAGCCAGCATCGATGAGCTGCTCGCACGCACCGTCCATGCCGCAGGCCGTGCCGTGCTCGTCTCGGGATTCGTCGTGTGCATCTCGCTCGTTGGCATGCTGCTCCTCGGCGATCCACTCCTCTCGGGCATGGCGGTGGGAGGCGCGATCGCCGTGCTGCTCGCCACTCTCGCGGGCGTCACGTTCGTTCCTGCGTTCATCGCCGTCATCCACCGCCATATCCCGGCGCCAGGGGTGCGTACCTGGTCTCGTCGGTGGGTCAGGAGCGCCGATGGAGCCAGTCTCCTCGCCCGCCTCGCTGGATTCGCCCAGCGCCGCCCCGTCATGACGACGATCGCCTCGGCCGGCGTTCTGCTCATCCTCGCGCTACCGCTCACGACCCTGACGCTCGGTAGTTCCGACATCCGTTCCCTTCCGGTGAGCGCGGAGGAGCGGAAAGCCTACGAGGCCACCACGACCAGATTCTCCGAGCTTGGCGTCGAGCCGGTGACGGTTCTCGTGGCGAGCGGTTTCGACGAACCGGGGGTCTCCGACCTCTTCGACAGCGTCGCGGCCCTGCCCGCCGTCGCCGACGCCGAGGCCGTCGCCGACCTGCCAGCGGATGTCGCGGCGGTGGACTTCACTCCCGTCGGCGATGCCACCGGAGCGCAGGCACAAGCGCTCGTCCGTGACATCCGAGCGCTCGACACGACGGTGCCGTTCCGCGTCGGTGGTCCGGCGGCCGAACTGGTGGACACCGTCGATCACCTCGTGGCGATGCTGCCCATCGCTGCAGGGGTCGTGATCGTCGCGACGTTCGCCCTGCTCTTCGCCCTCACGCGATCGGTGATCATCCCGATCAAGACCTTGCTGCTCAACACGCTGACGATTGCGGCAACGCTCGGCGTGGTCGTCGCGGTCTTCCAATGGGGTTGGGGCGCTGGCCTCCTCGGCTTCACGCCGTGGGGTGCCGTAGACGCCACGACCCCGTTGCTCATCGGCCTGCTCGCGTTCGGCCTCTCGATGGACTACGCCGTGTTCCTTCTCGCACGAATCAACGAGTTCTGGAGGGCGAGAGACCCACAGCTCGCTCCGCGCATTGCGAACGATCGCGCGGTCCTCGCCGGCATCACCGCGAGCGGCCCCGTGGTGACTCTCGCAGCCCTCGCGATCGCCATCGTGTTCCTCGGGTTCGCCGTGGGTGACCTGCTCGCGATGAAAGAGGTCGGCATCGGGATGCTCGTAGCGGTGGTCCTCGACGTGACGCTCATCCGGGGCCTGCTGCTGCCCGCGCTCATGACCCTTCTGGGGCGCTGGAACTGGTGGGCACCCGCGTTTGCGCGCCCGAAAACCCGGTGAAGAAGCCCGCTCGAGAAATCCGACACGCCCGGGTTGCAGCAAATGCCGGGCTGTGGCAGACTCTTCTAGTTCAACATTTCCGTGCCGCGTGCACGTGAATCACTCCCAGGCAGTGCATAGTCCAGCTTCAAGAGCATCGAGACTAGGCCGCGGGGAGCAGGACTCCTAAAGACTCAATCGATTCGTGATGCTCTGGGTACACCTGTGCCCAGCGCGGAGCGAACGACATTGATACGTAAACAGTGGTGCACAGCAGAAGTGCTGCGCATATCGGGGCCGCAAGGTCCCGGACCGCGCAGTCCATGTAGCAAGAGAAGAGAGTGACGTCATGGCGGGACAGAAAATCCGCATTCGACTGAAGTCGTACGACCACGAGGTCATCGACTCGTCAGCACGCAAGATCGTCGACACGGTTACCCGCGCGGGTGCCACGGTGGTCGGCCCCGTGCCGCTGCCGACCGAGAAGAACGTGATCGCAGTGATCCGCTCCCCTCACAAGTACAAGGACAGCCGCGAGCACTTCGAGAAGCGCACCCACAAGCGACTCATCGACATCATCGACCCGACGCCGAAGGCTGTCGACTCGCTCATGCGTCTCGACCTGCCTGCCGACGTCAACATCGAGATCAAGCTGTAGGAAACCTCACCATGTCAAAGAACACCAAGGGTCTGCTGGGCAAGAAGCTCGGCATGACGCAGGTCTGGGATGCGAACAACAAGCTCGTTCCCGTGACCGTCGTCGAGATCACCCCCAACGTTGTGACTCAGCTGCGTTCGCAGGAAGTCGACGGCTACACCGCGGTCCAGATCGCCTACGGCCAGATCGACCCGCGCAAGGTCACCCAGCCCCTCACCGGCCACTTCGAGAAGGCCGGCGTCACGCCGCGCCGTCACCTCACGGAGCTGCGCACGGATGACACCAGCGAGTACTCGCTCGGCCAGGAGCTCACGGTCGACATCTTCGAGCCCGGCAAGAAGGTCGACGTCGTCGGCACCAGCAAGGGCAAGGGCTTCGCCGGTGTCATGAAGCGCCACAACTTCAAGGGCGTCTCCGCTTCGCACGGTTCGCACCGCAACCACCGCAAGCCCGGCTCGATCGGTGCATCCTCGACCCCCAGCCGTGTCTTCAAGGGCATGCGCATGGCGGGCCG
>CAYRON010000035.1:0-11787 GCA_964425885.1 uncultured Salinibacterium sp.
GCGCGCCGCATCCAGCAGTTCCTCTCGCAGAACACCTACATGGCCAAGAAGTTCACCGGTGTCGAGGGTTCGACGGTTCCGCTCAAGGAGACCATCGAGTCGTTCGACGCGATCGTCAAGGGTGACTTCGACCACGTCGCAGAGCAGGCATTCTTCAACGTTGGTGCCATCTCGGACGTCGAAGAGGCCTGGGCTCGCATCCAGAAGGAGAACGGCTAACCATGGCCGAGCTCACGGTGAGCATCGTCTCTGCCGACCACGAGGTGTGGTCCGGCCCGGCGAAGCAGATCATCGCGCGCACGACCGAGGGTGAAATCGGTATTCTCTCGGGTCATGAGCCGATCCTCGCGATCCTCGCCAAGGGCGAGGTTCGCGTGACGGCGCCCGACGGCTCGGTCTTCAGCGCCAATGCTGATGACGGATTCCTCTCGGTCGAGCACGACATCGTCACGGTAGTCGCTCGCAACGCCGAACTGGTCGCGACGGCGTAGTCATGCTCATCGTGATGGCAGGTCTGCCCGGCACGGGTAAGTCCACGATCGGTCAGGTCGTGGCGAGCCGGCTGGGCATCCCTGTCGTACCGGTCGACCCGATCGAAACGGCCATTCTCCAAGCCGGTATCGCCAGCGACCAGCCCACGGGGCTCGCTGCGTACCTTGTCGCGGAGACGCTCGCGGAGCGTGTTCTGGAATCCGGCAACGGTGTGCTCGTCGACGCGGTCAACGCGGTCGCTCCCGCCCGTGAGCAGTGGGTGAATCTCGCCGCGCGAGTGGGGGAGTCGATCCGGTTCATCGAAGTCGTGTGCTCCGATCCCGACCTCCACCGTGAGCGCATCGAGTCATGGCGTCGTAGCATGCCGCACATCCAGCTCACCTGGAACGCGGTCGAGCAGAGCCTCGACGACTACTCGGAGTGGACCGGCGACAGTGCTGCTGTTGCGCGCATCACGCTCGACTCGGTCGAGCCACTCGGCACGAACGTCGAGCGCGCAGTAGCGTTCCTCCAGTCGTAGGTGCTGCTCCTTCTCCCACCGTCTGAGACGAAGAGAGACGGTGGTATCTCCGGTACCGCGCTCGATCTCGCGGTTCTGTCGTTCTCTGAGCTCACCGCGCAGAGACGCAAGGCTCTCGCCGGTCTTCGCAAGGTCTCGCGCAACGCGGCGCACGCATCTGCGGCGCTGAAGCTCGGGCCACAGCAGGCGTTCGAGATCGACCGCAATCGTTCGCTCGGCACCTCACCGCTTCTGGCCGCGATCGAGCGGTACACGGGAGTGCTGTACGACGGTCTGGACGCCCCAACGCTGACAGCCGAGCAGCGCACATTCGCCGGCAAGCATGTCGCCATCCACTCTGCGCTGTTCGGTCTGCTCTCGGCGGATGATCTGATCCCCGCGTATCGCCTGTCGCACGACTCGCGGCTGCCCGAGCTGTCGCTGCGCACGCTATGGCGACCGGCTATCACGGACGTTCTGGAATCCCGTGAGGGAGTCATCCTCGACCTCCGCTCCGAGGCCTACGCATCACTGGGGCCGGCGCCGACGGGCTCATCGTATCTGCGGGTGGTGTCCGAGGGTTCCGGTGGACGTCGCGTTGCCCTGAGTCACTTCAACAAGAAGGCGAAGGGTGAGTTCACGAGGGCGGTCATCGAGGCGGGCATCGAGCATCCGGATGCCGCCTCGCTTCTCGCTTGGGCGAAGACCGCCGGGATTCGGCTCGAGCAGGGCGCTCCGGGCGAGATCGATCTCGTGGTGGACTAGCCCATTCGTCGTCTCGAGCCCTTGTAGGGTTCTCACGTGACCCCCAACGAAGAGACGATACTGCTCGCGTTCGTCGCCATCGCGGCCATCACTCTCATCGTGACGTTTGTCTTCGTCCTCGCCTGGTACGTAATCATGGCCCTTGCCCTGATGACCTTCTTCCGCAAAGTCGGGGTCGAGCCGTGGATAGCGTGGGTACCCCTCTACTCCACCTGGAAGTGGCTCGAGGTCGGAGGTCAGCAGGGTGCCTTTGCGCTCTTCTCGCTCATTCCCTACGGCTCGATCGTCACGTCCGTCTTCCTCTACATCGGCATGTACCGCACAGGAATAGCCTTCGGCCGCGACACCGGATTCTTCGTGCTGGGTCTCTCTTCCTGCCTTTCGTCTGGGCATTCATGTTGGGAGGAAAGGACGCCGTCTACGAGCCGCGGCGGATCATCGAGGCCGGCTACCCGCCGCCGCTTGCAGGCTACGGTTCAGCGCGGTAGCACCCGACTAGGTGGTCGTCGACCAGTCCGCCTGACTGCATGAGCGCGTACATGGTGGTCGCGCCCACGAAGCGGAAGCCCTGAGCCCTCAACTCCTTGCTGAGAGCCTTCGACTCCGGGGTCTCCGCTGGCAGCTCCGACAGGGAGCGAGGGCGTTCGGCCCGTGGGGGTGGCGCGAACGACCAGACGAGCTCGTCGAGCGCGTGCGGGTTGTCTGCCGTCACTTGCAGCACGGCGCGGGCGTTGCCGATCGTGGCCTCGATCTTCGCCCGATTGCGGATGATGCCGGTGTCGAGCATGAGACGCTCCACGTCGCTCTGGTCCATCTCGGCGACCACGACCGGGTCGAAGCTCGCGAACGCCGCCCTGAAGCCCTCGCGGCGCCTCAGGATCGTGATCCAGGAGAGCCCCGCCTGAAAGCCCTCGAGGCTGATCTTCTCGAAGAGGGGCTGGCGCCCGTGCAAGGGCACGCCCCACTCCTCGTCGTGGTATCGCTGGTATTCGGGGTCTGTGCCTGCCCAGGCGCAGCGGGCGCGCCCATCCTCGCCGACGATGACGCCGCTCACCGGTGAGCGATTCCCTCGTGGTCGAGCAGCCACGCCTTGGTCGGGATGCCGTTGCCTCCGCTGTACCCGGTGATCCGGCCGTTCGACGCGAGAACCCGGTGGCACGGCACGATGATGGGTACGGGGTTGGCGCCGACCGCACCGCCCACCGCACGCCCGGCAGTGGCCCTGCCTGTCGCGTGACCGATGTCGCCGTACGAGATGACGCTGCCGAAGGGCACGCGGTCGAGTTCTGCCCAGACCGCGCGTCGGAACTCCGTGCCGTTCAGGGCGACGGGGACATCGAATTCGCGTCGCGTGCCCTCGAAGTACTCCGACAGCTGGGTGAGCGCAGTCTCGAGAACGGCCGTCGACCGCTCGGGGAGACCCTCCCAGGGGAGGTGTCCATCGCGCTCGATGGACAGCGAGGTGATGCTCTCGCCATCGCTGGCGATCTCGATTCGCCCCAGGGGCGAATCAGTTCGACGGAGGTACTCGGGTGCCGTGTCGGTCAATGATCGGGAGAACATGCCTCGACACTAATGCGCGCCGACGACAGCACTCTGGCCCTTTTCGGACATCGGAATGGTGCGGTCAGCCTCTCTTGGTGTGGAGGAGGGGACTACTCGTTCGCCGATCGCGGGGGGTCGATATTGAGGCCAGCGTTGAGATCGTCGACGACGGCGCTGAGATCGTTCAGCTGAAGCCGAAGAGCCTCGTACTCCTGGGCACGCGCATCGATCGAAGTGTAGAGCGCGTCGAGGTCGGTGCCCCGAGCGAGGAGCGCAGCGCGCTCGGCGTCGAACTGGGCCTGCGATGAGAAATCGCCCGAGTCGGCCCTGCTGTTGAAGCTGTCGATGTCGAGGTTCAGCTGGTCGTAGCCTGCGTTGTAGTAGTCGTAGTCGGCTGAGATGCTGGCATCCAGTTCTTCCATCTTCGCGGCGATGGCCTCACCCTGCGCGATCTGATCGCGGATGACGGCCTGCGAAGCCTCATTCAGGCCCGTTACCGCGGAACGGTCGCCGAAGTACTCCGCGTAGTGCTCCTCGAGCTCGGCGCTGATATCGGAGAACTGAGTCCCGATGATCGAATGCAGCTCATTGGCGCGCTCGCCCGGCTCGACCTCTGCGTAGAAGGCGAGGGTGTCGGCAAGCTCCTGGTCGTCTGCCCGGCTCGCGACCTCCGTCTCGAGAAGCGGTTCGAGGGCGTCACGTTCGGACTGGGGCATCCGGTCCCAGGCCGCGTGCAGCATCTCGTGCGCTGCCGTGACCTCCTCGGCGCCATCGAGACGCTCGTCCGTCACCTCGTAGAGGAAGATCTGCTGGTATCCCGTGAGATAGCAGCCGAGGATGCCCGCTCCCTCGGCCTCACTGCAGATCGGGTCGAACTCCTCTTCGGGCACGACAACCGGTTCCGAGGCGAAGTAGAGGAACTTGCCCTCCTCGGTCATCGTCGTGCGTTCGACGTGCGCCTCGACCGCCGAACTCGGGGTGAAGTTCCACACGGTGATCTGGTCGAGCACGCGCTGGCGGTTCGTCGCGAGGGTCGCGAACGCGGCCACGCTGCCGATGGTGATGAGCACGGCGAGCACGATGAGTACGACGCCGCCGATGCCGAGACGGGCCCGCTGGGGAGTCGCCGGAGGCGCAGCCTCCGGGGCGAGCTCACCGTATCTGGGCGGGGGCGGGGGCGTTTCGTCGAGCTCGTTCACACGATGACTCTATAGACGAACGGCGGCGGGCGCCGGATGCCCGGAGCCCGCCGCCGCGGTCAGTCGCTGCGCTTACGGCTGCAGCACGACCTGAAGGTCGAGGTTGATGGTGACGTCGTCGCCGAGGGTCACGCCGCCGGCCTCGAGGGCGTTGTTCCAGCTCACGCCGAAGTCGTGGCGGTTGATCTTGGTGGTCGCGGTCGCGCCCGCCTTGGTCTGGCCGTAGCCGTCGGTGATGATCCCGCCGAATTCGCCCTTGAGCACAACGCTCTTGGTCACACCGCGCAGGCTCAGGTCGCCCGTGATGGTGAAGTCGTCCGGGCCGCCGTCGACCGAGGTCGACGTGAAGGTCATCTCGGGGTGCTCGTCGACGAGGAAGAAGTCGCTCGTGCGAAGGTGCTGGTCGCGTGCCTCGACACCGGTGTTGACGGATGCCACGTCGATGGTGGCGACAACGGTGGAGTCCTTCGGGTCTTCGGCGGTCACGATCGTGACATCGAAGGTCTCGAAGGTGCCGCGGACCTTGCTGATCATGAGGTGCTTCACCGTGAAGGAGACCTCGGAGTGGGTCGGGTCGAGCTTCCAGGTGCCTGCGATGTAGTCGGGGTAGATGTCTGTAGAAGTAGTCATGACTCCATGCAAGCGTATGGATGGCCGTTTCATTCCCGATGTAGTGGACGTGTCACCGAAAATTTTCCCGGGCGTAACAATGACGGGCCCGGCGGCTCACAGCAGCTTGCTGAGTGAGTGCTCACTCAGGTAGCATCCCTCAGTGGCAACCATGGGACGCGCACCAGCACTGGCGATCGACGATCGCCGCGCGATGATCATCGAGTGCGTCATACCGTTACTTCTCGAGCACGGCCGGGACGTGACATCCCGGCAGATCGCCGAAGCAGCGGGGATCGCGGAGGGCACCGTGTTCAGGGCCTTCGGAGACAAGGAGACGCTCATCCACGCGGCGGCCTCCGCGTTTCTCGAGGGAACGGGTGCGATGGGCCTCGACGCGACGATCGACCCAGAGCTCGCGCTCGAGGAGAAGCTGCGCATCCTCGTCGACGGCATGCGTCACCGGGTAAGGGATGTGATGCGCATGGCCTCCATTGCCGGCACTCGCGGCCCAGCTGTAGCCGAGGCCCAAAGACTGCAGTTCAACGCGATGGTGGCCACCCTGTTAGACCGGGAGCGGGATCTTCTGAGCGTCGATGTCAACGACTTGGGAGACTACCTCCGCATGTTCGCCATTGCGTCATCCCTACCGCTCGGCGCACGCCAGTTCTCCACCGACGAGCTCGTCGCACTTCTCCAGTTCGGGCTCCTCGGGGCCCCATCGACCAAGGACTGATCATGCTCCTTCAGCTCGTGGTGCGTTATCTCCGGCCGCACTGGCCGCTCGTCGTGGCGGTCGTCGTGTTTCAGCTCGCCCAGTCGATCGCCTCGCTCTACCTGCCGAGCCTCAACGCGGACATCATCGATCAGGGCATCGCGAAGGGGGACACGGGATACATCCTCCGGATCGGCCTCATCATGCTCGGCATCACCCTCGTGCAGGTCGCTGCCGCGATCATCGCGGTGTACTTCGGTGCGCGCGCAGCAATGGCGGTCGGTCGGGATCTGCGGAGCGCGATCTTCCGCAGGGTGGGGGAGTTCTCCGAGCGCGAGGTATCAAAGTTCGGCGCCCCCTCGCTCATCACCCGAACGACGAACGATGTGCAGCAGGTGCAGGTGCTCGTGCTCACGACCTTCACGCTCCTGGTGTCCGCCCCGATCCTCGCTATCGGCGGCATCATCATGGCGCTCCAACAGGACGTCGAGCTGTCGTGGATCATGGTCGTGGCCATCCCTGTGCTCCTGTTGTCGATCGGTCTCATCATCCGCCGCATGGTGCCGATGTTCCGTCTCATGCAGGCGCGTATCGACACGGTCAACCGCGTCCTCCGTGAGCAACTCGCCGGTATCCGGGTGGTGCGCGCTTTCGTGCGTGAAGGCCTCGAGAGCCGGCGATTCGAGGATGCCAACGAGGATGTCACGCAGACCGCGATCAGTGCGGGCCGCCTCTTCGCGCTCGTGTTTCCCGTGGTCATGCTCATCATGAACGTCTCGAGCGTCGCGGTTCTCTGGTTCGGTGCATCCCTCGTGGACGACGGCTCACTGCAGATCGGAGCGCTGACCGCCTTCCTCCAGTACCTCATGCAGATTCTGATGGCGGTCATGATGGCGACCTTCATGGCGATCCTGATTCCGCGGGCCTCCGTGTCGGCCGACCGCATCGGTGAGGTGCTGGCGACGCAGACCTCCGTCGTGCTGCCAGCCGTGGGTGTGACTGACCTCCCGCGCGAGGGCCTCATCGAGCTCCGCAACGTCGAATTCAGCTACCCGGGAGCCGAACAGCCTGTGCTGCGAGACATCTCCTTTGTGGCACACCCGGGTAAGACCACGGCCATCATCGGCAGCACGGGGGCGGGCAAGACCACGCTCGTGAACCTGTTGCCCCGGCTCTTCGACGTGACCTCAGGTGCCGTGCTGCTCGACGGTGTCGACGTCAGGGAGCTCGATCCCGACGTGCTCTGGGGCAGGATCGGTCTCGTGCCCCAGAAGGCGTACCTCTTCTCTGGCACGGTGGCGAGCAACCTCCGCTATGGCAACCCCGATGCCACCGATGACGAGCTCTGGAGGGCGCTCGACATCGCGCAGGCGAGCGACTTCGTTCGGGCCATGCCCGAGGGCATCGACTCGCCGATTGCCCAGGGTGGCACGAACGTGTCGGGCGGACAGCGCCAGCGGCTCGCGATCGCGAGGGCGCTCGTGAAGCGCAGCGAGATCCTGGTCTTCGACGATTCGTTCTCCGCGCTCGACACCGCAACCGATGCGCGCCTGAGGCGAGCCCTCTCGCGATCCGAGGGAGGCACCACGATGATCATTGTCGCGCAACGCGTGTCGACCATCGTCGATGCCGACCAGATCCTCGTCATCGACGATGGCGAGATCGTCGGCCGTGGCACTCACGACGAGCTGCTCGCGAGCAGCGAGACCTACGCCGAGATCGTCAGTAGCCAGCTCCGAGCGGAGGATGCAGCGTGAGCACGCCACAGCAGCGACCCGCGCAGCGCGGCCCGGCCCCCGGGCGCGGCCCCTTCGCCCAGGCGGGCATGCCCGTCGAGAAGTCGATGACATTCCTGCCCTCGGCGAAACGGCTCCTCGGTCGCCTGCGACCGCACCGGATGGGCGTGATCTGGGTGATCGTGCTCTCTGTCGTCAGCGTCACCCTGAGCGTGATCGGGCCCCGGCTGCTCGGTGAGGCCACGAACCTCATCTTCTCCGGCGCTATCGCCGCGCAGCTGCCGGCCGGGCTCACGCAGGAGCAGTTCATCCAGCAACTGCGCGACTCCGGCGACACCGAGCGCGCCGACTTCCTCAGCAGCATGACGTTCGTGCCGGGGCAGGGGATCGACTTCTCAGCGCTGCGGATGGTGCTCGGAATCGCGCTGCTCCTCTACGTGCTCTCCTCGGTGTTCTCCTGGCTGCAGAGCTACGTGCTCAACGGAGTCGTGCAGCGCACCGTGTTCCAGTTGCGCGCCGATGTCGAAGCGAAGATCAACCGGCTTCCCCTGAGTTACGTCGACCGCACCCAGCGCGGCGAGTTGCTCAGCCGCGTCACCAACGACGTCGACAACATCGGGCAGTCGATGCAGCAGACCCTGAGTCAGCTCGTGACCTCGCTTCTGACGGTGGTCGGCGTGCTCGCGATGATGGTGGTCATCTCGCCCATCCTCGCGCTCATCGCGTTCGTGACGATTCCGCTGACCTTCTTCATCACCGCGCTCATCGCACGGCGCTCGCAGAAGCTCTTCGTCGCGCAGTGGACGCACACAGGCACTCTCAACGCCCAGATCGAGGAGGCGTACTCCGGTCACGCGCTCGTGAAGGTGTTCGGGCGTCACCGGGAGGTGGAGAAGCGCTTCACCGAGAAGAACGACGAGCTGTACACGGCGAGTTTCGGCGCCCAGTTCGTGAGCGGCATCATCATGCCGGCCATGATGTTCATCGGCAATCTCGTGTATGTCGCCATCGCGGTCGTCGGAGGGCTCTTCGTCGCGAGCGGCTCGCTCAGTCTCGGTGACGTCCAGGCGTTCATCCAGTATTCCCGCCAGTTCACGCAGCCGCTCAGCCAGCTCGGATCGATGGCCAACCTGCTCCAGTCGGGTGTTGCGTCAGCGGAGCGAGTCTTCGAGCTGCTCGACGCGGAGGAGCAGAGCCCGGACCCCGAACATCCCGAGACCCCCGCGGGAGGTGCGGGCCGTCTCGCGTTCGAGAACGTCTCCTTCAGGTACGAGCCGGAGAAGCCCCTCATCGATGGACTCTCGCTCGTGGCGCAACCGGGTCACACCGTGGCGATCGTCGGCCCGACGGGTGCCGGTAAGACGACGCTCGTGAATCTCATGATGAGGTTCTACGAGATCGACAGCGGCCGCATCACGCTCGACGGCGTCGACATCTCCACGATGACGCGGGATGATCTGCGCTCGCGCATGGGCATGGTGCTGCAGGACACGTGGCTCTTCGCCGGAACCATCCGCGACAACATTGCGTACGGACGACCGGATGCCACCGCGGACGAGATCCTCGATGCTGCCCGCGCGACCTACGTCGACCGGTTCGTGCACTCGCTGCCGGACGGCTACGACACGGTGCTCGACGACGAAGGCGCCAACATCAGCGCGGGGGAGAAGCAGCTCATCACCATCGCGCGGGCGTTCCTCGCCCGACCGAGTGTGCTGATCCTCGACGAGGCGACGAGTTCGGTCGACACACGCACAGAAGTTCTCGTGCAGGAGGCCATGAAGGCGCTGCGGTCCAACCGCACGAGCTTCGTGATCGCGCATCGGCTCTCGACGATTCGCGACGCCGACGTGATCCTGGTGATGGAGGCCGGAGCGATCGTCGAGCAGGGCAGCCACGAGGAGCTACTGGCTGCTCGAGGCGCCTACTACGACCTCTACACGTCCCAATTCGCAGCGGCGATCTCGGACTGATTCGCCGGGCTCAGTGCCCGACGAGTGGCGCCATGACTCTGGCAGCGAGAGAGGGTCTGCCGGTCATCCGTTCCTCGGCGTCAGCCAGTGTCATGGCTGCAAGGCCCGCGTTGGCGCCGACGAACCTCAGCGGCTCGAACTCCCACTCCGGCGATTCGTGACCCACCCACGGCAGGCTCGTGAGGGGCGACTCCGTGTTGGTGATGAGGTCGGCGAGCGTCCGACCGGCGAGGTTGGTCGTGCTGAGTCCGTCTCCAACGTAACCGCCGGCGGAGCCCAGCCCCGTCGCCCGGTCCCACCGCACGGACGCGTGCCAGTCTCGGGGCACGCCGAGCGGGCCGCCCCAGCGGTGGGTCACTTCGGCGTCACCGATGACCGGGAAGAGCTCGCCGAGCGACGCCCGCAGGTGGTCGAACACCGTGGGTACGCGGTCGAAGCTCTCCCGGATCGCGCTACCCCAGTGGTACCGCGCGCCGCGGCCTCCGAAGGCGAAGCGGTTGTCAGCTGTGCGCTGGCCGTAGATCAACAGGTGACGGAAGTCGGTGAACGTCTGGCCGTGTTCGATCCCGATCTCCTCCCAGGTCGCATCGGGGAGGGGCTCTGTGGCGATCATGAGCGAGTACAGGGGAAGCACCCGGCGCTTGTGACCGGCGAGAGTCGGCGTGTAGCCCTCGAGGGCGAGCACGACCGCGTCGGCCCGCACGGTTCCGCGATCGGTGCGGGCGACGCCCGGCTCCATGCCGAGCACCTCGGTGAGTTCGTGGATCACCGCACCGCGCGCTTCGACGGCACGTGCGAGTCCGCGCACGAGCTTGGCAGGGTGGATGCGGGCGCACGCCGGGTCGAACGTTGCGGCGAGGGCACCGGAGGCCAGTGTGCGATCGGCACCCCACAGCTCCACCTCGTCGACACCCCAGCGCACGGCATCCGCGACCTCGGCCTCGGCCGCACGCAACTGAACCGCCGATCGCGCGTAGCTAACGGTGCCGCCCTTGGCGTAGTCGATATCGAGGCCGATGGATGCCGCGACAGCGCCCACCTCGTCGACCGTCGCGATCATCGCCCGACGCATCGCCACCGCTGCGTCGAGCCCGTGGGTTGCCGCGAGCGACGCGGTCGACCGCGGGAACAGCGCACTGCACCAGCCGCCGTTCCTGCCGGACGCGCCGAAACCCGCGATCTCCTTCTCGAGCACCACGATGCGCAGCGTCGGATCGCGCTCGAGCAGGTACCACGCGGTCCACAGCCCCGTCAGCCCACCGCCGACGATCGCCACATCGGCATCCCGATCGCCCGGCAGCGGCGCGCGAGCCGTCAGATCATCCGGGACGCTCTCGTGCCAGAACGACAACCCGCGATAGTCAGTCATCTAGCATCACGCTCCATAAGGCGGCGACTTGCTCGCCGCCGAACGCACCATCCACTGTGCCGACCGCGACGCGCCGCAGGGGCGGCGGCGCGAAACAAAGCAGCCCTACAGCCTTGTCCACGCTTCCGTGAGTACTCCGCGAAGGATGCCCTCGATCTCGTCAAACTCGGGCTGGCCGATGGTGAGCGGGGGAGCCAGCTGAATGACAGGGTCGCCCCGGTCGTCCGCGCGGCAGTAGAGGCCGGCCTCGTAGAGCGCCTTCGAGAGGAACCCGCGAAGCAGTCGTTCCGACTCATCCTCGTTGAAGGTCTCCTTCGTCGCCTTGTCCTTTACGAGCTCGATGCCGAAGAAGTATCCGTCGCCGCGCACGTCGCCGACGATCGGCAGGTCGCCCAGCTTTTCGAGCGTCGAACGGAAGGCCGACGAGTTGGTGCGCACATTCTCGTTGAGGCCCTCCTCCTCGAAGATGTCGAGGTTGGCGAGCGCGACGGCGGATGACACAGGGTGACCGCCAAACGTGTAGCCGTGGTAGAACGACGTGTTGCCGTGCTTGAAGGGCTCGTACACGCGGTCGCTCACGATCGTCGCGCCGATGGGGGAGTAGCCGCTCGTCATTCCCTTCGCGCACGTGATCATGTCCGGCACGTAGCCGTAGGCGTCGCACGCGAACATGTGCCCGATGCGGCCGAAGGCACAGATGACCTCGTCGCTCACGAGAAGGACGTCGTACTTGTCGCAGATCTCGCGGACCCGCTCGAAGTAGCCGCGGGGTGGGGGGAAGCATCCACCGGAGTTCTGCACCGGCTCGAGGAAGACGGCGGCGACCGTCTCAGGGCCCTCGAAGTGGATCATCTCCTCGATGCGGTTCGCGGCCCACTGCCCGAA
>CAYRON010000036.1:0-10143 GCA_964425885.1 uncultured Salinibacterium sp.
CCGAAGAACGGCAGCGCGATGATGTAGACCTCCGGGTGACCGAAGAACCAGAAGAGGTGCTGCCAGAGGATCACACCACCGTTGGCCGGGTCGTATATGTGCGCGTCGAACACCCTGTCCGCGCCGAGACCGAAGAGGGCAGCAGCCAGAACGGGGAACGCCATCAGCACGAGGAGCGAGGTGACGAGCGTGTTCCAGGTGAAGATCGGCATACGCCACATCGTCATACCGGGGGCGCGCATCGTGATGATCGTCGTGATGAAGTTCACGGCGCCGAGAATGGTTCCGAAACCGCTCAGCGCGAGGCCGAAGACCCAGAGGTTCCCACCGAAACCGGGCGAGAACGTCGTGCTCGACAGGGGTGCGTAGGCGAACCAGCCGAAGGACGCCGCACCCTGCGGGGTGAGGAATCCTGCGACGGCGATGAGGCTACCGAAGCTGAAGAGCCAGTAGGCGAACGCATTGAGGCGCGGGAACGCGACATCCGGCGCACCGATCTGGAGCGGCATGAGCACGTTCGCGAAGCCTGCAAAGAGGGGCGTCGCGAACATCAGCAGCATGATCGTGCCGTGCATCGTGAACAGCTGGTTGTACTGCTCCCCCGTCGCCACGACAGAAATGCCCGGCGCGAAGAGCTGCGCGCGGATGACGAGCGCCATGACGCCGCCAAGGAGGAAGTAGAAGAACGACGTGATCAGGTAGAGATACCCGATCGTCTTGTGGTCGGTGGAGGTGATCCACTTGACGAGAACGTTGCCCTTGCGCTCGGCTGACGTCGAGATGCCCGGGGTTGCAATGGTTGCTGTGGTCATCGTCGTTAGTCCTCGGTGCCCTCGGTGCCGCTGCCCTCGTTGCCGGGCAGGTTCTGGTTCACGTTGTAGTCCGCACCGATCTGGCCCTCGCCGCCGTACGGGGCGAAGTCACCCGCCTTGAGGCGCTCGATGTAGGCGTCATAGTCTTCCTGCGACACGACCTCGACGCTGAAGAGCATGAGCGAGTGGTACTCGCCGCAGAGCTCTGCACACTTGCCGGCATAGGTGCCGATCTTCGTGGGCGTGAAGTACATGTAGTTGCTCTTGCCCGGGATCATGTCCTTCTTGTACAAGAAGTCGACGACCCAGAACGAGTGGATGACGTCGCGCGACTCGATCTTGACCTCGACTGTCTTGTCGACAGGAAGAACGAGAACCGGGAGGGTGCGCGTGTCGATCGAGCCATCCGGCATGAAGTCTGCCTGGACACCCGAGTAGTAGGCGTCGTCGGTGACGTAGTTGAAGTCCCACGCCCATCGCTTACCGAAGACCTCGATCTGAACATCAGGGTCCTTCGTCGGCTCTTCGATGGCCGCCTGGTCGCGAGCCGTGAAGGCGAAGAAGCCGAGCACGAGGATCAGCGGCACGATCGTGTAGAAGATCTCGACCGGGAGGTTGTAGCGCAGCTGTACAGGCAGGCCGGTCTGGCCCTTGCGACGACGGTAGACCACCGCTGCCCAGAGAATGAGTGCCCAGGTCACGAGACCCACGATGAGCAGCACGATCCAGGACGTCACCCAGAGCCCGATAATGCGAGATGTGTGATTTGTTGTGTCGGGATCACCGGGGAGCCAGCCCTGAAGCTGCTCCTGGGTGCACCCCGCAAGAATGATTGCAACGGCGATGCCAATCGGCACTACCGCCCAACGAAGATGCTGTTTAGAGCGCACCTGTGACCTCTCGCAGAACTCGGACTTCACTCGTGCCCAGTCTATAACTGCGACGGGCTCCCCCGGACGCACCGCGGAGCGGCGACACGAAGAACGCACGCGAAAAACGCGCCCCGAGGGACGCGTTTTCGTGAGGTGATTGAGGAGCGGGAGCGGCAGCGCCCCAGCACATCAGTTGCTTAGTGGAAACTGTCTCCGCAGGCGCAAGAACCCTCTGCATTGGGGTTGTCGATCGTGAAGCCCTGCTTCTGGATCGTGTCTTCGAAGTCGATCGTCGCGCCGTCCAGGTAGGGCACGCTCATCTTGTCGACGACCACCTCGACACCATCACCGAATTCGGCGATCGCGTCGCCATCAAGGGCGCGCTCGTCGAAATAGAGCTGGTAGATCAGGCCAGAGCATCCGCCCGGCTGAACCGCGAGGCGCAGGCGAAGGTCGTCACGACCCTCCTGCTCAAGCAAGCTGCGAACCTTGCCCGCAGCGGCGTCCGTAAGGCCCACACCGTGGGTGGAGATGGCAGTATCTGTCATGTCCACCATTCTACGCCCGACCTTCGAGCTTTGCGAGAAGTACTGCTTCGGTGAGGATCGCGCGTCGGAAAACGCCGAGATGCAGTGATTCGTTCGGGCTGTGCGCACGGGAATCCGGATCCTCGACCCCGGTTACGAGGATCTGTGCTTCCGGAAAGACCTCGACCAGGTCGGAGATGAACGGGATGCTGCCTCCGATGCCCGTCTCCATGGCCGGACGCCCCCAGGCCTGATGCATGGCGTCCTCCGCCTCGGCCACGGCCCAGCCGCCCGTGTCGACGAGGAACGGGTTGCCGAGGTCCACATCGTCGAGCGTGACCTGCGCGCCGAACGGGGCGTGCGACTGGAGGTGTCGTGCGATGGCGGCAAAGGCATCGGCGGCGGTCTGACCGGGTGCAACGCGAGCGCTCACCTTGACAGTGACCGAGGGTAGAAGCGTGTTGGACGCCTGTTCGACGGTCGGGGCATCCATACCGGTGATCGTGATCGCCGGCTGGTTCCACATCCGACTGAGCACGGTGCCGTGTCCGATAGGAGTGACGCCCGGCAGTAGCGCGGCCTCTTCCGCCAGGCGCTCCTCCGAATACTCGGGCGTCCCTGCGTCCCTCGACTCGAGGCCTTCGACCGCCACGGAGCCGTCGGCGGTGTGGAGTGTCGAGAGAAGGCGGATCATGGCGAGCATGGCGTCGGGCGCCGCTCCCCCGAACATCCCGGAATGGCTCGCATGCTCGAGGGTTGTGACAGTCAGCTTGAAGGCGACCATTCCCCGCAGCGCGACCGTGAGAGAGGGTGTGTCGACATCCCAGTTGTCGGAGTCCGCGACGACGATCACATCTGCGGCGAGCTGGTCGCGGTGCTGGGTGATGAAATTGGCGAACGAGCGTGAGCCGAACTCCTCCTCGCCCTCGATGAAGACAGCGAGCCCGAGGTCGAAGTCCGGGCCGACGGTGCGCACGAAGGCACGGAGTGCCGCAACGTGGGCCATGACGCCGGCTTTGTCGTCCGCAGCGCCGCGACCGTAGAGACGGTCCCCGCGAACGGTCGGCTCGAAGGGCGAAGACTCCCAATCCTCGTCCTTGCCGGGAGGCTGTACGTCGTGATGCGCATAGAGCAGGATCGTCGGTTTGCCGTTGCGTGCGGCCCGCGTCGCGAGCACGGCAGGATGCCCGTGGCGCTCGTCATCGATGGGAGCAGTCGACACCTCGACGCTCTCGAATATCCCGAGCTCGTCGACGAGAGCGCGGATCGCTTCCGCGCTATCGACGACATGGGACGGGTCGAAGCCATCCCAGGAGACTGAGGGGATTCTCACCAGTGCGCCGAGGTCTGAAATGGCACTGGGGAGCCCCGCCCTCACTGCCTCGTCGAGGTCGGTGAACTGGGGGTGCCGATCGATTTCAGTCATGCGAGTAATCTTAAGCAGACTCAAGAGGCGAGGATCATCGTGGCCAAGACACCTTCCAGCACACCTTCACCCGTCGAGACTGCTCCGGAGCAGCCGACGGTGGGCAAGGGGCGACCCACGCCGACTCGCCGCGAGAAGGAGGAGGCGCGCAAGCGTCCGCTCGTCTCCAATGACCGCGCCGAAGCCCGCCGCAAGGCCCGTGCGGATGCACAGCTCCAGCGCGACAAAGCCCGCGTCGGTATGGCTAACGGCGACGAGCGCTACCTTCCCATGCGTGACCGCGGGCCGCAGAAGCGATACGTCCGCGACTACGTCGACGCCCGATTCAGCTTCGGCGAAATGCTGATCCCACTGATGTTCGTGGTCATCATCCTGACGTTCATCCCCGACCCGACCGTGCAGTCGATCGGCCTCATCGCGCTCTGGGCGTTCTTCATCGTTGCCGCCGCCGACGCGGTGCTCCTGGGGTTCCAGGTGACACGCAAGCTCAAGGCGAAGTTCGGTGAGGACCGCGTGGAGAAGGTGCGCTGGTACGCCGCGATGCGTGCACTGCAGCTGCGGATGATGCGCCTCCCCAAGCCGCAGGTGCGCCGCGGCGCCTACCCCGAGTAAGCGACCAGTTCCTCACTCCCCCGCGAGATCACGCTGAGAGCGACTTGGCGAGCCCGCGGTTGATGGAGCGCGCCCACAGCGGCCCAAGAAAGAGGAACGCGGTGTAGCCCTGGACGAGGGTTGCCCCTGCGTCGATCCTCTCCCGAACGTCATCCGCCGTCTGCACCCCGCCCACGGAGATGACGCAGAAGTCCGCAGGAACGATCGTGCGAATCAGTCGCAACAGATCGAGTGACCGTGCGGCCAGCGGCGCTCCCGACAGTCCCCCGGCGCCTGCGGCCTCGACGATGGCCGGGTCGGTGGTCAGCCCCTCGCGGGAGAGCGTCGTGTTCGTTGCGATGATGCCGTCGACCTGGTCAACGGCGAGAGCGGCGATCGTGCCGACTTCGTCGTCACTAAGGTCGGGCGCGATCTTGACGAGCACGGGCGTGGTTCCCGCTGCCGTCTTGACCGCCGAGAGCAGGGGTCTCAGCTTCTCGAGCTCCTGAAGGCCGCGAAGGCCGGGAGTGTTCGGCGAGCTCACGTTGACGACGAGATAGTCGGCAAGAGGCGCGAGAGCGGTCGCACTGACGAGGTAGTCCTCGGTTGCGGCATCCACGTCGACGACACGGGACTTGCCGATGTTGATGCCGATCACCGGCCGGTCTGCCTTCGTAGCTGCCCTCGCGATGCGCTCACGCGCAGCCGCCGCCCCATGGTTGTTGAATCCCATGCGGTTGATGACCGCCCGATCGGGTACGAGGCGGAACAGACGGGGACGCGGGTTGCCCGGCTGCGGGATGGCCGTGATCGTTCCCACCTCGACGTGCCCGAATCCGAGCTGCCCGAGGCCCCGGATTCCGGCGCCCTCCTTGTCGAACCCTGCGGCGAGCCCGAAGGGTGAGGGGAATCTCAGCCCGAGAGTCGTGACCTCGAGGCGGGGGTCCGGGCGAGTGAACCTCGCGACCAGACGGCCAAGGCCGAGGGTGGGAAGCGCACGAATGACGACGAACGCGAGACCGTGAGCTCGTTCTGGGTCCATGCGGGAGAGGACGAGGGAGAACAGGAGTCGATACATGCTCCTGCAAGAGTATCGGTCAGGACGAGGGAGTCTCGCTCGACTCGTGGTCGACCCGAAGCAGCGTGATCGCTGCCTCGAAATCATCGAGCGAGTCGAATCCTTGATACACGCTCGCGAAGCGCAGGTATGCCACCTCGTCGAGTTCGCGAAGCGGCGTGAGGATGGCAAGGCCGATGTCATTGGCTTCGATCTGCGCTGCACCCGTCGCCCGGATCGTCTCTTCGACTCGCTGCGCGAGAATGGCGAGATCGGTGTCGGTGACCGGCCTGCCCTGGCACGCCTTACGCACTCCAGAGACGATCTTCTCCCGGCTGAAGGGCTCCACGACACCATTGCGCTTGATCACGCTGAGGCTCGCGGTCTCGGTGGTGGAGAACCGCCTCCCGCATTCGGGGCACTGACGACGGCGACGGATGGAGAGCCCGTCGTCGCTCGTTCGTGAGTCGATGACACGGCTGTCGGGGTGGCGGCAGAACGGGCAGAACATGGTGGGTCAAGGATACGCCCTGGCGACGTACCACTCCCCGACGGCTCAGGCCGATGGGAACCGCGCCGTCACCGCGGCACCGTGAGCGGGAAGATCTTCTGCAGTGCTGAGGGCGACGATCCTGGATTCGACCTCGCGCAGTGCATCCCTGTCGTACTCGATGACCTGCTGGGGCCTGAGGAACGTGTACGCGCCGAGTCCCGATGAGAACCTCGACTGGCCGCCCGTCGGCAGCACATGGTTGGAACCCGCGAGGTAGTCCCCCAGGCTCACCGGCGAGTACGCACCGAGGAAGATCGCACCCGCGTTGTCGATCTGATCGAGGAGAACACCCGGTTCGGCGACCTGCAGTTCAAGATGCTCGGGCCCGTAGGCGTTGCTGAAGGCGGCACCCTCCGAGAGGTCCGAGACAAGCACCACTGCTGACTGCTCACCGGCGAGAGATGTGGCAACGCGCGCTGCGTGAGCCGCACTCTTCGCGAGTCGGTCTACCTCCGCAACGACGGCGCTGGCGAGCTCCTCCGAGTCCGTCACAAGCACGGCGGCGGCGAGTTCATCGTGCTCCGCCTGGCTCACGAGGTCGGCTGCAATGAACGTGGCATCGGCGCTCGCATCCGCGATGACGAGGATTTCGGTGGGCCCCGCTTCAGAGTCGATGCCGACCACTCCCCGCACGACGCGTTTCGCCGCGGCGACGTAGACGTTGCCCGGGCCCGTGATCACGTCGACGGGCTCGAGAGCGAGATCGGGCACGCCGTGCGCGAGTGCACCAATCGCGCCAGCGCCGCCCATCGCGTAGACCTCATCGATACCGAGAAGACCTGCCGCGCCGAGGATCGTCGGGTGCACGGCACCGCCGAATGCCCGCTGCGGGGGCGACGCAATGGCGAGAGAGGACACACCGGCAACCTGGGCGGGTACGACGTTCATCACGACGCTCGACGGGTAGACGGCCTTGCCACCCGGCACGTAGAGGCCGACCCGCGTCACCGGCTGCCAGCGCTGGATGATTCGTGCTCCCGGCGCGACATCCGTCACCGAACCGGCGGGCACCTGCGCCTCGGACACCAGCCGCACACGCTCGATGGCTGACTCGAGTGCTTCTCGAACGTCCGGGCGAAGGGCGCGCACGGCCTCGGCGATCTCGTCGGCGTGCACGCGGACGTGCGGCGGGCGAACGCCATCGAGGCGCTCGGCCTGATCGAGGAGAGCGATCTCGCCGTCCATCCGAACCTCGTTGATGAGGTCGTGTGCGGTGCTGGTCGCGATGGAGACATCGACGCTGGCCCGTGGAACAAGGGCCCCCAGTTCGGCTCGGGTGGGCTGGATGTGGCGGAGATCAAGTGTGCGCATCATGGCGTGTCCATGTTAGTTCGTGGCGATCAGGGCCGGTTCGAGACCGCTGGACGGGTCAGCCGAGGCAGGAGGGACCAAGAAGGCTCTTGAGCTCCCCGTAGAGATCGGCGGAGACCGTCACGGGGAACGGCACTTCGAAAACTCTGGCGTTGTCACCGCGAATCAGGCGGAGTCGGACCTCGTTCTCTCCGCGGTGTCGGATGAGCACGTCGTTGAGGGCGGTGATGACCTCGGTCGTCGCCCTCTGCTCCTGCACGGAGATGACCAGCGGACCGGAGCCGAGGCTCGCGCCCGTGTCGGGCGTGAACATGCTCACGGCGTGGAGGTTCATGCCGTCATCGCGCACGCTCACTCGGCCACGGACCACGACGATGGCATCGTTGGTGAGAGCTGGTGAGAACTCCTGGTAGGTCTTGCCGAGGAACATTACGCTGATCTCGCCGGCGAAATCCTCGATCGTCGCTATCCCGTACTGGTTACCGGAGTTGCGGGCAACGCGGTGCTGGACGCTCGTGATCAGACCTGCGATCGTCACATGCTCGCCATCCTGGGCGACGTCGCCTCCCAGTATCTCTGTGATGGTCGAGCTTGCGTGCTTGGCAAGCTGCACCTCGAGACCGGCAAGCGGGTGATCGGAGACATACAGTCCGAGCATCTCCCTCTCGTACGCGAGCTTGTCGCGCTTGGCCCACTCCGGGCGCTGCGGAACGTGGTCGACGGCCTCAGGCTCATCCCACAGGCTGTCGAAGTCGAATCCGACCTGGCCATTCGCCTCGTTGCGCTTGACGCTCACGGCGGAGTCGACCGCGTCCTCATGGATCTCGAGGAGCGCGCGCCTGGTGGCACCCAGCGAGTCGAAGGCGCCCGCCTTGATGAGGGATTCGACCGTGCGCTTATTGGCAACCTGAATCGGCACCTTGCGCAGGAAGTCGTGGAACGACGTGAACGCACCTTTCTCGGTGCGGGCTGCACGGATCTGCTCCACGACGGAGAAACCGACATTGCGCACGGCGCCCAGGCCGAACCGGATGTCGTCGCCGACGGCCGCGAAGAAGCCGATCGACTCGTTGACGTCGGGCGGCAGCACATTGATCTTCATGCGCCGGCACTCGTTGAGGTAGAGCGCGAGCTTGTCCTTCGCGTCGCCAACGCTCGTGAGGAGCGCAGCCATGTACTCGGCGGGGTAGTGCGCCTTGAGGTATGCGGTCCAGTACGAGATGACGCCGTAGGCCGCGGAGTGGGCCTTGTTGAACGCGTAATCGGAGAAGGGCAGGAGGATGTCCCAGAGCATCTTGATCGCGGCATCCGAGAAGCCGTTGCTCTTCATGCCACCTTCGAAGCCCTCGTACTGTTTGTCGAGCTCCGACTTCTTCTTCTTGCCCATCGCGCGACGAAGAATGTCGGCCTGACCGAGCGAGAATCCGGCGACGCGCTGGGCGATCGCCATCACCTGCTCCTGGTAGATGATGAGGCCGTAGGTGGTGTCGAGGATGTCGGCGAGAGGCGCCTCGAGCTCCGGGTGGATGGGTGTGATCGGCTGCAGTCCGTTCTTGCGCAGCGCGTAGTTGGTGTGGGAGTTCGCACCCATGGGGCCTGGGCGGTAGAGCGCGATGACGGCCGAGATGTCCTCGAAATTGTCGGGCTTCATGAGCTTGAGAAGCGAACGCATCGGCCCGCCATCCAGCTGGAAGACGCCCAGGGTATCTCCGCGACCGAGAAGCTCATAGGCGGCCGGGTCGTCGAGCTCGAGATCTTCGAGAACGGGTCGGTGCCCACGGTTGGACTCGATATTGTCCAGGGCATCGTCGATGATCGTGAGGTTTCGCAACCCCAGGAAGTCCATCTTGATGAGGCCGAGAGCCTCTGCGGCCGGATAGTCGAACTGGGTGACGATCTGGCCGTCCTGTTCGCGGCGCATGATCGGGATGATGTCGATGAGAGGGTCGGACGACATGATGACGCCTGCGGCGTGCACACCCCACTGGCGCTTCAGGTTCTCGATACCGAGGGCGGTATCGAAGACCTTCTTGGCCTCCATGTCGGTGTCGATGACACCGCGGAAGTCAGCGGCCTCCTTGTAGCGCTCGTGTGTCTTGTCGAGGATGCCCGACAGGGGCATGTCCTTGCCCATGACGGGTGGCGGCATCGCCTTGGTGAGCTTCTCGCCCATGCCGAACGGGAAGCCGAGGACGCGGGACGAGTCCTTCAGCGCCTGCTTGGCCTTGATCGTTCCGTACGTGACGATCTGCGCGACGCGCTCGTCGCCGTACTTCTCGGTGACGTACCGGATGACCTCACCGCGGCGACGGTCGTCGAAGTCGACGTCGAAGTCGGGCATCGAGACTCGGTCGGGGTTGAGGAATCGCTCGAAGAGCAGCCCGTGCACGAGGGGATCGAGATCGGTGATGCCCATGGCATACGCGGCCATCGACCCGGCTCCGGAGCCACGGCCCGGGCCCACGCGGATGCCGTTCTTCTTGGACCAGTTGATGAAGTCTGCAACGACCAGGAAGTACCCGGGGAACCCCATCTGGGTGATGACACCCGCCTCGTAGTCCGCGCGAGCTCGCACCTCGTCGGAGATACCGTTCGGGTACCTCCGCTCGAGGCCGCTCTCGACCTCGGCGACAAACCAGCTCGCCTCCGTGTGCCCCTCGGGCACCGGGTAGCGCGGCATGTAGTTGGCAGACTCGTTGAAGGTGACGTTGCAGCGCTCAGCGATGAGCAGCGTGTTGTCGCAGGCCTCAGGGTGGTCACGGAACAAGGAGCGCATCTCCGACGCCGACTTCAGGTAGAACTCATCCGAGTCGAACTTGAAGCGGTTGGGGTCATCGAGCGTCGAGGCCGATTGCACGCACAGGAGGGCCGCGTGCGCTGTCGCATCGTGGGCGTGCGTGTAGTGGAGGTCGTTGGTTGCCACGAGTGGCATCCCCAGCTCCTTCGCGAGCTGCAGGAGCTCGGTCATCGTGCGACGCTCGATGTCGATGCCGT
>CAYRON010000037.1:0-9975 GCA_964425885.1 uncultured Salinibacterium sp.
CTCTTGTCGATTCCCTGGCCCTCGGCGATCTCCACGTGTACCTCGGTCGCGCCCTGCGCGTCGAAGACGGCTCCGTGCGTCTCATCGGCGGCTCGGGCGTACTCGCCGTGTACGTCTCGGTGCTGCATCCCATCGGCCTGCTCGATGAGAGCCCGACCGTGCTCGGGTTGCGCACCTTCGCCCTCGCAGACCAGGAGCCCTTCGACGTCGTTGTGCCGGTGCGGTCGCTCCTGATGCGGGTGGAGGCACTCCTGGAATCGGCTGCCGCCGAGGACCCCACCCAGGGCATCTCCGTGCGCCTTCCGATGGAGGTCAACACCGTCACCTGGGCAGCGATCTCGCCGCCCCGCGGAGGATGGCACACCCTCGGGCCGATCGATTGGACGATCGTGGATGCCGCGGCGCGCGCCGGTATCGACGAGGTCGCGGCCGCCATTCCCACCGGCACCGGCGAGCAGATCGTGCACCGTGTGCGTACCGAGATCTGGGGTCGCGCCATCGACGGCTACGACTTCGTGCCGGCCGGTGCAGCCTTCGCCGCGCTCAGCCTCGGCTTCCTCCACGAGGGCGACGCTGTGACGATGCACGAATCAGGCCCATGGACGCGCCTCACGACCAAGCGCGGGCACGTGCTGGTCAAGCGTCGGAGTTGGACTCTCGCGCGCTAGGTGTCTAGTACCCGTAGCTCGAGTACAACTCCACCATCTGGCTGACGAGTGAAACGACCCACACGATCACGATGATGAAGGACAGCACGATCAGGCCGATCGTCACCCACATCACTGCAGATCCGTGGCCTGTCCGGCGCTTCACGATGACGGAGCGTCCGATCGCGTAGACGGGACCGACCACGAGGTTGAGGAACGCAAACGCCCAATGGAACGGGCGCTCGACGCCCGCAGCCTGAAGCGACCTCCAATCCTTGTAGGCAAAGAAGATGGCGAGGCCCGACGTGATGTATCCGGCGGCCACGAGGAGCAGGTAGCCGGGCGACAGGAGCAGGTCGAACTGGGCACGCTCCATCGCGGACGGGTCTTGCAAAGTCTCCGGCGAGAGCATCCCTCCGAAGTCGAAGAAGAACAAGAACGGGAACGACAGGTAGGGAACGAGCACGACGAGCCAGATCCAGACGTTGTACGACTTCGTTCCGGCCGGAGCGGTCGGCGTTCCTCCGACAGCTGCTGGCGTGTAGGCCTCCTGGAAGTGCTCTGTCCACTGGAGGCCGTCCCACCAGCGCTGGCGTCCGCTGCCAGCGGGATCGGGATACCAGCCAGCTGGCACACTCGGCGTCGTTGGGTTGGTCATGATCGTCCTCCATCGCGTCGACTGCCGGCACCCCGTTCTGCGGCCGGCTCCAACCAGCCTACGTGTCAGCCCGTCGCAGCAGCAGACCTTCCCGCGGTGCGTCCGCTGAACAGGCAGCCGCCGAGGAAGGTGCCCTCGAGCGATCGGTAGCCGTGCATCCCGCCACCGCCGAAACCACTCGCCTCACCCGCCGCATACAGGCCGGGCACGGGCGTGCCAGCAGAATCGAGCGCGCGACCGAGCAGATCGGTCTCGATGCCGCCGAGGCTCTTGCGGGTGAGAATGTGCAGCTTGACGCCGATCAAAGGGCCGGCTTTGGGATCGAGGATGCGGTGGGGAGGCGCGACACGAATGAGCTTGTCGCCCCGGTAGTGCCTCGCCTGCCGGATGGCGTTGATCTGGGAGTCCTTGCTGAAGTCGTTGGCGAGTTCCCGGTCGCGCGCCTCGATCTGCTCGCGCACCAGGGTGGCGTCCATGGCCACACCGGGGGAGAGCGCCTGCATTCCGCGGAGCAGTTCCTCGAGGTTGTCGGCGACGACGAAGTCGACGCCCTTCTCTTTGAACGCCTCCACGGGCCCCGTCGCCCCCTTGCCGAGTCGCTGCTTCAGGAGCTCCCGGATGCTCTTGCCGGTCAGATCAGGGTTCTGCTCGCTGCCCGACAGGGCGAACTCCTTCTCGATGATCGACTGCGTCAGCACGAACCAGCTGTAGTCGTGGCCGGTTGCAACGATGTGCTCGAGGGTACCGAGGGTGTCGAAGCCGGGGAACAGGGGCACGGGCAGACGATGGCCAGTGGCATCCAGCCAGATGCTCGAGGGTCCGGGCAGGATACGGATGCCGTGCTGGGGCCAGACCGGTGCGTAGTTGGTGATCCCCTCGACGTAGTGCCACATTCGATCGCCGTTGATCAGGTGCGCGCCCGCGACTTCGCTGATGCCGAGCATCCGCCCGTCCACGTGGGCTGGAACCCCGCTCAGCATGTGCTTCGGAGGCTCACCCATCCGCTTGGGCCATTGCTGCCGCACCAGGTCGTGGTTGCCGCCGATGCCGCCACTCGTCACGATCGTGGCCTCGGCCCGCGCCTCGAAGTCGCCGATGACGTCGCGATTGCTGGGCGCACCGCGCTCGGCGGTGTCTGGCGCAAGAATGGCCCCGCGGGCACCGATGACGGCGCCGCCCTCGACGATGAGCTCGTCGACGCGGTGGCGGAACTTGAGGGTCACCAGCCCCGTGTCGACCGCCCCGCGCACGGCGGCCACGAACGGCGCGAGAACACCCGGTCCCGTGCCCCACGTGATGTGGAATCGGGGCACGGAGTTGCCGTGTTCGGTCGCGGTATAACCTCCGCGCTCGGCCCAGCCGACGACGGGGAAGAAGCCGACTCCACGCTCGCGCAACCACGAGCGCTTCTCACCCGCGGCGAACTGGAGATAGGCCTCGGCCCACTGGCGCGGCCAGTTGTCGTCGACTCGGTCGAACCCCGCACTACCGAACCAGTCCTGACGCGCAAGCTCGTAACTGTCACGGATGCCCATCCGGCGCTGCTCGGGGGAGTCGATGAGAAACAGCCCACCGAACGACCACCACGCCTGCCCGCCGAAGCTTGCTTCGGGCTCCTGCTCCAGAATCGTGACGGACTTGCCTGCAGCGACGAGCTCCGCTGCCGCAACGAGACCGGCGAGCCCGGCTCCGATGACGATCGCGTGACTCGAGGTCGTTGATGAAGACATGACGCAGACTCCCTTGTCGCGGTTCGGATGCTCTAGCTTAGGCAAATGGACACCCCGGGAACAGCGCCGCGATGGCGTCGCGCGGTCGGCACCACCATGATCGTCGTGGGCATCGTGCTGGCGCCGGTGGCCCTCGTCTCCGGCTGGGCCGTCACTGAGCTTTCGGACACGGATTCGTTCGTCGAGACCTTCGCCCCTCTCGGATCGAACGATGAGGTGCAGTCGTTCATCGCAACCCAGGTCGCGGACACCATCGAGGAGCAGGTCGACTTCTCGGGGCTCTCGCAATCGGTCGTGGGGGCCGTCGTGCCGAGTGACGGCGCCGTCGGCACGGCTGCCACGAACGTCCTCAGTGGGGTGGTGGAGCAATCCCTCCGCCAGCTGGTGGCCGGAGGGGTCAGCAGGGTCGTCGAGTCAGACGCCTTCTCGACGGTCTGGGCAGAGTCACTCCGGCTCAGCCACGGCGTGATCATCTCGGCGCTCGAGGGCGGGCAGGGGTCGGCCGTGACCCTCGACAATGGAGAGCTCGGCATCCAGATCGGTCCGATCGTCGAATCGGTGAAGAAGACCCTCGTGGACGGCGGCCTGTCGTTTGCGGCCGAGATTCCCCCGGTGGACCGCACGATCGTCGTGATGGAATCCGACACGCTCGCGACGGTTCAGGTGGCGTACCGGATCGCGACTGCGGTGGCCTTCTGGCTGCCGTGGCTGGCTTTAGCGCTCGTGGCCGGGGGACTGTTCGTGGCGGGAGCGAGCATCCGTTCGCTGGTCGTCTCCGCAGGCGGGGTCGCGCTCACCATGGGCGTGCTTCTCGTGGGACTGGCCATAGGCCGTTCGATCGTGCTCCGGGAGTTCGGTGTGGCGGGCGTGCCCGACGCGGTCGGCGCGGTGCTGTTCGACCAGGTGGTCGGCGGTATCTACGCCGCGACGGTGACCGTGCTCGTCGTCATGCTCGTGATCGCGGCATCCGCGTGGCTCTTCGGACCGTTCGATGTGGTGACGCGCGTGCAGCGCTGGCGTCAGCCGGCGGCGGTCGAGTGAGGCCAGACCGCCGCGACGGCCCAGCCCTGCGTCAGCTCAGGATCTCGTCCGCGTTGTCGGCGATCCAGTCCATCAGGGGCAGGAGACGCTCTGCGAGCGCTCTGCCGCGCTCGGTGAGACTGTAGTCAACTCGGGGCGGGATGGTGGGCTGCGCTTCGCGGAGCACGAAGCCGTCGGCCTCGAGGGTACGCAGGGTCTGCGCGAGCATCTTCTCGCTCACCCCCTCGACGGTGCGCCGCAACTCGCCCCAGCGCAGATCCTGCTGCGACAGGGCGACGATCACGAGCACGCCCCATTTACTCGTGACGTGATCGAGCACCGTGCGGGACGGGCACTGTGCCGGGAGGATGCCCGACGTGAAGCCATGACGGTTGAGTTCACTTACCTGCATTCCTCTAACTTACCAAAAAGTGGGTACCAGCGGATGGGAAGTAAAGTCGACGGGTCAGGGTTGTGACCCGTGACCGTGAAGGAAAGGACTCCCATGTCAATCGTCGTCACCGGTGCTACAGGGCACCTCGGCCGTCTCATCGTCGAAGCACTGCTTCGTAACGGCACTCCAGCATCCGAGATCGTCGCCGCCGGGCGTTCCGTCGAAAAGCTCGATGACCTGGCAGCGCAGGGCGTTCGCGTCGCACGGATCGAGTACACCGACCCCGCGACGCTCGCCGCCGCCTTCGACGGCGCCAGCACCGTCATGCTCGTCTCCGGCTCCGAGGTGGGGCAGCGATTCGCCCAGCACTCGAGCGTCATCGACGCCGCTAAGGCCGCTGGTGTCTCCCGCATCGTCTATACGAGCGCCCCCGCCGCGACCACGTCGACCCTCCTTCTCGCGCCCGAGCACAAGGCCACGGAGGAGTACCTCCAGGCCTCCGGCGTTCCCTTCACCGTGCTGCGCAACGGGTGGTACAACGAGAACTACATCCAGACTGCCGAGCAGGCGGTCGCCTCCGGAACTCTGGCTTCCAGCGTCGGTGACGGTCGCGTCGCGAGCGCGGCACGAGCGGACTACGCGGATGCCGCGGCGGTCGTTCTCGTCGAGGAAAGCCACGCCGGCCGCACCTACGAGCTCTCCGGTGACTACGCGTGGAGCCACGGTGAACTCGCCGAAGCGATCAGCGAAGCATCCGGGACTCCCGTCACCTACCTGCCGCTCTCGCCGGAGGACTACACGGCAGCGCTCGAGTCCGCCGGGTTGGACGAGGGAACCATCGGCTTCATCGTGGGCCTCGACGCCAACATCCGCGATGGGCTGCTTGCCGTCACGACGGGCGAGCTCGCCGAACTCATCGGCCGCCCGACCACTCCGATCGGTGTGACCCTCGCCGGGGTGTTCGGCAAGGAGTAACTGCAGCGCGCTAGTTTTGGCGCATGCGACACGAGGACGAGCTGGCTCGCGGCAAAGAACTCCGCGCGGAGGTGGCCCGATCCCGTCACGCGGAGCACGTTGTGACGGATCGGGACCCGATGGCGATCCTGCAGGCGCAGAACGACACGCGGCTGCCCGAGTTGGTCGATCTGCGCATGCAGCGGATGACCGCGAGCCCCTTCGCCTTCTTTCGCGGCACTGCCGCAATCATGGCGGCCGACCTGGCCGACGATCCGAGCACGGGCATTTCGATCGTCAGCTGCGGCGACGCGCACATCACGAACTTCGGGCTGTACGCGTCGCCGCAGCGCACCCTGCTGTTCGACCTCAACGATTTCGACGAGGCGACTGAAGCGCCGTGGGAGTGGGATGTCAAGCGTCTCGTGACAAGCGTCGTGGTTGCTGCGAGGGATGCCGCATACCCCGAGGAGCTCGCGAGTGGGGCTGCCCTGGCGGCTGCATCCGCCTATCGCAGGAGCATTCGGGAGATGATGACGCTGCCCGTGATCGAGCGCTTCTACCGCAGCGCTGCCGTCAAGCAGCTGCGCAAGCGCATGTCCGGTGAGGCGCGGCACATGATCGATCGTGCCGTCTCCCACGCACGCAAGCGCACGTCCGACCATGCGGTCGCGCGAATGACCACCGTCGATTCCCACGGGATCCGTCGCCTCATCGATGCCCCGCCACTCCTCACTCGCTTGAGCGCGGACGAGCAAGCGCAACTGCTCCATCTCTTCGACGAGTACCGCGCGACGGTGCCCGCCGATATCGCGCTGCTCGTCTCGCAGTATGAGATCACCGACATCGCGTTGCGCGTTGTCGGTGTTGGCAGCGTTGGCACCCGGTGCTACGTGCTGGTGCTGTCGGGCCCCGCCGGCGACGCGCTGATCCTGCAGGTGAAGGAGGCCGAGGCATCGGTGCTCGAGACCTGGGGCAGGCATCCGGATGCAGCGCACTCGCACCACGGTGCCCGGGTGGTCGACAACCAGCGAATCCTGCAAGCCATCTCGGACCCGTTCCTCGGTCACATCACGGGCCTCTCCGGACGTCACTTCTACGTTCGGCAGTTCCGTGACATGAAGGGCTCGGTGGAACTCGAGGGTCTCACACCCGCCCAGTTCGAGGCGTATGTGAGCGAGTGCGGCTCCGTGCTCGGGCGGGCGCACGCGCAGAGCCCGCTCTCGCCCGCGATCGCGGGGTACCTGGGGTCGTCGACGGCATTCGACCGCGCGGTCGTCGAGTGGTCGATCGCCTATGCCGACCAGTCGACTGAGGACTTCCGACGGGTGTCGGCCCTGGTCTAGTCGTCGAACGTGTTGACCATCGCGTGGGCAGCGCGATCGAGGTAGCCCCACAGCGTCGCATCCTGCAGCGGGGGCAGCTCAAGGGTGTCGACCGCGGCTCGCATGTGCAGCAACCAGCGGTCCCTGGCATCCGGATTGACCTTGAACGGCATATGACGCATGCGCAGGCGCGGATGACCGCGCTCCTCGCTGTACGTCGTCGGCCCACCCCAGTACTGCTCGAGGAACCCCGTGAGGCGCTGAATGGCGCCCTCCAGGTCTGGCTGCTCCGGATACATCGGCAGCAGCACCTCGTCGGTGCGAATTCCCTCGTAGAAGGCGCGGACGAGCTTCTCGAACGTGGGGCGACCACCCACCTGCTCCCAGAAGTTGCCCTGCACTGCGTCCCCACCGGCGCTCATGCGGAGGGTCACGGGGTTCGGCTCGTGCGCGGTCATCCGTCGCCCTTCGTCGGTCTGGTGTTCTTCTTTGCGACGTCCGCGAGGGACGCCGCGGGCTTCTGTCGAGCCGCCTTCGAGCTGCGCAGACCTGCCGCCCCGTCGAAGCCGGTGAGCACAATCGAGTTGAGCGCAGGAAGCCGTACGCCCATGTCGTCGAGCGCCTTTTTGAGGCGCCAACGCAGTTCACGGGCAACATCGTCTTTGGCGGTGGACCGGGTCTTCACGACGAGTCGGACGACAACGGCTTCGGCCGAGATCGACTCGATACCCCACAGGGCAGGCTTCTCGAGGATGCGATGCCTCCACTTGGGGTCAGCGGCGAGTTCGGTCGCGACCTCGAGAATGCGCGCCTGGATGGCGTCGACGTCCGCGTCGTAGGGCACCGCGAGATCGATGATGGCGCGCGCCCACCCGTACGACATGTTGCCGAGGCGCAGGATCTCGCCGTTGCGCACGAACCAGAGCGTGCCGTTGACGTCGCGGATCTGCGTGATGCGGATGCCGACGTCCTCCACGACGCCGGTGGCAAGCCCCGTGTCGACGACGTCGCCAATGCCCAGCTGGTCTTCGGAGACGATGAAGATGCCGTTCAGCACGTCGCGCACGATGTTCTGCGCGCCGAAGCCGAGGCCAGCGCCGACGGCGGCCGTAATCAGGGCGAAGGCCCCCGTCGCATCCGGAGCGGCGGTGGTGAAGATCATCAGAATCGAGACGGCGACGATGATCGCGGTCGCGCCATTCGAGAACACGCTGCCGAGTGAGCGGGTGCGCTGTACGAGACGCACCGCGGCGAGCGGGGACGCCTCGAGTTCGCGTGTGTCATCCACGTTGTGCTTCTTCTTCACGCCGGAGACGACGCGATTGACTACCCGCCGGATGACGAAGCTTAGGATGATGCGCAGCAGCACCGCGCCCACGATGATGATCGCGATCTGGATGAGCCGCTTGAGCGGGTCGGGCAGCGCCTCGAAGAATGCGAACAGGTCCATAGCGAATCCAGCCTACTGAGCGACCGTGTGACGACTCTGGGTTCACCTCTGCGCTGCGTGCCGAAAACTAAGGAGATCCGAGCTAGGGCGCGCCTCCGCCGGCGTGTCACAACGCAGCGAGCGTAATCTCCTTAGTTTTCGGCGACGGCGAGCGGGTTACACCTCCGCAGCGTCGCGCGCCTGGGCGCGCAGTGCCCGCTCGACGCCCGCGAGACTCTCGATCACCATGCGGCGCAGGGCGGGGGAGTCCGGATGCGTGTCGAGCCAGGCGTTCGTGGCATCCACCAACTCCTGCGAGGCCAGCGGCGCGGGGTAGAGCCCCTCGACGAAGTGCTCGGCGATCTTGTAACTGCGCGTTGCCCAGATCTCATCGAGTGAGGCGAAGTACGGCTCCACGAGGGGCGCGAGCGACGACGGATCGTTCGTGTGCTGGAAGCCCATCGTCACGGCCCGCACGATCGCGTTGCTGAGGGTGTCGCTGTCTGCGAGTGACGCGAAGGCGGTCGCCTTGGCCTCGGCCGTTGGCACGGCCGCACGCGCTCGCGCGGCAGCCTGCTGTCCGTTCGAGGTGTTGTCGGCCTGCAGGGCGGCCTCGATCTCCGAGTCGGAGACCTCGTTGTTGAGTGCGAGACCCTCCAGCAGCTCCCAGCGCAGATCGGTGTCGATGTCCAGCCCGTCGAGGGTGACGGAACCGTCGAGCAGTCCCCGGAGCGATGCAACGTGCTCGGGCGTCGAGGCAATGTTCGCGAAGAACTTGACGAACTGGAACTGCGCATCGGATGCAGCGGCAGCACCCTGCGCAAGGGCCCAGAGTCCATCGCCCACACGGGCGATCGTCGCACCCCGCACAGCAGGGTCCACGTAGTAGCGGGCCACGGACGCGAGTTGGGTTAGAGTCGTGCGAATCGTGGTCGACTCGGTCTCCGCCGCGATGTTGTTCAGCACGAGCTGCACGTAGTCGCTCGGGCGCGTCTCAGCGTCTCGGGCGGCATCCCACGCGGCACCCCACACGATTGCGCGCGCCAGCGGGTCGTCGATGTCCTCGAGGTGGGCCATCGCGACTGAGAGGGACTCTGCATCAAGGCGGATCTTCGCGTACGCGAGGTCCTCGTCATTCACCAGCACGAGGTCGGGGCGGGCGAGCCCGACGAGCTCGGGCACCTCTGTGCGCTCACCGTCGATGTCGATCTCCACGCGGTGATCGCGGCGGAGCTTGCCGTCGCGCAGGTTGTAGAAACCGATCGCGAGGCGATGCGGGCGAATGGTGGGGTAGTCGGGCTCGGCAGACTGCAACACCGCGAAGCTTGCAATGGTGCCGTCATCCGTTGTCTGGATCGCAGGGCGGAGCGTGTTCACGCCGGCCGTCTCGAGCCAGAGCTTGCTCCAGCTCGTGAGCTCGCGGCCCGAGGTCTTCTCGAGCTCGACGAGAAGGTCGGACAGCTCGGTGTTGGCGAACTCGTGCTTGCGGAAGTACGCGCCGACCCCGGCCATGAAGGCGTCGATGCCCACCCACGCGACGAGCTGCTTCAGCACTGAGCCACCCTTCGCGTAGGTGATTCCGTCGAAGTTGACCTGCACATCCTCGAGATCGTTGATGGTCGCCACGACAGGGTGTGTCGAGGGCAGCTGGTCCTGCTTGTACGCCCAGCTCTTCTCCATCGCCTGGAAGGTCGTCCAGGCCTCGTTCCACTCGGTCGCCTCAGCGGTCGCGAGCGTCGATGCCCACTCGGCGAACGACTCGTTGAGCCAGAGGTCGTTCCACCACTTCATGGTCACGAGGTCGCCGAACCACATGTG
>CAYRON010000038.1:0-9711 GCA_964425885.1 uncultured Salinibacterium sp.
CGCTCGGACCGTAGGTGGCGGTCTGCTCGAAGCCGAGACGGTCGATGTAGAACTCGTGCGCCGATGCGATGTCACCGACCTGCAGGTGGACGTGGCCAACCTGGGCACCGCCGATCACAGGATTGGCCACGGACTCCTCGGTGAGGTTCTCCTGGAGGAACGAGTTCGGGTCGAGGTAGAGGGTGCCCATCTCGATCGTGCCGTGGGTCCAACTCCACTGGCTGCGGTCGCGGTCCCAGTACAGCTCCACGCCGTTGCCCTCCGGGTCGGTGAAGTAGAAGGCCTTGCTCACGAGGTGGTCTGAGCTGCCGGTGAAGGTGTTCGGGTGCTTGCGCGCGACGGAGTACACCGCTGCGGCAAGCGCCTCCTCGGTGTCGAAGAGGATCGCGGTGTGGAAAAGCCCGGCATCCCTGGGGCTCGCGTGCTTCAGCTCGGGGGCGTACTTCAGGATGACGACGGGCGTGGTGCCGCGGCCGAGGGTGACGGTGTCAGCGCTCTCGGTAAGCACGGTGAGCGCGACGGCGTCGCGGTAGTACGCGGTCATCGCGTCGAGGTTGCCGACGCTGAGCGTGACCGGGCCCATGGCGGTGTCGGCGGCGAGGAGATCCTGTGAGGCGTTCATGATGGTTCCAACTTAGTTGAAGTCTCAAATATTCCCTAGACTGGACGCATGATGACGGATGCCGAAACCAAGGCCTGGCGCGGGCTGGTGCTCGCCACCCACAGCCTCGAGGAGGCTCTCGATCGCCAGTCGCGTCGGGACGGCGGCATCCCGCACTCCCACTACAAGCTCCTGGTGCTCCTCTACGAGGCTGGCGAGCCGGGCATCCCGATGTCGGTGCTCGCCGAGCGCCTGCAGTACTCGCCGAGCAGGCTGACGCATGCGCTCGCGAGCCTGGAGCGCTCGGGATGGGCGAGACGCGAGCGTTCGCTCGAGGACAAGCGCGTGCAGCTGGCGAGCATCACGCCGGGTGGTCGCAAGATCGTGCGTGAGGTGACGCCTGGTCAGGTGCGCGAAGTGCGAGAGCCGGTGATCGCTGGGCTCAGCGCCGATGAACTGGCACTTCTCGAGCGGGTCGCCCGACGGATCAGCGCCGCGACAAGCGCCGAGTAATCACCAGCGCCGCACCGAGAAGCAGGAGCGTCGTCGACCACAGCAGGAACGGGGTCGCCTCTGCTCCCGTGGAGGCGAGCTTCGTGGCATCCGGGGTCGAGTGGGGGATCTGGGCGCCCTGGCCGCCGCCACCGCCGCCATCCCCTCCACCGCCTGCTGCCGCAGACACGTCGAGCGGGAAGTAGTAGTACGACGGGCTGTTGAACTCGCTGTCGTAACTCGCATAGACGAGCTTGTGCGAGCCGATTGAGGTGTCGGCAGGGATCGTGAGAGAGAGGGTCGCGGTGCCGTCGCTCTGCACGGCCGCGCCGAGGAAGACCGGGTCGGAGAGGAGCATCGCGTAGACGTCGCTGTCGCCACCCGGATCGACAGTCCACGTGTAGGTCTCGCCTGCGGTGACGGACGAGGGTCCACTGAGGGCGGGGGTCTCGTAGAGCTTCGACTCGTCGGGGAATGCCGGAGTCAGGACGAAGTTCGCCGTGCTGGGCGAGGAAGTAGAGATCGTGAACGGTTCGCTCGTCGCATCCTGGAAGAAGCCGCTCGGGTCGTTCGCGTCGGCCGTGTACGTGCCGGGCAGCAGGCCGTTGATGAGGTAGTTGCCTGCGGCATCGGGGTTGTCACGGTTGCCCGAGAAGGAGCCGTTGTTGATCTCGACGGCTACCTCGAGTGGGGATCCGATCGTGTTGAGCACGGACCCCTGGAGCGATCCGCCCTGTGCGAGCTGCACATTGGCTGTAGCGGACGAGCCGGCAGTGCTGATCACGACGGGAGTGGCCGCAGACTGCGTGTACGCGTTGTTGAACCATTCGTCGACGAGGTCGTCGGTGTCGCTCGTGCTCACGTACACCTTGTATGAGCCGGGGGCGAGATTGTCGATCGTGTATGCGCCGGTGGCCGGGTTCGTGGAGGTTGAAAAGACCTGACCGAACGTGTCGTTGCTGCCGAAGGCGAAGACCTGGGCGCTCGCTGGTGCGCTTGCGTAGGTGGTGACGCTACCGGTGATCGACGAAGCAGGGGCCAGCGTCGCGTCGAGCGTGAGGGTGCCGCCATCCACCACACTCACGACCGCAGCCCCACTCGCCGAGTAGGAGTCGTCGTAGTACTCGGGCGCGTAGCCCGGAGCGTGAATGTACACCGTGTAGTCGTGGGCGGGCGGAGTCGCCGTGAAGTGGCCGTTCGCATCGCCGTAGTAGTAGTTCGTGCTTCCCGGGTACTTGAACTCGATGACGGCACCGGGGATGCCCACCGAGCTCTCATTCGTGATGGTGCCGGTCACCGTGCCGGCCGCGAACGCCGCTGCGGGCACCACGAGAGCCCCAAGAGTTGCGAGGGCGACGGCCGTGAGTGCAGCGAGAATCCTTTTCACAGGCCCGAGAATAGCAGGTTAATGTTCCAGTGGAACACGCACTCGTCAGGCCGTGAGACGCTCAATCAGTTCGCGATAACGCAGGGCCGTCTGCTCCACGATCTCCGAGGGGAGCGTGGGCGGTGTGCTGGTTTTGTCCCAGTTCGCCGCGAGCCAGTTGCGCACGATCTGCTTGTCAAAGCTGTCGAGGCGATTCGGGCCGCCCGCAGCGTAACGCTCGGCATCCCAGTAGCGCGAGCTGTCTGAGGTGAGCACCTCGTCCGCGAGGGTCAGCTCACCCGTGATGGGGTCAGCGCCGAACTCGAACTTCGTGTCAGCGAGAATGATGCCGCGTTCCTCAGCGATCGCCGACGCCGTCGTGAACACGGAGAGCGAAGCATCCCGAATCGCCTCGGCCGCCTCGGAGCCCACGAGCTCCACGGTGCGCTCGAACGTGATGTTCTCGTCGTGCTCGCCCATCGGGGCCTTCCACGCCGGCGTGTACAGCGGCTCGGGCAGACGGTCGCCTTCCGCGAGACCCGACGGCAGGGGGATGCCGCACACCGTCTGTGTCTCCCGGTACTCAGCCCATCCGCTGCCGACGAGGTAGTCGCGCACCACAGCCTCGATCGGGTACATGTCGAGCGACTTCACGAGCATGGCGTTGGGCGGAACCTCGGGTGCGTTCTCCACGAGGTGGTTCGGCACGGGCAGGTGGGCGAACCACCACAGGCTCAACTGCGTCAGCAGCTCGCCCTTGCCCGGGATGCCCGGCTCGAGTACGTGGTCGAATGCACTCACGCGATCACTGGCGACCACGAGCATCCGGCCCGGCTGGTCGGGGTTCTCGTACAGGTCGCGGACCTTGCCAGAGTAGACGTGAGTCCAGCCGGCGAGTGTCACTGGGCGACCCTCGCCGCGATGTCGGTGCGGTAGTGCCCGCCCTCGAGTTCGATCGACTCGAGTGCTGCGTAGGCCTTGCGGCGGGCATCCGCGAAGTCCGTGCCGAGGGCGACGACGCTGAGCACGCGGCCGCCCGTCGCGATGAACTCGCCATCGACCATCGCGGTTGCCGCGTGGGCGACTGTGACGTCCTTGATCGTGTCGAGACCCGTGATGCGACGGCCGGTGACCGGCTCCTCCGGGTAGCCCTCGCTCGCGAGCACCACGGTGACCGCTGCCTCGTCGCTGAACTTGGGCCACGCGTGCGATGCGAGCTCGCCGCTCGCTGCGGCGAGAAGCAGTTCGCTCAGCGGGGTCACGAGGCGCGGCAGCACGACCTGGGTCTCCGGGTCGCCGAAGCGCGCGTTGAACTCGATGACGCGGATGCCCTTCGCCGTGATGATCAGGCCGCAGTACAGCAGGCCGATGAAGGGGGTGCGCTCGCTTGCCAGCTGGCGGATCGTGGGGATCGCGATGGTCTCGATGACCTCGGTGACGAAGTTCTCGGGCAACCACGGCAGCGGGCTGTACGCGCCCATGCCGCCGGTGTTCGGCCCTTCATCGCCGTCGAGTGCGCGCTTGTAGTCCTGTGCGGGTGAGAGCGGCAGCACGGAGTGGCCGTCACTCAGGAGGAAGAGCGAGACCTCCTGGCCGTCGAGGAACTCCTCCACCAGCACCGGACCCTGCTGGAGCCAGTAGTCGGAGTGGGCGATGGCCGCGTCGCGGTCGGGTGTGACGAGCACTCCCTTGCCCGCCGCAAGCCCGTCGGCCTTGATGACGTAGGGGGCGCCGTACTCGTCGATCGCCTCGATGGCGTCCTCGATGGTGCCCGCGCGAGTTGCGCGGCCCGTTGGCACGCCAGCGTCATCCATGATCCGCTTGGCGAAGGTCTTGCTGCCCTCGAGAGCTGCCGCTGCCTTACCCGGCCCGAAGACCGCGATGCCGCGCTGGCGCAGCGCGTCGGCGACGCCGGCGACGAGGGGCGCCTCCGGCCCGATGACGACGAGTTCGATGTCGTTGTCGAGTGCGTAGGCCGAGACCACGTCGCCGCGGGTCGGGTCGAGCGCCACAACGCGCACATCCGCAGCGATGCCGGCGTTGCCGGGGGCAGCCGTGATGTCATGCTCCGCATCCTCGCGAAGGAGAGCAGTGATGATGGCGTGCTCCCGTGCGCCAGAGCCCAGAACCAGAATTCTCACGGGGTCAACCCTATCGAGCCGCGCCCGCGGCCGATCCCGAAGTAGCGTTGGGGCATGCCTCCCAAGCGCATCCCCGACGCCGTAGGGCAACCCGCCGTACGAGGCGCGCTCGCCGGAACCGCAGCAGACGTGCCGACCGCTGTGCGGTACCTCCTTCAGGTGCTCGCGACCACTGCCGAGGGCAACACCGTTGAGGTGCGAGTGCCTCCCTATGGAGCCGTGCAGGCCATCGAGGGCCCGCGGCACACACGCGGAACCCCACCGAACGTGATCGAGCTGGGCGCGGAGGCTTGGCTGGCGCTCGCCACCGGAGGCCTGTCGTGGGCGGATGCCGTGGCATCCGGTATCGTGTCCGCCTCCGGCCAGCGCGCCGACCTCACGGCGTACGTGCCGCTGAGGTGGGGGACAATGGGGGAGTGAGTACAGCCGGTTCAGCCAAGCAGGTCGACGTGAAGGTGCGCCGCGCGCCCAAGTTCGGTGCGTTCATCGTCGTGGGTGCTGGGATCGCGCTCATCGCGACCCTCATCGTGACGGCGCTGTTCCCATCCGACCCGAGCGTCGGTTATCCCGCTCTGGTCGCGTACTTCAGCCTCTTCACGATCCCTGCCGGGGTCGCGATCGCGGCCCTGATCGCGCTGGTTGTAGACCGTCGCTCGTCGAAGCGGGCGAAGACGATGGCTGCCGAGGAGGAAACGGTTGCCGCTCCGCAGCGGCCCGAACTGCCCGAGGCCCCTCAGCCCGAGTAGGCGGACGTGATGCCGAAGTACTCCTCGATCGTCTGACCGCTCGAGTAGAGCTTCGTCGCAAGATCGACGCCGACGTAGCGCATGTGCCACGGCTCCCACTCGTACCCGGTGATGCTCTCCTTGTTCGGTGGGTAGCGGATGATGAGGCCGAAGCGATGGGCGTTGTCGCGCACGTACTGGCCCTCTGCGGTGTCGGCGAAGGCGTGGTCGATCGTGTTGAGATCGAACGCGAGTCCGCTCTGGTGCTCGCTGTGACCGGGCCGGGCAGAGGTGCGGTCGGCGCCCGCCTGGCCGAGGGTGGCCACGTAGTTTCCGTAGACCGAAACCTGGGTGTCGTACGACCGGAACCCGCTCGAGATGTAGAGACCGAGCCCGTACGCGGCGGCCTCCGCCTGCATCGCGTTGAAGGCCGCCTGCGTCTCCCCGGTGAGCCCGTCGCCGTACCAGGAGGGCAGCGCGTAGGTCTTGTTCACGATGAGAACACCCTGGATGTAGGTGGGCTGGAGGCCACCGGCATCCGGCTGGTCAGGGCTTGTTCCACTTGCTTCGGCGTTCGACGCGACCGCAGCGGCCCAGGAGGCCTGGTAGGCGGTGACGAGCCCGGCGAGGTCGGCGTCGGCAGCCGGCTTCTCAAGCGCTGCGACCGCAGCGGCGTACGCATCCTTCGTCTCCTGCGAGGCGAGTTCCGGCGCGGCGGTGGCTGCGCCCTTCGTGTGTGCGGATGCCACGACAGCAGCACTACTGCTTGCCAGCGCAGCGCGCGCATCCTTGATCGCCTTCGTTTCGGCGTTGGTCGTGGCCGTCTCGTCCGCGAGCTCCTCGACGAGCGAGGTGATCTCGGCCACCGCTGCCGGGACCTCCGCGGCGTCGTCGGGCGCGCTGGGTGCTTCGATGGCGGTGGGCGCTGCCTGCTTCGGGAGCGTCGCAGTGCCGTCGGCGGCGATGCTCATGGCCGTCGCCTTCTCGAACGCGCCGATCGCCTGCGCGAGCGCGTCTTTGGCCGTCGCGTCGGCGAGCAGGGCCGGGTCGGTGGCGGCTTCGAGAGTCTTGGCCTTCGTGCGGTCGTCGAGCGCCGTCGCGGCGGCTGACGTCAGCGCGGAGAGGGCAGCCGTGCGGGCCTCCTCGGCGTCTTTGAGTTCGTCGTTCGCTGAGCTGAAGGAGGCGAGCGCCGACTCGTTCGCGGCCTCACCCGCGATCACCTGCGACACGACGATGCCGCCAGCCACGAGAAGTGCGGCGACCACGCCGCATCCGATCAGGATCCACAGTCGTGCGCGGCGGGAGAGTCGGCCTGCTCTGAGTCGATCGGCGACGGCGGGGTTGGGAGTCTCGTCAGTCATGTCAGCCCCCATCGTCGCACGTCAGCTGAGTTGGTTGGCCTCGACCCACGCGAGATACTCCGGCGTGACGGTGCCCGTGACGTAGTCGCCCGTGAAGCAGCTCATCTCGAGGGCCGTGACATCCGACCCCTCGATGATTGCGGCCTCCATGTCGGCTACCTCTTGGTAGATCATGTGGTCAGCGCCGAGCTCGGTCGCGATCTCCGGGATCTTGCGGCCGTGGGCCACGAGCTCCTGCCGGGTCGGCATATTGATGCCGTACACGTGCGGGAATCGTACGGGGGGTGCTGCCGAGGTGAACGTCACCTTGTTGGCGCCGGCCTCGCGGGCCATCTGCACGATCTCCTTCGACGTCGTGCCGCGCACGATGGAGTCGTCGACGATGAGGATGTTCTTGCCCTTGAACTCGCTAGACATCGCGTTCAGCTTCTGCTTGACGCTCTTCTTGCGCTCCGCCTGGCCGGGCATGATGAACGTGCGACCCACGTAGCGGTTCTTGTAGAAACCTTCGCGGTACTCGACGCCGAGCTTCTGAGCGACCTGCATTGCAGCCGGGCGGCTCGAATCTGGGATCGGCATGACCACGTCGATATCGCCCATCGGCGTGTACTTGGCGATCGTGTCGGCGAGGCGGTCGCCGAGACGCAGGCGCGCCTCGTAGACCGAGATGCCGTTCATCACCGAGTCGGGCCGAGCAAGGTAGACGTACTCGAACGAGCACGGGATGAGCTGCGGGTTGGCCGCACACTGGCGCGAGGTCATCTCGCCGTCCGGGCTGATGAAGATCGCCTCGCCGGGCTCGACATCGCGGATGAAGTCGCATCCGGCACTCTCGAGGACGAGCGACTCGGATGCCACGAACCACTCAGCACCGACGAGGCCGGTGGTGCGGCGGCCGACCACGAGCGGCCGGATGCCGAACGGGTCGCGGAACGCGAGCAGACCGCGGCCGGCGATGAGCGCGATAGCGGCGTAGGAACCCTCGACGCGCTCGTGCAGGCGGCTGATCGCGTTGAAGACCTGGTCGGGGTCGAGGTCTCGGCCGGAGACCTGCTCCTGCAGCTCGTGCGCGAGAACGTTGACGAGCAGCTCGGTGTCGCTCGTCGTGTTGAGGTGCCGGCGATCGATGTGGAAGAGATCCTCGGTGAGCTCACGGGTGTTGGTGAGGTTGCCGTTGTGCACGAGCGTGATGCCGTAGGGGGCGTTCACGTAGAAGGGCTGTGCCTCCTGCTCATTGCGGGCATCCCCCTTCGTCGCGTAGCGCACGTGGCCGAGACCGAGCGTTCCGAGAAGGCTGCGCATGTCGCGAGTGCGGTAGGCCTCACGCACCTGGCCCTTGGCCTTGAACATGTGGATGGTATTGCCGTCAGCGGTGGCAATACCGGTGGAGTCCTGCCCGCGGTGCTGCAGCAGCGACAGTGCGTCGTAGACCTGCTGGTTGACCGGAGTGGCCGAGACGATTCCGACGATTCCGCACATGGGGGGCGGTGACTCCCTGAGACTCGAGGTCGTACCCGCGGCAGGGGGTACGTTCCAGTCTCGCATACCTCGGGCGGGCATCCGTTGGGTGAACAAACGAAGAGAGTCGCGGCGGGCTGGAGACCAGCACCACCGCGACTCTCGAGTTCGCTGTGTATGTCCTCGCGGTTACGCGGCGCGGCGACGCGCGATGAGCGCACCGGCCACGACGAGCAGCGCACCGAAGCCGACGAGCATGCCAGTGCTTCCACTGTCAGAGCCGGTGGCGGCGAGCACGGGAGCGGGCGCCGGAGCAGGCGCGGGGGCAGGAGCCGGGGCCGGAGCGGCCGGAACGATGATGATCGACTCCGCATAGATGTTGTCCTCAGGGTCTTCGGACTCCGGGTCCGGGTTGATCACGGAGAGCACCTCTGCAGCTGCGAAGTCGGTGATCGATGAGGAGATGACGTCACCGTTGATGCCCCAGACCTGGCCGGCCGAGTCGAAGGCGATAGCGTAGGGCACCACGTCGGCGAGGACATCCTCGGCGAAGAGCGTGAAGGCACCGGTGGTGGTGTCCACCGTGTAGAAGTCCTCGGAGTCGACGTTGTAGCCGTAGACCTTCTGGGTGACGGAGTCCCACGCGAGACCGTAGTTCTCGGACTCATCCGTCACACCGGTCGGTCCCACCACTGTGAGCTCGGCCGTCGTGAGGTTGACGGAGAACAGCACGTCGGGAGAAACCTCCCACGAGGTTGCCCACGCGTTGCCGGCTGCGTCGATCGCGATGGCGATGGGGGTGTAGTACGGCTCGCCCTCAACGGTGAACTCGTCGACGACCGTGTTGACGCCGGTCGAGAGGTCGACCGAGATGAGGTAGCCCTGGCTGTTCTCAGCCCACGAGATCCAGTAGCCGAGGCCGTTGACGGGGTTGTAGGCCGCCGGGCCAGCGCACGAGAACACCGTCGAGTCGGGGTTCTCCCAGTCGCCGACCTGCGTTGCCACGCCCGTTGCGGCGTCGAGCTCGTAGAGGAGACCGTCGACGGCCTCGGAGTCGCACGGAAGCATGTACACGCGGTCGCCCTCAGGAAGAGTTGCCGCGTAGACGGGCGATGCCGCCAAAGTGATGGCCGCGATTCCCACGAGTGCGGTGGCCACGCCGATAGTTCTGCGCAAAGGAGTCCCCTTAGATGAATACTGAGAAAGTTCTGTGAAACTTACCATGGGGACGCGCCGAGCGGCCAGCTGACGACGCCCGGTACTCTGGGCAGGTGACGGCCAACACCTCAAGCTATGCCCGCGCCGGAGTCGACACGGAGGCGGGTGACCTCGCCGTCGAACTCATGAAGGCTGCGGTCTCACGCACCCACGGCCCCGAGGTCTTCGGAGGGGTCGGCGGGTTCGCCGGCATGGTGGATGTCTCGTTCCTCAAGTCCTACGACAGGCCGCTGCTCGCGACCTCGACCGACGGCGTCGGCACCAAGGTTGCGATCGCCCAGGCCATCGACAAGCACGACACGATCGGCCAGGACCTCGTCGGCATGGTCGTCGACGACATCATCGTCGT
>CAYRON010000039.1:0-6562 GCA_964425885.1 uncultured Salinibacterium sp.
AGCGGTAGAACCGCTCGATGTCGTTGCCCTTGTAGGTCGACCCGTCGCCCCAGATGTCGACGCCGTCCTCCTTCATCGCGCGCACCAGCATCGTGCCCGTCGCCACCCGCCCGAGGGGGGTGGTGTTGAAGTAGGTCTTGCCGCCGGACCGGATGTGGAAGGCGCCACACTGCAAGGCCACGAGACCTTCCTCGACCAGCGCGGTCTTCGCGTCGACCAGGCGCGCGATCTCGGCGCCGTACTCGAGGGCTCGCGCCGGCACCTCGCCGATGTTGGGCTCGTCGTACTGGCCGATGTCCGCGGTGTAGGTGCACGGAACTGCACCCTTCTCGCGCATCCATGCAACGGCGCAGGAGGTGTCAAGGCCTCCAGAGAAAGCGATGCCGACACGTTCGCCGACGGGAAGACTGGAGAGAACCTTGGACATGCCCACAAGCCTAGAGCGAGACGGGTGGGTCGAAATGCCGCGGCTAGGGTGTCTGGATGCGTTGTCCCTGCGGCTCCGGGCTCCCCTACGACGAGTGCTGCGGCCCCCTGCACGCCGGAGTGACCGCGGCACCGACCGCCGAAAGGCTCATGCGCTCGCGTTTCAGTGCGTTTGCCATGGGCGATACGGAGTACCTGCTGCGCACGTGGCATCCGACGACCAGACCCGAAACGGTGGAGACGGATGACAGTGTCCGCTGGTACCGGCTCGACATCGATGAACGCTCAGCGGGCGGACCGTTCGACACCGAGGGATTCGTGACCTTCACCGCCTGGTACCGCTCCCCCGACGGGCCCGGCGCACTGCACGAGCGCAGTCGCTTCCGACGCGAGGATGGTGCGTGGCTCTACCTCGACGGAGTCATCGGCGAGCCCCGATAGTCTCGACCGGGAACACGACACGGCCATGCCCCACGAAGGAGTGCGTATGAGCGGGTACGTCCTGGCGATTGACCAAGGCACGACGAGTACGCGCGCGATGGTTTTCGACCACAGCGGAAGCATCATCTCCGTCGGCCAGCTGGAGCACAAGCAGATATTTCCGCGGGCCGGGTGGGTTGAGCACGATGCCACCGAGATCTGGAACAACACCCGCGAGGTGATCGGCACGGCTCTCTCCAAGGCGGACATCACACGCCACGACATTGCTGCGATCGGCATCACGAACCAGCGCGAGACCGCGGTCGTCTGGGACCGGACGACGGGCCGCCCCGTCTACAACGCCATCGTGTGGCAGGACACCCGCACACAGGACATCGTCGAGCGCATTGCCGACGGGGACCTGGACCGCTTCCGAGATGCGGTGGGTCTCCCCCTCGCGACCTACTTCTCAGCGACGAAGATCGTGTGGATCCTCGATAACGTCGAGGGGGCACGGGCGAAAGCCGAGGCCGGGGACCTGATGTTCGGCACGACGGATACCTGGGTGCTGTGGAACCTCACCGGCGGCACCCGCGGGGGCGAGCACGCCACGGATGTCACGAACGCCAGTCGCACGATGCTCATGGACCTGGCCACCTGCCAATGGGACGAGGCGATCGCCGCGGAGTTCGGCATACCGCTGTCAATGCTGCCGGCGATCCGCAGCTCGTCCGACGCGTTCGGGATAGCCGAGGACTCTTCCCTGCTCAGAGAAGTGCCGATCACAGGCATACTCGGCGACCAGCAGGCCGCGACCTTCGGGCAGGCGGCCTTCGAGGCGGGCGAGTCCAAGAACACCTACGGCACGGGGAACTTCCTCATCGTGAATACGGGCACCGAAATCGTGCGGTCGTCCAACGGACTGCTGTCCACCGTGGCGTACCGACTCGAGGGCGAGGCGACGAGGTACGCGCTCGAGGGCTCGATCGCCGTCACGGGGTCCCTCGTGCAGTGGCTGCGCGACAATCTGGGCATCCTCGAGAAGGCGTCCGATGTCGAGGCGCTCGCAGCATCCGTCGACGACAACGGTGGCGTCTACTTCGTGCCGGCCTTCTCCGGACTGTTCGCGCCATACTGGCGCCCGGATGCGCGTGGCGCGATCCTCGGATTGACGCGCTTCGCCAACAAGGGCCACATTGCCAGGGCCGCACTCGAGGCCACCGCGTTCCAGACCCGTGACGTGCTCGAAGCGGCTGCCGCCGACCTTGGCATGCCGCTCGCCGAGCTCCGAGTCGATGGCGGGATGGTCGCGAACGAGTACCTCATGAAGTTCCAGGCCGACATCCTCGGCATCCCGGTCATCCGCCCGGTCGTCGCGGAGACGACTGCTCTTGGCGCCGCCTACGCAGCCGGGCTCTCGGTCGGGTACTGGGAGAATCTGCAGGATCTGCGCGACAACTGGCAGGAGGGCGCGCGTTGGGAGCCCGAGATGTCAGAAGCCGAGCGATCGGAGCGCACCGCGACATGGAGCAAGGCAATCAGCCGATCGCTCGACTGGACCTGACGACGGGCAGGCCTGACTAACGCTGTGTCGCGGCGACCCATTCGTCGAGCTTCCTGAGTGCAGCACCAGAATCCACGACGCTCGCCGCACGGTCGAACTGCACCCGAAGGCGGTCGACGATCGGCACCGTGATCAATTCGGGGTCGCGGGAGAGCTCCCACGACACGAGGCCCGCAGCGGCGTTCAGCAGGACGATGTCGCGTACGTGCCCCTGCTCCCCCGCCAGCATCCTTCGCGCGATCGCCGCGTTGTGCTCGGGCGCTCCACCGAGGATCGCTTCGATCGGCGCTCGCGTGATGTTGAGTTCCGCGGGATCCAGGTCGTGCTCAGAGACGAAGCCCCGACTGACCTCCCAGATGTGGCTGTGGCCCGTCGTGGTCAGCTTGTCGATGCCGTCGTCCCCGCGGTAGACCAGGGCGGTCGCCCCTCGCGTCTGGAAGACGCCCACGACCAGCGGCACCCGCTCGAGGCTCGCAACGCCGACGGCCGACGCGTTGGGGCGCGCCGGGTTGCACAGCGGCCCGAGGATATTGAAGAGCGTCGGGATGCCCAGCTCTTTACGAGTGGGGCCCGCGTGCCGGAACCCCGGGTGGAACGAGGCGGCGAAAGCGAAGGTGATGCCCACCTCGTCGAGGATCTCGGCGGCACGCTCGGGCGAGATATCGAGGTTGAGCCCCAGTGCAGACAACACGTCGGATGCACCGGATGCCGAACTCGCGCCACGATTGCCGTGCTTGACCACCGGCACGCCCGCCGCCGAGGCGATCACGGACGCGATTGACGAGATGTTCAGGACCGCACCGAAGGGGTCCCCCCCGGTGCCCACGATGTCGAGGACGTCGGGCGAGACCGACAGCGGGAGGGCGTTGGCGAGCACGGCATCCCGGAAGCCGACGATCTCATCGACGGTCTCCCCCTTGACACGAAGCGCGACCAGAAGCCCGGCGAGCTGGGCGGGCGTGGCCTCCCCCGCCATGACCGACTGCATCGCCCACTCGGCGTCGCCGATCGACATGTCCTTGCCCTCGACGAGCCCGGAAAGGATGCTGGGCCACGTTCTCTGGTTCGCCATGCCGAAATCCTAACGAGGCTGGCACGACTGGCAGGCCGAATGACAAAACCGCGGACGGAAATCGACCATAATGGGATGGTGACTACAGCCTCGCTACCCCGCACGGTCGGGGCCCCAGCCGTCCAGCGCCCCAACGTCGTTGCAGTGGGAACGATCGTGTGGCTGGGCAGCGAGGTCATGTTCTTCGCTGGCCTGTTCGCGATCTACTTCACGCTCAAGGCGACGTCTCCCGGACTCTGGGAAGAACAGACCGCCAAGCTCAACGTCACCTTCGCGGCGATCAACACGACGATTCTCGTGCTCTCGTCGTTCACGGCTCAGGCTGGCGTTTTCGCGGCCGAGCGCCTTCAGCCGCACCGCACCGGCAGCCTCTTCAACTTCCGCAAGTGGGGCATGGTCGAGTGGTTCTTCCTCACCTACGCCATGGGCGCGACCTTCGTCGTCGGCCAGATCTACGAGTACGCACTCCTCGTAAGCGAGCACGTGAGCCTGTCGAGCGATTCCTATGGCTCGGCCTTCTACATCACGACCGGATTCCACGGTCTGCACGTGACGGGTGGGCTCATCGCCTTCCTTCTCGTGATCGGTCGAGCCTTCGCGGTGACGAAGTTCGGCCACAAGGAGGCGACGACCGCCGTCGTCGTCTCGTACTACTGGCACTTCGTTGACGTCGTCTGGATCGGCCTGTTCCTGATCATCTACGTCCTCAAATGAGAATCGGAACCCACAGCACCATGGCGAAGAAGAAAGCAACCGGACGTCGACACCCGCTCGCGAGCGTCGCGCTCCTGCTGGTCGGCCTCATTGCGACGGGCGGCGTGTACGCGCTGGCGACGTCCAGTGCGACCGCGGAGACCGAGGCATCCCAGGCAGCGCAGATCGAGGAGGGTGGCAAGCTCTTCGCGGCGAACTGCGCCACCTGTCACGGGATGGCTCTCCAGGGCACCACGCAGGCTCCTAGCCTCATCGGTGTCGGCGCCGCCGCCGTCGACTTCCAGGTCGGCACTGGTCGTATGCCCATGGCAGCGACCGGCCCGCAGGCCGAGGTGAAGCCCCCGCAGTTCACCGAGGAGCAGACCGCCGCGCTCGCCGCCTACGTCGCCTCCCGCGCTCCCGGGCCGGCCATTCCTGACGAGAGCCTCCTCCAGGGCGACGGTGATGCCGCGATCGGCGCCGAGCTCTTCCGCATCAACTGCGCGATGTGCCACAACGTCGCCGGCGCCGGTGGCGCACTGACCGAGGGCAAGTACGCTCCCCCGCTCGTCGGTGTCGAGGCTGCCTACGTCTACGAGGCCATGATCACCGGCCCGCAGAACATGCCGGTCTTCAACGACCACAACATCTCGCCTGAGAACAAGGCCGACATCATCACGTACTTGAAGTTCCTCGAGGACAACCCAGAGCCCGGAGGCTTCGGGCTCGGCAACATCGGACCGGTGTCCGAGGGCCTGTTCATCTGGATCTTCGGACTCGGCGCGATCGTCGCGATCACCGTGTGGCTCACCGCCAAGTCCAACTAGTACGCGTCACAGACGGTTGAAGGGATAAGAATGTCGAAGGACCACGGCGGGGACAGCAGCGCAGCAGCTGCGGGCTCGGCGGTCGAGAAGCACGGTGGAGTCGAGCCGTCCCCCGGCACCGGTGTAGTGATCGCCGACAAGGTCGAGAACCCCGGCTTCCCACCGGAGCGCGCTCGCGTCACCGATCTTGACCCTGCAGTCGAGAAGCAGCAGGAGCGTCGCGTCGGCGCCCTGTTCATCATGTCCATCGTCGGCAGCGTTCTCGCCATCGCCGCGTACATCGCCTTCCCCATCACCGAGGGCAACCTGGGCACCGTTCGCCTGAACAACCTGTTCCTGGGGCTCGGCATCACGCTCGCCCTGCTCGGCATCGGGCTCGGAGCCGTGCACTGGGCTAAGGCGCTCATGGACGGCCACGACCTCGTGGAGCAGCGTCACGGAACCCGCGGCAGCGACGAAACCCGCGCCAAGGCGGTCGAGGTCTTCCAACTCGGCAACAAGGAGTCCGGGTTCACGCGCCGCAAGCTCATCCGCAACTCGCTCATCGGCGCCCTCGTCGTGAGCCCGCTTCCTGCAGTGGTGCTGTTCCGCGACCTGGCTCCTGCCGAGGACCCGGTACCGCTCCTCAAGCACACCATGTGGGCGAAGGGCACCCGCCTCACGCGCGACCCCTTTGGCACGCCGATCCGCGCCTCCGACGTGACCCTCGGATCGGCGTTCCACGTGATCCCCGAGGGACTGAACGAGTCCAGCCACCGTCTCGAGGAGAAGGCCAAGGCCGCCGTGCTCCTCATGCGTCTGAAGCCCGAGGACCTCAACGTCTCCGCCGGCCGTGAGGACTGGAACTACGACGGAATCGTCGCGTACTCCAAGATCTGCACCCACGTCGGATGCCCCGTGGCACTGTACGAGCAGCAGACGCACCACCTCCTGTGCCCGTGCCACCAGTCGCAGTTCGACATCAAGGACGAGGCCAAGGTCATCTTCGGTCCGGCAAGCCGGGCCCTGCCCCAGCTCCCGATCACCGTGGACGACGAAGGGTATCTGGTCGCTCGCAGCGACTTCACCGAGCCCGTCGGGCCGAGCTTCTGGGAGCGTGAGCTGTGACCACCACGACCGCCACACCTGAGACGGTAACGGAGGCACCGGTCGAGAAGTCGACGGGTACCCGTTTCACCGGCTGGGCAGCGAACTACATCGACGAGCGCACGAGCATCTCCGGCCTCGTCAAGGAGCTCGGTCGCAAGATCTTCCCCGACCACTGGTCGTTCATGCTCGGTGAGGTTGCGCTCTACAGCTTCGTCGTCATCCTGCTCTCCGGAACCTTCCTGACGTTCTTCTTCCAGGCGTCGATGGTTCCCGTGATCTACGAGGGCTCGTGGGTGCCGCTCAAGGGCATCGAGATGTCCGCCGCCATGGCGTCGACCCTCGACCTCTCGTTCGACATCCGCGGTGGACTGCTGATGCGCCAGGTGCACCACTGGGCAGCTCTGCTGTTCGTCGCATCCATCGGTCTGCACATGCTGCGCGTGTTCTTCACGGGCGCCTTCCGCAAGCCGC
>CAYRON010000040.1:0-5072 GCA_964425885.1 uncultured Salinibacterium sp.
GGCATGGTCGTGGGCGAGAACTCACGCGCGGACGACATGGATGTCAACATCACGAAGGAGAAGCAGCTGACCAACATGCGCCAGTCCACGTCTGACGTCTTCGAGCGCATGACGCCGTCGCGCAAGCTGACGCTCGAGGAGTGCCTCGAGTTCGCGCGCGAGGACGAGTGCGTCGAGGTTACCCCCGAGGTCATCCGCATTCGCAAGGTCGAGCTCGACTCCAACGCTCGTGCGCGGGCGTATTCACAGCGCAAGAAGCAGAACGCGTAAGCAACGGAGTACCGAAGGTACGCAAGAAGCAGAACGCGTAGCCAAGCAACAACGAACAAGGGCCGCGATCCGGGAGGATCGCGGCCCTTGCCGTTTCGGCGGATGCTACTCGGGCAGCGGCCCGAAGAGCGCAGGCGCCGTACGAGCCTGTGTCCCCTGCTCGAACGCGTAGGTCAGACCGAGGAGCGTGCCCTCATCGAACATCCGGCCGAGGAACTCGAGGTTCACGCCACCGCCCACGTTCGTGACCGATCCGTCTTCGGAGCTGGCCTGGCCCATCGGCACTGTCACTGACGGCAGCCCAGTGTTGGGGCTGAGCCGCAGGTTTGAACCCTGCTGACCGTACGGGGTGCCCGACGGGTACACGATCGCGTCGAGAGCATCGTCGGTTGCCGGGTTGTTGTCCGGGTCGTTGAGCATGCCCGTCACGAGCACCCGGCCGTTCGCGAGTTGCGTGGTGTGCGTGCCCGTCGGACCGGCCCAGTTCTGGTACGTCTGTTCCGTGATCCCATTGCGTTCAACATAGGTACCGACGCGACCGGTGATCAGCCTTCCCGACGCGATGATCGAGCCGAGGTCGCGCAGGGTGACCTGCGGGGCAAGGTGCTGCGCGATGTAGATGTTCAGGTCGTGCTTGAACTCATTCTTGCTTCCGCTGCTTTCATTGAGAACGTTCGAGAAGCCCGTGGGAGCGGTAAGCGACACGAACGTCGCACCCTTAGCCTCCATTGCAGCCTTCGCCGCGTTCCAGAGGCGCACCGTCGTCGCGTTGGTTCCGATCATCGACGGAACGAAACCGATGCGCGCACCCGCCAGCGAGTCCTCGTCGAGGAACTCCGTGTACGAGTCGGGCACGAGGCCGGCCTGCGCGGCGGTCACGGTGTCGTTCTCGTCGATGCCGGTCACGGCATCGAGGGCGATCGCGGCATCCGTCACCGACCGCGTGATCGGGCCACCGGTGTCCTGGCTGAGGGCGAGTGGCACGATGCCGTCACGGCTCGCGAGGCCAACGGAGGGGCGGATGCCCACCAGCTGGTTGTACGACGAGGGAACGCGGATCGATCCGCCCGTGTCGGTGCCGAAACCGACACCGGCGAGGTTCGCGGCAATCGCAGCTCCGGTGCCACCACTCGAACCACCGGCGGTCTTCGTCGTGTTGTAGGGGTTCGCGACCGAGATGCCGGCCACGTTGCCCACGGAGTAGGCGGACGAGAATCCGAACGCCCACTCATCGAGCGTCGCCTTTGCGAGGATGACGGCGCCAGCGTCACGCAGACCCTTCACCATGTAGGCGTCGGTGGTCGTCTGGTTGTCGGTCCAGCAATCGCAACCCGCCGTTGTCGGCATGTCGATCGTGTCGTAGTTGTCCTTCAGGGCGATCGGGATGCCGAGCAGCATGCTCGTCATCCCGGACTCCGCCCGCTCGGCGTCCGCCGCTGCCGCTGCTGCCAGCGCGACGGGGCTCGTCGTCATGATCGAGTTGAGCGGCCGGCCACCGACCGCAGGGTCAATCAGGGTCTTGTCGTACGCCGCGATCCTGTCGAAGTAGGTCTGCGTGAGTTCGACGGATGTCGTGACCCCGGCGTTCATCGCAGCCTGCATGTCGATGACGCTCGCTTCGACGATCTCGAAGTCGCCGTCGTCGTAGACCATGCGCTGCGCGACGGCCACGAGGTCGCTCACGGTGATGACGAGATCCTCATCGACGTCGGCGGCCTCCACGCTCGCCCAGCTGGGCGACGCGGGCGTTGCCCCGAAGTTGTCGGAGATCAGCTCGAGGTCGTCGACGGTCACCTGGCTGTCGCCCGTGACGTCGAGCTCCGTGTAGTACGGCATGAGCAGGGGAACAGGGTCCGTCGCGGCGGTGGCGGGCGTCGCCGTGAGGGCGCCGACGGCCACGAGCGAGATGATGCCCGCCGTCGCCGCGACTGCTGAGCGGATTCGTCGTGTGGTCACGTGGTTCCCCTGTGGTGTTGGGCGGTTCTGTGTAGTGAAGTCGTTCTGTCCGAGGGTGGTGTTGGCGGTCATCGGGTGCTCGCAATCCGGCGGCGCACGAGCACGATTCCCAGGGCGAGGGCAGCAAGCGCCGCGAGCACGATGATCGCGATGCTTCCGCCGATGGTGCTTCCCGTGAAGGCGAGTGGTCCGCCCTCATCCGTGGGGGCGGTCGTGGGCGACGGTGAGGCCGAGGTGGACGGCGAGGGCGACGGCGAGGGCTGAACGACCTCGATTGGCTCGACGGTCAGCTCCTCGGAGCTTGCGACGTCGGTGAGTGGGGTGGTGCCACCCTCGGAATCGAAGAGCGTCACGGTCGGAATCTCAATGCCCGTCTCACCGTCCCCGATGGACAGGAACTCCGCCGTCAGCGCGATATCGCCGGAGAGGGTCGGGGAGGTGCCGAGACGGGTGTGGGTGATGGTGACGGTGCCAGGGGCCTCGGTGGCGGCATCGAAGCCGCCCTCAGGGCCGGTTGCGCTTCCGTCGACGTACTCGAAGATGTCCTCGTCGAAGCTGAAGGTCACCTCGTACGCGAAGACGTCTGCCGTGGCAACGAGTGTTGCGCTGGCGACGACCGTGTCGCCCACCTCAAGTGTGGTGGGGGAGACCGTCAGGGTGACGGAGCTCACGCTGGGGGCGGCAAGCGCCGGGCCGACGCCGACGAGCGACAGGCCGATAGCGAGGGCACCCGCCATGAGCGCCGTGCGGCGGTGTCGTGGGCGGGCAGGGGTGAAATTACTCATTCGGTCGTCCTCTGTGTCGCGGTCGGGCGGCATTCGTCAGACAGCCGCACCACGTGGGTGCCCCCACCGCACAGCTCACCGATAGGAGGAACGCCACGGTGCGCTGGCCTGCTGAATCCCCGGGTCTGGTGCAGGTAGGGGCCACCGTACGGGTGCCCCGTGTGGGGGACATTTCCATTTCGTTTCACAAATATTTCAGCATGCAAATAAAGGAGTGCAGACGGCGGCGATACACTGGGCGCGACACTCGGCACCGATCTCGGGAGCAACCCATGGCCCTGCGCACGCGCTACACCGCGCCCCTTGCCATCGTCATCGCACTGGCGATCGCACCGACCCTAACGGGATGCTTCGGCAACCCTGTGGAATCGATCATCGAGGGAGCCACCGGTGGCCAGGTCGACCTCGGCGGAACCTCGCTGCCCGACGACTTCCCCGCAGATCAGGTTCCCGTCATCGACGGTGAGATCCTGTACGGCGGCTCGCTCGGGAGCGGCGCTGAGAAGGTCTTCAATGTGACTGTCCGCGTCTCGGATGGCGCCGCGATCCAGCAGATCAAGAGCGACCTCGAGGCGGCAGGCTTCACCTCGCAGGCCGACCTCGGCGCCGCCACTGACGGTGGGACGTACATTGCCTCCACCGACGCCTGGGGCGTATTGGTCGTCGTCTCCGAGGACGGCTCCAACGGCTGGATCGCGAACTACACGGTCACCACAGCATCGAGCTAGCGACTGCGGCTCATTGCGGAGATCGGCGGCCCCCCGCCGATCAGGCGAACAGCCCCGCGCCCACGTAGCTGCCTTCCGCGGCGCCCGGAGGCACGGCGAACAGTGCTGACCCGACGTGGCGGATGTACTCGTTCATCGCGTCCGTCGCGAGAGCGGACTGCACTGCGATGAACTGCTCGGGTGACCGCTGGTAGCTGATGAAGAAGAGACCAGCGCGCAGTTGGCCGAGGTCGTTGCTGCCGTCGACGAAGTTGTAGCCTCGCCGCAGCATCCGTGTTCCGGATGCCGCGGGGTGGGCCAACCGCACGTGCGCGGTGTCGGGGATCACGGTCGTGCCATCGGTGCGCTTCAGCTCGAAGTCCGGCTCCGTGAACTCTGCGCCCCCGGACAACGGCGCACCCTCGCCCTTGGTGCGACCGATGATGGAGTCCTGCTCCTCGAGCCGCACGCGGTCCCAGTTCTCGATGGTCATGAGAATTCGCCGTGTCACGAGATAGCTGCCGCCGTGCATCCACGCTGCCGGCTCGTCGTCGCCCACCCAGACGAACTCGTCGAGGGCCGCTGGCTCTTCGGCCTTGATGTTGCTTGTGCCGTCCTTGTAGCCGAAGAGGTTGCGGGGCGTCGCCTGGCCGGTTGACGTCGACGACGTGCGACCGAAGCCCAGCTGGCTCCACCGCATGCGTGCCGTGCCGAACGCGATACGGCTGAGGTTCCTGATCGCGTGGACGGCCACCTGTGGGTCGTTCGCGCAGGCCTGGATGCAGAGGTCTCCGCCACTCGACGCCTCTTCGAGAAGATCGAAGGGGAAGAGGGGGAGATCGACGAGTGCGTCCGGCTTGCGGCCCGCGAGGCCGAACCGGTCGTCACCGGTGGGGGTGGAGAAGAGTGACGCGCCGAAGCCGAACGTGATGGTCAGGCCACTCGGTGGCAGCCCCTGGGCCTCGCCCGTGTCATCCGGCGGCAGGAGCGGCGGGCCATCTACCGCGCCGGTTTCGCTCACGTCGAGGCCGCGTGTGAGGCGGGCGGATGCAGCAGTCCACTCCTGGAGCAGTTGGATCAGGTCGTCACGCGTTGCCCCGTCGACGAGATCGAAGGAGGCGAAGTGCAGGCGATCCTGCGCTGGGGTGACGATGCCGGCTTGGTGCTCACCGTAGAACGGGTAGGCACCGGCCGAATCCTCCGGTGATCGCGGAGGCCGCAGAACCGTGGCGCCCGTCGCCCCGGCAAGGGCGCCAGCACCGACGCCCGCCGCCACGAGTCCGAACAGCCCGCGTCGGGATACGCCAGAGGGGGAGGGGGCGGATGTCTCGTGCCCCGCGTCCTCTGGCGTTCC
>CAYRON010000041.1:0-4383 GCA_964425885.1 uncultured Salinibacterium sp.
ATCTGGGGCGACGGGTCGACCTACAAGGGCAACGACATCGAGCGGTTCTACCGCTATGGACTGCTCGCGAACCCGCGCTTGCGCATCTACAAGCCATGGCTTGACGCCGCCTTCGTCGGCGAGCTCGGCGGCCGCACCGAGATGAGCGAGTGGCTCGTTGCGCGCGGCTGCCCGTATCGCGACGCGACAGAGACGGCGTACAGCACGGACGCCAACATCTGGGGGGCCACCCACGAAGCCAAGAACCTCGAGGAGCTGAGCTCCGGTCTCGACATCGTCGACCCGATCATGGGCGTCGCCGCATGGCGCGACGACGTCGAGGTGGCCACCGAGATCGTCACCGTGCGCTACGAGGCCGGTCGACCGGTCGCGATCAACGGTGTCGAGTTTTCCGACCCGGTCGCGCTCGTTCTCGAGGCGAACGCGATTGGCGGCCGTCACGGACTGGGCGTCTCCGATCAGATCGAGAACCGCATCATCGAGGCCAAGAGCCGGGGCATCTACGAGGCACCGGGCATGGCCCTGCTGCACATCACGTATGAGCGCCTGCTCAACGCCATCCACAACGAGGACACCGTGGCGAACTACCACGCGGAAGGTCGTCGACTCGGACGCCTCATGTATGAAGGGCGCTGGCTCGACCCGCAGTCGCTCATGCTCCGTGAATCGCTGCAGCGCTGGGTCGGTTCGGCGATCACGGGCGAAGTGACGCTCCGCCTGCGCCGCGGTGACGACTACACGATCCTCGACACCACCGGCCCACACCTCAGCTACCACCCCGAGAAGCTCTCCATGGAGCGCGTGGGGGATGCGGCGTTCGGTCCTGGCGACCGCATCGGCCAGCTGACGATGCGCAACCTCGACATCGCGGACTCGCGTTCGCGCCTCGAGCAGTACGCAGCGGCAGGGCTGATCGGCGGACCGACCGCGGAGCTGGTCGGAGAACTCGAGTCCGGGGCATCCGTCGACATCCTCGACTCGGTAACGCCGCACACGGGTGCGGAAGATGCGCTCGAGCGTGCAACGGATGCCGCCTCTGAGGGTTCAGCGTTCGATAGCGGTACCGACTAACGCTTCTGCGCCTCCGCAGCGGAGGTGACGTGCTCCGGGAGGAAGCCCCGGCCGATCACCCGCGCCGTCACGCGCCGCACCAGGGGTAGTAGCGCGGCGATCACGACGCGCGCCGGGGCCGGAATCGCCGAAGTGCCTGATCGCGTCGGGCGTGCGATGCGTTGGTGCGCGAACTGCTGGATCCTCTGCATCTTCACCACCGGGGGAGAGCGCCTCGACTGCACGGCCTCGAGTGCTGCATCGGGCGCGACGCCACGTCGAAGTGGCTCGACTAGGGCATTGGCAAGGGCCACGGCATCCTGAATCGCATAATTGACGCCAACGCCGCCCACCGGGGACATGGCGTGCGCGGCATCTCCTATGCAGACGAAACCGGGGCGGTGCCACCGCTCAAGGCGGTTGAGCTGCACAGAGAGCAGCTTGATCTGGTCCCAGTCCGCCAACGCGTCGACCACGGAGGCGGCCGGGGGAGCGATGGCGGCGAGCTCTGCTCTCAGCGATTCGATGCCCTGGGACTTCAGGATGTCGAGACCGCCCTTCGCGATCACGAAGCCTGCTTGATAGTGGTCACCGCGATCCAGCGTCAGCACCATGCCGCGCGAGTCGAGGTAGCCCAGGGTGACCGGGGGAGCAGGGGAGGGCTTCGGCAATGCGAACCACAACACGTCTATGGGTACACCGAGCTCTCTCGGCGATAACCCCGCCGCGGAGCGTATCTTCGAGTCCCGGCCATCGGCGGCGACCGACAACGCTGCGGTGATCTCCAGTGGCCCGCTCGGTCCGGTGGCGCGGATGCCCGTCACGGTGTCACCGTCGGTGAGGAGTTCTTCCGCCTCCGTGCCCATCCGCAGATCGAACCCGGGGAAGCGGCGACCCTCCTCGGCGAGAAAGTTGAGGAAATCCCACTGAGGCGCGAACACGAGAAAGTTGTCGGGTGCCGGCAGGGTTCCGAAATCGATGAGTGTCATGCGGTGACGATCGACCACGACATCCATCGTGGACACGCGGCTGAGGGGGAGTGACAGGAACCTGTCGCGCAATCCGAGCTCTCCCAGAAGCGAGATTGTCGACGGGTGGATCGTGTCTCCGCGAAAATCGCGGAAGAAGTCGACGTGCTTCTCCAGGATGGTGACGTTCAGCCCGCTCCGGGCAAGCAGGTAGCCGAGCATGACTCCGGCGGGCCCGCCACCAGAGATCACACAGTCCCGCTCGATGGTTTCCACGCTCATGGATGACGGCCCCTGTTCGTGATCGAATCCCGGTACGCGTCAGTCAGGTGATCCACTCGGAACGGAGGACGCCCCGGGTCCGAGAATGCGACGAGTCAGCGGGTCGACCCAGTTGCCTGAACCGGTAACTCGGTGCCATCGCTTGTGGAACGCGAGATCGGTGGCCTCGGCCTCGATCACCGTCGCACCGCAGAGTTCGCAGATGCGCAGGATGACGGTCTCGCCGTCCGTGGTCTTGATCGAGATCGACCCCGCAGGAAATTCGACGCCCACCATTGCCTCCTCACGACGCGACGACGCCGCGGTTGGGTTCGTCGGGACCATCATCAGGCTACGCGACTGTCGACTGTTGGTGAGCGCCGCTATCCGTCATCGCTCTGAAGCAAGGTCTAGTGGCACGCCGACGCTGAAACGTACGCGCGGAGTCAGGACGCCGCCCCACTGGAATTCGTGGGAACCTCGACCGTATCCGTGCGCCGCGGCAGCGACGGAAGCGAATTGTCGGCGTCCTTCCAGCCTGAGACGCGGTGGGTCAGGCGCCGAACGCGACGCCCGGGGCGTCCAGCCGGATACCGTCCTCCCCGACGAATTCAGAGAGTTGGGTTTCGAGGAGGTCGAGCGCATCGGGGCCGATCCGCTCGGCCCATTGATTGCGCAACGTGTCGAAAATCGCCTCGCCCTCCATCGTGACCTTGTGCCCGAGGTCCGTCACGTGAAGTGACCGGCGACGAGCGTCAGCCGGATCGTGATCGACGGAGACGTAGCCGCGATCGACGAGCACGGCTATCGTCTTGGCCGCTGCCTGTTTCGAAATAGAGAGGGCGCGGCCCAATTCTGAAGCGGTGCCTGCCCCGCGATCGATCGCGCTCATCGCATAGTGCAGCGACGACCGGAAATCGGGATGACCTCGTTCTGCGAGTTCACGCTGGGCGGAGTCGGCGAGCTTCCGGTAGCTGGCAAGGAGGAGGAGGGCGAGTTGCGGTCCGGGTCGTGTCATACTCCAGCGTAGACATAGACAACCATGTTGCCTATAATCGACAACCATGTTGTCTAATTCATTCACTCACCGCACTCTCGCCTTAGACGGCGCAACGCTGCACTATGTCTCTGCCGGAACGCAGGGCACGCCCATCCTGTTGGTGCACGGCTTCCCCGAGACATCGCGCGCGTTCTACAAGCTCATCCCGCTGCTGTCCGAGAATCATCGTGTCTTCGCGGTGGATCTGCGGGGCTTCGGTGACTCGTCGCACGACGAGGGTGAGTACGGCAGCAAGGTGAGCGCGGAGGACCTTCACGAACTCATTGACCACCTCGGACTCGGGCCCGTGCACATCACGGCGCAGGACATCAGTGGAGCCACCGTGTTCCGTCTCGCTGCCGAGCATCCGGAGGACCTCCTCAGCTTCACCGGTATTGAGACCGGCCTTTCGGGATTCGGCTTCGAACGGCTTGCGGGCGTCTGGTACATCCCAGTGCTTGCCACGCCTGGTATCCCCGATCTATTGCTTCGCGGAAAGGAGCGCGATCTGATCGATTGGGTGTTCGAGCGGCTGACTGCCACACCCGGATCGGTGTCTGAGGATGATCTGACGGAGTTCGCCCGCGCCTACGCGTTGCCTGGAGGGTGGCGCGGCGCATCCGGCCTGTACGGCTCGGCACTGTCCGAGGGAGAAGAGCTGCAGCGCTTGGCGACTTCCTCACCTATTCGTGTGCCCACCCTGGCCGTAGGGTCGTCCGGCGGCTCATTCACCGGTGACACGCTCGAGCAGGTTTCCGAGGCGCCCGTGACTCGAACGTTGCTCGAAGGTGCCGGGCACTACGTTGCCCTCGAGGCGCCCGAGTTGCTCGCCGTCGCACTATTGGAGTTCATCGGGACGCTGGAGTCGGACATCTCATTGGACGGTGGATTAGGAAAGCCCTGACGAGGATCAGACGTCGACTTGAATCGCGGGACGTCGCCAGCGGTCGGCCACTCTGGGGGAGTGGGTGGCACTGTTGGCACCCACCATTCCCCCTCGAGCTTTGTGCCGACGTGCCTGAGTTCCCGGACGTTGGAGCGGATTTGGGACACGGGAGACGATTC
>CAYRON010000042.1:0-2460 GCA_964425885.1 uncultured Salinibacterium sp.
CGCTCGTCGACGCTCATCTCGAGCACCTCTTCGCCGTCGAGCAGCACGGAGCCGCTCTCGACGGTGTACTTCGGGTGGCCGGCGATCGAGTACGCGAGCGTCGACTTGCCCGATCCGTTCGGGCCCATGATCGCGTGGATCTCGCCCTGGCGGAGCGTGAGGTCGACGCCCTTCAGGATCTGGCGTGTGCCCTGATCCGTCTCGACGCTGACGTGGAGGTCTTTGATTTCGAGTACTGACATCTGTTCTTCGTTTCTGTGGTCTGCGGTCTGGCCGGAGCTCAGACGGTCACGATCTCGTGAGGGTCGATGGAGACGACGCCGTCGGCGTCGATATTCACCACGAACACCGGCACGGGCTCGTAGGCGGGGAGATTGGATGGCTTGCCGGTCTTGAGCGAAAACGCCGAACCGTGCGCCCAGCATTCGATCGAGTCGTCTTCGACGAAACCCTCGGACAGCGAGATGTCGCCGTGGGTGCAGGTGTCGCCGATGGCGTGGACGTCTCCGGCCGAGTCTTTGACGACGACGATGGCCGTGCCGTCGAGAACCACCTTGAAGGGCTTGTTGGTCTCGAGTTCTGCTGTGGTGCAGACGCGTTCTGCGGTCATTCCGCCCCTCCGAGTTCGGCAAGGATGCGCGCGACGAGGTACTCCTCGAGGGCGGGGTCGCCGACCTTCTGCACGATTTCGTTGAGGAAGCCGATCACCACGAGGCGACGCGCTTCCGGCTCGCTGATCCCGCGGGACTGGAGGTAGAAGAGCTGCTCGTCGTCGAAGCGACCGGTCGCACTGGCGTGCCCGGCTCCGAGGATGTCACCGGTCTCGATCTCGAGGTTCGGGATGCTGTCGGCCCGAGTACCGCCCGTGAGTACGAGGTTACGGTTCTGCTCGTAGGAGTCGGTGCCCGTGGCATCCGGGCCGATGAGAACATCGCCGACCCAGACGGTGCGCGCGCCCTCGCCCTGAAGCGCACCCTTGTAGTTCACGCGCCCAACGGTGTGAGCCGCCTGGTGGTGGAGGTAGACGCGCTGCTCGAGATGCTGCGCGGCGTCGGCGAAGTACAGGCCGAAAAGGTCGCCCGAGGATCCTTCGCCGCTGAGGTGCGCTGAGGGGTTCACGCGCACGACAGAACCGCCCAGTGAGATGACGATGTGCGTGAGCTTGGCGTCACGACCCACCTGTGCGAAGTGGCTCGCGAGGTGGAGGCTGTCGTCATCCCACTCCTGCAGGCTGACGACCGTCAGGGAGGCACCCTGTTCGACGACGATCTCGACGTTCTCGACGAGGTTGGCGCGACCCGAGCTGCGGAGCACGACGTGGCCGGTGGATCCCTCGCGAGCCGTGATCACCGTGTGCGCGGCGCGAGCGGACTCCCCGAAGCCGGAGCGGTCGAGCCCGATCGCGATGGGCTCCTCCCCTACGACTTCGACCGAGAGCGCTCGCTCAGTGCTCGACCAGGCGTTCGCTGCTGCCTTGTCCTCTGGAATGCCGGCGCTGCCGATGCGCGGATCATCCATCGCGATCCACTCAACGGTGCCGTTGCCCTCTGGCTGTTGCTGGAGCGTGTACTGGCCCCCGCCCAGGGAACCGTCGATGAGTTCGCGAACGACGCTGACCGGGGTCAGCTTCCAGTCGACCTCGAGGCCGGTGACGTCCGGGAAGTCAGCAGGGTTCGTTGACGTGAAACGCTCGGAACGGGTCTGAACGGGCACCTCACCGGCGCCCCACCCTCCGTCGCTGTGGGCCGATGCACCGTGCTGGCCGGGGGTTTGGGTAGTAGCGATGGACATCTAGCCGACAGAGCCTTCCATGCTCATCTCGATGAGCTTGTTGAGTTCGAGCGCGTACTCCATCGGGAGCTCGCGGGCGATGGGCTCGATGAACCCGCGGACGATCATGGCCATGGCCTCGTCCTCCGGCATTCCACGAGACTGCAGGTAGAAGAGCTGCTCTGCGCTCACTCGCGAGACAGTCGCCTCGTGCCCGAGCTGCACATCGTCGACGCGGATGTCGATGGCCGGGTAGGTGTCGGAGCGCGAGATCGTGTCGACAAGAAGAGCGTCGCACCGCACCGTATTGGCCGAGTGGTGCGCCTTCTCGTCGACGCGCACCTCGCCGCGGTATCCCGCGCGACCGCCGCCGCGTGCGATGGACTTCGAGACGATCGACGACGTCGTGTAGGGCGCCATGTGGATCATCTTCGCGCCGGCATCCTGGTGCTGTCCGGGGCCCGCGAAAGCGACGGAGAGCGTCTCGCCCTTGGCGTGCTCGCCGACGAGGTAGATCGACGGGTACTTCATCGTCACCTTGGAGCCGATGTTGCCATCGATCCACTCCATGGTCGCGCCCTCATGGGCGATCGCGCGCTTGGTCACCAGGTTGTAGACGTTGTTCGACCAGTTCTGGATCGTCGTGTAGCGCACGCGGGCGTTTTTCTTCACGATGATCTCGACGACGGC